>NZ_LZRD01000034.1 GCF_001687325.1 Streptomyces sp. PTY087I2 | reverse complement strand
ACGAGGGGAACTCGCGGACAGGGCGGCCGTCTTCGAACCGCACCTGCGCGGCCACGGCCAACGGCTCCCGACGCTCCACTCCGTCACCCCCCAAATAGCTCACCTCGAAGCCCCTGACCCTCGCCGGAGCGCCGCCCGTCACACTTCGCATTCGCTTGCTCACGCGTTCAGGCTTGCCAGTTCAGATGAGAACTCGCCACCCGTTTGCCAACTCTCGTGAGATTTCGCCACATCACATGCGAACCGACACCTTGATCGAGGAGTCGGAGCCGTCGACGCCCACAACGATCCTGCCCATATCTGCCTCCAGCTCGGTCGCGCTCGGTCGCATTTGGTCGCGCTCGGTACAGCATCCGATCTCACTGTAATCAAACAGGGCAATCGGGGCGGGTCGATGTGACCCGCCCCGATTGCCCGAGGCGCGCTCCGCACCCGGCCTCAGTCCAGCCGCAGGTCCGCGAGCTGCTGCTCGAAGGGGACGACCGCGTCCTCCCCGTCGTCCAGGCTCGCCGCCCGCGAGGCTCCGGAGACCGTACGGCCCAGGACCGCGGAGGCCAGCTCGCCGCCCGCGCGCCGGATCCGGGACGGCAGGCCCTCGGTGTACTCGTCACCGGACGAGCCCCAGTCCTCGGAGGCCGCGTAGACGGAGGTCGGCACGGTGACGGCCCGCAGATAGGCGAAGAGCGGGCGCAGGGCGTGCTCCAGGACCAGCGAGTGCCGGGCCGTGCCGCCCGTCGCGGCGATCACGACGGGCTTGCCGGTCAGCGCGGTGTGGTCGACCAGGTCGAAGAACGACTTGAACAGACCGCTGTACGAGGCGGTGAACACGGGCGTCACGGCGATCAGCCCGTCGGCCTCCGTCACCGCGTCGATCGCCTCGCGCAACCCGGCCGAAGGGAACCCGCTGACCAGGTGGTTCGCGATGTCCACGGCGAGATCGCGCAGCTCGATGACACGGACCTCTACGTTCCGGTCCTGCTCGGCCGCGAGGCGCTCACGGGTGGCGGCGGCCAGCCGGTCGGCCAGCAGCCGGGTGGAGGACGGCTGGCTGAGCCCGGCCGATACGGCGACGATGCGCAGGGGCGAGGTGGAGAACATCGGGGTCAGGCTTCCTTTCCGGAGGCTCGGGCGGCGGCGACCGCCGGGTGGACGGGCGCGGACTCCGGCACGCCGGCCGGCCGCAGGTTGGCGAACTCCTTGCGCAGGACGGGCACGACCTCCTCGCCGAGGATGTCGAGCTGCTCCAGGACCATCTTCAGCGGGAGCCCCGCGTGGTCCATCAGGAACAGCTGGCGCTGGTAGTCGCCGACCGCGTCCCGGAACGTCAGCGTCCGCTCGATGACCTCCTGCGGGGAGCCCACGGTCAGCGGGGTCTCGCGGGTGAAGTCCTCCAGGGACGGGCCGTGGCCGTAGACCGGCGCGTTGTCGAAGTACGGGCGGAACTCCCGTACCGCGTCCTGCGAGTTCTTCCGCATGAACACCTGGCCGCCGAGCCCCACGATGGCCTGTTCCTCGGTGCCGTGCCCGTAGTGGGCGTAACGGCGCCTATAAAGGGACACCATTTTCTTCGTGTGCTCCATCGGCCAGAAGATGTTGTTGTGGAAGAAGCCGTCCCCGTAGTACGCGGCCTGCTCGGCGATCTCGGGGGAGCGGATGGAGCCGTGCCAGACGAACGGCGGGACGCCGTCCAGCGGGCGCGGGGTGGCGGTGAACGACTGGAGCGGCGTACGGAACTTGCCTTCCCAGTCCACGACGTCCTCGCACCACAGCTTGTGCAGCAGGGCGTAGTTCTCGACGGCCATCGGGATGCCCTGGCGGATGTCCTTGCCGAACCAGGGGTAGACCGGTCCGGTGTTGCCCCGGCCCATCATCAGGTCGACGCGGCCGTCCGCGAGGTGCTGGAGGGTGGCGTAGTCCTCGGCGATCTTCACCGGGTCGTTGGTGGTGATCAGCGTGGTGGACGTGGACAGGATCAGGTTCTCGGTGCGGGCGGCGATGTAGCCGAGGGTCGTCGTCGGGGAGGACGGGACGAACGGCGGGTTGTGGTGCTCGCCGGTCGCGAAGACGTCCAGGCCGACCTCCTCGGCCTTCTGCGCGATGGCCAGGGTCGCCTTGATCCGCTCGTTCTCGGTGGGGGTCCGGCCGGTGGTCGGGTCGGTCGTGACGTCCCCGACGGTGAAGATCCCGAACTGCATGGCGTCCGCCTTCCTGAGTCCCGGCCGGAGACCCCGATTCCGTGTGGTCCCGAAGCCCTGACCGATTTGGTTGAACATTGAACTACATCCTACAACGGGACCCCTCCCCGTCCTATTCCGCGCGGCCGGAAGCCCTTCCCGGGCGGGCGTACTCTGGAACGGTGAGCGAGCTGAAGAGCAACGGTGAGGAGTGGAAAGCGCGCGGAGTGTTCCTGCGCGTCTTCGTCTATGTCTTCGTGACCCACCTGTTCGCCGGGTTCGTCTGGCTCCTCTTCTACGTCGGTGAGCATGCCCCGAAGTAGGCCCGCGGTCTTCCCGGGCGTCCCGCGGTCTCCCCGGCCGGCCGGTATGCTGTGCTCATGACCTCCGTCCCGTGCCGCAACTGGTGGCGCTCCTTCTAGGAGCGGCCACAGCATCTGCACGGAACCAGGGCCGTTCGACATGGACGGCCCTTTTCGCTGCCCTCGTACGGCGCGGACACGGAAGACGGAGACGGAGCGCAGCGGCGCTCACCGGCGGGGCCGTCCCTCACGCAGCACTCACGCGAGGAGAGACAGCCACCATGACCGCGATCACGACCACGATCACAACCACCGCCGAGGCCCGAAGCACCGAACCCCGCACCGCAGACCTGGAGCGCCGTATCGCCCAGGACCCCGGCGGCTTCCGGGTCCTCACCGGGGACCGTCCCACCGGCGCCCTTCACCTCGGCCACTACTTCGGCTCCCTGCGCAACCGGGTCCGCCTCCAGGATCTCGGCGTGGACGTCATCGTCCTCATCCCCGACTACCAGGTCATCACCGACCGGGACACCGCGGAGCGGCTGGGGGAGTACACCGACGGGCTGCTCCTGGACTACCTGGCCCTCGGCATCGACCCCGCCCGGTCCACCGTCTTCTGCCACAGCGCCGTCCCCGCGCTCAACCAGCTCATGCTGCCCTTCCTGAGCCTGGTCTCCGTCGCGGAGCTGAACCGCAACCCCACGGTCAAGGACGAGATCGCGCACTCCCGGCAGTCCACGGTCAGCGGGCTGATGCTCACCTACCCGGTCCACCAGGCCGCCGACATCCTGTCCTGCAAGGGAAACCTGGTCCCGGTCGGCCGCGACCAGGCGCCCCACCTGGAGGTCACCCGGACGATCGCCCGCCGGTTCAACGAGCGGTACGGACAGGTCTTCCCGGAACCGGACATCCTGCTCTCCGCCGCGCCCCTGCTGCTCGGCACGGACGGTACGAAGATGAGCAAGAGCCGGGGCAATTCCGTCCCGCTCTCCGCCACCGCCGACGAGACCGCCCGCCTGATCAAGGGCGCGACGACGGACGCCGACCGGCACATCACGTACGACCCCGACACCCGCCCCAACGTCTCCTCGCTGGTCCTGCTGGCCGCCCTCTGCCTGGACCGGGACCCGCACGAGGTCGCGGCGGAGATCGGCGACGGCGGGGCCGCCACTCTGAAGCGGACGGTGACCGACGCGGTCAACGGTCACCTGGCGCCCTTCCGGGCCCGGCGGGCGGAGTACGCGAAGGATCTGACGTACGTACGGTCGGTGCTCCGCGCGGGCAACGAGCGGGCGAACGCCCTGGCCGAAGCCACGCTGGACGAGGTACGGGAGGCGATGGGCGCGTTCCGGTAGCCGACCGCGCGAACCGGCCGGCCACCCGCCCGCGAACCGGCCCGCCCCCAGCCGGCCGACCAGGAGGAAGCCCGCCCCGGTAGGGGGAAACCCCCTACTGCCTCGGCACCGCCGACCGCTGTCGCCGCAGTAGCTCCGCGAGGCCCCGGCGGGTGGCGGCGATCACCACCCGGTCCTGGGCGCGCAGGACGTAGCCGGGGTGCAGGTCCCATACCAGGCCGGAGGGCGGCGGGGTCGCGTCGCCCTCCGGGTCGAACGGGGGCAGGGCGGCGAGGTCCGGGTTGCGGTCGGCGGGCGGGGTGGCGTCGATGGCCAGGACCCGCCAGGCGCCCGCCCGGAACGCCTGCTCGACCGTGTGGCCCTCCAGCTGCGGGTGCCCCGCGACCTCCAGGGCGGCGAACAGCATCACCTTGCGCTCGACCGGGACCGCGCCGAGGATCTGGCGGCCCATCATGGCGACCGCGAAGGACGGCGCGGCCAGATGGGAGACCGAGCGGGAGCGGGTCAGGGCCTGGGGGTGCGCGGTGCGCAGGGTGCGGTAGACGGCGGTGGCGAACTCGTCGTCGTACAGCCGCAGCGCGACCCTCAGGTCCGGCTTCACCGAGCGGGCGTACAGCGTGGCTTCCAGGTTCGTCGTGTCGATGCTGGTGAGCGCGAGGAGGGCGTGGGCGCGGCGGATCTTGGCCGCTTCGAGGACGCCTTCCTGGGTGACGTCGCCGATGACGGTCGGCACATGCATCGAGCGGGCCAGCGGGATGCCGCGCGCCTCGGGGTCCTCCTCGACGACGACCACGGGGATGTCGAGTTCCCTCAGCCGTACGAGAACACGCGTGCCGATCTTGCCGAGCCCCAGCAGCACCACGTGTCCCGAGAGGCCGCGCGGCGGGCGGCGCAGCGAGGAGGCCGTGCGCAGGGTGCCGAACGCCTCCAGGACGGCGGCGATCAGCAGCGGCAGCAGGAGCAGCCCGGCGACGCCGGAGAGCAGCTGGATGATCTTCCGGGCGGTCGTGCCGTCCTCCGACGGGTCGTTCATGCCCAGCAGGTCGAGCAGGGTCAGATACGTGGAGTGGACCAGGCTGTCCTGGGTGGTGAGGAGCGAGGCGACCACCAGGGCGAGTGCCGCGAGCGCGATGCCGAGGGCCGACCAGCGCAGCCGGCGGGAGAAGACCTGCGAGAGCGGCGCGCCCCGGCCGCCCATCCGAGTCGCGGGCCGGTCCGGATCGGCCCGGCTGATCGCTTCGAGGACCACCGTGCCCCGGCCGGTCGCCTCGGCGACGGCGCGTTCGTCGGGCAGGAGCAGCGGGGCCTCGTCGCCGCTGCTGTCCGAACCCTCCGCACCCGCCGGGTCGTTGGTGGTGGAGGAGAGCAGCGCGAGGGTGCACAGGCCGGGGTCGGCGCTCTCGCCGGGGCCCGGCGGCGGGCGCTCGGCGGCCCGCAGGAGCAGCCCCTCGGCCTGGATGACCTTGCTGCTGCCGGTCAGGGCGGTGGCGGCGAGGGCCGGGGCGGCGGTGTCGGCGTCGGACAGGACGGTGGTGGAGGCGTCCAGCAGCGCCGGGTCGATACCGGGCATGGCGACGGCCGCCGCCTGGTCGAGCAGCTCCTCCAGATGCTGGCCGAGCTTGCGGTTGTAGAGCCGGATCACCAGCCGCAGACGGGGGTTGAGGCGGCGGGCGGTCAGGGCGGCGCGGATGTTGCGCTCGTCGTCGTCGTAGACGAGGGCGAGGGCGGCGGCCCGGTCGATGCCCGCCTCCTCCAGGACGTCGTCGGAGGGCTCGGGGGCCTCCATGATGCGGACGGCCTCGACCCCGGCGTTGGTGTCGCCGCTGCCGCCGGTGGTCCCGTTGCCGTTGCCCGAGCGGTTCATCGCCGCCGACATCCGGCCGAACAGGGCGGCCGCCCGGCCCCGTTGGGTCAGCGGGGTCTCCGGGTTGTTCGCGTCCCGGCCCGGCGGCAGGAGCAGCGTGACCCGTTCTCCGTAGATGAAGCGCAGCTCCACGGCGAGTCGGCGCGCCAGGGCGTCGTCACCGCAGACGATCATGTGGCCGGAGGACGGCGGCCGTCCCGGCTGCTGAGGAAGTGGAGGCACGAAACCCAGCATGCCGTGATCCTTCCGGCTCGGTCTTCCCGATCAGTGCCGATCAGTGTGGAGCGTTTGTGATCTTCGCATGACGGCCGGGGGCAGGACGGTCGTTGACCGCCCCGCCGTTGGCGCCGCCCTGGACGCCGGCGAGCAGGTGCCGGGGGTCCGCTGCCCGCTGAATCGCCGTCTCGACCGCGGCGATCCGGTCCGCGAGCAGCCCGAGCGCGGCCACGGCCCGGGTCATCGGGTCGCCCTCCGGCCCGCCGAGCGCCTGCGTACGGACGTAGGAACCGCTGATCGCCGCCCACCGTTCCGCCTGTTCGGCGGTGAGCGTGCCACGCAGGGCGGCCAGCTTCAGCAGATTCGCCTCGGCCCCGGTGGTGAGCGTCTGGGCCTCGCCCGTGTAGTGGTCGTCGATGACGGCGGACAGTTCGTCGTCGTTCATGACGGGCACGATCCGCTCGGCGATCTTGTTCATGTTGCGGTAGGAGCCCTGGAGCCGGAACGGCGGCTCGGTGCGCGTGGCGTCCGTCTGCGCGGCCGACGCGATGTACGCCGCGTTCACCGCGAGCACCGTGTCCCGGGCCGTGAGGAGATGGCGCAGCACCGCCAGGATGCGGTCCAACTCGGCCGCGCTGTACGGGTGTTCCAGATGCTCCGCGCGCGCGGCCGGATCGCTGCCGCCCGCCAGCCGCACCAGCAGCGCCAGATCGTCGCGGGAGCGGCCGGCCAGCGGGGCGAGGACCGGGTTGGCGGTCAGCGCGTTCTCCACGAAGCTCAGCGCGAAGACGTCCTCGCGACCGCTCAGCACCTCGCCGAGGTTCCACACGTCCGCCCGGTTGGCGAGCATGTCGGGGATCCGGAACTGCTCGCCGGACTCGGTGTACGGGTTGCCCGCCATGCACACCGCGAACCGCTTGCCCCGCAGGTCGTAGCTGCGCGGCTCGCCGTCCCGTACGCCCTCGATACGGCGCGTGGCGTCGCACAACGGGATGAACTTCTGGAGGAGTTCGGGCGAGGTGTGCTGGATGTCGTCGAGATAGAGGAGCGTGTTGTTGCCCGCCTCCAGCGCGAAGTTGATCTTCTCGATCTCCTGCCGCGCGGTGGCGCTCGGGGCCCGGTCCGGGTCGAGGGAGGTCACGTCGTGGCCCAGGTTCGGGCCGCTGATCTTGACGAGGACCATGCCGAGCCGGTCCGCGACGTACTCCATCAGCGTCGTCTTGCCGTAGCCGGGCGGCGAGACGAGCAGGAGCAGGCCCTGCGAGTCGGTGCGCCGGTCGGCGTCGGCGGTGCCGAGCTGCTTGGCCAGGCTGTCGCCGATCAGCGGCAGGTACACCTCGTCGAGCAGCCGGTTGCGGACGAACGCCGACATCACGCGCGGCCGGTGGTCGTCCAGCCGCAGCCGGCCGCGCTCACCGGTCACCAGGGAGGTGCGCAGCCGCTGGTAGGCGCGGAACCCGGGCACGGTGTCGGTGCGGAACTCGGCGGTACGGGCGAGGAGTTCGTCGATCCGTACGGTGAGGGCACCGCCGCCCGCGATGCGCGGGTGGTCGCCGAGCAGCCCTTCCAGCCGCTCGGTGAGCGGCGCGTCGCACGCGTACCGCTCCAGCTCCGGGCAGAGCTCCACCGCGACGGCCTCCGCCAGATCGCCGCCGCCGAAGCCCGTCCCCGTCGCTCCGGCGGCCCCGGTGGACTCGGCGTACGGGACGAGCCAGCCCTCCACGAGCTGCTTGCGGGCGGCCAGGTCGTCGCCGAGGGCCGCCAGGTCCTCCGCGTACACATCGGGCCCGGCGGCCCGGTGGAACCCGTCCAGGAACGCCCGGGCCCCGGCGGACCGGACGAACCCGGCCGGTCCGGTCGTCAGCTCCTCGAAGAGGTACGCGGCGACGGCCTCGGGCCGCACTCCGTCCGCCGCAGCCGGGCTGCACTCGATCGCCGTCGCCCACTCCTCCTGGAGCACGGCGATGGCCGGGGCCAGCCCGAAGGTGTCGCGGGCGCGGGCCAGCGATACCGCCCGCCGCGCCCAGGCCGTGCGCTGCGCCGCGTCCACGCCGTACGTCCAGAACAGCTGGGCGGCCGCCCGTGCCCCGGGCTCGTGGCGCAGTAGCCCGGCGTCCGCGTGCAGGCGCAGCAGGGCGGCCAGGATCGCGGTGGCGTCCTCGTCGTGGACGCCCCGGGTGTACCCCTCGTCGTATGCCTCGGCCGCCGACTCCCTTACGAGCTTGGCCAGTTCGGCGTCGGACAACGCGGTCAGGCGGCTCGCCCCGTGCTCGTCGAGGAGGCGGGCGGCGAGGTGCTCGGCGCGGTAGACGGCGGCGTTCTCCGAGGGGAGCAGCTGTTCCCAGTACGGCCGGGCCGCCGCGAACGCCGGGTCGGTGACCGGGGCCCGGTAGTCCGTCCCGGTCAGCGCGAAGACGAGGCTCTCCCCGGAGGGCACGAGCGTCAGGTCGAACGGCTGGGTGTTCACCGCGAACCGGTGGCGGCCCAGCTTGATCACGGACCCGCCGTCGGCGTACAGCTCGGTGCGGTCGCGCAGGGCGCGGCCCGCCTCCTGCCGGGCCGCCTTCAGCCGCCCGTCCAGCTCCTCCGCCCGTACCGGGTCGCCGAGTTCACGCAGTTCGTCGGCGGTCCGCCGGATCTTGGCGACCATCGGGTCGGAGGCGAAGTAGGTGTGGACGGCGTCGAGATCGTCCAGCGCGGCCACCCGCCGGGCGATGGTCTCCAGCACCCGGTCGGCCGACCCGGCCAGCCGCTCCGCGCGCCGCGCCCGCTCGTCCTGGAGGGTCTGCTTGCGCGCCGAGAACGCCTCGTACACCTCGGTGCGGCGCTCGGCCAGCTCGGCGAGGAAGTCGTCGAACTCCGCGAACCGTGACTCCAGGTTCTCCAACTGGAGCAGCAGTCGCGACAGTTGCTCGTCACACGCCTCCGGCGACTCGGCCGCCGCCAGCGCGCCCGTGACCGCCTGCCCGAGCAGCGCGAACTCGGCGGCGAACTCGGCCCGGCCCTCCTTCGACAGCAGCTCCCGGCGGCGCGCGTCCAGCGTGGCGCGGGCCCGGTTCGCCCCGCCCAGCACCTCCGCGATCCGCTCCAGGATCGAGGTGCGCACGGTGGCGTCGCCGATGTCGAGACCGGCGACGACGTCCGTGACGGTGGCGAGCCCCTCCGTCATCGACGCCAGCCGGTCCGTCACGGCGGAGGCGTCCCGTACGGTCTCCAGCGCCCCCGCGTCGGCCACGAGCCCCGCGATGTCCGCGTGATACCCGTCGAACGCGTCCTCACGGGCGAGGAAGGAGACGGCCCGCTGGGCGGCGGAGGCGATGTCGTCCTCGGTCCGGGCCGACAGCTCCGCGATCCGCTCGACGTCGGCGTACCGCATCTCGCCGACCGTCGCCAAGTGCCCATGAGCCTGCCGCAGTTCGGTGAGCCGCTCGACCCACGCGGACGCCGACCCGGGCACCTCGCCGCGCACCCGCCGCACCAGCGCGGTGATGCGGGTCGCGGTCTCCTCCAGCGCCTCGGCGGCCCGCCGGGTCAGATCCTGTACGGCGGTGAACTCGGCCAGCACCTGCTGCGCGGTGGCCCGCAGCTCGGCCAACGGCTCACCGAGCGCGCCCAGTTCGGGGTCGGACAGCCAGTGGTAGCGGTCCTGCGCGCGGGCGCAGTCGGCGGCGAGCTGCCCGTACACGGCGGTCGTCGGCGTCATGTCCCGCACCCCGTGCGCGAGCGCGAGGCAGTCCGAAATCCCGCGTACGAGATCGGCGTTGCCGGTCCGGGCGAGCGGCCCGGTCCCGGCGGGCCGGGCGGCGGCGTAGGTGTCGGAGACGTACGGCGTCTGCCAGCGCTGCAACGGGTGCACGCGGGCCGGCCCGTCCGGGTTGTCCCGCAGCAGGACCAGCGTTCCGTCGTCCAGCAGCGCGTGCCCGCGCCCGGTGAGCGGGGTGGCGACCTCCTGGCGGATCAGGTTGTAGGGGAGGAGGAGGCTGCGGAGGCCGTCGCGGGAACGGAAGACGTAGAGGACGTCCTCCCCATTGGGCGAGCGGACCGCGCCCTCGAAGACCGGCTCGGTCAGCTCCTCGGCGGTGTCGAAGGTCTTCGCGGTGCCGGTGGTGAGGTAGTAGCCGCCGGGGAAGATGATCCCCTGGTCCTCGGGGAGGCGGTGGCAGGACGGTCCGATGGAGTCGAGCCGCTGGACACTGGAGAGCAGGGAGTTGAAGACCAGATGCCGCCAGTCGGTCTCCTTGTACGGCCGTACGCGCAGCAGGACCAGCGGCCCGACCTCCGCGTACTCGACGTCGGCGTCGGCCAGCGACTGCAACGGCTCGTCGACGGGCTCCTCGTAGATCCCGTCCGGCGACTCGGTGTCATCGGTGACCTTGACGGTCAGGGTGCCGCCGAGCGTGTCGACGAAGAGGCCGCCGCCCTTGCCGATGGCGATGTGCGGGTGGCGGCCGGGGCGGTGGGCCTCGCGCCCGGCGACGGTCCAGTCGAAGTCGTGGGACGCGGGGAAGACATGGTCCCGCTCGCCCTGCGCGTCGAGGAACGCCCCGGGGGACCCGTCCGCGCCCAGCGCCCAGCGCAGCACGCGGATGTCCTCGGCGTTCTCGCCCGTACGGAAGACGGCGAGAAGCTTCCCGCCGGTCCGGCGCAGACGGAGGAGGCGGGCGTCGCGGAAGTAGCGGTGGAGGGAGGCGAACTCGCGCCGGAACCCGTCGTCGTCGAGGAGGGTGTCGCCGTTCTCGGGTGCCTCGCTGTCCCCTTCGGCGTCCCGTACGAGGAGGACGTCGTCGACCCCGGCCTCGCCCCGGGCCCCCGGCCCCCGCTCGAACCCGAAGAGGAGCTTCCCGCCCACGGCGACGAGGTCACGCGGGACGGAGGCGTGCTCGGTGCGCACCTGCTCGGTGGCCAGGAGCCGCAGCCCGGTCGACCCGAACTCCTCGGTCCGCCGGGCGTTGAGCGCCTCGGCCCGCCGCACGAGCTCCCCGGCCTGCGCGGAGAGCCGCCGCCGCAGCACCTCGTAGGCACCGGCGTCCACATCGCCCTGGGGCGCGGTGGCGGTGGCGGTGATGTCGCTGTCCATGCGTACGGCTCCCTACGTGTTTCGTGATGCGCCGTCGGGCCCGGGCCCGGATTTCCAGCCCGTCCGGCGCTTGAGGACGGAACCTTCGAGCTGGTGGGCCTGCTCCCGGCGTGTGGCGCGGCCCCGGAACTCCAGCCTGTCCGGCGTTTGAGGACGGAACCCCTGGCCCGGAGGGGCCCGCCCTGCCGGGCGGGCCAGGCCCTGGTGCGCCCACCCCCGTGGGACGCACACCCAGACCTTCCGGCCCCCCGGGCCAAGGGTTCCGTCCTCAAACGCCGGACGGGCTGTGGTGGTGCGGGCCCGCCTCGCCGGGCCGGGCGCCCCGGCCCCAGGCAACGGACGGGCTGTGGTGGTGCGGGCGGCCTACCCCTTGGCCCCGGCCCCGTTCAACGACACCGCGGGAGCCACCCCCGTACCGGCCACCGAAGACACCGGCAGATCCGCCAGCCCCAGCTCCTTCGCCGCCGCCAGCAACTGCTCCACCTGGCCTGACGCCGCACCCGACGACCCCATCAGCCGCATCAGCAGCGTCGACACCGTCAGGTTCCGCACATCACCCGTGGAGACCGACCCCAGCACCCGGCTCAGGTCGTCCGTGAAGGACGACGAACCGTCCAGCCACGACCCCGCCAGCGCCTGCGCGGTCTGGGAGTTGTCCACGAACCCGTCCACCGCCTTGCCGAGCGAGACCGACGACACGAGCCGGTCGAAGAAGACGGACTCCCCGCCGACGATGTCGATGTCGGCGTTCTCCAGACCCGTCGCCAGGACCGTCGCCTGCGCCTCGGCGACCTGCCGCTGCACATCGAGCCCCGCCAGCCGGATCTCCTTCTCCGCGTCGAGCCGCAGGCGGTACTCCTCGTGCGTACGGGACGCCTCGTCCAGCGCCGCCATCGCGGCCGCCTTCTCCGTGAGCCCCGCGGCCTCCGCCTTCAGCTTCTCGCCGATGGCCGCCGCGTCCGCGGTCGCCTGCGCCTGGGTGCCCTCCGCGTCGGCGAGCGCCTTGAGCCGCGCGCCCTCCGCCTCGGCCTTGAGCCGGGCCGCCGTCGCCTCGGCCTCCGCGAGACCGGCCTTCTCGATGACGTCCGCCTCCGCGTCACGGACCTGCACCGCGGCGAGCCCCGGCGCGGCCGACTCGGCCTGGATGCCCTCCGCCAGCCGCAGCTTGGCCTGCGCGTCCAGGTCGGCCGTCTTCAGCCGCGCCTCGGCGAGCGTGAGCTGCTCGGCCGCCAGGTGCGTGGAGGCCGCCTCCGCCGCCTCGGCCGCCTTGATGTCCTTGACCAGCTTCTCCTGCGCCTCCGCCTCGGCCGCGATGATGACCGACTTACGGGCCCGCTCGGCGTCCTCGACGGCGCGCAGGGTGAGGATCGACTCCTCCTGCTCGGCGACCGTACGGTCCACCGCGATCCGCTCGCGGATGACGTCGGCGACCTCGCGCCGCTCGGCCTCGACCTCCTTCGTGGCGGCGATCCGGTTCAGCTCGGTCTCGCGCTCGCGCCCGATGACCTCCAGCATCCGGTCCTTCTCGATGCGCTCGCTCTCGACGGCGATGACCCGCTCGCGGTTCTTCTGCGCGACGGCGATCTCCCGCGCCTGGTTCTCGCGCTGGATACCGAGCTGCTCCTCGGTCCTGATGAACGCGGTCTGCGCGCCGAGCCGCTCCTCCTCCTGCACCCGGGCGGTGGCCGCCTCCTCGCGGGCCCGCAGGGTGTCGACCTCGCGGCGCTGCTTGATCTCGGCCTCGGCCTGCCGGCGCTCCAGCTCCAGGATCGTCTCGCGGGCGTCGACGTCCTGCCGGGTGATCTCCTTCTGCTCGATGCGCTGGAACTCGTTGGTGCGCACGTGCTCGATCGCGGTCAGCTCGGTGATCTTCCGGATGCCCTGCGCGTCCAGGATGTTGGAGCCGTCGAGCTGGGCCATCGGGGTCTGCTCGAGGAAGTCGATCGCGGCGTCGTCGAGGTGGTAGCCGTTCAGGTCGGTGCCGATGACCCGGATGATCCGGTCCCGGAACTCCTCGCGCTTGGTGTAGAGGTCGACGAAGTCGAGCTGCTTGCCGACGGTCTTGAGGGCCTCGGAGAACTTCGCGGAGAAGAACTCCTGGATGGCGACCCGGTCGCTGGCCCGCTCGGTGCCGATGGCCTGAGCGACCTTGATGACGTCCTCGACGGTCTTGTTGACGCGGACGAAGAAGGTGATCTGGATGTCGGCGCGGATGTTGTCCTGGCAGATCAGCCCCTCCCGCCCGGCACGGTGGATCTCGATCTTCTTCACCGAGATGTCCATCGTCTCGGCCTTGTGGAGCACGGGCAGGACGACGGCCCCGGTGAAGGTGACGTCGACCTTCTTGGTCTTGGAGATGATCAGCGCCTTGCCCTGCTCGACCTTGCGGAACAGCCGGGTGACGACGATGGCGATGGCGATGACGATGAGCAGGACAACGGCGACGAGCACGCCGATGCCCAGGGAGATGGCATCCATAGAAGAGTCCTTGGCGGCTGGTTGGTACGGAAGTGGCACAGCGAAGTAGTGGCGTGACCAGCGGTTACGCCAGGCGGGTCGGCCGGAGCGCGACGCACGGGCGGACAGGCGGCGGTCAGGCAGGCGGCGGGCGGACGGCGGCCGTGGCCCGGCGAACCGCAGGGCTCGCCACGGACAGGGCCGTCAGGAGCCCCGTGGCCCGCCCGGATCAGCCGTTCGGGCCCGGGTCGAGCGCGGCGTCGTAGGCCGAGACCCAGAAGAACTCGCCGTCCTCGTCGTACGCGTAGAGGAGTCCCGAACAGCCCATGACGAGCTGCGCGTCCTCGGCGCCCGGCCCCGAGGGCCGGGACGGGGACGGGAAGGACTCGGCCCGGCGGACCTGCACGATGGCCGTCGACCCGTCGCGCGAGACGACTTCGGCCTGGCCGAAGGTCGCGGTGACGGTGCCGGTGCGGATCGTGCAGACGCTCCCGACGAAGTCCAGCCGGGATGGCGGAGGTTCCGCCGGGAAGTACCGGCGGAAGCGGTGTACGAGGAGGCGGACGGCCCCCCAGGCGAGCAGCAGCGACCCGGCGAGCACGGCGACCGCCAGCACGGCGCGGGTGGCGCTGTCGGTGTGGCTGTGGCGGAGCAGGACCGTGCCGGTGAGGCTGCCGAACCAGGCGAACACGATCAGCAGGGAGACCGAGACGGAGACCGGGACACCGCCGAGACCGACCGGACCGGTGTCGAGGTCGGCGTCGAAGGAGTCGTGGCCGGCGGCCCCGGCGAGCACCAGCAGCCAGAAGCAGATGATGACGACCAGAGCGGCGCCGAAGATGACGGCGGGGAAGCCGATCGCCGCGCTCAGAAACTCGTCCATCGATCCCACCCCCTGCGGTTCGGCGCACGGGCCCTGAGGCGTGCGCTTCCGTGATCCGGTACGGGGAAGGCGGCGGCCGGTCGACGAGCGTCCGGCCGAAGGGCGCCCGGTCCGCGGGCGACTCCGCGGGTGACGGGGCCCGGCAACCGCGGCGCGGCCTCAACCTGCCGCGGCGGCCGGGTGGTTACCCCCGATTCCCCATGTTTCCCCCGTGCTCCCCCGGTACTTCCCCCGTGATGCTTCCCCCGTGTTGTTGCTGACCTGATCCTGTCATCCGGGACCGTCCTGACGCATTGCCGGATCCCGGCAATCTTTACGCTTTGCTAATGCCGGGCACCGGCACCGCCCGGTGTGCGTTGGGGAAATGACAGGACTGTTGCAAGGCTGAAGGAGAGTGCGTGGCCGAGCCAAGGATTCCCGAGGAAATGCTGGGCAATTATGCCCATATTCTGGGCGAAGTTGCCCTCACCGGCCGCCGTTTGACTCGTAACGAACTGGAGGAGCGCCGCGCTCTGGGCCGTGCGGCGGCGGACGCGGGCCATCAGCTGCGGGCCCTGGTGACGATGCATCTGGCGCAGACCCGTGAAGCCTGGCCCCGGGCCGCTGCCGGAAACTCCCCCGCCGTCACCGATGCGGTCCTGGCTGCGGTGGAGCAGGCGGTCGACGCGTTCGCCGAGGGCTTCGAGCGGGCCCAACGCCTCACCGTACGACGGGAGGAGGCGGCGCGCCGGGAGTTCATCGACGATCTGCTGTACGGGCGCAGCGACCTGGTCCGGCTCGCGGAGCGGGCGACCCGCTTCGGCCTGCGGCTTTCCCGGGCGCACGCGGTCGCGGTGGCGTCGGGCCCGGAGGCGTACACGGAGACGGACGCGGTGCCGCGCAGTGTGGAGGCGGCGCTGCTGACGCGGTTCAGCGGGCGCAAGATCCTGCTGACGACGAAGGACGGCCGGATCGTCTGCATCGCGCCGGGCAGCCAGCCCGACGTCCTGCGGTACTTCGCCAAGCAGGCGCACGCGGCGACGGACGGCGGACAGGTGGCGGTGGGCCGCCCGCACAAGGGGCCCGGCGGGGTGGTCCATTCGTACGACGAGGCGCTCGAAGCCCTCGATCTGGCGGACCGGATGGGGATGGAGGACCCCGTGCTGTACGCCTCGGACCTCATGGTCTACCCGGTGCTGACCCGGGACCGGCAGGCGATGGCGGATCTGGTGCGCAGCGAACTGGGCCCGCTCCAGAAGGCGAGGGGCGGCGCGGAACCGCTGCTGAACACGCTGGCGGTCTACTTCGACGCGGGCTGCGTCGCCGCCGAGACCGCCCGCAGGCTGGCGCTGAGCGTACGGGCGCTGACGTACCGGCTGGAGCGCATCCACCAGTTGACCGGGTCGGACCCCTCGGACCCGATGCACCGCTACAGCCTCCAGACGGCGGTCATCGGCGCCCGGCTGCTGGACTGGCCGGCCAAGGAGCTGTGACGCGCCCGGCCGGCCGATGCCGCACGGAGGGGCGGCTACAGGTCGAACTCGTGCGGCGGCAGGTCGAGCGCGAAGCACGCCTCCCGCACGACGGCCTGCTCGGTGGCGTCGAAGTCGCCGTCGGCGCCGCCGATGACGATGCCGATCTGGATCACGGCACGGGCCTCGGCGGGCTTCTTCCTGGCCTTGGCGACCTCCTGGACCACGCTGACCTTGCCGAGCGCGAAATCGGCGGTGAGCTGGTCGACGTACGCGTTGAAGCGCCGCTGGAGGTCGTCGGCGGGGAAGTTCCGCAGGACGTCGTTGGACGCGATGAGGGCCGCGACGCGCTGGCGCTCGGCCGGGTCGACGGAACCGTCGGCGGCGGCGACCAGGGCGCACATGGCCATGCTCGCGTCCCGGAACGACCCCGACTTCAGCTCGTTCTTCTTCGCCTCCAGCTGCGTCTGCATCGACGAAGCGGATTCCTTGATGCGGTCCCACAGAGCCATGACATCTCCCTACCTTGCGAAGCAGTGCCGGAACGCGATCGACTCTACAGACATGTAGAGATGGGTGTGCCGGGAATGCCGGGGTACGCGGAAGCCCCCGGCACCCATCAGGGGCGTCCGGGGGCTTCGGCTGCGTGCCTTCGGCCGGGGCTACTCGTGCTTCTCGCCCGCGGGTTCCGGGGTGAGGTCGTCGTGCGAGCCCAGCCGGCGCTCGGGCGCGGACTTCGCGACGGGCTCCTTCTCGGCAGTCGCGGCCGTGCCCGTGCTCTTGCCGTCCCCGCCGCCGCGACGGGCCTCGATCTTCGCCGCGATGGGCTGCGTCCACCGGGCGGTGAGCGGGCCGACGATGACGAGGATCAGGACGTACGCGGTGGCGATGGGGCCGATGCGCGGCTCGGTGGCCACGGCCAGACCGGCGATGACGATGGAGAACTCACCGCGCGCCACGAGGGTGCCGCCCGCGCGCCAGCGGCCGGGCGAGCCGACCCCGGCGCGGCGGGCCGCGTAGTAGCCGGTGCCGATCTTGGTGAAGGTGGTGATGATGGCCAGCAGGGCCGCGGGCAGCAGCACCGGCGGGATGTCGGCCGGGTTCGTGGAGAGTCCGAAGAAGACGAAGAACACGGCGGCGAACAGGTCCCGCAGCGGGGTGAGCAGCTTGCGGGCGCCCTCGGCGACCTCACCGGAGAGCGCGATGCCGACGAGGAACGCGCCGACGGCGGCGGACACCTGGAGCTGCTGGGCGACACCGGCGACGAGGACGGTGAGGCCGAGGACGACCAGGAGCAGCATCTCCGGGTTGTCGGAGGAGACCGCGCGGCTGATCAGTCGGCCGTGGCGGAGCGCCAGGTAGAGGACGAGTCCGACGGCCCCGAGCGCGATGACGAGCGCGAGGCTGCCGCCGGCCAGGCTGACCCCGGCGAGCATGGCGGTGAGCAGCGGCAGGTACACCGCCATCGCCAGGTCCTCCATGACGAGGACGCCGAGGATGACGGGGGTCTCGCGGTTACCGAGCCGGCCGAGGTCGGTCATGACCTTGGCGATCACCCCGGACGAGGAGATCCAGGTGACCCCGGCGAGCGCGACGGCGCCCACGGGTCCCCAGCCGAGGATCAGGGCGGCGACGGCGCCCGGGACGGCGTTGAGGGCGAAGTCGACGGCGCCCGACGGATACTGCGTCTTGAGACTGGTGACCAGCTCGGAAGCGCTGTACTCGAGACCCAGCAGCAGAAGCAGCAGGATGACGCCGATCTCGGCGCCCACCATGGTGAATTCCTCGCTGGCGTCGAGCGGGATCAGCCCACCGTGCCCGAACGCCAGCCCGGCGAGCAGGTACAGGGGGATGGGGGAGAGCCCTATCCGCCCGGCGAACCGCCCCACGAGCCCCAGCCCGAGGATGACGGCCCCCAGCTCCACCAGCAATGCAGTCGTGTCATGCACGGTCAGCCCTCCGCAATGATCTCGGCGAGCGCGTCGACGCCCTCACGCGTACCGACGGCGACGAGTGTGTCCCCGATGGCCAGTCGAAAATCCGGTTCCGGCGACGGGTGCGCGCTGTGGGTGCGCAGCACCGCCACGATGGACGCCCCGGTCCGGGTCCGCGCCCGCGTCTCCCCCAGCAGCCGCCCGCCGTACGGGGAGCGGGACCCGAGCGGGATGTGCTCGGTGACGAGGTCGATGCCCTCGGTGCGTACGGCGTCGATGGGCGCCGGATCGATGAGGTGCGCGAGCGCGGTGGCCTCGGTCGTCGTCAGGGGGACGGAGAGTTGGCACGAATCAGGGTCGTCCTGTTGGTAGAACCCGATGAACCGGCGTCCGTCGTGGTGGACGACGACCGAAATGTGCTGCCCCGTCTCGGTCGTGAAGTCGTACTGAGCCCCCACTCCGGGCAGTGATGTACGGCGGGTTCCCATGGCTTCCTCCCGAGACGTGCGGCGGTGTGCGCGCACTTGGTGATCTCTTTATCCGGCCATTACCTTATCGGGCGGCGAGAATCCGTCGAGGGGCCGTCGGCGGTGGACGCGAGCAGCTCCAGGGCCTCTTCCCAGGGGAAGGCGGCGGTCTCCCCGGACTTGGGAGTGTGCGGTGCGCCGGCACTGATCCGGACGCCCATGCTCCGCAGCCTGGCCAGGCTCTCGCCGTACGCGGGGTGCTGGGCGAGCAGCGAGTTCACGGCCGGGAGTACGGCGGTGGGGACGCCGAGCCCGTACGCCTCGCAGAGGATGCCGAGGGCCAGGGTGTCCGCGATCCCGGCCGCCCACTTGTTGATGGTGTTGAAGGTGGCGGGCGCGACGACGATGGCGTCCGGGTCCGGAAACGGCCGGGGGTCGCCGGGGGCGCGCCAGCCGGAGCGGATCGGATACCCGGTCCGCGCCTCGACGGCCGCCGCGTCGAGGAAGCCGAGCCCCTGCGGGGTGGCGACGACACCGACGTCCCAGCCGGCGTCCCGCGCCGCGACGAAGAGCCGGTCGACGTCCCGGGCGACGCCGGCCGCGCAGACGACGACGTACAGGAACGGCTTCCGGTCCGGCCGGTCGGGCTGATCGCTCATGGACATGGGCTCCCCTGTTGATCGCTGAGGCGGTGCGGCTCAGCAGCGTACGGGGGCGGGACGGCGATAGTGGGGGGAGAGGGCTACCGGCATGACCGGGACCGATGAGTTGAGCCGGCGCCCCCGGTCCAACACGGAGACCACCGGAAGCGAATCGTAGGAGGACGGCATGGCACAACTGCTGAGAGTTCAGAACTTCACGGTGTCGAGCGACGGAATCGCCGCAGGCGAGGACCAGACGCTGGAGCGCCCGTTCGGCCACGTCGACCCGGGCCCGCTGTTCTCCTGGGCGGGCGCCACGGCGAGCTGGCCGAACCGCACGGCCCCGGGCGGAACCCGGGGCCTGGACGACTACTTCACGCGGGACTTCACGCACAACATCGGGGCGGAGATCATGGGCCGCAACAAGTTCGGCCCGCAGCGGGGCCCGTGGGAGAACCACGAGTGGCAGGGCTGGTGGGGCGACGAACCCCCGTTCCACACCCCGGTGTTCGTGATGACGCACCACGAGCGCCCGTCGTTCACGCTCTCCGACACGACGTTCCACTTCGTCGACGCCGACCCGGTGACGGTGCTGGCCCGGGCGAAGGAAGCGGCGGACGGGAAGGACGTCCGGCTGGGCGGCGGCGTCACCACGATCCGCGAGTTCCTCGACGCCGGCCTGATCGACACCCTGCACGTGGCGGTGGCCCCGGTGAAACTGGGCACCGGCCTGCGTCTGTGGAACACACCGGACGACCTGCGCGACCGCTACCACCTGGACGTCGTCCCGAGCCCGAGTGGCATGACGCATCACCTGTTCTGGCGAAAGTGAGGTAGGGGGAGGCCGGCCAATTCCGTGAAGTGCCCGACGGGGCCGCCGGGGATCGTGGAGAGTCGGTTGCGTAGTCGTCCGAGCGCGCAGAGGTACGAAGCGCGCTCGGACACCGCACGCTGCCCACCCGCAGCCACCCCGAAAAGGACTTCCGCCTTGTCGCCCTTCGACCCTCGATACGCTCCCGCCGGCGATGTGGGCGCGGCGCTCATGCTGATCGACTCCCGCCTCAGGACCGTCCACGCGGGCAGGAGCGGGACCGACCCCGAACAGGAGCAGCTCGTCCAGCAACTCCTCACGTCACTCGGCCCGGAGGGTGTCGACGACGTGCTGGACGGAACCTGCACGCTCATCTACCTGTACATGAAGTGGCTCCGTGAGGCCCACGAGGCGCACGAGAAGGACGTCGTCGAATACGTGGTGCCGACGCTCGTCACCTCCCTGAAGATGCTGCCGAAGAGCGTCCCGCCCGAGGCGGTCCCCACGATGGCGGGCCTGGCCATCGCGGCCGCCATCGGCCTGAGCCCCACCCTGTGGCGCAACCAGTACGGCGACTGGACGGAAGCGGAACTGACCCCGCTGGAGGCGACGGCGTTCCTGCTCGCCGAACACATCAACCGCATGACGGACGACCACAACTTCGCGACCCGCATGATCACGGATGCGCTGACGCAGGTGGAGTCGGGGGCGGAGCGGGAGGAGTAGCGAGGCGGGGTCGCCGAGCCTTGTCGCGGCGGTGAAGGTCCTCGGGCCGTCCGCAATTGCTGTGAGATTCGTGACCTGGAGCTACTACAGTCTGCGCGATCAAGGGGAGGGGATCCGCAGGTGGGAAAGGGAAGACCGCTGGCCGCCGGAACCGCGGCCACGATCGCTGTGCTCGTGATGGCGGGGTGCGCCCCCAGGGGGCAGCCCATGGATGAAGCACGCGGTGGCACACCTGCGCCTCCGGCCTATGCAGGGGTCGAGGAGTTGCCGGAGGAGTTGGCCGCGGACGGCACGACCATCGTGGTGGGCGACCCGGCCGCGGCAACCACGGTGCGGCTGTACGAGGACCCACGCTGTCCCTTCGTCGAGGAGTTCGAGGCGACCGGCGCCCCGGCGCTGCGCGAGATGACGCTGCTCCGGGAGGTCAAGACCGAGTACACCCTCGCGTCCTTCAGGGACGACCGCGTGGGCGGCGACGGATCGAAGAGGGCGGTCAACGCCCTGCGCGCGGCGCTGGACGCAGGCAAGTTCACCGAGTACCACGCCGTGATCTTCGAGAACATGACCGTGAACGAGCTCGCGGGCGGCTACACCACGGCCTCCCTCCTGAAACTCGCCGACCAGGTCGAGGGGCTGCGGAGTGAGACGTTCGACTCCGCCGTGACGACGATGAAGTACAAGGACTTCGTCACCGCTTCACAGAAGACGTACGAGACGGCCGGTGGCGACGACCCTCGCGGCCCTGGCACCCCACGGTTGTCATCAACAGCACCAAGGTCGAGGGGGTCCGGTACCACTCGCTCTTCGACAGGGAGTTGTTCGCCGGAGTCCTGTACTTGTACGTGGAACGCGACTAGCGACAGGCCGGATGAGTTCAGGCCGCCACCGACCTGCGCCCGCAGGACGTCGGGGGACGAAGCGGTGCTGCCTTCTCCCTCGACGTCGGAGGAGAAGGCAGCACCGCTTCGTCCCATAACGGGCCCGCCTGTCAGAGCCGTTCGATCCAGATGTTGCGGAACCTTGGGTTCTCGCCCGGGTCCCCGTGGTCCTGCAACTTGATGTGGCCCGGTGCGGGGCCCTCGGGTTGGCCCGCTCCCGTCGGGCCGGCTATGGCTACGTTCCTGTGCACCAGCTTGCCGTTCCAGCGGAGGGTCACCCGGGCGTCCTCGGTCTTCTTGCCGTCGCTGTCGAAGCGTGCCGCCCGGAATTCGATGTCGTAAGTCTGCCAGGTGCCGGACGGCTTCGCCGCGTTGGTGTCCGGGGCCTTGCGCAGGTAGATCGAGCCGGCGTCGTTCGTGGCGGGTGTCTCGACGCCGAAGGACTCCAGGATCTGGAGCTCGTAACGCTCCTGGATGTAGACCCCGCTGTTGCCCCGGGCCTGTCCGGTGACGTCCGGCGGGTAGTGGGGCTGGTACCACTCTGCGTGCATCCGGAAGTCGCCGTACTTCTCCTTCGTACGGATGTCACCGCCGAAGGATTCCATGGAGCCGTTCGCCACCGGCCACTTCGCCGGGCCGCCGTCGTTCGCCTCCCAGGCGTCCAGGTTCGTGCCGTCGAAGAGCGTGGTGCGCTTCGTCGGGGTGACGGTGAGGTTGTCGAGGTTCACATGGCCGTCGTCCTCGGGCTCGTAGGCGTACGTGATCGAGTTCGCGCCCTTCCGCAGCGGCACCGATTCGGTGTGGGTCGCCCACTTGTTCCAGGCCACGGTGGAGTTCAGCCAGATCTGTTTGTAGCGCTCGCCGTTGATGTACAGGGTCATGGAGCGGGGCGTGGGCTGCGGGTCCGCGTTCTGGCCGTTCGTGTACCGCAGGGCGAGGTCGTGCTTGCCCTGCTTGTCTGCGCGTACCGCGAACGTGGTGCGGGAGCCCGGCTCCCAGTTGTTGTCGATGAAGCCGGTGCCGGAGTAACCGGAGTGGTTGTCGTTGAACTTGGTGCCGCCGGACAGTGAGGCGGACTCCGCCTCGTACACCGGCGGCGGCTTCGATCCGTCCGGCAGCGTGTTCAGCGTGTACCACGCCTCGGTGCCCCACAGCTCCGCCCCGGACTCCGCGGCGAAGGGGCGCGGGGACTGTACGTGCACCACCCTGCCCGGGCGCAGGCCGTCCAGCTTGAGCGTCACCTTCCTGCGGTCCTTGGAGAGCGTCGCCGACGTGACGTCGAGCGTCTCCTCGTCGGCCTTCGGGCCTCCGTACCGCGGGGTCGCCACGTAACGCCACTGCTGGGCCTTGTACTTGGCCGCCAGGTCCTCGGCCGTCTCGGCGGAGAGCGGCTGTGTGTACTCGATCTCGAAGCCGCCGTCGACCGCCCGCATCGCGCGCATGTCGAAGGCCTCGTCGCCGGTGAGCGTGAGCTTCTGGAGGCCGAACTTGAGCTTGCCCTCCTGGCCCCAGTTCCCGGAGTCGCCGATGCCGCCGGCGTAGATCGCCCCGTCCGGGCCGAGGCTGATCCGGTTGACCCCGGCCTCCAGGCCCTGCGTCATCCGGAACACCGCGCCCTGGTACTCGCCGCCGACCTTCTCCAGGTAGGCCCGCTGGAGGCCGCCGTAGGTCACGTCGCCGAAGACCATCTGTCCGGCGAAGGGGCCTTCGGGCAGGAGGAGGGGGTTACTCGGCGAGTTGGAGATCTCGCCGTGCGGCAGCCAGAGGACGGGCTCGGTCACCGGCTGGTCGTCGTACACGCCGTCCGGGTTGGTGTGGTGGTTGTAGAAGGCGCCCTGCTTGATCCGGACCAGCTTCGACGTCGGGACGTACGCGCCCTGGTTGTCGGTGGCGAAGATCTCGCCCTTCGGGCCCCAGCCGAGGCCGTTCGGTGTGCGCAGGCCCCCGGCCACGTACGACACCTTGCCGGTCTTCTTGTTGATCTTGAGCGTCGAGCCCCGGTTCGGCACGTTCTGCGGGTCCTGGGTCGCGCCGCCCGGCACCATCGCGATGCCCGTGCTGACGTAGAAGTGCCCCTTCTCGTACAGCAGCCCGAACGCGAACTCGTGGTAGTTGCCGCCGAACGGCCAGGTCGCGATCTGCCGGTACTCGTCGGTGACCTCGTCACCGTCCTTGTCGACCAGCGCGGTCAGGTCGTCCTTCTCGGAGACGTAGATCGTGCCGTCGACGTACGTGAGGCCCATCGGCTCCAGCAGGTTCTCGGCGACCAGCTTCTTCGTCACCTTCGACGGGTCGGTGTTCCCGGTGACGTTGTCGAGCAGATACACCTGCCCGAGCTCGCTCTCCCTGCTGCCGCCCCAGGTGCTGACGGCCAGCCGGCCGTCCGGCAGCCAGTCCATGCCGGTGACCTGCGGTTCGAAACCGTCGGGGCGCAGATCGGTCAGCGTGTAGTCGGGGTGCACCCCGGCCAGCGGCAGGCCGTCGCCCGGTGACTCGTCGATGCCCTCGCACAGCTTGCGGCCCGGGGAGGTGACCCGGGTGACGTCGGCGTCGGTGCTCAGCACGGAGGTGGGGACGACGGTGTACGCGTCCGCTCCGGGCGGCCGCCACTCCAGCAGGAGGCGCTGGTCGTACTCGCCGTCCCAGTGGTCGATACGCAGCGCGTGGTGGCCCTCGGCCAGCTCGGCCGAGCCTTCCTTGGGCTGGGCGCCGTGCTTTCCTCCGTTGTCGATGATCTGCGTGCCATCGATGATCAGCCGGGATCCGTCGTCGCTGGTGATGCGGAAGTCGTACGTCCCGGCCGACTCGACGTTCAGGTACGCGGTGACCTCGGTGACGAACTTGCCGCCCAGCCCGAAGTCCTCGGCGGTGGTCCAGTCGATCGTCGGCTTCAACTCGTCGACGTTGGGCGTCTGTCCGGGCTTGAGCGTGCAGAAGTCCTCCAGCGCCATCTGTACGTCGAAGACCCGCATGGTCACGCCCGGTTCCTGGGGCGGTATGTCGGGAGGCTGGGCGGCGGCGGCCTGGCCCTGGACGAGGGTGGAGAGGAACACGGCTGAGACGAGTACGGCCAAGCGCCGCATGGGCCTGCCTCCTTGGGGGCCGAGGCAGCCGGCGGTCGGTGGCTGACGGGCTGCCGCACAACAGTGAAGGGCAGCCCTCGGAGGAAAGGCAACAGGTCGGCAAGCGCTTTCTATTTTATCGTTGTAGAGGTGGGGGTTGTTCGATCATTGAGGGGTGTGTTTCTCGGCTTCTGCTACCTGCGAAAACGAGGCTTGTGGTGCTTCCGGTCGGCGATAGAAAGCGCTGTCTCTCCCTTGTGTTCAGGCGGCGCCGTTCGTCTCCTCGCCCCGCCTCGACGTCAGTCGGGCCGCCGAGGCGATCGCGGCTCGGGCCTCGTGTTCCGGCAGTCCCGTGCGGACGGCGGCCGCGGTGAGCGCGTCGGCCAGGGTGTCGCCGAAGCCGTGTTCGTACGCACGGCAGGCCGCCCAGAACAGGCGGGTGTTGCGCTGGCCCTCGTGAGCGGCCAGCACGAACTGGATCAGGCCCTCGCCCCGCCGGTCCGGGGTGCGGGAGGCGCCCACACCCCTGATGGCTGGGGCCGGGCGGCGGGGCTGGGTGAGGAGGCGGAGCAGGGCGCGGGGGCACGGGGCCGGGGTGAGGTGGGCGGTGCCGGGGGCCAGGCGGTAGCGGCCGTGGGCGGTGACCGAGCCGGGGCCGACCAGGTAGCCGCCGCTGCCGCGGATGTCGATGCCCGGGGCGAGGCGGCCGGCCGAGTTGGGGACCGTCGCGTCGGCGGGGCCGGTCAGCCAGAGGTGGCGGCCGCCGCTCGGGGTGAGCACCGTGACCGTCGGCGGGATCGTGAACAGGTGCTGGAGGGCCAGCTGCCGCAGCGCGCCTGCCGCGTCGCTGCCGTACGCCGGGTCGACGTCCAGGTCGATGCCGATGAGGCGGTGCGGGGTGCGTCCGCAGGCGATGCCGTAGCCGGTGGCCCGGGGCGCGGCGGCGAAGAGGGCGCGGACGGCCGCGGGGTCGGTGGTGGCGTCGTGCACCCCGTGTCCCGGCAGCCCGCACTCGCCCCGGCAGTGCGTCGAGGGCTGCTCGCCGCGGTGGGGGGAGCGCAGGGCGGGGAGCTTGGTGGCGGAGAGGGGGAAGACGGGGAGGCCGCGCCCGGCGGCGGCGAGGGCATGGGCGAGGGCCAAGGTGGGGGTCTGCCGGTCGATGGTGGCCATGGAAATAGTTTCGTACATGTGTTCGAAGAAAGGAAGGGGGGAGGTGGGTGGGGGCGGCTTGCTATCGGGTGGTGTGGGTGGGTGGCGGAACGGTTCTTCCCCGGTACGCCAACGGGTTGTCGCGGCCGTCTCGCTGACCTGGGCTTTTCCCTGGCGTAGGAGGTTTATCCGCTCTTCGTCATACGTGAGAGGGAATCGGGAGGTCGTGAGGGATTCGCCGGGGATGTGCTGGGCAACTCTGGTCTCGCGACGTTGTGAACAGCACCGGGGCGGTCGGCCAACTCCCCCGGAACCAGCCGAATATGAAGCCGCAATTCCGCTTTCTGGAGGACATGACATGGCAAGTATCCGTACCGCTCGCGCCCTCGCCGCCGTCGCCGCTCTGCCCCTCGCCGTCGCGCTCTGCGGCGGGGTCGCCGTGGCGGACAACGGCTCCTTCGCGAACGACGGATCGAACGCGGCCGTGGCGACGATCGGCGGCAGCGGTGTCGGCGGCAACAACTCCGGCAACTCGTCCACGACCCAGCAGCAGGCCGTCGGCGCCGGTGCGTCGAACCAGAACACGTCCGCCCAGGTGAGCAACTCCGCCTTCGTGCCGATCGACCAGTCGGACCACAGCGTCGCGGTGAACTTCACTCCCTTCTTCTGGTGATCGTCTGATCGCCATCGGATGACGCGTTCGTCGGGACCTCCCGGGGGGTGGGTTCCGGCGGACCGAACGGCAGCCCGCGCGGCGGCACTTCGGTGCCTCGTGCGGGCTGCTCGCGTCTTGACAGGGGCCCAGTATCTGACGGACAGTCAGAAACGTTGAGCGCTGATCGCCGGGGCGTTGATCGCCGGGGCGCCGGTCGGCGGCGCTCCGGCATCCGACCTGTCCGCGGTTCTGGAGGGCCCTCCGTGCATCTCGCTCCGACGGAACGCCAGCAGCGACTCCGTGACGAACTGCGTTCCTACTTCCGTACGTTGATGGTCGACGAGACCGCACCGGGGAGCGGGCAGCAGCAGCGGCGGCTGCTCCGGCGGATCGGCGCCGACGGGCTGCTCGGGCTCGGCTGGCCCGAGGCGTACGGCGGCCAAGGCCGTGGCCCCGACGAGCAGTTCGTCTTCTTCGACGAGGCGTACCGGGCCGGCGCCCCCGTCTCCATGGTCACGCTCAACACCGTCGGCCCGACCCTGATGGCGTACGGAACCGAGGAGCAGAAGGCGTACTTCCTGCCCCGCATCCTCGGCGGCGACCTCGTCTTCGCGATCGGCTACAGCGAGCCCGAGGCCGGTACGGACCTGGCGGCCCTGCGGACCCGTGCCGTCCGGGACGGCGACGACTGGGTCATCGACGGCCGGAAGATCTTCACCAGCAACGCCCAGCAGGCCGACTGGATCTGGCTCGCCTGTCGTACGGACCCCGAAGCACCCAAGCACCGCGGCATCTCGATCGTCCTCGTGCCCACGGACGCCCCCGGCTTCTCCTGGACGCCGATCCCCACTGTGGGCGGGGTCACCACCACCGCCACCTACTACGACGGCGTACGCGTCCCGGCCACGAATCTCGTCGGTGAGGAGAACGGCGGCTGGAAGCTCATCACCAGCCAGCTCAACCACGAACGCGTCGCCCTGGCCGCGATCGGCATGCAGGCCGAGGACTTCTACGAGGAGGCCCTCGCCCACGCCCGGACCCCCGATCCCGCGACCGGGCGCCGCCGGATCGACGAGCCGTGGGTGCGCGCCCGGCTCGCGGAGGCGTACGCCCGGCTCGCGGCGACGCGCCTGCTGAACTGGCGCCTGGTCGACGCCGTCGGCGCCGGCGCACCCGCTCCCGGCGAGGCCAGCGGGGTGAAGTTCGCGGGCACGGAGAGCGCGGTCGAGGTCTACCGGATGTGCCAGGAGGCCGTCGGAGAGACCGCCCTGCTGCGGGGCGGGTCCCCCGGCTGCTTCGGGCCCGGTGGTGAGCTGGAGCGGATGAACCGTGCGGCCCAGATCAACACGTTCGGGGGCGGTGTCGGCGAGGTACAGCGCGAGATCGTCGCCACGGCCCGGCTCGGGATGATCCGGAGCAAGCGATGAGGGGGGCGGGCGGCGAAGCCTCGTGGCAGGGCGCCGAGAGCCCCCGGGCGGGCGCCGAAGGCCCCCGGGCGGCGGCTGGAGCCCTGGTGCCCGAAACCCCGCGGCCGGAGGCTGATGCCCCGCGGCTGGAGGCTGATGTCCCACGGCCCGGTGCCGAAAGCCCCCGGCCGGAGGCCGAGAATGCCGAGAAGGCCGAAAGCGCCGAGCGTGATGAGCGCGATGAGCTGTACGCCCAGCTCCGCGCCTACGAAGGCCGTTCCGCCGCCACCACCGGGCGCGGCAAGGACCCCGTCAACGAGCCGATGATCCGGCACTGGTGCGAGGCGATGGGCGACACCTCGCCCGCCTACCGGGGCCCGGACGCCGTCGCCCCGCCGACCATGCTCCAGGCGTGGACGATGGGCGGGCTGACCGGGCACACGGACGGCACGGGGCGCTCCGCCGCGTACGACGAGATGTTCGCGCTGCTCGACGGTGCCGGCTACACCTCCGTCGTCGCGACCGACTGCGAGCAGGAGTACCTGCGACCGCTCCGCCCCGGGGACCTGATCACCTTCGACACGGTCATCGACTCCGTCTCCC
The DNA here is from genome assembly GCF_001687325.1 of Streptomyces sp. PTY087I2. GTDB lineage: Bacteria > Actinomycetota > Actinomycetes > Streptomycetales > Streptomycetaceae > Streptomyces. Next base: position 36,341 of record NZ_LZRD01000034.1, on the reverse strand, counting down.
CGCGCAAGACGACCAAGCTCGGCACCGGCTACTTCGTCACCACCCGCACGGACGTGCACGCCGACGGCGAACTCGCCGGGACGCACCGCTTCCGCATCCTCAAGTACCGCCCCGCGCAGCGGACCCGAGGCTCCGAACCGGCGCGTCGCCCCCGGCCCGTCATCAACCGCGACAACGCCGGGTTCTGGGCCGGGGTCGCCGAACACCGCCTCCTCATCCAGCGCTGCACCGACTGCGCGACCCTCCGCCTGCCCTGGCTGCCCGGCTGCAACGCCTGCGGCGGAGCGGAGTGGGACACCGTCGAGGCGGGCGGGGAAGGCACGGTATTCAGCCATGTCGTCATGCATCACCCGTCGTTCCCCGCCTTCGCCCCGGACGGCGCGGGCGGACCGTACGCCGTCGCGCTGGTCGAACTGGCCGAGGGCGTCCGCATCGTCAGCAACGTGATCGGTGTGCCGTACGACAAGGTCCGCGTCGGCATGCCCGTACACCTGGAGTTCCTCCGTACGGACCCCGACCTCGAACTGCCGGTCTTCCGGGCGAGCGAAGGCGGTTGAGATGGACTTCACCCCGAGCGAGGAGCAGTCCGCCGCGCAGGGACTGGCCGCGCGGATCTTCGGCGACCTGTCCACGCACGAGCGGCTGGCAGCGGCCGGTACGGGCACGGACGCCGAGCTGTGGAAGGAGCTGTGCGCGGCGGGGCTGCCCGCGGCCGTCGAGGACATCGGGCTGCTCGGACTCGTACTCCTCCTGGAGGAACAGGGCCGGACCACCGCCCAGGTCCCGTTCGCCGCCACCTGTGTGTACGGGCTGCTCGCGGTCGCCGAGCACGGTACGGCGGAACAGCGCGCACGCCTGCTGCCCGGTCTGCGCGACGGTACGGCGGTGGCGACGGGCGCGTTCCCGGCGCGGGGCGGCGTACACATCGCGGAGGACGGGGCGCTGTACGGGGCTGTGCCCTGGGTTCCGTGGCTGCGCGACGCCACCCATGTGCTGGTGGCGGACGCGGACCTGGCGCTGTGGATCGTGGAGGCGGGCGCGCCCGGCGCTGAGGCGCGCGCGGCGGGCGTCACCGTCGAACTCGTCGAGACGACCGCTCCCTGGTCCGCGGGGCGGCTGGTTCTCGACGGCGTACGAGGGGAGAGGCTGGGGAACGGGCAGCCGGGGGCGTACGCGGCCGTCCTCGCCACCGCCCGTACGGCCTTCGCCGGGCTCCAGGCCGGGGTGTGCGCGGGCTCGCTCGCGCGGGCCGTCCACCACACCGTCACCCGCGAGCAGTTCGGGCGGCCGCTCTCCACCAACCAGGGCGTCCTGCTCCGCGCCGCCGACGCCCACATGGACACCGAGGCGATCCGCGTCACCGCGTACGAGGCGGCCTGGCGTCACGACGAGCAACGGGCGTGCGAAGCACAGGCGTTGACCGCCGCCTGGTGGGCCTCGGAGGCGGGCAAGCGGGTCGTCCACGCGGGTCAGCATCTGCACGGAGGCACCGGGGCCGACCTCGACCATCCGGTCCACCGGCACTTCCTCTGGGGCCGCCAGCTCGACGCGTACCTCGGCTGCGGCGGCGAAGTCCTGGAGGAGCTGGGCCTGTTGCTGGCGGCGGACGGACACAGGGAGGGCGTGTCATGACGCGGGCGCATCGCGTCGGCGACGAGCTGCCGCCCCTGGAGATCCCGGTGACCCGGACCCTGATCGTCGCCGGTGCCATCGCCTCGCGCGACTACCAGGACGTCCACCACGACGCGGAGCTGGCCCGGGAGAAGGGATCCCTCGACATCTTCATGAACATCCTCACCACCAACGGGCTCGTCGGCCGCTACATCACCGACCACTTCGGCCCCACCGCCGTCCTCCGCAAGGTCGCGATCCGGCTCGGCGCGCCCAACTATCCGGGCGATGTACTCCGGTTGACCGGACACGTCACCGACGTAAGAGCCGGAGAACCCGCCGAAGCGGTCGTCCACGTCACCGGTGACAACGGCATCGGCCGCCACGTCTCCGGCACGGTCATCGTCGCCCTCCCCGGCCCGAGCCCGAAGAGGTCCGGACCATGAGCATCCGCAGGGCCGACACGCTCGGCGGAAAGGCGGCGATCGTCGGCATCGGGGCCACCGAGTTCTCCAAGGACTCCGGCCGCAGCGAACTGAAGCTGGCCGTCGAGGCCGTCCGCGCCGCTCTCGACGACGCCGGCCTCACGCCCGCCGACGTGGACGGGCTCGTCACCTTCACCATGGACACCAGCCCCGAGATCACCGTCGCCCAGGCGGCCGGGATCGGCGAGCTGTCGTTCTTCTCCCGGATCCACTACGGCGGCGGCGCGGCCTGCGCCACCGTGCAGCAGGCCGCCCTCGCGGTGGCGAGCGGCATCGCGGACGTCGTCGTCTGCTACCGGGCGTTCAACGAACGCTCCGGCCGCCGCTTCGGCTCCGGCGTCCAGCGGCGCGAGCCCACCGCCGAGGGCACGGCGCTCGGCTGGAATCTGCCGTACGGGCTGCTCACCCCCGCCTCCTGGGTGGCGATGGCGGCCCAGCGCTATCTGCACACGTACGGCCTCGACCCGGAGGTCTTCGGGCAGGTGGCGGTGGTCGACCGGCGGCACGCGGCGCGGAACCCGGCGGCGTACTTCTACGGGAAACCCATCACGCTCGCCGAGCACGCCGCGTCCCGCTGGATCGTGGAGCCGCTGCGGCTGCTGGACTGCTGCCAGGAGACGGACGGCGGCCAGGCCCTCGTCGTCACCAGCGTGGAGCGGGCCCGCGATCTGCCCCGGCCGCCCGCCGTCGTCGTCGCGGCGGCGCAGGGGGCGGGCCGGTCGCAGGAGCAGATGACGAGCTTCTACCGGGACGGGCTCACCGGCCTGCCGGAGACCGCCGTCGTCGCCCGGCAGCTCTGGCGCACCTCCGGGCTGTCCCCGGCCGACATCGACGTGGGCATCCTCTACGACCACTTCACCCCGTTCGTCCTGATGCAGCTGGAGGAGTTCGGCTTCTGCGGGCCGGGGGAGGCGGGCGACTTCGTCGCCGCGGACGCCCTGCCCCTGAACACCCATGGGGGTCAGCTGGGGGAGGCGTACCTCCACGGGATGAACGGCATCGCGGAGGCCGTCCGGCAGATCCGGGGTACCTCGGTCAACCAGGTGGCGGGCGCGGCGAGATCCCTGGTCACGGCCGGTACGGGCGTCCCGACGTCGGGCCTGGTCCTCGGCGCGGACGGCTGAGCGGCACCGCCCGGGCCACGGCCGCCCCCGGGGGCTCTCGGGGGTGGACCCTGACGGAGGCGCCGAGGCCCGTCCACCTTCAGGAGGTTCAGGGTGGACGCCCCCTACAACCTGAGGCGGACAGCGCTTCGGGACCTGGGGCCGATCCCCTCGGCGGCGCCCGCTCCTAGCGTTGAGTACATGACCACGCCAGTCTGCACGGGCGCCTCCAGGGCGGCCTCCGCCACCGCCTCCGGCCACCCCCATACGCCCTACGCGTCGTTCTCCTCGTACGTACGGGCCCGGGGACCGGTCCTGCTGCGCACCGCGCGCTCGCTCACCGCGAACCCGTGCGACGCGGAGGACCTGTTGCAGACCGCGCTCGCCAAGACGTACGTGGCGTGGGAGCGGATCGAGGACCACCGGGCGCTGGACGGCTATGTGCGCCGGGCCCTGCTGAACACCCGCACCTCGCAGTGGCGCAAGCGCAAGGTCGACGAGTTCGCCTGCGAGGAGCTGCCCGAGCGCGAGACCCTTCCGACGCCGGACCCGGCCGAGCAGCAGTCGCTGCACGACGCGATGTGGCGCGCGGTGCTCAAGCTCCCGGACCGCCAGCGCGCGATGGTCGTCCTGCGCTATTACGAGGACCTGAGCGAGGCCCAGACGGCGGAGGTCCTCGGCGTGTCGATCGGTACGGTCAAGAGCGCCGTCTCCCGCGCCCTCGGCAAGCTCCGCGAGGACCCGGAGCTGACGCCGGTCCGCTGACCAGCACCACCACGGGGCACCCGGACGGCTCCGGTCAGGAATTTTCTCCCGCGAGTAGTGACATACCGCCTGGTATGTGCGCAGAATCAGCGGAACCCTACTGCCGCGTAGCGCCCACCGGGAGGACGCCGTGCTGAGCACCATGCAGGACGTACCGCTGACTGTCACCCGCATCCTGCACCACGGGATGACGATTCACGGGAAGTCGCAGGTCACGACCTGGACCGGCGAACCCGAGCCGCACCGCCGTTCCTTCGCCGAGATCGGCGCCCGCGCCACGCAGCTGGCCCACGCGCTCCGCGACGAGCTGGGCGTCGACGGCGACCAGCGGGTCGCCACGCTCATGTGGAACAACGCGGAGCATGTCGAGGCGTACCTCGCCATCCCCTCCATGGGCGCGGTGCTCCACACCCTCAACCTCCGGCTGCCGCCCGAGCAGCTCGCCTGGATCGTCAACCACGCGGACGACAAGGTGGTGATCGTCAACGGTTCGCTGCTGCCGCTCCTCGTGCCGCTGCTGCCCCACCTGCCGAGCATCGAGCACGTCGTCGTGGCCGGCCCTGGCGACCGCTCCGCCCTCGCCGGGGTGACGCCCCGGGTGCACGAGTACGAGGAGCTGATCGCGGGCCGCCCCACCACGTTCGACTGGCCCGAGCTGGACGAACGCCAGGCCGCGGCCATGTGTTACACCTCCGGCACCACGGGCGACCCCAAGGGCGTCGTCTACTCGCACCGGTCGATCTACCTGCACTCGATGCAGGTCAACATGACCGAGTCGATGGGGCTGACCGACAAGGACACCACCCTCGTCGTCGTGCCCCAGTTCCATGTGAACGCCTGGGGTCTGCCGCACGCCACGTTCATGAGCGGCGTCAACATGCTGATGCCGGACCGCTTCCTCCAGCCCGCCCCGCTCGCCGACATGATCGAGCGCGAGCGCCCCACGCACGCGGCCGCCGTGCCCACCATCTGGCAGGGCCTGCTCGCCGAGGTCACCGCCAACCCGCGCGACCTCACCTCCATGGCCAACGTGACCATCGGCGGCGCGGCCTGCCCGCCCTCGCTGATGGAGGCGTACGACAAGCTCGGCGTCCGGCTCTGCCACGCCTGGGGCATGACGGAGACCTCGCCGCTGGGCACCATGGCCCACCCGCCCGCCGGGCTGAGCGACGAGGAGCAGTGGCCGTACCGGGTCACCCAGGGCCGCTTCCCCGCCGGGGTCGAGGCGCGGCTGGTCGGCCCCGGCGGCGAACACCTCCCGTGGGACGGCGAGTCGGCCGGCGAGCTGGAGGTCCGGGGCCCCTGGATCGCCGCCGCCTACTACGGCGGGTCCGACGGCGAGCACCTGCGCCCCGAGGACAAGTTCAGCGAGGACGGCTGGCTGAAGACCGGCGACGTCGGCGTGATCAGCACCGACGGCTTCCTCACCCTCACCGACCGGGCCAAGGACGTCATCAAGTCCGGCGGCGAATGGATCTCCAGCGTCGAGCTGGAGAACGCGCTGATGGCCCACCCGGACGTCGCGGAGGCGGCCGTCGTCGCCGTACCGGACGAGAAGTGGGGCGAGCGGCCGCTCGCGACCGTCGTCCTCAAGGAGGGCGCCGCCGATGTCGACTACGAGGCGCTGAAGGCCTTCCTCGCCGAGTCGGGCATCGCCAAGTGGCAGCTGCCGGAGCGCTGGTCGGTGATCCCCGCGGTGCCGAAGACGAGCGTGGGCAAGTTCGACAAGAAGGTGATCCGCAGGCAGTACGCGGAGGGCGAGCTGGACGTCACCCAGCTCTGAGCCTCAGCTTTGAGTCTCTGGTTCCGCCTCTGGTTTCACGTGAAACAGGGCGGGGGCGGTACGGGAATCCCGTACCGCCCCCGCCCTGTTCCGCTCTCCGCGCGTGCGGTCAGTTCGCGCGTGCGGTCAGTTCGCGCGTACGGTCAGTTGGTGCCGATCTTCGCCAGCAGGTCGACGATCCGTGACTGGACCTCGTCGCTGGTCGACCGTTCCGCCAGGAAGAGAACGGTTTCGCCCGATCCGAGCCGCGGCAGCTCCGCCTGGTCCATCCCGGCCGAGGTGTAGACGACCAGCGGGGTGCGGTTCAGCTGCCCGTTGGCCCGCAGCCAGTCGACGATCCCGGCGCGCCGACGGCGTACCTGCATCAGGTCCATCACCACGAGGTTCGGCCGCATCCGGCCCGCCAGGTCGACGGCCTCGCTGTCCGTCGCGGCACGCGCCACCTGCATGCCGCGCCGCTCCAGGGTCTGCGTCAGCGCCACCGCGATCTCCTCGTGCTCCTCGATCAGGAGCACCCGCGAGGGATGCTGTTCGCTGTCGCGCGGGGCCAGCGCCTTGAGAAGGACGGCCGGGTCCGCCCCGTACGCCGCTTCCCGGGTCGCCTGCCCGAGGCCGGCGGTGACCAGCACCGGGACCTCGGCCGCGACGGCCGCCTGGCGCAGCGACTGCAACGCGGTACGGGTGATGGGGCCGGTCAGCGGGTCGACGAAAAGCGCGGCGGGGAACGCGGCGATCTGGGCGTCGACCTCCTCACGGGAGTTCACGATCACGGGACGGTAGCCCCGGTCGCTCAGCGCCTGCTGGGTCGGTACGTCGGGGGCGGGCCAGACCAGCAGCCGACGCGGGTTGTCCAGCGGCTCGGGCGGCAGCTCGTCGTCGACCGGGTGCGGGTGCGGCCGGTTGGCGACCTCGACCGCGCCCCCCGGCCCGTCCAGCGGCTCGGGACCCTCGGCGCCCTCGTCGGGCGCCCCTATGGCGTACGCACGCCCCTCGGCGACCGGCGGCGCGAGCAGCTGCCCCTCGCCGTAGGCGGCACCGGTCCCGCCGCCCACGTGAGCCGGCTGGGCGAGCTCGGGCGCCGGAGCGGGGGACGGGGGCTGGGGCTGGTTCTGCCCCGGTCCGGGCGTGGGCGGAGGCGTCGGGGTGCTCGTGGTCGCGGTCGCGGGTGCAGGGATCGGTGCCTGACCCGTCGGCTGGGCGGCCCGGCCCGGCCGGTCCTGCTGGGGCGCGGCCTGCTGGTTGCCGGGGGCCCGGGCCGGGGTGCGGTCGCCCTCCGGCGGTGCGGCGAGCTTCCGACGCCGACCGGCCCCGCCGAGACTCTGGTGCGGCTGGTTCTGCTGATGCGCGAGGTGCTGGGCGAACGGCACGCCCTGGCCCAGCGTGCGCACGCTGAAGGCCCTGCCCTGCGTCGAGTCGGGGTTGGTGCCCTCCGGCATCGGCTCCTCGGCGGGCAACGGCTGCCGCCGCGCGTCCGGAGCCGGGACGCCCGGTTCACCGTCGGCCGGGTGCGCCCCGGGACCGGTGACGGCGACACCGGTGGTGTGGGCGGTGTGCCCGGTGTGGGCGGTCTGCCGGGGGTCGCCGAGTCCGGTCTGCCGGGGGTCGGTCTGCCTGGGGTCGCCCCAGGGGCCGTTCTCCGGGCCCTGTCCGGTCGCCGACACCGGGGCCTGGGCGTGGGCGTGGGCCTGTGCCTGGGGGAAGCCGTTCCCGGATGCATCCGTGCCGGGGGTGCCGTGCGCGGGTGTGCCTTGGCCGGGGGTGACGTGCCTCGGGGTGCCCTGGCCGGGGATGCCCGGCTCGGAGACGCCTGCACCGGGCATGCCGTGCGCGGGGGTGCCCGGTCCGGAGATGTCCTGCCCGGGGGTGCCGTGCGCCGGGGTGCCCTGGCCGGGAACGCCCGGCTCGGAGATACCCGCACCGGGGACGCCGTGCGCGGGTGTGCCGTGCCCGGGGACACCTGTCCCAGGGACGCCCAGCCCGGGAACACCGTTCCCGGCGGTCATCGGGTTCGTCTGCGGGGCGTCCGTCTGCTGGAGGTTGTGCGCCGGGGCGACAGGGGGAGCCGGGGCGATGGGGTGCGCCTGCGGAGGGGTGTGGCCGGCCTCCGGTGCGGTACGTGCGTGATGCGCGGTCGCGTCGTCGCCGGGGCCCACCGGGGCGTCGGGGATCGCGGGCGCCCGGTCCGCGTCGGCGGGCGGCAGGGCGAAGGCGGTCCGCGGACCGGCGTCCGCCGCGGTGCGCTCCTGGGCGGCGGCCAGCGCGCGCCGGGCCCGCCGGCCACCCGGCTGACGGGCCGGTTCCGGATGTCCGTCGGCGCCGCCGTTGCCGGACGCCAGGGCGGGGAGGGCGGGGACGGGCTCACCCTCCCGACGGGCTCGCCGTCCGGTGGGCGGAACGGGCTGCTGCGGGTCCACCGGGACGCCCTGGGGCGGCACGGTCGGCCCGAGCTGCGGACGGCCACCGCCCTGGGCGTTCTCGGCCGCGGTGACGACTGCCCCCTCCGAGGGCGCGGCGGGGGCACCGGACGGGGCGGAGGTCAGGGCCAGCGCCTGACGCTGCGGTTGCGGCTGCTGCTCCCGAAGGGCGTTCCCACCGCTGCCACCGTTCCCACCGGTCCCGGCGTCCGCCGCACCCCCGGGAACGGTCTCCAGGGCCGCTTCGGCGGGGCTGGGTCGTCCGCGCCGCCGCCCGGATCCCTCGCCCTGCTGGGCCGGGATCAGCTCGGGGGCCTGCTGCTCCTCGGGCGCGGCCGGTCCACGGCGCGCCCGCCGCCGCCCGGTCGGCTCGGCGACGGGCCGGTCGTCGGCAACGGGAACGGAAGCGGCAGGAGCACCGGGAGCCACGGCCTCGGCCGTGCCGGCACCCGCGCTCTCCGGCGTACCGACCGGGCTGTCCAGGAACGCGTCGGTGGAGGACCTGCGCGCCCGGCGCCGGCCGCCGCTGGTGACGCCCGGCGCTCCGACGCCTTCCGGCGACGACGAGGACATCGGGGCGGCGGGCTCCGGCGACAGGCCGCTGCCGTCCGGCTCCGGGGGCGCGATCGTGCCGGCCGCCGCGCCGATGGGCACGTCGAGGACGTACGCGCTGCCGCTCATGCCCGGCATTTCGTGCGTCTGGAGGACCCCGCCGTGAGCCTGGACGATGCCGCGGACGATCGGCTCGTGCACCGGGTCGCCCCCGGCGAACGGTCCGCGCACCTCGATGCGTACGACGTCACCGCGCTGGGCGGCGGCCACGACCACGGTGGAGTCGACGTAGCCGCCCCCGGGGACGGCCCGGGTCTTGCCGGTCGAGTCGACGCCGCAGACGTCCGCGACGAGGTGGGCGATGGCGGTCGCGAGCCGGCGCGCGTCGACCTCGGCCTCGATCGGCGGGGCGTGCACGGCGAACTGGGCGCGCCCGGGCCCGATCAGCTCGACGGCCCCGTCGATCCCGCCCTTCACGATCCCCTCGATCAGCGTGGGGGCCTTGTGCAGCCCCTCCACCCCCGTGTCGAGGCGCTGGTAGCCGAGGACGTTGTCGACGAGCGTGGTCATCCGGGCGTACCCGGCGGCGAGGTGGTGCAGGATCTGGTTGGCCTCGGGCCACAGCTGACCGGCCGGGTCGGAGGCGAGCGTGGACAGCTCGCCGCGCAGCTCCTCCAGGGGCCCGCGCAGCGAACCGCCGAGGACGGCGGTGAGCTGGGCGTGCTGGGCGCTCAGGGAGGCCAGCAGCTCGGCCTGTCCCTCGATCTCGGCCGCGTACCGCTCGCTGCGGTCGGCGAGCTCGGCGGCGTGCGCCTCCTTCAGCGCCTCCACTTCCTTGGCGTGCGCTTCCTTGAGCGCGGTGACCTCGGCGGAGTGGCTGGTGGTCAGCTCGGCGACGACGTTCTTGTGCTGGGCGGACAGCTCCTCGTACGGCCGGCGGTCGGTGAACGTCATCACCGCGCCGACGAGCTGGTCCCCGTCGCGTACGGGAGCGGTCGTCAGGTCCACCGGCACCCGGTCGCCGCTCTTGGACCACAGCACCTGCCCGCGCACCCGGTGCTTGCGCCCGGACTTGAGAGTGTCGGCGAGCGGGGAGTCCTCGTACGGGAACGGCTCGCCCTCCGCCCGCGAATGCAGGATCAGCGGGTGCAGCTCCTGGCCGCCGAGGTCGCTGGCCCGGAAGCCGAGGATCTGCGCGGCGGCGGGGTTGACGAGGACGACACGCCCGTCGGTGTCCGTACCGACGACGCCTTCGGACGCGGCCCGCAGGATCATCTCGGTCTGCCGCTGCGAACGGGCCAGCTCGGCCTCGGTGTCGACGGTTCCGGAGAGATCCCGTACGACGATCATGAGGAGCTCGTCGCCGGTGTAGCTGGAGTGGATGTCGTTGTACGCGGCCTGCCCGCTGTCCAGGCTCGCGCTGGTGACCTCGACCGGATACTCGTGGCCGTCGGTGCGCCGCGCGGTCATCCGCGTGGGCTTGGTCCTGCCCTGCTCATCCGCAGCCTCGGGCCGTCGCATCGACCCCGGGATCAGCTTGGAGTCGAACTCCGGCAGCAGATCGAGCAGTCCGCGACCGACGAGCGCGGTGCCCGGGGTCTCGAACATTTCGAGGGCGATGGCGTTGGCGTTGACGACCGTGCCATTGCAATTGACGAGCAGAAGCCCGTCAGGAAGGGCATCGAGTATGGCTGCGAGGCGAGCAGTGCCTCGGGATGGCCTGCTGCTCACGACGACGCTTCCTCCCTGATTACCGCACCTTGCCGACAGCGGGCCCCATCTTGCCCCTCGGGCCGCAGACTGTCACTGGAGGAGTCTAAGGCCAGGGGAGGCCCCTGGGGCGGCGGATGAGGGGGAGCTCTCACCAAGGTTCTGTGCGCGCGGTGTACGCCACGGGCCCGTGCCGTGAGCGTCCGCACACCCTGTGACGTGCGCGAACGCGGGGCCCGGCGGTTCCTTCCGGGCCCCGGAACGCCCCGGGCCGCTTCGCCGGTGCGAACGTCTTTACGCCGACGACGACGGGCTGACCGGGTATCGGGCTGTCGGGCTACCGGACATCCGGGAGCACCGGCACGAGGCTGTTCCAGCGCGCGATCTCGCATCCGTCGCGGCGGCTGGCGGTGGTGTCCACGGCCCGGCCCTCCCAGGTGCCGACGATGCGGGCGAAGGCGTCGCCGCCGTGGATCATGGTGCACATCGTGCCCTCGGGGGTCTCCCGGAACAGTTCCTGCTGCCCGGACCGGGTGGCCCCGGCCTCCGCCAGCCGGTCACAGGCGGCCTGCCCCTCGGGGTGGGTGCCCCCGGTGGGCCCGCACTCCAGCTCGAAGGTGCCGTCGGCCCCGGGAACCCCGGTGTTCTCCACGCTTACGGTGAGCCGCGTGAGCGCCTCGTCGGCCTCGTCGGCCCCCGCCCCCGGCCCGTCGTTCAGGAACCCGGGCAGCGGGAGGGGCATGGGCAGCGGGCCGAGGGCGGGCCGGGCGGCGGCGAACGGACCGGAGGTGGGCACGGCGGCGGGCACCGGCCCGGTCGACGCGGGCCCGGAGGCGGTGGCGGTGGCGGCCGGCACGGCGGTGGCGAGGACGGCGAGCGGGACGACGGCGGTGAGGGCGAGACGACGCAGCATGCGAAAGCTCCAGGATCTCTGCGGCGGGGCCGGCCGCGGGCGACGGTCACGGACGATCACGGACCCGCCCCGGCGCCCCGCTGACGGACGACGAACGGGCGACGACGACTGGACGACGAACGGAGACCCCGGGGCCCCCACCCCTCTCTAACGCGCACCGCGCCCGGACGTTGCGCCACCACGCCGAACTGCTTTGCCCTGGCCCCCGGAGGACTAGTAACGTGGTCGGCGATTGGTGGCACGACGCTCGACTGTGTCATCATCTGCACGCACCACTCGCGTCCGCGCGAGGAGTGTGGAGGAGGCGTCGCCTAGTCCGGTCTATGGCGCCGCACTGCTAATGCGGTTTGGGTCTTAAAGCCCATCGAGGGTTCAAATCCCTCCGCCTCCGCTCCATCCCGAAGCCCCGTGCCCCCCGGCACGGGGCTTCGGTCGTTCCCGGGCGGGGGAGGGCGCGGAGGGGGGGCGGGGTGGGGCGTCGGAGGCTGTTTCCGCAGCTCAGCGGTGGTGCGGCTAATAGATTTCGCGTCACGGCGCAGGTCATGTAATGTTGTTCTCGCAACGCCGACCGGGAAGAAAAAGCCCGGAACGCCAAGCACTCGTAGCTTAACGGATAGAGCATCTGACTACGGATCAGAAGGTTGCAGGTTCGAATCCTGCCGAGTGCACATCGAGTAAGAGGCCCCCGGGAGAAATCCTGGGGGCCTCTCGCGTTTCAGGAGCGGGCAGCCGCGACGCTGGGAGACCGCGACACCAGTCAGCGAAGGGTGAGCATGGCACGGACCGAGTACTACGACGACCCGACGGCACCTGAGCCGAACAGCTTGGTGGTCGCGGCGTCCGCAGTGGTCATCGACGCCGAAGGGCGCCTACTCCTTCAGCGCCGACGGGACAGCGACCTTTGGGCGCTCCCCGGAGGCGGTATGGAGATGACCGACTCACTCCCCGGCACGGCCGTCCGCGAGGTGAAGGAGGAGACGGGCCTGGACGTAGAGATCACCGGGCTCGTCGGCACGTACACCGACCCTCGCCATGTCATCGCCTACTCGGACGGCGAGGTGCGCAGGCAGTTCAACGTCTGTTTTACCGCCCGCCTGGTCGGCGGCCGACTCGCGATCTCGGACGAGTCAACGGAACTGCGGTTCGTCAGGCCCGAGGAGATCGATCAACTGCCGATGCACCACACGCAGCGGCTCCGGATCCGTCACTTCCTGGAGCACCGTGTTCGGCCGTATCTCGGCTGACTCACCTGGACCGCATCGAGCGGCCACGATGGATCAACGAATTCCAACGCCGTGGCCACGTTCGGCGCATGCTGTGCCTGTTGCGCCTCCTCGCAACGCATTTCGGCTCGGCTATGTGAAGCACGGCGCCGCCATGTCATCGGATGGCGTTGTCCATGAGGACGTAGAGCAGCCCGATGAGGGAGCCGCTGCTGACGATCTCGCGACGGTCGATCATTCCCCGCACGTCGTCCAGAGGGATCCACTCGATGCGGTCCGACTCGTTCTTCTCGGTCGGGGGACCTTCGTACGTCGCCCCGTCGGCCCGGAAGACGTGGTGCTGGGAGTCGGTGATGCCGTTGGCGGGTTCCGCGTAGATCAGCGGCTCGATCGTGCCGGGCCGCCAACCGGTCTCCTCCAGCACCTCACGGGCCGCTGCTTCCGCGGGCGTCTCGCCCTCTTCGACCAGGCCCATGGGGAGTTCCCACGCCCAGGCGTTGGTGATGAAGCGGTGTCGCCACATCATCAGAATCTTGCGGCGCTCGTTGATGACGGCGGCCACGGCCAGGTGGCGGAGCTTGACGACGTGGTGTTCCCAGCGGTTCCCGTCCGGGGTCTCGACGTCGGTGAGCCACAGGTTCACCCAGCTGTTCTCGTAGATCGGACGTTCCCCGTGGATCTTCCACTGCATCGCTGCGGCCCCTCTCGATCGGCCTTCAGCATCGCAGTGCTGTGGAGATGGGCACCGCGCTTCAGGCGCGTTCGCGTCAGATCGACACATACGACACATCAGGCCGGAGGGTGGGCGCGTTCGGCGCGAGCTCGGTCCTGAGCTCGGTCCTGAGCTCGTGGATAGGGTGGCCGCTCATGTCGCGCCGAGGGTTACCCGGGAAGCGCGAGCGGTCGGGAGTATGTGCGGACGTCATCAGCCGCGCGATGTCTGGTTCCTGGCGGGCACCTTCGGTGGTCAGGTCAAGCGTGACTGCCGCGTTCCGCACGGGCGACCGATCGCCGTGCCCGTGACCAACTCCTTTGGGGACCAGAAGAGTTGCGCGGCCTTCATGCGTGATGCCCGCGGGACCGTCGTGCTCGACGGCGAGCCGGTGGAGCCGGAGGTCCATGAAGGTGCCGCCATGGTGGTGGAGGGCGCTCCGGGTAACCCGGTCACGGGAGAGGGAGGGACCTTCAGCGGTACCGGGTGCGGGCTCTGGGTGCAGATACCGTCCCTGGCTCCCGGGGCGCATTCACTGGCGATCCGGGGACAGTCGGGCGACTTCTCCGTCGGCGTGGACTACGCGTTGACGGTCGCCGCCTCGTAGATCGCCCGGGCCGGGCAGGCCGAGAGAGGGAGCGCGCTGCGGGCGGGGCCCTCAGGGGAGTCTGAGGGTCCCGCCCGGACCGCCGGGCTCAAGCCGCTTCGGTGGCGGGCGTCGCGGTGGCCCGGGCCGGTTCCCCCACCACCCGGCGCCGGCGGGTCGGCAGGCCCAGGGTGGGGTTTGCTACGCCCCAGGCCGCGCCCTTGCAGACCAGCTCCTTGTAGAGCGCGGCCAGGCGGCCGGTCAGGGCTGCGCTGACGGCTCGGTCGTCGGCGGTGACGTACTGGATCAGGCCCTCCTTGCGGCCCAGTGAGATGCACTGGTTGAAGTAGCGGGCCGCGATGGTCGGGAGCTTGGTGTCGGTCAGGCGGGCCGCGATGGCGTCGGCTGCCTGCCAGGCGGTGGGGACGCCCGAGGCGCACGACATGCGCAGCGGCTTGTCGCCGGGGCCCGTCACCAGGGCCGCGTCGCCGATGGCGTACACGTCCGGGTGGGAGAGCGAACGCATCGTGGCGTCGACCACGATCTGGCCCGTGTCGCCGGTCTCCAGGGTCGTGGCCCGGGCGATCGGGTGGACCGCGAAGCCCGTCGTCCAGATGGTGACCGCGGCCGGGATGTCGCCCTCGGTGGTGGTGACGCGGTCGGCGTGCACGGCGGTGACGGTGGTGTGTTCGTGGGCGGTGATCCGCAGGTTCCCGAAGACCTTGTGCAGGTGGCGGGCGCCCTTGGGGGAGAGCCAGTCTCCCAGTCCGCCGCGGGCGATCAGGGAGACGTCGAGGTCGGGGCGGGCTTCCGCCAGTTCCGTCGCTGCCTCCACGCCGGTGAGGCCGCCTCCGACGACGGTCACGGGGCTGCCCGGGGCGAGGGCGGCCAGACGGTCCCGCAGGCGCAGCGCCCCTTCGCGGCCGGCGATCTCGTGGGCGTGCTCCGCGGTGCCCGGGACGCCCTGGGTGTTCCAGGCACTGCCGAGGGCGTACACGAGGGTGTCGTACTCCAGGTCCGAAGGCCCGTCCGAGCCGGTGACCGTCACCGTCCTGCGGTCGACGTCGATGCCCGTCACCCGCGCGAGGCGCAGAGTCACCCCCGTACCGGCGAACATCTCGTCGAAGGGGCGGGGGCGGAGGCTCTGGCCCACCGCCAGCTGGTGCATCCGGACGCGCTCGACGAAGTCCGGCTCTGCGTTGACGAGGGTGATGGAGACGTCCTCGCTGCGCAGTCGCCTCGCCAGGCGTCCGGCGGCGCTCGCCCCGGTGTATCCGGCCCCGATGACGACGACGCGGTGCTGCTGGATGTTCTGCCGCATGTTCTGCATGTCCCTGCACTCCTGTCTCGCGCGGTTTCGCCCCTTGAACCGGGCAGCCCCGAGATTTCTGACAGGTGGGGTGTGTGATGTGGGTCACATGCTCTGGGGGATGGTGAAGAGAGGGGCCTCGTGGGGCGTCGCCGCCCACCGCCGCGTCGCGCGTTCCAGCTTGTCCGGGTTGACCTGGCTGCGGAACGCGGCGATGCCGTCCGGCGTGAACTCCAGGCAGATCACGCCGATGACCTGGCCGTCGACCAGGACCACCAGGGCGGGCAGCCCGTTGGCGGACGAGATGTGGATCTCCGCGGTGCCGCCGATGAGCCGGCGCGCGGCCTGGTTGGGGGTGAACAGGCTCCGCATGAACGTCGCGACGGCCGCCGCGCCCTCGAACGCCTTCGCGCGGGCCGGTACCTTTCCGCCGCCGTCGCCGATCGCGATGGCGTCCGACGTGAGCAGCCGCACCAGCGGTTCGGTCCGGCCACTGGTGGCCGCCGTCAGGAACTCCTCGACGATGCGCCGGGCGGCCGCCTCGTCGATCTCCGTACGGGTCCGGCCCGCCGCGATGTGCTTCTTGGCGCGGTGGAACAGCTGCTGGCTCGCGGACTCCGTGGTGTCGAGGATCTCGGCGATCTTCCCGTGCGGGTACGCGAACGCCTCCCGCAGCACGTACACCACCCGCTCGTTGGGGGACAGCCGCTCCATCAGGGCGAGGACCGCGAACGAGACCGATTCGCGCTGCTCGGCGGTGTCGGCCGGGCCGAGCATCGGGTCCCCGGCGAGCAGCGGTTCCGGCAGCCACTGGCCCACGTACGTCTCGCGGCGGGCGCGCGCCGAGGTCAGCTCGTTGAGGCAGACGTTGGTGAGGACCTTCGTCAACCAGGCCTCGGGGACCTCGATACGGTCGATGTCGGCGGCCTGCCAGCGCAGGAACGTGTCCTGCACGGCGTCCTCTGCATCGCTCGCCGAGCCGAGGAGGCGGTAGGCGATGGCCTTGAGGCGGGGCATGGAAGCCTCGAACAGGTCTACCTGGTTCCCGGTCAGCACCATGGTTCGGATCCTAACGGGAACAGCCTCCTGGTGGCGGTGGCGGTGGTGCGGTCAGCCTCCGGGAGCAGGTTCCTGTGGTGGTGCGGTCCGCGGCCCCCTCAGGAGAGGTTCGTCGCCGACGCGTGTGCCCCACCCTCTCCTCCGCGGAGGGCGGGGCACACGCGTCGGCCGGTCCCGCTACGCGGTCGCGTCCGCCGAGGCGAAGGCCGTCTCCAGCCGCGGGATGTAGTCGGCGAGCGCGGGGGCCCAGCAGCCGTAGTTGTGGCCGCCGTCGCAGGTCGGCGCGAGCGAGGAGCCGTTGCCGTAGTCGACCAGGCGGGCCGGCACACCGAGCTGGTCCAGGCGGTTCTTGACCGTCCTCGACGCGAGCGCGGTGAAGGAATCGATCAGCCCCCGGTCGCCGGTGTACAGCGCGATCTCCGTGCCCCGCAGCCGGCCGAGGTTGGCCGGGGCGGCCGGGTCGACCGCGTTCCAGATCCGGTCCGCGCCCAGGACCGGGTACGGGGAGCCGAAGATGGCGTCGCTGTCGACGACGGGTCCGTAGCCGGTGCAGTCGCCGGTGCCCGACGTGCTCACCGCGCACCACGCGCCCGTCAGGTTCAGCTCCGTCGCCACGACGGCGCCCCGGATCGCGGGCATGCCGAAGTCGATGCCGCCGGACAGGGAGGCGACGTGACCGAAGAGGTCCGGGCGGGCCTCGGCGTAGTGGAGGGCTCCGAAACCGCCCATCGAGAGCCCGACGACCGCCCGGTGCTCCCGGCCGGGCAGGGTACGGAGGTTGGCGTCGATGAACGGGACGACCTGTTCGAGGTGGAACGTCTCCCAGTTGGCGGCGCCCACCGCGGTGTTCTGCATGACCCAGTCGGCGTACCAGCCCTTCAGCCCGCCGTCCGGTACGACGGTGATCATCTCGTCCGAGCGCAACGCGGGGGCCGCGGCGGCGTCGTCCACGGTGCCGCCACCGCCGTGCAGGAAGTACGTCACGGGCCACCGCCGGTCGGTGTCCGCCGCGTAGCCCTCGGGGAGGAAGACGCGGATCTTGTGGTCCCCCGCCACCTGCGGGGTGGTCACGGTGAGGGTGAAGTCGGTGGCCGAGCGCACCTCCGTGGCGTCGGTGACCCGGGTCAGGCCGTGGCTGTCGGCGAAGTCCGGGACGGCGGGCGCGTCGGCCCGCGCCACCGGCGCGGCGAACGCGGTCAGCATCGTCAGCGCCGCGGTCGCGGCGGCCGCGGCCGCCGCCTTGGCGCGTAGCCCGGCAAGGGCCCGTGCGCCGGACAGCAGGGGGTTCATGAACAGGTTCTCCTTCGGACGGGGGCCGTCGGCCCGGGGCGATCGGCTACGGGTTGTCGGTGATCTGGAACCCCGCGCCGTGGATGCCGGGCTGTGCGGCCTCCCGGGTGCGCAGGTCGGCCAGGATGTTCGCGGAGCTCGTGTACGTGTACGGGGGCACGCCCAGGGCGATGGCCTTGGTGATGCCGGCCCAGGGACCGGCGGCCTGGAAGCCGTTCGCCTCGGAGGGGTAGGCGCTGCCGGGCACGTGCCAGATCGCCGGGCCTCCCGAGTCGCCCCTCTTGTGCGGGGCCCAGGACTGGTAGATGCCCTGGCCTGCGTCGGTGACGCGGCCGTAGTGGACGCCCAGCTGACCGGAGACCACCAGCTCGTTGTTGTTCAACAGGGCCGCGCCGAGGAGGCGTTCCTCGTCCAGCGCCGTGCCGGTGACGTTGGGGCTGGGCTGCCCGCCGGGCACCTTCAGCACGCCCGTCTGCTTCAGGTGCGGGCCCTGCGAGGAGAGCGTCACCGTCGGCTCCAGCTCGATGATCATGTAGTCCTTGGTGGCGTGTCCCACCATGGAGCCCTCGGGGTCCTTGAAGTACCGCAGGTGACCGATCGGGCCGAACGCGGTGTCGTTCCGGTCGTAGACGGGCTGGATGTTCTCGGGGATCTCGCGGTCGGCGTACTTCTTGTCGATCAGGCAGTGCCCCGCCGAAATGGCGATGTCGCGCCGGTACTTGTCGGTGCCGACGGCTCCGATCGTGCAGAAGGCGTCCGGCACGTCCGGCCGGAAGATGATCTGCATGCCGTTGAAGACGCGCTTCTCCGCTGCCGATGCGGTGGCGGATCCGGTGGCGGACGCGGTGGGCGTGGCGGCGGGCTCAGCGGCCGCCGCCGTGGTCGTGGAGGCTGTGATGCCTGTCAGCGACAGGGCCAGTCCCAGGACTCCGGTGAGCAGTCCGCGTCGTTTCGGTTGCTTGCGCATACGTGCTTCCTTTCCTTTCCGTTCCGTTGGTGGTCGGTGTCGGGGCGGCTCATCGGTGGCACGAGGCGGCGACGATCAGCAGCGCGACCGTGATGCCGATGAAGACCAGGCAGCCCAGGCCGCCTTGGGGATCCCCGCGGTGCACTTCGACATGGCCGCCCGGCGGAATTCCGGGGTGCTTTTCGGCGTAGTGGTCGATCTGTGCCTGCTGGGCGCGGGCGTTGCTGAGCCATGGCGTCCTTGAGGTGCATTCACCGCACCAATAGCGATAGGCCATGCCGATTCTCACCGTCGTTCCCCACCCGTGTTCCTCGCACCCGTCGTTCCTCGACCGCCGCACCCGCTTGTTGCTCGACCGCTGCTGCCGACGATGGCGTTTCCGCAGCTCGGAGGACAGGCCAGGGCACCGGCCATCGGTGGCCGGTCCGGCCGGGCGCGCTAGACTCGCCGCCGTCCGGGCGGGATAGGCAGGCCCTAGGTGGGGGACCGAAGTGACGGATCGGCTCGGCATATTGGTGCGCCGCTTACGGACCCGGGCGGGGCTGACACAGGAACAGATGGCGGAACGCTCCGGGGTGAGCGTGCGCACCATCCGCCGGCTGGAGACCGGAAAGGCCGCCGATCACCGGCTGGGCACGGTGAATCTGCTGGCCGATGCCCTCGATCTCGGCGCCGAGGAACGCCGGCAGTTGACGGCCGTACTCTCCCCGGCTCCCGACCCGGACCCCATTCCGGCTCCCGACCCGGCTCCCGCCCTGGATGATTCCACCCCGGCTCCCGCCCTGGATTCCATTCCGGCTCCCGACGCGAATCCCGAACCGGCTCTCCCGCAGGGCCATCACGCCGCCAAGAGCAGCTACGCCGAAGCCGGTGGCGTACTCGCCGACGCCGCCGCGGAATTGGCGCGTGAAGTCGGGCGGCGCTGGCAGAAGGAAGAGGAACAGCGCCGGGTCCACGATCCCTTTCCACTGCCGGTGCGCTGGAACCGGGCGCCCGCACGGCTGACCGACCACGCGGAGAACATTCAGCGCCTTCCTCCGGGCGCCCGCCCCCTGCCCATGGACCTGGCGGGTGATCTGCGGAGCGTCGCCGATGTCTACCGGCGTATTCCGTCCGGGCGGCTCGTGATGCTCGGCCGGGCCGGGTCCGGAAAATCCATCATGGCCATCCGGCTCGTCCTGGATCTTCTGGGGAACCCCGCCCACCCCGGCCGGGTTCCGGTGATTTTCAGCGTCGGGGCCTGGGATGCGACGGCTGTCGCGTTACGGGACTGGCTCGTCGATCTCCTCCTGCGCGACTACCCGCATCTCGCCCGCCGGACCCCGGGCGGCTCCACCCTGGCCGCCGCCCTGATCGACGCCGGGTTCATCCTGCCCGTACTCGACGGATTTGACGAGATCGCCGAGGGGCTGCGGCAGGAGGCGCTCGAAGCGCTGAACGCGACCTCGCTGCCGCTCGTCCTGACCAGCAGGGCCGCGGAGTACGCCGAGGCGGTACGAGCGGCGCGTGCGCCCCTGGTCTGGGCCGCCGGGATCGAACTCACCGGCCTCACGCCCGACGACCTCCTCGTCTACCTGTCACGGACCACGCGCCCGGCGGGTGTGGAGGACGGGGACGGCAGTGGTGCGGACCTGTGGGGGCCCGTCCTCGACGTGCTGCGGGCCGGGGAGAGCGAGGCCTGCGAACAGCTCTCCGAGGTGCTGAGCACGCCTCTGATGATCGCTCTGGCCCGCACGATGTACAGCGAGGCCCCCGGCCGGGATCCGGCGGAGCTGCTGGACGGCTCGCGGTTCCCCACCGCGAGCTCCCTGGAGGACCATCTGCTGGCGGGCTTCGTCCCCACGGTCTACCGGCCGCGCGTCGCCGAGCGGTCCGGGGCGGCCGCCCGGAGCCGGGACCGGCCGCGGAACTGGGAGCCGGAGCGTGCCCGGCACTGGCTGGGCCACCTCGCCCACCATCTGGTCCGGCTCGACCGGGACCGGCAGGACCTCGCCTGGTGGCAGATCGGCGAATCGCTGCCGCGCTCGACACGCGTCCTGGCTGTCGTCCTGGTCTCCGCGCTCTGCATCACCGTGTCCGACTGGGCCGTCGTGCTGATCGTCACCGGGATTCCGCTCGGCGAGGTGCTGGTGCAGGGAGCCGTGGTCGGCCCGGTCGGCGGGCTCGCCTTCGGGTCCGTGTACGCGGCGGTGGCCGCGTTCGGCGGCGGCTCCTTCGCGCCGAGCCAGGTGCGCCTGCGGCTGCACGGACGGGCCGGCGGCATCGGGCGCAGAACGGTGCGGACGTTCGCCGACCGGTTCGCCGCCGTCATGCCGGGCGGGTTCGTCATGGGGATCGGGTGCGCGTGCGCCTTCGCGCTCCAACGGGCCCTGTACGAAGGGCGTTCGCTCACGGATCCCGCGCTGATGGACACCGTGCTCATCAACATGCTGGTCTTCGGGCTGATCTTCAGCTCGGCCGCCGGACTGGTCTTCGGACTCCTGGCCGCGCTCGAAACGCCGCTGGACGTCGCCTCCGCGGCCACGCCCGCCGGGCTGCTGTCCGCCAACCGCGCGACCGTGCACCGGCAGCTCCTCGTCATCGTGCCCGTCCTCACGCTGGCCATCGCGGTCGGCGGCACCCTGATCGTCCGGCTGCTCCGGGGCCTGCTCGGGCCGATGAGCTGGAGCCTGCCCGAAGGCCTCGTCATCGGGGCCGTGGGCGGATTCGGCGGCGGCCTCTCCTACACGCTCTGCTTCACCGCCTGGGGCCAGTGGCTGATCTTCTCCCGCCTTCTGCTGCCGCTCACCGGGAAGCTGCCCTGGCGGACGGACGCCTTCCTCGACGACGCCTACCGGCGCGGGGTGCTGCGCCGCTCCGGCGCGGTCTACCAGTTCCGTCACGTCCGGCTCCAGCACCACCTCGGGCACACCTACCGTCAGCGACGGGGCAATTACGCACCGGCGACCTACTCCGGGCCGGCGGCGTCCCGTTAGCATCCCCGGATGAGGTGCGGGGTGCGGGAATCCGGTGGTGGCTGGCGGTGTGCCGGGGTGCGGTGGCCCGGGGAAGTGCCCGAGCTGGGGTGGCGCCGGGGCGGTGACCGGCGGGTGAGTGTCCTCGCGTACGGGGCCGGCCTCGGGTTCCGGGCCGTCGGGGAGCGGCACTGCGTGGGGGCCCGGGGGAACGCCTGCCCGCTGGGGGCCGTGGTGCCGGGGCGCTCGACGGGCGGGCGGTGCGCGGAGTGCGCGCGGCTGGACCGGGCGCATTCGGTGGCCGCCGACACGATGGCGGACGACCCACGGACGTACCGCGTGTATCTCGCCTGGTTCGGGCCCGGCATGGTCAAGGTCGGGATCACCGGGGAAGAGCGCGGGGCCGTCCGGCTCCGGGAGCAGGGGGCCGTGGCCTTCAGCTGGCTGGGGCGCGGGCCCCTCATGGCGGCCCGGCGGACCGAGGAGGTGCTGCGGGTGGCCCTCGGGGTGCCCGACCGGATCCCGTACGCCAAGAAGCGTGCCGTACGCGGGCAGTTGCCGGGGGCGGAGGAGCGGGCCGGGGCGGTGGCCGAGCTGTACGCGCGGGCGGCGGCGCTCGAAGGGCGCGGCTGGCCCGAGTCGTTGGAGCGGCTGCCTCTCGAAGTCGTCGACCAGGTAAGTATTTTCGGGCTCGGCCATGAGTCCGCGCTCGCCCGTTCCGTACGGGAGCTGGTCGACGGCGGCGTCGTCGCGGGGCGGCTCGTCGCGGCGGCCGGGCCCGATCTGCACCTCGCGGTGGCGGGCGGGGGCGTCGTCGTGCTGGACACGCGGCTGATCACCGGATGGGATCTCGCGGCGGAGTCCGGGAGCGATGTACGTGTCCCCCTCATCGACATCGGCGGCGGCGGTGTGCAGGGTGGGTTGTTCTGAACGACCGGTGGGTCGTTCCGGACGACCGGCGAAAGGGCCTGCGCATGGAGACGGGAAGCGATGACGTGGTGCGGTCCCGGGAGCAGGATGACGTGGTGCGGTTCCGGGAGCGGCTCGGACTGCCCGGGATCATCGACGTACACACCCACTTCATGCCCGAGCAGGTCCTGCGGAAGGTGTGGGCGTACTTCGACGCGGTCGGGCCCCTCACCGGGCTGGAGTGGCCGATCACCTACCGGTACGAGGAGGAGCGGCGGCTCGCCCTGCTGCGGGCGTTCGGGGTGGTCCGGTTCACCGCCATGCTCTACCCGCACAAGCCCGGTATGGCCCGCTGGCTGAACGGCTGGGCCGCCGACTTCGCCGGCCGGACCCCGGACTGTCTGCACACCGCGACCCTCTTCCCGGAGGAGGGCGTCGAGGTGTACGTGAAGGAGGCCGTCGAGGCGGGGGCTCGGGTGTTCAAGTCGCACCTTCAGGTGGGCGCGTACGACGCCAACGATCCGTTGCTGGATCCGGTGTGGGGGCTGCTCGCGGAGGCCGGGATTCCGGTGGTCATGCACTGCGGGTCGGGGCCCGCGCCGGGGAAGTTCACCGGGCCGGAGCCGATCGGGCGGCTGCTGGCGCGCCATCCCCGGCTGCGGCTGATCGTCGCGCACATGGGGATGCCGGAGTACGCGGAGTTCCTGGCGCTGGCGGAGGCGTATCCGGAGGTCCGGCTCGACACGACCATGGCGTTCACCGACTTCAGCGAGCGGCTCAGCCCCTTCCCGGCGGCCGAACGCGGGCGGCTCGCCGACCTCGGGGACCGCATCCTGCTGGGGACGGACTTCCCGAACATCCCCTACCCGTACGTTCATCAGCTTCAGGCGCTGGAACGGCTCGGGCTGGGCGACGCGTGGTTGCGGGCGGTCTGTCACGGGAACGCCGCCGCGTTGTTCCCCGCCCGGGCGTGACGAGCCCGCGCGGCCCGCTTTCTCAGGGAATTCACAGAAACGGGTCAGGCTTCTCTCACGGGCGCCTCACAGAGTGGGGTCCATGACGACGACGACCTCGCCCCAGGGGCGTACCGAACTGCTCAGGCCGGACCGTACCCCCGTCCGGGTCCTGGTCGTGGACGACGAGGCTCCGCTCACCGAGCTGCTCTCGATGGCCCTGCGTTACGAGGGGTGGGAGGTGCGCAGCGCCGGGGACGGGGCCGCGGCGGTCCGGGCGGCCCGCGACTTCCGGCCCGACGCGGTGGTCCTGGACGTGATGCTTCCGGACATGGACGGGCTGGCCGTGCTGGGCCGGCTGCGCCGTGAGTACGCCGACGTGCCCGTCCTCTTCCTGACCGCCCGGGACGCCGTCGAGGACCGGATCGCCGGGCTCACCGCGGGCGGCGACGACTACGTCACCAAGCCGTTCAGCCTGGAGGAGGTCGTGGCCCGGCTGCGCGGGCTCATCCGCCGCTCGGGCTCGGCCGTCGCCGCCGGGCGCGGCGAGTCCACGCTCACCGTCGGGGACCTGGTGCTCGACGAGGACAGCCACGAGGTGTGGCGGGGCGGGGAGGCGATCCACGTCACCGCCACCGAGTTCGAGCTGCTGCGCTTCCTGATGCGCAACCCGCGCCGCGTGCTCAGCAAGGCCCAGATCCTCGACCGGGTCTGGAACTACGACTTCGGCGGCCAGGCCAACGTCGTCGAGCTCTACATCTCCTACCTCCGCAAGAAGATCGACGCCGGGCGCACCCCGATGATCCACACCCGGCGCGGCGCGGGGTATCTGATCAAGCCCGGTGAGTAGGGGCCCGTCGTGAAGGCGACGAAGACGATGAAGGTCACGAAGGCCATGAAGGCGACGAAGGCTACGAAGGGCATGAAGGCCATAGAGGTGCTGCGCAGGCCCTGGACGCTGCGGACCCGGCTCGTCGTGTCCGCCGTGTCCCTGATCGCCGTCGTCGCGGCCGTCATCGGGTCCGTCACCGCGATCGCCTTCCACAGCTACATGTACGGCAAGCTCGACGACCAGCTGCACTCCGTCGTCGAGCGGGCCGAACGGCCGCCCGGCCCGCTCCCGTTGCCCGAGTCGCTGCGCGAGGCGGGCCCGCTCGGCTTCGTCGGCGGGGGCGGGCAGCCGCTCGGCACGTTCGGGGCGCTCGTCGGCGCCGACGGGGACGTCACCGCGTCGAAGGTCGTCGAGGACAGCGGGCTCCGCGCCCAGGAGAGCGCGAAGCCGCTGACCGGGGAGCAGCGGACCGCGCTGGAGAAGGCCGCCCCGGAGGCCGGCGAGGGCACCCGGAGCGTCGATCTGCCCGGGCTCGGCGGCTACCGGGTCGAGGCCACGACCACCGCCGAAGGGGACACCGTCCTCGTCGGCATCCCCAGCGCCGAGGTGAGCGGGGCGCTGACCACCCTGATCGTCGTCGAGGTCTGCGTCACCGCCGCCGGGCTCATCGCCGCCTCCATCGCGGGCACCGCGCTCGTCGGGGTCGCCCTGCGACCGTTGCGCCGGGTCGCCGCCACGGCCACCCGGGTCTCCGAACTCCCCCTGCACAGCGGCGAGGTGGCGCTCCTCGAACGCGTCCCGGACGCCGAGGCCGATCCCCGTACCGAAGTCGGGCAGGTGGGCGCGGCGCTCAACCGGATGCTGGGGCACGTCGGTTCGGCCCTCGCCGCCCGCCAGGAGAGCGAGACGCGGGTCCGGCAGTTCGTCGCCGACGCCAGCCATGAGCTGCGTACGCCCCTGGCCTCGATCCGGGGCTACGCCGAGCTGACCCGCCGCGCGGGCGGAGGACGTACGGCCCCGGAACCCGACCCCGTCACCCGGCACGCGCTGGGGCGGATCGAGTCGGAGGCGGACCGGATGACGGGCCTGGTGGAGGATCTGCTGCTGCTGGCCCGGCTGGACGCCGGACGCCCGCTCTCGTACGGCAGCACCGATCTGCTGCCGCTGGTCGTGGACGCGGTGAGCGACGCCCGGGCGGCGGACCAGCGGGGAGCGGACCAACGGGGAGCGGACGTTGACGCCCGGGACCGGACAGGAACCGGCTCGGACGCCCGGCACCGCTGGCGGCTGGAGCTGCCCGGGGCCGCCGAGCCCGTGACCGTACGCGCCGATCCCGGCCGGCTCCAGCAGGTGCTGGTCAACCTGCTCGCCAACGCCCGTACGCACACCCCGCCGGGGACCACCGTCACGGTCTCCGTGCAGCCGCCCGTACGCGCCGGGGGACCGGTCACGCTGGAGGTGCGGGACGACGGGCCCGGCATCCCGGCGGAGCTGCTGCCGCACGTCTTCGAACGGTTCGCGCGGGGCGACGCCTCACGGGCGCGGGGTACCGACGGCGGTGGAGCGACCGGTTCCACCGGGCTCGGCCTCGCCATCGTGCAGGCCGTCGTCTCCGCGCACGGCGGGCGCGTACGGGTGGAGTCCGCGCCGGGCCGGACGGTCTTCGCGGTCGAGCTGCCGACGGACGGCGCCCCGACGGACGGCGCCTCGGCGGATTGCGTCCCGGCGGACGGTCTCCCGGCGGACGGCGACGTGATCCGCGCGGACTCACAGGTCGGGGACAGGCTCACCACACCGGCGTGACAGCGCGGTTGGCGACTGTCGGAGCATGACCACCGACAGCAGCCTCCGGAGCGGCCCCGGAACGACCGGCCGCAGCAGCAGGGACGGCGTGGACGGCGGGGACGGCCGGGACCACGGCCATCTGCCGGGCCGGGAGCATCTGCCTGCCCGGCAGCCGGTCGCCGTGGCCCCCTCCGTCCCCGTGCTCGACGTCGTCGTCCCCGTCTACAACGAGGAGAAGGACCTCCACCCCTGCGTTGTCCGCCTCCACGCCCATCTCGCGCGGACCTTCCCGTACCCCTTCCGTATCACCGTCGCCGACAACGCCAGCACCGACGCCACCCCGGCCGTGGCCGCCGCGCTCGCCGCCGAGCTGCCGGGCGTGCGGTACGCACGGCTGGAGGAGAAGGGGCGCGGGCGGGCCCTGCGGACGGTGTGGTCGGCCTCCGACGCCCCGGTCCTCGCCTATATGGACGTCGACCTCTCCACCGACCTCAACGCCCTCCTCCCGCTGGTCGCCCCGCTGATCTCCGGCCACTCCGACCTGGCCATAGGGTCACGGCTCGCCCGGAGTTCGCGGGTGGTGCGGGGAACGAAGAGGGAGTTCATCTCGCGCGCCTACAACCTGATCCTGCGCTCGTCGCTCGCCGCCGGGTTCAGCGACGCCCAGTGCGGGTTCAAGGCGATCCGGCGCGAGGTCGCCGAGCGGCTGCTGCCGATGGTGGAGGACAGCGGCTGGTTCTTCGACACCGAGCTGCTGGTCCTCGCGGAACGGGCCGGGCTGCGTATCCACGAGGTGCCCGTCGACTGGATCGACGACCCCGACTCGACCGTCCACATCGTGCGGACGGCCATCGAGGACCTGAAAGGCGTGTGGCGGGTGGGGCGGGCGCTGGCCGTCGGCGCGCTGCCGCTGGACCGTCTCGCCCGGCCCTTCGGGGACGATCCGCGCGACCGGGCGCTGACCGGGGTGGAGCGCGGACTGGCCCGCCAGCTCATCGGTTTCTGTGCCGTGGGCGTCCTGTCCACCCTCTTCTACCTCGCCCTCTACTCCCTCTTCCGGCTCGGCGTCGGCCCGCAGTTCGCCAACGGCGGCGCGCTGCTCGTCTCCGCCGTCGCCAACACCGCCGCCAACCGCCGGCTCACCTTCGGCGTACGCGGCCGGAGCGGAGCCGTCCGCCATCAGGCCCAGGGCCTGGTCGTCTTCGCGATCGGCCTCGCCCTGACCAGCGGCTCCCTCGCGGCGCTCGGCGCGGCCTCCGGATCGCCCTCGCACTCCACCGAGCTGGCCGTCCTGATCACCGCCAACCTCGCCGCCACCGTGCTGCGTTTCCTGCTCCTGCGCGCCTGGGTCTTCCCGACGGGCACCCACCGCGCCCCCGCTCTCCCCGACTCCGAGGACGTCCGATGACCACGATCACCACCACCGCAGCACCTCCGGAACCCGGTTCCGGTCCCGCACCCGGCTCCGCACCCGGCCCCCGCTGGGCGCGCCCGGCGCTGTACGGGCTGCTGCTCGCCGTCGGCCTCGCGTACTTCTACAACCTCAGTGCCTCCGGTTACGCCAACTCCTTCTACTCCGCCGCCGTTCAGGCGGGCAGCCAGAGCTGGAAGGCCCTCTTCTTCGGCTCGCTGGACTCCGCGAACGCCATCACCGTCGACAAGCCCCCGGCCGCACTCTGGCCGATGGCCCTCTCCGTACGGCTCTTCGGGCTCAACTCCTGGGCGATCCTGGCCCCTCAGGTCCTGATGGCCCTCGCCACGGCGGCCGTGCTCAACTCCGCCGTACGCCGCCGCTTCGGGCCGGTCGCCGGGCTGATCGCGGTCGGGGTCTTCGCGCTGACGCCGGTCGCGGCGCTGATGTTCCGCTTCAACAACCCGGACGCGCTGCTGGCGTTGCTGATGACCGTCACCGTGTGGTGCGTGCTGCGGGCGCTGGAGCAGGGGCGGACGAAGTGGCTGCTGTGGGCGGGGGCGGCGGTGGGGCTCGCGTTCCTGACGAAGACCCTCCAGGCGTTCCTGATCCTGCCGCCGCTGGCCGTGCTGTACGCGGTGTGCGCCCCCGTTCCCGTACGGAAGCGGATCGGCCAACTCGCGCTGTCCGCGCTGACGATGGTGGTCGCCGGTGGCTGGTGGGTCGCGATCGTGGAGCTGATGCCGGCGTCCTCGCGGCCGTACGTCGGCGGCTCGCAGAACAACTCGTTCCTGGAGCTCACCTTCGGCTACAACGGGCTCGGCCGCATCAACGGCGAGGAGACCGGAAGCGTCGGCGGAGGCGGCGGTGGCCGCGGGGGCGGCGGCTGGGGCGAGACCGGCATCGGGCGGATGTTCAACTCCGAGGTCGGCGGCCAGATCGCCTGGCTGCTCCCGGCCGCGCTGATTCTGCTGCTGGCCGGGCTCTGGCTGACCCGGAAGACGGCGCGCACCGATGCCGCGCGGGCCGCGTTCGTCGCCTGGGGCGGGGCGCTGGTGATGACCGCCGCGGTGTTCAGCTTCATGGCGGGGATCTTCCACCAGTACTACACGGTGGCCCTCGCCCCGTACATCGCGGCGCTCGTCGCCATGGGTGTCACGGTGCTGTGGGAGGAGCGGTCGGCCTGGTGGCCGCGCGCGGTGCTCGCGGGAACGGTCCTCGCGACGGCGCTCTGGGCGTACGTCCTGCTGGGCCGCACCCCGGACTATCTGCCGTGGCTGCGGTGGGCGGTGCTCGCGGGCGGGATCGCCGGCGCGCTCGGGCTGCTGGTCGTGGGACGGTTCGGCGGGCGGGGCCTGGCCCTCGCGGTGGTGGGGCTGAGCTGCGCGGCGTCGCTGGCGGGGCCGACCGCGTACACCGTCAGTACGTTGAACAGCGGCCACCAGGGCTCGATCGTGACCGCCGGTCCTTCGGCGGGCGGGTTCGGCATGGGCGGGCCCGGGGGCGGCGGCCGGGGCGGCCCCGGGGGACCCGGCGGCGGCGGTGACGGCGGGCAGCGCGGCGGCATGCAGCAGCCGCCCGGGCAGGGCCAGGGCCAGGGGCAGTTCCCGGGCCAGGGACAAGGGCAGAGCCAGGGCCAGGGCCAGCCTCAGGGGCAGGGGAACCAGCAGGGCAACGCCCCGGGCGGCATGCCCACCGCGCCCGGCGGTACGGGCACGGGCACCGGCGCCGTCCCCGGTTTCGGTGAAGGCATGAGGGGCGGCGGCGGAGGCGGCGGCATGGGCGGCCTGCTGAACGGCGCGACCGTCGACGCCGAGGCGAAGGCGCTCCTGACGAAGGACGTCGACGACTACACCTGGGTCGCCGCGGCCATCGGCGCGCAGAACGCGGCCAGCTACCAACTCGCCACCGGAGACCCGGTGATGGCGATCGGTGGCTTCAACGGGAGCGACCCGTCGCCGACGCTCGCCCAGTTCAAGAAGTACGTGGCGGAAGGCAAGATCCACTACTTCGTCTCGGGCGGCGGCATGGGCGGCGGCATGGGAGGCGGCGGCATGGGTGGTTCCGGCACCTCCTCCCAGATCTCCTCCTGGGTGACCGAGAACTTCACCGAGGTCACCGTCGGCAACGCCACGTTCTACGACCTGACGCAGCCCACGAGTTGACCGTCAGGAGATAGGGGTACGTACGCGGCCGGGCCCGGGAAGGGGATCAGAACCCGGCCGCGTACGTCCAGAAGTCCCGCATCACCTCGGGCGCGGCCGGTCCGCCCATCTCCATCTGGGTGAGCAGGACGGAGACCGTGCCCGTGGCCGGGATGACGTGGGCGGTGGTGCCGGTGCCGCCGACCCAGCCGTAGCGGCCGAGCACGTTCCAGGGGGCGGCGATCTCGACGTCCACCGAACCGCCGAACCCCCAGCCCTGGCCCTCCGTGAACAGCCCGCTCCCGGCGCGCTGTTCCGGGGTCAGGTGATCGGTGACCATCTGGCGGACGGACTCGCCGGCCAGTACCCGGTCACCGGTGTCGTTCAGCCCCTCGGTGAGCAGCATCCGGCCGAAGGCGTACCAGTCGTCGACGGTCGAGACGAGGCCTCCGGCGCCGGACGGGAACGGGGGCGGGCTGCTCCACTGCCCGTCCGGGGCGTCGATCAGCTCGGGCCCGCCCCCGCCACCGTCCCCGCCTTCGCCCGTCCCGGCCCGGTAGAAGCCGGTGAACCGGTCCAGCGCGGCGGGCTCCACCCAGAACCCGGTGTCCTTCATGCCGAGGGGCTCGAAGATCCGGTCCGCCAGATACGCGGCCAGCGGGCGGTCGGCGACCCGGGCGACAAGCACGCCGAGGATGTCGGAGCACGTGTTGTAGAGCCAGCCGTCGCCCGGCTGGTGCAGCAGCGGGACCCGGGACAGCTCGGCCATCCAGGCGTCCGGCGCGAGCCCGGCCTGCGGCTGCGGCGGGCCCTGCTTCAGCTCCGCGAACAGCGGGGCGACGGCCGGGAGCGAGAAGTCGGACGGGAAGCCGTAGCCGGCCCGGAAGGTCAGCAGATCCAGGAGGGTGATCGGGCGGACGGCCGACACGACATCGTCGATCGGGCTCTTCGGGGTCCGGACGACCAAGGGCGAGGACAGTTCGGGCAGCCAGGCCGCGACCGGGTCGGCGGGGGCGATCAGGCCGTCGTCGACGAGCGTCATGGCGGCCGCCGCCACGATCGGTTTGGTGATCGAGGCGAGGCGGAACAGCGAGTCCCGGCGCATCGGCGCGGACCCGGCGAGGCCGGCTGTCCCGGCCGAGACGACCTCGACCCGCTCGCCCCGGGCGACCAGCGCCACCGCGCCCGGCATCGATCCCCTGTCGATGTGGGTGTCCAGCAGTTCGTGCAGGGTGGTGGTGGTCATGACCATCCTTCGTCCGTCCGGTACCGCGTGGTCTTTCACGGCGGCCCTCGGTGAGGAGGACGCGTCCCAGCCGCAAAAGGAAGCATTCGAGCTGAAAATGGAGACTTCCGGAGCACCTTGAACTCATCGCCCCGCCGTCACCTCCGTAACAGCAGGTCCGCCACCACAGCCCGGTGGTCGGAGGCGAGGCTCTCCGGCACCCACGCCCTGTGCACGCCGGTTCCGTTCTTCGACACGGCCACGAAGTCGATCCGCTTGACCGGGTCCTGCGCCGGGAACGTGGGCGCGCCCGGGTCCGCGTCCGCCAGCTCCCGCCACAGCGGGGCCAGTTCGGGGGCGGCGGGCTCCGCGTTGAAGTCGCCGAGCAGGATTTTCGGGCCCCGGTCCTCGGCCATGATCCGCCGGGTGTCGGCGACCTGGGCGACGCGGACGGCGGGGTCCGGGCGGTAGTCGAGGTGGGTCACGTACACGTGCACCGGCAACCCCCGTACCCGTACGAAGACTTCGCCGAAGCCTGGGGCGGGCGCGGGCACCGGGTTCGGGTCCTGGGTCGAGAGGCGGGTGATCTCGTGGTTCTCGGCGCTCACGATCCGGTGCCGCGACAGCACGGCCACCCCGTACTCGGCCCGGGGTGCGCCCGGTTCGGCCGGGTCGAGGCTGTAGATCGGCGCGAAGAAGACGTACATCCGCAGCCGCCGGGCCAGTTCACCCGCGAGATCCCGCCACTCGCTGCGGGAGCCCCAGTGCCGGTCGACCTCCTGAAGCCCGATCACATCGGCGTTCAGCGACCGGAGTTCGGCCGTCTGACGGTCCAGGTCGAAGACGCCGTCCATGCCCGCACCGGCATGGATGTTGTACGTGGCGACCCGCAGCGGCACTCGTCCGCCGGCCCCACCGGAAAGGGCGTGGCCTGCGGGTGTCGCGGCGGCTGCGGGCGGTGCGAGGAGTGCCCCCAGGAGGGAGGCGGCGAGGAGGAGTTGGAGAGGTCGAGGGACACGCGGCAGAGGTCGAGGGACACGAGACGAGCGGCGACGCAGCGACATGGCTCTCCCAAGGGCCGGAAATCGCGCACTTTGTTAGAAAACTTGTCAGGTCAGCGTCGAGAACCGTACCGCCGGGGCCCTCCTCGGGTCCCGGCGGCGCGACGGGTCCGCCCCACGGAAATCGACTTGTACGTCGTACAGGATCTGTCTTACGGTGTACAAGGCGACGTCCTGTACGCCGTACAGCAAACCGCCGCCGCCACCACCATCACCATCACCGGCCGCCACCACCACGGGCCATCGAGCCTGGAGACCGAGGAGCCCGTATGACGGCGCCCGCCGCAGAGCGACCCGACCTCTCCCACCAGGGACATCCGCAACGCTGGCTGATCCTCGGCGTCATCTGCCTGGCCCAGCTCACGGTGCTGCTCGACAACACCGTCCTGAACGTCGCGATCCCGTCCCTCACCTCGGAGCTGCACGCCTCCACCGCCGACGTGCAGTGGATGATCAACGCCTACTCGCTCGTCCAGGCCGGTCTGCTGCTCACCGCGGGCAGCTCGGCGGACCGCTACGGGCGGAAGAGGATGCTGATCGTGGGCCTCGCCCTGTTCGGTGTCGGCTCGCTCGTGGCCGGGCTCGCCCAGTCCTCCGGCCAGCTCATCGCGGCCCGCGCCGGGATGGGCGTCGGCGGCGCGCTGCTGCTCACGACGACGCTCGCCGTCGTGGTCCAGATCTTCGACGAGGCCGAGCGGGTCAAGGCGATCGGCATCTGGTCGACCGTCTCCTCCCTCGGGTTCGCGGCGGGCCCGCTGTTCGGCGGGTTCGTCCTCGACCACTTCTGGTGGGGCGCGATCTTCCTCATCAACATCCCGGTCGCGCTGATCGCCCTGGTCGCCGTCGTCCGGCTCGTACCGGAGTCGAAGTCCGGCCAGGGGCAGCGGCCCGACCTGCTGGGCGCGCTGCTCTCCACGATCGGTATGACCGCCGTCGTCTTCGCGATCATCTCCGGGCCCGAGCACGGCTGGGGGTCGGGCCGGGTGCTGCTGACGGCGTTCGTCGGCGCCGCCGTGCTGGCCGGGTTCGTGCTGTGGGAGCTGCACATCCCGAACCCGATGCTGGACATGCACTTCTTCCGGAACCAGAAGTTCACCGGCGCGGTGGCGGGCGTGATCCTGGTCGCCTTCGGCATGACCGGCTCGCTCTTCCTGCTCACCCAGCACCTTCAGTTCGTCCTCGGGTACGGGCCGTTGGAGGCGGGTCTGCGGACGGCCCCGATGGCGCTCACCGTGGTCGCGCTCAACCTCACGGGGCTGGGCGCGCGGGCGGTCCGGAAGTTCGGCACGCCCGCCGTCATCGCGGTGGGGATGAGCTGTCTGGCCGCCGGTCTGGTCGCGATCGCGGTGCTCGGCGGGGGCGACGGCGGGTACGGCGGCATGCTGTTCGGCCTGATCGTGATGGGCGCGGGCGTCGCCCTCGCCATGCCCGCGATGGCCAACGCCATCATGAGCGCCATTCCGCCGGAGAAGGCCGGGGTCGGCGCGGGGGTCAACGGCACGCTCGCGGAGTTCGGCAACGGCCTCGGGGTCGCGGTGCTCGGCGCGGTCCTCAACGCCCGGTTCGCCGCACTCGTACCGGCCGCTGTCGGCGCCGCCTCGCTGCCCGCGGCCCTGGCCGCCGCCGACGGGCCCGCCGCCCGGGAGCAGATCAGGGACGCGTTCGCGGCGGGCCTGGAGACCAGCCAGCTCGTCGGCGCGGTGGCGGTGCTGGCGGGCGGCCTGCTCGCCGCGCTGCTGCTGCGCCGGGCGGAGCGGGTGGAGGCGGCAGCGGGTGAGCGGGAGGCCGACGCTTCGCAGGCGGGGGACCGGGCAGACGCGACGGGACCGGCGGCATAGCATCGGATATGACGCGCGTACCGGACCGTCAGCGTCCGGTACGCGGTCTTCGGCGGGCCCGCACGGCCCGCCGTTCGGCAGGACCGCTCGGTGGCCGATCCGAGCACGACGAGGAGAGTGCGCCATGGTGTCCGGGCCCGGTTCCGAACCCGATTCCGCGTCTGAGCCGACGTCAGAGGCGGTGTCCGCGCAGGGATCCACGCCCGGATCGGCTTCTGCTTCCACGTCGTCCACGTCGTCGGGCGGCTCGAAGGACGCCGCCGCCGTGCAGACCAGTGTGTGGCTGAGCCGCACGGCCCCCTCGCGTTCGCGGCGGACCGAGTCCCCGGCGGGCCTGGACCGTAACCGGATCACCGAGGCGTCGGTGCGGCTGCTGGACGCCGACGGACTCGCCAAGTTCTCGATGCGCCGGCTCGCCGCCGAGCTGGACGTCACCGCGATGTCCCTCTACTGGTACGTCGACACCAAGGACGACCTCCTGGAGCTGGCGCTCGACTCGGTGTACGCCGAGATCGACCGGCCCCGCGAGGACGCCGACTGGCGGGACCGGCTGCGGGAACTGGCCCGCAGCTACCGGGAACTCCTCGTCCGCCACATCTGGATCTCGCCGCTGGCCGGGACGTTCCTCAACATCGGCCCGAACTCCATGCTGTTCTCGTACGCCGTCCAGGACGTGATCCGGGACACCGGCCTGCCCCTGGAACGGCAGACGGGCGCGCTCTCGGCGGTCTTCCAGTTCGTGTACGGATTCGGCACCGTCGAGGGCAACTTCAAGGCGCGGTGCGACGCGACCGGGCTCACGCAGGACGAGTACCACCAGCGGGCGATGGGCACGATCCGCGCGGAGCCGCATCTGCGGGAGATCTCCGACTACTCCGACGAGATCATGGCGGCCCGGGGCGGCGAGACGGTCGAGGAGATGCGCGAGCGGGACTTCGGCTTCGCGCTGGACCTGATGATCGCGGGCATCGAGGCGGTACGCGACCGGAGCGGGTCCCCGGCTCAGTAACCGCATCCCGGCTCGGCAGCCGCGTGCCGGCCGGGCAGCGGCCGCGTCCGCGGTTCGGCAGCGCGGCCCGGCCCGGCAGGGCCTTCGGCTCAGTAACCGCGCGCCGTGTCCACCGTCAGCCCGGGGCGGCGGCCCGCCGTCACGTCCGCCCAGCAGGCGGCGAAGTCCACGGCGATGTCCTCGTCGGTGGTGATCCCCGCGGAGTGCGAGGTGATGACCGTACGGGGCAGCCGCCACACCGGGTCTTCCGGCGCGGCCGGTTCCACGGGCAGCACGTCCAGCACCGCCCGCCGCACCCGGCCCTCCCGCAGCGCGGTCTCCAGCGCCCCCATGTCCACGGTCGCGCCGCGCCCCACGTTGACGAACGTCGCCCCGCGCACCGCCGCGAACCGGGCGGCCCCGAAGAAGCCTGCCGTGGCCGCCGTCAACGGCAGGGTGGAGATCACCCAGCGGGCCTCGCCCAGCGCCCCGGTGTCCTCGGCGGCCGCGATCACCCGGTCGAACCCCGGCGGCACCACGGGGTCGGGCCCGGGCCCCGACCCGTACCGCGGGGTGCGGGCGACGCCCACGGTCCGCACCCCGCAGGCCGAGAGCAGCCGTCCGACCGCCGCGCCGATGCGGCCGGTGCCGTAGACCAGGGCGGTCTGCCCGGCGACGAGTTCCGAGGGAAGCCGCTCCCAGTGCGCGCGGGTGTGCTGCTCGGTGAACTCCGGTACGGACTGGGCCTCGGCGAGCATCCAGCCCAGGACGTACTGGGCCATCCGCTCGCCCATCCGGCCCACGGTCCGCGTCAGCAGCGCCGGGCCGGGCCAGGGGCCCCTGGCGAGCAGTGGGTCCGTCCCCGCGTTGACGCTGTGGAACCAGAGCAGCCGGTCCGTCCGCAGGGCGTCGGGCAGTGCGTCGCCCACGCAGAGGAGGGGCGCGTCCGACGGCGGCGGAACGTCCGTCAGGGGCTCCGCACCGCGCCCGGTGATCCGCTCCACCTCCCGTACCAGGTCGGAGTCGAGCGAGGGCGCGACCAGCAGCCGGGCCCGCGCGAGGGCGTCGGCCGTGGGCAGCGGGGTCGGCGCGGACAGGTGGGTCGGCGCGGGCAGCGCGCCCGCCAGGTGCGCGTGGGGCTGCCCCGGAACCGGCCGCCCCGCGCTCCCGCCCGCCGCGTCCGGCTCACGGCCCCCGCTCATCGCGCGATCAGCTCCCGGGCGCCGGGTGGGCCGGGAAACCGCCGGTGGCGACGGGGCCCCAGCGCTCCGGGGTGACCCGGATGATCGACTTCCCCTGCTTCACCATCGCCGCCCGGTACTCGTCCCAGTCCGGATGCTCCCCCGAGATGTTCCGGAAGTACTCCACCAGCGGCTCGACGGAGTCCGGGGCGTCGATGACCTCCGCCGTACCGTCGATCTGCACCCACGGCCCGTCCCACTCGTCCGACAGCACGATCACGCTGACCAGCTCGTCGCGGCGCGCGTTGCGGGTCTTGGCGCGCTCGGGGTACGTCGACATGACGATCCGCCCCGCGTCGTCCACGCCGCAGGTCAGCGGGGATCCCTGGGGGCGGCCGTCGGCCCGGGCGGTGAGCAGGACCGCCCGGTGCCGGGGGCGTACGAACGCCAGCAACTCATCGAGGTCCACGGCGGTGTTGGTCGCGATGTTCGGTGCCATGCCCACCACCCTACGACCGGGCCGTGCGGCCGCCCGGGAAGCGCCTCGCCCACGACCGGCGCGAGGTCGGCCCGGCCCC
>NZ_LZRD01000033.1 GCF_001687325.1 Streptomyces sp. PTY087I2 | reverse complement strand
CCCAGCCCCGCCGTACGCGGCCGGGCCCCCAGCCCCGCCGTACGCGGCCGGGCCCCCAGCCCCGCCGTACGCGGCCGGGCCCCCAGCCCGTCGCACGCGGCCGGGCTCCCCGCCCCGTTCAGCCCGCGAACCACCCCGCCGCGTCCAGCCGGAACGCGCCGCCCGGAGCCATCGTGCGCAGGTCCCGCTCCAGGGCGGCCAGCCGGTCCTCGCCGAGCGTCCGGGCCCAGTCCGCGCGCAGCCGGTCGAAGCCCTCGGCGGACCGGATCAGCAGGTCGACGCCGTGCGGGGTGAGGCGGATCAGGGTGCGCCGGCCGTCGGCGGGGTCCGGGGCGCGCTCCACGTAACCGAGGGTCTCCAGCTTGTCGACGGTCTTTCCGGCGGCCTGCTTGGAGACCCCGAGGCGCCGCCCGATCTCACTGATGGCCGCGCCGTCGCGTCCCACCGCCTGGAGGGCGAAGCCGTACGCGGGCCGGGTCTCGGGGTGTCCGTGCTCGGCGAGGTCCCGGTGCAGGGCATCGATGATCGAGCGGAACCCGGCGAAGAGCAGCAGCGGCAGCTCGAAGCCGTTGCGAGACTCGACAACCTGGTTTACCTTTTTTTCGTCAACCATGTTGTCGATCCTATCTCCGCGAGAGGTTCGCCATGCCCTTTGCCGATCTCACCCCCGATACCGCCCCACCCGCATCGCGGCGCGCCCTGGAGGCGGTGACCGAGCGCCTTGGCTACCGGCCCGCCGCCGTCGCCCGGCTCGCGGCCTCGCCCCACACCCTGGACGGCTTCCTGAAGATCAGCGCGATCTTCGACGCCTGCACGCTGGACCCGCTCTCCCGCGAGGTCGTCGTCATGACGATGGCCACCCGCAACGACTGCCACGTCTGCGTGGCGATGCACACCGCGAAGCTGACCGCCCTGAACGCCGACCCGGCACTGATCGCCGCCCTGCGCGACCCCGGGAGCCCCGCTCTTCCCGACGAACGCCTGGAAGCCGTACGGCGGTTCACCCTCGCGGTGCTCGCCTCGGCGGGCGCGGTGGACGACGCGGAGCTGCGGGACTTCCTGGCGTACGGCCACACCGAGCAGAACGCCCTCGAAGTGGTCCTGGGCATCGGCGCGTACACCCTGTCGACCCTGGCCAACCGGCTCACGGGAGCCCCGGTGGACGAGCAACTGGCCGCGTTCGCACAGTAGTCGGCGGATGAGGTGAACGGGCCGGGCTCCCCGTCCGTATGGGACGTCACGCTTCTCCCTCGAAGCAGAGGAGTCCCATGCGACGCACATCGCGCAAGAAACGTTCCACGCTGGCCAACCGGGCCATCGCCGCCTCCGCAGCCCTGATCCTGGGGGGAGGTGGGCTGGTCGCGGTCAATGTCTACGCCTCCGCGGGAGAAGGACCGTCCGGTTCTTCTCCGCCCACCCGGACGCAGAACGCGGGCCGCCAGCTGTCCACCATCGACTGTCCCGAAGCCGTCAACGGACTGCCCGAGGTGCCGGACGAGGCACGCGGGGAGGTCGACCGCGAACTCGCGGCGATGGATACCCAGATCACCGACGCCTACCGGCAGTTCGCGGACCGGAAGGAGCAGATAGCCCGGGATCCCGGGCTGGCGGAGAACGCCGTGCTCGGCCCGTTGCGCAGCAAGCGGTCGGCGAGCCTCGACCGCATCGGCATCGCGATCGGGCGCGTGGGCGAGCGGCCGGCGGGGCTGGAGAGCCTTGCCGGATGCAGCCTGCGCGCCGACGACAGCCGCGGCGGATACGGCGACGGCCGAGGCCGCGGTGGCGGCAACGGCGGCCGTGGTGGCGGCGGTCAGGACGATGGCCAGGGCCAGGACCAAGGGCAGAATCAGGGCCAGGACGGGGGCCAGGGGCAGGACCCGGGAGGCCAGGACCCGGGGCAAGGTCAGGATCCCGGCCAGGGCGGAGACCCCGGGCAGGACCAGGGCCAGGGCGGCAACGGGCCCGTGGCCGCCGATTTCGTCGATATCCAGTCCGTCCAGCCCAACGTCGACCGGCCCCGCCAGCGCCGGGGCGCGTCCCGGGGCACCTTCACCACCGACTGCGGCCGTAATGAGAACGGGAAATTCAACCCGGACAACGTCATCGTCGCGCCCGGCGTGAGCAACGGCGCGCACCATATGCACGATTACATCGGCAACCAGGCCAACGACGCCTTCGCGAGCGACGACGATCTGGCGAACGGCGCGACGACCTGCCGTAACCAGGGCGACCGCTCCACCTACTACTGGCCGGTCCTGCGCCTTCAGAACGGGCAGGACGAGAACGACGTGGACGCGGACGGCGGCGGCCGGGACCAGAACGTCGGGGAGATCCAGACCCCGTCCCAGGTGACGCTGAAGTTCGTCGGCTCGCCCGTCGGCCGGGTCACCGCGATGCCGCGCTTCCTGCGGATCATCACCGGGGACGCGAAGGCGTTCACCAACGGCGACGCCAATGCCAACGCCTCGTGGAGCTGCACCGGATTCGAGGACCGCCAGCTGACGGACAAATATCCGATCTGCCCCGAGGGCAGTCAGGTGGTGCGGACGTTCGCCTTCCAGAACTGCTGGGACGGGCAGAACACCGACAGCGCCAACCACCGCACCCATGTGGCGTTCGCCCAGGAGAACGGCCGGTGCCCGAACGGGTTCCGGGCGGTGCCGCAGCTGGTGCAGCGCATCGTCTACGACGTTCCGCCGGGGCCCGGCTTCGCCGTGGACTCGTTCCCCGAGCAGCTGCACAAACCGATCACCGATCACGGCGACTTCATCAACGTCTTCGACGACCGGCTGATGAACAAGATGGTGCGGTGCATCAACGACGGCCGCCGCTGCCGCTGACGCGGCGCGTGCGGCCCCCGTGAACCTGCGCGGTCAGCCCGGGTGGTGACCGGAGTGCCCGTCCTCGCTCCCCCCTCCGCCACTGTCCCCCGAGTGGTGAGGCGAGGCGGTCTCCACCGTCCCCCCGAGCCGGCCGCGCAGCGCCGCGACCACGTCCGGTTCGCCGACGGCGACCCACCGGCGTCCGACGAGGTACGAACCCCCGTAGTCCTTGGCCTCGTTGATCCACTCCCGCTGCCCGCGATCGGTGGCGAAGGTGGCGAGGACGTAACGCCCTTCGTCCGTCGTGCAGTTGGCCTGCCGGAGCTCGGCCGCGTCGGTCTGTACGTTCGGGTCGCAGCCGGCCTTCTTGGCCAGCTGCTCCAGCGTGCCCGTCGCGGCCGGCTTCGGCGTGCGCCGATCCTGTCCCCTGCCGTCGTCGGACGATTCCGCGGTGCACCCGGCCAGGAGCAGAATTCCCGTCAGGACCACCGCTGTTGCTCCGCCGCGCCGTGCGCCTCGCCATTCCGGTTCTGTCGCCATCGGCCCATCCTGCACCCGAATCCGGGCTCAGGGGTGGGCTACGGCAAGACTCACGAGATACGCCTCCTCGACCTCGCCGTCCGGGAACAGGGCGGTCAGCAAAGCCCGTTCGCGGTCGAAGAAGTCGCGGACCGCCACCGGATCGCCGATCAGGAAGTCGGAGTGGGTGGCCATGTTGGCGATATGCGCGTCCAGCGGTACGCGACGGCTCCAGGCCACCTGCCGGGTGCGGTAGTCGAGCCCGTCGGGCAGCACGGCACGGTAGCGGGCCCTCATGCCGGGGACGGCCGGGATGTCCACCCCGAAGAAGACCCGCATCCGGTTCTCCTGCTCGACCAGCCACTCCACCGACGGGTCGCCGTCGTTCCACCAGAGGGCGAGCGCCCCGCCCGGCCGCAGCACCCGGCGGGCCTCGGGTATCGAGCGGGCGCGGTCGGTCCAGTGCCAGGCCTGGGCGTACGTGATCAGGTCCATCGACCCGGTCCGCAGCGGCAGGTTGTTCCCGTCGCCCCGCACCAGGGGCACGTCCGGCAGGCTCCGGGCGAACTGCTCGGCCATCCCGTCGCCCGGCTCCACCGCGGTGACCCGGGCCCCGCGCTCGTACAGCCGGGCCGTGCCGAGCCCCGTGCCCGCGCCGACGTCCGCGACCCGGGCCCCGGCGAGCGGGATTCCGGCCAGCTCCTCGATCGCGTCGAACAGCGCGGGCGGGTAGGAGGGGCGGTGGGCGTCGTAGGCGGCGGCGATGGCGTCAAAGGAACGGGCCTGCACAGGTTTCGTCATACAGCGATCATCGCGCGCCGCCTCCCCGAGCCGCAGGGAAAATCTCTGCACGCCTCTGGTCCGACCGCATACCCCTCAGTACATTGACAACATGTCTAACACGCAGCCAGCGGCGGTCGCATCGGAGCGGACGCACCTCAAGGCCCGCAAGGTGTCCTTCGCCTGGGAGAAGACCCCCCTGCACTGGGTGCCGGGCGACCCGTTCACCACGCACACCATCAACGTGCTCCATCTGCTGCTCCCGGCCGGGGAACGCTGGTTCATCCACGTCTACCGGCAGATCCTCCCGTACATCCACGACGACCAGCTCCGCGAGGACGTCATCGGGTTCATCGGGCAGGAAGCCGTGCACTCGCAGGCGCACGACGATGTGCTGCCGCATCTGCGGGAGTTGGGCCTCGACCCGACCCCGTACACCGCGCAGGTCGACTGGTTCTTCGAGAAGCTGCTCGGGGACCGGACGCTGCCGCCGGGGCGGCCGTCGCAGTGGTGGCTGATGGAACGGGTGGCGATGATCGCGGCCATCGAGCACTACACGGCCTTCCTCGGGGACTGGATCCTCAACGCGGAGGCGCTGGACCGCAAGGGCGCCGATCCGACCATGCTGGACCTGCTGCGCTGGCACGGGGCGGAGGAGGTGGAGCACCGGTCGGTGGCCTTCGACGTCTTCATGCATGTGGACGGCGGCTACCGGCGGCGCGTGCGCACCTGGGCCGCCGCGTTCTCCGCGCTGGTGTTCCTGTGGCAGCGCGGCGCCCGGTTCTTCATGGAGAACGACCCGACACTGCTGGACGGCAAGGCCTCCTTCAAGGCGTTCCACGCGAGCGGGAAGCGGGGCACGCTGCCGAGCACGGGCTCGATCCTGCGTTCCGTCCCCAGCTATCTCAGCCGGTCCTACCACCCCTCGCAGGAGGGCAGTACGGCCCAGGCCGTGGAGTATCTGACCCGCTCCCCCGCCGCGCTGGCCGCCGAGGCCGAGACCGCGAAGGGGGCCTGACCGATGGCGCTGCCCCGTCTCCGTACCGTCGTGCTGGTCTCCGGCGCCGCCCTGTTCACCCGGCGCGCCCTGAAACGCCGGATCGCCCGGTCCCCGCTGTGGCCGCTGCCCGCCCTGCCCGAGCCGATATCGGGCCACTCGAAGCGCCGCGCGACAGCGGTCCGCAAGCTGCTGATCACCGGGCGGACCGAGGTCGCCGAAGGCGTCGTCCAGCTCCGCCTGGAGGGCCCCGGCCTGCCGCCCTGGTCGCCCGGGGCCCATCTGGATCTGGTGCTGCCGTCCGGTCTGGTGCGGCAGTACTCGCTGTGCGGGGACCCGGAGGACACCGGCGCGTACACGGTGGCGACGCGGCTGGTGGCGGACGGCCGGGGCGGTTCGCGGGAGGTGCACGAACAGCTCCAGGAGGGCCTGGAGGTGGAGGTGCGCGGGCCGCGCAACCGCTTCCCGCTGACCGAGGCCCCGGGGTACGTCTTCGTCGTCGGCGGTATCGGCATCACCCCGGTCCTGCCGATGCTGCGGGCGCTGGCCGCGGCGGGGGCCGAGTGGCGGCTGCTGTACGGGGGCCGGTCGCGGGCGTCGATGCCGTTCCTGGAAGAGATCGAGAAGCTGGGCGCGGACGGGGACCGGGTCACGGTCGTCGCGCAGGACGAGGCGGGCCACCCGGACGTGGCAGGGGCGCTGGCAGGCCTCGCCCCGGGGACGGCGGTCTACTGCTGCGGCCCCGAGCCGCTGATGGCCGCCGCCACCGCCGCCCTCCCCGAGGGCTGCACCCTGCATCTGGAGCGGTTCTCGGCGGCGACGG
Organism: Streptomyces sp. PTY087I2; assembly: GCF_001687325.1. Taxonomy (GTDB): domain Bacteria; phylum Actinomycetota; class Actinomycetes; order Streptomycetales; family Streptomycetaceae; genus Streptomyces. The sequence continues at coordinate 61,980 of NZ_LZRD01000033.1, read as the reverse complement.
GCGGCGCGGCCGGCACCGATGAAGGCGCCGAGAGCTCCGGGGCGTTCGAGGTGGAGTTGCGGCGCAGCGGGCGTACGGTGCCGGTCGCGGCCGGGCAGTCGGTGCTGGCCGCCGTCCGCGCGGAGCTGCCGCATGTGTCGTACTCCTGCGAGCAGGGGTTCTGCGGGACGTGCCAACAGCGGGTCCTGGAGGGCGAGATCGACCACCGGGACGAGCTGCTGACCGAGGACGAGCGGGGCGACTCGATGCTGATCTGCGTCTCGCGGTGCCGGGGGGAGCGTCTCGTCCTCGACCTCTAGGGTCCGCACGGCCTCGCCCCCGATAGGCTGTTCGCATGACGACCGGGGTGCGGCGCAGGATGGGCGTCGACGAGCGCAGACAGCAACTGATCGGCGTCGCGCTGGACTTGTTCAGCCGCCGCTCGCCCGAGGATGTGTCGATCGACGAGATCGCCGCCGCCGCGGGGATCTCGCGTCCGCTGGTGTACCACTACTTCCCCGGGAAGCAGAGCCTGTACGAGGCGGCGCTGCGGCGGGCCGCCGACGAGCTGGCGGCCCGCTTCCTGGAACCGCTCGAAGGGCCCCTGGGGGCCCGGCTGTTGCGGGTGATGGGGCGGTTCTTCGACTTCGTCGACGAGCACGGCCCGGGCTTCTCGGCGCTGATGCGCGGCGGGCCCGCGGTCGGCTCCTCGACGGCGAACGCCATGATCGACGGGGTGCGGCAGGCCGCGTACGAGCAGATCATCACGCACCTCGGGGTGGCCGAACCGCCCGCCCGGCTGGAGCTGGTGGTCCGCTCCTGGGTGTCGCTGGCCGAGTCGACGGCGCTGATCTGGCTGGACGGGCGGCGCATTCCGCGCGAGGAGCTGGAGACGCAGCTGGTGCACGACTTCGCGGCGCTGGCCGCCGTCAGCGCCGCGTACGACCAGGAGATGGCGGGCATCGTGCTGCGGGTGCTGTCGCAGGAGCCGGCGGACGGCCCGTTCGGGGACCTGCTGGCCCGGCTCTCCGCGTTCGCCCCGGACGTGCCCGCCGTACCGGCGCAGCGGCTGCCCGAGCCGTAGGGCGGCTCAGGCGGGCAGGCCGTTGCGGTGGGAGACGCGGCGGGCGGCGGCCAGCAGGGCGTGGATCTGCGGGCCCGCCTGGTCGATCTCGGTGACGGGGCGGGGGAACGGCAGCCGGACGTCCTCGTGGGTGTCCGGGTATTCGAGCCGCAGGGTGACCCCGTACCGGTCCATCGCGAGCGGCACGGCCCGGGTCATGCCGCGCTCCGGGCGCGGGTGGACCAGGCGCAGCAGGAGCGGGACCAGCTCGGCGTGGTCGTCGACGAGGTGGGTGAGCATGCCCGCTTCGCAGGCGGCGATCGGGTCGGTCTCCGCCTCCTCCAGCTCCTCCAGGGTGACGAAGGTGCGCCCCTCGGCGTCCTCCAGGACGGCCTGGCCGAACTCCATGCAGGTGGACTGCTCGGTGTCGTTGCTGTACGGGGAGGCGAGCAGCCCGGTGACCGTGACGCGGGCGCGCAGCCGGTCGCGTACGGGAGTGGCGGCGATGTCCGTGAACTCCAGGCGGGCCGGGACACGTTCGGCGCTGGGCGCGTGATTGCCGTCGTTCGGGGCATGCAGGTGGATGTGGCCCATCGCGCCCGTGCCGTCGAGGCGGCGGACTTCGGTGTGCAGGCCGTCGCTGACCACCGTCATGGAGTGGGCGACGGTCAGGATCGACCGGACACGCTCGGCGCGGGTCGGCTGCGTGGCGCGGGGGCGGGAAAGACGCATCCGGGTTCTCCAGGGAGGGTCAGCGGAACCCAAGCAGCTACTTAGGCATGCCTAACCTTACTCACAACGCGAGGGGTGCGGGTAGTCCGGGGACACGAGTGCCGCTCAGCCGCTGGTCAGAGCTGTAGTTCGGTGCGCAGGGCGGCGGCGAGACCGACCTCCGCGTTGTCCGACTGGCCGCGCTCGAAGGCCTGCTGGTAGGCCTCGTCGCCGACGGCCGCCCGCGCCTGGAGTTCGCACCGCTCGCGGACCGGGCCCAGCTCGGGCGTACCGCGCTGGGGGTGGCCGACCATCCGCCAGTACGCGTGTCCGGTGCCGTAGACCCGGGCGGCCTGGGCGCCCGCGCCCTGGGCGGCGATGGCGGCGGCCAGGAGGTCCAGGCCCAGCGCGATGCCGAAGCTGTCGCGGAGCCGGTGCTTGCCCGCGAGCATCGCCCTGGCGTGGTCGGCGGAGGCCTCCGGGCGGTCCTGGAGCAGGGCGATCAGGGCGAGCTGGTAGTCCGCGTAGGAGCGGGTCCAGAACTCGCCGCCGCGTTCGCAGGCCCGGCGCAGCGCGGTGGCCGCCGCCTCGGACTCGGCGAGCCGGCCGAGCGCGGTGAGCGCGAAGACGGTGACGAGGCGGCAGCGCAGCCGGTGGCCGGAGTCCACGGGGACGCCCTCGGTCATCCGCAGGACGCGCCCGGCCGCCTCCAGGGCCGCCGCGGGCTGCCCGGTCATCAGCTGGGTGAGCCCGGAGAGATACGTGGCGCCGAGCATGCCCTCGTCGTCCCGGTCGTACAGGGCGGTGGCCGTGCAGAGCGCCCCGTACTTCTCGGCGGTCGCGAAGTCGCTCTGGAGCAGGGCCGCGACGCCGAGGACCCACTGGAGCCTGGTCCGGCGGGGCCCCTCGACGGGGCCCGCGTCCAGGGCGCGCTGGGCGTAGTTCCGGGCCTCGGAGAGATGGCCGCAGCAGGCCCAGAAGAAGCCGACCCGGCCCGCCATCTCCTGGGCGCCGACGACGTCGTGGGCGAGCAGGTGCTCCAGGGCGGCGCACAGGTCCAGATGGGTGTCGGACACCTTGTGGTACCAGGACACCTGGTCGGGGCCGGTCCACCCCTCGTGGGCGCGGCGGGCGAGGCCGAGGAAGCTGCTCGCGTGCCGGTCGGCGGCGGCGCGGGCCTCGCCCAGCTCGGCGAGCCACATGCGGCCGTACTCGCGCAGGGTGTCGAGCATCCGGTAGCGGTCGCCGTCGCGCTGGACGACGGACTGGGCGACGAGGCCCTGGAGCGCCCGGTCCACCTCGCCGGGGGTGAGCGGCCCCCCGGCGCAGACCTCGCGGGCGACCTCCGCGTCGAAGTCGGTGCGCAGCGGGGTGAGCCGGGCCCACAGGAGGCGTTCCAGCGGGGTGCACAGCTCGTGGGACCAGCCGATGGCGGTGCGCAGGGTGCGGTGGCGGCGGGGCCAGACGGTCTCGTCGGCGAGGAGGTCGAGCCGGGAGGCTCCGGGGTCGAGGGTGACGGTGCCGCTGCGGGCGTCGAAGCGGGTGCCGATCCGGGCGGCGAGCTGGGCCACGCTGTGCCGGCCGATGCCCGCGGCGGCCAGTTCGATGGCGAGCGGGATGCCTTCGAGGCGGCGGCAGATCTCGGCGGCGGCCGCCTCGTCCCCGGGGGCGTCGAGGCCGGCCCGGGGGTCGGCGGCGTGCAGCCGGTCGGCGAAGAGCTGGAGGGCGTCGGGTGCTCCGTCGACCGGGAGCGGCGGCACCTGGACGACGTGCTCGCCGCGGGTGCCGAGCGGCTGCCGGCTGGTGACCAGGACGGTCAGGCCGATGGAGGTGGTCAGGAGCTCGGCGAGCAGGTGGGAGCAGGGGCCGCGGAGGTGTTCGGCGGAGTCGAGGACCAGCAGGAGGTGCTTGTCGCCGAGCCATTCGCAGAGCGCCTCGGCGGGCATCCGCAGGGTGTGGTCGGCGAGCCCGACCGCGTCCGAGACGGTGGGGAGCAGCAGCCGGTCGTCGTAGAGCGGGGAGAGGTCGGCCCACCAGGCGCCGTCCGCGTAACGGTCGGCGACCGCGCGGGCGGCCCGGAGCGCGAGCCGGGTCTTGCCGACCCCGCCGGGGCCGATCAGGGTGGTCATCCGCCGGGTGGTCAACGCGGTGTGCAGCCGGGCCAGTTCGGCCCGCCTCCCGACGAAGCTGCTCGTCTCCTCGGGAAGGTATCCCACCTTGGTCATCATCACCGTCCGCACGCTGGGGCAGGGTGCGCCGGCGGGCCGACGGCCGCGGCCGGCCCCGTCCTCCCCCGGAGGGGTGGGCGGGGCCGGCCGGACGGTACCGGGTACGGCTGTCGCGGCTCCGTTGCCGACGTCTGCCGTCACCGTAGTGCCGCGGGTGGTCAGCGCAGAGTGAAGACGGCCGCGGTGCGTCCCGGTACGGTGAAAGTGGCTGATTTCCCGTCGTACCTGGCTCGTTTGACAGTAAGGTCCGCGCCCTTGGCCTGGACCGGGTGCAGGGCGTACGTCTTCCCGGCCGGTGCGGCGAGCCGCTGGGTCGCGGTGTCCGGGGCGGCGTTGAGGACGACGACGAGCTTGCCGAGGCGCATGGTGATCACGCCGGGGGCCTCGTCCTTGCCGGAGAGCGGGAAGGACAGGGCGGACTGCACCTGGCCGGTGGTGGAGAGCGAGAACTCCTTCTCGGTCGTACGGATGGTGAGCAGGTCGCGGTAGGCGGCCGAAGCCCCGTCGATCTGGCCGCAGTTCGGCGCGATGGTGCCGGTGGCGGCCAGGAGCGGCTTGGCGTACGGCCACTTGTCCTGGTTGTCGGCGGCGGGCGGGAGCCCCCGTCCGAAGCCGTTGCCGTCGCGGCAGTCCCAGTGCAGGGCGTTGAACCAGTCGCCGCTGTCGTAGGAGTTGCGGTCCAGGGACTTGGAGCGCAGCAGGTCGCTGCCCGCCTGGGAGAGCGAGGGCCCCTGGGAGAGGACGGAGGCGGCCATGGCGACCACCTGGGCCCTGGCCCGCTCGGCGGCCGTGGAAGCAGCCGGGAGCTTGAAGGCGAGGGCGTCGAAGAGGGTCTCGTTGTCGTGGGCGTCGGAGTAGGCCAGCGCGTCGCCGGGTGCGGCCGCGTATCCGGCGGGCGCCCCGTTGTAGTCGACGTCCGAGCCCTTGACCGTACGCCCGGAGGTGTCGGTGAAGGTGTAGTCGGCGAGGTTGCCGGTGAGGCCGACCTTGATCAGGTCCTGGTAGTGCAGCAGCCGGGCCTTCTGCTCGGCGCGGGTGCCGTTGGCGGGCGAGGAGTTGGGGTCGGTGTAGAGGCCGGAGGCGAAGCCCTGGACGCCGGGGTCCTCGTCGAAGGGGCCGCCGCCGCGCACGGCGTCGCGGGCCCGGTCGGAGAAGGTGGCGATGCCGGTGCCGGCCATGTTCTTCTGGGTGGCCTGGACGAAGCGGGCGTCGTCGGCGATCTCGCCGAAGTTCCAGCCCTCCCCGTACAGGATGATCTTCTTGCCGTCGACGCCGTCCTTGGCGAGGGTGAGGCGGTCCAGCGCCTTGCGGACATCGAGGATGTTGTCCTTGGGGTGGTGGCCCATCAGGTCGAAGCGGAAGCCGTCGACCTTGTACTCCTTGGCCCAGGTGACGATCGAGTCCACGACGAGCTTGCCCATCATGGTGTTCTCGGGCGCGGTGTTGGCGCAGCAGGTGGAGGTGGCGACGGTGCCGTCCTCCAGGAGCCGCTGGTAGTAGCCGGGCACGATGCGGTCGAGGACGGACTTGTCGCCCTGCCCGGAGGCGACGGTGTGGTTGTAGACGACGTCCATGACCGTGCGCAGTCCGGCCCGGTTGAGGCCCTGGACCATCTGCCGGAACTCGACCGTGCGCCGGGTGCCGTCCGGGTCGGAGGCGTAGGAGCCCTCGGGGACGGTGTAGTGGAACGGGTCGTAGCCCCAGTTGAAGCCGTCCTTGGCGGCGGCCTTGCTCACGCACTCCTGCTGCTTCTCGGAGTCGGGTGCGGGGGCGGTCAGATCGCAGCCGGGCGTCGCCTGGTCCTTCTTCTTCTCCGGGATGGTCCCGATGTCGAAGACGGGCAGCAGGTGGACGTAGCTCGTGCCGGAGTCGGCGAGCTTCTTCAGGTGCCGCATGCCCTTGGAGCGGGTGTCGGTGAAGGCGAGGTATTCACCGGGGTGTTTCGCCGTGCGGTCCGTGATGGAGAAGTCCCGGACGTGCAGCTCCTGGATCTGGGCGTCCCGCAACGGGGTGGCGGCGGGCTTCTTCAGGCCGGACCAGCCGCTGGGCGCGAGCTTCGGGTCGGTGAGGTCGACGACGAGGCTGCGGGCGGAGTCGGCGGTCAGGGCGGTGGAGTAGGGGTCGGTGACCTTGTTGGTGACGAGCTTCTGGACGGTGGGGGCCCAGACGGTGACCACGTACCGGTAGGGCTTGCCGCGCCAGTCCTTCTTGCCGGTGACGGACCAGACGCCGGTGCGGTCGTCGCGCTTCATCGGAACGGTACGGCCGTCGAGTTCGAGCGAGACGGTATGCGCGGTGGGGGCCCAGACGGAGAGCGTGGGCGTGGACTTGGCGAAGACCGGGCCGAGTTCGGCGGAGGCGGCCTTCTTGCCGTACAGGTCGTCCAGGATTCCGGCCGTCTGTACGCCGGTGGCGGCGAGCAGCGCCCCGTTGGCGGCACGCTGGGTCGCGATCAGCTGGCCCCGCAGGGACTCGCGGACCCGGTCGCGGTCGCGGGTGTCGACGGTGAACGCCGGATAGTCCTTCAGGTGGGGGAACTTGGCCTTCTGGGCGTCGCTCAGCTCGCCCTGCTGGAGCCGCAGCCACTGCCCCTCGTCGGACAGCGCCCCGTCGACGACGGAGATGCCGCCCTTCTTCGCGTACACGAGCTGCTGGCTGGTGGCGTCGGTGCTCTTCACCTTCCAGACGACGGTGTTCGCGTCGATCCACTGCGCCTCGGCCTTCGACAGGTCGGGGGCCGCGCCGCCGCCGGTCTGCGGGAGGAGGTAGCCGGGCTTGCCGCCGAGCATCCAGACCTCGTGGCCGTAGGTGGCGAGATCGAGGGACTGGTCGCTGGGGAGGTCCTTCTCGTCGCCCTTGTGGAGGATGTAGCTGAGGCTGGTGGCGCCGTCCACGAGTGGCACCTCGAAGGTGACCCCGTAGGCGTCCGTCGTCACCGGCATCAGCGGCTTGGCCCAGTCGGTGGGCTCCTTGGCGCCGGCCCAGGTGTGCAGCCCCCAGCCGTCGTAATCACCGTCGGGACGGTGGTAGTTGAGGACGGCCTTGGTGGTGTCCTGCGGCGGGGTCTCGGGGGCTTCGGCCGTCTGCTCGTCCTTGCCCTGCTCGATCCAGACCTGTCCGGTCACGCCGAGGTCGATGGTCCGCTGCGGTCCGTCGGCCGTGCCGTTCTTCTCGACGGTGTACGCGACGGAGTCGGTGCCCTTCTCCAGGTCGAGCCAGGCGAACGCGCCGTACGCGTCGCGCCCGATGAACTCGGCGGTCTTGTCACCGGACTTGAGCTGCCAGCCGTCGTAGTCGCCGTCGGGGCGCTGGTAGTGGACGACGGCCCGGTCGCGCTCGACGGCGACGGGCTTGCCGGGCGGCGGGGCCTGACCGGCGGTGGTGGAGGCGAGAGAGCTGGAGGTGCGGCCGGTGCGGTCGACGACGACGGCCTTGTAGCGCAGGGGCGTTCCCGCCTTGACGGTCTCGTCCAGGTGCTGGGTGACCTGGTACGGGGCGTGGTCGGCCGAACCGAGCGTCCGCCACTTCCCGTTGCCGACCTGGGCGGCGAAGACGACGCGGTTGAGCTGTCCGCCGTCCACGTCGGCGGCGATCTCGACGGTGCCGGTGGCGCCGGCGGCCGGAGCCTTCAGCGAGATCGCGGGCTTGGCGGCGGGCGCGCCGACGGCCCTGTCCGCCTTCAGCACGACGCTGGACAGGGCGGGGACGGTGACGGTGACCTTCTTGTCCTTGCCGCTGCGGACCGTGCCGGAACCGCCGTACAGCGTACGGAAGTTCATGTCGGCCGACTCGGTGGCGAGCTGGACCTTCTTCGGGCTCGGGCCGTTGTTGGAGGCGACGAGGTATTCGTACGGCCGCTTCGTCTCGATGCGCGAGGTGGCGTACACCGAGCCGTCCGCGAGCCGCTCGATCTGGGTGCCGTCCCGCAGCGCCGGGTGCTCCTTGGTGAGCTTCGAGAGGGCGGCGATGGAGCGGTAGACGGGGTGCTTGGTGTCGTACGCGTCCGAGGCGTGCGTGCGGTCGGTGCCGAGCTGGTCGTCGTCGAGGTAGTCGGGGGTCTTCGAGGCGAAGAGGGTCTGGCGGGAGTCCTTGTCGCCGCCCGCGCCGGTGAAGCCCTGCTCGTCGCCGTAGTAGATCACCGGGTTGCCGCGCCCGAAGAACATCAGCTCGTTGGCGAGCCGGGCCCGCTTGAGCAGTTCGGCGTCATCGGCCTCCGGGTTGTCCTGCTTGAGGAAGGTCCCGATGCGGCCCATGTCGTGGTTGCCGAGGAAGGTGACCTGCTCGTAGGCGTTGGCCTTGTCGGTGGTGTAGCGGAAGTCGTTGCCGTACACCGAGGCGAGCCTGTCGGCGGGCGCGCCCTGGGAGGCGAACTGCCGGGCGGCGTCCTGGAACGGGAAGTCCAGCGTGGAGTCCAGGCGGCCCCGGGTGACGTACGGGGATGTGACCTCGGTGTCGGCGGAGTAGACCTCGCCGAACATGAAGAAGTCCTTACGGCCCCGCTTGGCCGCGTAGGCGTCGAGCGCGGTGGCCCACTGGGTCCAGAAGTCCAGGTCGACGTGTTTGACGGTGTCGATGCGGAACCCGTCGATGTCGAAGTCGCGGACCCACTTCTCGTAGATCTTCTCCATGCCCTTCACGACCTCGGGACGCTCGGTCCACAGGTCGTCGAGCCCGGAGAAGTCGCCGTACTCGTTGGACTCGCCGGCCCACGTCGAGTCGCCCCGGTTGTGGTACATGGTGGGGTCGTTGAGCCAGGACGGCACCTTCTTCTCCGTGCCGGGGGCCTGGACCGGGGTGTACGGGAAGGAGTTCCGGTCCACCTTCTCGACGCCCTCGCGGTCGTCGAAGGGGCGGCCGGTCCGGTCGAGGTAGGGGAAGGCTCCCTTGGGCTTGTAGCCGTAGGCCTTCTCCGCGTAGTCGACGGTGTCGGCGGTGTGGTTGGTGATGACGTCGAAGAAGACCTTCATGCCCTTGGCGTGGGCCTTGTCGATCAGCTTCTCCAGGTCGGCGTTGGTGCCGAAGTGCGGGTCGACCTGGGTGAAGTCGGTGATCCAGTAGCCGTGGTAGCCCGCCGAGGCGTCCTTGCCGGTGCCCTGGACGGGCCGGTTCTTGAAGATCGGGGCCATCCAGATGGCGGTGGTGCCGAGGCCCTTGATGTAGTCGAGCTTCTGGGTCAGACCCTTGAGGTCGCCGCCCTGGTAGAACCCCTTGTCGGTGGGGTCGTAGCCGTGGTCGAGACGTGAACCGGTCAGCCCGCCCCGGTCGTTGGAGGCGTCGCCGTTGGCGAAGCGGTCGGGCAGCACGAAGTAGAACTGCTCGCGGGTGAGGTCGTGCCGGGCCGCCTCCTTCGCCAGTTTCGCGTCGGAGGGCGGGGCCGGCGGTCGGGGTGACGCGGCGGCGGTGGCCGCCGGGACGACGGGCAGCAGCGCCACGCACAGGGCGGCCACCGCCCCTCGTCTCAGGGTGGTTCGGGACACGGAGGGTGCTCCTCGGCTGGTGTCAGGAGGGTGGGCCGCGGGCCGGTGGCAGTGCCACCGGCCCGCGGAAGAGGGGGAATTACGGGTCAGCTGCGCCAGACGTCGGCGGTCAGCGTGACCTTCCCGGAGGCCGGGACGGTGGCGGTACGGTTGGCGCCGCTCTCCCAGGTGACGTTGCCGGCCGCATCCTTGCGGACGTACTTGTAGGCGAACGCGGTCCCGGCGGGCAGGGCGACGTCCAGCTTCCACACGGGGTACGTGGCCGGGTCGAGCTGGGGGGCGTTGGCCGGGTTCCAGTTGCCGAGGGCGGCCTGGTCGCCGGTGACGTGGATGTTCTGGCCGAGCTGGGTGGTGGCGTTGACCCCGAAGGAGGCGCCGGAGGAGCCGTTGCCGGGGCCCGGGTCGGGGTTGGTGCCGCCGCCCGAGGAGCACGTACGGGCGTTCACGTGCAGGGCGACGGCGGTGCCGGCCGGGACGGTGGCGGTGAACTGGCCGGAGCCGTTGACGGTGACGCCGTTGCCGGACTGGACGTCGCAGTAGTCACCGGCGGGCAGCGAGGTCTGGAAGGTCCGGTTCAGCGCGGAGCCCTCGTGGTTGATGGCGACGTACGCCTTGGCGCCCCGGCCGAAGGCGATCTGGTCGCCTCCGTTGTCCCACCAGTCGGTGACGCCCTGGCCGCGTGCGGCGTTGCGGAAGCCGACCATGGAGGAGATCTCGCGCCAGGCGTGCTGGCACTTCCAGCCGTCGCTGTAGCAGGCGTTGACCTGGCCGCCGTTCGGCGGTCCGGCGTCGTGGTCGCTGAACTCGTAGCCGGAGTGGACGTCCGGGGAGCCGTAGGGGTAGGCCAGCATGAAGACGTTGGCGAGGGTGTAGGCGGAGCCGTTCTTGTAGTTGAGGGTGTCGCCGCCGCGCTCGGTGTCGTGGTTGTCGACGAAGACGCCGGACTTCCCGGACTCCATGAAGCCCCAGCCCTCGCCGAAGTTCTTCAGGTGGGCGAGGTTCTCGTTGAGGAAGACCTGCTTGAGGCTCCGCCCGTAACGGAACTCCTGGACGTCCCCGGTGCCGAGGTATTCGGAGGGCGAGACGGCCTCCCCGGCCCCGTAGATCGCCTCTTGTTTCCAGTAGACGTTCGGGTTGGTCAGCCGGGACTTGATGTTGGCCAGGTCGGCGGCGGGCATGTGCTTGGCGGCGTCGATGCGGAAGCCGTCCACGCCGAGCGAGAGCAGGTCGTTGAGGTATCCGGCGATCTTGCCGCGTACGTAGTCCTCGCCGGTGTCCAGGTCGGCGAGGCCGACCAGTTCGCAGTTCTGGACGTTGGCGCGGTCGTTGTAGTTGGAGATCTCGGCCCGGCAGTCGTCCATGTCGGCGCCGGAGTAGAGGCCCGGGTAGTCGTACTTGGTGTACGCGGAGCCGCCGGTGCCGGTGCCGTTGCCCGCCGCCATGTGGTTGATGACGGAGTCCGCGACGACCTTCACGCCCGCCGAGTGACACGTGTTGACCATGGCGGAGAAGGCGGCCCGGTCGCCGAGCCGGCCGGCGATCTTATAGCTGACGGGCTGGTAGGAGGTCCACCACTGGCCGCCCTGGATGTGCTCCTGGGGCGGCGAGACCTGGACGTAGCCGTAGCCCGCCGGACCGAGGGTGTCCGTGCAGGCCTTGGCTATGGAGGCGAACTTCCACTCGAACATCACGGCGGTGACGTCCTTGTCGCCCGGAGCGGCGGCCTGCGCGGGGGACGCGGCGCCGAATCCGGTGGGGACGACGAGGGCGGCGGCGCCGGCCACGAGGCCGAGCGCGGCAGACAGTGGTCTGCGTGCCATGTCTTTCCTCCTGCGGGTGGGGGAAACGCGGGTGACGGTGCAGCCTCAGTCGGCAACGCGCCATGCCCTCAAGGCTCCTGAAGGTTCTTGCTGCAAGAATGCAAACCTTGCCGCGGACCAGACCGTACGAGGCCTCCCTTTGCCGGTCAACCCTTTGGACACACGCTGCTCACATCCACGAAATGAAGCAGTTTTCTCGCTGCAAGGTCTTTCGCAAGATATTGCGGGCCTGTTACGTTGCCTTCGACTCCGGTCCGGTCGGCCGAGGGTTCCGGTCCCGTCCGCAACGGTTCCGGACTCCACGCGCCCGGCCGGCCGGGCCGGTCACGACAAGAGAGGCACCCGGAGTCGCTGAAACTCCCCGCCGGCCCTTCCTGGGCCGACTCCTGGTGCCTCTCCTGTACGTGTGCCTCTCGGCCGGAGACGCCCTACGCGCGGACCGCCGCCGTCGAGCCCCGTACGACCAGCTCCGGCTGGAAGACGTACTCCGTGCGCTGCACCGGGCTCCCGCCGATCTCCTCCAGCAGCGCCCCCACCGCGGCCGCCGCCATCGCCTGCACGGGCTGGCGCACGGTGGTCAGCGGCGGGTCGGTGAACGCGATGAGCTGCGAGTCGTCGAACCCGACGACCGAGACGTCGCGCGGCACGTCGAGCCCCCTCCCCCGGGCGGCGCGGACCACGCCCAGCGCCATCAGGTCGCTGCCGCAGACGATGCCGGTGCACCCCGCGTCCAGCAGGGCGCCCGCCGCCACCTGGCCGCCCTCGACACTGAACAGCGTTGAGCAGACGAGCGTTTCGGCCTCGGCGCGGTCCATGCCGAGCACCGAGACGGCCGCCTCCACGAACCCGTCCCGCTTGCGGCGGGAGGGGACGTAGCGCTGCGGCCCGATGGCCAGGCCGATCCGGCGGTGGCCGAGGTCGGCGAGGTGCTGGAGGGCCATCCGTACGGCAGCGTTGTCATCGGGCGAGACGAACGGGGCGCTGATGCGCTCGTTGTAGCCGTTGATCAGGACGAACGGCACGCCGCGCTCGGTGAGCGCGGCATACCGGCCCGGGTCGGCGGAGGTGTCCGCGTGCAGCCCGGACAGGAAGACGATGCCGCCGACGCCGCGCTCGACGAGCTGCTCGACGAGTTCGTCCTCCGTCGCCCCGCCCGGGAGCTGGGTGCAGAGCACGGGCGTGTAGCCGTGCCCGGCCAGCACCTGTTCGACGGACTGCGCGAACGCCGGGAAGATCGGGTTGGTGAGTTCGGGCGTCACCAGGCCGATCAGTCCGGCGCTGCGCTGCCGCAGCCGTACGGGGCGTTCGTAGCCCAGGATGTCGAGCGCCGCGAGCACCCGCTGACGCGTGGAGTCCGCGACGCCCTGCTTCCCGTTCAGGACCCGGCTGACCGTCGCCTCGCTGACCGCCGCCTGTCCGGCGATGTCGGAGAGGCGCGGCGCTGCCGTGGCCCTGGGCGCGGGGAGTGTCACACCGTCCACCACACCGTGGTGTCGGCGGGCAGCTCGGCCTCGGCGCCGTCCACGGTGACCGGGGAGCTGGCGAGCAGCACCCGGCCGCGGGCGGCGATCCGGACGGGGGCGCCGGTGGTGTTGACGGTGCAGACGAAGCCGGGGCGGGCGAAGACGAGGACGCCTTCGGGGCCGTCCAGCCACTCGACGTCCGTGCCCGCGCCGAGGCCCGGGTGGTCGCGGCGGGCGGCGATGGCGGCCCGGTACAGCTCCAGGGTGGAGCCCTCCACACCGGTCTGCGCCTCGACGGACAGCTCGCCCCAGCCGGCGGGCTGCGGGAGCCAGCTGCCGCCGTCGCCGAAGCCGTAACTGGAGCCCTCGCGGGTCCAGGGGATCGGGACGCGGCAGCCGTCGCGGAAGCCGTCCTGGCCCTCAGCACGGAAGAACGACGGGTCCTGGCGGGCCTCGTCGGGCAGGTCGGTGACGTCGGGCAGGCCGAGCTCCTCGCCCTGGTAGACGTAGGCGGAGCCGGGCAGGGCGAGCATCAGCAGGGAGGCGGCGCGGGCGCGGCGCAGGCCCAGCTCGCGGTCGCCGGGGGTGCGGATCTGGGTGCCGAGGCCGGCCGGGTTGGCGTACCGGGTGGCGTGCCGGGTGACGTCGTGGTTGGAGAGCACCCAGGTGGTGGGGGCGCCGACCGGGCGCATGGCGTCGAGGGAGGTGTCGATGACCTTGCGGAGCTCGGCGGCGTCCCAGGCGGTGGAGAGGTACTGGAAGTTGAACGCCTGGTGCATCTCGTCGGGGCGCACGTAGTTGGCGGTGCGCTCGACGGTCGGGGTCCACGCCTCGGCGACCGCGATCCGCTCGCCGGGGTACTCGTCGAGGATGGTGCGCCAGCTGCGGTAGATCGCGTGCACGCCGTCCTGGTCGAAGAAGGGCATGACGTCGTTGCCGAGCAGCTTGAGCTGGTCGTGGGTGCCGAGGTCGGGCAGGCCCTCGGCCTTGACGAGGCCGTGGGCGACGTCGACGCGGAAGCCGTCGACGCCCATGTCGAGCCAGAAGCGCAGGATGGAGCGGAACTCGTCGGCGACGGCCGGGTGTTCCCAGTTGAAGTCGGGCTGCTCGGGGGCGAAGAGGTGGAGGTACCAGTCGCCGGGGGTGCCGTCGGGGTTCTCCGTACGGGTCCAGGCGGGGCCGCCGAAGATGGACTCCCAGTCGTTGGGCGGGAGTTCGCCGTTCGCGCCCTTTCCGGGGCGGAAGTGGTAGCGCTCACGCAGGGCGGAGCCGGGGCCTTCGGCCAGGGCGCGCTTGAACCACTCGTGCTGGTCGGAGGAGTGGTTGGGGACCAGGTCGACGATGACGCGCAGGTCCAGGGCGTGCGCCTCGCGGATCAGCGCGTCGGCGTCCAGCAGATTGCCGAACATGGGGTCGATGGCCCGGTAGTCGGAGACGTCGTAGCCCGCGTCGGCCTGCGGGGAGGCGTAGAAGGGGGAGAGCCACACCGCGTCGACGCCCAGGTCCTTGAGGTGGGGCAGGCGGGCGGTGACGCCGGGGAGGTCGCCCATCCCGTCGCCGTTGCCGTCGGCGAAGCTCCGCGGATAGACCTGGTAGATCACCGCGTCCTGCCACCAGCCGGTGCGGTGGCCCGGGGCGTCGTCGGACGTGCCGGTGGAGGGGGCAGCGAGGTGCTGGGTCATGTCATCCCTGGGGTGTCTGGGTGGGGAGCGGCGCCGGGGACCGGGTCGGGGGTTTCCGGCGCCGCCGTGACGGGTGCGGTGATGCGTGCGGGTGCTGGCGTCGTGGCGGTGGTCAGCCCTTGACGGCTCCGGCGGACATGCCGGTGACCAGGTGCTTCTGGGCGAACAGGAACACCAGGGCGGCCGGGATGGCGATGAGGACGGAGGCGGCGGTCATGGGGCCCCACTGGGCTCCGTACTGGTTGACGAACTTCTGGAGTCCGCCGGCCAGCGTGAGGTTCTCGTCGCCGACCAGGAAGGCGGAGGCGTAGGCGACTTCGCCCCAGGCGGTGATGAAGGAGTAGAACGCGGTGACAGCGAGGCCCGGCTTGGCCAGCGGCAGGATCAGCCGGAAGAACGTGCCGAACGGGGTGAGGCCGTCGACCTCGCCCGACTCGTCGATCTCGCGCGGGATGGTGTCGAAGAAGCCCTTCATCATCCAGGCGCAGAACGGCACCGAGATGGTGAGGTAGGTGATGACGAGACCGGTCGGCTGGTTGAGCAGCCCGAGGGTCGACATGATGTTGTAGATCGGCACGATGAGGACGGCGACCGGAAACATCTGGGTGATCAGCAGCGTCCACATCAGGCCGCGCTTGCCGGGGAAGCGGAAGCGGCTGACGGCGTATCCGGTGGTGGCGGCGACGAAGACGCCGATCACGGTGGACAGCGCGGAGATGATGACGGAGTTGGCGAACCAGTTGAGGAACTCGGTGTCGCGGATGAGGTTCGTGTAGTTGACGAGCGTCGTCTCGCGGAAGAAGTCCGTCGTGGTCGCGTACTTGGCGGGCTTGAGCGAGGTCAGCAGGACCCACAGCACCGGGAAGACCGCGATCACCGAGGCGACGATCAGGGTGAGGTGCAGGGCCACGGAGGCGAGCGGGGAGCGCTCGCCGCGCAGGCGGACCTTGCGCACGGCGTGCCGGGCGGGGGTGTCGGTCGCGGTGGTCACCAGTTGTCTCCCTGGGAGCGCAGGACCCGCCGGTAGATCACGGCGAAGAGCATCAGGAGTACGAGGATCAGCACGCCCCACGTGGAGGACTGCGCGTAGTCGCGGGGGCTGATCTCGAAGGAGAACTTGTACGCCTGGGTCACCAGGATCTGGGTCGCCTCACCGGGTCCGCCGCGGGTCAGCAGGAAGATCACCGGGAACATGTTGAAGGTCCAGATGGTGGAGAGCAGGACCACCGTCGTGGAGACCGGGCGCAGTCCGGGAAGGGTGATGTGCCGGAAGCGCTGCCAGGCGGTCGCGCCGTCCATCTCGGCCGCCTCGTACTGCTCGGAGGGGATGGACTGGAGTCCGCCGAGGAGGGCGACCATCATGAACGGGACGCCGAGCCAGACGTTGACGGCGATGACGGAGAACTTCGCCCAGGTGGGGTCGTTCAGCCACGGGACGCCGTCGAGGCCCGATCCGGTCAGGATCTTGTTGAGCAGCCCGCGGTCCTCGTTGTAGAGGAAGCGCCAGGCGAAGACCGAGACGAAGCCGGGGATGGCCCAGGGCAGGATGAGGGCCATGCGGTAGGCGGAGCGTCCGGCGATACGGCGGTTGAGGATGTTCGCCAGGGCCATGCCGAGGACGAACGTGATGCTCACGCAGGAGACCGTCCACACCAGTGTCCAGCCGAGCGTGCCGAGGAACTGCGAGCCGGTCAGCGCGTCGACGTAGTTGTCGACGCCGATGAACTCGTAGGTGGCGGGGATCTCGTTGACCCCGATGGAGCGGGCGACGTTGCGCTCGTCGGCGTCGGTCATCGAGAGGTAGATGCCGCGGACCAGCGGGTAGCCGATGATCACGCCGATCACGAGGACGACCGGGGCGACCATGGCCCAGGCGTACCAGTGGACCGACAGGGCGCGCCGGAGGCGGCCGGGGGTCGGCGGTGGGGTGCCAGTACCGCGGCTCCGGCCGCGGGCGGTGTTCCCGCCCGCGGCCTTCACCACCGACTGGCTGGTGTGGACAGCCATCAGTCGGCCAACCTTCCTGTTACTTCCAGTCCTTCAGGAGCTTGCGGTAGGAGTCGCCGGTGGCCTTGGCGGCCTTCTCCGGCGTGGTCTGACCGGTGAGGACCTTGGTGTACTCGACGCGCAGCGGCTCGAAGAGGCTGCCGCCCTCGGGGATCCAGGGGCGCTCGACGGCGGTCTCGACGACCGGCTTGAAGAAGCCGACGATCTCGCTGTCGACCGCTTCCTTCTTGGCGTACGCGGAGGTGCGGGTGGGCAGCAGGTTCAGCTCGCCGGCGGCGGTGGCCTGGCTGTCCACGGACGTCATGTACTCGACGAAGGCGTAGGAGGCGTCGAGGTTCTTGGAGCCGGCGTAGACGGCGAGGTTGTGGCCGCCCTGCGGGGCGCCCTGGGCGGCGGAGCCGGCCGGGACCGGGGCGACGCCCAGGTTGTCCTTGTCGGTGAACTCCTTGCCGGTCAGGGTGTCGGCGACGGCCCAGGGGCCGTTGATCATCATCGCGACGTCGCCGTTCTTGAACGCCTGCATCATGTTCTCCCAGCCGTCCGAGGCGTCCGTCTTCGCGGTGCCGTCGTCGACCAGGGCCTTGACCGCCTTGAAGGCCTTGACGCCTTCGGGCTTGTCGATGGTGACGCTCTTGGAGCCGGCGTCGACCATGTCGCCGCCCTCGCCGTACAGGAAGGAGAGGAAGTAGTACGGGTCGTCGCCGCGGAGGTAGAGGCCGGTCTTGCCGGTCTTGTCCTTGATCTTCCGGGCGACGGTCTTGAGGTCGGCCAGGTTGGCGGGCGCCTCGACACCGGCCTCCTTGAACATCTTCTTGTTGTAGAAGATGCCCATGGAGTCGATGACCTGCGGCACGGCGTAGGTCTTGTCCTCGTACTTGGTGGACGCGACGGCCTGCTTGAGGAAGTCGTCCTGGTTCTTCAGGGCGGCGGTGCCGTCCAGCGGGGCCAGGTAGCCGAGGTTGGCGAAGTCCGGCGTCCAGGCGACCTCGGAGCGGATCACGTCGGGCGCGCCGTCGCCGGCCTGGGCGGCGTTCTTGAACTTGTTCTGCGCCTCGCCGAAGGGCACGTTGACGTACTTGACGTCGACCTTCGGGTGCTCCTTCTCGAAGCCTTCGGCCAGCTTCTTGAAGACCTTGTCCTCGCTGCCGACGCTGGAGGTGTCCCACCAGGTCACGGTGCCCGAGAGCTCGCCCGAGCTCTTGCTGCCGGTCTCGTCGTCGCTGCCGCAGGCGGTCGCCGCGAGCGCCAGGGCCGCGACCAGGGCGGTGGCCGTTATGCCACGTCGCATCTGAACTCCTTCAACTGCCGTACCGCTCCGTCGCGGCGCCGGGTCGACGTGAACGTAACAAGGATGAAAGACGACCGAAAGACCTTGCGGAAGATTTCTGCAAGCCCTGGTGATCGTTACATTCGCGTGTCCTCAAGGTTGCCGTCAAGCCCCTTGACGATCGCCGCGCACCCCTGGCAGGGGCGGGCAGGCCTGCCCATATCCGCAGGGCGACGATCCGACCGCGGTCCGCGATCCGGGCCCGCAAGTCCTTGCAAGGCGTTGCCGGAGGCGCACCCGAAAGCCCTTCCCGCTCCCCTCCCGTACAGCCCCACACACAGTGGGCAATCCGACACGGGCCCGGTACAGTCGCATCCCATGACCGCACGGCTTGCCGATATCGCAACTCAGGCGGGGGTCAGTGAAGCGACGGTCAGCCGAGTCCTGAACGGCAAGCCCGGAGTCGCGGCGGCCACCCGCGAATCCGTCCTCGCGGCGCTCGACGTCCTCGGCTACGAACGCCCGGTGCGGCTGCGCAGGCGCAGCGCGGGGCTGGTCGGCCTGATCACCCCGGAGCTGGAGAACCCGATCTTCCCGGCACTGGCCCAGGTCATCGGCCAGGCGCTGACCCGGCAGGGCTACACCCCGGTGCTGGCCACCCAGACCCCTGGCGGCTCCACCGAGGACGAACTCACCGAAATGCTGGTGGACCGGGGCGTCTCGGGCATCATCTTCGTCTCCGGGCTGCACGCGGACACCTCGGCCGATATGCAGCGCTACGAGCAACTGCGCGGCCAGGGGGTCCCCTTCGTCCTGGTCAACGGCTTCTCCGCGAAGGTGCAGGCGCCGTTCATCTCCCCGGACGACCGGGCGGCGATGCGGCTGGCGGTGACGCACCTGGTGGCGCTCGGCCACACCCGTATCGGCCTGGCGGTCGGCCCCAAGCGCTTCGTACCGGTGCTCCGCAAGATCGAGGGCTTCCACGCGACGATGCGGGAGCAGCTGGGTCTGGCCGAGGAGGAGATCGAGGAGCTGATCCAGCACTCCCTGTACACCCTGGAGGGCGGCCAGGCCGCCGCCACCGCCCTGATGGAGCGCGGCTGCACGGCGGTCGTGTGCGCGAGCGACATGATGGCGCTCGGGGCGATCCGGGCGGCCCGCCGGGAGTCCCGGGAAGTGCCCCGGGACCTCTCCGTGGTCGGCTACGACGACTCGCCCCTCATAGCGTTCACGGACCCGCCGCTGACGACGATCCGGCAGCCGGTGACGGCGATGGGCCAGGCCGCGGTCCGTACGCTCCTGGAGGAGATCGGCGGGACCCCGGCGCCGCACAGCGAGTTCGTCTTCATGCCCGAGCTGGTGGTACGCGGCTCGACGGCCGCCGGACCCGCAGGCGGCTCAGGGTCGGTCCCTCGTCCTTGAGTCCCAGGACGTGCGACCGGAACCCGACCGGAGGATGATCGTAGGCAGAGGAAGCTCTATGGAAGACTCTCTGCCTATGGGTGAAACACAGGTGACAGCACAGGAAGGCCGGTCGACGGCCGGTCCTTCACCCATCGCGGCCGAAGCGGCCTCGGATACCGCTGCCGCGCCGTCGTCCACCCCTCCCCCGGCCTCCGGACCGTCCGGTTGGCACTCCCGGCTCCGCTCGCTGCGGACGCCCGGCCGCCCCCGGCTCTGGTTCGAGATCCTGCTCATCGCGGTCAGTTACTGGCTGTACTCGCTCGTGCGCAATGCCGTCCCCGAGCAGAAGGCGGCGGCCCTGAGCAACGCGGACTGGATCTGGTCGGCGGAGAAGTCCCTGGGTCTGGCCTTCGAGGAATCGGTCAATCACGCGGTCAATTCCGTGACATGGCTGATCGTGTCGATGAACTATTACTACGCGACGCTGCATTTCGTCGTGACCATCGGCGTCCTCGTCTGGCTGTTCCGCCGCCACCCCGGCCGCTACGCCGCGACCCGGCTGGTCCTCTTCGCGACGACGGCCGTGGCCCTGCTCGGCTACTACCTGTACCCACTGGCGCCACCCCGTCTGATGAACGGCGCGAACTTCATCGACACGGTGCTGGTGCACGAGACGTGGGGCTCGATGGCCTCGGGCAACTTCAAGAACATGTCGAACCAGTACGCGGCGATGCCGTCGATGCACATCGGCTGGTCGCTCTGGTGCGGCCTGACGATCTTCGCCCTGGCCTCGGTGCCGTGGGTCCGCGTCCTGGGCCTGCTCTACCCGACGGTCACCCTGATCGTCATCGTGGCCACCGCCAACCACTTCTGGCTGGACGCGGTGGGCGGCATGGCCTGCCTGGCCTTCGGCTACGCGGTCTCCCGCGCCTGGTACGGCGCACTGCCGCACCGGCTGCCGAAGCGGGTACCGGGGGCGACGAAGACCCGCCTGACGGGGGTACGGGCGGCGGCCCGTCTGCCACACCCGGCACCCGAACCGAAGCCGGAGACGGAGCCGGCGGGCGCACGCGGGCAGTAGCGGCCCGCCTTTCCAGCTCCTCCGGGCACACATCCAGCCCGTCCGGCGTTTGAGGACATCGTTCAGCCCGTCCGGCGCTTGAGGACGTCTTTCCAGCCCCTCCGGCGCTTGAGGAGCGGGGTCCGGGGCGGAGCCCCGAGGGGCCCCCGGGGCCGGGCCCCGGGAACACCTCAGGCCGTCGCCCCGTAGAACCGCTCCTCCACCACCGCCCGAGCCCGCCGAGTGATCCGCCGGTAGTCGTCCAGCATGTCCCCGACATGCCCCGGCTCGTACCCCAGGTACCGCCCCACCGCCGCCAGCTCCCGCGCGTCCGACGGGAACGTGTCGCCCGGCCGCCCCCGCACCAGCATCACCGCGTTGCGCACCCGCGCCGCCAGCACCCACGCCTCGTCCAGCGTCTGCGCGTCCTCCGCCGGGATCAGGCCGGCCGCGCACGCGGCGGCCAGCGCCTCGCGCGTGCGGGTCGTGCGCAGGCCGGGCTCCGCCCACCCGTGCCGCATCTGGATCAGCTGCACGGTCCACTCGACATCGCTCAGCCCGCCCCGCCCCAGCTTCGCGTGGAGCGTGGGGTCCGCGCCGCGCGGCATCCGCTCGGACTCCATCCGCGCCTTGAGCCGGCGGATCTCGCGTACGGCGTCCTCACCGAGCCCCTCCATCGGATACCGCAGCGGATCGATCAGCTCGACGAAGGCGCGCCCCAGCTCCTCGTCGCCCGCCATGTACTCGGCCCGCAGCAGCGCCTGGCTCTCCCAGACCAGCGACCAGCGCCGGTAGTAGGCCTCGTACGACTTCAGCGTGCGCACCATCGGCCCGGTCCTGCCCTCCGGGCGCAGATCGGCGTCGATGAGCAGCGGCGGGTCGGCGGTGGGCAGCTGGAGCAGCCGCCGCATCTCGCCCACGACCGCGTTGGCCGCCCGCCCCGCCTCCTCGTCGCTCACGCCCTCGCGCGGCTGATGGACGAAGAGGACGTCGGCGTCGGAGCCGTAACTCAGCTCGTGTCCGCCGAAGCGGCCCATGCCGATGACGGCGAACCGGGTCGGCAGGGTGTCGCCCCACCGCTCGCGTACGGCGGCCCGCAGCGCGCCCGCGACGGTGGCGGCGTTGAGGTCGGTGACGGCGGAGCCGACGCGGTCGACGAGCGCCCCGTGGTCCTGCTCGGCGGGGCTGTCCTCGGTGCCG
Organism: Streptomyces sp. PTY087I2; assembly: GCF_001687325.1. Taxonomy (GTDB): domain Bacteria; phylum Actinomycetota; class Actinomycetes; order Streptomycetales; family Streptomycetaceae; genus Streptomyces. Next base: position 40,619 of record NZ_LZRD01000033.1, on the reverse strand, counting down.
TACGAGCCGATGAGGTCGGCGGCCGCCGTACGGAACAGCTCCCGCCGCCGCACCCCGCGCACCACCGCGACGGCCGACTCCGCATCGCCCGCGCGCCCCACCGCGGCCAGCACCTCCTGCTCCAGGTGCTCCCGGGTGCGCGGCCTCAGCCCCTCCGGATCGCCGAGGATCGCCACCGCCTCCGGGGCCCGCATGAGCAGGTCGGGGGCGAGGCGGCCGGCGGAGAGGACCCGGGCGAGGTTCTCCGCGGCGGCGCCCTCGTCGCGCAGGAGCCGCAGATACCACGGGGTCTTGCCGAGCGCGTCGGACACCTTGCGGAAGCCGAGGAGCCCCGCGTCCGGGTCGGCGGAGTCCGCGAACCAGCCCAGCAGCACCGGCAGCAGCGTGCGCTGGATGGCGGCCTTCCGGGACACCCCGGAGGAGAGGGCTTCCAGATGCCGCAGGGCGGCCGCCGGGTCGGCGTAACCGAGCGCCTCCAGGCGGATCGCGGCGGCCTTCGCGCTGAGCCGGGACTCGCCGGGGGCCAGCTGGGCGACGGCGTCCAGCAGCGGCCGGTAGAAGATCTTCTCGTGCAGCCGCCGTACGACGGAGGCGTGCCGCTTCCACGCCTTGTTCAGCTCGGCCACCGGATCGGTGCGCATCCCGAGCGACCGGCCGAGCCGCCGCAGATCCGCCTCGTCCTCGGGGACCAGGTGGGTGCGGCGCAGCCGGTAGAGCTGGATGCGGTGTTCCATGGCGCGCAGGAAGCGGTAGGCCTCGTCCAGCTGGGCGGCGTCCGCGCGGCCGACGTACCCGCCCTCGGCGAGCGCCCGCAGCGCCTCCAGGGTGGAGCCGCTGTGCAGCGAGGCGTCGCTGCGCCCGTGCACCAACTGGAGGAGCTGGACGGCGAATTCGACGTCCCGCAGCCCGCCGGGCCCGAGCTTCAGCTCGCGCTCGATCCGGTCGGCGGGGATGTTGTCGACGACCCGGCGGCGCATCTTCTGCACGTCGGGGACGAAGTTCTCCCGGTCGGCGGCCCCCCAGACGAGCGGCGACACCGCCTCGACGTACTCGGCGCCCAGCTCGGGGTCGCCGGCCACCGCCCGGGCCTTCAACAGGGCCTGGAACTCCCAGGTCTTGGCCCAGCGCTGGTAGTAGGCGAGATGGGAGCTGAGGGTGCGCACGAGGGGCCCGTTGCGGCCCTCGGGGCGGAGGTTGGCGTCGACCTCCCAGATGGTGCCCTCGACGGTGGTGTCGGAGCAGATCCGCATCATGTGCGCGGCCAGCCGGGTCGCGGCCTGCATGGCCTTGGTCTCGTCGACCCCGTCGCGCGCCTCCCCGACGAAGATCACGTCGACGTCGGAGACGTAGTTCAGCTCCCGCCCGCCGCACTTGCCCATCGCCACGACGGCGAGCCGGCACTGCGCGGCGTCCTCGGGCGCTGCGGTACGGGCGATGGCGAGCGCGGCGCGCAGGGTGGCGGTGGCGAGGTCGGCCAGTTCGGCGGCGGTCTGGGCGAGGCCGGTCGTCCCGCAGACGTCCCGGGCGGCGAGGGTGAGCAGGCACCGGCGGTAGGCGATGCGCAGCGAGTCCGGGTCGACGGCGTCGGCGAGCCCCTGCTCGAACTCGGCGACGCCGGGGTGCAGGTCGGCCGACTCGTACGTGACGAGCGCCTGCCAGTCGCGCGGGTGCCGGGCCAGATGGTCCCCGAGCGCCTCGGAGGCGCCGAGGACCCCGAGGAGCCGGTCGCGCAGGGGTTTGGCGGTGACGAGGGTGTCGAGCAGCACCTGCCGCTCGCTCTCCTCCCCCGCCTCCACGATCCGGACCAGTCCGCGCAGGGCCAGATCGGGGTCGGCGGTGGCCCCGAGCGCCTCCAGGAGAACCGGATCGGACCGTACGGAGGCGAGCGCGTCCAGGTCGAGAAGCTGCTCGGCGGCGGACGGGTCGGTGAATCCGTGCCGCAGCAGCCTGGTGAACGTACTGCTTCTGCGCCCCGGCGCGGTCGTCATCCCGTGCTCTCCTGCCAGCCGAACCGATCTGCGTAACTGCTCGGCCGCTTCCCTGCCGGCGTCACAGCTCTTCGAGCCTAGTCCTGTACGGAGGAGTTCGGGACGGTGGCGGGGTCGGCGGTTCCGCCGGTCCGGGCGGCGGCGGTCCCCGCGGTCCGGGCGAGGGTTTCCGCGACACCGGCGGGGGCGGTCTCCGTGCCCCGGACAGGCGTTTCCGCGACACCGGCGGGGCCGGTCTCCAGGGTCCCGACGAGGACAGTGGCGTACAGCTCCTCGGAGACCCGGACCCGCGGGGTGAGCCCGGCGGCGCGCAGGATCTCCACCGCCACGTCGCGCTGCCGCTCACTGGCCTCCACCAGCAGGCTGCCGCCCGGGGCGAGCCACGCGGGCGCCTCGGCCGCGACCCGGCGCATCACGTCGAGGCCGTCGCCGCCCCCGTCGAGCGCGACGCGCGGTTCGTGGACGCGGGCCTCGGCGGGAAGCAGCTCGACATCGGCGGTCGGAACGTACGGAACGTTGGCGAGGAGCACGTCGACGCGGCCGCGCAGGCGGGCGGGAAGGGGGTCGAAGAGATCACCCTCGTACACCTCCCCCAGCTCGCCGACGTTGCGCCGGGCGCAGCGTACGGCGGCGGGTTCGACGTCGCAGGCGTGCAGGTCGACCCGGTCCAGGGCGGTGGCGAGGGCGACACCGAGCGCGCCCGAACCACAGCAGAGGTCGACGACGACGGCCCGGCGGGGTGCGAGGGCGGCGGCCTGCGCCACGAGGAACTCCGTACGCCGCCGGGGCACGAAGACGCCGGTGTCCACGGCGATGCGGCGACCGTGGAACTCCGCCCAGCCCAGGACGTGTTCGAGCGGGAGCCCGGCGGCGCGGCGCTCGACGAGGAGGGACAGTTCGTCCGGGGAGGCGGCGGCCTCAAGGAGGAGGGACGCCTCGTCCTCGGCGAAGACGCAGCCGGCGCGGCGGAGGGTGGCGACGGTGACAGAGAAGGAACTCACGGGGTGAACCGACATGCGGGGCCATGCCTTTCGGGAAATCCGATGGGCGCTCCGCGATCGGTTCGGGCCGTCCGGCCGGCTTGCCTACGCCGGTCGTGCGACGCGATCGTGCGAGGTGAGCACCCAGCCTGATCCAGCGGTAATGGGTCTCACCTCCTCGGTCCGTCCCCGTGCCGGCGCACGGGGGGTCGTAACACTACAACAGCCCGCGCAGGTGGGCGCGGGCTGTTGTCCGACCGTCGGCCGTCGTTCGGCCGTTGGCCGTCGTCCGACCGTCGGCCGTCTACAGGTCGACGCTGTCGCGCAGCTTCGTCGGCGTGAGGAACAGCGACGCGATGACACCGACCACCGCGATACCGGCCGAGATGAGGAAGATGTGGCCGGTGGCGTCCCCGTACGCGGCCCGGACGACTTCCTGGACCTGGGGCGGCATGGCGGCGACGTTGAGGGTGGAGCCGCCGGAGCCGGAGGCGGCGGGATCGATGCCGAGCGCGGCGAGCCCGTCGGTGATCTTGACGGACACCTGATGGGCGAGGACCGCACCGAGGACGGAGACGCCCATGGTGCCGCCGAGGGAGCGGAAGAAGGTGATGGCCCCGCTGGCCGCGCCGATCTCGCTGAGCGGCACGGTGTTCTGGAGGACGAGCACCAGGTTCTGCATCGACATACCGACGCCGACGCCCACGCCGAGCATCCCCAGCGACACCATCACGAGGGAGGTCTCGTGGTCGATGAAGGACAGCCCGAGGAAGCCGAGGGCGAGGACGACGACACCGGCGACGATGAACGGCTTGACCTTGCCGGTCCTGGAGACCAGGCGTCCGGCGACGGTGGAGGAGACGAGGACGCCCGCCATGAGCGGAATGGTGAGGAGCCCCGCCTCGGTCGGCGAGTAGCCGCGTCCGATCTGGAAGTACTGCCCGAGGAAGACCGCGCCCCCGAACATGGCCATGCCGACCGCGAGGCTGGCGACGATGGCGAGGGCGGGGTCGCGGCGGCGGACGACGTGCAGCGGGACGACGGGCTCCTTGACCCGCCCCTCGACGAGGACGGCCGCCCCGAGAATGACGGCACTCCCGCCGACCATCAGCCCGCTCTGCCAGGAGATCCAGTCGAAGTCGTCGCCGACGAAGGTGACCCAGAGGAGCAGCAGGCTGACCCCGGCGGCGATGAGCGACGCACCCAGGTAGTCGACCTTGGTGTCGGGCCGGCGGACCTCGACGAGGTGCAGGGTGCGGGCGAGCATCACGGAGGCGAGGAGGGTGAAGGGCACGGCGATGAAGAAGCACCAGCGCCAGCCGAGCCAGGAGGCGTCGGTGATGAACCCGCCGAGCAGCGGCCCGCCGACGGTGGCGACGGCCATGACGCCGCCGAGGTAGCCGTTGTAGCGGCCGCGCTCCTTCGGGCTGATCATCGCGGCGATGATCACCTGCACGAGCACCTGGAGCGCGCCCATCCCGAGCCCCTGAACGGCACGGAAGGCGATCAGCTGCTCGGTGGACTGGGCGAACCCGCAGGCGACGGACGAGACGACGAAGATCCCGATGGCTGTCTGGAGCAGGAGCTTCTTGCTGAACAGGTCGGCGAGCTTGCCCCAGATCGGGGTGGAGGCCGTGGAGGCGAGCAGGGTCGCGGTGACGACCCAGGTGTACTGCGACTGCGTGCCGTCGAGGGACCCGATGATCTGCGGCAGCGCGACCGAGACGACGGTGCTGCTGATCATCGCCACGAACAGCACGATGAGCAGCCCGCTGAGGGCCCGCAGGATGTGGCGGTGGTCCATGGGTGCGGCGGCGGGGGCCCCGGCCGGGGCGGCGGCGGTGTCTGCTGCGCTCACGCGCAACCTCCGGAAAAGTTCGTACGAGAGGCCCGTACGAGGTGTCGGCACCGGGTCGGTCCGAAGCCGTGCGCGACCTCGTACGGGAGGGAGAAGGCTTCACCATACATGCGCACTGAGCAATTTTGCCCACTGAGCAAGAATCTCACACCCGAGGGATGCGCCCGAGGGATAATGCGCCCATGGACAGCAGCACCGCGGGCCCGGGACTCCGGGAACGCAAGAAGGAAGCCACCCGCCAGGCGGTGCACGAGGCGACCCTGCGCCTGACGGTGGAGCACGGTTTCGACCAGGTGACGGTCGAGGCGGTGGCGGACGCGGCCGGAATCTCCCGCAGAACGTTCTCGAACTACTTCACCAGCAAGGAGGACGCTCTCCTCTACGGCGAGGAGCAGCAGATCAGGGCCCTGGTCCGCACGGTCCGCGACCGCCCCGCCGACGAACCCGCCTGGCCGGCCCTGCGCGCGGCGGTGGCCCAGTTCGCGGACCGCGTGGCACCCCCGGAACGCGAATGGGCGATCCGCACCCGCCTGGCGATGCGTCACCCCTCGCTCCTGGCCCGCCAGTTGGCCAACCACGCGACCCTGGAACGCGACCTGGCCGAAGCGGTGGCAACCCGCCCCGGCCCGCCATCCGCCCCCGTCCGCCCGATCGTCCTGGCGGCGGCCTTCCTGGCCTCGCTCCGGATCGCGATGCGCATGTGGATCGAGGAGGATCTCGCGCGGGAGCCGGCGGCGGTGATCGACGAGGTTTTGGACGAGATGGGGCGGGGGTTTGTGTGAGGGGCTCTCCTCCCGCGCGACCTAGCGGTCGGCCAGCACCCGACGGCGCCCCGCCTCAGGAATCCGGCTGACCGGACTCGGGCCGGCCGGAGTCGGGCTAGTCGGAGTCGGGCTGGTCGATGCGGATCTCGTAGGCGATCTCCCAGCGGATGTCCGGTACGACGACGTCGGCCGTCTCCACGGGGCGGCCCTCGCGGTCGAAGTACGTGCGCTCGATCTGGATGACCAGGTCGCCGATGGAGATCCCGAGCAGGTTGGCCTGTTCACGCGTCGCGCGGGCCGGGCGGGGCAGTTCGATGCCGGTGGCGATGTTCACGCCGATGGACCGCATGCGCTCGACGACGCCGATCTTGCCGTGCGGGCCCATCTCCGGGAGCAGGACCGGAGTTCCGTCCGTGATGGCCATCGGCTCCCAGCTCTTGGCGAGCTGTACGGGCAGGCCGTCGGCGAGGAATTCGTAGTCGGTCACGACGCAGAGGTCGCCGGGCTCGATCGCCAGGCGTTCCGCGATGTTCTCGGGGGCGGGGATGCGGGCCTCGCTGGTGCACTCCCAGTCCGCCTCGTGATCGAGCTCGTTCATGTCCGAGGCGAACGGACTCATAATCCGCTGCTCGCGGTGGCGTGAACGAACCATGCGCCGGCGCTCGCGGGCCCGACGGACGTACGTACCGGAACCGGCGCGGCCTTCGAGGATCCCCTCGATGATCAGGCGCTCCATGGCCCGCTGCGCCACGGACTGACCGACGCCGTACTCCTCCGCGAACCGCGCCCGGGACGGCAGCTTGTCGCCGACGGCCCATTCACCGGCTCGGATGCGAGCCCGCAGCTTGTCCGCCACCTGCAAGTACGGCGTATCACGTGGCATTTGAGCAGCTCCGTGTGTTCGGCGTCGATATGGGCGTCGCTGTTGACAAAGCTAACCCATCAGGTTGAAGCTGAATATTCAGCATTACATGGAGTGACATTCGGTTCACCAGGGGAGAAGTGTGCGCTCTGCACAAGCGCGGGTCGCGGCGCTGACCGGCATGCTCGGCGCCGCCACAGGCACCGAACCGCGCGTGGCCACCGACCTGGACGCCTTCCGCGTCGAGGCCGATCTCCCGCCCGAGTTGAGCGCGACCGCCCACGCGGCCGTCCTCGCCGCCCTGGCCACGGCGGACCGCTACGGGCACACCCGCACCCGTGCCGCCGAATACGTCTGGGCCGAGATCAGCAGAGAGGCGAACGTGACCACGACCGAATCCCCCGACACGGCCTACCGCGCCCTGCTCGGCCACACGACGACCTGCACCGCCTGCCGGACCGGGGCGGTCTGCCCCGACGCGGCGAAGCTCGTCCGCGTCTGGCGGGAGACCCGCCGATGAGGGCCCCGGCCCCACCATCCCCACCATCCCCACCAGCGACGGAGGCACCTGATGCGCAGCACCCGCCAGGCGTTACCGGCACCACCCGGGAGGCCCGGATGATCACCCTCTCCCCGACGGACGTCGTCGACTGCGAGGCCTGCTGGAACGCCCCGGTCACCGCCGCCCGGCAGACCCCCGCCGGCCGCGACCTGCTCTGCGAGGAGTGCGCGGAGGGCGACTACCCGCGCCGCGTCGACCTCTTCCCGCCGTTCGGTATCTACGGCCTGACGACCCGCAAGCTGCTGAACGACGGCCGGCACGGCAGCGGCCCCCCGAAGCTCCCGCCCGACCCGGGCCCGCCCCTGCCCAACCCTCCCCCGGCCCCGTCACCGCCGGGAACGCCACCGGTGTAGGGCCCGGCGCTCCCGCCCTGCCCGCGCCCCTCTTCGGATCAGCCGCCGAAGAGTTCGGGGTACGGGCAGGGCTCCGGGGGTACGCGGGCGGGGGACGGCGGACGTCACGTCGCACCCCCAGGCGACGGCGTCACCGCAGGTCGGCTTCCCGTCCATGCTCCCGTCGCCATGAACCGCTACCGTCTGCCACATGAAGTCCACGGCTCTGCCGGACAGTTGACTGGAGGGCGAAGAAGTCATGCGGATCAGCCATCCCACGCGGGACGAACTCCTGGACACGTTCCACCACATGCTGGCCTCCGTACTCGCAGGCGGCGGCATCCACTCCTGCTCCGGCCTCGACATGGAGACCGAGAACGCGCTCTGGGACGTGGCCAAAGCCCACCCGGACGTCTCCGACCAACTGATAGCCCAGGCACTGCGCGCCTTCGCGGACCAGCTGGACGGCTCCACGGCGGCCCGGCGGAAGGCGGCCCTGGAGCAGCGGTTCGCGGAGCATCTGGCGGAGCGACAACGCCAGGATCCCCGCTGAGGGCGGTAGCGGCACCTGCCGTGGTCGGGCCATTGTCAGTGCCACTCGCTAGAGTGCGCGGTGGTTGAAGACCGGTCAGACCTTCGAGGTACGCGGTCAAGGGGGGTGGGCACAAAGGTCCCCGGGAGCCACCTCGGGACTATGTTGGAAGCCGTGGATCCCCACCCCCCTCATCCTCCACAAGCGCGGACAGTTCCTCGGCCAGTTCCATACAGCGCAGGCGGGCCGGGGAGAAGTCGTAGGGCATCTTGCCGGTGGCTTCGAGCACGCCCATGTGGTCGGGCTCCCTCCTGCCCGAACCGGCCTCAGGGTGCGCAGTGTCCCAGGCATCGAAAAGGGCGTCGTCGTCCTCGTCGAGGCCGGACTCCTCGATGACGGCGTGCAGGGCGGTTTCGAAGGCATGCCGTTCGGCGGCGACTTGAGCGACTCGTGGGTCGTCGACGGCAACGCTGTCGTCGAGTGCCTCTTCGGCGGCGTCGATGCGATCGGATTCCTCCCGCAGAGCCGGATGCGTGGCCAGGGCGACGAACCGCGTCGCCTGGACGGCTGCTCCGAGCGGGCCGAAGATCCGCTCGGTGACGAGCAAGGTGTCCAGGTCGGCCTGGCGCAGGGAGCCTTCCGGCAGGCCCTTGAGGCGTTCGGTGACGAGGTCGGAGAGCAGGCCCACCCGGCTGCCCTCGACGCGCATCCGCTGCACGGCGGTCCGTTGACGCCGCAGTTCTGTCTCTTGCGCGGCGAGGGATTCCTCCACGCGCTCCAGCACGGCCTCGATGCCGTCTCCGTCCTGCGCGTCGGCGGGGTCCTCGGCGAAGGCGTCGCGAATATCCTCCAGCGCGATCCCGGCATCGGCCATCCTGCGGATCCACAGCAGGCGGATCATGTCCTCGTACCCGTAGCGGCGGCGGTCATCGCCACCCCGCTCGGGCTCGGGGAGCAGGCCGATCTCGTGGTAGTGGCGGATCGCCCGTGGCGTACAGCCGGCGAAGGCCGCCGCGTCACCGATCTTGACCTGACGGGGTGGCATGAAAGACGCGGGCATGGGCGGGGACCTTCTCTCAAGGGATCGGGGCGTACGTCCACCGGACCACATGACGCTACGGAAGGTGCAACCCTCTCCCTGGCGGGCATAGCTGTCAATTCTGAACGAACTGCCCAATAACTGCGCCCTTGTCGGCGCCATCGTCAACAAGGCAACTTCCTTGAAAGCGCAATCTTCTCCGGCCCTCTGGGGCATCCTGTTACCTGACGCATAGTGCAGCACTACTCAGTAGACACGACGACGGGTCCGAGGATGCACCTGGTAGAGGAATTTATTTCCAGATACATCAGAGAGTACGACTTCTACAGTCAAGCTGCCCGACTGGCAGCCGAAACGCTGGAAAGTAACCTCCACCGGTCAGGAATCCGCTGCATCGTCACCCATCGCGCCAAGGACATATCCCGGCTTGCCGAGAAATGCGAGAAGCGCAACGCGGAAGATCCCTACAGAGAAATTCAGGACATCTACAGCGACATTGTCGACCTGGCAGGCGTGCGCGTTGCCCTCTACTTCCCCGGAGACCGGGAGCGCGTGGACAGAATCATCAACAGGTTCTTCCACCTCCTGGAGGAGAGGCGAGATTTCCCGGATCCCGGAAAAGCCAACCCCTCCAAGAAATTCTCCGGTTACTCCGCCGCGCACTACAGAGCCCAGCTGTCCGAACGCAGCCTGGGGGACAGCGACAAGAGGTATGCCAAAGCGCGCGTCGAGATTCAGGTCGCCTCGGTCTTGATGCACTCGTGGTCCGAGGTCGAACACGACCTCATATACAAGCCGCTCGAAGGAGGCCTCTCCGAGGAGGAGCTCCATATCCTGGACCAACTCAACGGGCTGGTCCTGGCCGGCGAAATCGCCCTGGAAATGCTACAGAAGGCAGGAGAGGTTCGCGTCGCCAGCACCGACCGCACCTTCCTCAACCATTATGAACTCGCCGCCCATATACTCGCCCACGCGAACAAGGAACGCAAGAGCCCGGTCGGAGAGTCGGGGCTCGGCCGTGTCGACCTCCTCTTTCAGCTTCTCACCGATCTGGAGTTCAACACACCCAACTCGCTGGCACCCTTCATTTCATCCCTCCACGAGAATCTGGAAGAGCGCCCACTGGCCGATCAAGTCATCGATGCGATCATCTCCGAGGATCCTGAGCGGTACCGAAGGTTCGAGGAAATCCAATTCCAGATGAGCTTCTCGTCCATGAAGCCCCCTTCTTCCGACCAGCCCACGGTGTCCGATGAAATCGTTGGCCGATTCTGGTCCAAGTGGACAGCGCTGGAGAAAACCCTGCGCGGGCTCGCCGTCGTGGACCCCGAGGACACGCGCTTCGTGGGCGTGGGGGCTCTCATCAACAGGATTCCGAACCTCACCGAACCCCTCAAGCGTGAACTCGACTACCTGCGGCGGATCAGGAATGACCTGGTCCACAGCGGCGAGATACCCGGGGCGGCTTTCCTTCAGGAAGCGATCGAGAGGATCGTCGCCGTCACGGCTCGGCTGTCCAAGCTGAAGGAGCCTCCGCAGACCGGGTGAGCGGCCGACCGCCTCGGTAATCCCGCGACGGCCCGCAGACCGGCCCGGCACCCACCGGAACGCCCCGGGCCGGAGACTCATCGCCTCCGGCCCGGGACCACGCGTCGACGGCCCCAGCCGTCCGAACCACCGCTACAGCACCGGCAGCAGCGCCTTCAGCTCGAAGGCCGTGACCTCGCTGCGGTACTCCTCCCACTCCTGCTTCTTGTTGCGGAGGAAGAAGTCGAAGACGTGCTCGCCCAGGGTCTCGGCGACCAGTTCGCTCTTCTCCATCAGCGCGATCGCCTCGCCCAGGTTCTGCGGGAGCGGTTCGATGCCCATCGCCCGGCGTTCGGCGTCGGAGAGGGCCCAGACGTCGTCGTCGGCGCCGGCCGGGAGTTCGTAGCCCTCCTCGATGCCCTTGAGTCCTGCGGCGAGGAGGACCGCGTAGGTCAGGTACGGGTTGGCGCCGGAGTCGATGGAGCGGACCTCGACGCGGGCCGAGCCGGTCTTGCCGGGCTTGTACATCGGGACGCGGATGAGGGCGGAGCGGTTGTTGTGGCCCCAGCAGATGTACGAGGGGGCCTCGCCGCCCGCGCCGGCCGCGCGGGAGGAGCCGCCCCAGATGCGCTTGTAGGAGTTGACCCACTGGTTGGTGACGGCCGAGATCTCCGCCGCGTGCTTCAGCAGGCCCGCGATGAAGGAGCGGCCCACCTTGGAGAGCTGGTACTCCGCGCCCGACTCGTAGAACGCGTTGCGGTCGCCCTCGAAGAGGGAGAGATGGGTGTGCATGCCCGAACCCGGGTACTCCGAGAACGGCTTCGGCATGAACGTCGCCTGCACGCCCTGCTCCAGCGCCACCTGCTTCATCACCAGACGGAACGTCATGATGTTGTCCGCCGTCGACAGCGCGTCCGCGTAGCGCAGGTCGATCTCCTGCTGGCCCGGCGCGCCCTCGTGGTGACTGAACTCCACCGAGATGCCCATCGATTCGAGCATCGTGATCGCCTGGCGGCGGAAGTCCATGCCGACGTTCTGCGGCGTGTGGTCGAAGTAGCCCGAGCTGTCCGCCGGCGTCGGGCGGGTGCCGTCGACCGGCTTGTTCTTCAGCAGGAAGAACTCGATCTCCGGGTGGGTGTAGAAGGTGAAGCCCAGGTCGGACGTCTTGGCCAGGATCCGCTTCAGGACATAGCGCGGGTCCGCGAAGGACGGCGAGCCGTCCGGCATCAGGATGTCGCAGAACATCCGCGCCGTACCGGGAGCCTCCGCGCGCCAGGGCAGGATCTGGAAGGTGCCCGGGTCCGGCTTGGCGATCATGTCCGACTCGTAGACCCGTGCGAAGCCCTCGATCGCCGAGCCGTCGAAGCCGATGCCCTCGTCGAAGGCCTGCTCCAGCTCGGCCGGGGCCACGGCGACGGACTTGAGGAACCCGAGGACGTCGGTGAACCACAGCCGCACGAAGCGGATGTCGCGCTCCTCAAGGGTCCTGAGGACGAATTCCTGCTGCTTGTCCATTGCCACATCCTTGCAGTTCAGACGGTCCGTGCACCACCGCCCGGGGTAGGGGGACACTTCAGTATCGCGACCCGGGATTTCCCCCAGATTACGCACACGGTGTGAGAGAGAGCACTCGGCCACCCACTACGATCGGCGACCGAGCCACGGACGGCTCCGGGGCCCCCTCCCCCACCGGCTTCCCGCCCGTCCGCGCACCCCGGTCCACGGACCGTTCCCTCACCTCCCGGCCCTTCGCAGAAGGACTCCACACACATGAGCTTCGACCCCCGGTACCCCCAGCCCCCGGCCCCCGGCCCCCCACCCTGACGCGCGCTCCACCCGCAACCGGGCCATCGCCATAGGGCTGAGCGCCGCCGTCGTGGCCGGTCTCGTCGCTTTCGGGTCGTTCCTGCTGCTGGAGAACTCCGCGGCCGACGAGAAGTCCGACAACGCCTCGGCGGCCCACGACGGCAAGCACCCGGGCGGGCACGGCGACGCCACGGGCGGGGCCGTCGCGGGGCTGAAGTCCTGGGACGCGGCACAGCTCGGCCGCGACCACGTGGCGGGGGCGGTCGACTATCCGATGAAGCCTCCGGTCGGCGGCAACCACAACCCGTCCTGGATGAACTGCGACGGCGACGTATACGAAAACGCCGTTCCGGACGTCAACGCCGTCCACGCCCTGGAGCACGGCGCGGTCTGGGTCACGTACAACGACAAGGCCGCCGACAGCGATGTGGCCGCGCTCGCCGAGCGCGTCAGGAAGACCCCGTTCACCCTGATGAGCCCGTACGCCGGCCAGGAAGGCGCGATCATGCTCAGCGCCTGGGGCAAGCAGGTCACCGTGGACTCCGCCGACGACCGGCGGGTGGACCAGTTCCTCGCCCGGTACGTCCAGGGCGCCCAGACGCCCGAGCCCGGCGCCCCCTGCACCGGCGGGCTGGAAACGGCACCGCAGTGACCGGTGTGACCGGCATGACAGACACGACGGATACGACGGATACGACGGATACGACAGCCGGTGCCGAACGGCTCAAGACCGCGCGCGTCCGGTGGGCGGCCGGGGTCGCCGTGGCCCTCGCCCTGCTCTTCGCCGGGGCCGCCGCCGTCGCCGCCGCCCGCGAGGACGGTTCGGCGCCCCGCGCGGCCGGCGCCCCCGCCTCGGACTCCGTCGACGCCGGGTTCGCCCGGGACATGGCCGTCCACCATCAGCAGGCCGTCGAGATGTCGTTCATCGTCCGCGACCGTACGGACGACGAGGACGTACGCCGTCTCGCGTACGACATCGCCAACACCCAGGCCAACCAGCGCGGCATGCTCCTCGGCCGGCTCGACCTCTGGGGGCTGCCCAAGGTCGCGGGCGGCGACGTTCCCCCGATGGCCTGGATGGGCGGGGACGGCGGGCATGAGCACGGTGGGCACCATCCCGGCGGTGGCGGCGACGGTGTGCTCATGGCGGGGATGGCTTCCCGCGCCGAGCTGGAGCGGCTCGCGCGCCTCGACGGCCAGCAGGCCGAGGTCTTCTACCTCCAGCTCATGACGGACCACCACAAGGGCGGCGTCGTCATGGCCGAGGCCTGCGCCTCCCGGTGCACCGTCCCGGTGGAGCAGCGGCTCGCCCAGGGCATGGTCGAGGGGCAGCAGTCCGAGCTGGGGCTCATGCGCGACATGCTCACCGAGCGGAAGGCCCGCCCCCGGTCCTGAGCCCGGGAGGCCACAGCCCGGACGACGCGCGTCAGCTTGCAGCCCCTCGTCCGCGCACCCGAACGGGTGATTGCGGTCGCGCGTGCCCGCCCCGCCGATGACGATGGGTGCGCTCGGGGCCGTACGGCAGTGCCATCGGCACGCAGGAGGAAATCCCCCATGACGACCGCCAAAGACATCATGCACAGCGGGGCCCGCTGGATCCCGGCCCACGAGACCCTCGACCGTGCGGCGCAGTTGATGCGCGAGCACAACGTGGGCGCCCTGCCCGTCTCCGCCGAAGGCGACTCGGACCGGATGATCGGCATCATCACCGACCGCGACATCGTCGTCGGCTGTGTGGCCAAGGGGCACGATCCGTCGAAGGTCACGGCGGGCGATCTCGCGCAGGGCACGCCCCGCTGGATCGAGGCGGAGGCCGATGTGGACGCGGTCCTGGAGGAGATGCAGACCCACCGCATCCGCCGGCTCCCCGTCGTCGAGAACAAGAGGCTGGTCGGCATGATCAGCGAGGCCGACCTCGCCCAGCACCTCACCGAGGAGCAGATCGCGGGCTGGGCGGAGAAGGTCTACTCCCGCAGCTGAAGGTCTACTCCCGCAGCTGACAGAGCGAGCCCGGCGCCCCCGCTCCGCTTCGGCGGAGAGGCGTCGGGCCGCCGTCCGTCGGTATACCCGCCGGGGGTAGGGTGGCCCGCATGGCGGGCAGAGCGCGGAGCAGGAGCGTGACGTACGGGCAGCTGATGCTGTTCGCCGCGCTGCTGTTCGGCATCGTCACCATGCATACGGTCGGGCATCCGGTCGGCCATCCGGCCGAGCACAGCGGATCGGCCGCGATGCCGACGGCCTCCGCGCCGTCGGCCGCCATGGGCGAGCATCCCCCGCCGCACGACTCCCCCGGCACCGACGCCCCCATGAGCGGCATGGATCCGCTCTCCGTCTGCCTCGCCGTCCTCGGCGCCTGGAGCCTCGCCCTCGTCGGTTCCTGGCTGCTCGGCCTGCGCGCCGACGGGCGGCCTCTCGGTACGCCGACGATTTCCGGGCTCCTGCGTGTGCTGCGGCCGAATCCGCCTCCCCCGATATCGGTGCTCGCAAGCGTCTCGGTGCTGCGTATTTAGGAGTGGGCGTCTCACCTCCGCCCCTTCTCGAAACCACCAAGTTCTTCAGAGGTGTCTTCAGCATGCCCATGCACCGACCCACCCGACGCGCCGTGCTCGGCGCCGCTCTCGCCGTCGCCGGTACGGGAGCCCTCGCCGCCTGTTCCGACGGCGGCGGCGGTCACGGCGGCGCCCACTCCCCCGGCGGCGGGGCCCAGGACTCCGGTACGTACGTCTCGCCCGGCGGCAAGGAGGTCGAGGCGGCAGAGGCGGCGCGCGGCTCCGGGCCCGTACGGAAGGTCTCCCTCACCGCCACCCGGACCCGGCTCGATCTGGGCGGCGGCACCACCGTCGCCTCCTGGGCCTACGGGGACCGGCTGCCCGGGCGCGAGGTGCGGGTGACGGCTGGGGACACCCTCGCCCTCACCCTCGCCAACCACCTCCCGCAGCCCACCTCCCTGCACTGGCACGGGCTCGCGCTGCGCAACGACATGGACGGGGTCCCCGGGCTGACCCAGCGGAACATCGCCCCGGGGGCCGCGTTCGCCTACCGGTTCGCCGTACCGCATCCGGGGACGTACTGGTTCCACCCGCACTCCGGCGTCCAGCAGGACCGGGGGCTGTACGCGCCGCTGATCGTCGAGGACCCGAAGGAGCCGTTGGCGTACGACAAGGAGTGGGTCGTCGTCCTCGACGACTGGGTCGACGGGGTGGACGGTTCGACGCCCGACGCCGTGCTCAAGGAGCTGTCCGGGGGGATGGGGCATGGCAGCGGCGGGATGGATCATGGTGCGCACACCATGGCCGGTTCCGGTGAGGACGATCCGGAGGGCGGTGGTCCCTCTCGGATGATGATGGGGGCCCGTAGTGAGGCGCTCGGTGGCGATGCCGGTGATGTCGCCTATCCGCACTACCTCGTCAACGGGCGAATCGCGGACGATCCGGAGACGTTCGAGGCGCGGCCCGGTGACCGTATCCGGCTGCGGATCATCAACGCCGGCGGCGACACCGCCTTCCGCGTCGCGCTCGGCGGGCACCGGATGACCGTGACGCACACCGACGGGTTCCCGGTCCGGCACACCCCGGGGGACGCGCTGCTGCTGGGGATGGGCGAGCGGTACGACGTCCTCGTCACCGCCGGGGACGGGGTCTTCCCGCTGACCGCCCTGGCCGAGGGGAAGAAGGCCGCCGCCCTCGCCGTCCTGCGGACCGGGAGCGGGGCCGCGCCCGCCGCCTCCGTACGTCCCAGGGAGCTGGAGGGGGAGGTGGTGCAGGCGGGGCGGCTGGTTCCGGATCCGTCCGTCGCGCTGCCCGTCCGGCTGCCGGACCGGACGATCCGGATGCGGCTCACCGGCGGGATGGCGACGTACGACTGGGCCTTCGACGGGCAGCCGTACGACGCGGAGCGGCGGCGGCCGGTGGAGGCGGGCGAGCGGGTGCGGCTCGTCTTCGACAACGGGACGGCCATGTGGCATCCGCTGCATCTGCACGGGCACACCTTCGCGCTCGGCGGGAGCGCGGCCGGGGCCCGTAAGGACACCGCGATCGTGCTACCGCACCGGTCGCTGACCGTGGACTTCGACGCCGACAACCCGGGGCTGTGGATGGTCCACTGCCACAACGTCTACCACGCGGAGGCGGGGATGATGGCGGTCCTCGGGTACCGGGGCTGAGTCCTCGGGGACTCTGCGGGTCGGTGCGCACAACCGTCCCACCTGCGGTTTCGGTGGGCCGGGGCAGATTTTGCCCGGCCCGCCGGGACATCGCGTCAGAAAGACGATTACACTGGCGGACGTGCCTCAACTACGCCTCGCACTGAATCAGATCGACTCGACCGTCGGCGACCTCGCCGGCAACTCCGAGGCGATCGTCCACTGGACCCGGCACGCCGCCGAACAGGGCGCCCACCTCGTGGCGTTCCCCGAGATGGTGCTGACCGGATACCCCGTCGAGGACCTGGCCCTGCGGTCGTCCTTCGTCGAGGCCTCGCGGCAGGCGCTCCGCGCGCTGGCCGCCCGGCTCGACGCGGAGGGCTTCGGCGAACTGCCGGTCGTCGTCGGTTACCTGGACCGCTCCGAGCACGCCGCGGCGCGCTACGGACAGCCGGCCGGCTCCCCGCGCAACGCCGCCGCGGTGCTGCACCGCGGTGGGATCGCACTCAACTTCGCCAAGCACCACCTGCCGAACTACGGCGTCTTCGACGAGTTCCGGTACTTCGTGCCGGGCGACTCGATGCCCGTCGTCCGGGTCCACGGCATCGACGTGGCCCTCGCGATCTGCGAGGACCTGTGGCAGGACGGCGGGCGCGTCCCGGCCGCCCGGTCCGCCGGGGCCGGGCTGCTGCTCTCCATCAACGCCTCGCCGTACGAGCGGGACAAGGACGACACCCGGCTGGAGCTGGTCCGCAAGCGGGCCCAGGAGGCCGGGTGCACCACGGCCTATCTGGCGATGATCGGCGGTCAGGACGAGCTCGTCTTCGACGGTGACTCGATCGTCGTCGACAAGGAGGGCGAGGTCATCGCCCGCGCCCCGCAGTTCTCCGAGGGCAGCGTGATCCTCGATCTGGAGCTGCCGGCGGCGGCGACCGTGGCGCCCTCGGGCGTCGTGGACGACGGGCTGCGGATCGACCATGTCGTGCTGTCGGACCGGCCCGTGGACGCGTACGAGCCGGAGCTCGCGGGCGGGTACGCGGAGCGGCTGGAGGACGAGGAGGAGATCTACTCGGCGCTGGTCGTGGGGCTCCGCGCGTACGCTGCGAAGAACGGTTTCAGCAGCGTGCTGATCGGGCTCTCCGGCGGCATCGACTCGGCGATCTGCGCGGCCATCGCGTGCGATGCGCTCGGTGCGCAGAACGTGTACGGGGTGTCCATGCCGTCGAAGTACTCCTCGGAGCACTCCAAGGACGACGCGGCCGAGCTGGCGCGGCGTACCGGGCTCAACTTCCGTACGGTGCCGATCGCGCCGATGTTCGACGCGTACATGGAGTCGTTGCAGCTCACGGGGCTGGCCGAGGAGAACCTCCAGGCGCGGCTGCGCGGTACGACGCTGATGGCCATCTCCAACCAGGAGGGGCAGATCGTGCTGGCGCCCGGCAACAAGTCGGAGCTGGCGGTCGGTTACTCCACGCTGTACGGGGACGCGGTCGGGGCGTACGGGCCGATCAAGGACGTGTACAAGTCGGCCGTGTTCCGGCTGGCGAAGTGGCGCAACCGGGCTGCGGAGGAGCGGGGGCAGACCCCGCCGATTCCCGAGGCCTCGATCACCAAGCCGCCGAGTGCGGAGCTGCGGCCGGGGCAGGTCGACACGGATTCGCTGCCGGACTACGAGGTCCTGGACGCGATCCTGGAGCTGTACGTCGACCGGGACCAGGGGATGGAGGCGATTGTCGCGGCCGGGTTCGATGCGGAGCTGGTGGCGAAGACGTTGCGGATGGTGGATACGGCGGAGTACAAGCGGCGGCAGTATCCGCCGGGGACGAAGATTTCGCCGAAGGGGTTCGGGAAGGATCGGCGGTTGCCGATTACGAATCGGTGGCGCGAGTCGTCTTAGCGGGGTGGGTGGTTGCCGGGGGCGTCCGGCGGCCGCCTTTGTCCTCAAGCGCCGGACGGGCTGGGTTCCACGTGAGGGGCCGGTCCGTCCGGCGTGCCGGTTCCGTCCTCAAGCGCCGGACGGGCTGGGGTTGCCGGGCGGGCCCGGGGTCGATGTTGCCTCGGGCCCGCCCGGCGTTTCGGTTCCGTCCTCAAACGCCGGACGGGCTGGATGGGGCGCCGGGCGGGCTGGGTTCCACGTGGGTGGCCGGCCCGCCCGGAGCAACGGTTCCGTCCTCAAACGCCGGACGGGCTGGACTGGGTGCCGGGCGGGCTGAATTCGCCGCCACCACTCGGGAGCGGGGCTTGCCCCCGTTCCGGTCCAAGTAGCCCGCCGTTGCTGCTATCGCCAAGCCCGCCACCGCCAGCACCGCGCCCACGAACGCCGGGGACGTCCAGCCCCAGCCCGCCGCGATCGCCACGCCGCCCAGCCAGGCGCCGCCCGCGTTGGCCAGGTTGAAGGCGGAGTGGTTGGAGGCGGAGGCCAGGGTCGGGGCGTCCTTTGCCTTGTTCATGACCAGCATCTGGAGCGGAGTCGTCGTCATGAAGCCGACGGCGCCGAGCAGCACCACCATCGCCAGCGCCGCCCACTGCACGTGCACCGTGAACGGGAACGCCACCAGGACCACCGCGAGGGCGCCGAGCGATCCGTACAGCGTCGGGCGCAGGGCGCGGTCCGTGAGGGGGCCCGCGGCGAGGGCGCCCAGGGTCATGCCGATGCCGAAGAGGGCCAGGACCAGGGTGACGGACGACTCGCCGAAGCCCATCGCCTTCGTGGTCATGGCCGAGAGGTACGAGTACACCGCGAAGACCCCGGCGAAGCCGAAGACCGCGGTGAGCAGGCCGAGGAGCACCTGACGGTTGCCGAGGGCGCGCAGTTCGCGGCGTACGTCCTGGTGAGCCTCGACCGGGATACGGGGCACCAGGCGGGCCAGGGCCGCCATCGCCGCGAGGCCGATCGCCGCGACGACCAGGAAGGTGGCCCGCCAGCCGAGGTGCTGGCCGAGGAGGGTGGCGGCGGGGACGCCGACGATGTTCGCCACCGTCAGGCCGAGGAACATCGTCGCCACCGCCCGCGCCTGGCGGCCCTCGGAGACCAGCCGGGCGGCGACCACCGCGCCGACGCCGAAGAACGCGCCGTGCGGGAGACCGGCGAGGAAGCGGCCCGCGACCAGCCAGCCGAAGTCCGGTGCGAGCGCGGAGGCCAGGTTGCCGACGGTGAACAGCGCCATCAGGAGCAGCAGCATCTTCTTGCGCGGGACGCGGGAACCCAGGCCGGTGAGCAGCGGTGCGCCGAGGACGACGCCGATCGCGTACGCCGAGACGAGGTATCCGGCGGTGGGCACGGACGTGCCGAGGTCGTCCGCCACGTTGGGCAGCAGGCCCATCATGACGAACTCCGTCGTGCCTATGCCGAAGGCGCTCACGGCCAGGGCGAGGAGGGCCAGGGGCATGGGGAGGGGACCTTTCACAATGCGGTGGTGCTGAGCGGGGCGGGGGCGCGCGCACGGCAGGAAGCCGTTGCCGGGGCACTCGGGGTGCCTGGCAACGGCTCACGCCAGCCATATGTAAGTTACTGGAACAAATTGTCGCAGACGTTTGTGCCGGGTCGCCCACCGCCAGGTGAACGGCTCGTTGCGGCCGTCCCCCCGGCTGTCTCCCCGGGCGTTCTCACAGCTCCACGCGGGCCGCGATCGGGAGGTGGTCGCTGTCGGTCGCCGCGAGGGTCCAGGAGGCCATCGGCTCGACGCCCTTGACCATGATCTGGTCGATCCGGGCCATCGGGAACGAGGCGGGCCAGCTGAAGCCGAAGCCGTCGCCCGCCGCGCCCTGGGTGGAGCGCATCTGCGCGGTGACCGCGTTGAGCGAGCGGTCGTTCATCGTGCCGTTCAGGTCGCCGAGGAGGACGACCCGCTTCACGCGCTCGTCGGCGATGGCCTCGCCGAGCGCGTCGGCGCTGTTGTCGCGCTGGTTGGCGGTGAACCCGGCGTGCAGCTTCACGCGCACGGACGGCAGGTGGGCCACGTACACCGCGACCTCGCCCTGCGGGGTCTTCACCGTCGAGCGCATCGCCCGGGTCCAGCCCATCTTGATGTCGACGGGCTTGGTGTCGGCCATCGGGTACTTGCTCCACAGGCCCACGGTGCCCTGGACCGAGTGGTACGGGTAGCGGCCGGCCAGCGACTTCTCGTACGTGGAGACCTGCCGGCCCGGGAGTTCCTGGAGCGCCACGATGTCCGCCCCGGATCCGGCGACCTGCTGCGCGGTGCCCTCGGGGTCGGGGTTGCCCGCGTTGACGTTGTGGGTGGCGACGGTCAGGTCACCGCCGCCGCCGGACTTGTCGGTGAGCAGGCCGCCGAACACGTTGAGCCAGACCACGACGGGCAGCAGGAGCGCGATCAGGGCGGTCGCGGAGCGCCGCAGCAGGCCCAGGACCAGCAGCACCGGGATGAAGAGCGCGACCCACGGCAGGAACGTCTCGATGAGGCTGCCGAGGTTGCCGAGGCGGTTGGGGATCTGCGCGTGGACGACCATCAGCAGGGTCAGCAGCACCGAGCAGAGGGCCAGGAGGATGCCGCGCCGCCAGATGCCCGGGTCGGACGTCAGTCTGTCCCGCAGGCCCCGGAAGCGGGATCCGCGGGCCCCGGGCTGCTCCGCGCTGCCGTTGTCCGTGTCCGCTCCGTACGCCTGCACCATCGCGCTGTCCTCACTGCCTTGCCCTGCACATCGCCGCGCCCTCGACCCTAGGTGATGGGCGGCGTCTTTCCCGCCGTCGACCTACCGGCCCGCCGGGCTGCCGGCCTGGCGGCCCGCCCGGTGTTCCGTGTCCGACGGCCGTACGGAGATCCCGTACGGAGACCAGGACGACGAAGTCGGGAGGACGGGTTCCGGCCCGGGGCCCGCCGGGGCGGCTTGTGACAGAACGATCACACTCGTGCCGCGGGGGCGAGCCCCTGGAGCAGGGCGGCGATGATGCGGTCCGCGAGGTCGTCGGGCAGCGGCGCGTCGGGGCGGTGCACCGTGCGGACGAGCATGGGGCCGACGAAGAGGTCGTCGATCAGCTCCACGTCGAGGTCGTCGCGGAGTTCCCCGGCGGCGACCGCGCGCCGCACCGCCTCCAGCATCGCGACGCGGCGGGGGGCGATGACCGTGTCGTGGTACTCGTTCCACAGCTTCGGGTGGCTCTTCATCTGGGCGAAGATGTTGACCAGGAGCACCGAGGAGCGCTGGGCGAGGCCCCGGGTACGCAGCGACTCCAGCATCACGCGCAGGTCGGCGAGGCCCGCCGTGCCGGAGACGGGCGGGTCGGTGGGCTCCATGTCGCGTACGACGTCGACGAACAGCTCCTCCTTGCCCGACCAGCGGCGGTAGATCGTGGCCTTGCCGACGCCCGCCGTACGCGCGATGCGCTCGATGGAGAGGGCCGCGAGCGGTTCGCCCGCCTCCAGGAGGGCGATGACGGCGTCCAGGATCGCCCGCTCGGCGGCGGCGGAACGGGGCCGTCCGCGCCGGGGCTCCGGATCGGGGGCTCCGGGCGATGCCCCGGTCGGCGTACCGGCTGATGCCCCAGGCGGAGCCCCGGTCGGTGTACCGGCTGATGCCCCGGCCGGAGTACCGGTCGGAGCCCCGGCGGGAACAGCGGACGACGTCCCGGCTGACGCCTCAACCGGAACCTCGGCCGACGCCCCGGTCGGCGTACCAGCTGCTGGTGCCCCGGCCGAAGCCTCGGTCGGCGTACCGGCCGGGGTGCCGGCCGACGCCCCGGCCAGCGGCTCGCCCCCGTCCCGTGCCCCGTGCCGGTTCCGCTCGCCGTCCTGGCCTTGCACCGTGAAGCCGCCTCTCGCCGCGCCGTCGTCGTTCCTCGTACGTTCGTTCGCCGTACGTTCCGCGTACGTCCGTCGCCTCGATTCTCGCCGACCCGGGGCGCCCCGATCGACGGGCCTCGTCGGGGCAGCGGTCAGCTGGTCAGCTGGTCCGCCGGAGGGCGGGCTTCCTCGGGGGCCCCGGGGGTCTCCGTCGCCGCCGGAGGGCGGCCCGGCAGGAACAGGCCGACGACCACGGCGCCGATCAGCGCCACGGCCGCCGAGCCGAGCGCCGTCACGTGCATGGCGCTGATGAACGCGTCGTTGGCAGCGGCGACCAGAGGCTTTCCGGCCACCGGGCCGAGCTTCTCCGCGACGCCGAGCGTGGCCTCGATGGACTCGCCGGCCACGTCCCTGACCCCGGCCGGGACCGCGCCGAGGTGGCCCTCGATGTCACCCCGGTAGACCGTGGAGAGCACCGAGCCGAGGACCGCGATCCCGAGCGCCCCGCCGACCTGGCGGAACGTGTTGTTGACGGCCGAACCGGAACCGGCCTTCTCCCGGGGCAGCGCCTGCATCACGGCCACGGTGACCGGCGGCATGATGTGCGCCATCCCGGTGCCCTGGACGAAGAAGACGAGGCACATCACCCACACCGGCGTACCGGCGTCGAACAGGGCGAAGCACGCGAGTCCCGCCGCGACCAGCAGCATGCCGGCCGTGCAGACCGCGCGGGCGCCGAAGCGGTCGACGACCAGCCGGGCCCGGGGCGCGAAGATCATCTGGGCGGCGGCGAGCGGAAGGATCAGCAGGCCCGACTGGAGGGCGCTGTACCCGCGCACGCTCTGGAGGTAGAAGGCGGAGAAGAACGTCACGCCCATGAGCGCGAAGAAGACCAGCGCTATCGCGGCGACGGCGGCGGAGAACGCGGGCTTCCGGAAGTACGTGATGTCGATCGCCGGGTGGCTGCTGCGCTTCTCGTGCCAGACGAATCCGGCCAGCACGAGCAGCCCGCCGGCGATGGCGAGGAGGACGGTGGTGTCGGTGAAGTCGGCCAGTTCGCCGCCCCGGATGATCCCGTACACCAGCAGGACCAGGCCCACGATGGAGAGCGCGACGCCCAGCGGGTCGACCTTGCCGGGCTTCGGGTCGCGGGAGTCGGGGACCAGGATCGCCATGGCGATCACGGCGAGGACCACCACGGGGACGTTCACCAGGAAGATCGAGCCCCACCAGAAGTGCTCCAGGAGCAGCCCGCCGGTGATCGGGCCGATGGCGATGCCGAGGCCGACGCTGCCCGCCCAGATGCCGATGGCCTTGGGCTGCTCGTCGCGCTCGAAGACGTTCATCAGGACGGCGAGGGTGGCGGGCATCACGAAGGCGGCGCCGAAGCCCATCAGCGCCCGCCAGGTGATGAGCTCACCGGGCGAGGCGGAGAACGCGGCCAGGGCGGAGCCGAGGCCGAAGACCAGGGTTCCCGCGAGGAGGACCTTCTTGCGGCCGATCCGGTCGCCGAGGAGGCCCGCGGTGAACAGCAGTCCGGCGAAGACGAGCGTGTAGGAGTTGATCGCCCACTCCAGCTCGCTCTGGGTGGCGCCGATGCCGGTGGGGGCGGGGCTGGCGATCGTCTTGACCGCGACGTTCAGGATCGAGTTGTCCAGCACCACGATGAGCAGGCTGAACATGAGCACGGCGAGGATCCACCAGCGGCGGCGGTGGATCGCCTCGGGAACACGGGGCACGGCGGGCGCGGCGGGCGCGCCGGACGATATGGGCATGGGGAAGAGCCTAACCCCATTTCGATACGAGACCGTCTCGTATTGTTAAAGCTTTCCCCAACGGTCCCGGGACGGTGCCCGCGGGCCCGCTTCCCGAGTGGGCGGGCCCACTTCCCGAGTGGTGGGGCGGGATGCCACCATGGAAGGGATCCGGGGACGCCGTCAGGGCGCCTCGAGATGACGAAGGAGCCGTTGGCCATGTCGCTTCAGGCTGCACAGAAACAGAGTTCGACCTCCCCCGCGGGCCCGTCCGCCGACAGCAGCAAGGCGCTGTACGGAGGGACGTCCACCCGCCGCATCACCGTCCACGACATCGCCGCCGCCACCGAGCGCGGCGAGAAGTGGCCCATGCTCACCGCCTACGACGCGATGACCGCGTCCGTCTTCGACGAGGCCGGGATCCCGGTCATGCTCGTCGGGGACTCGATGGGCAACTGTCACCTCGGCTACGAGACCACCGTGCCCGTCACGATGGACGAGATCGCCATGCTGTCCGCCGCCGTCGTCCGGGGCACCAAGCGCGCCCTGATCGTCGGCGACCTGCCCTTCGGCTCGTACCAGGAGGGCCCCGTCCAGGCGCTGCGCAACGCCACCCGGCTGATCAAGGAGTCGGGCGTCGGCGCGGTCAAGCTGGAGGGCGGCGAGCGGTCCCACGAGCAGATCCGGCTGCTGGTCGAGGCCGGTATCCCGGTCATGGGCCACATCGGCCTGACCCCGCAGTCCGTCAACGCGATGGGCTATCGGGTCCAGGGCCGCGGCGAGGAGGCCGCCCAGCAGCTGCTGCGGGACGCCAAGGCCGTCCAGGACGCGGGCGCGTTCGCCGTCGTGCTGGAGCTGGTCCCCGCCGAGCTGGCCGCCGAGGTCACCCGTACGCTGCACATCCCGACCGTCGGCATCGGCGCCGGTTCCGGGACCGACGCGCAGGTGCTCGTCTACACGGACATGGTCGGGCTGACCGGCGGCAAGGTACCGCGCTTCACCAAGCAGTACGCCAACATGCGCCAGGTGCTCGGTGACGCGGCGAAGGAGTTCGCGGACGAGGTCGTCGGGGGCACGTTCCCGGCGCCGGAGCACACCTTCCACTGATTCCCCTCTGATCCCCGTCTCCCCCGGCCGCCGCCGCTCCGCAGCTTGCCGGCGGCGGCGCCCATCAGCCATTTCCCGCACCACCGACAGCCCGCCGACATCCCCCATCGGCGGGCTGTCGCACGTCTGGAGCCCGTATCGGCGGTCTGTCGGTGAGCTGTCGGTGGGCGCTGGTCTGCTGGTGGACATGGAACGAATCGACAAGAACCCCGGCAGCGGCCGGAACGCCGTCGAGGTGCGGGGGCTGGTCAAGCACTACGGCGAGACCAAGGCTCTGGACGGCGTGGACCTCGATGTGCGCGAGGGCACCGTCCTCGGTGTGCTCGGCCCCAACGGCGCCGGCAAGACCACCCTCGTACGCTGCCTGTCCACCCTGATCACCCCCGACGCCGGCCACGCGGTCGTCGCGGGCTACGACGTGGTGAAGCAGCCCCGGCAGCTCCGCCGCACCATCGGCCTGACCGGGCAGTACGCCTCGGTCGACGAGAAGCTCTCCGGCTGGGAGAACCTGTACATGATCGGGCGGCTGCTCGATCTGCCCCGCAAGCAGGCCCGGGCCCGCGCCGACGAGCTGCTGGAGCGGTTCTCGCTCACCGAGGCCGCCAGGCGGGCGTGCATGGAGTACTCCGGCGGGATGCGCCGCCGCCTCGACCTGGCCGCCTCGATGATCGGCAACCCGTCCGTGCTGTATCTGGACGAGCCGACGACCGGGCTCGACCCCCGGACCCGTAACGAGGTCTGGGACGAGGTGCAGCGGATGGTCGCCGAGGGCGCCACCGTCCTGCTGACCACGCAGTACATGGAGGAGGCCGAGCAGCTCGCCAAGGAGCTGACGGTCATCGACCGGGGGAAGATCATCGCCCGGGGCGGGGTCGACGAGCTGAAGGCCAAGGTCGGCGGCCGCACCCTGCACATCCGGCCCTCGGACCCGGCGGAGCTGCCCGCGATGGCCCAGGCGATCCGGGAGGCCGGACTCGACGGTGTCGCCGGGGCGCAGGCCGTGCCGGACGAGGGGCTGCTGTACGTCCCCATCCTCAGCGACGAGCAGCTGACCGCCGTCATCGGGCTGCTGGGCGTGCGCGGGTTCTCGCTCGCCCATGTCTCCACCGCCCTGCCCAGCCTGGACGAGGTGTTCCTCGCGATCACCGGCGACAAGGCCTCCCCTCTCTCCGACCCGGCTCCCCAGGAGGTCGCCGCATGAGCACCACCACCACGACACTGACCCCCGCGCCCGCCGGGTCCCCGGGCCCCGCGCCCGCGAAGGCGGCCGTGGCGGCGGAGGGCCGGATCGGTCTCCGGGCCAACCTCCGGCACATCGGGGCCCTGGCGCGGCGCAATCTGCTCCAGATCAAGAAGGACCCGGAGTCGATGTTCGACGTCCTTCTGATGCCGGTCATCTTCACGCTGCTGTTCGTGTACGTCTTCGGCGGCTCGGTCGGCGGCAGCCTCGGCGGAAACCGGCAGGACTATCTGAACTACCTGGTGCCGGGGTTGATGGCGATGATGGGCATGAACATCGCCATGGCCGTCGGGAGCGGCGTCAACGACGACTTCCGCAAGGGCGTCATGGACCGGTTCCGGACGATGCCGATCTCGCGCTCCTCGGTCCTCATCGCGAAGATCGTCGTCGAGCTGGGCCGGATGATGGTCGCCATCGTCATCCTGCTCGCGATGGGCTTCGCGCTCGGCATGACCCTGGGCACGTCGGTGCTCGGCCTGCTGGGGGCCGTGGCCCTGTCGGCGGTGTTCGGCGCCGCCATCATGTGGATCTTCATCGTGCTCGGGCTGGCCATGAAGACGGCCCAGGCGGTCCAGGGGATGGGCATGCTGGTGCTGATGCCGCTCCAGTTCGGGTCGTCGATCTTCGCGCCGCCGACGACCATGCCGGGCTGGCTCCAGACCTTCACCGACTACAACCCGCTGTCGAACCTGGCGGACGCGGTGCGCGGCCTGATGATGGGCGGCCCGGTCGCGAACTCCGTCTGGGTCACGCTCGCCTGGACCGCCGGCATCACGCTGGTGATGGCTCCGCTGGCGGTGTCCAAGTTCCGCAAGAAGGCCTGAACTGCGGATCCCTATGACGGATCGCTACGTGGGGGGAGGCGTCGGCCGGTGCGCCTCCGCCAGGGCGGTGGCCTCGTCGAGAGTGAGGCTGCCGCCCTCTTCGTACGCCGCCGTGTACGCCGCTTCGTCGCCGAGCCGGTCCCGGGCGGCCTGCTCGGCGAGCTCCAGGTTGCGGCGCTCCATCACCGTACGCACGTGTCCCTTCGGCAGAAGCGTCTCCTGGAACCCCAGCAGCCGGGCGGCGTCCCGGGCCGCGTCGGCGTCGCCGAACCCGGCGAACGCGTGGGCGATGGCCGTGAGATGGGCCGACGGCATCTGCGGGGCCACCATCATCGACAGCGGTTCCCGCGCGCTCTCCAGCGCGGTCAGCGCGTTGTCCAGGGCGGCGAAGTGGTCTCCGTCGAGGTTGTCGAGCCAGGCCAGCACGCCGTGGACGAAGCCGCCGAAGATGGCGACATCGCGGGTGCCGAAGTCCTCGCGGACCAGGTGGGCCTGCTCGCGGGCCTCGTCCACCCGCCCCTGGAGACCGAGTACGAACCCCAGGTGCATCCGCGCCATCGGGGTCGCGTCGTGGCCCGACTCCAGCCGGTTCTCGGTGACTTCGCGCAGAATGGCCTCGGCCTCCGGGAGCCGTTCGAGCTCGATGAGGGCTCCGGCGTACCGGGCCCGCAGCAGGGCCGCCTGGCTCTGGGCGCCGATCTTCCGCGCGTACTCCACGGCGGCCCGGTAGTCGTCCAGCGCCGCCGCGAAGTCGCCGCCCCGCTCGTTGGCCTCGCCCCGCGCGGAGAGCGCCTCGGCGGCGCCCCAGTCGTCGCCGAGCCGGGTGTAGATCTCCAGGCTCTCGTCGGCGTCGGCGCGCGCGTCGGCCACCCGCTCGGGGCTGTTGGCCAGCAGGTTGGCGCGGGTGTGGAGCGCGGAGCCCAGTTCCCATTCGCCGCCGTGGACCCGCGAGGCCCGGACCGTCTCGTCGAGGACCGTGTGCGTCCGGTTCTCGTCGCCGGTGAGCATGATCGCGAACAGCCACAGAGTGCCGGGCAGTCGGCAGGTCTGCGGCATGCCGGGCAGATAGGTGTCCGCGATGATCCGCAGGCGCGCCTTGCCCTCCGGGCTCGACCAGGCGCTGATCGCGTGGTCCACACCGGCGAGTTGGAGCAGGGCCACTCCGCGCCGCGCCTCCGCGAGCTGCTCGTCGTCCATGGGCGGCGGCCGGTCGGTGGGCCGCTCCGGAAGCGCGGGGGCCCGGACGCCGGGCGCGGCGAAGGGGTCGGGGCCGAGCGCGGAGACGGACGCGCTCCACTGGCCGGCGTCCGAGCGCAGGTCGCGGAGCATCCAGTACCAGGCCATCGACAGCACGATGATCAGCGCCTCGTGCTCGTCCCGGGCGGCGACGGCGTGGCGGAGCGCGGTGCGCAGGTTCTCGTACTCGCGCTGGAAGACGGCGATCGCCCGCTGCTGTCCGCCGCCGCGCACCTTCGGTCCGGTGATCCGGGCCAGCTCCCGGTAGTGGATCAGATGGCGGCGCGCGACGGCGTCCCGTTCGGCGGCCTCCGCCAGCCGCTCGGCGGCGTACTCGCCGACCGTCTCCAGCAGCCGGTAGCGCATCTCCTCGTCGTCGCCGGGCGCGGCGACGACGAGGGATTTGTCGACGAGCGAGCCGAGCAGGGACGCGACGTCCAGGGAGTCCACGACGACGCCGTCGGCCGGTTCGGGCAGGGCGCAGACCTCCTCGGCGGCGGCCAGCGAGCAGCCTCCGGCGAAGACGGAGAGGCGGCGCAGCACGGCGCGTTCGGCGGCGTCCAGCAGGTCCCAGGACCAGTCGACGACGGCGCGCAGGGTCTGCTGACGGGGCAGCACGGTGCGGCTGCCGTTGCTGAGGAGGCGGAAGCGGTCGTCGAGGCGGTCGGCGATCTGGCGCGGGGTGAGCATCCGCAGCCGGGCGGCGGCGAGTTCGATGGCGAGCGGCAGCCCGTCGAGCCGCCGGCAAATCTCGGCGCAGGCGGCGGCGGTCGCCTCGTCGGCGTCGGTACGGAAGCCGGGCCGGGCCGCCGCGCCGCGTTCGGCGAGCAGGCGCAGGGCCATCGGGTCGGGCAGCGGGTCGACGGGCCGGACGAACTCGCCCGGTACGCCGAGGGGTTCGCGGCTGGTCGCGAGGACGGTCAGCCGCGGGCAGCGGGCGAGGAGGTGATCGGCGAGCGCGGCGGCCGCGTCGACGACGTGCTCGCAGTTGTCCAGCAGGAGCAGCATCCGGCGCGGGGCGCAGTGCTCGGTGAGCCGTACGAGGGGGTCGGCGGCGGTGCGGTCGGTGGCGCGCAACTCCTCGGCCCCGGCGCCGCGCAGCACGGTCTCGCGGGCGCCGAGCGCGGTCAGGACGGCCTCGGGCACGGCGTCGGGGTCGTCGACCGGGGCGAGTTCGGCGAGCCAGACCCCGTCGGGCCAGGCCTCGGCGGCGGCCTCCGCGGTCTCCTGCGACAGCCGCGTCTTGCCCGCGCCGCCAGGCCCGAGCAGAGTGACGAGCCGGGCCCGGCCGAGATCCTCACGCAGGGCGGCCATGTCGGTGCCGCGCCCGACGAAGCTGGTGAGGCGGGCGCGGAGGTTGCCGGGGGTGGGTGGGGCGCTGGTGGTTGCTTGGCCGCTGGGGGCGGGCGGGCTGGCGGGGGTGGCTTGGCCGACGGGGGACGCCAGGCTGCCGGGGGAGGCTTGGCCGACGGGGGACGCCGGGCTGCCGGGGGAGGCTTGGCCGACGGGGGGAGCTGGATCACCGGCGGAAGCCAGGCGACCGGGGGCAGGCCGGTCATCGGAAGACGCCGGACCGCCAGAGGCAGCCGGGCCACCGGGGGCGGCCTGTCCATGGGAGGCGGCCCCACCACCGGGGCCAGCCGGGCCCTCGGCTCCGGGCGTGGGCTGCGCGGCCGCTTCCGTCACCGCGTCCGGGGCGGCCGGCCGTACCGAGGGGGCCGATGGCCCGGGCCCGGGCCTGGGCGCGGGCTCCGGCGCGGGCGAGCCCGGGGGCGGGGGCGGGGCGAAAGAATCCGGCGCGGGCTCCCCCGAAGACCCGCCGGAAGGCCCCGGCCCCAGCGCACCCGAGGAACCGGCGGAAGGCCCCGCCCCGGGCACGCCCGCAGAGCGGGCGAAAGAGTCCGGCGCGGACGCCCCCGAAGACCCGGCGGAAGGTCCCGGCCCCAGCGCGCCCGAGGACCCGTCGGAAGACCCCGTCCCCAGCGCGCCCGAGGAACTGGGGAAGGGAGCCCGCGCGCCCGGGGACCGGGCGAAAGGCGTCGCTCCGGGCGCCCCCGAGGGCGGGGCGAAAGGATCCGGCGCGTGCTCGCCCGAAGGCCTGGCGGAAGGCCCCGGCTCAGGCGCGCCCGAGGGCCGGGCGAAAGGGGTCGCTCCGGGCACCCCTGAGGGCCCGGCGAAAGGATCCGGCGCAGGGGCGCCCGGGGTCCGGGGGAACGGTTCCACCCCCGCCGGGTCCGGATGCAGCAGTTCGGTGTGCAAGGCGCGCAGGCCCGGGCCCGGGGCCGTGCCGAGGCGGTCGTCGAGCAGGGTGCGGACCTCCTCGTACGCGGCCAGTGCCTCGGCGGGGCGGCCCGCGTCCCGCAGGGCCCTGATGCGCAGGGCCTGGAGCGGTTCGTCCAGCGGGTGGGCGTCGCAGAGCACGGCCAGTTCCGGCAGCGCCTCCCCCGGCCTGCCCAGGGCGAGGAGCGCCCCGAGCGCGGCCCGCCGGGCGTCGAGCCTGCGGGCCTCCCAGCGGGACGCGGCCGCCGTACGGTCGGGCAGATCGGCGAGGGCGGGCCCGCTCCACAGGGCGAGGGCGTCCCCGAGGGCGGCGAGGGCACCGGCCGCGTCGCCGTTCTCCAGGGCCCGGCTCCCCTCCCCCGTAAGCCGTTCGAAGCGGTGCAGGTCCACGGCGTCCGGCGGGGCGGCGAGCCGGTAGCCGCCCGCCACGGACTCGACGGCGCCGCGGCCGAGCGCCCGCCGCAACCGTCCGACCAGGGCCTGGAGCGCACCGGGCGCGTCGGCGGGCGGGTCGCCGTCCCACACCTCGTCGACGAGGACCCCGGCCGGGACGGTCCGTCCGGGGCTCAGTGCGAGGACGGTGAGCAGGGCACGCAGCCGCGCCCCGCCGAGGGCGACGGCCGTGCCGTCGTCGCGGAGTGCCCGGGTGGTGCCGAGGACGCAGTAGTGCACGGGGCCTATTGTCCGTGACGGACGACGGACCGGCGTTGACCGGGTGGAACTCCACAAGCGGTCGCCGACGTTCCAGTCCTGCCGGACCGTACGATCACCCCGTCCACCACCCGAGGGAGTCGAACGCCGATGACCACCGCAGCCACCCGCGGCGACCGCAGGATCAGCCCGGTCTTCCTCGGCATCGCCGCCGTCACCGCGGTCGCGGGCTGGGCGGTGTGGACGGGCTTCGCGGACGCCACCGGCTTCGCGGTCTTCCTGTTCGTCACCGGGGCCTGGATCGTCTCGCTCTGCCTCCACGAGTACGCGCACGCCCGCACCGCGCTGCACAGCGGGGACCTGTCGGTGGGGGCGAAGGGCTATCTGACGCTCAACCCGCTGAAGTACACGCACGCGCTGCTGAGCATCGTGCTGCCGGTGCTCTTCGTGATCATGGGCGGGATCGGGCTGCCCGGCGGTGCGGTCTACATCGAGCGCGGCCGGATCCGCGGCCGGTGGAGGCACAGCCTGATCTCGGCGGCGGGCCCCCTGACGAACGTGGCGTTCGCGATTGTCTGCACGGCCCCCTTCTGGCTGGACGCGCTGGACGGGGTGCCGCGCGCCTTCCAGTACGCGCTGGCGTTCCTGGCGATGCTCCAGGTGACGGCGGCGATCCTGAACTCCCTGCCGATCCCGGGTCTGGACGGGTACGGCGTGATCGAGCCCTGGCTCTCGTACCGGATTCGCCGCCAGGTGGAGCCGATCGCGCCGTTCGGGCTGATCGCCGTGTTCGCGATCCTGTGGATCCCCGAGGTGAACATCGCCTTCTTCGACGCGATCCACGCGCTGCTGCGCGGCCTGGGCGTCGAGGAGTACCAGCGGTACTGCGGCTACGACCTGTACCGCTTCTGGCGGGGGCTCTTCGACGAGCAGGACCCGGGCTGCGCGGTCGGCTGACCGGGGCCGGAGCCGGGGCCGGTGGGTGGTTCAGCCGGCGTCGGAGGCGGTCGCGGTGGTGGCGGCCAGGCGGTGCCTGCGCACGTAGAACCAGGTCATGTTGGACGAGAGACCCGCGATGAGCACCCAGACGATCCCGAGCAGGCTGCCCCGGGCGAAGGAGACCACGGCCGCCACGACGGCGAGGACGCAGACGACGAGGGCGTAGAGGGCGATGCGGGGCATGGGGGTCGGCTCCTGTCGGGAACGGGTCCCGCTCCCTGTCGGGAACGGTCGCGGTCCCGTCCAGTGTCCCCCATGCCCCGTTGTGCCCCGTCCCGGGGAGCGCCCGGACCCGTTGCCGGAGCGCCCGCCGGGGCCGGCCCGGTCAGACGTCGGTGGTACGCAGTCCGGCGTGGGCCTTGTAGCGGCGGTTGACCGAGATCAGGTTGGCGACCAGCGACTCGACCTGGTGGGCGTTGCGCAGCCGGCCGGCGAAGATGCCGCGCATGCCGGGGATCCGCCCGGCCAGCGCCTGCACGAGGTCCGTGTCGGCGCGCGCCTCGCCGAGGACCAGCACATCGGTGTCGATCTCCTCGATGGACTCGTCCTGGAGCAGCACGGCCGAGAGGTGGTGGAAGGCGGCGGTGACCCGGGAGTCCGGCAGCAGGGCGGCGGCCTGTTCGGCGGCGCTGCCCTCCTCGGGCTTGAGGGCGTAGGCGCCCTTCTTGTCGAAGCCGAGCGGGTTGACGCAGTCGATGACGAGCTTGCCCGCGAGCTCCTCGCGCAGGGACTGGAGCGTCTTGGCGTGACCGTCCCACGGCACGGCGACGATCACGATGTCGCTGCGCCGGGCGCACTCGGCGTTGTCCGCGCCCTCGACGCCGAAGCCCAGCTCGGCCGCCGCCTGCTCGGCGCGGGCCGCGTCGCGGGAGCCGAGGGTGACCTTCTGCCCGGCGCGGGCGAGCCGGTAGGCGAGGCCGCGCCCCTGCGGCCCGGTCCCGCCGAGCACGCCGACGCTCAGGCCGGATACGTCGGGGAGGTCCCAGGGGTCCTTGGCGGGGGGCTTGGGCGCGCTGCCGCTGCTGTCCTGTGTAGTCATGGGCCGACCCTACTGCCAGGTAGGACGCGGGGAGGCGGCCCGTGGGGATGCGCCCGTCCCGGTTCCGCTCGCCGGTTCCGCTCCCCGCCCGGTCCTCCGTTCGGGTGAGGGGACGGCCGACGGGGCCGGCCGGGGCAACGGGCCGGGGCAGGATGCCGGGCCATGGATGCCGTACGCGTCGCCCTGCTCCGCGATGTGCTGGCCGGGACCCGGTGGCCGCAGGACGCCCGCCGGTTCGCGCTGGCCCTGCGCGCCTCCGTCGTCCCGCGCGGCGGCGGGCTGCTGCTGGCGGGGACCGAGGCGTACGAGCCGTGGCATCTGGCGGCCCATCTCTCCGACGAGTCCGCCTGGTCCGGGCTGCCGGAGCTGGCTCCCACGCTCGTACGGCACCGGGTGGCGGCGGGCGACCCGGCGCACCTGGCGGTCGGGCTCGGCCGGATCGCGGCGGCGGGGCGGGGCGAGACGGTGCTGCTGGTCGCACCGGAGCGGCCGGGCGAAGGCCTGCTGGAGCGGGTCCACGACGCCCGGCGGGCCGGGGCGCGGGTGCTCACCCTGGACGGCGGCGACCCCGAGGTCGGCGGCCTGGCGCACGAGTCGCTGGTGGTCGGCGGGGACGACGAGGTTGACCTGGACATCGTGCAGCACCTGGTGAGCGCGGCCGCCGGGGAGAACGGAAGGCCTCCGGCGGGCGGCCGGCACACGTTCCGGGACCGGCTGTCCCGGCTGGCCGACCGCCTGACCCAGCCGCCACCGGCCCGCTGGTAGCGCGAGCGGGGAGGGCCGGGCGCCGACCGGCGGGACGACGCCGGTGTCGCGGCGGAAGGGCGGACATCGGAAGCCGGAGCCGCGCCGGTCAGCACGGCGGGGAGCGCAAGCGTCGGTAGCCGGGACAGCGCCGGTCAGCACGGCGGGGAGCGCAAGCGTCGGTAGCCGGGACAGCGCCGGTCAGCACGGCGGGGAACGCAGGCGCCGGAAGCCGGGACAGAGCCGGTCAGCACGGCCGGGAGCGCAGGCGCCGGAAGCCGGAGCCGCGTCGGTCAGCCCGGCGGGGAACGCAAGAGCCGGAAGCCGGGACAACGCCGGACAGCCCGGCCGGAAGCGCAAGCGCCGGAAGCCGGGGCCCCGCAGGGCAGTCCTGCGGGAAACCCGCTTGCCCGGTGCACCCCGTTGTACGGATCATGGCCCTTCGTGACCTCTGCGCCTCCCCCACCCTCACCGTCTCCCTCGCCCCCTCCCGCGTCCCCGCCTCAGCCGGGCCGGTTGCGCGCTCTGCTGCCGGACCTCGCGCCGTGGCGTTCCTCGCCGGACTTCCGGCTGCTGTGGGTGCAGGGCCTGATCACGTACTTCGGCAGCTTCATGGCGCTCATCGCGCTGCCGCTCCAGATCAAGCACCTCACGGGGTCCCCGCTCGCGGTCGGGGCGATGGGCGCGGTGGAGCTGGTGCCGCTCGTGGTTTTCGGGCTGTACGGCGGGGCGCTCGCGGACTCGGTGGACCGCCGCCGGGTCATCCTGCTCACCGAGGCGGGGCTCGGGGTGCTCGCCGGGATCCTGCTGGTGAACGCCCTGCTCCCGGAGCCGCTGCTGTGGCCGCTGTACGTGGTGGCCGGCGGGGTCTCCGCGCTCGCCGGGCTCCAGCGGCCCGCGCTGGACTCCCTGATGGCCCGGATCGTGCCGCACGCCCAGCAGACGGCGGCGGCCGCGCTGAACTCGCTGCGCTGGCAGATCGGGGCGATCGCGGGACCGGCGCTGGCCGGTCTGGTGGTGGCGTACGCCGGTCACGGCACGGCGTACGCGGTGACGGTGTGCACGTTCGCCGTCTCCGTCGTGCTCTGTCTGCGGCTCTCCCCCGCGCCGCCCGCCAAGGAGGCGGCGCGGCCGTCGCTGCGCGGGATCGTGGAGGGCGCGCGGTACGCCTGGAGCCGGCCGGTGCTGCTGGGGACGTACGCGATCGACCTGGCGGCGATGTTCTTCGCCTTCCCGAACACGATCTTCCCGTTCCTGGCGGACGAGCTGGACGCGGAGTGGTCGCTGGGGCTGATGTACGCGGCGGGCTCGGTGGGCTCCCTCGCCCTGGGGCTGACCAGCGGCTGGACGTCCCGGGTGCGCCGGCACGGGCTGTTCGTGGTGTTCGGTGCGGCGGCGTGGGGGCTGGCGATCGCGGCGGCGGGCTGGTTCTCCAGCGTGTGGGTGGTGCTGGTCTGCCTGGCGGTGGCGGGGGCGGGCGACATGCTGAGCGGGCTGGGGCGGTCGACGATCTGGAACCAGACGATCCCGGAGGAGCTGCGGGGGCGGCTGGCGGGCATCGAGGTGCTGTCGTACAGCGTGGGGCCGCAGCTGGGTCAGGTGCGGGCCGGGGCGATGGCGGGGTGGACCGGGACCCGGTCGGCGATCTGGACGGGCGGGGTGGCGTGCGTGGCGTCGGTGGCGCTGCTGACGGCGGCGTTGCCGAAGTTGGTGCGGTACGACTCGGAGACGGATGAGGATGCGGTGCGGAGGCGGGAGGCCCGGGTGGAGGGGTGACCCGGTCCGGGGCTCCGCCCCGCGCCCCGCTCCTCAAACGCCGGAGGGGCTGGATTCTGCGGCCTCACACGCCCGAGGGGCTGAAGACGAAGAGATGTCCTCAATCGCCGGACGGGCTTGGTTTGCCCTTGTCCTCGTCGTGCCACTTCGGGTCCGTGTCCCACTCCAGGTTGCGGTCGCGCGCGGTGTCCATCGCGTGCTGGGCCGCCTCGCGGGAGGTGTAGGGGCCGAAACGGTTCAGCGCCGGGCACTCCGGGCCTTCCTCGACCTTCTTGTGCTCCAGGCAGTAGTACCACTCGCCCGGCTTGCCGACCGTGCGCTTCTTGAACAGGGCCATCGACAGCTCCTTTCCCTAACCCCATGGTGCCCCGGGGCCGCTGGTTAGACTCGCTGGCATGTCTGGCCAGTCGCTTCTCGTACCAGGGGAGATCACTCCCGTCCGTTCCGTACCCGGAAACATCCGGCGCCCCGAGTACGTGGGGAAGCCGGCTCCGACGCCGTACACCGGCCCGGAGGTCCAGGACGCCGACACCATCGAGCGGATGCGCATCGCGGGCCGTATCGCCGCGCAGGCGATGGAGGAGGCCGCCAAGCACATCGCCCCGGGTGTCACCACCGACCAGCTCGACAAGGTCGCCCACGACTTCATGGTCGACCACGGCGCGTACCCCTCCACCCTCGGCTACCGGGGCTTCCCCAAGTCCCTGTGCAGTTCGCTCAACGAGGTCATCTGCCACGGCATCCCCGACTCCACCGTGCTGCGCGACGGCGACATCGTGAACCTGGACGTCACCGCGTACATCAACGGGGTGCACGGAGACAACAACGCCACCTACTTCTGCGGTGACGTGGACGAGGAGTCCCGGCTGCTCGTCGAGCGCACCCGGGAGTCGCTGAACCGGGCCATCAAGGCGGTCAAGCCGGGGCGGCAGATCAACGTCATCGGCCGGGTCATCGAGTCGTACGCCAAGCGGTTCGGCTACGGGGTCGTGCGCGACTTCACCGGGCACGGGATCAACACCTCGTTCCACTCCGGGCTGATCATCCCGCACTACGACAGCCCGCACGCCACCACGGTGATGCAGCCGGGGATGACGTTCACCATCGAGCCGATGCTGACGCTGGGCACCCACGAGTACGACCTGTGGGAGGACGGCTGGACCGTGGTGACGAAGGACCGGAAGCGGACGGCCCAGTTCGAGCACACGCTGGTCGTCACGGAGACCGGAGCGGAGATCCTCACCCTTCCGTAATCACCCCGAACTGTCCGATATCGGGCCCTCCGCTCCCTCGTGGCGTAGTTTTTTACCGACAAGCAGTCGGGAACCAGTTGACTTAGGTAAACCTAAGTAGGAGGATCGGCATACCGGCGAGCGCCGCCGCACCGTCGCGGCGGTCGCCTGCCGATATTTCCGTCTCTTTCTGGACTTCCCGTCCCCTCGGTCCCCGGAGGCCCGCCTTGGACGCAACCGCCACCGTCACTCCCTTCTCGACGCTCATCCGCACCGCGTCGCACGAGCAGCACACCGAGGCCGAGACCTCGACCTTCATGAGTGACCTCCTCGGCGGGCGGCTGGGAGTGGACGCGTACACGCGCTACACCGAGCAGCTGTGGTTCGTGTACCGGGCGCTGGAGGAGGCCGCGGAGGCCCTGCGGAACGACCCGGTCGCGGGCCCGTTCATACAGCCCGAGCTGATGCGCTCCGCCGAGCTGGAGCGCGACCTGGCGCATCTGCGCGGGGCCGACTGGCGCGAGGGTCTTGAGCCGCTGCCCGCCACCGCGGCGTACGCGGCCCGGGTCACGGAGTGCGCGCGCACCTGGCCGGCCGGGTACATCGCCCACCACTACACGCGCTACCTGGGCGACCTGTCGGGCGGTCAGATCATCCGCGACAAGGCGGAGAAGACCTGGGGCTTCGAGCGCAAGGGCGACGGCGTCCGGTTCTACGTCTTCGAGCAGATCACCAACCCGGCCGCCTTCAAGCGGGGTTACCGCGAGCTGCTGGACGGTGTGAACGCGGACGACCTGGAGAAGCAGCGCATCATCGAGGAGTGCAAGCGCGCCTTCGCCCTGAACACCGCGGTCTTCCGCGAGCTGGGCGAGGTCTTCCCGCTCAGCGCGTAAGGGCCCGTCCGGCCTCGTACGCGTACCGCGAGGGTACGGAAAACGGCTCCACCGCGTTGCGCGGTGGAGCCGTCCTGTTGCTGCCGTCAGTCCTCGGTCCCCATGGACCGCGCGGCCGTCGCCCGCTCGGCCCGCAGCGCTTCCTCGTCCGCGGGCCGCAGGACCAGTTCGCCACCGGTCCTCTCCAGCAGGACCAGGGAGGGGACCAGCACCGCTCTCAGCATCCCGGACAGCACCGGGTTGCCCGCGCGGGCGTACAGATCGTAGAGACCGGTGGCGAACCGCTGGAAGGCCACCGGATCCACATCGCATCCGCCCTGGTCGTTCGCCAGGAGACCGCTGGCGAGGCCGAGGGAGTCAGCCGCCGCGCGCGCCATGTCCTCGTACAGCCGGCCGCTGCTGCTGCCCGCGTCCCAGACCGTACGGCCGTCGACGTCGAAGGGGTGACTCAATCCGAGATCTCCAGTCTGAGGTCGAGGTCGGGGTGCTGTCGCCGCAGCTGCTCGAACCGTTCCTCCAGCGCGGCCCGGAAGCGGGAGTCCACACCCGACTTGGTGAAGCGGAATCCGATGGGCGCGCTCCGGTAGGACTCGGGAAGCTCGGCCCGAGCACGGAGGTACGCCGCGAGCTTCTTGTTCACATGCTTGTCGAGCCAGCTCGTGTCACCGTAGATGGCGGTCTTCTCCTCCCACAGGACGCCCTTCTCGAACCGGTCGATATCGGTGATCCTATTGCCGGTCACGGGGTCGTACACGTCATGGTCGACCGCCCCTTCGAGGCATCCGAAGTTGTCCGCTGCCGCCGCGGCCGCCGAGAAGCCCGCGGAGCGGGTGGCCTTTCCGGCGGCCTTGCAGCCGCGCTTGAGGAGTTTCAGGGCGTCGAAGGCCTTGTCGAGTGCTTTGAGCTTGGCGCCGATGAGGACGTCGGTGCCGAGTTCCCAGCAGTTCTCGAAGTTCTTGTTCTCCATGCACTTTTCGAGGTTCCCGAGCCCGGCGATCTCCTTCCCCATGTTGAGGAGGTCCTCCATGGCGGCGCCGAACTCGTCGCCGTGGGCCAGGATGGAGCAGTAGATCTCGTTGTGCTGGCACCAGCGGGCGAAGCCCTGCGGGTCGCAGGGGATGTAGGCCTGGCCGCAGCGGTACATCTCCCGGGCGCGGGCCCCCGCGTCGTTCTTGGCCTTCTCCTTGGCCTCGACCGCCGCCTTCCGGCGGGCCTCGGCCTCTTCCTTGTGCTTCTTGACCGCGATGGTGAAGGCCTCCGTGGCCGCCTTCAGCGCGGCCTCGGCGTCCTTGCCCGCGGCGATCGCCGAGGCACGGGCCTGATCCGCCGCGTACCAGGCACCGGCCGCTTCGGCCTGCGCGGATTCGGAGGACAGGGTGGCGTCGGTGGCGGAGCGCGCGGCGTCCGACGCCGCGAGGTCGGCGTTGTTCGCGGCGTTGCGGGCGGTCTTGGCGGAGGCGGCGGCCGAAGCGGCTGAGGACGCGGCGTCCTTGGCGTGCTGGGCGGCCTGGTCGGCGTAGCCCTGGGCCTTCGTCGCGGACTCGCCGGCCTTCTTGGCCCACTGGTCGGCCTCGGCGGCCGCCTTCCGGGCGATCGCCGCGACCTTCTGCGCGGTCGCCGCGTTCTGCTGCGCGGTCGCCGCGACCTTCGCCGCGTCCGCGATCAGCTTCTGGACCTGCGCCACGTGTGTGGCGTTGAGGTGATCCTTGCGCTGGGCATTGAACTGACCCGAGGCGATGAAGGCGTGCAGGGTCTGCGGGGAGCCCTCCAGGGCGACCCGGGCCGCGGACTTCACCTCCGGGGTCCCGGAATCCACCAGCTGCGCCGCCCGGACCCGCTCGTCCTGGGTACGGGCGGTGGGCTGGGCGGTGAGCAGGAACTCGCTGTACTTCTTGGGGTCGTCGGTGGCCAGAGCCTGCTGCCCGGCCTCCTTCAGGATCGGCCCCGCCCCGGAGATGATCTGAGCGATCGCGACCCGCATGCCCTGCGCGCCCGCCCGGTACTGACCGTCGTTCACGAACGCGGTGATCGCGGCGGCGTCGCCCTTCAGCGCTGCCTCCGCGGCATCGCGGACCTCCTCCGTCTCGCTCTCCTCGGCGAGGCGCTCCACATAGGAGCGGTCGTCCTGCTCCCGGGCGGTGTCCCACCCGTTGCGCAGGTAGTCGATCACCACATCGTCCGGGCCGGCCAGGACGGCCTCCGCCGCCGCCCGCCCCCACGCGGTGCCGTTCTTCATCACCAGAACAGCGAGGTCACGGCCCTGCTCGGCCATGTGCGCCAGGTCGGCGCCGGGCGTGTCCGCCAGGGCCAGCAGCCGGTTCCGCTCCGTCTCCCGGTCCCGTACCCCCTGCTCAAGGGCGGCCTGCGCCTTGGTGCGGTCGGTGGCGGCCTGCTGCTGATCACGGGCCAGCTCGATACCCGCGTTCGTCCGCGCGAGGAGTTCTCCGGCCTCGACCTCGCGGGCGATGGTGTAGATCTGCTGGGCCTTGGTGACCGCCGCGGTCGCCGCGTTCGCCGCTTCGGTCGCCGCGTTCGCGTGCGCCGTCGACCGGGTGGCCGCCTGCGCGGCGTCCCCCGCGTGATCGGCCGCGTCGTCAGCGGCCTTCGCCGCGTTCCGGGCGTGCGTCGCGGCCGCCCGGGCCGCGTCGCGTGCCTCCCGCGCCGCCTTCGCCGCCTTCCGCGCCAGAGCCTCCGCGGCGGCCGCGGCCCGGT
>NZ_LZRD01000032.1 GCF_001687325.1 Streptomyces sp. PTY087I2 | reverse complement strand
CCGCCCGAGCGCGCGGACCCGCCACGGCGGCGGGCGCCCGACCGGGTCCCGGGTGTCCCGCCCGTCACCGCGCCCGCCCTGCCACGCGTCCCCGGCGGCGGCGCGGACGTCTGTGCGCTCGGCCGGGGGTACGGCTGGCCCGCGGGCAGTCCGCAGGCCCGCATCTGCTCGGAGACGTACAGCCGCTGACGCTCCTGTCCCCCCGGGGGCCCTGAGGGGTCCCCGGGGGTCACTGCTCCCCCAAGCGGAGCTCCAGGCGGTCGATGGCGGCGCGGACCCCGCCGCCGTACCCGTCGTCCGCGAGCGATTCGGCCGCGGCGCGGGCCCGCTGGAGGTGGATGCGGGCGGATTCGGGGCGCTGGAGCTTGAGGTAGTCCGCCGCCAGGTTGAGGTGCAGCGAGGGGTAGAACGCCCGGACGGCCGGAAGGTCTGGGTGCTCCCCCGCCCGCCCACCGCCCGCCCCCTCGGCGGCCGTCAGGGCGCGCAGGTCCCAGGCCAGCTCGTCGCCGGGATCGTCCTGGGTGTCGGCCATGTAATGCGCGAGGGTGCAGCGGTGCAGGGCGTCGCCGTCCGCTCCGAGCTCCGACCAGAGCGCGCCGAAGCGGTTGCGGGCCTCCTCCCGGTCACCTCCGTGGAGCAGCATGATCGCCTGGCCGATCCTGGTCATGACGGCGTCCTCGGACGCCTCCTGCTGCTCCACCACTGCTCTCTCCTCGTCGCCCGTCCGACCGGTCGCCCCCGTCCGTCCGACGCTAACGCCGGGCTTGCGCGGAACCGGTCAGACACGGGCTCGGAGGCGGTCCCCGCCGGGGAACCCGTCAGCCGAGGTCGGGGATCCGCCAGTCGATCGGCTGGTGCCCCTGGGCGGCCACG
The DNA here is from genome assembly GCF_001687325.1 of Streptomyces sp. PTY087I2. Lineage (GTDB taxonomy): Bacteria > Actinomycetota > Actinomycetes > Streptomycetales > Streptomycetaceae > Streptomyces. Next base: position 68,820 of record NZ_LZRD01000032.1, on the reverse strand, counting down.
GCCTCGTTGATCTGTGTGAAGGGGCGGGAGCCGAAGAACTTCTTGGCGGACAGCGGCGAGGGGTGCGCGCCCTTCACCACGACGTGACGCTCCTCGTCGATCAGGGGCAGCTTCTTCTGCGCGTAATTGCCCCAGAGCACGAAGACCGCCGGGTCGGGCCGATCGGCGACGGCGCGGATCACGGCGTCGGTGATCTTCTCCCAGCCCTTGTTCTTGTGGGAGTTGGCCTCACCGCCCCGGACGGTCAGCACGGCGTTGAGCAGGAGGACGCCCTGTTCGGCCCAGGGCATCAGATAGCCGTTGTCCGGGATGGGCAGGCCCAGCTCCTGCTGCATCTCCTTGTAGATGTTGCGCAGCGACGGGGGCGTCTTCACGCCGGGCCGCACGGAGAAGCAGAGCCCGTGCCCCTGGCCCTCGCCGTGATACGGGTCCTGGCCGAGGACGAGGACCTTCACCTTGTCGTACGGCGTGGCGTCCAGGGCGGCGAAGACCTGCTCGCGGGGCGGATACACGGGGCCCTTGGCCCGCTCCTCCTCGATGAAGTCCGCCAGCTCCTTGACGTACGGCTTCTGAAGTTCTTCGCCGAGGACGCCGCGCCAGGACTCGGGCAGCAGGTCGATATCGGTCACGTCCACAACCTCCGGTGAGCAACAGGTTCTTGATCCCAGAACCTACCGGTCGCCACTGACAACGGGCCCCCGAGGAGGCCCGTCGTCCCTTCACCGCGAGGCCGCTACCAGCTGGCCTTGCGGTACAGCTCCCACATCTGCATGACGGTCTGCGGGTCGAGTGCCCGCTCGCCGCCGCCGATGTCCTCGCCCGCGGCGACGTACAGCTTGCCCTGCCACAGCGGCAGCAGGCGGACGTCGTCGACGAGGATCTCCTGGGCCCGCTCGAACTGCTTGCTGACCGCGCCCCGGTCGCTCTCCTGCCGCGAGGCGGGAAGGAGCTGCTGGGTGATCTCCTTGTTGATGTACGGGCTGCCGGTGACGGGCTCCTGGCCCACGAACGGGGCGACGAAGTTGTCGGGGTCCGGGAAGTCGGGGAACCAGCCTCGGCCGAAGACCGGGTACGAGCCCTTGTTGAACCCTTCCTGGAACTTCTGCCAGGGCTCGCCCCGCAGCGTGATCTTGAACAGTCCGGAGGCCTCCAGCTGCCGCTTGAGCTCCTCGAACTCGGGCTCCGTGGCGGAGCCGTAGCGGTCGGTGGTGAACCAGAAGGTCATCTTCACGGGCTCGGTGATGCCGGCCCCGGAGAGGATGCTCTTCGCCTTGGCCACATCCGGGTCACCATAGGTGTCGAAGAAGCTCGTGGTGTGTCCGGCGATGCCCTTGGGGATCATGGAGTAGAGGGGCTCGGCGGTGCCCCGGTAGACCTTCTCGACCAGCGCGTCGCGGTCGACAACATGGGCGATGGCCTTGCGGACGGCGGGGTTCGCGGCGGCCGGGTCCTTCGGGTTGAAGACCAGGAAGCGGATGTCCGCGCCGGTGCTCTCGACGATCTGGAGGCCGGCGTTGTCGTCCTTGTTGTCCTCCAGGCTGACGACCTCCTCGGCGGTCAGACCCCGGTAGGTGGCGTCGATCTCGTCGGCCTTGAGCGCGCTCACCATGTCGGCGGACTTCTCGAAGTAGCGGATGGTGACCGCGTTGTTCTTCCGGTTGGCGAAGCCCTTGTAGTCCGGGTTCTTCTTCAGCTCGGCGGTCTTGCCGGCCTCGTAGGACTCCAGGAGGTACGGGCCGGAGCCGGTGACCTTGCCGTCCTCGCGGATCTTGTCCTGGCGGTAGTCGCCGGGGGCGACGAGCGACATGGCGGGGGTGGCCAGGACGAACGGGAACGTGGCGTCGGACTTGTTCAGGTGGAAGACGACCGTGTCGTCGCCCTTGGTCTCGATGCGGTCGAGCGAGCCGAGCATCCCGGCCGGGCCGCCCTTGAAGTGGATGTCCACGATGCGGTCGATGGAGTACTTCACGGCCTCGGCGTCGAGCTTCTCGCCGTTGGAGAACTTGAGGTTCTTCTTGAGCGTGCAGCGGTACGCCATGCTCGTCGCGTCGGTGAACTTGCAGGAGTCCGCCGCGTCCGGCTCCGGGCTCGTGCTGCCGGTGGGGAAGCTCACCAGGGTCTGGTAAACGTTCCGCATCAATTCCCAGGAACCGTCCCAGGCCGCCGCCGGATCGAGCGTGGACGGGGAGCTGGTCGTCCCGACGGTTATCTTCTGGTCCTTTTCCGATCCGCTGTCGGAAAGGAGACCGCAGCCGGCCAGCAGAGAAAGGGAAGCTAGGGCTGCAGCAGCCTGCAGACTGGCCCGGTAGAACACGTGCACGCTCCTCGATCAGCCATGGGTCGGCAGACCATACCGCAGCGCCCCACCAGGTCAATCCGCTGGCCCGGCGGGGCACTTGTTTCAATCAGGGCCAAATCGGGCCAGGCTGCTCTCAGCCAACGCCCGCGTTGAGGAAAATTCCTCCGTCGACCACGAGGGTCTGTCCGGTGATCCAGTCGGACTGCGCGGAGGTCAGGAAGGCCGCCGCACCTCCGATGTCCTCGGGCACGCCGAGCCGGCCCAGCGGGTAGGCGGCGGCCGCCTCCGCTTCGCGGCCCTCATAGAGCGCCTCGGCGAACTTCGTCTTGACCACGGCCGGGGCGATCGCGTTGACCCGGACGACCGGGGCGAACTCGTGCGCCAGCTGGGCGGTCAGGTTGATCATGGCCGCCTTCGACATCCCGTACGCGCCGATGAACGGCGAGGGGGCGACGCCGGCGACGGAGGCGATGTTGACGATCGCCCCGCCGTTCTCCTTCTGCCAGGCCTTCCAGGTCTGCTGGGCGAAGCCGAGCGCCGAGATCACATTGGTCTCGTAGACCTTGCGGGCCACATTGAGGTCGAGCTCGGCCATGGGGCCGAAGACCGGGTTGGTCCCCGCGTTGTTCACCAGGTAGTCGACCCGGCCGAACGCCTCCATGGTCCGCTCGACCGCCGCCGCCTGGTGGGCCTCGTCGTGCGCCTTGCCGGGGATCGCGATGACCCGGTCGGCGCCGAGCCGCTCCACGGCCTCCTTGAGGGCGTCCTCGCCCCGCCCGGTGATGGCGACCCGGTCGCCGCGGGCGACGAGCGCCTCGGCGATCCCGTAGCCGATACCCCGGCTGGCGCCCGTGACGAGGGCGACCTTTCCGCTGTCCTGCACCGTCATGATGTCCGCTGCCCTTCGGATCAGTTGAGGGGTCCGCCGGCCACGTACATGACCTGGCCGGAGACGAAGCCCGCGTCGTCGCCCGCGAAGAAGGCGATGGCGTTCGCGACGTCCTCGGGACGACCGACGCGCTGGACCGGGATCTGGGTGGCGGCCGCCGCCTGGAACTCCTCGAAGCCCATGCCGACGCGCTCGGCGGTCTGCGCGGTCATCTCGGTGACGATGAAGCCGGGCGCGACGGCGTTGGCGGTGACGCCGAACTTGCCGAGCTCCTTGGCGAGCGTCTTGGTGAGGCCCTGGAGCCCCGCCTTGACCGCGGAGTAGTTGGCCTGGCCCCGGTTGCCGAGGGCCGAGGAGGAGGAGAGCGAGACGATCCGGCCGAACTTGGCCTCGACCATGTGGGCCTGGACGGCCTTGGCCATCAGGAACGCGCCCTTGAGGTGCACGTTCATCACGATGTCCCAGTCGGACTCGCTCATCTTGAACAGCAGGTTGTCGCGGAGCACGCCCGCGTTGTTCACGAGGATCGTCGGCGCGCCCAGCTCGGCGGCGACCCGCGCGACGGCGGCTTCCACCTGACCGGCGTCCGACACGTCGCAGCCGACGGCCAGCGCGGTGCCGCCGGCGGCGGTGATCTTCTCGACCGTGTCCTTGCAGGCCGACTCGTCGAGATCGAGTACGGCGACGGCGCGGCCCTCGGCCGCGAGGCGGACGGCGGTGGCGGCGCCGATGCCCCGCGCCGCTCCCGTCACGATGGCGACGCGCTGCTCGGTGGTGGACATGCTTGGTTCTCCTCGCCCTTGGATAGCGGCTCAGCGGGCATCGGGGCGCTTCCCCGCCAGTCCCTGACACTCCCTGGCGGAAAGACCCCGACGACTGAGCAACCGCTTAGTACCTTCAGCAGTCGAGACGCTAGAAGCCCTGGCACCCGGTGTCAACGGCGCACGCCCCGGCGGGCCGTACGTCACACCGGGCGGGAGCGCCCGCCGCCGTGCCGTCGCGGTCCCGCCGGGGCGCGGATCAGCGCACGAGGAGGTCGAGCAGCCGTTCCACCTCACCGGCCGGGTCGGTGGTCAGCCCGCTGTGCACCGCACCGGGCTGGACGACCGTGGAGCGCGGGGCGATCAGCCAGCGGAACCGGCGTCCGGCGTCGTCGCCCGCCGCCTGGCCGGCCTCCGCACCGCCGCCGCAGACCCCTTCGACGGCGCGCAGGGCGGCCCGCACCCCGACGACGTCGGCGTCCGGGTCCAGCGCCTTGAGCTTCGCCTCGTCGAGGTGGGTCCGGGCGGCCACGAACGAGTGGGCCCGGCAGTAGACGAGCACTCCGGCGTTGAAGCACTCCCCCCGCTCGACGCGGGGCACGACGCGCAGGAGCGCGTACTCGAAGACATCGCGCCGGGTCATCGGCCGCCCTCCTCGCCGGTACGGGTGACGGCCGCGGCGCGGTCGTCACCCGCGGCCTGCTTCCGCCGGGGCGGCAGCCGGTCGGTGAGCCAGCCCGGGGCCTGCGAGGGCCGGGTCGCGGTGGGCGCGTCCAGCGTGATCCGCTCGTGGATGGTCGCGGCCCGCGCGAGCAGCGGGGCGACGTAGGCCCGGCGCACCTCGTCGGCGGAGCCGAAGCCGGGCTCGTCGGCCAGCCAGACGTCCGGTACGTCGGCGGCCACCTCGGTGAGCAGTTCCTCGGTGACCAGCGGGGCGAGCTCGGCGGCCGCGGCCGCGATGTCCGGTCCGAAGGGGGCCAGGACGTGGTCGGAGGCGTTGTACGGCTTGGCGGCGGAGGCCTGGGCGCCCGGCCAGTTGTGGTGCCAGATCATGGTCGCGCCGTGGTCGATGAGCCAGAGGTCGCCGTGCCAGACGAGCAGGTTGGGGTTGCGCCAGGAGCGGTCCACGTTGTTGATCAGCGCGTCGAACCAGACGATCCGCCCGGCCTCGGCCGCCCCGACCTCGTAGGCGAGCGGGTCGAACCCGAACGAGCCCGGCAGGTAGTCCATGCCGAGGTTCAGGCCGCCGCTCGCCTTGAGCAGCTCCTGCACCTCCTGGTCCGGCTCGGCCAGTCCGATGACCGGGTCCAGCTCGATGGTCACCAGCTCCGGCACCCGCAGCCCGAGCCGGCGGCCCAGCTCGCCGCAGATGACCTCGGCGACAAGCGTCTTGCGGCCCTGTCCGGCTCCGGTGAACTTCATGACGTACGTGCCGAGGTCGTCGGCCTCGACGATCCCGGGGAGCGAGCCGCCCTCACGCAGAGGCGTGACGTAACGGGTCGCTACGACCTCTTCCAGCACTTTCCCAGGCCATCCAATCTCTTCGACCGTGCCTTCCACGGACAACGTCTCCGAGGCCAGAGGCAGGAAGTGAGCATAGTAACCGGGGGTGAGCGGCGGCGAGGCGAGAAGTGTCCGGGCCGCCGCGCCGGGACGTAACCCCTCCCCCATAAGCGCAGGGAAAACTCGTCCGTGCGCCGATGCGGGTACTACGCGGCCGCTGCTTGGATCGGCCTGTCAACCGCGATCCTGTTGGTTCCGAGGAAGGAAGTGGCGGTAGTCGTCTGCCGCACATTCCGAACATGACGAAAAATGAAACTGTCCGCGATTCCTGGCGTGCCAAACCCGCCGCCCAGCAGCCTTCTTGGCCGGACCCCGAGGCCCTGACCTCCGTTCTCACCGATCTGTCGACCGCGGTCCCGCTGGTCTTCGCGGGCGAGTGCGACCAGTTGCGTACGCGTATGGCAGCCGTCGCGAGGGGGGAGGCATTTCTCCTCCAGGGCGGCGACTGCGCGGAGAGTTTCGCCGCCGTCTCGGCCGACAACATACGCAACACGCTCAAGACGATTCTCCAGATGGCCGTGGTGCTGACCTATGCGGGATCGGTGCCCGTGGTCAAGGTCGGCCGGATAGGCGGCCAGTATTCCAAGCCGCGGTCCCAGGACACCGAGACCCGGGACGGGGTGACTCTTCCGGTCTACCGCGGCGATTCGGTCAACGGCCCGGATTTCACCGCAGCTTCCCGCACGCCCGACCCCGAGCGGCTGCGGCGCATGTACAACGCGTCCGCCGCCACGCTGAACCTCGTGCGCGCCTTCACCGCCGGCGGATACGCGGCACTGGACCAGGTCCATGCCTGGAATCAGGACTTCGTCGCGCTGTCCGCCAGCGGCGAGCGCTATGAGCGGCTGGCCCGGGAGATCGACCGGGCCCTGGCCTTCATGAAGGCGTGCGGGGCGCATCCCGACGCCCTGGACGACGTCGAGTTCTACGCCAGCCACGAGGCCCTGATCCTCGACTACGAGGCCGCTCTGACCCGGGTGGACTCGCGCGGCGGCGACCTCTACGACACCTCCGCCCATATGCTCTGGATCGGCGAGCGCACCCGCCAACTCGACGGAGCGCACGTCGCGTTCGCCTCGACGGTACGCAACCCCATCGCGGTGAAGCTCGGCCCCGGCGTGGCGGCGGACGAGGTCCTCGCGCTGATCGACAAGCTCGATCCGGACCGCGAGCCGGGCCGGCTCAGCTTCATCACCAGGATGGGCGCGGAGAAGGTCCGCGACGCGCTGCCCCCTCTCGTGGAGAAGGTCACCGCGAGCGGCGCCCAGGTCGCCTGGATCTGCGACCCGATGCACGGCAACACCTTCAAGACCTCCAACGGGTACAAGACGCGCAGCCTCGACGCGATGATGGACGAGGTCAGAGGCTTCTTCGAGACCCACCGCTCGCTGGGCACCCATCCGGGCGGCATCCACGTGGAGTTGACCGGCAGCGATGTGACCGAGTGCGTGGGCGGTGGCGACGAGGTGCACGTCGACCAGCTCCCCCTGCGCTACGAGACGGTCTGCGACCCCCGGCTCAATCGCCGTCAGTCGCTGGACCTGGCCTTCCTCGTGGCGGAGATGTACCGGGGAGAGCGGTGACACCGGCCCGGGACGCGGACTCACCCCGAGGGTGACTCCGCGTCCCGGGCCATGAACTCCCGTACGGCCAGGACGGCCTGGACCCGGTTGCGGGCGCCGAGCTTGGTCAGGGCGTTGGACACATGGCTCTTCACCGTGGTCGGCGAGATCAGCAGCTGGTCGGCCACCTCGGACGTGGTCCGGCTCTCGGCGAGCAGCCACAGGACCTGGCGTTCCCGCGGGGACAGCGACGCGACCAGCCGGGTCATGGGCGGCTCGCCGGGCCGTTCCCGGGTCGCCGACGCGTCCCATCCCGCCTCGCGTCGCATCATGCGCCGGTGGATCTGCGGCGAGATCACCGAGAGTCCGGCGTGCACGGCCCGGACCGCTCCCACCAGGTTCGGCATCGCGGCCTCCTTCAGCAGGCACCCCGTGACGCCCGCGGCCAGCGCGGAGTCCAGCAGCCGGCCGGACCAGCTGCTGCTGACGAGCAGGACGCGTGTGCCGTGACGCGCGGTCAGTTCGGCGACGAACGCGGGGATGTCCTGGCCGGAGCCGATGGAGACGATGACGGCCTCCGCGTGTGCGGCCATGCCGACCGCGTCGTCGTCCTCCGGGTCGTCCGCGGAGACGACCTCCAGCTGGTCGTCACGTTCGAGGATCGCGGTCAGGACGTGGCGCGATATCGGATCCTGTTCGATCAGCAGGACCCTCGTCCTGAGTCCGGTGCTGCGTTCACGCTCGATCAACTCGATGCCAGGCATGGCGGCCTCCCCCTAGGTCGTACTGCCAGGGGTGCCGCCCCTGGCAGAGCTCGAGCACGCTGCGATCATCCATGCCCGGCCGGACCCCGTCATCCGCCGATGGACGAGGAGGGGGAGGCGCGCTGTTCGCCGTCAGCCGGCCAGGGCGGAGCGGGGGCAGCCCAGCACCGTCTCAGCGGCGCGTTCGCACGAGCGCTGGAACAGCAGGACGGCTTCCAGGCGGTTGCGGGCGCCCAGCTTGGTCAGGACGTGGGAGACATGGCTCTTGACCGTGGCGGGGGAGACGCGCAGCCGGGCCGCGGTCTCGGCTGTCGACATGCCCTCGGCCAGATTCCGCAGCACCTCCTGCTCACGGGAGGTGAGCGTGGGCAGCAGCTCCTCGGCCCCGTCGGCCTGGCAGCCCGAAGGGACGGGCGGCCGCTGCACGTAGAGGGCGCGCAACTCCGGGGAGAGGACGGTGTGTCCGGAGGCGACCGCACGGACGGCGGCCGCGACTCCGGCCGGCCCGAGGTCCTTCGCCAGGCAGCCGGTGGCGCCGGCCGCGAAGGCGGCGTCGAGACGGTACTTGTTCCAGCCGGTGCCGATGAGCAGTACGCGCACCTCGCGCGAGGCCAGGAGCCGGACCCGGTCCATGGTGTTCTCGTGCGGGGCGGACACCAGCACCACCACATCGGCCCCGCCCAAGGGCCACTGGTGCAGGGGCTGTTGGCTGCTGATGGCGGCCGCCACATCGAGGTGCGCCGATCTGCGCAGGACACGGGTGAGGACATGGCGCGATGCCGGGTCGCCGTCCGCCACCAGGACCCGCACCTTTTCGTCGGTGGGCCGGCCGGCACCGAAGAGATCACGCTCCAGAGACATGGGTACGCCCTTCGCGAGGATGCTCGGTTGACGGACGGGAGCCTAGTTCTCGGAATCGCGTTCAGCAATGCTGAATGGAGTTCAGATCACATGCAGGCTCGCACCTCACATGCCAGCTTTTCCGGAAATCCTGGCTGAAAACTGTCGGAGAGCGCCCGGATCCAATCCCTGAAGGCCGTTTGGCTTTCTCTTTACTCAACGGCCCGTTGTTCGCGCCGGAGTGACGCACTAGAGTAAATGACCGGTCTGATTCCGGCCATTCACATGAGCATCCTGCGGTGTCGCTTGACAATGTGGTCGAGGGGCGGCGTTCCCCCACCACCGTCGCAAGTGAAGGAAACCGTGTGGACAGAGCGCTTGCTCAATCCTGGCTTCTGGCTTTCGAAGAGGCTGCCCTTGCAGAGAAAGACCATCTGACCACCCTGGACTCCGCGATAGGCGACGGGGATCACGGAGTCAACCTCCACAGAGGGCTCTCCCGCGTTCGCAGATGGCTGGAATCGGGCGAAATACCGGATTCTCCCGGCGAAGTGCTGCGGGAATCGGGAGCGCTGATCAGAGCTCATGTCGGAGGGGCCTCCGGAGTGCTGTACGGCGGCGCCTTCTCCGCGATGGGAACCGCACTGCCGGCGGCCAGGGCCGACGCCGCGCAGTTCGGGGACGCGCTCACGGCCGGGCTCGACGCGATCGTCCGGCTGGGCGCCGCGGCGCCGGGCGACAAGACGATGGTGGACGCCTTCATCCCGGCGCTGACGGCCTTCCGTACCGTCCGGGCCGGGGATCTCGGCGCGGCGGCGTCGGCAGCGGCGCCGGCCGCGGCGGCCGGCGCCTGGTCCACGATCCCGATGCAGGCACGCAAGGGGCGGGCGTCCTACCTCGGGCATCGCAGCGTCGGGCACATGGACCCGGGCGCCGCGTCCACCACGCTCCTCTTCCGGTCGCTGGCCCGGGTGGCGGCCCCGGCTTCCGCCAGGACCTCCCGGTGAAGCCGGCGCGCGTACGGGAAGACGGCCCGCGCGCCCGACGGCTCCACCGGGACCGGTCAGGCGTGGCGCGCGCGGTACATGGCCGCCTTGGCCCGATTGCCGCACCGGGTCATGTCGCACCACCGGCGCGAGCCGCGGTGCGAGCGGTCGACGTAGAGGCGTGTGCAGCGCGGCGCGGAGCACTCCTTCACGGGGTGGGCCGACTGGAGGAGCAGTTCCACGGCGTCCCGGGCCACCGCTGAGAGAGCGGCGTCGACCTCGCCGTGGCGCTTCACCGCGCCGTCCGGCAGGAGTTCGACGCGGGCCGGATTGGGGGCCGCGGCGAGGTTCACCACGGCGCAGTCCTCCGGGGCGTACGGAGAGCCGGAGGTCGAGGCGAGGAACAGGCGGTAGACGGCTTCCCGCAGATCCACCGCCGCTTCCAGGTCGGCGTGCGTCGCCGCCGGCGGGTCGTCGAGGACCCCCGAGGCGGCGCACCAGGCGGACAGATCGGCCGATGTGGTCAGGAGGTCCAGCGGGGCATCGCGTCGGGCCTGCACCGTTCCGACGAAGTCAAGGGCCACGCTGCCGCTGACAAATGCGAAGTTCATGCCGTCAGGGTAACCACATTGACTGGTTGATCCAAGGCTCGGTAGGGTTCCGGCGAACCTGTCTGTACGGTTACTTTTCCCGTGGGAGGCGTCTCCGCCATGCAACGCGACGATCTCAAGACTGCTCCGGCGGAGCAGCCCACCGCCGCCCCGCCGCCGCCCTGGGCCACAGCGGCGGTCCCGGCCGTCTTCGTGGTCCTGTGGAGCAGTGCGTTCATCGCGGCCGTGCTCGGCACCGACGCGGCACCGCCCCTCCTGCTGACGTTCGCCCGCTTCGCGATCGCCGGCGTCCTGCTCGCGGTGATCGCCGGGGTGAGCGGATCGCCCTGGCCCCGGGGGCGGCTGCTCCTGCATGTCGTCGTCGTCGGCCTGCTGATGCAGGCGGTGCAGTTCGGCGCCTTCTACACGGCGATCGGCGCGGGACTGCCCGGGGGCGTCGTGGCGCTGATCCAGGGGTTCAACCCCGTGCTGATCGCCCTGCTGGCCGGGATGTTCCTGGGCGAGAAGATCACCGGGCGGCAGTGGCTGGGTTTCGTCATCGGTGGCGCCGGGGTGCTGCTCGCGGTCGGCGGAGCGCTGCACTTCTCCGTCAGCGCGATCGTGCTGTCCTTCATCGGACTCCTCGGGCTGAGCGTGGGCACCGTCTATCAGAAGCGGTTCACCCCGGGAGCGGATGTCCGCAGCAGTACGGCCGTGCACTTCCTCGCCAGCGCCCCGGTGATGGGAATCCTGACCCTGACGCTGGAGGATCCCGAGGTCACCGACTGGGGCGCGTTCGGCGGATCGCTGGCCTGGATCGTCCTCATCAATTCCGTGGGGACGTTCCTGCTGCTCAATTTCATGCTCAAGAAGCAGGCCGCGAACCGGGTGGGCACGCTCTTCTTCCTCACCCCCGCCGTCACCGCCCTGCTCGCCTGGCTGATCATCGGCCAGACGCTCAACCTTTCCGCGATCTTCGGGCTGGTTCTCGGTGGTGTCGGAGTTCTGCTCGCGGCACGCAAATAGAACCGGCCGCTTCTCCGGATCCGGCTGCTTCCCGGAATTCTGTCTCGATTTCGATTCCCGCACGATGCGTCCGGTCATGACGCATTCGGCCACAGAGAGAAAAGAGAAAGACATGAGCACCAAGGTCGCCATCAACGGGTTCGGCCGCATCGGCCGCGGATTCCTGCGAGCCGCGCTCACCGGGGGAACCGACCTCGACGTGGTGGCGGTGAACGACCTCACGGACGCGGCGACGCTCGCGCATCTGCTCTCCTACGACAGCACCATGGGCCGGCTCGACGCCCAGGTCGAGGCCGACGGCGACTCCCTGGTCATCGACGGCCGGAAGATCGCGGTCCACGCGGAGCGCGACCCGGGCAAGCTGCCCTGGGACGAGCTGGGCGTCGACGTCGTGGTCGAGTCGACCGGCATCTTCACCGACGGCACCAAGGCCAGGGCGCACATCGAGGCCGGCGCGCGGAAGGTCCTCATCTCGGCCCCCGCGACGAACGAGGACATCACCCTCGCGTACGGCATCAACCACCAGGACTACGACCCGGCGACCCACCACATCGTCTCCAACGCCTCGTGCACCACGAACTGCCTGGCGCCTCTCGCCAAGGTGCTGCACGAGGGAGTCGGCCTGGAACACGGCCTGATGACCACCGTGCACGCGTACACGCAGGACCAGAACCTCCAGGACGGGCCGCACAAGGACCCGCGGCGGGCCCGTTCGGCCGCCCTCAACATCGTGCCCACGTCGACCGGTGCGGCCAAGGCCATCGGCGCCGTGCTGCCCGAGCTGAACGGCAGGCTGGCCGGTCTGTCCCTGCGCGTGCCGGTCCCGGTCGGGTCGCTGACCGACCTGTCGGCGTACACCTCCCGGCCGACGACCGTCGAAGAGATCAACGGGCTGTTCGCCGACGCGGCGGCCGGTCCGCTGGCCGGCGTCCTGCGCCACACGGACGCCCCCCTGGTCTCCACCGACATCGTCGGCGACCCCGCGTCCTGCATCTTCGACTCGAAGCTGACGACGGTCACCGGCGACGGACGCCACGTCAAGATCTTCGGCTGGTACGACAACGAGTCCGGCTTCTCGCACCGGCTGGTCGACGTCGCACGCCTGCTGGGTTCCTGAGGCACGGATCGTGCGGGCAGCGCCCCGCCCCGCGACGGCGTCAAGTCGTCCCGGGGCGGGGCGTTTCGCCCTACGGAACCGGCGGGGCGGAGTTCTCGGGCCGGGCCTGCCAGGCGACGCCCCGGCCCGCTCCGAGTTCGCGGGAGAGCAGTGTCGCGACCTCGCGCACGGCCACCGCGTACTGCTGACGGTCGTCCGCCAGCAGCCGTTCGACCGGGCCGACGATGCCGATGGCGCCCGCCAGATACCCGTGCCGCTCGAACACCGGTGAGGCGATCGCGGCTTCGCCCAGCACGCTTTCCTGGTCCTCCTGGGCGTAGCCGACCCGGCGCACCTCTTCCAGCTGGGCCGAGAGCGTGCCGGGGTCCGCCACGCTCTGTCCGGTCAGCCTGGCCAACTCGCCCTGGAGCAGGGCTTCCTGCTCCTGCTGCGGCAGAAAGGCCACGATCGCCTTGCCGAGCGCGCAGGTGTTCCAGGGAATGCTGGCGCCGAGTTCCAGGATCTGTACGCCGCTCCCCCGCCGGAGCACGTGATGTACGACGAGGACGTACCGGTCGTTGTCCAGTACGGCGACCCAGACCGCTTCGCCGGTGCGTTCGGCGAGGGCGTCGGCCCAGGGAAGGGTGCGCGACCGGAGTTCCTGGGTCTCCAGGTACGCGTTGCCGAGGCGGAGCAGGCCGGAGCCGAGGAGATACTTGTTGGTCTCCCTTTCCTGGCGTACCAGCCCCTCCGCTTCCAGCGTGCGCAGCAGCGCGTGCACGGTCGGTTTGGATACCCCGATCCGAGCGGCGAGTTCCGTGACACCCAGACGAGGACCGGCGGTGGCCAGCTCTCGTAGAATGTGCACCGCACGCTGAACAGATTGCACCATTGCTTCACTCGCAATCGGTATTGCCGAACAATGTTCGCGAAACATAGCATCACTGCCGCCAAAATTGATCCACGCCCGCACGGCGGGTATATCGAAGTGGATACCGAGGACGGAGAGCCATGGCTACGGAAGAGATCCTGGTCGTCGGGGCCGGAGTGGTGGGGGCCTCGGTGGCCCATCACCTCGCCGAGCTGGGACACGGCCGGGTGACGGTGCTGGACGCCCGTGACCGGGCGACCCTGCCCGGATCCACGGGGCTCGCACCCGGGTTCGTCGGTCAGCTCAGCGCCACCGGGGAACTGGCCGTGCTGGCGAAGGACAGCGTCGCCACCTACCTGGAGCTCTCGCGGACCGCGCCCGCACCGGTCTTCCGGCAGGTCGGCTGCCTGGAGATCGCGACCAACTCCGACCGCCTGGAGCAGTCCCACCGCGACGTCGAACACGGCCGGGCCCTCGGCATCGAGGCGCGGGTCATCGGCGCGGCCGAAGCCGCCGCGCTGGCACCGGAGTTGGTCGACGCGGAGAAGGCCCTGGGGGCGCTGTACATCCCGGCCGACGGAGCCGCCGATCCGGCGGCGCTCACCCACGCCCTGGTCGACTCCGCCGAGCGCGGCGGAGTCCGCTTCCGCTGGAACACGGCGGTGCGCGGGCTGGAGGTCGAGCGCGGCGCGGTCATCGGCGTCCGGGCGGGCGAGGACGCCCGGCTGATCCCGGCCGACCGGGTCGTGCTCGCCACCGGCATCTGGGGCCCGGTCCTGGCGGCGCAGGCGGGGGTACGGCTCCCCATGGTCGACGTCCAGCACCCCTATGTGTTCACCGCCGAACTGCCCGGGCTCGACGACACCCCGCTGGACACCCCGATCGTCCGCTACCCGGACCAGGCGGTCTACACCCGCCGCCACGGCCGCCGGTACGGACTGGGCAGCTACGCCCACACCGCACTGCCGCTCACCCCGGGCCCGGAGCTCACCTCCGCCGAACTCCCCTTCCCCGATGCGGAGTTCGGCACGGCGATCGAGGAGGCGCTCGCCCTGGTGCCGGCCTTCCGGCAGGCGCCCCGGGGGCGCAGGCTCAACGGTGTCTTCGCTCTCACCCCCGACGAACTGCCCCTCGTGGGACCGGCCGCCGGGGTGCCCGGTCTGTGGTTCGCGGAGGCCTCCTGGGTCACCCACGCCGGCGGGGTGGGCCGGCAGCTCGCGAACATGCTGCTGGGCACCGGCGACGCCCTTCTCGACCCCGACCGTCTTTCCCCCGGCCGCTTCGACTCCTGGAGCGACGAGAAGATCCACGAGACCGCCCTCGGCCACTACCGGGGCATCTACGACGCCCACTGACACCGGCAGCCCACTGACACCCGCCCCCGAGCGGGGACATGACGGAGAAGGCGCGGACCACCCCGGCGGGGTGGTCCGCGCCTTCTCCGTCATGTCCCCGGGCCACCCGCCCCCGTACGCACATCCTCCATAGGTGGAGGCCGGTCTCGACCGTCAGCCGATGTGGGGAATGCGGCAGGTTGCTTGAATAACCGTGCCCCATCAAGCGATTCCGGGAGTCGGTTTTGGAAGCCCTGCTCGTTCTGACGGACAGTGAACGCTCACAGCTCATCGAAAGGCTGGAAACCGTCGAGGTGAGTCCCTACGAGGACTATCTCGCATTCAGTGACCGCGTCTCCAAGCTCGTGATCGACGGTGGAGTACCCGAAAGGCTGCTCCGCGCGGCCGACCAAATCAGGGAGGAACGTTCCTCGGGCGTTTCGGAGGCGCATGTCCTGCGGAACTGCCCGGTCGACGAAGACCTTCCGGAAATCGGCAACGAGGACCCCTCCGCCGAGAAGAAGAGCCGGAAGGTCACGTTCATCGGCGAGGGATTCCTGGAGCTGCTGGCCCAGATCACCCGGACCCCGCTGCTCTCCTACGCGAACCGGTTCGGCGGGGACTTCTTCATCGACGTCGTCGCCATCAACAAGTACCTGGGACAGCAGACGGGTTACAACGGCGGCGAGGTCGTGTTCCACAACGACCGCACGGCCCACCCCGTCCGGGCCGACTACATCACGCTGCTGGGCATGCGCTGCCCGCCCGACGACCTGGTCTACACCGGCTTCGTCGCCGGCCGGCGGCTCCTGGCCGAGCTGTCGCCCGAGACCCAGCAGGTGCTCCGCGAGCCCTACTTCGTCACCCCGTTCGACGTGGTCTCCCGGGACGCCAACACCGAACTCGACAGCACGCCGTCCCATCCGATCCTCAGCGGGGTCTCCTCGCTGCGCTACCTCGACACCCACACCACAGCCGCCGGTGACGCGCCCGTCGAGGCCAAGGACGCCCTGCTGGCGCTGAAGAACGCGCTGACCCGGGTGCCCAAGCAGCGGCACCGCATGCAGCAGGGCGACGTGCTCACGTTCGCCAACCAGAGCGCCCTGCACAACCGGGAGCAGATCGAGATCCAGGACTCCACGCGTGCGCTCGGCCGGTGGCTGCTCAAGACCTACGCCTTCTCCGACCGGGCCGCCGCCGACGCGCACCGGGACGCCTGGATCGACGGCATCCCCGGCAAGGTCGGCGACTGAAACCCCTCCGCCCCAGGACCGGAAGAAAAAGGGATGAGCATGTCGGAACAGAACGGCACGAACGCGCTTCCGCAGCTGTACGGAGGCATACCGGGGAAATCGTTCGGCCCCGTGGATTACGAGTTCCAGCCGCTGATGCGCGACGGACGCGTCGGCGTGGAAATGCATTCGCTGTACTCGACGCGGGAGACCGGCGCGGACGGTCCGGCGGCGGCCATCGTCCGTTACCTGCCGAACGGGAAAGCCCAGCCGCACCGGCATCCCGGATACGAGATCATCTGGATTCTCGAGGGCGAGATCGAGACCGACGACGGGGTTTATCCGGCGGGCAGCCTGCTGGTCATGCCACCGGACAGCGTTCACACCCCGCGCAGTCCGAAGGGCGCCGTCGGATTCGTCGTATGGGAGCAGCCGGTACGGCCGGTCGACTGAACGGTCCGCGCGCATCAGGACGGCAGGAGTTCCAGGGAGCGCCCCGACGGCTCTCCTCGATCCAAGGAGTCCGAGAAATGACCAGGAAAGAACCGCGGCGCATCGAGATATTCGACACGACGCTGCGCGACGGAGAACAGGCCCCCGCCAACGCCATGTCCTCCCAGGACAAACTCGATCTGGCCCTGCGGATCGAAGCGCTGGGCGTGGACATCATCGAGGCGGGATTCCCGGCGTCCTCGTCCAACGACTTCGACGCCACCCAGGCGGTGTCCGCGGCGCTCTCCCGGGCCCGGGTGGCGACCCTCTCCCGGGCCCGCCGGGACGACGTCGAGACGGCGGTGCAGGCGGCGGGCGGTCGCAACCACGTACTCCAGATCATGGGCACCGGCAGCGACATCCACCTGGAGCACAAGCTCGGCATCACCCGGCAGCAGGCGATCGAGGACGCCGTCGACGCGGCGCGGTTCGCCGCCTCCCTCGGGGTGGAGACCGTGGCCGTGGGCATCGAGGACGCCACCCGCGGCGACCTCGGCTATCTGCAACAGCTCACCGAGCGGGCGGTGGAGGCCGGGGCCCGCTACATCCCCGTCGCCGACACCTCCGGCTGCGCGTCCCCCGCGGAGTTCGGCGATCTCATCGCCCGGATCCGGTCGTGGGCGCCCGCCCCGGTGCGCATCGGTGTGCACTGCCACAACGACTTCGGTGTCGCGACCGCCAACGCCATCGCGGGGCTGGAGGCCGGTGCCGACGACGTCCAGGTCACCGTCGGCGGCATCGGCGAGCGCGCCGGCAACACCGCCATGGAGGAGGTCTGCGCCTTCCTCGCCTACAAGGGCGAGCGGATCGGCCTGTACTCCACGGCCGACCTGGCGGGCATCTACAGCGTCTACAACCGGCTCCGCGAGATCATCCGGCTGGAGGAGCCCCGGAACAAGGCGATCTTCGGCAAGTACGCCTTCGGCACGGCGGCGGGGATCCACCAGGCGGGCATGCTCCGCAACCCGGCGACGTACGAGTACGTCGAGCCGGCCCGGTTCGGCCGGGAGCGCAGCCTGCTGATCAGCCGGCACTCCGGCCGGGCGGTGCTGCGCCACCTTCTGGGCGAACTGGGGCTGGAGATCGACAAGGCCGAACTGGACGAGGTCTACCGCCGGTACATCTTCGAGCGCGCCGAGAGCGACTGCGAGGACATCTCCGTCCTCCGCGAGCGCCTGGCGGCCGACCTCGCTCCCGTACCCGGCTGACCGGGGCCCGGGGATGATCAGCCACATCGTCTGTTTCCGCTTCCTTCCGGGCGTCACCTGGGACGACCCCCGGGCCGTGGAGGCCGAACGCATCTCGCGCGGGCACCCCGAGCACATCCCGGAGATCCGGTCCTGGTCGGTCGGCCGCAACACCACTCCCCGCGAGGCGGCCCACGACTTCGCCGTCATCGGCCTGTTCACGGACCGGGCCGCGCTGGAGAGGTACCAGCACCACCCGGACCACCAGCGCGGAGTGCGGGCCTGGAAGGAGCTGAGCACCTGGGTGGTGGTCGATCTCGACCGGTCCGAGGGCGCGCTGCTCGGCGAGCCCGGCCGGGCCGGATGAGTCCGGGCGCTCCGGGCCCGCGCCGGGACGGCCTTCCACAGCTCCTCGCCGACCTCCATGTCAACCGATCGAAAGGACACCGGTGTTCACCCTCTTCAGGCCGGAACTCGCGGCCTACGCCCAGGACACCCTGGCCGAGCAGCGACGGCTCCACGACGGCGGCTGGCAGCCCGGGGAAGTGCACGCGCTCCAGATGGAGCGGGCGGCGGAGACCATCCGTTACGTCCGGGCGAACTCGGCTTTCTACGCCGACCGGTTGAGCGGCGTGACGGTGCCGGCGGCCGGTCCGATCAGCCCCCAGGACTTCGCCGCGGTGCCGTTCACGACCAAGGACGATCTGCGGGCGGATCTGTTCGACGTCATGTCGCAGCCGATCGACCGGGCCTGGGTCTACTACGAGACGACCGGAACGACCGGCCGGGCCACCCCGTGCCCCCGTGACGAGCGGGACTCCATCGTCAACAACACGGCCCTGACCCTGGCGTACGAGAAGATCTTCGCCCAGCACGGCGAGCGTCACGTCGTCGCGGTCATGGGGCCCACCGAACTCCACTCGACCGGGGACACCTTCGGCGACGTACTGCGCAACCTGGGCCACACCGTCGTCAAGATGTGGCCGCATTCACCGGTCGTCGGTTTCCCCCGCGCGCTGGCGCTCCTCGAACAGCTCGGCGTCACCGCGATCGTCTGCACCCCCGGCATGGCCATCTCGCTGGCGAAGGCGGCCCGCGCCGCGGGAATCGACCTCCACGGCCGCCTGGGCGTCCGGCTCATCCTCACCCTCGGGGAACTCACCTCGCCCGCCATGCTGGAGAACCTGGGCGCGCTGTGGTCGGCCGCCGTCTACAACTGCATGTACGCCTCGCAGGAAGCGTCGATCATGGCCGCCTGCCACGCCGACGGCCGGCTGCACACCGTCCCGCTGAACAACCACATCGAGGTGATCGACCCCGACACCGGGCGGGCGGTCGAGGCGGTGGGCGGAGTACGGGAGGGCGAGCTCGTCGTCACCCATCTGTACCGGGGGGCCAAGCCTCTGGTGCGGTACCGCACCGGCGACCTGGTACGGCTCTTCGCGGAGCCCGGTTCGGTCTCCGAAGTGATGCAGCCGATCGGCCGGAGCCGGGACGCGCTGCGCCTCGCCGGACGGCGGGTGACCGCGTTCGACCTCGAACAGACGCTGTTCACCCATATCCGCGGTGTCATCGACTACTTCCTCCTCATCGACGAGGCCGACGGCCAGGACCTCGTCACCGTCAACCTCGAACCCGTCGACGAGGAGGCCGGGGCCGCCATCGATCGCGTGGCGATCCGGCGGGCCGTCGCGGACACCTTCCATGTCGCCTGCGAGGTCGTGCTCGGCTCCATGGACGCCATCACCAGCACGGGCGCGATGGTCAGCTGGAAGGCCGCGCGCATCCACGACCGGCGCGGCTCCGGCGCGGAGCCCGAGCGGGCGGCCGCCCTGGCGATCGCCGCGGGGCGTGGCGCGCGATGACCACGACCGCCGTGGCCTCGCCCCGGTTCGCCTTCCACGACGGGGAGTTCGTCCGCGCCGACACGGTGGGCCTGCCCGTGAGCACCCAGGCCCTGCACTACGGAACCGGTGTCTTCGAGGGCATCCGTGCCTACGCCCGGGAAGACACGGCCGGTCTTTCGGTCTTCCGGCTCCGTGAGCACCTGGAACGCCTGGAGCGCTCCGCCGGCGCGCTGCGGATCCGGCTGCCGCTGACCGTGGACGACATGAGCGACGTCGTCCTGGACCTGCTGCGGCGCAACGGCGGCGACGGCGACGGCGACACCTACATCCGCCCGCTCGCCTACAAGCTGGCGCTCGAACCGGGCACCCCCTTCGGCGTCCGGCTGAGCGGGGTCTCCGCGCAGTTCACGCTGACCACGGTGCGGATGGGGCCCTACGTCCCGAGCGAGGGTCTGGCCTGCAAGGTGAGCAGCTTCCGGCGCGTGCCGTCCGTCAGCATCCCGTCAGCGGCCAAGATCACCGGCACGTACGCCAACAACGCCCTGGCCGTGGAGGAGGCGTACGCCGACGGCTGCGACGACGCGCTGATGCTCGGCCTCGACGGCAACCTCACCGAGGCGAGCACGTCCAACGTCTTCGTCGTCGGCCGGGACGGCCGCATCGCGACCCCGCCCGTCACCGCCGACATCCTGCCCGGCATCACCCGGGCCACGGTGATCGAGCTGCTGGCGCGGGAGTTCGGCCTGCCGGTCGCGGAACGGCCGGTGGGACGCGCCGAACTGGACGAGGCCCAGGAGGTGTTCACCACCGGTACGGGTGTCGAGGTCTGCCCCGTCACCTCGATCGACCACCGCCCGGTGGGCACGGGCCGGGCCGGGGACCTGACCCGGCGACTCCGCGATGTGTACACCGAGGTGGTACGGGGACGGCGCCCCGCGTACGCCACCTGGCTCACCCCCGTACCGCCCCGATGAACTCCCACGCCCCGCTTCCCGCAAGCACCGGTGGAAGGAAGACAGTGCAGCAACCGACAGACCAGAAATTCCTGGATATCTCCATGCCCACGACGGCGAGGGGCTGGAAGGTGGCCACCCTGGGACCGGCCGGCACGAGCAGCGAACTGGCGGCCAAGCACCTCATAGCGCGGCTTCCCGGTGACTCCGTCGAGCAGACCCCCGCGCTGTTCCACAGCTACGAATCCGCCTCCAGAGCGGTGCTCCAGGGCTCGGCCGATCTGCTGGTGGTGGCCAACGCGTACGCCAACGTGTCCGAGTTCTACATGAACACGGAGCTGAGCCTGGTCGGCGCCTACCACTACCGGACCCCCCTGTACGGCATCGCGGTGGTGCCCGGCAGCACTCCCTCCGGGCCGGTCCGGATCGCCAGCCACCCCGCCCCCGTACCGCTGATCGAGCAGCTGCTGCCGAAGGGGATGAGCGTCAAGGAGACCGTCCTGACCGATTCCACCAGCGCGGCCGCGCTCGCCGCGCGGGCCGGCCGGGTGGAGGCGGCGCTCACCACCGCACCGTCGGCCGAGCGGTACGGCCTCACGTTCATCTCCGAGACCCGGCCCATCGACATGCTCTGGTCCGTCTTCCGGCTCACCCGGGCCGTCGAGCCGGTGGCGGCCTGAGATGGGCAGGACGCTCGCCGAGAAGATCTGGTCCCAGCACGTGGTGCGCCCGCTCGACGACGGGGCCGATCTGCTCTACGTCGATCTGCACGTCCTGCACGAGGTCAACACCCCCCGGGCCTTCGACGACTTGAGGGCGTCCGGCAGAAAAGTCCGCCGCCCCGACCGCACGCTCGCCGTCGAGGACCACAACACCCCGACCCGACAAGGCGCCCTGGAGGATCTGGCCGGGCGGCGGCAACGCGAGCTGATCCGCGCCAACTGCGCCGAGTTCGGCATCCCGCTCCACCGGCTGGGCGACGCGGACCAGGGGATCGTGCATGTCATCGTCCCCGAACTCGGCCTCGCCCAGCCGGGGATGACGATCGTCTGCTGCGACTCGCACACCTCGACACTCGGCGCCCTGGGCGTGCTCGCCTTCGGCATCGGCACGGGCCAGGTCGAACATGTCCTGGCCACCCAGGCCCTGCCCGTGCACCGGCCGGGGGACCTCGCCGTCGAGGTCTCCGGGGCGTTGCCGGACGGGGCAACGGCGAAGGACCTGGCGCTGGCGCTGATCGCGCAGATCGGCACCGGGGGCGGGCAGGGCAGCATCATCGAGTACCGCGGCGAGGCCGTCCGCGGGCTCTCCGTGGAAGGCCGGATGACGCTCTGCAACATGAGCATCGAAGCCGGTTCGCGGGCGGGCCTGGTGGCCGCCGACGACACGACGATCGACTACCTGCGCGGCCGGCTGGAGGCCCAGGGCCGGGCCGACGCGTTCGCCGAGGCGGAACCGCGCTGGCGCGCGATGCGCAGCGACGACGACGCCCGGTTCGACGACGTCGTGCACATCGACGCCGCCGCCGTCGGCCCCCGGGTCTCCTGGGGGACCAACCCGGCGCAGAACCTGCTGATCGACGGATCGATCCCCACCCGGGCCGACTTCGCCACCGAGGAGGAGTGGGCCTCGGCCCGGCGGTCCCTGGACTACATGGGGCTGCGCCCCGGCCAGGCCGTCCGGGACCTCTCGGTGAGCACCGTCTTCCTCGGCTCCTGCACCAACGGGCGGATCGAGGACCTGCGGGATGCCGCGGCCGTCCTCGCCGGGCGCCGGGTGGCCGACGGTGTGCACCTGCTGATCGTCCCGGGCTCGGCCGCCGTCCGCCGGCAGGCGCAGGCCGAGGGGCTGGACAAGGTGTTCGCCGAGGCCGGCGCCGACTTCCGTGAAGGCGCGGGCTGCTCCATGTGCTGCGCCCTCAACGAGGACCGCCTCGCCCCGGGCGAACGCGCCGCGTCCACCAGCAACCGCAACTTCGAGGGGCGTCAGGGCAAGCAGTCCAGGACCCACCTGGTCTCACCGCGCGTCGCGGCGGCCACGGCTGTCTCCGGCCGCCTCACCACTCCGGAGGACCTGTGAGCGAGCCCGCCCTCCGCAGGGGGACCGCGGTCCCCCTGCGCCGCGACGACGTGGACACCGACCAGCTCGCCCCGGCCCGGTTCGTCCCGTACTTCCGGCCGAACGGTTTCACGAACATCCTGTTCGCGGACTGGCGGGCGGACCCGGCGTTCGTCCTCAACCAGCCCGCCCACCAGGGTGCGACCGTCCTGGTCGCCGGCCGCGACTTCGGCACCGGATCCTCCCGCGAATCGGCCGTCTGGGCGCTCCAGAGCGCGGGGTTCGAGGTGGTCGTCGCCAGCCGCTTCGGTGACATCTTCCGGGGCAACGCCACGATGCGGAGCCTGTGGACGGCCGAGGTCGACCACGAGGTGATCGAGCGGCTGTGGGCCGCGGTCGAAGCCGATCCCTGGCTGCCCGTCACCGTCGATCTGGCGGCCCGGCGGCTGACCTGCGGAGAGGTGGAGAGCCCGGTGCGGATCGCCGAGCCGCTGCTCCGCCGGCTGCTGGAGCCGGGAGACCCGATCGCCGAGACGCTCGGCCGTCTCCCCGAGATCGAGGCGTACGAATCGGCCGCCGCCGGGCAGCGCCGGTCCGGCCCGGTCTGACGGCGGCCGGCCCGGCGCCGATGCCCCGAACCCCTTCCCGTACCTCTCCGGAAAAGGTCATTGATGCTCAGCGAGACGTTCTCCGCGCCCGGCGCTCCGGCCCCGGCCGCACGCTACTCACCGGTCGTACGCCGCGGACCGCTCCTGGCGGTCTCGGGCCAGGTCCCGTTCGTCCCCGGCCGGCTCGACGGGCCCGTGCCGGGCTTCCGTGAGCAGGCCCGAGCCGTGTTCACCCACCTCCGGGAGCTGCTCGGCACCGCCGGTGCCGCCGTCTCCGATGTGCTGATGGTCAGGATCTACCTGGCGCGCGAGGAGGACTTCGCGGCCATGAACGAGCTGTTCGACGAGGTGTTCGGCGAGGTCGCGCCGGCCCGCACGACGATATGGGTGCAGCTGCCGGGGGGCCTGCTCATCGAGGCCGACGTGCTGGCGGTGGTGGGCGCGTGAGCACGGGTGCGGGGTCCCTGACCGGCGGTGTCCGGGAGGGAGGGAGCGACATGAGCGGCGAGGCCACGGAACCCATCACGGCCTGGCGGGCCGGGATCGACGCGCTCGACGAGAGGATCATCGCGCTCCTGGAGGAGCGGATGGCGCTCTCCCGGCAGATCCAGCACAGCCGGATGCGCGACGGCGGCAGCCGGCTGGCCGCGGGCCGGGAGCGGCGGATCGTGCAGCGGTACGCCGACCGCCTCGGCGACGACGGGGCGCGCCTGGCCGCCCTCGTACTCACGATGTCCCGCGGGGCCGCCGTATGAGCGCGCCGGTCAGGCTCGCGATCGTCGGGGGCGGCCCACGGGCCCTGAGCATCCTGGAGCGGCTCGCCGCCCGGGCGGCCGAGGTACCGGGGCCGGTGGAGATCCATCTCATCGACGCCGTACAGGTCGGCTGCGGCCGGATCTGGCGGACCGGACAGCCGGACTGGTATCTGATGAACACGGTGGCCGGGGAGATCACCGCGTTTTCCGGACCGCCGGACGCCGGGCCCGCCCGTCCCGGAGCCGGGCCCTCGTTCGCCCAGTGGTGGGACATGACCGAACCGGGTCACGATCACGCGAACGACTACGCGCCGCGCGGCCTCTACGGGCGGTACCTGCTCTTCCTCCTCGACGCGATCGAACGGCACCTGCCCCCCTCCGTCACCCTGCACCGGCTCGTCGCCACCGTGACGGACCTGCGGAAGGAGGGAGAGGGCTACTGCCTCACCCTCGACGACGGGAGGGAGATCCGCGTCGACAGGGCGGCGCTGGCCACCGGTCACGCGCGGCCACGGCTGTCGGGACATCTGCGGGAACTCCAGCGGTTCGCCGAGAGCGATCCGGCCCTGCGCTTCATCCCCGGCGGTTCGGCCGCCGACATGCCGCTGTCCGCTGTCGCACCGGGCAGCAAGGCCGGTGTGATCGGCATGGGACTCACGTTCTACGACGTGGTGGCGGCGCTCACGGTCGGGCGCGGCGGCCGGTTCACCGAGTCCCGGGACGGCCTGGTCTACCTCCCCAGCGGCAACGAGCCCTTCCTCGTCGCCGGTTCGCGCAGCGGCTTTCCGCAGCCGGCGCGCGGCCGCAACCAGAAGCCCGGGGGGTTCCTGCACCGGCCGGTCTTCTTCACGGAGGAACTCGTCCGCGCCACGGCGGGGTCCGAACGCCTGGACATGCGACGGCATCTGACGCCCCGGCTGATGGCGGAGGTCGACTTCGTCCACTTCACCGCCGTGCTGCGGGAACGCTCGGGAGCGGCCACCGCCGAGGAGTTCGCCGCCCGCGTGCGGGCCGGCGGGGGCCGCTCCATCGCCGAACTGGCGCGCCACGCGGCCGACTTCGGCCTGGCCGGGCTGCCCGGCCTCGACTTCGACACGCTGGCGCTGCCGTTCGCCGGCCGGACGTTCGCCGGCCGGGACGCCTTCGACAAGGAACTGCTCGCCGCCGTGGACGCCGACGTACGCGAGGCGGAGCGGGGCAACGTGGACTCCCCGGTCAAGGCCGGTCTGGACGTCCTGCGCAGCCTGCGCTGGATCATCCGGGAGCTCACCGACTTCGGTGGCCTGACGCCGAGTTCGCACCGGGACGACCTGATCGACTGGTACGCCCCGCGCAGCGCCTTCCTCGCGGCGGGGCCGCCCCTGGTCAGGCTGCGCGAGACGCGTGCCCTGATCGACGCCGGGGTGCTCCGCGTCATCGGCCCGCGGGCCCGGTTCGCGGCGGATGCCGGGGCGAGCAGGTTCACCGTCACCTCGCCGCAGGTCGGGGGCGCCCGTGAGGAGGTCGAGACCGTCATCGACGCCCGGATCCCGGCGGTCGACGTCCGTGCCGACACCTCCGCGCTGACCCGCGCGCTGCTGCGCCGCGGGCTGTGGAGCGAGTTCGTCAACGGCGGGGAGTTCCCCACCGGCGGCCTCGCGGTGTCCCGGTCGCCGTTCCATCCGGTCCGCTCCGACGGCCGCCCGGAACCCGGACTCCATGTGCTCGGCATTCCCACCGAGCACTCCCGCTACTTCACCCAGGTCGTCGCGACCGGCCCCGCGGGCTGGAGCGAGTTCATGCGCGACGCGGACGACGTCGCGGCGCACCTGCTGCGGCCCGCCGACCTGAACACCCCCCGACCCCTGGCGATACGAGGTTGAAGATGTCCCGCTCAGCACTGCTCGTCCTCGACATGGTCAACGAACTCGTCCACCCCGACGGGCACTACGCGCACGTGTGCCGGGAGGAGGTGGCGCGCCGCAACGTGATCGAACGTACGGCTCAGGCCGTGGAGCGGGCACGCTCCCGGAACATCCCCGTCATCTACGTGGTCCTCGGCTACAGCGCTCACTACGAGGACTGGCCTCCGGCGTCGGACCTGTTCGGGCCGCCCGACCCGGAGCGCCGCTTCACCCTCGGCAGCTGGGGGACCCGGGTCCACGAGAGGCTGACGCCCGAGCCCGGTGAGAACGTCGTGGTGAAGCAGCGGGTGAGCCCCTTCTACGGCACGAACCTCGAATCCCTGCTCAGGTCCCGGAAGATCGGGACGCTGCTGCTCACCGGGGTGGCCACCGATCTGGTCGTGCTGATGACCGCCCGGGAGGCGCACGACCGCGATTTCGCCGTCGAGGTGCTGGAGGACGCGACGGCCACGGGCGACCAGGAGCTTCAGGACGCGGCGCTGCTCATGCTCGCCCGTACCGCCGAGGTGAGCAGCGTCGAGCGGGCGCTGCCCACGGCCGGGCGGGTCGCCGCGTGAGGGCCGGGCCCCCGCCGGTCGCCGCCTCCATCGGGCGCTCGCCCACCGTCGCCCTGCTCGACGAGGTCCAGCGGCAGAAGGCCCGGGGCGTCGACGTGCTCAACCTCAGCGGCGGCGAACCCGACTTCCCGACGCCCGGACACGTGGCGGACGCGGCGGCCGAGGCGTTGCGGTCCGGCCTCACGCACTACACGCCGAGTCGCGGCATCCCCCGGCTGCGCGAGGCCATCGCCGCCAAACTGCTGCGGGACAACGGGATCGTCGCCGACCCGGGGACCGACATCATCGTCACCCCTTCGGCCAAGCACGCCGCCTACATCGCCCTCGCCGGCGTCATCGGGCCCGGCGACGAGGTGCTGCTGCCCTCACCGGCCTGGGTCAGCTACGCGCCGATGATCACCCTGCTCGGCGGGCGTCCGATCGACGTCCTTCTCGATCCCCGGGACAACTTCACCCTCAGCGCCGAGCAGTTGGCGTCCGCCGTCACCCCGCGCACCCGGGCGATCCTGGTGAACTCGCCCAACAACCCGACGGGCCGCATGCTGACGGCCGCCGAGGCCGACGCCGTCGCACGCGTCGCCGACCGGTACGACCTCGTCGTGCTCGCGGACGAGATCTACGAGTACATCCGCTACGGCGACCGCCCTCATCTCAGCCTGGCCGCCCGGCCCGGCTGCGAGGGCCGGACTCTCACCGTCAACGGCTTCTCCAAGAGTTACGCCATGACGGGCTGGCGGCTGGGCTATGTGACGGGCCCGGCCGCCGTGATGCGGGAGGTCGTGAAGGTCCAGGAGCACACCGTCGGCTGCGCCGCCTCGTTCGTCCAGCACGGCGCGCTCGCCGCGCTCGCCGACGAAACCCGCGGCTGCGTCGAGGAGATGGTGGCCCGGTACGACGACCGGCGCCGACTCCTGGTCGCCGGGCTCAACAGGATCCCCGGCGTCTCCTGCGCGGACCCCGAAGGGGCGTTCTACGTGCTGCCCGACATCTCCGGTCTCGGATTCGGCTCGGCTCAGGAGTGCGCCGCCTGGCTGATCGACCGCACCGGGGTGGTCGTCACTCCCGGAAGCGCGTTCGGACCGACCGCGGAACAGCACGTACGGCTCTCGTTCGCGGCGTCCACGGACATCCTGACCGCCGCCGTCGAACGTCTGGAGGCGGCGCTGGGGCAGAGGGCGGCCGGTCCGGCCGTGTCCTGAGGTCGCCGCCGCCGCGGCAAGCGGTCGACCTGCTGCTGCTCAACAGCGGCGGCGCGCTTCCCGTGAGCGGGCCGTTACATGCAGAACTTCGCGCAGGCGTAGGAGATCCCCGCGCCCGGCATATCCCGTGGCGGTGGCGGGTAGTGGCCTGTTCGCCGTCGGTGCGGGAAGAGGGCTGCTGCCCGCCGGTGTTCGCACGGCGGGCAGTCGGCCGGGCCGCGGGTGCGGTGGCCGGCGGGGGTCCCGGGTGCGGCGGTCTGACTCGCCTTCCCCTGGAGCGTCCATGCTGCGGATCCACTTCACCCCCGAGGACCTGACGCGGGTCAGGGTGGCCCCGGGCCCGGACTTCCTGTGGGAGATCACCAACAGCGTGCAGACCCTGCAACGGACGGACGGGGAGCGGGTGTTCGGGGCCTGGAGGCGCTGGGTGCGGCCCCGGCTCCCGGAGAGCCGGCGGCTGCTCTCGCCGCTCCTGCCGCCCCACGGGTACTCCCCCGACTTCCTCACCCCCACCTCCGGCGACCGCACCACGTTCCGGGCCGCCGTCGACACCCTGCTCGGCACGCCGCGGCCGAGGCTGCGGGCGGAGCTGACCCGGCTGGCCGGGACGAGGCGGCTGCCCGGCTGGGCCGCCGCCCTGGCCGAGGGCGACCCGGACGCGCTCGCTCGGCTGGGCAAAGCCCTCCACGCCTACCAGGCGGAAGCGCTCGTACCGCACTGGCGGCAGGTCCGCGCGGCCCTGGAGGCCGACCGGGCGCTGCGGACACGGCATCTGATGGACGGCGGCACCGAGGCGCTGCTGACCGGCCTCGGGCCCGACGTCCACTGGCGGCCGCCCGTGCTGGAGGTCACCTACCCGGTGGACCAGCATCTGCGGCTGAACGGGCGGGGTCTGGTGCTCCAGCCGTCGTTCTTCTGCTGGCCCACCCCGACCACCCTGGCGGACGGTGAGCTGCCGCCCGTCCTGGTGCACCCCATCCACCACTCGGCCGGCTGGGCGGACACCACGGGGGCCACGGCACCGGCGACGGGCCGGAGCCCACTCGGCCGTCTCCTCGGGCAGACCCGCGCCGACCTGCTGCGGGCCGCCCGCACCGGATGCTCGACCGTGGAGGCCGCCCGGATGCTCCAGGTGACCCACCCGGCCGTCAGCCAGCACATGAACGTCCTGCGCGAGGCGGGCCTGACCACCACCGTCCGCACGGCCGGCCGCGCCTTCCACGTCGCGACCGCCGAGGGGCGCGCGCTGCTGGCCGCGGAGGACCGCCGGGCGGAACGCGCGTAGGGCGGAGCACGGGTGGGGGCGGAACGCGCGTAGGGCGAGCGCGGGTGGGGCGGAACGCGCGTTGGGCGGCGAACTCCCGCCCGTAAGCCTGGACTTACAGCGCTTGTGCCCGTCGCCGCCGGGCCTCCACGCTGTCCCCAGTCACCGCCCGGCCGGACGGCCCCACCCCGTCCCCGCACGGTGACGTTCCCGTACGGCCCCGTCCCCCACAGGAGCCCTCATGCGCGCGAGACTTGTCCCGGCCACGATCGCAGCACTCACCCTCGGAGCACTGCTCCTCCCCGGCACCGCCCAGGCCTCCCCTTCCCCCGCCGTCCCGGTCGTGGACGTACGGGCCCACGACTCGACGGCCGGCACGGCCCTCGCCTCCGGATACGACGAGCCGGGGACGAAGCTGCGCGTCGACGCCGGGCGGGCGGGCGACGCCCGGTGGCTGGAGATCGACTACCAGGTCCAGCAGACCGGCTACTGGTGCGGCCCCGCCGCCACCCGCATCGCGCTCTCCGCCCGCACCGCACCGCCGAGCCAGGGCGAGCTGGCGGCGCAGCTCGGCACGACCGAGGCGGGCACCGATCACATCGGCCAGGTCACCGCCGTGCTCAACGCCCGTCTCGGCGGGGGCTGGTACGAGACCAAGGAGATGCCGAACGACCCGCCCACCCAGGCGCAGCGGGACCTCCTGTGGCACGACATCGTCTTCGACATCGACCGCAACTATCCGCTGGTCGCCAACATCGTCGCTCCGCCCGGCAACCAGCCGCCCGGCTACCCGCCGGACCAGACGATCTACCACTACTTCACCGTCTTCGGCTACGACGCGGTCGACCGCACGGTCCTCATCGCCGACCCCGCGTCCTTCGGCGGCAACCAGATCTACTGGATCTCCTTCGACCAGCTGGCCAGCCTCATCCCGCCGAAGGGCTACTCGGCCTGACACCTCGCACCACGCATCCCGCAACCCTCACTCCCTTGACCAGGAGGTCACGTTGAGCACCCAACGGCCCACGCGCAGAGGCATTCTGAAGGCCGCCGCCGGAGTCACCGCGACTACGGCGCTCGGCGCCGGAGGCGTTCTGGCGTCGGCGTCCGCCGCCCATGCGGTGGGCGACGGCTTCGGTCTGCGCATCGTGGACCGCGACGAGCGCGACCCCCGTATGCGCTACTTCCGCTTCGCGACCGACGCGATCGGCTGGAACCCCGGCGTCAACGTCCTGCTGCCGGACGGCTACCACTCCGGCGGGCGCCGGTATCCGGTCCTGTATCTGTTCCACGGGGGCGGTACCGGGCAGGACTTCATCACCTTCGACCGGATGGGCATCCGCGCCTGGACCGCCGGAAAGCCGCTCATCGTGGTGATGCCGGACGGCGGCGCCGCGGGCTGGTACTCCAACCCGGTCGCCTCCAACGTCGGCCCCCGCAACTGGGAGACCTTCCACATCGCCCAGCTGCTGCCGTGGGTGGACGCCAACTTCCGTACGTACGCGGAGTACAACGGCAGGGCGGTCTCCGGGTTCTCGATGGGCGGATTCGGCGCGCTGAAGTACGCGGCGAAGTATTACGGGCACTTCGCCTCGGTCAGCTCCCACTCCGGCCCGGCCAGTCTGCGCCGCGACGCCGGCCTCGTCACCCACTGGGCCAACCTGTCCTCAGCAGCGGTGGAGTTGGGCGGCGGCACGGTCTACGGCGCGCCGCTGTGGGACGAGGCGCGGGTCAGCGCCGACAATCCGGTGCAGCGGGTCGAGAGCTACCGGAACAAACGGGTGTTCCTGGTGGCCGGGACCAGCCCCAACCCGGTCAACTGGTTCGACACGGTCAACGAGACCCAAGTCCTGGCAGGGCAGCGGGAGTTCCGGGGCAGTCTCGGCGCGGCGGGGATTGCCCATGAGTGGCACGAGGTGCCCGGCGGTCACTTCGTCCGGCCCGATCTGTTCCGGCGGGATCTGGACGGGATCGTCGCCCGCCTCCGTAAGGCCTGACAGGCCGGGCCACCTGCGTACGGAGCGGTCGTCGGCGTGAACATCGCGGTCGTAGGGCACGTACCTCTGACCGACGTGCCCGAGACGGGGACACCGACGAAGGGAATGCCGCGATGAGCGCAACGCAGGAGCACCGGAGCCTCCTCGGACGCCGCACGGTCGTCGCCGCGGTGGGAGCGGCCGGAGCGGCTGCCGCCCTCACCGCGTGCGGCGGATCGGACGGATCGAACGGTTCGGGAGGCTCCGACTCGGTCCAGCAGCCCGGCAGCGGCGGCGAGCAGCAGGGCGGTGCGGTGCTCGCCGCCACCGCCGACATCCCGGAGGGCGGCGGGGTGGTCTTCGCCGCGCAGAAAGTCGTGGTGACCCAGCCGAAACCGGGCGAGTTCAAAGCGTTCTCGTCCACGTGCACCCACCAGGGCTGCGCGGTCAAGGACGTCTCGGCCGGGATGATCACCTGCCCCTGCCACAACTCGACCTTCGACGCCGCCACAGGCAGCCCGACGGGCGGGCCCGCCACCCAGCCGCTGCCCGCCCGCGAGATCACCGTCGAGGGCGATGCGATCAGGCTGGCGTAGCCGCACCCGTTCTGCGGGGCCGCTTCCAGCCGCCGAGGACCGCGTCCGTGCTGGTGACGGTGGCGACCAGGGCCAGGGTGTTACGGACCATGGCGGGGGTGTATTCGGCGGGCACCCCCGCGATGGCGTCGGCCGGGACGACGGCTGTGTAGCCGAGGTTGACCGCGTCGAACACGGCGTTGGGGATGGCGATGTTGGCCGAGACGCCGGTGACGACGAGCGTGCGGCAGCCGAGGTTGCGGAGCAGCGGATCGACATCGGTGCCGGCCAGCGGCGAGAGTCCGTGCAGCCGGCGGACGACGAGGTCCTCGTCGGCGACCTCGATGGGCGGTGCGACCCGGACGGCGGTGCTGCCGGTGTGCTGCTGGACGGGCAGCCGGGCGGCGGCACGGAAGAGCCGGGCGTTGCGGTTGCCGCCGCGCCCGTCGGGCCGGCTCTCGGCGACCGCGTGCATCACCTGGACGCCGCTCTCGTGCGCGGCGGTGACGAGGCGGGCGATGTTGGCCAGCGCGCCCGACGAGCGGGCGGCGGCGGCGAGTTCGGGCAGGGCGCTGTCCGGGCCCACGACGCCCTGCTGGCACTCGACGGTCAGAAGAACGGTGGTGGCGGGGTCGAGCAGCGCGACAAGCCGCTCGTGCGATTCCCTCGACGGCACGGGCACTCCTCTCATGTCCTTGGGCGTCCTGTCCTCGGGCGTCCTGTCTTCGGGCGCGCGAGAGTAGCGGCCATTGCGTCACGAAGGAAGAGCGTCCATGATTCCTGACACCCAGTCAGCATCATGGACATCGAGGAGAGGGCGGCCATGACCGACACCCAGCGACGAGGCCGCCGGATCATGATGACGCCCGAGGAGCGGGACGCCTACCTCGGCGAACAGCGCACCTGCCGGGTGGCGACGCTCGGTTCCGACGGCGCTCCGCACGTCGGTGCGCTGTGGTTCGTCTGGGACGGCGCCTCGCTCTGGCTGTACTCCATCACGCGCAGCCTGCGCTGGTCGCAGC
Organism: Streptomyces sp. PTY087I2; assembly: GCF_001687325.1. Classification (GTDB taxonomy): domain Bacteria; phylum Actinomycetota; class Actinomycetes; order Streptomycetales; family Streptomycetaceae; genus Streptomyces. The sequence goes on along the minus strand of NZ_LZRD01000032.1, from coordinate 36,610 downwards.
TGCGCAAGGACCCCAGGATCGCCGTGGTCGTGGACGACGGCGAAGAGTACGAGGAACTGCGCGGCGTGGAGCTGACCGGCCGGGCGGAGTTCGTCGGCGAGGCGCCCCGTACGGGCGAGCCCTGTCCCGAACTCGCGGAGCCGGAGCGGCTGTTCCCGGTGAAGTACTTCGGCATGACGGAGATGCCGCACGACGGACGGCACGCCTGGCTGCGGATCACCCCGGAGAAGATCACCTCCTGGGACTTCCGCAAGCTCGCCGATCTCACCTGAGCCCCGAGGGCACGCCCCTTCTGCGCGCTCTCTCCCCCTCGGAGGCTCACCCTCCGTCTGCCGCCACGCCCGCACCGGCCGCGCGCAGCGCCGCCACCGCGGCCCGGACGGACGGGCGGCGGTCCGCGTCCGTGCGCCAGACCGCGTGGATGTGCCGCCGCATGGTCTGGCGCACGGGCACCAGGCGAACCCCCTCGGGAATCGGTCCGCGCCCCAGCCGTGGGGCCACGCAGACGCCGAACCCGGCAGCGATCAGGGCCAGTTGCGTATGGTGCTCACCGGCCAGGTGGGCGATGCGCGGCTCGATGCCCCGGGAGCGCAGGGTGAACATCAGCCAGTCGTAACAGAATTCGCCCTCGGGCCAGGACACCCACGGATCGTCCGCGAAGTCCTCCAGGTCCACCTCGTCGCGGTCCGCCAGCGGATGCCCGGCGGGCATGGCGATGTCCGGTGCGTCGTCGAGGAGTTCGGCCCTGGTCAGCCCGCCGGGCACCGGCAGCCGCTTGTTGCTCCAGTCGAGCACGACGGCCAGGTCGACGTCTCCGCGGAACACCGCGCGCAGCCCCTGCTCGGGCTCCAACTCGCGGGTACGGACGGTGAGATCGGGGTGGTCCGCGCGCAGGGAAGTGAGCGTCGCGGGGAACAGCCCCCGGGCCGCGGTCGGGAAGGCGCAGATCCGCACCTCGCCGACGACCTCGCCCCGCTGGGCCTCGATGTCGGACTGGGCGAGCTCCACCTGGGACAGGATCCGCGCCGCGTGGTCCGCGAGCAGTCGGCCGGCGTCGGTGAGGCGGACACCGCGGCCGTTCTTGGCGAGCAGCCGCTGCCCCACCTCGCGCTCCAGCTTGGCCATCTGCTGCGAGACCGCCGATGTCGTGACGTGCAGCCCGTCGGCCGCCCCGCTGACCGAGCCGTGCCGGGCGAGGGCATCCAGGGTGCGCAGCCGCTCCAGGTTCAACATGTAAGCGATGCTACGCGATCGACCGCAGAAACATTCGCTTGTTCTACGACGTCGTCTTCGTCAGGCTGGACCTCATGAGCGCTCCCTGCGAGCCGAGGGCCACGGCCCCGGCATCAGCCGCACCCCCTCTCCCTCCCACTCCCCCGGTGCCGTCGACCCCGGCCCCGGCCGCCCGGCGACCGGCTCTCGACTGGCGGATCCGGTTCGCGGGGCTCTCGCTGATCTGGGGGTTCAGCTTTCTGCTGATCAAGGTCGGGACCGAGGGGTACGCCCCGTTCCAGGTCACGTTCGGCCGCCTGCTGGCCGGTACGGCGGTGCTGGTGGCAGCCATGGCGATGCGCCGGGAACGGCTGCCGCGTGGGGCCCGCACCTGGGGACACCTGACGGTCGCGGCGCTGCTCCTCAACGCGCTGCCGTTCTCGCTCTTCTCCTACGCGGAGCTGACGATCCCCTCGACACTGGCCGGGATCTGCAACGCGACGTCACCGCTGTGGGGCATGGCGCTCTCGGTGGTCGCCCTGTCGGAGGACCGCCCGACCCACCGCCGGGTGGCCGGCCTGGGCCTCGGCTTCCTGGGCGTCCTCACGGTGCTGGGCGCCTGGCAGGGCTTCTCCGGCCTGGATCTGCCGGGCACGGGCATGGCGCTGCTCGCCTCGTTCTGCTATCCGGTCGGCTGGATCTACGTCCGCCGCACGCTGGCCGGGACCGGATCGTCGACGCTGGCGCTGACGGGCAGCCAGCTCTGCCTCGCCACGGTGCAACTGGCTGTGGTGACACCGCTGTTCACCTCCGCCCCCACCTCCTTCCCGCTTCTGCCCACGCTCTCGGTTCTCGCCCTGGGGGCGCTGGGCACAGGCCTGGCGGTGCTGCTCCAGTACGGCCTGGTCCAGGAGGTCGGCCCGACGACGGCGCAGATGGTCACGTACTTCATCCCGGTGATCGCGACGGCGGCGGGCGTCGCACTGCTCGGCGAACAGCTGAGCTGGAACACGCCGGTCGGGGCGCTGGTGGTCCTGGTCGGGGCGGCCCTCACACAGAGCCGGCCCCGGCGGGCCGCGGCCCTGGCCCGGGCCTCGGCCTCGGAGTCGACCCCCGCCCCGGAGGGCGGCAGGCCCGCCGCCCCGGCTCGGGCCCCGGAAGGCAGCCGACCTGCCACGCCGACCTCGGCCCGGGAATCGGCACCGGTACCGACCCCGACCTCGGAATCGGCATCGGCACCGGCATCGGCACCGGCATCGGCACCGGCACCGGCATCGGCATCGGCATCGGCACGACCGTTGACCTCGCGTCCCATCGAGCCGCCGGACGCGGACACCGCCCGCCTCAGCCGTAACTGACCGGCCGCGCAGGCCCTGCGGCGGCGGCCACCGCGTCCGCCAGGGGACCGATGTCCGCCGCGGTCAGCGGGGAGACGGTGAGCCGGACCGCCTGGGGCGTGTCCAGCCGGAAGCGAGCGCCCGGGGCCGCCGCCCAGCCCGCGTGGAGCAGCCGGGCGACCGCCCCGGTCTCGTCGCTCACGGGCACCCACACGTTCATCCCGCTCCGGCCACGGGCGCTGACACCCCGCTCCGCCAGCGCCCGGATGAGCGCGTCGCGGCGATCACCGTAGGACCGCGCGACGGTACGGGTGTCGACGGCGCCCGAGGTCCACAGATGGAGCACGGCGCGCTGGAGCAGCCGGCTGACCCAGCCGGGCCCGAGCCGCTGCCGCCCCTCCACCCGGTCGACCGTGACGGCGTCCCCGGTGAGCGTGGCGACCCGCAGATCCGGCCCGTACGCCTTGGCAGCCGAGCGGATGAACGCCCAGTGGACCGTCGCCCCGGCCAGCGGATGCAGCGGCAGGTCGACGATGGCGTGCCCGTGGTCGTCCTCGATCAGCAGGACGTCCGGGTGGCGGGCGAGAACCGCGCGGAGTTCCCGGGCGCGCCGGGCGTCCACCGACGCACCGGTCGGGTTCTGCGCCCGGCAGGTGACGACGAGGGCCCGCGCCCCGGCCCGCAGCGCCCGCTCCACATCCGCGGCCAGCGGACCGGAGTCGTCCACGCCGACCGGTACGGCACGGAGCCCGAGCGCCGGTACGAGGTCGAGCACACTGCCCCAGCCGGGGTCCTCCACGGCCACCGTGTCGCCCGGCCTGAGGTGCGCCGCGAGGACCCGCTCGATCGCGTCCAGGGCACCGGAGGTCACGGCGACCGGCCCGGCGGGAACCCCGTCGGCGTCCAGCGCGGCGCGGGCGTACGCGGCGAACTCCGGGACCACCGGGGGCTGCCCGTACAGACCGTGGCACTCCGCGTCCGCAGCGGCAGCCGCGGCGAGCGCCGGTCCGAGGTCGGGCAGCAGCTCCGGATCGGGGTTGCCCTCGCCGAGGTCCCGGACGCCCGGCGGCGCCTCGATCCGCAGGGAGCCGCGCGAGGTACTGGCCGGGGCGGCCCGCACCCGGCTCCCCCGTCGGCCCGCCGTCTCGATCACCCCGCGCTCGCGCAGCGTCCGGTAGGCGGCCGCCACGGTGTTGGGGTTGACCTCCAGGCTCGCGGCCAACTCCCGCATGGGAGGCAGCACATGGCCCGGCGGAAGGTCTCCGGAGCCGACCCCGCGCTCGATGCTGGCGGCAATCTCCGATGCGCGCCGCCCACTGATCCGATACTCTCCTAGCACAAACAATATTATGCACTAGTGCAATGGAGTTCAGCAAATGCAGCACACCGCAACGCCCGACAGCGCGGGACAGGGCGTCGCCGCCCCCTACCTGCCCACCGACCGCACGATCCCCACCCGGGCCAAGGACCGCGCCTCCTACGACCGGGAGCTGGTCCACTCGATCCTCGACGAGGCCTACCTCTGCCATCTGGGCTTCGTACGCGACGGCGCCCCGGTCGTCCTGCCGACGCTCTTCGGCCGGATAGGCGAGCGGCTGTACGTCCACGGCTCGACGGGCTCGCGACCGCTGCGGGCGGCGAAGGGCGCGGATCCGGGGCTGCCGGTCTGCCTGACGGTCACCCATGTCGACGCCCTGGTGCTGGCCCGGTCGGCCTTCCACCACTCGATGAACTACCGCTCGGTGGTGGTGCACGGCAGGGCCGTGACGGTGACCGACCCCGAGGAGCTGCGGCTCGCGCTCGACGCGATCGTGGACCAGGTGGTGCCCGGCCGTTCCCAGGACTCGCGGCCCGCCAACGGCAAGGAGCTGGCCGCGACCGCGGTGATCCGGCTGGACCTGGACGAGGTGTCCGCGAAGGTCCGCACGGGCGGCCCCAACGACGAGCCCGAGGACGGCGCCCTCCCGCACTGGACCGGCATCGTGCCGCTCACCCGGGGCTACGCTCCGCCGGTCCCGGCGGACGACTTGGACCCGACGATCGGCGTACCGGACTACCTGTCGGCGCTCTGACGGAGGCGGAGGCCGGCCACCACAGGGGTGCGAGGCCTCCGCCGACGTCATCAGGGTCCGACAGCGCCCCTCATCAGGGGCCGGCAGGGACCGTCACACCGCCACGGGCGCATCCCGGCGAGCGACCGCCGCGCCGCGCGCCTCCGCGAGGGCCAGTCCGGCCACGGCGGTCAGCAGGAGCAGCGTGCCGAGGACCGTGGCCGCCGTGAGCCGCTCCCGCAGGACGGTCACCGCGATGACGGCCGCGCTCACCGGCTCCAGGAGCATGATCACGGAGACGGTGGCCGCCCGGACGACGGCGGCCCCGGCGAAGTACAGCGCGTACGCGAGGGCGGTGGGCACCGCCGCCACATAGACGAGCAGCCACAGCACCTGCCCGGTCTCGGCGGTGTGCGGCACCAGCCCCTCGGCCAGGGCCATGGGCAGCAGCCCCACCGCACCGATGCCGAACGCCCAGGCGCTGGTGGTCAGCGCGTCGCCGCCACCGCCGTCCCGCCCGAGCCACCGGGTGAGCAGGGTGATCGCCGCGTACCCGGAGGCGGACAGCAGCGCGAGCAGCACCCCGGCGGGTACGACGTCACCGCCCTCGCCGCCCAGGACCAGCACCGCGAGCCCGGTCAGCGCCCCGGTCACGGCGGCCAGGCCGCCCCTGCCGAGGCGTTCACCCAGCAGCAGGCGCGCCCCGACGGCGATCAGGACGGGCCCGGCGCCGAGCGTCACGACGGTGCCGACGGCGAGGCCGGTGACCTCGACCGCGGCGAAGTACGCGCTCTGGAACACGGTGAGTCCGATGCCGGTGCCGAGGATGCGGAGCAGCCGGCGACGCCGGGGTTCGGGCTCCCGGGGCGTACGGCGGGGACGGAGGGCGAGCGCCCCGGCGAGCAGGACGAGACCGCCCGCGCAGCGCCAGAAGGACAGGGCGAGGGGGCCGAGGTCGCTGACCCGGAAGATCAGGGACGCGGCCGCGCCGGCCGTGCCCCAAGCGACTCCGGCGACGACGAGATACAGCAGGCTCCGCCCGACGGGCAGCGCGGATACGGCAGGGAAGGACATATGACTTCTCCGACGGAAGACGAAGGCGTGGTGACGGTCGCTCGGCTCCGCACGCGGGCAGCGACGAACCGCTCGGGGACTGCCCGAGCCCGGTCTTCGTCAGGAGTGGCCGCGTGCGCCAGGGCCTCTCGTTTGGATCATGTCGGGCTCGCGGGCCCCGGCACGCGCACCTGCGGCGTTGTCGTCAATCACCAACGCTCCGCGTTGCCTCAATCCTCCGCCTTGCAGCTGCACGCACCGGGGCCCGCTCCCTGATCCGACCTGATCCAAACGAAAGGCCCTACGCAGCAGGCGGCGGCAGCACAGTCAGATGCATGGTCGGCACACTAATGCGGGGCCCGCCCGTGGGACAACTCGCCCTCGGCCGGCTCGGCCACCGCCCCGGTGCCGGCCCCGGCGGCGACCGGACCGGAGGGCGGCTTCGGTGCGGCGGACTGGGCGATGAACGCACCGGCCAGCACGACGCATCCGCCGATGAGCTGCGGCGCGGAGAGGTGCTCGCCGAGGAGCACCCAGGCCAGCCCGGTCGCGATGACCGCTTCGAGGCAGGCGACGACCCCGGCCACCTGCGGCGAGAGCATCCGGACCGAGACGACCCCGGTGACGTACGCGAGCACGGTGGCGAGCAGCACGATCCAGCCGAGCAGCAGCCAGGCGGGGACCTCGTTGCCGTTCATGCCCGCGCTGCCGCCGAGCAGCGCCCAGTCCATGCCCCAGGGGCGGGCGACGACGGTGAGGACGGCGGCGCCGACGATCAGTCCGTACGCGATGACGCCGACGGGGTGCGGGGGTTCGGCCTGCTCGCCGTCGCGGCCGGACCGGCCGTCCTGCCCGCCGTGGTCGGAGAGGACGAAGTACCCCACCTGGCAACAGGCGGCGCCGAGGGCGAGCAGCAGCCCGAGGAGGTCGAAGCTGAGCCCGGCCCAGACCTCGACGACGCACGCGAGTCCGCCGACGGCCAGCACCACGCCGACGGCGGCGGCCCGAGTGACGGGCCTGCGCTGCACGAAGCGGACCCAGCCGAGGACCAGCGCGGGCGCGAGATATTCGACCAGGAGCGCCACCCCGACGGGGATGCGGGAGATCGAGGCGAAGTAGAACGCCTGGACCCCGGCCACCGCGAAGAGGCCGAACCCGGCGAGCAGGGCGGGATGTTCCCGTACGAGATTCCGGTGGCGCCAGGCGACCGGCAGCATGATGACGGCGGCGCCCGCGACGCGCAGCCAGACCACGTGGAGCGGGTCGAGCCCCGCCTCGATCAGCGGCTTGGCCGCCACTCCCGAACCGCCGAACGCAAAGGCCGAGAGCAGGGCGAGCCCCAGCCCGGCGCTTCGGCCCTGAAACCTCGAAGACGCGTGCATCGGCACATCATGGCAGCAGTCGACAGGACCGTCACCCTCATGACACCTGTCGAGACGACGGCCTCGGGGGCGAGCACCACGGCGCCTCAGCCGCGCCGCGACTCCTCGGCCGCGAGCACGGCCACACGGTCGGCGAGCCACCGCGCGTCCACTCCCCCGCGGGCGAGCACTTCCACCGCGCGCGACTCGGCGTCGGCGGCCAGCGCGGCGAGCAGGTCGAGGCCGGCGGCCCGGTCGTCGCCGCGCGAGGCCGCGCGGTACAGCGCGTCGTCCATCGCGGCCAGCGCCGAGGGCGACCAGCCGTCGGCGGCCGGGTCGCGCACCACGGGAACGGCCCCGGAATCCTCCACGGAGCCCTGCCAGCGGAGCCCGTAACCGATGCTGCGCTGGACGAGATAGCCGAGCACCCTGGCCAGCTGCGGCCCGCCGTCGAAGGCCTCGCGGACCTCGGGATCCGTCTCGATCAGCGAGTGCAGAAGATGGGCGGTGTCGATCTGGCGGTCCCCGTCCCGCAGCGCACGCCTGCGCGCACCGGTCAGCACCGCTGCCAGTTCGTCGGTGAAACGGGCATCGAGTTCGGGGTGGTTCGGTGCGGGCTGCTCAGGGATCCGCGGCGTCCGGTTTTGCACCCCTCTACCCCATCAGTCCGGGAGCCGGAAGGCATCGCCGGAGCGACCCATTGGGCATCCCACCGAAGTTGGGGACGGCAGAGCGATCCGTCATCCTTGCGGATGAGATCGTGCCGGAGGGCACAACCATCGGACCTCCGGGGCGCGCGCCGCCTTGCATCGTGCGCCCCCGTGGCAACCGCGGACCCCCGCGCATACGTCCTTCACGCCGCAAGGCACACAGCAGGGACGGGAGGGGAGGAACGGGTGTTCTGGATGGTCGCCCTGCTGGCCCAGGACGGACTGCAATACGTCTACCGCGTGTACGCACCCGACGACGCCGTGCCCGCCGACCTCTTCTGGACAGCCTTCCACTGCCACGACGACGGCCCCCACCCCCGCGCGTCGGACCGCTTCGACGCGGCGGTGATCTGGCGGCACCGACAGCCGCAGCAGATCTGACGGTTCATCAGTATTGAATGTTGGCGAGGCCCCCACTACGTTCCGCGACACCGATACCGGACGAACCAGGGGTGGTCGCATGGCCGAAGTCAGCGCCGAGGCACGCATCGAGGCACCCGCCGAGAAGATCTGGGACCTCCTGACGGACTTCTCGTCGTACGGAGAGTGGAACGCCACCCACACCGGCTTCCCCGGGGGCGGCCCGGCCGAGCTGAAACTCGGGGCCACCTACGAGGAGAACATGAAGCTCATGGGCTTCCCGGCCGAGGTGACCTGGACGATCGACGCCCTGGAGCGGGGCCGCCTGCTGGCAACCCGGGGGAAGGGCCCGATGGGCGTCAACCTGGTCATGCGGTACGCCCTGACCCCGGAGGGCGACGGCACGACGGTGCGCATCGACGGGGAGTTCACCGGCGCGGCGGTCTCGCTGATGGGCGGCAAACTCACGGACTCGGCGACGGCGGCGCTCCAGGAGTCACTGCGCAAGCTGGGCAGCTTGGTCACGAGGTGACCAGGCCAGACGGGTAGACGAAATCCACACGCGAAGGACCCCGCGGATTCCATCCCGCGGGGCCCGACACGCACCATCCACCCTGCCGTACCACCTGCCGCGCACGGCTCAATGCTCGTCGGCAAGGATCAGGTAGAGCTTCTTGCGAGCGTCGTTGATCACGGTCAGCGCCTTCTCCCGCTGATCGGCGGAGCCGGTCTTCCAGACCTGCCCGAACGCCTCCATCAGACCGAACCCGGCCTGCCGGATCTCGTTCATGCTTTCCCAGTCGACACCACGCCCGGCCTCCTCCCAGGGAGCCTCGGGACCGGTCTCGGCCTCGCTCCGCCCGGATTCGGTGAGCGTGAACAGCTTCTTGCCGCCCTCGCTGGCACTGACGATCAGCCCTTCATCTTCCAGCAGCTGAAGCGTCGGATAGACGGAACCCGGGCTGGGCCGCCAGGCCCCGCCGCTGCGCTCGCCGATCTCCTGGATCATCTCGTACCCGTGCATCGGGCGGTCCTTCAGCAGAGCCAGGATCGAGGCCCGCACATCACCGCGCCGCGCCCGCCCCCGACCTCCAGCGGCACGGCCGCGCGGCCCTCCGAAGGGACCACCACCGAACGGCGGCCCGAACGGCCCGAAGGCGGCCCGCCGGCCGTCCCCCTCACCCCGACCGCGATGACCGGGCCCGTAGTGCCCCGGCCCGTGCTCGTATCCATGCCCATGTGAACGCATCGCTACGCTCCTTCCATCGTTGATCTGTCGCGATGCGTCAACGATATATCGGAAACTATCGGATGGCAAGGCCGCCCTGCGCTGATAGAACGCCGCCATGACGTACCGATTCACCGCCCGCGCCGCCAGAACCGAGATCGACCCCGACGGCTACTTCACCGAGGCAGCCCTTGCCGAGCGAGAGGACGGCAGCGGCTTCGTCCTGATGTTCATGGCGGGTGAGGACGAGCCCGACGACCAGGAGACAGCCCTCGGGATGGACACGCACTGCCTGGTCACAGCCGGCCAGGGGACCGCGTACGGCTGTGTGCGTGAAGCCGTTCTGACGGGCAACGTCCTCCATGTCTCACTGGACCCTGCCGCCCTGAAGGACCTGCGATTGGATGACAGCGAGATCGAGGCCGTCATCGAGGCACCACGCGAAGACGTCGCCCAGTTCCGCGAAGTCCTTGCCCAGGTACTCACCTACGGGCGCGCGGACGCCGTGCCCAGCCGCCTCACCGTCTGAGCCGATGCCTCAGCCGATAAGTTCCAGAGCATGAGTGTCGAGACTGAGGTCGTTCACGAGGCGACGGACGAATTGGTGGAGGCGTTCGCTCGCCTGCTTCCGCAGTTGTCGTCCAAGGCCAAGCCCCTGGACCATGAAGCAGTGGGGAGATTGACGGGTGCCAGTACCAACACGCTGCTGGCGGCCCGTGTCGAGGGCGTGATCGTCGGGATGTTGACGCTGGTGATGTCGCCCTTGCCGTCCGGCCTGCGGGCCCACATCGAGGACGTAGTGGTCGACACCGCCGCCCGTGGTCACGGGGTCGGCAAGGTCTTGATCGACAAAGCCCTTGTACTGGCAGCGGACGCAGGGGCGCGAACCGTCGACCTCACATCACGCCCTTCGCGCGAGGCCGCGAACCGCTTGTACGAGCGGGCGGGTTTTCAGCGGAGGGAGTCCGCTGTCTATCGAGTCACCCTGGACTGAAGCGCGACGCCGGCCTCTCCTGAGGCCGAGTCACCCCGCATTTCGGGCCGCCTTCCGAAGGCGGCCCGAAATGCGGGGCCCGATACGAATGGCCGGCCCAGGGATCCCCAGCTACGGCGAGGCTTGGAGCGCGGCTGAGACGTACTCATATCCGAGAAGACCGGGCCCGAGGCCGTCCCCAGCTGAATCCGAACTTTGCTGGCGATGTCGGCTCGTGAGTACCCGACTGCCCTGTCCAGGCGCAGCACGGTTGCGCCGCTCACCGGGGCTCAGCAGGTCTGCCCCGGGAGTGTCACGTACCGCCCCCTTCGCGTCGGCATCGTAAAGCCGAGCCAGGGTCGCCACTCCCTCCCGGGTTCCGGGCTGCACGAGCTGCGCACCGTGACACGTGCGCGGCCTTCAGCGTCCTCAGGTACTGACGGATGAGTGCCTGATAGAACTTCCGCTCTGTTCGGCTCGCCCCTGGCAGATCCGTGACCCAATCCGGACCGTCGTTCTCACGGCGTCTGAAGAGAGCCACATCGCCTCCCACCTTGAAGCTACCCGGGGGAGAGTGCTCGACCATGGAAGCAGCCGAGGGCCGGCCTCGGCGACGCGTCAGGCCAAAGGGCCTCGAGCCGGGGGAAGCCAGACGATCAGGCCCGGCCCAGGATCGCAGGAGAAAATCAAGGCCCGCCCGGCGGCCCCTGCGGCACAATCGCGGGATGATCGGCAGACGGATCACCTATCGCATCGCGGACGGCGTCCGCATACCCGGAACCTGGCGGCACGCCTTCATCCGCAACGGCAGGTACTTCCTCACCGACCTCTTCATCTACGCCGACGGACTCATCGACTGCTGGGGCCTGGTCACGATCGAGGAGTTCGAGGAGAAGCTGCGGACCGGCTGGGTGGCCACCACCCTCCCGGACGGCGCCGAGGCATCCGCGCACCATCTGGCGACCTGGAAGTTCGGCGAGCCGCGGAGTCGGCTCACCCCGGAACTGGTCATCGCCGAAGTCCGCGACACCATCGACCAGTTGAACGACCGGCCCGACTCGACCGGCCGCTGCCTGGCCGCCGTCGACGTCTTCCTCGCGGACCGGACCGAGGAGAACCGAGCCGCGGCGGAGGCCGCCTTCCTCGCCGTCCCGGCCTCGCGGCGCCGCTACGCGCTGGGCGACATGGACAGCAAGGACTGGCCGCTGCGCGTGCTGGTGGCCGGGCCCGGCGGCCGGACCTACCTGCCGAACGACCCCCCGGTCTCGCAGGAGAGTTACGACAGGGCCCTCGCGTACTTCGAGGAGCGCGCCCACTGGAGGCGGGAGCACGACAAGCGCGTCCCGGCGGACGGGCCGGCAGTTCCGCACGCCCCCGCGATCCAGCTCTACGAGTCGTATCCGAACAAGCCGGTGGCCGATCCCGGCCACCGCGGACTGCGCAACGACTACCCCGCCCCCATCACCGTCGGGGAAGTCCTCCACCCCTCCGTCGCCCACGCCTACTGGGCTCTGTCGGTCGCGCAGCCGGAGATCAGCAGCGCGATCACCGCGGCGGACACCGCTGCCGCGGCACGAAAGCTCGCGGCCGCGGCACCCCGCCGCGAGGGCTGGGAGCACAGCCGCGCCGCCGTCATGACCGGCCTGCTCCGCGCCAAGTACGACCAGCATCCCGAGCTGGCCGAGATCCTGCTGGCGACGGACGACGCCACTCTGATCTACGACGACATGGAGTCGGCCTTCTGGGGCGACAACGCCGGCCGCGGCCGCAACTGGACCGGCCGTCTCCTCGAACTCGTCCGCTCCGAACTGCACCTGCGGCGAAACGGGATCCCCGGACTGTGACCGGGCAGACCGGGCCCGCGGGGGACGCCGGTGAGTGCCGCCTCCCTCAGGGCGCGTCCCCGTAGCGGGCCACGATCGTGGCCGCCCGGTCGCGCAGGGCGCTGCGCAAGGACTGCGGTGCCAGGGCTTCCGCGTCCGTACCGAGCTGCCACAGCGCCCATTCGGCATGCCGGGCGTCCTGGAAAGTGACCTCCAGCCGCGACCAGCCGTCCGCTTCGAGTCCCTCCGCGCGGACGGCCCGCACGGTGCCCAGCAGCTCCTCCCGTCGCAGCGGGCTCACTCGCACCAGCGCGGTGATGTGGTCGTCGGAGAGGAACCGCGCGGAACGTTCCCGCCAGATCCGGTCCAGGTCGACGCGGTCCGGCCGCTCCGCCGCCTCGGGCAGTTCCTCGGCCGCCAGCACGCGCGACAGCCGGTAGGTGCGGTCCTCGCCGGATCGCGTGGCCAGCAGATAGCCCCGGTCCCGTACGGTCACCAGGCCGATCGGGTCCACCGTGCGCCACTGCGGTGCCCGGCCCGTGGCCGCGTAGTGGATACGCAGCTTGTGCCCGGCGAGCACGGAGCGGCGGACCGCCATCATGGTGGCGTCGGGCACCTCGTCGGTGACCGTGCGGCGGGAGAGCAGATCGGTCTCCGGGTCGACGAGGAACCGCTGGGCCGCGTCGCCCGCGGCGGTCTGATGGCTCTCGGGCAGCGCGTCGACCACCTTCCGCATGGCCGAGGCGAGCGCCGACCCGAGCCCGAACACCTGCTCCCCACGCCCCGATCCGGCGGCCAGCAGGGCGAGGGCCTCGTCGTGGTTCAGCCCGGTGAGCTCGGTCCGGAAGCCGGGCAGCAGCGCGAACCCGCCGTGCCGGCCGCGTTCGGCGTAGACCGGGACACCGGCCGAGGACAGCGCCTCGATGTCACGCAGCACCGTGCGGGTGGACACCTCCAGCTCGCGGGCCAGGGTGTCGGCGGTCAGCCGGCCGCGCTGCCGCAACAGCAGGACCAGCGAGACCAGTCGGTCGGCGCGCATGCGGGAACCCTAGCCAAATACCTGACCAAGGGTGTCGTCATTGGTTGGAAGGCTCCCCTCGTACCTTCTCGGTCGAACGAACGGAGCTGAAGTGGCAGTGGAACGAACGGCCGTCAACCCGGTGACCTGGTCCGTCGACCTGGGCTTCAACCAGGGCGAACTCGTCTCCGGGCAGTCCCGGACCCTGTACATCGCGGGGCAGACCGCGACGGGCGACGACGGCAAGCCCCGGCACGACGGTGACATGGCGGCCCAGTTGGCGCTGAGCGTCGACAATCTGGAGGCCGTCCTGAGCGAGGCCGGTATGTCTCTCGCGAACCTCGTCCGGCTCAACGTCTGCACGACCGACGTCGATCTGCTCCTCCAGCACTACGGCACGCTGGCGGGACGGCTGGGCGCGGCCGGGGTGGCACCGGCCAGCACCATGCTCGGGGTGGCACGGCTGGCGGTCCCCGGGCTGATGGTCGAGCTGGAGGGCACCGCCGTCGCCTGACGCGGCCTCGTCGCCGGTCCGGCACGGGCAGGGCCGGACCGGCGGACGCGACGCCTATGACGTGTGCCACAGGACCGCGCCCGGCCCGGACCGCCGTCGGCGCCCCCGTACGGACAACCCCCGGCGCGCCCCCGCCAGTCCGTCGGACACCGCCCTGGGAAGGCGCGTCCGAACCACCGCCAGGCGACTTAGGTCACCCTTCCCTGCCGCGGCGGAGGCCTGGTACAGATGGTGAGGATTGCCCGCACCCCCGCACCCCCGCACCCCCGCACCGGAAGCACAGCCATGAACACACCCCTGAGCCAGGACGGGACAGCCGAGCTCACCCCCTTCACCATCGACCTGACCTTCGAGGAAGCCCGGCGGCGGGCCGAGGTCGTCGCCGCGCTGGGGCCCGACTGGGATCCGGTGGCCGCCCTCCGCAGCGAGAACGAGGCCTACGCCCTGCTCTACTCGGGCCTGGACGCCGAGCAGCAGCGCACCTACGACCGGCTCGTGGCCGCCGGTGTTCTGCCGGACGAGGATCCCGGCCGTGCGGCTGCCCATTGATCCGCAGGCGGACATCGCCCGCCGCGCCTGGGTGACCTGCCCGGCCTGCGACGACGCCCGCCACTGCGCGACCTGCGCGGACCGCCGTACCTGCGGCGAGCACTGGCGCTACCTGATCGCCAACGACGGCCCGGTCCTGCACCTCCAGTGCCCCGGCTGTACGCACACCTGGTCGCTGGACACCCGGCCGGGCAGTACGCCGGTCGCCCTCAGGCCGGGGCGTACCGCTGCAAAGTGATCCCGCTGCGAAAGGCCCTCGACTCCAGGAGTCGCAGGCGCGGGACCTCGTACTTCTCCGGGAAGAGCCGGCGGCCGCGGCCCTGGACGGCCGGATAGACGAAGAGGCGGTACTCGTCGACCAGACCGGCCGTGATCAGAGCGTGCGCCAGAGTGATGCTGCCGGTGAGCACGATGTCCTTGCCGCTCTCCTCCTTCAGCCGGCGGACCTCCTCGACGGGGTCGCCCCTCAGGACCGTCGAGTTCTGCCAGCCGGGGTCGGTGAGGGTGGAGGAGACGACGTACTTGGCCACCCGGTCGAGGTAGGCAGTGATACCCGTGGCGTCATCGGTCTGAAGCGGCCAGTAGCCGCGGAAGTCCTCGAACGTCCGCCGCCCTAGAAGCAGCGCGTCGGCACGGTCGTCCTGCCGGTGGCTCTCCTCCAGGACGTCGCTCATGTCCGCGCCCGCCTGGCCCTGCGGGTCGAACCAGTCCGTGATCATTTCGACCGAGCCGTCGACGGTGATGTTCTGGGTGATCGCGAAAGTGCGCATGCCGCTCTCTTCCGTACGGGACACGTACGCCCTACTGGACGCGTACGTTCCCTACTCGACGCGTACGTTCTCCTCCTGGTGACTCCTCCGGGTCCGAGGATTCATCGGTGAGCGGCGAACCCGGCGGACGCGGCCGCTCCGGCCGCAAGAAGCACAGGGAGCGACATGGACGGGCAGGCAGACAGGCAGGCAGGCAGGCAGGAGCCAGACACCCCGAATTGGCCTTGGCCGGTCCCCGTTCCGGCGTTCTACGGTCGGCGCATGAGGATTCGCATCGTCGACGCGTTCACCGACCGCCCCTTCTCCGGCAACCCCGCCGGTGTGCTCCTGCTGGAGGGCGGCGCGTTCCCGGCCGCCGAGCGCCTTCAGGAGATCGCCGCCGAGGTCAACCTCTCCGAGACGGCCTTCGCCCACCCGCTGCCCCCGGGCGGCGCGGCCGACTGGGCGCTGCGCTGGTTCACGCCGGTCGCCGAGGTCGACATGTGCGGGCACGCGACGCTCGCCACCGCCCACGTCCTGCACACCACGGGCCTGGCCACCGGCCCGGTGCGCTTCACCGCGCGCTGCGGGATCCTGAGCGCGACCGCCCACCCGGACGGCTCCCTCACCCTCGACTTCCCCACCGCCCCGCTGTCCGAGGAGCCGGTGCCGTACGGGCTCGCCGACGCCCTCGGGGCCGACCCCGTCTCGGTGCACGACACCGGCGAGCACATCGGTGACCTGCTCGTCGAGCTCCGCGACGAGGCGGCCGTACGGGCGCTCGCCCCGGACTTCGCCGCCCTGACGGCCCACTCCCGGCGCGGCGTCATCGCCACCGCCGCGGCCGAGGACCCCTCCCGGGGGTACGACTACGTCTCGCGCGGCTTCTTCCCGGGCGTCGGCATCGACGAGGACCCGGTCACCGGCAGCGCCCACACCGCGCTGGCCCCCTTCTGGTCGGCCCGCCTCGGCCGCGACGACCTCACCGGCCTCCAGGCGTCCGCCCGCTCGGGGCTGGTCCGTACCGCGCTGCGCGGTGACCGCACCCTGCTGACCGGCGCCGCGGTCACCGTGATCGACGGCGAACTGCTCACCGCCTTCTGAGCCCGGGAACCATCTGAACCGCGGAACCTTCTGCCCCGCGGAACAGGCCCCTAAGGCGTCGGCAGCCAGTCCACCCGGCCCGCGAGCAGCGCGTATCCGACGAACGCCCCGATGTCCAGGAGCGCGTGCGCGACGACCAGCGGGCCCACCCGGCCCCAGCGCCGGTAGAGCAGCACGAAGACGACGCCCATCACCACGTTGCCGATGAAGCCGCCGATCCCCTGATACAGGTGGTAGGACCCGCGCAGTACGGAGCTGGCCACCAGGGCGGCCATCGGTGTCCAGCCCAACTGGCCGAGCCTGCGCAGCAGATACCCGACGACGATGACCTCCTCCACCACGGAGTTCTGGATCGCCGAGAGGATCAGTACGGGGAACTTCCACCAGACGTCGGGCAGGGACTCGGGAACGACCGTCAGGTTGAACCCGCTGGCGCGGGCCACAAGGTAGAAGGCGAGACCGGCGCTGCCGATACCGGCCGCGACCAGGGTTCCCCGGCCGAGGTCGAACCAGGGCCTGGTCCGGTCGAAGCCGATGGCCCGCAGGCCCGCCCCCTCCCGGATCAGCAGATGCGCGACCAGCGCGACCGGCACCAGAGCCGTTGCGATCCCGAACATTTGCCACGCCAGATCAAGCCATGGACGGCCCGGAGCGTACGAGCCGTTGAGCGTCGCCGCCTGGTCCTTCAATCCTCCCGGTTTCGTCAGGGATCCGACAAAACTGATGAGGGACGACAGTGCGCTGGCGCCCAGGGAGAGCGCCAGGACCAGCACCACCTCGGACCGCAAGATCCTTCGTGACACGGCCTCTTGGGGATAAGAATCAGCCACGCGCCCGGCCTCCACCTGCACACCTGCCTTTTGTTCTGCAATCGCGTCTCATCCCACCGACCGTCCCGCTAGGGTCTCGAATACAGGTACGAAGATCATGCGCGACAGGCCGGGGGACGACCACCATCGCTGATGGTCGGGTCCCCCTTTTCCTTGTTTGATCCTCAAGGAGGGGTACCACCGACATGGGACGTCATAGCTTGCCCGACAGCCACGCGGCGGAAGGACGCCGGGGCCACCCGAGCACCCGGCGCCGGCGTCGTACGGTCGCCATCGCCACCCTGCTCGTCCTCGCCGTGGCGACGGGAACGGCTGTCGCGGTCAAGGGCGGCCTGTTGTCGTTCTCCGAGTCCTGCGAGGACTCCGCGGTGCATCTGTCCGTGGCCGCGTCCCCGGACATCGCCCCCGCCGTACGTTCCATAGCCGAGCGGGCCGCCGCGGACGAGGTGAAGGCGGACGGCCACTGCCTCGCCGTGGAGGTGCTGGCCCGCGATTCCCACAAGGTCGCCGAGGTCCTCGCGGCAGGGGACACCGATCCCGGCTTCCAGGTCTGGCTGCCCGACTCGGACCTGTGGCTGGAGCGGGCGAAGGGGCTCGGCGACGGCACCCCCGTCTCGCCGTCCGACTCGGTGGCCTCCTCCCCCGTGGCCCTGGCCATGGTGCCGTCCGCCTCGCGGGCCCTGGGCTGGCCCCGGAAGACATACACCTGGGCCGAGTTGGTGGCCGCGACGCTCGGCTCGGACCGGGTACGCCTCGGCGCCGCCGACCCGGCGCGCAGCGCCACCGGGCTGCTGGCGCTCGCCGGCATCGGCGCCTCGTCGGCACGGCAGGGCGGGGACAGCGACACCCGGGTCGCCCAGACCGCGAAGGTGCTCGCCGAGCGGATGTCGGACGGCGACGCACAGGTGCTGGAGACCCTGGCGCGGAGCACGTCCGGGGCCGAGGAGGGCAACCCGAAGCGCAACCAGGCGGTCCTGATCTCCGAGCAGGCGGCCTTCGCGCACAACGCGGAGGCGACCGGCGCAGGCAAGCTCGACCTCTTCTACCCGGAAGACGGCACTCCGCTGCTGGACTACCCGTACACGCTGGTGAACGAGCCACGGCTGAGCACCGCGGAGTCCCGCGCGGCCCTGCGCTTCATGAACCTGCTGGGCGACCGGGAGGCCCGGGCCACGTTCGCCGAGCACGGGTTCCGGGCCGGTGACGGCAGCGCGGAGGACTCCCTCGTCGCGGCGGCCGGCGGCAGGAAGCCCCAGCCGTACGCGGAACCGGCGGCCGAAGCGCCCTCGGCCAAGGAGCTCCAGGAGACGCTGGGCATGTGGACGATCACCGTGCAGAGCGCGCGGCTGACCACGGTGGTCGACGCCTCCGGCTCGATGGCTACGCTCGTGCCGGGGCGGAACCAGTCCCGGATGGACGTCACCAAGGAGTCGCTGATCCAGGCGCTGGACCAGTTCACGCCCAACGACGAGATCGGGCTGTGGGAGTTCGCCACCACGCTGGACGGCGAGAAGGACTACCGGCGGCTCATGGAGACGAAGCGGCTCGGCGACCGGGCCCCGGGCGGCGGGACGCACCGGGAGAAGCTCACGGCCGCGTTCACGGGGCTTCAGCCGGTGCCCGGCGGTGCGACGGGGCTGTACGACACGACGCTGGCCTCGTACAAGGAGGCCCGGTCGACGTATGTGAAGGGGAAGTTCAACGCCCTGGTGATCCTCACCGACGGCTCCAACCAGGACACGAACGGCATCTCGCGCAGCGGGCTCATCACGGAGCTGAAGAAGCTCGTCGACCCGGAGCGCCCCGTCCCGGTCATCGCCATCGCGGTGGGCCCGGACGCGGACCGCGAGGAGGTCGCCGAGATCGCCCGGATCACCGGCGGCGACGGCTACGAGGTGAGCGACCCGGCGGAGATCCAGGCGGTGATCCTCCAGGCCATCATGGCAGCGGGCCAGAACGGCCGCGCCGCCCAGGAGTGAGGCATCCGGACCGGCCATGCCACCCAGGAGTGAGGCCCCGGACCGGCCGTGGCGCACCGGAGAGACGAGCCCGCAGCCCGCAGCCCACACCGGAGCGACTGGCCCGGAGGCCTGACCAGAGCACCGGACCCGACCCACCGCACCGCGCCGCCCAGGCGCCACGGGCCCACAAGCCGCCCCGCCCGCCCAAGAGCAACGGACCCACAAGCCCCACCGCGCCGCTAGGAGTGACGGGCCCACAGGCCACGGACCCGTCACCGCCCCTGCCGCCCCTCAGGGCGCCGGGAACCCCACCGGCCAGGTGTGCACCGGCTCCCCCGCGTGCATCAGCTCGGCGTAGCGCCGCGTGGTGGCCGCGAGGGCCGCGTCCCGACCGAGCCCGGCGTCCAGGGCCCGGCGGTACGTGGCGACCTGCCAGGAGGCCCCGTTGACGCGCCGCCTGCACCGCTCCTCGATCACGCCGAGGTAGTGGTCCCGGTCCGCGGGCTCGATGTGCCAGGCGTCCAGTCCCGCGGCGGCCAGCGGCAGCAGCTCCTCCAGGACCAGCTGTACGGCGGGGATCCTGGCCAGTCCGCCGGAGCGGCCCGACCGGGGCCAGAGCATCTCGGCCTCGATGCCGTGCCGGCAGGCCTCGGTGAAATTCTCCTCGGCGGCCTCGAACGGCAGCCGGCTCCACACCGGCCGGGACTCCTCGGCGAGCGCCCGCACGAGCCCGTAGTAGAACGCGGCGTTGGCGATCACGTCGGTGACCGTCGGCCCGGCGGGCAGGACGCGGTTCTCCACCCGCAGATGGGGAATGCCGTCGGCGATCCCGTACACCGGGCGGTTCCAGCGGTAGACGGTGCCGTTGTGCAGCACCAGCTCGCCCAGCTCGGGCACCCCGCCCCCGTCCAGCACCTCCAGGGGGTCCTCGTCGTCGCAGATCGGCAGCAGCGGCGGGAAGTACCGCAGGTTCTCCTCGAACAGCTCGTGCGCGGAGCCGATCCAGCGCTCCCCGAACCAGGTCCTGGGGCGCACGCCCTGGTTCGCCAGCTCCGGCGGCCGTACGTCGGTGGCCTGCTGGAACAGGGGCGGCCGGGACTCGCGCCACAGCTCCTTCCCGAACAGGAACGGGGCGTTGGCGCCCAGCGCGATCTGGACACCGGTGATCGCCTGCGCGGCGTTCCAGACGTCGGCGAACCGGGCCGGCGTCACCTGGAGATGCAGCTGGACCGAGGTGCAGGCCGATTCCGGGGCGATCGAGGGCGAGGTGCAGACCAATCGCTCGACGCCTTCGATATCCAGGGCGAAATCCTCCCCCCGGGCGGCCGCCATTTGGTCGTTGAGCAGGGTGTAGCGGTCCACGTCCGAGAGATTCGCGGACACCACGTCGTGCTCACCGAGGGTGGGCAGGATTCCGATCATCACGATCCCCGCGTCCACCTCCCCCGCCTTCCGGTGCGCATAGGCGAGGCCGGTCCGCAACTCCTCCGAGAGCTGATCGAATACCCGGCCGCCGAGGCGGTGCGGGAGGATATTCACTTCGAGATTGAACATCCCCAGTTCGGTCTGGAAATCCCGGCTCGCGATGCGCTGGAGCACTTGCTGATTCATCATCCGGGGCATCCCGTCGGAACCCGCGAGATTCAGCTCTATCTCCAGCCCCATCAGGTTCCGCGGACGGTCGAACCTCCGCTCCTCCAGCAGCCTCCCCAGCCCCTCCAGGCACCGGTTGAGCTTCGTCCGGTACGCCTGTCGATCGGACAGGTCAACGGCTCCCGCCACGACCTTCTCCCCCATCGAGGGGTCCCTCCTCCAGTGGGCGGCCCGCGGCCCAGGCCGCTCGCATCACGATCGATAATGCCCAGCGAGAGTGATCCGTAACGCCCCCACGGGCCTCCGATACCCGATAGTCTGGTTGCAGGAGACCGGGGGCACATTCCCACGGCATGCGGCACGGGGCATTTTCGGCTGGATCATGCGTGGTGAAAACACCGACGAGTTTCGGCCGTCCGTGCAACCGGAAGGTTGCCAGGTCGGCGCCGACCGCAGCCGATCAAATGCGCAGGAATACCGCGATTCGAAGGCCGGATGACGCCTTGCGTGGCATATCCCCGACTGCTAGCGGAAACACTGTGTGAACACGCGTCATATAAACTCCGCTCAACGAGGCAGAGAGTTGATACGACTCGCCCGTCACCGGCCTCCTCTGGCCCGCACGCCGACAGCGCCGTCTGCACCCGCCCAAGCTCCACCGTGTCTCCGAAGTGAGAGGCGACCCACTATGCCGCTGCATGTTCCCTCGGCTCCCGCGCCCGCCCTGCGCAGCGTTCTCGCGGCCCTCGGTTCTCCCACCGCCGTCCGCGAAGCCCGAACCTCCGCTCTCCGGTCCGTCCAGGGACCGCTGAGCCCCGAACTCCCGCTTCCCGTGCATGTGCTGGACCGGATCGCCCCCACCGGGGCGGCGCCGCTTACCCGCCTGGCGGCCTGGCGTTTCCTGATCCGGAGCGAGGGCCGCGCGGTCGCCGCGGCGGACACCGTGCTCACCCCCGACGGCTGGACGTTCTCGCACTTCTTCGAGGGCCCCTACCTCGCCTCGACCGAGCTGGCCGTCCGGCAGGCGGAGGCCTCGGCCACCGGGTGCCAGGCGCGGCTGCTGTCCATCCCGGAGCTGTACATGCTCACCCTGTGGCTGCACGGCGACACCGAGGCCGATCCCTCCGGCGGGGTGCTCGCGCCCACGGACGTGCTGGTGCCCCTGGCGCCGGCCCCGCCGGGCATCGCCGCCCACCGCCCGCACCGGGTCGCCGATCTGCTGCCCGTCATCTCGCTGCGGGTGGCCCCGGGGCCGCTCCTCAGCTCGGCCTGACCGACGCCGGCCCGGTCCGGCCACAGCGCCCCCGTGGCGACCCCGATCCGCCCTCCGCACGCCGGGCGACGGAAGGGGTCACCGCGGGGGCGCTGTGCTGCCCATTCGGACTAGCCCCATCCGGCCACCCCGAACCACCCAAAGGGACAGTGCAGTTGCGGTGAACCGTCCGCGCGGGTGATGCGTCATGGGAGGAGTACGGGTGCTGTAGCGAAATCCCTGCGGATCCTTCCCCGTAGGGCAACACTGGGACCGGACCGACTGATACGGGGGCGGCCATGAACGAACCATCCAGCCGCAGGACACTCGACTCGACGCAGCGAAAGAACCCATCCATGTGCCAGCACCAGCCACCCTGCCCCACCGCTGATTCGCCCGACCGGGAGGCCGCCCGTCTGACGGCCCACCACCCCGAACAGGGATGGAGCCTCCTGTGCAACGGCGTCCTGCTCTTCGAGGACACCGGCGAACTGCTGCCCGACGGGCAGATCATCGCCCCGCACCGGCCGCTGGCAGCCGGCCGCGTGGTGAAGGCCGCCTGAGAGCGGCCGTACGAAAGAAGCCGTACGAAAAAGCCGTACGGAAGAGGTCTTACGAAAAAAAGGGGCCGGCCCGGAGAGATCTCCGCACCGGCCCCGACGCATGTCCGGCGCGCGCCGCTCACGGCGCACGCCCTACGACAGGCTGATTTCAGTTGTCGTACTCGTCCAGCGGCGGGCAGGAGCAGACGAGGTTCCGGTCGCCGAAGGCCCCGTCGATGCGGCGCACCGGCGGCCAGTACTTGTCGGCGGCGGACACCCCGACCGGGAAGACGGCCTCCTCGCGGCTGTAGCCGTGCTCCCAGTCACCGCCGAGCGCGGCGGCGGTGTGCGGGGCGTTGGCCAGCGGGTTGTCGTCCTTGCTCCACTCCCCCGAGGCGACCTTCTCGATCTCGGCGCGGATCGCGATCATGGTGTCGCAGAACCGGTCGAGCTCCGCGAGGTCCTCGCTCTCCGTCGGCTCGATCATCAGCGTGCCGGCCACCGGGAACGACATGGTCGGCGAGTGGAAGCCGTAGTCGATCAGGCGCTTGGCGACGTCGTCGATGGAGACGCCGGTCGCCTTGGAGATCGGGCGCAGGTCCACGATGCACTCGTGCGCGACCAGTCCGGCCGGGCCGTTGTACAGGATCGGGAAGTGCGGCTCCAGGCGCTTGGCGATGTAGTTCGCGGCCAGCACGGCGACCTGCGTGGCCCGCTTGAGGCCCTCGCCGCCCATCAGACGGACGTACGCCCACGAGATCGGCAGAATGCCCGCGGAGCCCCACGGGGCGGCCGAGATCGGGCCCACACCGGTCTCCGGGCCCGCGCCGGGCTGGAGCGGGTGGTTGGGGAGGTACGGGGCGAGGTGGGCGCGGACGCCGACCGGGCCGACGCCGGGGCCGCCGCCGCCGTGCGGGATGCAGAAGGTCTTGTGCAGGTTCAGGTGCGAGACGTCGCCGCCGAACTTGCCGGGCTTGGCGAGCCCCACCAGCGCGTTGAGGTTGGCGCCGTCGACGTACACCTGGCCGCCCGCGTCGTGCACCTCGCCGCAGATGTCGGCGACGTGCTCCTCGAACACCCCGTGCGTGGACGGGTAGGTGATCATGAGGACGGCCAGCTCGTCGCGGTGCAGCTCGATCTTGGCACGCAGGTCCGCGATGTCGACCTCGCCGTCGTCGGCGGTCTTCACCACGACGACCTTCATGCCCGCCATGACGGCGCTGGCGGCGTTGGTGCCGTGCGCGGAGGACGGGATGAGACAGACGGTGCGCTGGTCGTCGCCGTTGGCCCGGTGGTACGCCCGGACGGCCAGCAGACCCGCGAACTCGCCCTGGGAGCCGGCGTTGGGCTGGATGGAGACGGCGTCGTAGCCGGTGACCTCCGCCAGGCGCTCCTCCAGCTCACGGATGAGGGTGAGGAAGCCCTGCGCCTGCTCGGCCGGGGCGAAGGGGTGCAGCGCGCCGAACTCGGGCCAGGTGATGGACTCCATCTCGGCGGTCGCGTTCAGCTTCATGGTGCAGGAGCCGAGCGGGATCATGCCGCGGTCCAGCGCGTAGTCGCGGTCGGCGAGCTTGCGCAGGTAGCGCAGCATCGCGGTCTCGGAGCGGTGCTGGTGGAAGACCGGGTGGGTCAGGATGTCGTCGGAGCGCAGCAGCGCCTCCGGCAGCGCGTCGGCGACCGTGGCGTCCAGCGCCTCGATGTCGCCCTCGGCGCCGAAGGCCGCCCAGACGGCGGAGATCTGGGAGCGGGTGGTGGTCTCGTCGCAGGCGATGGAGACGTGGTCGGCGTCGACGAGGCGGAGGTTGACCCCGCGCTCGCGGGCGTCGGCGACGATGCCGGCGGCCTTGCCGGGGACCCGGACGGTCAGGGTGTCGAAGAACGCGCCGTGCACGACGTCGGCTCCGGCGGTGCGCAGGCCGTCGGCGAGGATCGCGGCGTAGCGGTGGGTGCGCCGGGCGATCGTCCGCAGCCCCTCGGGGCCGTGGTAGACCGCGTACATCCCGGCCATCACGGCGAGCAGGACCTGCGCGGTGCAGATGTTGCTGGTGGCCTTCTCGCGGCGGATGTGCTGCTCGCGGGTCTGGAGGGCCAGGCGGTAGGCCTTGTCGCCGTCGGCGTCGACGGAGACGCCGACGAGGCGGCCGGGCAGGGAGCGGGCGAACTTCTCGCGGACCGCCATGAAGCCGGCGTGCGGGCCGCCGAAGCCCATCGGGACGCCGAAGCGCTGGGTGGTGCCGACCGCGATGTCGGCGCCGAGCGCGCCGGGCGAGGTGAGCAGCGTGAGGGCCAGCAGGTCGGCGGCGACGGTGACGATCGCGCCCAGCTCGTGGGCCTGCTCGATGACGGGCTCGATGGCACGCACGGCACCGGAGGCGCCCGGGTACTGGAGCAGGACGCCGAAGACACCGCGCTCGGCGATCTCGGCGGGGATGCCCTCGCTCAGGTCGGCGACGACGACCTCGACGCCGGTGGGCTCGGCGCGGGTTTCGATGACGGCGACGGTCTGGGGCAGGGTGTCGGCGTCGACCAGGAAGACGCCCTTCTTGACCTTGCCGACGCGCCGGGCGAGGGCCATCGCCTCGGCGGCCGCGGTGCCCTCGTCGAGCAGGGAGGCGCCGGAGGTGGGCAGCCCGGTCAGCTCGGCGACCATCGTCTGGAAGTTCAGGAGGGCTTCGAGGCGGCCCTGGGAGATCTCCGGCTGGTACGGCGTGTAGGCCGTGTACCACGCGGGGTTCTCCATGACGTTGCGCAGGATGACGGGCGGCGTGAAGGTGCCGTAGTAGCCGAGGCCGATCATCGGGGCCAGCACCTCGTTGCGGTCGGCCAGCGAGCGCAGCTCGGCCAGCACCTCCGCCTCGGTGCGCGCCGAGGGAAGGTTCAGGGCCTCCGCACTCTTGATCACGTCGGGCACCGCGGCGGCGGTCAGCTCGTCGAGGGAGCCGTAGCCGACCTGGGCGAGCATCTTCGCCTGGGCCTCGGCATCGGGCCCTATGTGGCGCTGCTCGAACGGAATGCCCTGCTCCAGCTGGGAGAGCGGAGTGCGACGGGGGGTCATGGTGGAGGCCTCCTGGTCTGTCACGACCTGCGAGGGGCACCACGGCGCGGGTGCCCGAACGGCCTCCCCCTCTGTCATCTCAACCTGAGAGCTTCACCGGCCCGCCCGGGGGCGTGCCGACTTTCACCGTCGGTGAGGGTCGGGTCCACTTGGGCCTGCGCCCGCACGGATCCGCCCTGCTTTCCAGAGTGACCTCGTCCGTGCGGTACGGGGGCCTGAGAGATTCCGGGGAGGAGTTGCTCCTTCGGCGCCTCCGGATTCTCCACCGGAGGACTCTCCCGCACGGGGTCAGCAGCCACTGCCAGCCTACCAGCGGCCGCCGCGCCGGAGCTCTCGAGTGGCCGACACCACGGATCTGCATTTGGCTGGTGGCGGTGGAGCGACAGGACCGCCGTGAGCGGTCCGCGACCAGTGGGAGGCACCGTGCAGACGGATATCGATCCGCGCCGCCTGATCGGCCGCAAGGCCTTCGATCGCAAGGGCACCAAGATCGGAACGGTGGATGAGGTCTATCTCGACGACGCGACGGGGGTGCCCGAGTGGGCGGCCGTACGCACCGGCCTGTTCAGCAGGGACGCCTTCGTCCCGCTGGAGCCCAGCGAATTCGTCGAGGACACGCTGCGCGTCCCCTTCGACCGGGCGTTGATCAAGGGCGCACCGGACTTCGGCGTGGGCCGGCACCTGTCGCCCGAGCAGGAGCTCCAGCTCTACCGGCACTACGGTCTGGACTCCCCGCCCCCGGATGAGGCGGCGTCCGACGACCGGGACTTCGGCAGGCTGGCGGGCCAGGAGGAGTAGTCGGGGCTCTCGCGGACGAGCGGCAGCGGGTCGGCGGGCCGCAGCAGCGGATCGTCGATCCGGAAGGTCAGGACGCGACCGGGTGCGCTCCACGGTTCCTCGAACCGGACGGTGACCCGGCCGATGCCGCTGCCCTGCACCCAGCCGTGCCCGTGCTCCTCGTGGTGCACATCGTGTCCGGCGGGCCAGCGCCGCGCGGCGAGCTGCTCGGCGCTGTCCGCCTCGGGCTCCGGGGCGGCCTCCGCCTCACCGCCCGCCACGGCCGGCGCGTGGTCTTCCAGGTCACGCCGCGCGAGCTCCCGGGCGTCGGCGGCCTGGGCGAACAGGTCCTCCTGCGTGTAGTCGGCGAGCCCCGTGACGCCGACGCCCAGGAGCCGTACGCCGCCCGTGGTGTCGACGGACTCCAGCAGCCGCCCCGCCGCCTCACGCACCACGGTGGGGTCGTCCGTGGGGCCTCTGAGCGTCTCGGAGCGGGTCAGCGTGGAGAAGTCGTAGCGGCGCACCTTCAGCACCACCGTGCGGCCCGACCGGTCGGCGGCGCGCAGCCGCTCCACGCACCGCACGGCCAGCCGCTCGACCTCGGCGCGCACCCGCACCCGGTCGTGCAGGTCCACGTCGAAGGTGTCCTCCACCGATACGGACTTGGCGTCCCGCTCGGCGACCACCGGCCGGTCGTCGAGCCCCAGCGCCATCCGGTGGAGCCCATGGCCATGAGCCTTGCCGACCAGCCGCACGAGCTCCGCCTCGCCCGCCTCGGCCAGATCGTGGACGGTGGTCATCCCGGCCCGCCGGAGATGGTCGCCGGTGGCCGGGCCGACCCCCGGCAGGATGCGTACGGACATGGGGGCGAGCAGCTCGCGCTCGGTGCCCGGCTCGATGAGGACGAGACCGTCCGGCTTCGCCTGCTCGGAGGCGATCTTGGCGAGCATCTTGGAACCCGCGAGTCCGACGGACCCGCTCAGTCCGGTCACGGCGCGGATGGCCACCCGCAGCCCCTCTCCCGTGGCGCGGGCCGAGGCCGAGTCGTCGGCCGTCCCGCCGGCCTCCAGGTCCACGAAGGCCTCGTCCAAGCTGAGCGGCTCCACCAGCGGGGACAGCCGCCCCAGCAGCTCCATCACCTGGTCGCTCACCGTCCGGTACAGCGAGAAGCGGGGCACCAGATAGGCGGCGTTGGGTGCGAGCCGCCGGGCCTGGGCGGTGGGCATCGCCGAGTGCACGCCCAGGCGCCGGGCCTCGTACGAGGCGGTGGCGACCACTCCGCGCGGACCGAGGCCGCCTACCACGACCGCCTTGCCGCGCAGACTCGGCTTGGCCGCCTGCTCCGCCGACGCGTAGAAGGCGTCCATGTCCAGGTGAAGGATGGTGGGCGCGGGTCTCACACCGTCGATGCTGCCCTACGGCACTGACAACGGGACGGTCCGGCACCCCGTGGGGCACCGGACCGCCCCATGTCCGTCGTCCTGTCGCGTCGTACGGTCGTGTCGCGCCGCTCGCCCGGGGTGCTCAGCCCGCGCGGTTACGCCGCCGGGCCAGCTCGTCCGCGGGGTTGTGGCCGATGAGCGTCTCGCCCGTGTCGACCCGCTCGCCGTGCAGCTGCGAGAGCGCCGCGTCCACGTCCCGCCAGACGACACCGACGGCGATCCCGAAGACCCCCTGCCCGCCCTGGAGCAGGCTGACGACCTCGTCGGGCGAGGAGCATTCGTAGACCGTGGCCCCGTCGCTCATCAGCGTCATGCGTTCGAGGTCCTGGAAACCCCGGTCCCGCAGGTGCTGGACCGTGGTGCGGATGTTCTGCAACGCGACCCCGGTGTCCAGGAACCGCTTGACGATCTTGAGGAGGACCACGTCCCGGAAACTGTAGAGACGCTGGGTCCCCGACCCGTAGGCCGGGCGCACACTGGGCTCGACCAGCCCCGTACGCGCCCAGTAGTCCAGCTGGCGGTAGGTGATCCCCGCCGCCGCGCACGCCGTCGGTCCGCGATAGCCGATGTCACCCGCATCGCTCGCCGCTGCCACGCCGCCCGCTGCCACCGCAGCCGGTTGAACCGGCTGCCTGATGGTGTGGTCGGCTCCACTGCCGTGCTGCGGATACGGCCCACCCGCCGCCGCTCCGTCGCCGCTGCTTCTCACGCCGACCTCCGTCCTTGACCTGCCCACTCGAAGGTAGGCAGTCACTCGGGGTGCGTCAACGATCGCCACACTCGGCACGCCGAGTGATAATCACCCTGAGGGTGGTTTCCCGTGTCTCGTTTCCGGGAAAGGCTTGTCGGATGCGCTGACGGCACCCCCTCGCGGGACGGTCACTGGCTGTTCGTACCGAAGTCCTCCGGAGAGATCTGGTCGAGGAATTCGCGGAACTTCTCCACCTCGTCCTCCTGCTCGTCGGGGATCGCGATGCCCGCGTCGTCCAGCACGCCGTCACTGCCGTAGATCGGCGTGCCGGTCCGCAGGGCGAGCGCTATGGCGTCGGAGGGCCGGGCGCTCACCTCGACTCCGCTGGCGAAGACGAGCTCCGCGTAGAAGACCCCTTCGCGCAGGTCCGTGATACGGACCTCGGTGAGCTCCTGGCCCACGGCCTCGAGCACATCCTTGAACAGGTCATGGGTCAGCGGCCTGGCGGGAGCCATGCCCTGCTGGGCGAAGGCAATCGCGGTCGCCTCCCCCGGACCGATCCAAATGGGGAGGTACCGGTCGCCTCCCACTTCACGCAGGAGAACGATCGGTTGGTTGGAGGGCATTTCCACCCGGACACCGACAACGTCGAGCTCGTTCACACAGCAACCCTAGGACGTGCTCGCCATGTTTGGGTAGTCGGGCACCGCCGAGGTCAGTGCAGACGGGTGCGCAGAGCGCTCTGGACGAGCGCCGCGTGCAGCCGTACGGACAGCTCGGCGAGCTCGTTCGCGGTGGCCTCGGCATGGGCCCTGGTCTGCGGATTACGGTGTCGGCGCAGGGGTGCGACCACCTGCTCCACCAGGCCCGCCTCCCGGTCGGCGGAGGCCCGCATGGCCCGAAGGTGACGTGGTTCCAGACCGAAACGGCCCAGATCGGCCACCAGCTTGGCGACGGTCACCATGTCGGCGTCGTAGCCGCCGTCCGGGGACGGGACGATCAGCCCGTAGGACTCCCACTCGGTCAGCCGCTCCTCGTCGACCTCGGCGGCCGCGATCAGCTCGGCCCGCCCGATCCGGGCGGCGGTCGCCCCGGCGGGGCCGGCCTCCCACACCCCGTCGGCGAGGTCCCGCTGCGCACCCGGCGAGGGCAGAACGGGCTGCTCCCCCCGGGCCAGCGCGTCCAGGTGCTCCCGGATGACCTTCAGCGGCAGGTAGTGGTCCCGCTGCATCCGGAGCACCTGCGCCAGGCGCTCCACATCACGCGGGGCGAACTTCCGGTATCCGGAAGGAGTGCGCTGTGGCTCGATGAGCCCCTCGGCCTCCAGGAACCGGATCTTGGAGATGGTGACTTCGGGAAACTCCTCGCGCAGCTGGATGAGCACCGTTCCGATGCTCATCGGCCGCGCTTCCGCGGTGGCGGTGCCGTGTCCGGCACCGCCTGTCGGTGTTCGCAGCATGGGCCTTCCTGGGGGTCCCCCCGGACGGATACCGGGGCTGGTCACACGCCCCGCGGGCTCGCGTAGAAGACCAGGCGGTACTTTCCGATCTGGACTTCGTCGCCGTTGGACAGCGGGACCGAATCGATGCGCTCACGGTTGACGTAGGTGCCGTTGAGGCTGCCGACATCGCCCACGGTGAAGCTACCTTCCGGGCTCCTGCGGAACTCCACATGACGCCGCGACACGGTCACGTCGTCGAGGAAGATGTCGCTCTGCGGGTGACGGCCGGCCGTGGTCAGATCGCTGTCGAGCAGGAAGCGGCTGCCGGAGTTCGGACCGCGCCGCACGACCAGCAGCGCCGAGCCCGCGGGCAGGGCGTCGACCGCGGCCTGGGCCTCCGGGGAGAGCGAGGGCAGAGCGGTCTGGCCGGTCGCCTCCGCCTCGTACGCCTCAAGACCGGAGATGGAGATCGTGGACGTCGTCTCCGAGGGACGCTCGGGAACGCCACCCCGCAGCGGCGCACCGCAGTTGGAGCAGAACTTGCTGGCCTCCGCGTTGCGGTGACCGCACCTCGTACAGACCGGCATCGACGAGCCCTCCGGGGTGAACCCTCCACCCGTACTCGAGGCTGATGGTGCGCCGAAACCTATGCGTCCGGCACCGGCAGGGTCAACAGCCGACACGCCGTCACCCCCCGGGGCTCCGGACACCTCGTCGCGGAAGAGCGGACGCTCCGCCTCCTGCTCCTCGCCCTGGGCGTGGCGCGGAGCGCGGTGGCGGGCAGCACTGTTGCTGTCCTCGCGTGCACTCTTCCCGAACAACTTCGCAAACAACTTCACGGGCGATTCCCCTTGACCGACATAGACCCGCCCGTGGGGCAGGACGAACCCTGATTGACCACACCTGCCGACCCGGACATCTTCACAACGTCCGTATCCACCCGACAGTTTCCACCACGCACCACCAATCCGGTGCGGCGACCCCCCGCAACCGTCCGACCCGGTCGGGCGGCCCCCACGCCCGCCCCGCTCACGGGGAGGACGACCGAGCGTAGTCAGGCCGCTGCGCCGGTCGCAAGGCGTCCACGACGATGTCGTCGGACCGCTCCACGAGCACGGTGGCCTGCTCCTTCTCCAGCGTCTGGACCACACCGCCGGGGATGTTGAGGGCGGGCTCCAGATCCTGCGGTTTGCCGATCACCGTGAACTCGTACGGTGCTTCGATCTTCTTCCCGTCGACCCGGACGTCCCCGGCGCCCCCGGAGAAGTAGGTGTTGGCCACCACCCGCACCCCGTTGACCTCGATCGCCTCGGCGCCCGCCGCGCGCAGCTCCTGAATGGCGTCGAGCAGCATGTCCGGGGCGACCGCACGCGCGGGGTCGGTGATCGTCAGGGTGATGCCGGGACCCTGTGCCGCGACAGTGCCCGCGAGGATGCCGAGCTGGCGCTCCTTCTCCAGCGTCTGCTTCCGGGCCTCCTCCGCCTGGTCGGAGCTGTTCTCCAGCTCGGTGCGCTGATCGTCCAGGCGCTGCTTCTCGTCCTCCAGGCGCTGGGTCCGGTCGTCGACCTCGTCGAGGATGCGGACCAGGTCCTCCTGCCGGGCGCCGCGCAGCGCACTGTCGTCGCCGGCGGACCGCACCTGGATGGCGAGCCCCAGACCGAGCCCGAACAGCAGCACGGCGACGATCAGTTGGGCCCGGCTCAGCCGCGGCGGCCACAGGCCCGCCTTGAGCCGCTGCCTGCCGGTCGTCTCCTGGGCCGGGGGCTGGGCCGGGGACGGCGGTACGGAGGCGTCCGGGACGGCGGACGCGCCGTCCTCGGGCTGTTCGCTGCGGGGGTTCTCGTCGTTGTTCATCGGCCTCAAGCCCGGAAGACGTGCCGGCGGATCGCGGCGGCGTTGGAGAAGATCCGGATGCCGAGCACGACCACCACACCCGTGGAGAGCTGGGCGCCGACGCCCAGCTTGTCGCCGAGGAAGACGATCAGCGCGGCCACCACAACGTTGGAGAGGAAGGAGACCACGAAGACCTTGTCGACGAAGATGCCGTCGAGCATGGCCCGCAGACCGCCGAACACGGCGTCGAGCGCGGCGACCACCGCGATCGGCAGGTAGGGCTCGACCACCGCCGGTACCTCGGGCCGGACCAACAGTCCGACCACGACTCCCACGACGAGGCCCAGTACGGCGATCACGATGTGCCCTTCTCTGTGTCTGCCGCACCACTGCCGGCGGCCTTCGGCTCTGCTGTACGGACGATCAGGCTCGGCGCTGCCGGAAGCCGGACCTTCGCCTGGTCGGAGATGCTGGTGCGGATGTCGAAGCTCTCCTTGAGCGCCTGGAGGTACTGGCCGTCGGCGCTGTCCTGGAACGCGGTCGCGAGCTTCTTGCCGTCCCCCACCGCCAGCACCGTGTACGGCGGTACGAGCGGTCTGTTGTCGACCAGTATGGCGTCGCCCGCGGCCCGGATGGCCGACAGGGCCGTCAACCTTTGCCCATTGATGGCGATGGCCTCGGCACCGGACTCCCACAGACCGTTGACGACGCGCTGCATGTCCCGGTCGCGCACCCGTCCGGTGTCGGCGAAGCCCGAGGACTCACGGGGGCCGCCGCCTCCCTGGTCGGTGTTCTTCGCGTCGTCGACGACCAGCTTCACGCCGGGCCCCTCGACCGGGGTCGCCCCGGCCAGCAGGGCCACCAGCTGCCCCTGGTCCCCGCCGTGCTGCTCCAGCGCCTTGCGCTGACGTTCGCTCACATCGGCGCGGAGCTTGTCGACATTCGACTCCAGGGTGTCCGCGGCCTGCGTCTCCGCGTTGATCCGGTCGATCAGCTCTTCGCGCTCCTTGGCGACGACCGGAGCCGAGATCCGCGCCTCGGCGGCGCCGAGGGTGACCACGAGGGCGGCCACCACGAGTCCGGCGGCGAGCCCGAGCTTCGACTTGAGCGTACGGGGCAGCCCCGCGCTCCCGTCGGCCTCGCGCCGCGCCGCGGCTTCCGCGTACCCCTCGTCGAGGCTGTGGTCCATCACGTTGTTCAGCAGCGACATGGAGGCGTCGGGGCGCGCGGACGGCGGGGCGGTGCTCCGATCGGGGGACTGCTGCGACATGCCGCACATCGTCGCACGTCATCCCGGCTGCCGCCGAATGGCCCCACCGGTGCGCCGCGGCCCCCTGCCCGGGGCGTCGCGGCGCACCGTTCCCGGATCAGTCTCCCGCGCTGTCCACGACCGCAGCCCACTCGTCGAGGAGCGCCTGGGCGGAGGCGTCGTCGGGGCCTTCCGCCCACAGATGGGTGACGGCTTCCGCCCGGTCGGGCAGGACCATGATCCACCGGCCGTCCGCCTCGACCACCCGGACCCCGTCGGTGGTGTCCACGCTGCGGTCTCCGGCCGCTTCGACGACCCGGCGCATGACGAGCCCCTTGACGGCCCACGGCGTCGCCAGGTCGCGGCGCAGGACGTGCGCCCGGGGAATGCGCGCGTCGATCTGGCTCAGGGTGAGCTGGGTGCGCGCGACGAGCCCGATGAGCCGGACGAAGGCGGCGGTCCCGTCGAAGACGCTGCTGAATTCGGGAACGATGAACCCTCCGCGCCCGTCTCCTCCGAAGATGGTGTCCTCTTCGCGGCCCACCCGGGTCAGGTCGTCGGGCGAGGTGGTCGTCCACTCCACCTGGGTGCCGTGGTAGGCCGCCACCTGCTCGGCGACGCGCGTGGTCGTCACGGGCAGAGCGACCCGACCGCTGCGCCGCTCGGCGGCGACGAGATCGAGGAGGACCAGCAGGGCCCGGTCGTCCTCGATGATCCGGCCGAGTTCGTCGACGAGGGAGAGCCGCTCGCCCACCGGGTCGAACCGCACCCCGAAGGCCGCCCGCGCGGAGGACACGATCTCCCCGAGCCGTACAAGGCCGGCCCGCCGGGTGTCGGCGGACTCCGTGGGCCGCGCCTCGTCGAGCCCGGGGTTGATCGTCAGCGCGTCCACGCCGAGCCGCCCGAGCAGGCTGGGCAGAACGAGCCCGGCGCTGCCGTTGGACGCGTCGACGACGACCTTGAGCCCGGATTCGGCGATGCCCTCGACGTCGACGTTCCGCAGGAGGGACCCGGTGTACGAGTCGAACACGCTGGACGGAAAGTGCAGGTCCCCGATCTCGCCGGGGAAGGCACGGCGGTACTCCTGGCGTGCGTAGACCCGGTCGAGCTTGCGCTGCTGCGCCTGCGAGAGGTCCGCGCCCCGCTCGTCGATGAACATGATGTCCACGGAGTCCGGCACCCCGGGCGACGTACGGATCATGATGCCGCCGGCACTGCCCCGCGCGGTCTGCTGCCGTGCGACGGGCAGCGGTACGTTCTCCAGGTCGCGTACGTCGATGGCGCTGGCCTGGAGGGCCGAGATGACGGCCCGCTTGAGAGCACGGGCACCTCGGGAGTGGTCACGGGCGGTCGTGACCGTCGACCCCTTCTTGAGGGTCGTGGCGTAGGCGCCGGCCAGCCGTACGGCCAGTTCGGGGGTGATCTCGACGTTCAGGATTCCGGAGACCCCGCGCGCCCCGAAGAGGTGCGCCTGTCCTCGGGACTCCCAGATGACCGAGGTGTTGACGAACGCGCCGGCCTCGATGGTCTTGAACGGGTACACCCGGACGTTGCCCTGGATGATCGACTCCTCGCCGACCAGGCATTCGTCACCGATGACGGCGCCGTCCTCGATGCGGGCCGCACGCATGATGTCGGTGTTCTTGCCGACGACGCAGCCCCGCAGGTTGCTGTGCTGTCCGATGTAGACGTTGTCGTGCACCACGGCCTTGTGGAGGAAGGCCCCGGTCTTGACGACGACGTTCGACCCGACCACCGTGTGCTCGCGGATCTCGACGTCGGCCTCGACCTTGGCGTAGTCGCCGATGTACAGCGGCCCGCGCAGCACGGCGTCGGGGTGGACCTCCGCTCCTTCGGCGACCCACACCCCGGGGGAGATCTCGAAGCCGTCGAGCTCCACGTCGACCTTGCGTTCCAGGACGTCCGCCTGGGCCTTCACATAGCTCTCGTGGGTGCCGACGTCCTCCCAGTAGCCCTCGGCGATATAGCCGTAGATGGGCTTGCCCTCCTTCATCAGCTGAGGGAAGACATCACCGGACCAGTCGACGGAGGTGTCGGCCTGGACGTAGTCGAAGACCTCGGGCTCCATGACGTAGATGCCCGTGTTCACGGTGTCCGAGAAGACCTGCCCCCAGGTCGGCTTCTCCAGGAACCGTTCGACCTGGCCGTTCTCGTCCACGATGGTGATGCCGAATTCCAGCGGATTGGGAACCCGGGTGAGGCAGACCGTGACGAGCCCGCCCTTTTCCTTGTGGAAGGCGATGAGATCGGTGAGGTCGAAGTCGGTGAGCGCGTCACCGGAAATGACGAGGAACGTGTCGTCCTTCAACGCCTCCTCGGCGTTCTTCACGCTGCCCGCGGTGCCGAGTGGCTTCTCCTCGTTGGCATAGGTGAGCTCCATCCCGAGCTCTTCGCCGTCCCCGAAATAGTTCTTGACGAGGGAGGCGAGGAACTGGACGGTCACTACGGTTTCACTGAGCCCATGCCGCTTGAGCAGCCGCAGGACGTGCTCCATGATCGGCCTGTTGGCCACGGGCAGAAGCGGCTTGGGCATGCTCGAGGTCATGGGGCGAAGACGTGTGCCTTCGCCGCCAGCCATCACGACGGCCTTCATGTCGGAAACGTCCTCCTAGAAGAGACGACGGTTAGCCGACTTCGCCCGTCGGGGCATCATTCGCACCATCTGCCGCGGACCGGCCACATTGCGCGGCACCGCATCAACGAGCTCAATCGGCTACTGCGTCCGCCTTCACGAGCCGGCGGACCTGAACCACATAGAGGATCCCTGCCCACCAGTAGAGCGTTGTACCCCATCCTGCGAACGCCCATCCGAAAACGGCGGCCAGTGTGGCCAGCCAACCACTCCCGTCGCTGAGCAGCAACAAGGGGAACGCGTACATCAGGTTGAAGGTTGCAGCTTTCCCGAGGAAGTTGACCTGCGGCGGCGGATAGCCGTGGCGGCGCAGGATGGCCACCATCACGAGAAGCATCAGTTCCCGGGCGAGAAGCAGTGCGGTGACCCAGAGGGGCAGGATCTCCCGCCAGGTGAGGCCGACCAGGGTGGAAAGGATGTAGAGACGGTCGGCCGCCGGATCCAGGAGCCGGCCGAGGCTGCTGATCTGGTTCCACTTGCGGGCGAGTTTCCCGTCGAGGTAGTCGCTGATGCCGCTGAGCATCAGCACCAACAGCGCCCAGTTGTCGCTGTTGGGCCCTCCGAAGACGGGGCGAAGAATCAGCCACAGGAAGAGCGGTACCCCGACAAGGCGAGCCATGCTGAGGATGTTGGGGATGGTGAGGACCCGGTCCGTCTGGACCCGGGTCTCCTGGACCTCCACCCGGGAGCCTCCTGTGAAGAACGTGCCAATGATGCCCCCTGACCTTACCCTCAGCTTCCGCCGTCGGGTGCAGGGGGGGTGGAGGGAGGGCCGCTGGTCCTCCGGTCCCGGAACGCAGAAAAGCCCCGCACCAAAACGGTGCGGGGCTCTCCACAAAGATTGTTCGGCGGCGTCCTACTCTCCCACAGGGTCCCCCCTGCAGTACCATCGGCGCTGAAAGGCTTAGCTTCCGGGTTCGGAATGTAACCGGGCGTTTCCCTAACGCAATGACCACCGAAACACTATGAAACAATCAAACCAACCGGCAATGTCACGGCTGTTCGTTATTTCAGAACTAACACAGTGGACGCGAGCAACTGAGGACAAGCCCTCGGCCTATTAGTACCAGTCAGCTCCACCCGTTACCGGGCTTCCACATCTGGCCTATCAACCCAGTCGTCTACTGGGAGCCTTAACCCCTCACGGGGGTGGGAACACTCATCTCGAAGCAGGCTTCCCGCTTAGATGCTTTCAGCGGTTATCCTTTCCGAACGTAGCCAACCAGCCATGCCCTTGGCAGAACAACTG
>NZ_LZRD01000031.1 GCF_001687325.1 Streptomyces sp. PTY087I2 | reverse complement strand
GCTGGCCGCGCCGCCGACCCATGTACGGGGCTCCGCGCCGGGCGGGGCTCCGCAGCCGTACGCTCCCCCGGCGCACGCCCCGGTTCCGGCGCCCCGGGCCGCCGAGCAGGCCCCGGCCGGCCCGTACGCCACCGGCGCGTCGGCCGGACCGTACGTCCAGGTCGCCCCGGACGGCCCGGACGGCCTCGCCGGGGGTGTCCGGCTCGCCCCGTTCGACGCCCCGGCCACCGCGCTGGCGCTGCCGGTCCCCCGGGTCGACGCGATGGACCCGAACGCCGGTTTCCTCGCCGGTCTGATGGCCTCGGCCCCGGCCGAGCTGATCGCCGCCCTGCACACGGTCCCCGCGCCCTCGCTGGAGACCCGGCTGCGGGAGCTGCGGGCCCGGCTGGAGATGCGGGAGCCGGATTCGGCCGCCCGTGCGCTGACCACCCTGGAGGGTGAACACGCCGACGACTGGCGGGTCGTCTGGTATCGGGGCGTCACCTCGCTGGTGACCGGCGACCACGAGACGGCGGCGCTCTCCTTCGACGCGGTCTACGACGCGTTCCCCGGGGAGATGGCGCCCAAGCTGGCGCTCGGGATCTGCGCGGAGGTGCTGGGTCAGCTGGACAACGCCGCCGAGTACTACCGCCTGGTGTGGGCGACCGATCCGGGGTTCGTCAGCGCCGCGTTCGGCCTGGCCCGGGTGCAGATCGCGGCCGGTGAGCGGGGTGCGGCGGTGAGCACCCTGGAGTCGGTTCCGGAGGCGTCGATCCACTACACGGCGGCGCGGGTCGCCGCCGTCCGGGCGCGGCTGCGCGAGCGCTCGCACCGGGAACCGCTGCTGGCCGATCTGACGGCCGCCGGGGCCCAGGTGACCGCGCTGGAGGCCTTCGGTCTGGACCCGGTGCGCCACGAGCAGTTGTCGACGGAGGTACTGGGCAAGGCGCTGGACTGGGTACTCTCCGGTAGTCCCGGTGTCCCGGGACCGGGCGGACCGGACGCAGGTCCGCCGGGTGCACGGAAGCTGCTCGGCGCCGAACCGACCGAGCGGGGACTGCGGTTCGGGCTGGAGCGCTCGTACCGGATGCTCGCCCGGCTCGCGCAGCGGGGCGACGAGAGGATCGAACTGGTGGAGCGGGCCAACCGTTTCCGCCCCCGGACGTGGGTGTGAAGATGTCTCAGAGCCACCAGCAGCCCGCCCTGTCGAAGTGCCCCGGCTGCGCGGAACCGCCGGCCGCGGGCGACCTGTTCTGCGGGGCGTGCGGCTACGACCTCTCGGCCGTGCCCGCGCGCCCCGGTGACCGGCCCACGATGGCCATCACCGTGCCCCCGGCCGCCCCGGAAGCGTCCCCGGCCGCGTCGGGTGGTGAGGCCGTACGGTGGCCCGCCGCCGCGGAGACCGACAGCTCGGACGTCCCCGCGCCCGTGCACCGCCCGTCGGACCTGCCCGGGACGGACTCGGGCGGCAGGCCCCTCGCGGAGCAGGAACAGGAGCAGTCGCAGGAACAGGCCCGGGCGGCCCAGGGACAGGCCCGGGAGCGGGAACAGGCCCAAAAGCAGGCCCAGGAACAGGCGCAGGGGCCGGAGCCCGTCGGCGGGCCGGAGCCCTCCGCCGTTCCGGTGCGCCACGACGACCGGGCGGACCCGGCCGGTGCGGAGCACTCCGGTGACTTCGCGCTGGCCGCGCCCGACCCCCGTACGGCGGAGCACGCCGCGGCGGCCGCCGCTCCCGCCGCCGGGGGCAAGGTCTGTGTGGCCTGCCGCTCCGGCCGGGTGGACCCCGACGGCTACTGCGAGAACTGCGGGCACGCCCAGCCCCGCGAGCGCGACCACATGGAGCAGGAGCTCGACTCGGTGGCCGCGGTGAGCGACCGGGGCCTGCGCCACCACCGTAACGAGGACTCCTTCGCGGTGTCCTCGACCGCGCTGCCGGACGGTTCGCCCGCCGTCGTCGCGATCGTCTGCGACGGCGTCTCGTCGGCGAGCCGGCCCGACGAGGCGTCGGCCGCCGCCGCGAACGCCGCCAACGAGTCGCTGCTGGAGTCCCTGGCGCGCGGTACGCATCCGCAGCAGGCGATGCACGAGGCGATCGTCGCCGCGTCCGAGGCGGTCAACGCGCTCGCGCAGGAACCGGCCGGGGCGATGGAGCACGACGCGCACCGCCACCAGAACGCCCCGGCCTGCACCCTGGTCGGCGCGGTCATGGCGGGCGAGCTGCTGATCGTCGGCTGGGTCGGCGACAGCCGGGTCTACTGGGTGCCCCAGGACCGCACCCAGCCGACCGCCCGGCTCACCGAGGACGACTCCTGGGCCGCGCAGATGGTCGCGGCCGGCCTGATGAACGAGGCGGAGGCGTACGCGGACGAGCGCGCCCACGCCATCACCGGCTGGCTCGGCGCCGACGCGTACGAACTGGAGCCGCACACCGCCGCGTTCAAGCCGGACCGGCCG
This sequence comes from Streptomyces sp. PTY087I2, assembly GCF_001687325.1. Lineage (GTDB taxonomy): Bacteria > Actinomycetota > Actinomycetes > Streptomycetales > Streptomycetaceae > Streptomyces. The sequence continues at coordinate 78,385 of NZ_LZRD01000031.1, read as the reverse complement.
GGCCTGGTCGTCGTGTGCACGGACGGCCTGTGGAACTACGCCGAGTCCGCCGAGGAGATGGCCGCCGCGGTCCCGGCCGACGCCCAGGAACACCCGCTGCGCGGCGCCCAGGTGCTCGTCGGGCACGCGCTCGACGGCGGGGGCCACGACAACGTAACAGTGGCACTTCTGCCGTTCGCCATCCGGCCGCAAGGGGCAGGATCGGCCTGCGAAACCGTTTGAGCCTCAAGGAGCCGACCAGATGGCCAACTTCTCCAAGTCGCAGGTGCCGCAGTTCTCGGTCGACGTGTACCAGAACGAGTTCCTGCCCGAGGGCGGCCGTGAGGTCAACGCGATCGTCACCGTGACGTCGACCGGCGGCGGCACCACCGGCGGGATACCGCTGGCGGACGCGGCGCCCTCACCCTCGTACGGGGCGGGGCAGGGACCCGACGCGGCCGTGGTGCTGATGGTCGACTGCTCGGGCTCGATGGACTACCCGCCGACGAAGATGCGCAACGCGCGCGACGCGACGGCCGCGGCCATCGACACGCTGCGCGAGGGCACCCGGTTCGCGGTGGTCGCGGGGACGCATGTGGCCAAGGACGTCTATCCGGGCAACGGGCGGCTCGCGGTCGCCGACCCGCGGACGAAGGCCCAGGCCAAGGACGCCCTGCGGAAGCTGAGCGCGGGCGGGGGCACCGCGATCGGCACCTGGCTGCGGCTGGCCGACCGGCTGCTGAACTCCGCCGACGTCTCCATCCGGCACGGCATCCTGCTGACCGACGGCCGCAACGAGCACGAGTCGCCCGAGGACCTGCGGGCGGCCCTGGAATCCTGCGCGGGCCGGTTCACCTGCGACGCCCGCGGCGTGGGCACCGACTGGGAGGTGAAGGAGGTCACCGGCATAGCCGCCGCCCTCCTCGGCACGGCCGACATCGTCGCCGACCCCGCGGGCCTGGCCGCGGACTTCACACGGATGATGGAGAACGCCATGGGCAAGGAGGTCGCGGACGTGGCGCTGCGGCTCTGGACCCCGGTGGGCGTGGAGATCCGGTTCGTGAAGCAGGTCGCGCCGACCGTCGCCGATCTGACCGCCCGGCGCACCGAGGCGAACGCCCGGGCCGGGGACTACCCGACCGGTTCCTGGGGCGACGAGTCCCGCGACTACCACGTGTGCGTGCTGGTGCCGGAGGCCGGGATCGGCCAGGAGATGCTGGCCGCCCGGGTCTCGCTGATCCTGCCCGACGCCTCGGGCGCGGGCACGCCGCAGACGCTGTCGCAGGGGCTCGTACGGGCCGTGTGGACGGACGACATGGTGGCGTCGACCTCGATCAATCCGCAGGTCGCGCACTACACGGGTCAGGCGGAACTGGCACAAGTCATCCAGCAGGGGCTGGACGCACGCAAGTCGGGCGACTTCGACGGCGCGACGGCGAAGCTGGGCCGTGCGGTGCAGCTGGCGTCGGCGTCCGGGAACCAGGACACTGCGAAACTGCTTTCGAAGGTGGTCGACGTCGTCGATGCGGCGACGGGTACTGTGCGACTGAAGGCGAAGGTCGCGGAAGCGGACGAGATGACCCTCGAAACTCGCTCCACCAAGACCGTTCGCGTCAAGAAGTAGCACAGAACGATCACCCGCGGTCAAGACGCCGCGACCGACAGCATGCGGCCTCCGCGGCCGGAAGAGGAGAGGGGGAAGCGCCGACATGCCGACCTGCCCGAACGGACACCAGTCGGGTTCCGAGGACTGGTGCGAGGTCTGCGGACACCGCATGACGACCGGCGGTGCGCCCGCGGGCGCGGTGCCCCCGCCGCCTCCTCCGCCGCCCGCGCCCGGTTACGGCTACCCGCAGCCGGGTTCCGGCACCGGTGGCGGACAGCCCACCATGCAGGCGGAACTCTGCCCGCAGTGCCGTACGCCGCGTGAGGCGATGGCGCCGTTCTGCGAGGAGTGCCGCTGGAACTTCCTCACGAACACGGCGACCTCGTACACCCCGCTGGCCCCGCAGCACAGCGCGCCCAGCGGCCCGCCGCCCGGCCTCAACCTGCCGCCCGGCTTCCAGGCGCAGAACCCCGGCGGCCCCGGCGGCCAGCCCGGTCCCGGTGGTCCTGGTGGACCCGGTGCGCAGGGCGGTCCGCCCGGTGCGCCGCAGCCGCGTGACCCGTTCGACTACCAGGGCTCGCGGCCCTCGCAGATGAACCGTCCCGCCGAGCCGCTCACCCCCGAGCAGAACGGTCCGCAGGGCAACAGCGGTCCGCAGGGCAACGGCGGCCAGGGCGGGCCTCCGCAGGGGTTCCAGCAGGGTCCGCCGCCGTCCTCGTTCCAGCAGCAGGGCCCGCCGTCGACGCGTTCGCCGTTCGAGCCCCAGCAGGCCTCGCCCTTCGCGCCGCCGCAGCAGCAGCAGTCGGCGCCGCCCGCGCCTCCGCAGTCGCCGGGGCACACCGGCGGCGGGGACGACTGGATGCTGTCGCCGCCGTCCCAGGCGCAGTCGCCGCAGCCGCCCCAGCAGTTCCAGCAGCCGGGCCCCCACCAGGGCCAGCCGGGCCAGCAAGGTCAGGGCCAGGGCCAGCAGCACGGGCAGGACCAGGGGTACGACCAGGGTCAGCAGCACGGTGTGCCCGGCCAGGGCCGGCCGCCGCAGCCCGCCTCCTGGACCGCCGTGATCGCCCCGGACCGCGCGTACTTCCTCGCGATGATGCAGCGCAGCGGCCCCGAGGCGACCGGGCTGAACCTGCCCGCGTACTCCCCGGAGCAGCGCCTTCCGCTCACCGGCGGCCAGGTCACCATCGGGCGCCGCCGGCAGAGCACCGGCGAGTCCCCCGACGTCGATCTGTCGGTGCCCCCGGAGGACCCGGGCGTCTCGCACCAGCACGCGGTGCTGGTGCAGCAGCCCGACGGCGGCTGGGCGGTCGTCGACCAGAACTCCACCAACGGCACCACGCTGAACGGCGCCGAGGAGCCGATCCAGCCCTACGTCCCCGTACCGCTCCAGGACGGCGACCAGGTGCACGTCGGGGCGTGGACGACGATCACGGTCCGCCGGGACTGAGGCCGCCCGTACATCAGGCCGCTCACCGGCCGGCGGCGAGCGGCCAGGTGTACGGGCCCTGCGGGTCGTCGAGCCAGGCCCACTGGCGGCCCTGGCCGACCGTGATGCCGTACCTCTCCCGCTGCGGGCGCCCCTCGCGCTCCCAGAGGGAGAGGGCCTCGTGCGGATCGAGGGTCCCCGCGGTCAGCGTCAGGAGGAACCGGAACAGGTCGTCCCCGGCCACCCGGCGCGGCAGTCCGCCGAGGTGCGGCAGCCCGTCGTGCAGCGGCAGCGCCCCGCGCAGGGGCACGAAGTACGCCGGGGTGTGCAGGAAGTGCCCCTCGGCGCGCGGGCCGTGCGCCGTCGCGCGGACCTCCAGCAGGACCAGGCCGGTGGCGAGCGGCGCGAGGATCAGCGCCCCCGGACGGCACTGTTCCGGCCAGCTCCGCGGTACGGAGGGCAGGGTGCAGGTCGCGATGATCCGGTCGTACGGGGCGCGCTGCGGGTATCCCCGGGCCCCGTCGCCGGTGATCACCGTCGGGTGGTACCCGGCCGCCGCGAGGTGGTCGCGGGCCGACTCCGTGATCTCCGGGTCCAGATCGACGCTGGTCACGGCGGAGTCGCCGAGCCGGTGGGCGAGGAGCGCCGCGTTGTAGCCGGGGCCGGTGCCGATCTCCAGGACCGTGTGGCCGTCCCGTACGTCGAGGGCGTCGAGCATCAGGGCCATCAGGGACGGCTGGCTGGAGGACGAGACGAGTTCGCCGTCCTTGAGATGGGTGGCCAGCGCCCCGTCCGCGTACACGCCGTGCAGCCAGCGTGAGCGTTGTCCGGGGCCGGCGTCCTCGGCCCCGAGGCGTTCGTAGCCGCCGATCCCGTGCACGTAGAAGAACGGCACGAACAGATGGCGGGGCACCTCGGCGAAGGCGGTGCGCCAGGCGGGATCGGTGAGTCCGCCCCGCGCGACGATCTCCCGCACGAGGGCGTCCCGCGCCGCGTCGGCCTCGGCGTCGGGGGCGGACGGGAAGGGGCCCTGCCGGTGTGCACCCATGTCTCCACTGTCCTGCGCCGGGGCCGTGCGGGCGAGAGGGGAGAGCACGGTCCTGATCCCGGACGATGGTCAGGGCCTGCCGTCACATTCCCGTCGTCGCCCGAAGGGCGGCCGGGCGGCGCATGGTGCGTGCGATCGCAAGGCGCCGGAATGGTCTCGTAGCGGAGCTACTAGGGCATTTCGGCAACGCCGCGAGCGTGCGTGCCAGGCGTCGCCCGGCAGGCGGGAATGTGACGGCAGGCCCTAGGACTCCTGACCTCGGGCGGTGCGTCTGCGACCATGGACGGGTGACTGAGATTCCGCGCGACACGCTTCAGGAGCAGACCTTCTACGAGCAGGTCGGCGGCGAGGCGACCTTCCGGCGCCTGGTGCACCGCTTCTACGAGGGCGTGGCGGGCGACGAGCTGCTGCGGCCGATGTACCCGGAGGAGGATCTGGGCCCGGCCGAGGAGCGGTTCGCGCTGTTCCTGATGCAGTACTGGGGCGGCCCGCGCACCTACAGCGACCACCGGGGCCACCCGCGGCTGCGGATGCGGCACGCGCCGTTCCGGGTGGACCGCGCGGCCCATGACGCCTGGCTCTCCCATATGCGGGTCGCGCTGGACGAGCTGGGGCTCGCACCCGAGCACGAGCGGCAGCTGTGGGACTACCTGACGTACGCCGCCGCCTCGATGGTCAACACCGCGGACTGACCACACGAACCGGCGAGGCGAGCCGACGCGTGAACGTTCCGTGACCGGTTGCCTCCGGAATTCGACGCTCCACCTCCGGATAACGATCACGATCGCATCAAGGTGCGCCTGTAAGCGGTTACCGAAACCCAGGTGCCTCTGAAAGCATCACCGGTACGTCGGGGGGCGTGCGCATGCGGTGTTTCCGGGGCTGGGGGATCAGGTGACGGGTTTCGTCCTTCTGCGGGTGCGGGCTCATCGCCTGCTGCTCTCCGCGGCCGTCCTCGCCGTCCTGCTGACCACCTCCGTCCTGGCCGCGCTCACCGCATTTTCCGGTTCCGTGGGCGACGCGGCCCTGCGTCACACGCTCACGCACCGGTCGGCCGCGTCCGCCGCTCTCGTCGTGTCCGCTTCGGTGGGCCACGAGCAGCGCGCGGAGGCCGACGAGGCCGTCCGCAAGGCCGCCCGCGACGCCTTCGACGGGCTGCCCGTGACCGTGGGCAAGCTGGAGAGTTCGGGGTCGTACGCGCTACCGCGGAGCCTCCAGGACCCGGCCGCCCGGCGCGGCGAACCGGACCTCACCCACTTCTCCGCCCTCGATCCCGACCGGGTGCGGATCACCGAGGGCAAGGCGCCCGCCGCCTCCGACGGCAAAGGGCCCGTACAGGTCGCGCTGCCCGCTGTCGCCGCCGAGGCGCTGAAGCTGGAGCCGGGCGCGCGGCTCACCGTCACCGACCGGCTGCACGACGACCGGAAGCAGCGGGTCCTGGTCACCGGCGTCTACGAGGCCGCCGACCGGTCCGACCCGTACTGGCAGTTGGACCCGCTCGGCGGGCGCGGGGTGCGCAAGCTCGCCTTCACGACGTACGGCCCGCTGCTCACCGCCCCCTCGGTCCTCGCCTCGGGCGCACTCGCCGGCGGGCAGACGTCCTGGCTGGCGGCCGCCGACTTCGCCACGCTGACCACCGGCTCCATGGAGGGGCTGCGGGACGCGTCTGCGGGCGCGCCGAAGGCGCTGACCGCCGCACCGGTGTTCACGTCCGGTGTCACCGCGCGCATGCCGCTGCCGACCGTGCTGGACCAGCTCGACCGGGCGCTGCTGGTCTCCCGTTCCACGCTGATGATCGTCGCGGTGCAGCTGGTGCTGCTCGCCGCGTACGCCCTGCTGCTCGTGGCCCGGCTGCTGAACAGCGAGCGGGACGGCGAGCGTGAACTGCTGCGGGCCCGGGGCGGTTCGCGGGGCCGGATCACCTCGTTCGCCGCGATCGAGGCGCTGCTGCTGGCGGTGCCCGCCGCGGTGGCCGCCCCGCTGCTCGCGGGGCCGCTGACCGGGCTGCTGGCCGAGCGCGGCGCCCTGTCCCGGATCGGTCTGGAGGTCGGCGCGGCGTCGACCGGGACCGTGTGGCTGGTCTCCGCGGCCGTCGCGCTGGCCTGCGCCCTGGCGGTGGTGGCCCCGTCGCTGACGGCCGGGGCGGGCGGGCGCCGGACCCGGGCCGCTTCGCTGCCGGGACCGGTGCGGGCGGGCGCGGACCTCGGGCTGCTGCTGATCGCGGCGGTGGCGTACTGGCAGCTGGACCGGCAGGCCGGCGGCGGGGCGCTCACCGGCGACCGGGCGGGCAACCTCGGGATCGACCCCCTGCTGGTCACCGCCCCCGCCCTCGCGCTGCTCGCCGGAACGGTCCTCACGCTGCGGCTGCTGCCGCCCGCCGCGAGGCTCGCGGAACGGCGTGCGGCCAAGGGCCGGGGGCTGCCCGCGGCCCTGGCGGGCTGGCAGTTCAGCCGCCGCCCGTTGCGCGGCGCGGGCCCGGTGCTGCTGCTGGTCCTGTCGGTCGCGATGGGCATGCTGGCGATCGGGCAGAGCGCGTCGTGGAACCGTTCGCAGTCCGACCAGGCGGACTTCGGCTCCGGCGCCTCGGTCCGGCTGGTGGGCGGGCACGGCGGCGGCCCGGCGACGGCCGGGATGTACAGCGGCCTGGACGGGGTACGGAAGGCGGCCCCCGCCCACCGGACGACGGTGGAGGCCTCCGGAGGGCGTACGGCCGAGATCCTCGCCCTGGACACCGCCCATGCGGACGAGGGGATGCTGATGCGCTCCGACCTCGCCGGCGGAAGCCCGCGCCGGGTGTTCGACACCATCGCCCCCGAGCGGGCCGGGCGCCCCGGGCTCGTCCTCCCGAAGGACAGCACCCGGCTGAAGATGGACCTGCGGATCACCCCGGTGTCGCCGAAGCGTTCCGTCGGCGACACCGGCGGATCGCCGCCGGTGGTCACCGTGCTCCTGGAGGACCGCTACGGCCTCCCCTACCGGTTCCTGGCCGGCCCGGTGCCCGTGGACGGCCGCCCGGTCCCGGTGTCGTTCCCGGTGTCGACGGCGGGCGGTCTGGCCGTGACCGGCATCGAGGTGGACGACGAACCGCCGTTCGGCCGGGCGGAGACGCGCCGGATCTCGGTGAGCGACGTACGCGTGGTCACGGACTCCGGTTCCGAAGACCCCGAAGGCTCCGAACCCTCTGGAGGCACGGAACGCCCGGTGCCGGTTTCCGGTTCGGTGCGCTGGGACGCGTCGATGGCACTCGTCGACCGCGGTGACAGCCACCCCGGCAAACCCCCGGTGCGCAACGGCACATCGGGTCTGCCGGACTTCACGTACGACACCGGGGTGGGCGACGAGAGTGTCTGGGACCAGACCACCAGCACCCTGCGGATCACCGCCGCCCGGCCGAAGGCCGCACCCCTCAAGGCGGTCGCGACGGACGCCTATCTGAAGAGCGCGAACGCGAAGCTGGGCGACGAGATCGACCTCACCCTGGCCGGGAACACCGTCCGGGTGACCCTGGCGGATTCGGTGCGCCGACTGCCGACCACCGGGGCCGCCGAGCTGTCCGGCGCCGCCGACCCGGCGCAGAGCGGCGGCGCGCTGCTGCTGGACCTCAGGGCGGTCACCGAGGTCCTGTCCCAGCGGGCGACGGCCACCATCGAGGCGACCGAGTGGTGGCTGAGTGCCGCGCCCGGCGACGCCCCGAAGGTCGCCGCCGCCCTGCGCGCGCTGCCGGACACCGACCCGGCGCAGGTGCTGGTCCGGGCCGAGGCCGCCCAGCAGCTGGTGGACGATCCGCTGGGCGCGGGTCCGCAGTCGGCGCTGCCGGCCGTCGCGGTGGTCGCCGCCGCGCTGGCGGCGGTCGGCTTCGCGGTCAGCGCCTCGGGGTCCCGGCGTGAACGGGCGGCGGAGCTCGGCGTGTTGCGGGCGCTCGGCGCCCCGCGCCGCCAGCTGGCCCGGATGATCGCCGCCGAACAGGGCGTGCTGATCGCTCTCGCCCTGCTGATCGGGCTCGGCATCGGCACGGTGCTGACCCGGGCGGTCGTCCCGCTCATCGTCCTGACCGGGCAGGCGGACCGGCCCGTTCCGTCGGTGCTGGTCGAGCTGCCCGCCGGGCAGGTCGCCACGCTGCTGGCCGGGGTCGCCGCCCTGCCGCTCGTGATCGTCGCGACGATGGCGCTGCGCCGCGGGGATCCGGCGGTCACACTGCGCCACCAGGGGGACCACTGACATGAGTGACGGCAAGCGGGCGGCGAGCGCCCCCTGGATACGGACCCGGCTGCGTACCGCGCCCGGCGCGGCGGTGGCCCTGGCGGTGCTGGTGCTGGTGACGGCGTTCCTCGCGGCGGCGTTCCCGCGGGCCGTGGACGCGTACGAGACGAAGGGGCTGCGCCACGACATCCGGCGGGCCGACGCGGGGCGCAGCACTGTGGAGGTCGCCCGCCCGCAGCCCGGTCTCGAACTGCCGCAGGAACAGCGGGAGGCCGAGGCGCGGAGCCCGGAGCTGACGCGGGTCGGCAAGGCGCTGCTGAAGGCCCTGCCCGCACCGCTGCGCGCCGACACCTCGTCGCTCGCGTACGGCGTGCGCACCACGAAGCCGGTCGTCGCGAACGAGCCCTGGCTGCCGCGGCCCGAGGCGAAGCCGCCACGGCTCACGTATGCGGCGCAGTCGGGGCTGAAGAACCACGCGACGCTGTCCTCGGGCACCTGGCCTGCGACGCCGGGCGGGGTGACGGCGGACTCCCGTGCGGTGCAGGGCGCGGTCACCGAGGAGACGGCGGCCGAGCTGAAGGTGAAGGTCGGCGCTACTGTCGCGCTGCCCACCGCGACCCAGGAACCCATCACGGTGACGATCACCGGCATCGTGGCTCCGCGTGATCCGCAGGGCAGCTATTGGTCCACCGATCCGTTGCTGCGCAGCCCGTCGCTGGTCCCGGACCCCACGGACCCTTTCCCGGTGCACTTCTGGACCGGTACCGTCCTGCTGGCGGAGGACGCCGGTCCGGTGCTCCTGAGCACGGCCGCCGAGCCTGTCCTCTTCTGGCGGATCCCGCCCGACCCGGCAGGGCTGACCGGCCCCGACGGCGCCCGGCTGACGTCCGCCATCGCCTCGCTGGAGAGCGGCCCCGGGCTGCTGAAGGTGCGGGAGATCGCCGGGGACACGGCGGCGGTCCTCACCGGGCTCGGGCACATCGTGCAGGCCAACGCGCGGATGCGCGACGCGATCAGCCCCGTGATCGCGGTCGCCGCCCTCGGCATCGGCTCGGTGGCGGCCGTCGTCCTGGTGATGACGGGCGCCCTGATCGCCGCCCGCCGCAAGGCCGAACTGGCCCTGATGCGCTCGCGCGGCGGCTCGCTGCGCGGCATCGGCGGCAGGCTGCTCGCGGAGACCGCGGTGACGGTCCTGCCCGCGAGCGCGCTCGGCCTGCTCCTCGCGGTCCTGGCCGTGGGCGAGGGCCGCTGGTGGCCGGCGGCGCTGGCGGCGACCGGTGTCGGGCTCCTCGTCTGCGTCGCGCTGCCCCTGCGGACGACGCTCCAGCACATCCGGCCCGCCCTGCACGGCGCCCGCGAGGACATGGTGAGCGCCAAGCCCTCGCGTCGGCGGACCGTCGCCGAACTGACCCTGCTGGTGCTGGCGGTCGGCGCGGTGACGGCGCTGCGCCGTCGCGGTACGTCCGAGGGCGGCACCGATCTGCTGGTCAGCGGCGCACCCGTGCTGGTCGCGCTGATCGCGGCGCTGGTGCTGGTGCGGCTCTATCCGCTGCCCCTGCGGCTCGCCGCGCGTCCCATGGCCCGGCTGCGCGGGGCGATCGGCTTCCTGTCGCTGGCCCGCGCCGGACGTTCCTCGGCGGGCGGGGCGCTGCCGCTGCTGGCCCTGCTGCTGGCGCTGGCCACGGCGGCGTTCGGCGGCTCGGTGATCGCCGGGATCGGGGACGCGCGGGACGACGCGGCGCTGGCGGCCGTCGGCGCGGACGCCCGGGTCAGCGGCAAGAGCGAGCGGGCGACGCTGCCGGACGAGGTGGTCCGCGCGGTGGGCGGCCTGGACGGGGTACGGAGCGCGGCGCCGCTGCGGATCGAGTTCGGCGTGACCATGCCGGAGACGGCGGCCGGTGGCGGCGGTGCGGACGGCAGCGGTACGGATACGGGGTCGGGCGCGGACTCCGGTGGCGGCGACGCGGCCGGGGCGAGGGCCACGACCATGGTGGGCGTCGACCCGGCCTCGTACACCCGGCTGGCCCGTACGACCGGGCTGCCGGACTTCCCGAGCGGTCTGCTGAAGGCCGCCGGCCCCTCGGCACCGCTGCCCGAGGGCGCGAAGTCCGTACCGGAGCGGGTGCTGCCGGTCATCGCCTCCCCGGCGGTGGCGGCCCGGCTGGGCAAGGAACAGCACGCGGTCGACACACTCTCCGGGAACTTCAAGGTCCAGGTGGTGGGGACCGTCGAGCGGGTGGCCTCGCTCGCCTCCACGAACTTCCTGATCGTCAACTCCGCCTCCCTGGAGGAGCGGGCGCCCACCACGCTGCTGCTCACCGGCGCCCCCGACCCGGGGAAGCTGCGCGCGGCGGCCGACGGGAACGGCAAGGAGTTCGTCGTACAGCTGCGGTCCGAGGAGCGCGCGCGGTATGTGAACACCCCGATGCAGGCGGGGGCCGAGCGGATCTATCTGGCGGCCGTCGCGGCGGGCGCCGGATACGCGCTGCTGGCGGTTCTGCTGTCGCTGCTCCAGACCGCGCCCGAGCGCAAGACCCTGCTGGCGCGGCTGCGGACGATGGGGCTCACCACCGGGCAGGGCAGACGGCTGCTGGCCTTCGAGGCGACACCGCAGGCGCTGCTGGCGGCGGGCGGCGGCCTGTTCACCGGCTGGGCGACCATCGTCCTGCTCTCCCCCGGCATCGATCTGGTGCCACTCGCGCTCGCGGGCGTCGCCGGATCGGACACGAGCCCCGTCACGCTGCGCGCCGACCTCTGGTCGCTGACGCTCCCGGCCGCCGGGGTCGTAGCCCTCGCCGCCGCGGTCGCGGGCGTCCAGGCGTGGTGGACGAGCCGCCGCGGATCGATCACCGAACTCAGGGCAGGAGACTCCCGATGACCTCGTCCACCTCCACGTCCAGCGGGACGGCAGGCACGGCCGGTACCACCGAGACGACCCTCGCGGAGCTGGAGCGGCGGGCCGCGGCACGCCGGGACCGCCCCTCCTACGGGCACGACGCGCTGATCGCCTGCGACCGGGTGGTGCGGATCTTCACCACGGACGGGGTGGAGGTGCAGGCCCTCCAGGGGCTGGATCTGCTGGTCACCGAGGGCGAGTTGATGGCCCTGGTGGGGGCGTCGGGCAGCGGCAAGTCCACGCTGATGAACATCCTGGCCGGGCTGGACGTGCCGACGGCGGGCTCGGCGAAGGTCGCGGGGTGCGATCTGCTGTCGATGGGCCCGAAGGAACGGCTGCGCTACCGGCGGGACGTGGTCGGGTTCGTCTGGCAGCAGACCGCCCGCAATCTGCTCCCGTATCTGACCGCGATCCAGAACATCACCCTGCCCATGCAGCTGCGCGGCGGCGGGGGCAAGCGCGAACGGGCGGCGCGCGCCGAGTCGTTGCTCACCATGCTCGACATCGCGGACTGCCGCGACCGGCGGCCCCAGCAGCTGTCCGGCGGGCAGCAGCAGCGGGTGGCGATCGCGGTGGCGCTGGCCAACAACCCGTCCGTGCTGCTGGCGGACGAGCCGACCGGCGAGCTGGACTCGGCCACCGGGGAGCAGGTCTTCGCCGCGTTCCGGCGCGCCAACGAGGAGCTGGGCACCTCGATCGTGATCGTCACCCATGACCAGGCGGTCGCGAACGAGGTGCGGCGTACGGTCGCCATCCGCGACGGCCGTACGTCCTCCGAGGTGCTGCGCCGCACGGAGGTGGACGCGACGACGGGCCAGGAGTCGCAGGTGGCCCGGGAGTACGCGATGCTCGACCGGGCGGGCCGGCTCCAGCTGCCCGCGGACTATACGCAGACGCTGGGCATGGAGCACCGGGTGCTGCTGGAGCTGGAGCAGGACCACATCGGCGTCTGGCCGGACGCGCACGGGGCGTCGGAGGACGGCCCGGAGAAGTAGCGGGGCTGGCCGACGGGGGTCCAGCGGGTCCGGGCCGATGGGCCCGAGGCCGACGACGGGTACGGCTGCCTCAGCGCGCCCGCCCGTCGGCAGCGCCCTGCTGCCTCAGCCGCGCCCCACCGACAGGCTGAGCCCGCCGGGCCCGCCCAGGCCGCCGGCCGGGTCGCGGCGCAGCGCGATCGAGCCGAAGGGGGTCCGCAGCCGGAGCCAGCCGCCCGCGCCGCCGGTCGCGAGCAGCGAGACGGGGAAGCCGGGGTCGGGGCGGAGGAAGCCGAGGGACTGGGCGGCGTGCACGGCGCGCAGGGGCAGGTCCGTGGTGCCGACCGGCCGGGACCAGATCTCGCGGCCGATCCGGTCGCGCTCGGCGCGGGTGCGCGACTCCTCGGGCAGCGCCTCGTCCCGCGTACGGAATTCGGCGACGGCCTCGTCGAGGGCGGCGCGCAGGGCGTCGGGTCCTGGCAGTCCCGTCTGCTCCTGCCAGGGCCCCCGGGGCGGCAGGACGCCGGTCCAGGGCGGCCCGGTGACGGGAGCGGGCAGCGCGCCGCCCCGCTCCCCCGGGCCCTCGCCGACACCCTCCCCGGAGACGTCGAGGGACTCCAGCAGCTCGCCGGCCGACACCGTGACGTCGAGCGTCTCGGGGCGGGCCAGGCGGGCGGTGCGGATGGCGAGGACTTCGAAGGAGGGCGGGCGGCCGAACACGGCCAGCGCGTCGCCGCCGCCCGCCTGCAACCGGACCGCGGCGGCCCGGTCGTAGTGGAGCAGCCGGCCGAGGAAGGCGGCGAGATCCGCCGCCTCCCTCGGGTCGGCGAACAGCAGCGACTGCACGGGCACGGTCATGCCGCGGCGGGCTCCTCTGCCAGGTACTGCTGGAGGAAGAGCTTCTCCTCGGCGGAGATCCGCCGGGGCCGCTCCGCCGCCAGGTCGTACGGCACGACGACGGTCGATGCGCGTACGTACACCTGGTCGTCGTCCTTGATCTCATAGGCGATCGTCAGGGACGCGGCGCCTATCTTCGTGACCCACGACTCGACGGTCACCGGCTCGTGCCGGTGGACCAGCGGCCGTACGTAGTCGATCTCGTGCCGGGCCACGACGGACCCGCCCGAGAACGACGGGGAACCGTCCCCGGGCGCCAGCCGGAACATGAAGTCGATGCGCGCCTCCTCCAGGTAGCGGAGGAAGACCACGTTGTTGACGTGACCGAAGGCGTCCATGTCCGACCAGCGCAGGGGGCAGCTGTAGAGGTGACGGGCCAAGACGATCAGCCTCGCGTGAGCTTCTTGTACGTGGCACGGTGCGGGCGGGCCGCGTCCGGGCCGAGGCGGTCGATCTTGTTCTTCTCGTACGACTCGAAGTTGCCCTCGAACCAGTACCACTTGGAGTCACCCTCGTAGGCGAGGATGTGCGTGGCGACGCGGTCCAGGAACCAGCGGTCGTGGGAGATGACCACGGCCGCACCGGGGAACTCCAGCAGCGCGTTCTCGAGCGAGGACAGGGTCTCCACGTCGAGGTCGTTGGTGGGCTCGTCGAGGAGCAGCAGGTTGCCGCCCTCCTTGAGCGTCAGCGCCAGGTTGAGGCGGTTGCGCTCACCACCGGAGAGGACGCCGGCCGGCTTCTGCTGGTCCGGGCCCTTGAAGCCGAACGCGGAGACGTAGGCGCGGGACGGCATCTCGACCTGGCCGACGTTGATGTAGTCCAGCTCGTCCGAGACGACGGCCCAGAGGGTCTTCTTCGGGTCGATGTTGGCGCGGGACTGGTCGACGTAGGAGATCTTGACCGTGTCGCCGATCTTGACCGATCCGCTGTCGGGGGTCTCCAGGCCCTGGATCATCTTGAACAGCGTGGTCTTGCCCGCGCCGTTCGGACCGATGACGCCGACGATGCCGTTACGGGGCAGCGTGAACGACAGGTCGTCGATGAGGACCTTGTCGCCGAAGGCCTTCGAGAGGTTCTCGACCTCGACGACGATGGACCCGAGGCGGGGGCCCGGCGGGATCTGGATCTCCTCGAAGTCCAGCTTCCGCATCTTGTCGGCCTCGGCCGCCATCTCCTCGTACCGGGCGAGACGGGCCTTGGACTTGGTCTGGCGCCCCTTGGCGTTCGACCGCACCCACTCCAGCTCCTCCTTGAGGCGCTTCTGGCGCTTCTCGTCCTTGCGGCCCTCGACCTTGAGGCGGGCGGCCTTCTTGTCGAGGTAGGTGGAGTAGTTGCCCTCGTAGGGGATCGCGCGGCCGCGGTCGAGTTCGAGGATCCACTCGGCGACGTTGTTGAGGAAGTACCGGTCGTGGGTGACGGCGACGACGGCACCCGCGTACTTCGAGAGGTGCTGCTCCAGCCAGTTCACCGACTCGGCGTCCAGGTGGTTGGTGGGCTCGTCGAGGAGGAGCAGGTCCGGGGCCTCGATGAGGAGCTTGCAGAGCGCCACGCGGCGCTTCTCGCCACCGGAGAGGTTGGTGACCGGCCAGTCGCCGGGCGGGCAGCCCAGGGCGTCCATGGCCTGCTCCAGCTGGGCGTCCAGGTCCCACGCGTTGGCGTGGTCCAGGTCCTCCTGGAGCTTGCCCATCTCCTCCATCAGCGCGTCGGAGTAGTCGGTCGCCATGAGCTCGGCGACCTCGTTGAAGCGCTTGAGCTTGCCCATGATCTCGGCGGCGCCGTCCTGGACGTTCTCCAGGACCGTCTTCGACTCGTCGAGCTTGGGCTCCTGCATGAGGATGCCGACGGTGAAGCCGGGCGACAGGAACGCGTCACCGTTGGACGGCTGCTCCAGGCCCGCCATGATCTTCAGCACCGTGGACTTACCGGCGCCGTTGGGGCCCACGACACCGATCTTCGCACCGGGCAGGAAGTTCAAGGTGACGTCATCAAGGATCACCTTGTCGCCGTGCGCCTTGCGCGTCTTGCGCATGGTGTAGATGAACTCAGCCAAGAGAAACCGTCCGGCAGCAATAGAGGTGTGGGCAGATACACCCATCTTGCCTGACACCCGCCCCCGGACGGAAACCCGTCCACCCACCGGCACAGGAGCGCCGGTCACCTCGTGCGGGCGGGTGCTCACTCACCGTCGGTGTGGGGCTTCTTCCGGCGGAGGGCGAAGACCGCGCCGCCGCCCACGACGAGCAGTCCGATGGCGACGGCGGCGAGCATCGGGGTGGCGCTGGAGCCGCCCGTGGCGGCGAGGTCGCCCTCCAGGCCCGAGGAGGTGGAGCCGGTCGTGGCCGGGACGGACTGCTCGGCGCTCCGCGTGACGACGTCGTTGCCCGCGCCGCCCGCCTCCCGGCTCTCCTGCTCCAGGACGCTGCCGCTGGTGGCGCAGTCCAGCACCCCGGTGAAGGTGCGGCTGAACCCGGCGGGTCCGATGATGGTGAAGTCGTACGCCTGGTCCTCGGCGACGGGGACGGTGACCGTGCCGGTCTCCCCGGCGGCGACGGTGTGCTCCGTGCCGGCCAGCTCGAAGGTGAACGGCTCGTCGCCCCGGTTGACGGCCGTGACGTCCACGCCGCCCTTCGCGCAGTTCTTGCGGGCGGTCACCGCCGGGGCGGCGCCGGTCTCGGCCCAGGTGGCGGTCGCCCGGGCGGAGACCGTGGACTCGCTGGAACCGGCCAGGATCTGGGTCTGGGTGCGGCCCGTCCCCACGAAGGCCCGGCCGACCGGCACGGAGGTGGTGGCCTGGACCGTCAGCGACGCGGTGCCGTCGGCGGTGTCCTTCGGCACGGCGAAGTAGAGCCGGTCCCCGTCGGACGCCTCGGTGACCAGGGCTCCCTTCTTGTCGGTGACCCGGACGCCGCTGGCCGCCGCGTCCACCGGGGGCGACACCGAGACCTGGCCCGCGGCGGTGCGGACGGTCACGGGACCGATCGGTTCCCCGGCCCGGCCGGAGACGGCGGCCGGTTCCAGGGTCAGCGAGGCCCGCGGCTCCTTCGCCGGGCGCGCGCTGCGCTGGAGCCAGTCGGCGAGCTTCTCCGCCTGCTTGTCCGACGCGGTGACGTCGGCGTTGTCCGAGTAGCGCCAGATGGCGACCTGGGTCCCGGCGGCGGCGGTCCGCTCCGTCAGCGGACCGGTGCCGGCCGCCTCGGCGAGCGCGGCCAGGTCGTCGACCTGCGGGTAGGAGTGCTGAAGGATCCAGCGGATCTTCCCCGCGTTCCGGTTGGCGCCGAGCGAGGTCTCGGCCCAGGGGGTCTCCAGGTACTTCGCCTGGTCCTGGGTGGGGTTGTGGAGGTCGATGCAGTAGGTCTTGAGCTTGCCGCCGCCGTCCACGGTCATCTCGAAGAGTCCGGCGGGCAGTTCCTGGGCCCGGTCGGGCGCGCCGTTCTCCCCCGCGATGCGGAGCACGGCGCTGTCGAAGGTCTTCAGTCCGTCGAGCACGGCGGCCGCGCCGCCCTGGTGGCGTCCCGGGTCGTCGGCCGCCGCCGGTCCGGCGCCGACGAGCGCGGCGGCCGCGACGAGACCGGAGACCAGCAGCGCGGCGACCGGGCGGAGGATCCCGCGGCCGCGGTCCGCTCCTGTCGTGCCGGACGACGCAGCGGACGCTGAAGGCGCAGAAAACACAGAATTCCCCTCCGGGCGAGGCCCTCGCGCATGGTGCGCGTGTGGGGAATGCCTCGCCAGCAGACCCAAGTGACCCGTGAGCACTGGGAATCCTAAAGAACGGGCGGAGGCCGGTCCCCCGTACCGCCCTTCGCCAACCATTCCGAATCGGAATCGTTATCGCGGGATGCCACCCGAACACGCCGCCGAACCGTCTTTTCAGGACACTGCGGCCATTGCGCCGACCTCTTCCCGTTCTTTCGGCGACTCCTGTGTGTCGCCGTCCGTGATGCGCTCCGGACGCTCCGTCAGAACGGGTTCCATCCTGGGCGCCCGGCGGAAGGCGGCCGTCCCCCGGCTCAGGTCGTGGCCGACGGCGACGGCCTCGACATCGACGAACGTCCGCCGCTGACCGGCCTGTTCCTCCTCGCGGACCTTCAACCGGCCGTGCACGACGAGGGGTTCCCCGACCGAAACGGAACCGGCGAGATTCGCGGCGAGCGTCCGCCAGGACCAGACGGTGTAGAAGCTGGTGCGGCCGTCGGCCCAGAGCTGTTTCTCGCGGTCCCAGCGGCGCGGAGTGACGGCGAAACGGAATCGCGCCATTCCTCCGGTGGCCGTCTCCCGGAAGTCCACCGCCGTCGCCGCGTTACCCACCAGGGTCACCAAGGTCTCGTTCATTTTTTCCGCCCCCGCTTTCCTTGTCTTCCGCGTCGCACCGCGCGTACCTCGTCGTACGGCGGTGTGTACGGACTCCATGGTGGGGGCCGGAAGGAAATCGCGTCGGGGCCTGTGGACTACCGGCCGGTTGTGGAAAACTCCGTCACCGTCACGTACCGCTCGCGCACTTCCCGGTAGCGCACCAGCTCGGCCGCGACCGGGTCGAGGACCCTGGCCCGGCCGCAGCCGGCCGCCGCCTCGCGCAGCCGCCGCTCGGCGTCCTGCCCGTACCGTCTGGCCGGTCCCCGGATGGCCGCCGCGCAGGCCCACTCGACCAGCGGGCCGCCGACGACGCCGGCCAGCATGATGAGCGCGGGGGTGACGAGCCCCGGCTCCAGGACGCCGATGATCTGGCCGGCCAGCCACAGCCCGCCGAAGATCTGGAGGAGTGTCATCGACGCCTGGGCCAGCACCGCGGCGGGCCACCACTTCGGCCGGGGCGGCTTGGGCGGCCGCCCGCCGCCGAGCGGTGTGCCACCGAGCGATGCGCCCCCGACCGGTGCGCCGCCGAGCGATGCACCACCGACCGCGCCCCGCCCCGTCTCCGTACCGCCGCCGCCCCGCTTGGAAGCGCCCGGGGCCCCCGCCTTGACCGCCAGTTCGTCCAGCGCCTCGGGCAGCCCCTGCGCCCCGGTGAACGCGGCCTCCCGCACCGCCTGTGCCCAGGGTCCGGGCAGCCCGTCGGCGGCGTCGTCCGCGACGATCCGCACCGCCTGCTCGACCCGCTGCCGGGCCGTCAGCTCCTCCTCGGGCGGGGTGAGCGCCTGGCCCATCCGGTCCAGGCTGCCGGGCAGGCCCCGGTTCTCGTACCAGCGCCAGAGCCGCAGCCACGGCGTCCCGCAGGCCCGGCTCGCGTTGCGGCGCCACTCCCGCTCGGCGGCCTGCCCGGCGGCCGCCGCGCCGACGGCCTCGGCCAGCCGGTCGGTGAACTCCTCGCGGGCCCGCTCGCCGAGACCGGGCCGCCCATTGGCCACGTACACCGGGCGCAGCCGGGCCGCCGCCGCGTCGATGTCGGCGGAGAGGCGGCGGGTGGCGGCGGTGCGGTCGGAGACGAACCGGCCGATCATCTCGCGGAGTTCGGGGACCCCGTCGCCGGTGAGCGCGGACAGGGACATGACGGTGGCGCCGGGTTCGCCGTGCTCGCCGAGCGCGATGCCGTCCTCGTCGAGGAGGCGACGGAGGTCGTCCAGGACCAGGTCGGCGGCCTCGCCGGGCAGCCGGTCGGTCTGGTTGAGGACGACGAAGGTGACCTCCGCGTGTCCGGCGAGGGGGCGCAGATAGCGTTCGTGGAGGGCGGCGTCGGCGTACTTCTCCGGGTCGACGACCCAGATCACCGCGTCGACCAGGGCCAGCACCCGGTCCACCTGGTCGCGGTGTTCGGTGGCCGCCGAGTCGTGGTCGGGCAGATCGACGAGGACGAGCCCCTGGAGCGCTTCGTCGAACGCGGCGGGGCCCGGGTGGGGCCTGCGGCGCAGCCGTCCGGGGACGGCGAGGCGGTCCAGCAGCCCGGCGGCCCCGTCGGTCCAGCTGCACGCGATGGGCTGGGAGGTGGTGGGCCGGCGCAGCCCGGTGTCGGAGATCGGGGCGCCGGCGAGCGCGTTGAACAGGGTCGACTTCCCGCTGCCGGTGGCTCCCGCGATGGCGATGACCGTGTGCCGGGAGGAGAGCCGCTGCCTGGCCGCCGCCTCGTCCAGCACGCGGCCCGCCTCGGCGAGGGTGTCCCGGTCGAGCCGGGCGCGGGAGAGCCCGACGAGTTCGCGCAGGGCGTCGAGCCGGGTGGGCAGCGGTCCGTCGGCGGGGGCGTACGCCTCGACCTGCGGCTCCGCGTCGTCCCCGGCGGGCGCGGGCGGCGCGGTTTCCCCGGCCTCCCGGGCCTCGGCCGCCGCCGCACGCCGGGCGATGAGCCCGTCGTCCCAGCGCCCGTCCGGCTTCCCCGCGTTGTCGCCCTTGCCGTGGTCCTCGTCCGTGACGGCAGTCATCGCTGCCACCTCTCCTTCTGTAGTACGGAAAGCGCGGCGATCAGTTCGGCCTGGGGTTCTGGGGCGACGTCGAGCGCGTCGAGCGGGGCGAGGCGGCGTTCGCGTTCGCCGCCGAGGATCTGGTCCAGGGAGGCCGTCAGCTGTGCGCCGCCCTTGTCGCGGAGGCGCAGCGCGCCCTGGGCGCCGATGCGTTCGGCGAGCTGCTCCCCCGCCGTACGGGCGCGCCGCCCGCCGAGCAGGGCGGCCGCGAGGAGGGCGGCGACGCTCTCGGGGGCGGGTGCCACGCTGCGGTCGAGCTGGCGCACCTCCTCCTCGGCCAGTTCCTCCAGGACCCGGCGCCACCGGCGTACGGCGACGGCGATCCGCCCTTCGACGTCCTCGGCGGGACCCCAGCCCCCGGCCTCCCGCCCGGCGTCCTCGAACCGGAACAGGGCCCCGGCGGGTTCGCGGCGCCAGTGGGTGCAGATCTGTTCGTCGGCGGCGGAGACCGAGCACTGGAGCAGGGCCACCAGGCTGTCGACGAGGGCTTCGAGAAGTTCCTCGGGCGAGCTGTAGAGGGGGTAGCCGCGCCACCGGGTCCGCGCGTCCCCGGAGAGCACCGCCCCGTTCTTCAGCCGCCGGCGGATCCGGGTGGCCTCCTTGCCGTACGCCTCGTCGACCGCCGCGGTGAGCCGTACGGATGCGGCGTACTGGGCGGCGACGGCGGAGGCCAGGGCGGGCATCCGTACGTTGAGCGACTCGATGACGCCGGACGCGGTACGCCCCACCGCCTGCTGCCGGGCGGCGGGGTCCTGGGCCCGGTGGGCGAGCCAGGCGCGCAGCGGGGCGACGGCGCTGGTGGGGAGCAGTCCGCTGCCGCCGCCGGTGGACTCGGGCAGTTCGGGGATGGTGAACCGGGGTACGTCCCCGAGTCCGGACCGGGTCAGCAGGGCCGCGTACTGCCGGGACACCTCGGCGATGACCTGGTGGGGCACCCGGTCGAGGACGGTGACGAGGGCGGCGTCGTACTCCTTCGCGGTACGCAGCAGATGCCAGGGCACGGCGTCGGCGTAGCGCGAGGCGGTGGTGACCATGACCCAGACGTCGGCGGCGCAGATGAGTTCGGCGGCGAGGACACGGTTGCGGACGACGAGCGAGTCGATGTCGGGGGCGTCCAGGATGGCGAGCCCGCGCGGCAGGCTGACGGCGGTCTCCACCCGCAGAGCACCCTCGCCGTCCCCTCCGCGCGCGGCGAGGTCGTCAAGACCGTCCGGGTCGGGCGTCTGCCCCGGCGGCAGCCAGATCCGGGTGAGCTGCGGCAGCACCCGTACGCCCGCGAACCAGTGGTGGTCGTCCGGGTGGCAGACCAGCACCGGGGTCCGGGTGGTGGGCCGCAGCACCCCGGCCTCGCTGACCCGGCACCCCACCAGCGAGTTGACCAGGGTGGACTTCCCGGCCCCGGTGGATCCGCCGATCACGGCGAGCAGCGGCGCCTCGGGGTCCTTGAGACGTGGCAGGAGGTAGTCGTCGAGCTGGGCGAGGAGTTCGACCCTGGTCTGCCGGGCGCGTTCGGCCCCCGGCAGGGGCAGTGGGAGACGCACGGCGGCGACACGGTCGCGCAGGGCGGAAAGTGCGTCGATGAGCTGAGGCCGTACGTCCATGGTCACCACATGCGAAGAATGCCCAATTTTGGAGCCTTTTTGAAGCGTATAGACCCCTCTGCGCGGCGGTTCCACCCTCTGGACAGAGTCAGGACAGAGGGGACGAGTGGGGCAGGGGCATAACGAGTGCACAACACCCGGCGCGCAGTGAGCGAAAAGCGCTGCGGGAATCGCACCCACCTGCGATTATCGGTTCGCTTCACCGAACCTCCACATCGTGCCACGCAGGTGAAGCAACCGGGTCCAGGGGATCGGAGCCCTATCCTTGTCCCGGCACGGCCACGGAACCACCGATCAGGACTCCCGGCCCCCGTAGCTCAGTGGATAGAGCAGGCGCCTTCTAAGCGCTTGGCCGCAGGTTCGAGTCCTGCCGGGGGCGCACCGACCGCACGACCGTGAGGCCCTCCGCGCAGGAGGGCCTTTCGTCGGTCAGGGGGACGTTAGCGGGCCCGGCGTCATGGCGGCGTAAGCGACGGGGCCCCGGGCCTCTCTACACATCCCGCCGCCGGAGCAGCACCAGCGCCCCGAGCGTCAGCGCCGTCGTGTATCCGGCCACCAGGAGCAGGGAGGGCCAGGGGCCCAGGCTGCCCACCGTGTCGGCGGCGGCGTCCGAGGTCTGGGTGAGCTTCTCCAGGGCGGCCGTCGGGGAGAGACCGGCGATCCAGCGTTCCGCGTCGCCGAAGAGCGGGCCGAACAGGGACGGCAGGAGCAGCAGGCCGATCGCCGTGGTGACCGCCCCGGCGGAGTGGCGGATCAGGGTGCCGACGGCGAGGCCCAGCACGGCGGCCACCGCGAAAGACGCGGCGATCCCGAACAGGGCGGGCAGCGGCTCGCCCTGGGCGTACCGGCCCTCGGGCAGGAGGGCGTCCCCGACGAGGTAGGCGAGCGTGCAGGAGGCCAGGGCGAGGACGTACATCACGCCCGCCACCAGTGCGGCCTTGGCGGCGAGGACCGTGGAGCGGCGGGGGCGGGCCGCGAACGTCGTCCGGATGGTGCCGCTGCTGTACTCCCCCGTCACCACCAGCGCGCCCACCACCGCCGCCAGCATCTGGGCGACGACGGAGAGGGTGAGGCTGCCGCCCAGGACCGTGTCGTCGGACTGGAGGCTTCCGGTCGTGGCGACGAACACCGCGCCCAGAACGGGGAGTGCGGCGGTCGCCACCGTCGTCCACACCGTGGAGCGGACACTGCGGAACTTGATCCACTCGTAAGCCAGGGCCTGGGCCCCGGGAGCGGCTGTCGTCGTCATCGGACTGTCTCCTTCCGGCTGGGCGCGGCGGGACGGTCCTCGGTGGATCGGTCCTCGGTGCGGTACTCCACCGAGGATTGCGAGAGCGCCGTGTAGACCTCCTCCAAGGAGGAGTGGGCGGGGGTGAGTTCATGGACGGCGACGCCGTGGTCGCGGGCCAGGTCGCCGATGGCGGCGGCGTCCGGCCCTTCGACCCGCCAGCCGCCCATGGGTTCCAGGCGGACCTGCGCCCCCGCCGTCTCCAGCAGGGCCCGGAGCTTCTCCGGTTCGGGGGACCGTACGAGCGTGTGCGCGCGGGAGTTGGTCTCGATGAAGTCGCGCATGGTCGTGTCGGCGAGGAGCCGGCCCTGTCCGATCACGACGATGTGGTCGGCCGTCAGCTCCATCTCGCTCATGAGGTGGCTGGAGAGGAAGACCGTGCGGCCCTCCGCAGCCAGCGACCGCATCAGTCCCCGGATCCAGCGGATGCCCTCGGTGTCGAGGCCGTTGACCGGTTCGTCGAGGATCAGCACCTCCGGGTCGCCGATCAGCGCCGCCGCGATCCCGAGCCGCTGGCCCATGCCGAGCGAGAAGCCCTTGGTGCGCCGACGGGCCGTCTCCTCGGGCAGCCCGACCAGGTCGAGGACCTCCTCGACACGGCGGCGCGGGATGCCGTTGCTCGCGGCGAGTCCGGCCAGGTGGTGGTAGGCGGAGCGGCCGCCGTGGACGCCCTTGGCGTCGAGCAGCGAGCCGACCGCCCGCAGCGGTACGGGCAGGTCCGTGTAGGCCTTCCCGCCCACGGTGACCCGTCCCGCGCTCGCGGAGTCCAGGCCGAGGATCAGGCGCATGGTGGTCGATTTGCCGGCGCCGTTCGGGCCGAGGAAGCCGGTCACCCGGCCGGGCCGGACGGTGAACGACAGCCGGTCCACGGCGGTCCGTGCGCCGTAGCGTTTGGTGAGTTCCGTTGCTTCGATCATGCGGCCGACGCTACGAGCGGGGGCCCGACCGCGAATCCTCCGGCGGGAGCCGGTCCCTACTCCCGCCGGAGTAGGGACCGCTTCAGCCTTCGCCTGCTCTGACCAGGCCCGTTTCGTACGCCATCACCACCAGCTGCGCCCGGTCGCGGGCGCCCAGCTTGGTCATGGTCCGGCTGACATGGGTCTTCGCGGTCAGCGGGCTCATGATCAGCGCCCGGCCGATCTCCTCGTTGGACAGCCCGGCGGCGACGAGCGCCATCACCTCGCGCTCCCGGCCGGTCAGCACGGCGAGCCGTTCGGCGCCCGCCGCCTCGGGGGCCTTCAGCCGGGCGAACTCCTCGATCACCTGGCGGGTGACGGCGGGGGCGAGCAGGCTGCGGCCCGCCGCGACCGTGCGGATCGCGGAGCGCAGGTCGTCCGGTTCGATGTCCTTGAGCAGAAAGCCCGCGGCGCCGTGGCGCAGCGCCTCGAAGACGTACGCGTCGACCTGGTACGTGGTGAGCATGACCACCCGGACCTGGTCGAGCGAGCGGTCCTCGGCGATCCGGCGGGTGGCCTCCAGGCCGTCGACACCGGGCATCCGGATGTCCATCAGGACGACGTCCGGGCGGGTCGTCCGGACCGTCTCGACGGCCCGGGCCCCGTCGGCCGCCTCCGCGACGACGACCAGGTCGTCGGTGAGGTCGAGGAGGGCGCGGAATCCGGCCCGTACGACGGTCTGGTCGTCGGCGAGGACCACACGGACGGTCATGGCCCACTCCGTCCGTCGGTCATCGGGCCGCTTCCTCCGTCGGTCATGGGGACGCTCCTTCCGTCGGTGGTCCGGCTTCCGTCGGCGGACCGGCTTCCGTCGGTGGACCGGCTTCCGTCGGTGGACCGGCTTCCGTCGGCAGTTCGGCGCGGACGCGGAATCCGCCGCCCGGCACCGGGCCGTGACGGACGTCGCCGCCCACCGCGACCGCCCGCTCCCGCATGCCGATCAGGCCGAAACCCCGCTCCGAGTCCGAGGCGGCGGGCAGGCGCGCCGGTGGGCCCTCGTCGACCACCTCGACGGTCAGCCGGCCGTCGTCGCAGGTCACCGACACGGCCGCGTGCCGCGCCGCGGAGTGCTTCACCACGTTGGTCAGCGCCTCCTGCACGATCCGGTACGCCGTGGCCTCGACGACCGCGGGAAGCGGGGCGTCCCGGGTGTCCCGCCGCAGGCTGACCCGTACGCCGCCCGCCTCGACCCCCGCGACCAGTTCCGCCAGCTGGTCGAGGCGGGGCGCCGGGGCCGTGGACTCCGCCGCGCGCAGCACCGACAGCGTGGCGCGCAGCTCCCGTACGGCCTCCTTGCCCGAAGCCCGAACCTGGGTCATCGCCTGCCGCGACACCTCCGGCGCGGCGTCCAGCGCGTCGAGCGCCACACCGGCCTGCACGGTCATCGCGCTCACCGTGTGCGCGAGGATGTCGTGGATCTCCCGGGCGACCCGCACCCGCTCCTGGCGGACCCGGCGGTCGGCCTCCCGTTCGCGGTCCTCCTCGGCCCGGGCGGCGCGCGCCGCGTACTCCGCGAGCAGCTCCCGGCGGGTCCGCACGACCTCGCCCAGGAGCAGCGGGACGAGCGGCCAGACCATCTCCAGGACGGGCAGCCCCTGCGGGTTGACCACGTCCCGGCCGACCTTCAGCGCCACCAGGCCGGAGACAGTCGCCGCGATCGCCCCGGTCCACAGGGTGCGCCGGCGGTCCCCCAGCACCGCGACCGTGTACAGCGCCACGATCACCGGGAGGTTCAGCAGCTCGCCGATGTGCCCGTGCAGCGCCCACCCGGCGCAGGCCGCCCCGGTCACGCAGACCACCGGAACGGGCCAACGGCGGCGTACGACGAGCGCCGCCAGCGAGACCACGAGGAGGGCCCAGGTCAGCGCGTCGGCCTGCCGGTAGCCGGGCTCGTTGACGGCCGCGTCGGCGGTGGTGAACGCCCCCACCACCGCCACCACCAGCAGATCCGCGACGATCGGCGGCAGCGCCCGCACCCCGGCGGCCAGGCGGTCCAAGGTCATCACCCCCTCACGGTAGGAGGCGGAGCGTCCGGCCGCATACGCCCGCGGGAGTAGGCGGTACGTCCGATGTCCACGACCTTCGGGCAGGAGTTCGGACATACCCGGACGGGAGTTCGGGGTGCGGTGAAACCTTCCGCCCGGCGGGACGTTCGTGAGGGCGTAGGAGCGGGCAAATCGATCAGGTGGGCTCCGAAAGGCGGAATCCCCTCCCGCAGGACCGGCCCCCCGCCCCACCCCGTCACCCGGCGGGCATCCGCGACTCCGTGCCGCCGCCCGTCCACCCCGGTCCCGCCGCCCGCACACCGAAGCGCCCGCGTGAACCACGCACCATCAGGGAAAGGAGCGCCGCATGGCGACGCCGCTGTCCGCCGACAAGCTGCTCAAAGCCCTCCGCGACGAAGGCCTCCACGTCGTCGAGCACCGGAGCTGGCGTACCAACAACCGGAACCACAAGGGTCCCTGGGGCCCGACGCACGGGGTGATGATCCATCACACCGTCACCTCGGGCACCGCGTCCTCCGTCGAGCTCTGCTACAACGGCCACTCCGCCCTGCCCGGACCGCTCTGCCACGGGGTCATCGCCAAGGACGGAACCGTCCACCTCGTGGGGAACGGGCGGGCGAACCACGCCGGGCTCGGCGACGACGACGTCCTGCGCGCCGTCATCGCGGAGAAGGCGCTGCCGCCGGACAACGAGGCCAACACCGACGGCAACCGGCATTTCTACGGCTTCGAGTGCGTCAACCTCGGTGACGGGAAGGATCCCTGGCCGGCCGCCCAGCTGCTGGCGATCGAGCGGGCCGCCGCCGCCGTCTGCCGGGCGCACGGCTGGTCGCAGCGCTCCGTGATCGGGCATCTGGAATGGCAGCCGGGCAAGGTCGATCCGCGCGGCTTCACGATGAACTCGATGCGTACGCGGATCGGCAAGCGGCTGGGCGGTGCCCCGGACGGCCCCTCCAAGCCGCCGCCGAAGCCGACGTACGAGCCGTTCCCGGGGGCCGCGTTCTTCAAGGTCGGCCGGAACAGCCCTGTCATCACGGCGATGGGCAAGCGGCTGGTCGCCGAGGGCTGCGGGCGGTACACGGTGGGTCCGGGACCGGCCTGGTCCGATGCCGACCGGAATTCGTACGCCGCGTGGCAGCGCAAGCTGGGCTACACGGGCGCCGACGCCGACGGCATTCCCGGGAAGAGCAGTTGGGACCGGCTCAAGGTGCCCAACGTGTGACACCGGGAGGGCGGCCCGGCTCGCGCTCTCCGGAAGCTCCGGAAGCTCCGGAAGCTCCGGAAGCTCCGGAAGCTCCGGAAAAGCGTGTGCCGGGCAGCCGTACGAGGTGAGCCGTCTGCCGTCAGCGGTTGAAGCTGCTGCCCAGTCCCGCCTTCGTCGCCACCGTGCCCAGCGTCCCGTGCCCGAAGCTGAACGAGCCCTTGGCCGCCAGGCCGGAGGCGGTGGCCGGGAACACCCACAGGGAGCCCTCGCCCGCGTTCTCGCCCGGGGCGCCCACGGCCAGTTCGGTGCGGCCGTCGCCGTTCAGGTCGCGCAGGGACACCGCGCCGCCGAAACGGTCGTCCTTCTCCACGGCCCCGACGACATCCGGGGTGCCCTGGTTGAAGCCGTAACTGCCCTTGCCCGTGGGGCCGGTGGCGGTACCGGGGAGGACGACCATGCCGCCCGCGTCCGCGACCGTGCCCAGGTCCTCGCCGGGGACGCCCACCGCGATCTCGCCGTAGCCGTCGCCGTCGGTGTCCCCGATCGCCACGGACGCGCCGAAGCCGTCGCTGGGCTCGGCCGCGCCCGGAACGCCGGGCGAGTCCTGGTTGAGGACGACGGCCTCGGTGCCCTGCGGTCCGCTCGCGCCGCCCGGTACGTAGGTGAGCATCCCGCCCTTGGAGAGCGGCAGGTCCAGGTCGCTGTCGTACCCGTCGACGGCGCGCCCGACGGCGAGGTCGGCGTACCGGTCGTTGTTCACATGGCCGACGGCGATGTGCTCGCCGCCCTCCAGCCGGTAGCCGTCCTCACCCCTGACCACGGTGAGCTCGGCGCCGAGGCCGTCCGGGCCGCCGAGGCCGATCTCGATGCGCCGCTCGTCGTACTCGTCACCGCTGTTGGAGACGGCGGCGAGGTCGTCGCGCCCGTCCCCGTTCAGGTCGCCCGCCGCCAGGTCGAGGTAGCGGTGGTCGTAGCGGTTGGGGACCTCCGTGGTCCCGGCGGCGGCGCCGTCGCGGGTGAACGGTCCGGTGAGCGCGTACAGGTCGGCGTAGCCCGCCCCGGCGATGTCCGGTGCGCCGTCGCCGTTGAAGTCGCCGACGGCGAGCTGCCGGCCCATGCCCTCGTACTCCTGTCCGGTCAGCAGGGTCGCCCCGCCCGCCGGACCGTTGGGCCCGCCCCACAGGACGGTGATGTCGCCCGCTCCTGCGGCCGGGCCGATCTTCTCGCCGGGGGATCCGACGATCAGGTCCGCGTAGCCGTCCCGGTCGAGGTCGGCGGAGGCGACGGCGCCACCGAAGGCGTCACCGGCCTCCGGGGTGCCGGGCACGCCCGCCGAGGCCTGGGTGAACACCCGCTTCGCGGAGTCCTTGATTCCGTTACGGGAGCCGTAGGCCACGCCGACGTACCCGGCGCCCTTGAACCCCTTGACGGTCGCTCCGGGCGCGGCGAACGCCAGGTCCGGATAGCCGTCGCCGTTGAAGTCGGCGCGGGGGCCGTGGGGGTCGGGGGCGGGGGCCGGTGCGGCGTGGGCGGCGGCGGGCAGGGCGACGACTGCGGTGGCGAGGGTGAGGGCCAGGACCACACCGGTACCGAGTGCTCGGGATGTCACGGGGACTCCTTCTGCTGGAACGTTCGCCGCGGCGGTGGTGACGGGCCGACAGCCGGAAAGCGCTGTCCGTCCGTCGCCGCGGCGTGCTTGGCTGACACGGAATCGGGGGGGGGATCGAGTGGCCGCTCGTACCCGTTCAGACAGGCCCAGCGGGCGAAGGGTTGTGCCGGGTACGGCAGTTGGCGTGCCCGCCGCCCCCTAGGGTTTGCCCGCGGCACCGGTGAACTGCCGATGGTCCGCGATGAGAGCCGAGGGACGGTGTGATGACGACCGAGCTACGAACGGTGCAGGCCGGCGAGGTGATGCGGTACGCCGATGGCATCCGTGACGTGTACGCGAGCGCCTTCGCGGCCCCGCCCTGGAACGAGGATCCGGCGGAGGCCGGCGTCTACGCGGAACGGCTCGCCCGGGACGCGCTCCGGCCCGGGTTCACGGCGACGGTGGCGACGGCCGGAGGGACGGTAACCGGTTTCGCCACGGCCTGGATCACGCCGGAGGTCTTTCCGGCGGACCGGAGCTACGGGCAGGTCGCCGAAGCGCTGGGGGCGGAGCGTACGGGGGCGTGGTTGTGCGGGGCGCTGGAGGTGAACGAGCTGGCGGTGGCCCCGGAGGCGCACGGCGCGGGGCTGGGCGCGGCGCTGCTGGACGCGGTGACGGGGGCGGCCCCGGGCGGCCGTTGCTGGCTGCTGACCTCCGTACGGGCCGAGGCGGCTCTGCGCCTGTACGAGCGGACCGGCTGGCGGCGGGTCGACGCCCCCGTGCCGGGCAAGGCCGCCCTGGTGGTGCTGCTCGGGCCGCGCCATCCGGGGCGGGCCGAGGCGGGCGGGTGACTCCTACAGCGCGACCGCCAGCAGGGCGCACGCCACCAGGTTGAACGCCGTACGCACCTGGTGGAGGGTGTTCCACCGGGACTCGAAGGCCGCGCGCGCCGCGCTGTCGTCGCCGCCCTCGGAGGCGGCGAGGGCGTTGTTGAGCGGGATGTTGCCGGCGATGGTCACCAGGTGGCTGATGACCACGCAGATCAGCGCTCCCAGAACGGCCGGCCCCTCGGTCTCGCTGTGCTCGCCGAGGCCGGTGAAGAACGCGGCGGCGGGAAGCGCGACGACCCCGACGAACAGGACGAGGAAGATCGGCCCGGGGACCTTCTCGTTGAAACGGCGCATGGCCGCCGTGAACTGTTCGTCCGTCAGCTCGGCCAGGCCGGGCATGATCGCGATCAGGAAGGTCAGCATGAAGCCCGCGTAGAGGCCGTTGACGATCACCGAGAGCAGCAGGAACAGGGAGGTCATGGCGGACATCATGACCTGTAGCCGTCACCTGTACCTGCCTTTTCCCGAATGGGCGTACGAGTTGGGGTGGGCCGGGGGGCGGGGGCGGGCCGAGCCGGGGCCGAGCCGGACGGACCAGGAGCGAGCCGAGCCGAGCCGGAGCAGACCCGGCCGAGCCGGGGCGGACCCGGGCCGAGCCCGAGCCGGGGCCGGGGCCGGGGCCGGGGCCGAGCCGGGACGGGCTGGGAGCGAGCCGAGCCGGAGCGGACCGGGCCGAGCCGGAGCAAACCCGACCGAGCCGAACGGACCCGGGCCGAGCCAGGCGGACCGGGCCGGGCCGAGCCGAGGCCATCAGCGAGGCCGCCCAGCCCTCGCCAGGCGCCCCTGCCTCCAGCCCCCCGCCCTCTCCCCCGCTACCCCCTCACCCGATCTCCCCCTCGCTCGGTTCCGGCGCGCCGCCCGTGCCCGTTCCGCGCTTCAGCCGGTCCGCCTGGCCGATGGCCGTGGCCAGCTTCTCCACCGCGCTGTCCTCGGTGGACTCCGCCAGCCCCGATGCCCGGGAGGCGAGTTCGGCGAGGGCGGGTGCGCCGGGCAGGTCGCCTCCGCGCAGGCGGTCGGCGAAGTAGGCGGCCACGGCCGCGACCTGGAGCCGGTCGTTCTCGCCGCCCCACAGGGTTCCGTTCAGCGCCCCGGTCGTGGCGGTTCCGCTCTCCTCCCGGGCCTTGCGGGTCTTGGGGTCGAGCCAGCGCACCGTCGCCTTGGCCACCGTGCCGGACGCGCCCTCGCGCAGCCGTACGGCGTACAGAGCGGTCACGGTGTGGCCGGGGCCGACCTCGCCGCCGTCGACGCTGTCGTTGCGGAAGTCCTCGTCGGCGACCTTGCGGTTCTCGTAGCCGATCAGCCGGAACTGCTGCACGTTCTTCCGGTCGAACGCCACCTGGGCCTTGGCGTCGCGGGCCCGGATCTCCAGGTGGGCGGGCAGCTGGTCGACCAAGACCTTGCGGGCCTGGGTCTCGTCACCGACGTACGTGGTGTTGCCGTCGCCCTTGTTGGTGAGCTGCTCCATGAACGCGTCGCCGTAGTCGCTGCCGACACCGACGCCGAAGAGCGTGATGCCGTACTCGCGACGAGCCGAGTCGATCTTCTTCAGGATGCCCTCGGCCTCGGTGTCTCCGGTGTTGGCGAGGGCGTCGGAGAGGAGCACCACGCGGTTGGTGGCGCCTTCGCGGTGGCCCTTGACCGACTCCTCGTAGCCGAGGGTGATACCCGCCTCGACGTTGGTGGACTGGGCCGGCCGCATCTCCCCCACCGCGCCCTTGATCCGGTTCCGGTTGCCCTTGACACGGGTCATCGGCAGCCGGGTCTCGGCCTCGTTGCTGAAGGTGACCAGGGAGAGGGAGTCGTCGTCGCGCAGTTCGTCGGTGAGGATGTTCAGGGACTTCCTGACCAGGTCAAGCCTGCCGGTCTCGGCCATGGACCCCGAGATGTCGACGACGAACGTGAGAGCTGCGGGCGGCCGTTCGGCGGTGGGCGGCGCGGCCTTCGTGGCCAGGCCGACCCGCAGCAGCGACCAGTCGGAGGCTCCGGTTCCGCCGCCCGCGCCCTGCCCGGAGTTGATGCGCGCCCCGTCGACGTTGACCGAGAAACCGTTGCCCTCGGGCCGTTCGTACCCCTGGCGGAAGCTGTTGACGAACTCCTCGGGGCGTACGTCCTCGGCGGCGGGCAGCCTGCCGTCGCCGAGGGTGCGGCGCGCGTAGCCGTAGCTGGCGGTGTCCACGTCCAGGGCGAAGGTGGAGCGGTAGTCGGGCTCGGCCCGGCCCTCCCGCACCCGGTCCGCCTCGCTCTCCCGACTGCCCCGGCCGGGCGCCGGCGCGTCGGGAGCGGGGTGACCGCCGCCGGACACCCCTGGGGCATGGCTCCCCGAGGATTTCCGGTCGGCGGTGGCCCCGTCGCTTCCGCCGCCGCACGCGGTGAGCAGCATCCCGCCCGCCAGCAGGAGCGCCATCGCCCCGGCCCGCTTCCCCGTGCCACCACGTCGAACCAGCTGACTCATTCGTAACCCCCCACGTCGTCACGGTGTCCTCGACACCTGTGAATGTGACGTACGGGGCCGCCGACCGGAGTCGACGAAAGCGTTGCGGAACCATCTCGATGCGGCAACAGCGGGCGGGAAACCGACGGAACATCAGGTTCAGGACACGATGTCCTTACGACTGAACCCGCGGAAGGCCAGCGCGAACAGAATCAGGGCATAGGTCACTGATACGGCCGCGCCCTTGATCATGCCGCCCCACTCCAACTGCGGCTGGAGCGCGTCGGCCCAGGCGAACTGCCAGTGCGCGGGCAGGAAGTCGCGCCAGGAGCCGAGCGCGGTCACCGCGTCGAGCACATTGCCGACGATGGTGAGGAAGACCGCGCCGCCGACCGCGCCGAGCGGCGCGTCCGTCTTGGTGGAGAGCCAGAACGCCAGGCCCGCCGTGACCAGCTGGGAGACGAAGATGAACGCCACGACGATCGCGAGGCGCGGCACGGTGTCCCCGGCGGACAGGGCTCCCCCGGTCGGCAGTTTCAGCGGCCCCCACCCGTAGGCCGCCGTGCCCGCCGCCAGCGCGACGACCGGCAGCAGGACCATCGCGGCGAGGCTGAAGCCGAGCGCGACGACGAGCTTGGACCACAGCAGCCGTACGCGCGGCACCGGCGCGGCGAGCAGATAGCGCAGCGAGGACCAGCTCGCCTCGGAGGCGACGGTGTCCCCGCAGAACAGGGCCACCGGGATCACCAGCAGGAAACCGGCCGAGACGAACAGCGAGGTGGCCGCGAAGTTGGCGGCGGACTCGGTCGCCACGTCCATCAGGTTGATCCGGCTGCCGCCCCGCCCTCCGCCGCCGTCCTCGCCGTCCGGCGTGCCGCCGATGGCGAAGGCGATGATCAGGATGAAGGGGAGGGCGGCGAGCACCCCGCCCATGAGCAGGGTGCGGCGGCGGCGCAACTGCCGCATGGCCTCGACGCGGAGGGGAAGCGTCCGCCCGGCGCGGTAGCCCGCGGCCTCCGGGTGCTCGGTCGCCACCCAGCCCTCGGGCGGCTGGACGGGGGCGCTCATGCTGCTCCTCCGGAGATCAGGGTGAGGAAGGCGTCCTCCAGGCGGCGGTGCGGTCCGACGCCGGTGACGGGGACGTCGAGCCGGACCAGGTCGGCGACGAGCCGCGAGGTGGTGGCCCCGTCGAGGCGGACGAGGAGCCCGCGCCCGTCGTCGGTGCGGACGGCGGAGCCGATGCCGGGCAGGGCGGCGACCTTCTCCGCCAGCGGCTCGGACACCTCGTCGGCCGTGGTCACCAGGATCATGTCGCCGGACCCGGTGATCTCGGCGACCGGACCGGCCTGGACAAGCCGGCCCCGGTCCATGACGACCAGGTGGGTGCAGGACTGCTCGACCTCCGAGAGGAGGTGGCTGGAGACGATGACGGTCCGGCCCCCGGCCGCGTAACGGATCATCACGTCCCGCATCTCGCGGATCTGCGGCGGGTCGAGCCCGTTGGTCGGCTCGTCGAGGATCAGCAGGTCCGGCATGCCGAGCATGGCCTGGGCGATGGCGAGCCGCTGCCGCATGCCCTGGGAGTACGTCCGTACGGCACGGGCCAGCGCGTCGCCGAGGCCGGCGATCTCCAGGGCCTCGTCGATGTGGGCGTCCTCGGCGGGGCGGCCGGTGGCCTGCCAGTACAGGTCGAGGTTGGCGCGCCCGGAGAGGTGCGGCAGGAAACCGGCCCCCTCGACGAACGCCCCCACCCGGGACAGCACCGGGGCTCCCGGCCGGATGGCCTGCCCGAAGACGCGGATCTCGCCCTCGTCGGGGGTGATGAGCCCCATGAGCATGCGCAGTGTGGTCGTCTTGCCCGCGCCGTTGGGTCCGAGGAGCCCGAGGACCTGGCCCTTCTCGACGCGGAAGGACAGCTCGCGCACGGCGTACCGGTCGACGGACTTCGCGTACTTCTTGGAGAGCCCGGTGATCTGGAGCGGTACGTCGGTGAGTTCGGGGTCCGGGGCGGGCGTCGCGGTCCGCCGCCGGGCGGTGAGGAGCAGACCGGCCGCGATGACGAGGGCGGCGGCCGGGAGCCCCCAGGTCCACCACGGGAGGGGCGCGGCGGCGGTCGTGACGTCGGGTGCGGTGGGGACGGTCAGCGGTCCGTCGAGGGTCACGTTGTACGTGGCGGGCTCGGCCGGGGACGCGTAACCGAGGTCCGTCGCGGAGAAGACGAGGCGCAGCCGGTGTCCGGCGTCGAACTCGTGGTCCACGGCGGGCAGGACCAGTTCGACGGGCTTGCCCTGCTGGTCGGGGGTGATCCGGTAGGGGGCGACGAGCTGGTGGGGCAGGACCTGCTGCCTGCCGTCCGGCGACACGTCGTACACCTTGCCGAAGAGCACCGCGTCCCGGTCGCCGCTCGCCTTGACGCTCACGCGCACGGTGGGCGTCCCCGTGACGCGTACGGAGGTGTCCAGCGGGGCTGACTCGAACCGGCCGGACTGCCCGGGGAAGTCCAGCGAGAGCCCGACGCCGAGGGAGGAGAGCTGGGCGAGGCCGCCGCCGACGCCGGGCACGGCGGAGATGGCGGGCGGCGCGGATCCGGCCGGGTTGCGGAAGGTCTTCGTACCGCCGCCGAGCGCGATGTCCCGGCCGCCGCTGCGCAGCCCCGGGTAGGTGTCGCTGCTCGCCCCGCGCAGAAGGGCGGCGCCGTCGGTGGAGTCGACGCCTCCGGTACGGGTGACGCGGAAGGCGGGTCCGGTGGCGGTGCCGGTGTCCTCTTTCAGGTACCGGTCGAACCAGTCCCCGACGCGCCCTTCGACGCGTCCGGTCTC
The DNA here is from genome assembly GCF_001687325.1 of Streptomyces sp. PTY087I2. GTDB lineage: Bacteria > Actinomycetota > Actinomycetes > Streptomycetales > Streptomycetaceae > Streptomyces. The sequence goes on along the minus strand of NZ_LZRD01000031.1, from coordinate 44,190 downwards.
GCTGTCGCCGCCGTCGTGCCCACCAGAGATCCAGTCGACGGAGACGGGTGCGCCGTTGGAGCTGATGGCCTTCTGCATGGCGTCGGCCTGGCCGAGCGGGAAGAGGGAGTCGGACTGCCCCTGGAGGAGGAGCGAGGGGACCTTGATGCGGTCGGCGACGGCGGACGGCGACCGCTCGGTGAGCAGGTCGATCGCCTCCGCGTCGGGCTTGCCGCTGACGGCGACACGCTCGTACATCGCGCAGAGCCGCTTCTCGAACTTCTCGCAGCCGCCGCCGGTGGTGATGAAGATCCCTGCCCAGAGCTTCTTGAAGACCCCGTCGGGGAAGAGGGCGTCGGCGAGGTTCCAGTAGGTGATGACGGGCGCGATGGCGTCGACGCGCTCGTCGTGCCCGGCGGCGAGCAGGGAGACGGCCCCGCCGTAGGAGGCCCCGGTGAGACCGACCCGGGGATCGCCCTTGCCGTCCAGCTCCACCTCGGGCCGCTCGGCGAGCCAGTCGATGAGCCGGGAGACGTCCTTGACCTCGTGGTCCGGGTCGTTGAGGGAGATCTCCCCGCCGGACTTCCCGAACCCGCGCGCCGACCAGGTCAGCACGGCGTATCCGTCGGCGGCCAGCTTCTCGGCCTGGGCCCGTACGTCGTCCTTGCTGCCGCCGAACCCGTGCCCGATGAGCACGGCGGGCCGCTTACCGGAACCCTCGGCACGGAAGTACGAGGTGTCGATCGGCACCCCGTCCATGCGCAGGGTCCGGTCCTCGCGCCGCACGGCGGGCGCACCGTCGTCGGCGACGGCGGACCAGGTGCCGCCGCCCACGAGCACGGCGAGCGCGGCGCCGACCGCGGCCCACCGGCCAGGTGTACGGGGCAGCAGCCGCCGCCATCGAGCAGTAGGGGTCTCCATCCCTCGACCCTAAACGGAGGGCGCAAGCCGGTTGAGTGCCTCCAGGGTGACGTGCGCGGCCTCCCTGAGAGGTACGGTGCGCCTCCCCCGTACTCCGGACGCGGTACGGAATTCCAGCCCCCGGGAGGCCCTTGTGGAGATTCGCCCCGCTTCGACCGTCACGGAGCTCCTGTCCGCCGGCCACCTCTTCGACGCCCCGCCCCGCGAGGAGTGGGCGGCCCGCTTCCTCGCCGCGGACGGCCATGTGCTGCTGATCGCGTACGTGGACGGCGTCCCGGCGGGCTTCGTCTCGGGCATCGAGATGCTGCACCCGGACAAGGGCACGGAGATGTGCCTGTACGAACTCGGCGTCGACGACCCGTTCCGCCGCCGGGGCATCGGCGCGGCCCTGATCCGGGCGCTGGTGGACGTCGCCCGGGAGCGGGGCTGCTACGACCTGTGGGTCGGCGTGGAACGCGACAACGAGGCGGCGCTCGCCACCTACCGGTCGGCGGGGGCGACGGCGGACGGGGAGTTCGCGATGCTGGTGTGGGAGTTCGGGGGCGGGTCGGGGCGGTAGATCCCCGGCGCGGCGAGGTCGAGCGGCGTCTCCACCGGAAGCAGGGCGGCGGCCCGCTCCCGGTCCCCCGCGCGGACCGCCGCGTGCACCTCGCGGGCGAGCGGGGTGACATCGCGTACGGAGACGGTCCACTCGTCCGCGTACCGCCGGGACGCCTCACCGCTCAGCCCGAGTTGGAGGGAGCGGTACGGCAGCGGGTTCAGGTCGAGGTCGCGTTCGGGGTCCCACTGCACCCGGGCGGGGGCGGTGCGCAGGCTGCGCTGCCAGGAGGCCTGGTCCGGGTGCACGCCGCGTACGTAGTGGGAGAGTTCGGCGTTCGCGAGCGCCCATTCCAGACCGGCCCGCTCGATCTCGACGGCGAGGACGACCTCCTGCCCCTCCTTGGTGCCCCAGCCGCAGCGGTACATCATCCACAGGAAGCTGGGCTTGATCCAGGTCATCCGGTCCCGCTTCCACGCGGCGGGGAACCGCCCGTCGCGGGCGGCGGGCAGGCCGATGGCGGGCCGGTACGCCTGGTAGACGGTGACCGTCGTGGTGGTGTGGAGCGCGCGGATCCGGTGGCGGGGCGGGACGGGCGGGGTGTTCATGGGCCCCAGGACGCGGGAGACGGCAGCGCCCGGGCATCCGGATTTCGCCGGGTGCCCGGGCGGGCCGGGGGTGTCGGGGCGTCGGTCAGTGGTTGCGCGGGAAGCCCAGGTCGACGCCTGCCGGGGCGTCGGCCGGGTCGGGCCAGCGGGTGGTGGTGACCTTGCCGCGGGTGTAGAAGTGCACGCCGTCGTTGCCGTAGATGTGGTGGTCGCCGAAGAGCGAGTCCTTCCAGCCGCCGAAGGAGTGGTAGCCCACGGGGACCGGGATCGGCACGTTGACGCCGACCATGCCCGCCTGGATCTCCAGCTGGAAGCGGCGGGCCGCGCCGCCGTCGCGGGTGAAGATCGCGGTGCCGTTGCCGAACGGCGAGGCGTTCATGAGGGCGACGCCGTCCTCGTACGACTCCACGCGGAGCACACACAGGACCGGGCCGAAGATCTCGTCCTTGTAGGCGTCGGAGTCGGTGGAGACCTTGTCCAGGAGGGAGAGGCCGATCCAGTGGCCGTTCTCGAAGCCCTCGACCGTGTGGCCCGTGCCGTCGAGGACGACCTCGGCGCCCTGGGCGGCGGCGCCCGTGACGTACGAGGCGACCTTGTCGCGGTGGGCGGCGGTGATCAGGGGGCCCATCTCGGAGGTGGGGTCGTTGCCGGGGCCGATCTTGATCTTCTCGGCGCGCTCGCGGATCTTGGCCACCAGCTCGTCGCCGATCGCGCCGACCGCGACGACGGCGGAGATCGCCATGCAGCGCTCACCGGCGGAGCCGTACGCCGCCGAGACCGCCGCGTCGGCGGCCGCGTCCAGGTCGGCGTCCGGGAGGACGAGCATGTGGTTCTTCGCGCCGCCGAGCGCCTGGACGCGCTTGCCGTTGGCGGAGGCGGTGGCGTGGATGTAGCGGGCGATGGGGGTGGAGCCGACGAAGGAGACGGCGGCCACGTCGGGGTGGGCGAGGAGGGCGTCCACCGCGACCTTGTCCCCGTGGACGACGTTGAGCACGCCGTCCGGAAGACCCGCCTCCGCCGCCAGCTCGGCCAGCAGATTGGCCGCCGACGGGTCCTTCTCGCTCGGCTTCAGCACGAACGTGTTGCCGCACGCGATCGCCAGCGGGAACATCCACATCGGCACCATGGCCGGGAAGTTGAACGGGGTGATGCCCGCGACCACGCCCAGCGACTGGCGGATGGACGAGACGTCCACCCGGTTGGATACCTGGGTGGACAGCTCGCCCTTGAGCTGGGTGGTGATCCCGCACGCCAGCTCGACGATCTCCAGACCCCGGGCGACCTCGCCCAGCGCGTCCGAGTGCACCTTGCCGTGCTCGGCGGTGATCAGCGCGGCGATGTCGTCGCGGTGGGCGTCGAGCAGCGCGCGGTAGCGGAAGAGGACCGCGGTGCGCTGGGCGAGCGAGGAGGTGCCCCAGGTGGCGTACGCGGCCTTCGCCGCCGCCACGGCCGCGTCGACCTCCTCGGCGGAGGCCAGCGCCACCTGCGTGGTGACCGCGCCGGTGGCCGGGTCGGTGACGGGACCGTACTGGCCCGACGTGCCCTCCACTGTCTTGCCGCCGATCCAGTGGTTGACGGTCTTCGTCATGACGTACTCCTTCGGGCTTCAGGCTTCGGCCGGGCTTCGGGTCTTCGGCGCTCGATGCGGGCGCGGGGCCGGCTTCACAGGTGGCGGCGTCGGGCGGCGACCCGGCGGTCGTACTCCTCCCGGGCCCTCACCGCCGCCGGCCGGCTCGCGGTTTCGGCTACCGGAACATCCCACCACGCCTGCGCCGGAGGGGGGCCCGACACTGTGTCGGGCGTTTCGGTCTCGACGTAGACACAAGTGGGGCCCTCCGCGTCGCGCGCCTCGGAGAGGGCTTTGCGCAGGTCGTCGACCGTGGTGGCGCGCAGGACCCGCAGACCGAGGGAGGCCGCGTTGGCGGCCAGGTCGACGGGGAGCGGCGGGCCGGTGAAACCGCCGTCGGCGTCGCGGTGGCGGTAGGCGGTGCCGAAGCGTTCGGCGCCGACCGACTCGGAGAGGCCGCCGATGGAGGCGTACCCGTGGTTCTGGAGGATCAGCAGTTTGAGGGGGAGATTCTCCTGTACCGCGGTGACGATCTCGGTGGGGTTCATCAGGTACGTGCCGTCGCCCACCAGGGCCCAGACGGGGCGGGTCCGCTGTTGGGTTCCGGCGGCGAGCAGGACGCCGATCGCCGCCGGGATCTCGTAGCCCATGCAGGAGTAGCCGTACTCCACGTGGTACTGGTCGCGGGAGCGGGTCCGCCAGAGTTTGTGCAGGTCGCCGGGGAGGGAGCCCGCGGCGTTGATGAGGATGTCCTCCTCGGTGACCAGGGTGTCGAGCAGGCCCAGGACCTGGGCCTGGGTGGGGCGCGCGGTGGGGTCGGGGGTGGCGAAGGATGCCTCGACCCGTTCCTCCCACGCCTCCTTCGCGCCGGCGTACTCCGTCTCGTACGCCGGATCGACCCGGTATCCGCGTCCGGCGAGGGCGGCCGTGAGCGCCTCAAGGCCCGCGCGGGCGTCGGCGACCAGGGGGAGGGCGGCCAGCTTGTGGGCGTCGAAGGCGGCGATGTTGAGGTGGAGGAAGCGGACGGCCGGGTTCGAGAAGAGGGTGCCGGAGGCGGTGGTGAAGTCGGAGAAGCGGGTGCCGATGCCGATCACCAGGTCGGCGGTGCGGGCCAGGTCGTCTGCCGTGGCGGTGCCGGTGTGGCCGATGCCGCCGACGTCGGCCGGGTGGTCGTGGCGGAGCGCGCCCTTGCCCGCCTGGGTGGAGGCGACCGGGATGCGGGTCGCGGCGGTGAACGCGGCGAGCGTCTCCTCGGCGGCGCTGTGCCGGACCCCGCCGCCCGCGACGATGAGGGGGCGGCGGGCGGAGCGGATCGCCCGTACCGCCGCGTCCAGTTCGTGCGTGTCGGGGGCAGGCCTGCGGATGTGCCAGTCGCGCTCGGCGAAGAACTCCTCCGGCCAGTCGTACGCCTCCGCCTGCACGTCCTGCGGCAGCGCGAGCGTCACGGCCCCGGTCTCGGCGGGGTCGGCGAGGACCCGCATCGCCTGGAGAGCGGCCGGAATCAGCGCCTCCGGCCGGGTGATCCGGTCGAAGTAGCGCGAGACCGGCCGCAGACAGTCGTTGACGGACACGTCACCGGCGTACGGCACTTCGAGCTGTTGCAGTACGGGGTCGGCGGGCCGGGTCGCGAAGGTGTCGCCGGGCAGGAGCAGGACGGGCAGCCGGTTGATCGTGGCGAGGGCGGCCCCGGTGACGAGGTTGGTGGCGCCCGGGCCGATGGAGGTGGTCACCGCCTGGGCGGAGAGCCGGCCGGACTGCCGGGCGTACCCCACGGCCGCGTGCACCATGGCCTGTTCGTTGCGGCCCTGGAGGTAGGGCATGCGGTGTCCGGCCCCGTTTCCGGTGCCGTGGGCGGTTCCGCCGGGGCCGCCGCCCGCCGCCGCTTCCACGAGTGCCTGGCCGATGCCCGCGACGTTGCCGTGGCCGAAGATGCCCCAGGTGGCGCTGATCAGCCGCTGCCGGCGGCCGTCGCGCTCGGTGTACTGCCGGGCCAGGAAGGCGACCAGGGCCTGAGCGGTGGTCAGACGGCGGGTGGGGGCGGGGGTGTGGCTCTTCGGGCTCGCGGGACTGGCGGGGCTCGTGGGGCTGACAGGGGTCGCGGGGCTGGTGGGGCCGGTGGGGCTCGTATGGCTCGCGGGGCTGGCAGGGCCGGTGGGGCCGGCGGGGCTCGTATGGCTCGCGGGGCTCTTCGGGCTCAAGGCGTTACCTCCGGGCCGGGCGACGGATGCGCCGTGTAGAGCGGGAGTCTGGCGTCGATCGGCTCGTCCGGCCAGGTGTCGCGGATCCACCGGTGGTCGGGATGGTCGCGGATCAGCCAGGCGCGCTCCTCCCCCGGCCCGGCCATCACGTTCAGGTAGTACAGCGTCCGGCCGGGCGGGGCGATGGACGGGCCGTGCCAGCCGTCGGGGATGAGGACCACGTCGCCTGTACGGACTTCGGCGAGGACGTCCGTACCGCCGTCGCGCGACGGGGAGACGCGGTGGTAGCCGAGCCCGCCGTCCTGCACCTCGAAGTAGTAGATCTCCTCCAGTTCGCACTCCTCGCCCGGCACGTGCTCGTCGTGTTTGTGGGGCGGGTAGGAGGACCAGTTGCCGCCGGGGGTGAGGACCTCGACGGCGATCAGCCGGTCGCAGTCGAAGGTGTCGGCGGCGGCGAAGTTGTTCACCTGGCGGGAGCAGGTCCCGGAACCGCGCAGCTCGACGGGTACCTCCGGCGCGGGGCCGTAGCGAGCGGGGAGTCGTCGCTCGCACTTCGCTCCTGCCAGGGCGAAGCGGCCTCCTGCGCCGGAGGCGATCTGTGCGTGGGCGTCGCGCGGTACGTAGGCGAAGTCGGAGACCCCGCTGAACACGCTCTCCCGGCCCCGCAGTTCAAAGGTCTCACCTGCGATACGCACCGTACAGCCACCGGCCAACGGCAGGACGACCCATTCGCTGTCCCCGGTGACGAGCGTGTGAACACCGCCCGGTTCCAGCTCCAGCACCCGCAGGGCGGAACGGTCCCAGCCGGCCCGTCCGGGATCGATGTCGACGGCGTACGCCCCGGGCGCGGCGCTGCCGGCCGGCAGGTGGAACCGGTGCCGGTTGTGGTGCTGTCCCTGGCGCTGCCCCGGGTCGGGGTGATCCGTCGTCATGGCCCTTCCCTACCCGGCTGGAGCAGCGATACGGCGGTGTCGACGGCGGTCGTCACGTCCCCGTCGGCCGGATAGAGCAGCGAGCGCCCCACGACCAGCCCCCGTACGGTGGGCAGCCGCAGCGCGTCGCGCCACTTCCCGTACGCGGCGTCCTGGTCGTCGCCGACCTCGCCGCCGAGCAGGACGGCGGGCAGGGTGGAGGCCTCCATCGCCCGGCCCATGGCGTCGGGGTCGTCGGTGACGGGCACCTTCAGCCAGGTGTACGCGGAGGTCCCGGCGAGGCCCGACGCGATGGCGATGGAGGTGGCCACGGCGGCGGCCCCGAGGTCGTTGCGGAGGCGGCCGTCGACGCGGCGGCAGAGGAACGGCTCGACGAAGACGGGCAGCCGGTGGGCGGCCATCGCGTCGATGGTCCGGGCGGCGGTGTGCAGGGTGTCCAGCGAACCGGGGTCGTCGTGGTCGATGCGGAGCAGCAGCTTCCCGGCGTCGAACCCCTGCCGGACCAGGTCGTCGGGGCGGTAGCCGGTGAACCGGTCGTCGAGCTCGAAGGCCGCGCCCGCGAGGCCGCCGCGGTTCATGGAGCCCATGACGACCTTGTCCTCCAGGGCTCCGAGCAGGAGGAGGTCGTCCAGCACGTCGGCCGATGCGAGCACGCCGTCGACGCCGGGGCGGGAGAGGGCGAGGCAGAGCCGTTCCAGCAGCTCGAAGCGGTTGGCCATGGCGAGGGACCGGTCCCCCACGGCGAGCGCGCCGCGCGCGGGGTGATCGGCCGCGATGATCATCAACTGTTCGCCGGGCTGCCGGATCAGCCGCCGCCGCTTCCGCCGCGCGGCGGCCTCGGCAACGGCTTCGGGCCGCTCGGCCCGCAGCCGGACGAGCGCGGAGAGGGTGGGCGCGAACGGCGTCATGAGCCGGCTCCGGGGCGGGGGGTGTTGGGGGTGGCCGTGTCCGGGGCGAGGTGAGCGGCCTCCCCCGGGCCGGCCGGAGGGGCGGGGTGAGTGGCCGTGCCCGGGGCGGGCGGGGCTCCTCGGTGGGCCTCACCGCCCGGGGCGGGCGGAGTGCCCGGGGCGGCCGGGGTCTCCGGACGGGCCGCATCGCCCGGGGCGGCCGGAGCCCCGGGATGAGCTGCGGCGCCCGGGGCGCCCGGAGCCTCCGGAGCGGCCGCGACGCCCGGAGCGGGCGGAGCGCCCTGGTGGGCCGGGGTCTCCGGACAGGCCGCATCGCCCGGGGTGGCCGGAGTCTCGGGATGAGCTGCGGCGTCCGGGGCGGCCGGAGCCTCCGGAGCGGCCGCGACGCCCGGAGCGGGCGGAGCGCCCTGGTGGGCCTCACCGCCCGAGTCCGCCCCAGCCGCGAGGTTCGTCGTCACCGCACCCGCCGCCACGGCCTCCTCCACCTCCTCCGGGAACGGCATCGCGGACGAGCAGGCCAGCCGGGCGGCGACGATGGCGCCGGCCGCGTTCGCGTACCGTACGACGCGGTCCAGGGGCCATCCGGCGAGCAGCCCGTGGCAGAGCGCGCCCCCGAACGCGTCCCCGGCGCCCAGGCCGTTGACCACCTCGACCGGCAGCGGCGGGCAGTCGGCGGTGGTGCCGTCGCGGTGCACGGCGAGCACGCCCTTCGGCCCCTGCTTGACGACGGCGAGCTCCACCCCGGCCGCGAGCAGGGCCCGGGCCGCCGCGTACGGTTCGCGCTCCCCGGTCGCGATGGCGCACTCGTCGACGTTGCCGACGGCGACCGTGGCATGGGCCAGCGCTTCGCGGTACCGCGCGGGCGCCTCGGCGCTGTCGTCGCCCCCGTCCCAGAACATGGGCCGCCAGTCGAGGTCGAAGACGGTCGCCGTACGTCCTGGGGCGGCCGCCGAGCGGTCGGCCCGCGCGGCGGCGCTCTCGCTGCGGGCGCGGAGAGCGGCCAGCGTGGCGGACCGGCTCGGTTCGGCGCTGAGGCCGGTGCCCGTCATCCAGAAGATCCTGGCGTCGCGCACGGCGTCCAGATCGAGGTCCGGCGCGTGGATCTCCAGATCGGGGGCCTTGGGCCGCCGGTAGAAGTAGAGCGGGAAGTCGTCCGGCGGGAAGATCTCGCAGAAGGTGACCGGGGTCGGATACTCCGCGACGGCCGTCGCCCAGCGGGGGTCCACGCCGAACCGTTCCAGTTCCTGGTGGAGGTAGGCACCGAAGGGGTCCTGCCCGGTCCGGGTGATGACGGCCGTACGCCGTCCCTGCCGTGCCGCCGCCACCGCGACGTTCGCCGGAGAACCACCGAGGAACTTGCCGAACGTCTCGACCCGGGCGAGTGGTACCCCGACCTCCAACGGGTAGAGGTCAACCCCGATCCGCCCCATGGTGATCACGTCGTACGGCTCAGGCATTCCCATCCCTTCGCACCACCGCATCGCCCCGCCGGTTCGCCCGCCGGTGGCCGGCCGGTCCCAGGTCTAGCCCTCCGCCCGGAACCCTGTCAACATTTTGTCCGGACATTCGGACGAACCCTTGACACTCTTCCGCACGGGCCATGAGGCTGGGCGTTATGACCCCCTCCGTCCCCTCCTCGGCCCGCATCCGGATCGGCTCGGCTCCCGACTCCTGGGGCGTCTGGTTCCCCGACGACCCGCAACAGGTGCCCTGGCAACGCTTCCTCGACGAGGTGGCCGAGGCCGGCTACGCGTGGATCGAGCTCGGCCCGTACGGCTATCTGCCCACCGATCCGGCCCGGTTGGCCGACGAGACGCGCGCCCGGGGGCTCACGGTCTCCGCCGGAACCGTCTTCACCGGATTGCACCACGGCCCGGACGTCTGGGACCGGACCTGGGCGCATGTCGCGGACATCGCCGCGCTGACCCGGGCCATGGGCGCCGAACACCTGGTCGTCATCCCCTCCTTCTGGCGCGACGACAAGACGGGCGAGGTACTGGAGGACCGCACGCTCACCCCCGCGCAGTGGCGCGACCTGACCGCGCAGACGGAGCGGCTGGGGAGGGAGGTCCGGGAGCGGTTCGGGCTGCGGATCGTCGTCCACCCGCACGCCGACACCCACATCGCCACCGAGGAGGACGTCAACCGCTTCCTCGACGCCACCGATCCGGACCTCGTCTCGCTCTGCCTGGACACCGGGCACTACGCCTACTGCGGCGGCGACAGCGTCAAGCTCATCGAGACGTACGGGGAACGCATCGGCTACCTCCATCTCAAGCAGGTCGACCCGGAGGTCCTGGCGGCGGTGGTGGCGGACGAGGTGCCGTTCGGCCCGGCGGTGGCCCGGGGCGTGATGTGCGAACCGCCCGGCGGGGTCCCCGCCCTGGAACCGGTGCTGGACGCGGCGCGCGCCCTGGGCGTCGACCTGTTCGCGATCGTGGAGCAGGACATGTACCCGTGCCCGCCGGACAAGCCGCTCCCCATCGCACGCCGCACCCGGGAATTCCTCCGCTCCTGCGGACGGCCCGGCTCCCCCCTCTGAGCCCCGGGCCGCGGCCTCTTGGACCGAGGCCCGGAGTCCGACAGCGGGTCAGACCCCCGTACGTCCGTCCACGCGTTCGCGGATCAGGTCGGCGTGGCCGCAGTGCCGTGCGTACTCGCCGATCATGTGCGTGTAGATCCAGCGCAGCGTGACCCGCCCGCCCATGAACGGGCTGGTGTCGTCGAGCGCCCGCGCCGCGCAGTTCTCCCGGGCCGCCGCCACCTCTCCCTCCCACCGCGCGAGCGCCTGCGCGTAGGTGGCGTCCTCCGCGAGCTCCCAGCCCCCTTCGCGGCCCTGGCTTCCGTCCCCGCCTCCGGCCGGAGGGGCGAAGAACAACGGGGCGTCCTCCTCCGCGAGCACCCGGCGGAACCAGTTCCGCTCGACCTCGGCCAGATGCTGGAGCAGTCCGAGCAGGGTGATCGGCGAGGGCGCCGCCGACGCCTCGCGCAGGCCCTCCTCCGGCAGGTCGGCGCACTTCTGGGCGAGGGTCGCGCGGTAGAAGTCGAGCCAACTCTCCAAGGTCGTGCGTTCGTCGGCGTCCAGCGGGGGCATCGGGCGTTCGGCAGTGCTCATGCCTTTCATCGTGGCACCCGGGTCTGACAACGGCCGCGCCCTCACCGACGGCCCGTCACCATCAGCCGCTCTTCATCCTTTCTGTCACAGCAGTAACCGTTTCGGCACACATATCTCCGTTACGCGGGTTTTCCGTCACAGCCGGTCGACAGCCCCACCCCGCCTGTCGCCCGAGGTCGTTCAACCGGGCACAGGCTGAGCGATCGTCAGCTTGGGAAGTGCAGAGAGGTGTCACCGATGACGGACAGAACGCTCTGGTCCTACAAGGACATTGCCGCGCACATCCAGGTCCAGCCGGACACCGTCCGCTCCTATCGCAAGCACGGCCTCCTGCCCCCGCCCGACCAGGTGAAGAACGGCAAGCCGTACTGGTACGGAGACACCGTCCGCGCCTGGGTCGCCTCCCGCCCCCGCAACCGGGGCCGCTAGGGCCCCGCTAGCCCTGGCCGTCGGCCCTGCGGAAGAGGGCCGTCCAGAGGAACGGCTCCCCGAAGAGCGGGGATTCGGGTGTCTCGTCGTTCATCCGTCGCAGCTCGACCTCCGTCAGCCCGGAGAAGACGCGGCGCAGCTCGTCGTCCGTATAGGCGAGTCCGCCGTGCAGACCACCTGTCAGGTACAGCTCGGCGTCCGGCAGTTCCGAGCCCATTCCGCCCTCGCCGGCGGCGAAGCAGGTGAGCGCGAAGTGGCCGCCGGGTGCGAGGCAGCGGTCCAGGAGGGCGAGATAGCTGATCCGCCGGTGGGGCGGCAGATGGTGGAAGCAGCCCGAGTCGTAGATCAGGTCGTAGGGGCCGGTCAGGGCGGCCCCCTCCGCCGTCAGGGCGAACGCGTCACCGTGGTGGAACCTGAGGGAGCCGGCCCCCGCCTCCTCGGCCCGCTCCCGGGCCCAGGCCAGGGCCGCCGGGGAGAGGTCGACCGCGTCGACGTCGAAGCCGAGCGACGCCAGGTGGATCGCGTTACGGCCGGGTCCGCAGCCGAGTTCGAGCGCGCGCCCCGGGGCGATCCGCCCTTGCCGGAGATGGGCGTCGAGGTTCTCGTCGGGCTTGTCCGCGAAGAACGGCACCTCCCGTGAACGGTCCGCGTAGAACGCGTCCCACCAGGACGCCCCACCGGCCGTCCACCGGTCCGCCTCCGGAGCGAACAGGCCGTCCATCAAAGCCAATACGTCATCGGTCGTACGGACGTTCCGGTCCATCCGGGCCCCCTTTCCGTTGAGGAAATTTTAGGCCGGATGAACATGAAAGCCCAGGTCAGCGGCGCTTTGCCGATGCCGTCGGCGGGGCTGTGGAGCCTCCCTGGCGGGCGGAGGAACCGGGTCCCCGCCCGCCACCCGTTCGGCGGCGGGCGGGGCCCTCCTGTCGTGCCTGGAGGGCATTCCCCGCTTCCCCGAGGACCCTTTCCGGGCGACTTTCCCGCGCGGGTCTCAGCGTCGCGCCGGTTCGCCGATATCCCTGCTCGCGCCCGATATCTCCTCGGCCTCCGCCGCCGCTTGCGGGTCCCCCACGCCTCCCCGGTCTCCCGGATCCGGCGCAGCGGCGGGGGCGACGGCCGGGGCTGCCTCCCCTTCGCTCAGGCCGAACCTGCGGTGGAAGGCCCGCAGGGGCGCGGGGGCCCACCAGGTGGAGCGGCCCATCAGCTTCATCACCGCGGGGACCAGCAGGCTGCGCACCACCATGGCGTCCATCAGGACCGCGAGGGCGATGCCGAGCCCCAGCATCTTGGTGTTGGTGACCCGCGAGGTGCCGATGGCCACCATCACGACCGCGAGGATCACGGCGGCGGCGGTGATCAGCCCGCCGGTGTGCCGGAGCCCGAAGGTGACGGAGTGCTCGTGGTCGCCGGTGCGGTCGTACTCCTCCTTGATCCGGGATATCAGGAAGACCCCGTAGTCCATGGAGAGTCCGAAGGCCACGCAGAACATCAGGACGGGCAGCGTCGTCTCGATGTCACCCGTGCTGGTGAAGGCGAGCAGCCCGGAGAGATTTCCGTCCTGGAAGACCCAGACCACCGCTCCGAACATCGCGGTCAGGCTGAGGGCGTTGAGCACGACCGCCTGGAGCGGGATGAGCACGCTGCCGGTGAGCAGGAAGACCAGGAGCAGCGTCACGACCACGATGATCGCCAGGGCCCAGGGCAGCCGGTCGGCTATGGCGTCCTTGGAGTCGACGAGGACCGCCGCCGTGCCCGTGACCGAGGTGTCGAGGGAGGAGGCGGAGGGCACGGCCCTCAGGTCCCGTACGAGCTGCTGGGTCTCCTCGCCCACGGCTTCGCCCTTCGGCAGGACGCTGTAGTAGGCGACGGAGCCCTCGACGACCGGGCCGTCGACCCGCAGGACACCGGGGAGCTGTTCGATCCGGCTCTTCAGGTCCGCGTACTCGGTGCGCGACCCCTGCCCCTCGGCCAGCACCTCCAGGCCGCCGCCGGGGCTGCCGGGGAACCCTTCGCGGATGTGTTCCTGGACGACCCGGGACTCCGCGGAGGCCGGGAGCTGGCGGTCGTCCGCCGTGCCGAACTTGACCCCGAGGAACGGCAGTCCGAGGAGCAGGAGCCCGACGGTCGTGACGATGGCGAAGACGGGCGCCCTGCGCATCACCAGCGCGCCCAGCCATGCCCAGCCCCGGCCGGACGACGCGGCAGCGCCACCGGCGGAACCCACCCCGGGGCCTCCGGCCGCAGCACCCGCCGCGTCCGCCCCGGCCGTCGTGGCCGTCGCGGTCTTCTTCCGGCGGCGGAAGAGTCGGCGCAGGTCCAGCGAGTTGATCCGGGGGCCGAGCAGCATCAGTGCCGCGGGCAGCAGGATCAGTGCGGCAGCGGCGGCCAGGAGGACCACGGCGATCCCGGCGTAGGCGAAGGACCGCAGGAAGTACTGCGGGAAGACGAGCATGGCCGACAGGGACACCGCCACGGTCAGCGCGGAGAACAGCACCGTACGCCCGGCGGTCCGCAGCGTCGTGCCCACCGCCGTCCGGGTGTCCGCGCCGGTCGCCAGCTCCTCGCGGAAGCGGCGGACGATGAACAGGGCGTAGTCGATGGCGAGTCCGAGGCCGAGGGCCGTGGTGAGGTTCATCGCGAAGACCGAGACGTCGGTGAACTCCGTCAGCCCTCGCAGCACGGCGTTGGTGCCGAGGATGGCGACGATGCCGACAGCCAGCGGCAGCATCGCGGCGACGGCGCTGCCGAAGACCATGACCAACAGGACGAGCGTCACCGGCAGGGCGATCAACTCGGCCCGCAGCAGATCCTCCTGGATGATCGTCTGCATCTCGTGCTGCACGGCGACGGGCCCGCCGAGGGAGACCGTCACCGGCCCCCGCTCCCCCGCGAAGGCCGGGGCCAGCCGGTCGAGCGTCTCGCCCGCGGTCTTCTCGTCGCCGCCGATCCGGGCGGCGATGATCGCCTCACGGCCGTCCTCGGAGCGCAGGGCGGGCGATGCGGTCTCCCAGTAGGACCCGACGCCCGATATCCCCGGCTCGACCTTCAGCCGCTCCGTCAGGCGGGCGGCCTCGGCAGCCACCGCCGGGTCGTCGACGCTCGCCGAGCCGCTGTCCACCAGCAGGAGCAGATTGGGCTGCGAGGCGGGGAACTCCCGGGCCAGCACCTCCGTCGCGTACGTCGACTCGGAGTCGGGGGCCTGCCAGCCGCCGCTGCCCATCCGGTCCGCCACCCCGCTTCCGGCGAACACGGCGAGTGCGGTGATCACGAGCGCGGCCAGCAGCGCGAGCCGTGGCCGGGCGGTGACGAACCGGGTCCAGCCGCCGACCGGGGGCGGCGCGGAACGGTTGACTTCGGGCATGGTGCGGTGTCCCCTTCACCGAGACCCGGGCAGCGCAGGGCAGCATGGGTCGGTCGTTGCCGTTTATCGCGGCAAACACGAGTAGTCGCTCGCGTTTCTCTAGAATGCGAGCGACCACTCGCGTTTGTCAATCGCGTCATGAGAGCTGGGGATTGACCGTGCCGGAGGCCAAATCGAACAAGACCGCCGCCGAGGCCGCCGTCGAAGCGGCCACCGAGGCCGCCGCCGGGGCCACCACCGACGGGGCACCGGGCGCCGCCCGCCCGCGCCGCCGCCAGGCCCGCGGCGAGGCCCGGATCGCCCAGTTGCTCCGGGCCGCCGCGAGCGTCTTCTGCACCAGCGGCTACACGGCGTCCAGCACCAACGCCATCGCCCGCGAGGCGGGGGTGTCGCCCGGCACGCTCTACCAGTTCTTCCCGAACAAGGAGGCCATCGCCGTCGAGCTCGGCGACCGGCTGCTGGACCGCTGGCGGGACACCTACGGCGCCGCTTTCGACCAGAGCCATACGGAGCTGCCGCTCGACCGCATGCTGGACGCCATCCTCGACCCGCTCATCGCCTTCAACTGCGAGAACCCGGCGTTCTCCGTCCTGATGCACGGCTCGGAGATCCCCGGCCGGATCACCGAGGCGCACGACACGCTGCACGCCACGATGCTGACGCGGGTCGAATCGGTGCTCGCCGACTACCTTCCCGACATGCCCGCCACCCAGGTCCATCACATCGCCGAAATGGTCTTCATGGTCTTCAAGGCCGGGCTGGACCTGATCATGGCCAACGAGGGCGAGGAGCGCGCGGCCTACATCCAGGAGCTGAAGACGGTGATGTTCCGCTACCTGGCCCCCCTGGTCGGCGACGATGCGGGGTGCCCGGCGCCGACGGAACACATTGATACCCCCTAGGGGTATAGTATGGGTGAGGCGAGGACACCACGGGGGCCTCTCGGGTCCCACGCACCCCGCCGTACCGCCCGAAACGTGTTCGCGAAGAGGAGAACGTCATGACCGCCGAGACAGAGACCACGCCGTCCACCGGTTCCTGCTGCTCGCCCACCGGCTCCTGCCACGACGGCGCGGCCGACGTGCAGATCCAGCAGGCCGACTCGGTCACCGCCGTGTACCAGGTCAAGGGCATGACCTGCGGCCACTGCGAGGGGGCCGTGTCGGAGGAGATCTCCGGGATCGCGGGCGTCACCTCGGTCGCCGCCGTCGCCTCCACCGGTCTGGTCACCGTCACGTCCAAGGCCCCGCTGACCGAGGACGCCGTCCGTGCCGCCGTGGACGAGGCCGGTTACGAACTTCTCGGCCCGGCCGCCTGAGCGCCGGCCCTCGCCGCACCACCCGTCCGCCGTCGGGCCGGCCGCACCAGTCGATACTGGTGGGGTACGGCCCGATCTGCGTTTTCCAGGAGTTCCGGACATGGCCAGCACAGCAGCAGCCGACTTCCCGGCCGCCGACGCCTCCGAGGCCGAGCTCATGATCGGCGGGATGACGTGCGCCTCGTGCGCCGCCCGCGTCGAGAAGAAGCTCAACCGGATGGAGGGCGTCACCGCCACGGTGAACTACGCGACCGAGAAGGCTCGCGTCACCTTCGGGGAGGGGCTGAAGCTGGGGGATCTCGTCGCCACGGTCGAGAAGACCGGCTACACGGCCCGCCCCGTCGCCCAGCCGGTACGGAGGGCGGCGCCGGCGGGACCTGCTCCCGCCACGTCCGCGCCTCCGACCCGGACTCCGGCGACGCCCGCCGGCCCCACCCCTGACCTGCCGTCCGCGGCAACGCCCTCGGCCTCGGCAACGCCCGCCGGCCCCACCCCTGACCTGCCGCCCGCCGCAAAGCCCTCGACCTCGGCAACGCCCGCCGGCCCCGCCCCTGAGGCCGCCCGGGAGGAGGCCGCCCCGGACGCCACGCCGGAACTCAAGCCGGAGTCCACGCCGGATCCCGCGCCGGAGCTGACGCCGGGCCCCACCGCGGACCTCACCCCGGCGCCCTCCCCGGAACCCACCCCCGACTCCGCCGCCCAGGACCTGGAAGCCGAGCAGGAAGCCTCCCTCGTCGCGCTCCGGCAGCGCCTCGTCGTCTCCGCCGTGCTCGCCACCCCCGTCGTCCTGCTCGCCATGATCCCGGCGCTCCAGTTCGACTCCTGGCAGTGGCTCTCCCTGACGCTGGCCGCACCCGTCGTCGTCTGGGGCGGCCTGCCCTTCCACCGTGCCGCCTGGACCAACGCCAAGCACGGCGCGGCGACAATGGACACGCTGGTCTCCCTCGGCACGCTCGCCGCGTTCGGATGGTCGCTGTGGGCCCTGTTCCTCGGCGACGCGGGCATGCCCGGGATGCGCCACGGCTTCGACTTCACCATCTCGCGCGCCGACGCCACCTCGACGATCTACCTGGAGGTGGCGGCCGGAGTCATCACGTTCATCCTGCTGGGCCGCTACCTGGAAGCCCGTGCGAAGCGGAAGTCCGGCGCGGCGCTGCGGGCCCTGATGCACCTAGGCGCGAAGGACGTCGCCGTACTGCGAGGAGGCCAGGAGGTACGCGTACCGGCGAGCACGCTCGTCGTCGGCGACCGCTTCGTCGTGCGTCCCGGGGAGAAGATCGCGACGGACGGAACCGTGATCGAGGGCTCGTCCGCCGTGGACGCCTCGATGCTCACCGGTGAGTCCGTGCCCGTGGAGGTCACCACCGGCGACTCCGTCACCGGCGCCACCCTCAACGCCGGAGGACGCCTCGTCGTCGAAGCCACCCGCGTCGGCAACGACACCCAACTCGCCCGCATGGCCAAACTCGTCGAGGACGCCCAGAACGGCAAAGCCTCCGCACAACGCCTCGCCGACCGCATCTCCGCCGTCTTCGTCCCCATCGTCATCGCACTCGCCCTGGGCACCCTCGGCTACTGGCTCGGCAACGGCGCCGGACCCACCGCCGCCTTCACCGCAGCCGTCGCCGTCCTCATCATCGCCTGCCCCTGCGCCCTCGGCCTCGCCACCCCCACCGCCCTCATGGTCGGCACCGGACGCGGCGCCCAACTCGGCATCCTCATCAAAGGACCCGAGGTCCTGGAGACCACCCGCCGCATCGACACCATCGTCCTCGACAAGACCGGCACCGTCACCACCGGCCGCATGACCCTCCAGACCACCCACACCGCCCACGGAACCACCGAAACCGAAGCCCTTCGGCTCGCCGGAGCCCTGGAGAACGCCTCCGAACACCCCATCGCCCAGGCCATCGCCACCGCCGCGACCGAGACCACCGGCCCCCTCCCCACCCCCGAGGACTTCGCCAACATCCCCGGCCTCGGCGTCCAGGGCACCGTCGAGGGCCACGCCGTCCTCGTCGGCCGGCCCCGGCTCGTCGCCGATGCGGGCGTCCCTCTGCCTCCCGCCCTGTCGCAGGCCCTGGAGGAGGACGAGGCCCACGGACGTACGGCGGTCGTCGTGGCCTGGGACGGGGAGGCCCGGGGCGTGTTCGGGGTGGCGGACGCGGTCAAGGACAGCAGCGCGGCCGCCGTGGCCGAGCTGCGCGCCCTCGGGCTGGAGCCCATCCTGCTGACCGGCGACAACCGGGCCGTGGCGGAGGCCGTGGCGCGCGAGGTGGGCATCGACCAGGTCCACGCGGAGGTGCTCCCCGAGGACAAGGTGGAGGTCATCGAGCGGCTTCAGGCCGAGGGCCGGGTCGTCGCCATGGTCGGCGACGGGGTCAACGACGCCGCCGCGCTGGCCACGGCATCCCTGGGGCTGGCGATGGGCACTGGGACGGATGCGGCGATCGAGGCGAGCGACCTCACACTGGTTCGTGGAGATCTCAAGGTGACAGCTGACGCAATCCGCCTTTCCAGGCGTACGCTGGCCACCATCAGGGGCAACCTCTTCTGGGCCTTCGGGTACAACGTTGCGGCCTTGCCCCTGGCTGCAAGTGGCCTGCTCAACCCTATGATCGCGGGAGCCGCCATGGCGTTTTCGTCCGTGTTCGTCGTCACGAACAGCCTCCGGTTGCGTGCCTTCACGTAACTTCCACAAAGAGATTTAGATCACACCGATTTCAGGGTAACCATCCGGTGGGTTCGAGAGTCTTAGAGTGCGATTGCCAAGGGATGTCTTGGGGGACGTCCGACGGAGTGTCTTGGGGGACGCTCCTGATGGCATGCGTTGGCCGGGGCACGTGCACCGGGGAGCTTTGAGCGGCCCTCCCGTGCGTACGTACCCCGGCAGATCGCGGCACAACAGAACAACAGGAGCTACGGCTCCTTGCAGACGCCCGGCCGGATCCCGTGGGGGGAATCCGCTCCGGGATATGGGAAGCGCCCCGACCGTCGACCCGTGGGGGGATCGACGGCGGGGCGCTTCTCCCTTTCCGGCCCCGGGCCCCTGGCACCCGCACACGCCCCCGGAAACGCCGAATCGCCCCGGACACCGCGCTCTGTGCGAAGCGCGGTACGCGGGGCGAAGGCAGTCGGCCGAAGAGGCCGGGCACTACGGGGCGGACACGAGGTCCGGGCCGAGATCCGGGTCAGCGGCCCTCGACCGGGACGAAGTCGCGCAGGACCTCGCCGGTGTAGATCTGGCGCGGGCGGCCGATGCGGGAACCCGGCTCCTTGATCATCTCGTGCCACTGGGCGATCCAGCCGGGCAGCCGGCCGAGCGCGAAGAGCACGGTGAACATCTCGGTCGGGAAGCCCATGGCCCGGTAGATCAGACCGGTGTAGAAGTCCACGTTGGGGTAGAGGTTGCGCGAGACGAAGTACTCGTCGGAGAGCGCGTGCTCCTCCAGCTTGAGCGCGATGTCGAGCAGCTCGTCGGACTTGCCGAGCGCGGACAGCACGTCGTGGGCGGCGGCCTTGATGATCTTGGCACGCGGGTCGAAGGACTTGTACACCCGGTGGCCGAAGCCCATCAGGCGGACGCCGTCCTCCTTGTTCTTCACCTTGCGGATGAAGGAGTCGACGTCGCCGCCGTTGGCCTGGATGCCTTCCAGCATCTCCAGCACCGACTGGTTGGCGCCACCGTGCAGGGGGCCCCACAGCGCCGAGATGCCGGCGGAGATCGAGGCGAACATGTTCGCCTGCGAGGAGCCGACCAGACGCACGGTGGAGGTCGAACAGTTCTGCTCGTGGTCCGCGTGCAGGATGAGCAGCTTGTCCAGCGCCGAGACGACGACCGGGTCCAGCTCGTACTCCTGGGCGGGGACCGAGAAGGTCATGCGCAGGAAGTTCTCGACATACCCGAGGTCGTTGCGCGGGTAGACGAAGGGGTGGCCGATCGACTTCTTGTAGGCGTACGCCGCGATCGTCGGGAGCTTCGCCAGCAGGCGGATCGTCGAGAGGTGGCGCTGCTTCTCGTCGAACGGGTTGTGGCTGTCCTGGTAGAACGTGGACAGGGCGCTGACGACCGAGGACAGCATGGCCATCGGGTGGGCGTCGCGCGGGAAGCCGTCGAAGAACCGCTTGACGTCCTCGTGCAGCAGCGTGTGCTGGGTGATCTCGTTCTTGAACGCCGCCAGCTCGTCGACCTTGGGGAGGTCGCCGTTGATCAGCGTGTACGCGACCTCGAGGAACGACGAGCGCTCGGCGAGCTGCTCGATCGGGTATCCGCGGTAGCGCAGAATGCCCTGCTCACCGTCGAGGTACGTGATGGCGGATTTATAGGCGGCGGTGTTGCCGTACCCGCTGTCCAGCGTCACCAGGCCGGTATTGGCCCGGAGCTTCCCGATGTCGAAGCCCTTGTCGCCGACGGTGCTGTCGATCACCGGGTAGGTGTACTCGTCATCGCCGTACCGCAGTACTACAGCGTTGTTGGTGTGCTCGCTCACGTCATCCCTCACCGACGTAGTGCCTCTTCTTCGAGGTGCCCTGACTGTCTTCCACCCTCCCCCATTCGGCTCAGGAGAGTGCACTCGGGGTCGTCCATTGGACCTACTGGCGGCACTGAGTGCCGCCAACTTACTCATCCTGCCCCCTTGACGCCGGTTCCGGAAGACCTCCGTGATGTTTCCCACCGATTTGATCGATCATTTTTGTGCAGGGGTCACGAGAAGTCTTCGCCGGAGCCGCCCCGGAGCCGGAAATCCAGTGCCGTACAGCGTCTGCCTGCGGAAACAGTGCGGACCGCCTGGCCGATCGCCTTACGGGACCCGACCAGCACGACGAGCTTCTTCGCGCGGGTCACGGCGGTGTAGAGCAGGTTGCGCTGGAGCATCATCCAGGCACTGGTGGTGACGGGGATGACGACGGCCGGGTACTCGCTGCCCTGGGAGCGGTGAATCGTCATGGCGTACGCGTGGGCCAGCTCGTCCAGCTCGTCGAAGTCGTAGCCGATCTCCTCGTCCTCGTCGGTGCGGACGGTGAGCTTCTGTTCGTCCAGGTCGAGGGCGGTGACGACGCCGACGGTGCCGTTGAAGACGCCGTTCTCGCCCTTGTCGTAGTTGTTGCGGATCTGGGTGACCTTGTCGCCGACGCGGAAGACGCGGCCGCCGAACCGCTTCTCGGGGAGGTCGGGGCGGCCCGGGGTGATGGCCTGCTGGAGCAGCCCGTTCAGATGGCCCGCGCCGGCCGGGCCCCGGTGCATCGGGGCGAGGACCTGCACGTCACGGCGGGCATTGAGGCCGAACTTGGCCGGAATGCGGCGGGCCGCGACATCGACGGCGAGTCTGCCCGCGTCCTCCGTCTCGTCCTCCACGAAGAGGAAGAAGTCGCTCAGCCCCTCGGTGAGCGGGGGCTGTCCGGCGTTGATGCGGTGCGCGTTGGTGACCACGCCGGACTGCTGGGCCTGGCGGAAGATCCGGGTGAGCCGTACGGCGGGGACGGGGCCGCCCTCCGCGAGGAGATCGCTCAGCACCTCCCCCGCGCCGACCGAGGGCAGCTGGTCCACATCGCCCACCAGGAGGAGGTGGGCACCGGGTGCCACCGCCTTCACGAGCTTGTTGGCGAGCAGCAGATCGAGCATGGAGGCCTCGTCGACGACGACCAGATCGGCGTCGAGCGGACGGTCCCGGTCGTACGCCGCGTCCCCGCCCGGCTTGAGCTCCAGCAGCCGGTGCACGGTGGAGGCCTCGGCCCCGGTCAGCTCGGAGAGGCGTTTGGCGGCGCGCCCGGTGGGGGCGGCGAGCACCACCTTGGCCTTCTTCGCCCGGGCCAGCTCGACGATCGACCGGACGGTGAACGACTTCCCGCAGCCGGGGCCGCCGGTCAGGACGGCCACCTTCCGGCTGAGCGCGAGCCGTACGGCCTCCTCCTGTTCGGGCGCGAGCGAGGCCCCCGTACGCGTGGCGAGCCAGGCCAGGGCCTTGCCCCAGTCCACGTCCTGGAAGGCCGGCATCCGGTCCTCGCCGGTGTTCAGCAGCCGTCTGACCTGCCCGGCGAGGGAGAGCTCGGCCCGGTGGAAGGGGACGAGGTAGACGGCCGTGATCGGCTCGCCGCCCTCGGGCGACGGCACCCTCTCCCGTACGACGCCCTCCGGGTCGGCGGCCAGTTCGGCCAGGCACTCGATGACCAGCCCGGTGTCGACCTGGAGCAGCTTGACGCCGTCCGCGATGAGCCGTTCCTCCGGGAGGTAGCAGTGCCCCTGGTCGGAGGACTGGGACAGGGCGTACTGGAGCCCGGCCTTGACCCGCTCGGGGCTGTCGTGCGGGATGCCGACGGCCTGGGCGATCCTGTCGGCGGTGAGGAAGCCGATGCCCCAGACGTCGGCGGCCAGCCGGTAGGGCTGGTTCTTCACGACGGAGATCGAGGCGTCCTCGTACTTCTTGTAGATGCGGACGGCGATGGAGGTGGAGACGCCGACGCCCTGGAGGAAGACCATGACCTCCTTGATCGCCTTCTGTTCCTCCCAGGCCGCCGCGATCATCTTCGTGCGTTTGGGGCCGAGGCCGGGGACCTCGACGAGCCGCTTCGGTTCGTTCTCGATGATGTCGAGGGTGTCGACGCCGAAATGAGTGGTGATCCGGTCGGCCATGACGGGCCCGATGCCCTTGATCAGCCCGGAGCCCAGATAGCGGCGGATGCCCTGGATGGTGGCGGGCAGCACGGTGGTGTAGTTCTCCACGGTGAACTGCTTGCCGTACTGGGAGTGCGAGCCCCAACGGCCCTCCATCCGCAGCGACTCACCGACCTGCGCGCCGAGCAGCGCACCGACCACGGTGAGAAGGTCGCCGCCGCCGCGCCCGGTGTCGACGCGGGCGACCGTGTACCCGTTCTCCTCGTTGGCGTAGGTGATCCGCTCCAGGACCCCTTCGAGGACGGCCATGTTGGACATGACCCGACGCTACCGGGTGGCGCTGACAGTGCGGTTCGGGGGCGGGATTCCCACCTGGGGGAATCCCTGGCGCACTACTCCTGTGGGGCCGGGTCGGCCAGTCCGTTCTCCCAGGACCAGGCGGCGATGCCCACCCGGTTGCGGACCTTCAGCTTGGCCTGGACGTTGGCGATGTGAGTCTTGGCCGTGCCCGCCGTGATGAAGAGCTTCTCGCCGATCTCGGCGTTGGTGAGGCCCTCGGCGACCAGCCGGGCGATCTCCTGTTCCCGGGCGGTGAGAGGCGACGGATCCGGGGGCGCCACCGGGCCGCGGGCGGCGGGGGCCAGGTCCCGGAGCAGCCGGACCGTGATCTGGGGGCTGATGAGCATGTCCCCCGCCATCGCCGCCCTGACCCCTTCCAGCAGCAGCCCGGGGCCCGAGCGCTTGAGCAGGAAACCGCAGGCGCCGTCGCGCAGGGCCGTGCGTACGTAGTCGTCGTGGTCGAAGGTCGTGACGACGAGGACGCGCATCGGGTCGCGTACGCCGGGGCCCGCGAGGCGCCGGGTCACTTCGAGACCGTCCAGGCCCGGCATCCGGATATCGGCGAGGACCAGGTCGGGCCGCAGGGTGCGGGCGAGGTCGACGGCTGTGAGGCCGTCGGCCGCCTCGCCGACCACGGTCATGTCGGGCTGCGAGCCGAGGATGAGCCGGAACCCGCTGCGGACGTCCTCCTGGTCGTCCGCGATCAGGATGCGGGTCGGGCCGAGGGGTGTCGTCATAGGGTCCTCTCCGTCGTCATGGGGCGTGCTCCCTCGTCATAGAGTCTTCTCCGTCGTCATGGGGTCCCCGTCCATGAGCGGGGCGGCCGGCAGGACGGCGGTGAGCTGCCAGCCGCCGTCGCCGTGGGGCCCCGCCGAGAGGGATCCGCCGAGAGCTTGGGCGTGCTCGGTGAGCGCGGGGAGGCCGAGGCCGCCCCGGGAGGCGCGGCGGGCCGGGGCGAGGCGACCCGAGGAGCGGGCTGCGGGACGGGCAGCGGGGTCGGTGCCGCTGTCGTTGGTGATGCGGATCTCCACCGTGGTGGCCGTGGGTGTGAAGGCGACCGTGGCGCGGGGTGCGTCGGGGGCGTGCCGGCGGATGTTGGTCAGGCCCTCGACGACGATGCGGTACGCGACCGAGCCCGCCTCGCGCGAGAGCCGCTCCGCGACCGGACCGGGCAGGTCGAGATGCGCCTCGGTGGCCCCTGCGGCGGTGAAGTCCTTTATCAGGAGGGGAAGTTGGGACACGTCGGGGAGCGGTTCGATGGCGGCCGTCTCCGGACCGTGCAGCATCCGCACCGTCCGGTCCATCGAGGCCAGGGCGTTCAGGCCCGCCTTTTCGATACGTTCCAGGGCGAGCACCGCGTGGGAGGGGTCGGTGGCGGCGACGAAGCGGGCCGCCTGGGCCTGGACGACGATCCCGCTGATGTCGTGGGCGACGAAGTCGTGGAGGTCCCGGGAGAGTTGAAGGCGCTGTGCGCTGCGGGCCTCGGCCACCGCGCGCCGACGGCGCAGTTCCTGGCGGCGGGGGTAGGCGCCCGCCGCCACCGCGGCGGCCACGGGAAGAAGCCAGGAGGTAGCGATCCCGATGGATTCCAGAAAGGACTCACCGGTGACCAGCGGCAAGGGCCAGAGGGTCACCGCGAGGGCGGCCGGTGGGAGGGCCCACGCGAGGTGGGACACCCGCGACCAGCGGGTGACCGCGGCCACGAGTACCAGCAGGAGGGCGGCCTCCGCCAGCTTCCAGCCGGCAGCCGGTCGCGGCAGGCCGAAGCTGGTGATCAGGGAGAGGGCCGCGCACACCGCGGCCGGGAGGGCGAGGCGGCCGAGCCGCTGACGGACCGCGGTGCGGCGGCAGGCGACGGCCCACACCAGTGAGCCCGCCGCGGCGAGCGACGGCAGGGCGCCGAGCATGACGGCCGGGCCGGTTGATTCCCCCATACCGATCAGCGTACGGGGACGGAACGGGCCGGGCTCTCTGCCGAACAGCACAGAACGGCCTTTCCTCGGTGCGGACTTCGCGCGGCTCTGTGCCGATCGGCGGATGGGATCGAGGGCGGCGGAAGGCGAGGCTTGAGCCGTTCGCCCGACCACGGCAACACAAGCACCCTTCAGAGCAACGGAGTTCGCCATGCCCGACACCGCGAGCAGACCGGGGCGGCGGCCCGCCGTGTCCGGCACCCCGGCCACCGGGATACCCGTCACGTCCGCGCCCCGAGTCCCCCGTTCCATCCGCCTTGCGGCACACGCCGCCGCACTGACCCTGGTGCCGTCCGGGCTGTGGCGCGTCGCCGTCGCCCTGGGCTGGGACTCCGGATTCACCGAGGAAGACCTGAGCCCCGGGAACTTTCCCGGCATCACATCCTTCTACCTCATCGGCGTCACCCTGCTGACCGAGGCGATCGGCCTGCTCACCCTGGGCCTGATCCAGCGATGGGGCGAGGAAATCCCTTACTGGGTACCGCTTCTGGGCGGTCGGCGGATCCCTGTCCTGGCGGCGGTGATCCCCGCATCGACCGGCGCGGCGCTCGTCACTCTCATCACGATCTCCGGCGCGTTCAACTGGAACGACGCGGACAACATGGGTGCCGCCGGTTCTCCCGAAGGCGTCCACTACTGGGTGATGACCGCCTGCTATCTGCCGCTGCTGGCCTGGGGGCCGCTGCTGGCGGTGGTGACGGCGGCGTACTACTACCGTCGAAGCGGGGCCAGGCGGGTCGCCTTCGTCACATGAGCTTCCGGCGGCCGGTCTCACTCCTGAGGCCGCCCACGTTGATCGGCTGGAGGATGACGGTGATCGCGCCGGCGGAGAAGTGCCGCACCGGGCCGCCGGTGTTCCGCCCGTGGAAACTGTTCGGCAGCGCGTGCCCGTTGGTCGGGTCCGTTCCCGCCGTATACATGTCGATGATGCCCTCGTGGCCCTGACGGGCCTTCGCGTCGTTGCCGTCCGCGGCCTGTTCCACGGTGATGCGGTCGTCGCCGTCCACCGCGACCACGGCCGCCACGTGGTAGGGCCACCCGCTGGCGTTGGCGGGCCGCTCGTGGTCGCCCTGCCACGCGGTCTCCACGATGGCGAACGCCTGGCCGGGGACCGGCCGCTCCTCGCCGTTCGCGTACGGGCCGCCGGGGCGGGCCGCCGCGTAGGCCTGGGCGCCCGCCACGTTCTCCTGGTCGCCCAGGCCGAACTGGGCACCGCCCAGGGCGAATGCGCTGGCGTCCTGCCCGAGGGCCAGCCGCTGCTGGTGCATGATCTCCTCGGCCGTGTGGGCGCAGTCCGCGAGGAAGGACGTCGTCGGCTCGTACTCCACGTACGTACGGCCCCCGATGGGACCGCTCTCCCCGGTCGGCTTGCAGTACCGGGGCGCCGGGGCGCCCTCCAGGACCCAGATGACGGTGGTGTCCTCTCCCGGCGTGAGCACCATGAGGTAGAGGCCGTTCGCCGAGAGCCGTACGTTCCCCAGCTCGTCGGTGTGCCCCTCGGAGAAGCGCTGGACGGCCGTCGCACCGGCACCGTGTGCCGTGTGCCGGGCGCCCTGCTCGCTCCGGTCACCCTCGGGGCTCTGCTCGGGTGTCCGCCTCATCACCCGGACCGCGTTGGCCTCGGCCTCGCGCTCGAAGCGGTCGCCGGGGTCGGAGACGCTCAGCCCGGACCCGTTGTCCGTACCGGCCACCGGGCCCTGACGCTGCTGGATGACGTGCGTCAGCTCATGGGCGAGCGTGTGCTTGTCGCCGCCGCCGTCACCGATGACGACGTGGTTGCCGGAGGTGTAGGCACGGGCCCCCACCTCGGCCGCGGAGGCGCGGGCCGCCGAGTCGGTGTGCAACCGGACGTCGGAGAAGTCGGAGCCGAGCCGGGACTCCATCTCCTCGCGCAGCGGTGCGTCCAGCGGTCTGCCCGGCGCGCGCAGCACCTCGTGCACGGTGGAGCGCTGGACCGGCTCCGCGGCGGGCTGCCCGTGACCGCAGTCGGGGCCGTGCCGGTGGCGGTCGCGCTGGAGCATCCGGAGGACGGCGGCGTTACCGGTGGTGCGCTGGAGAGCGAGAAGCGTGTCGGGCGCCCGGCCGCCCGGGGCCGCCGCCTCCCCCGGCCGCTCGGCGGCGCCCCTGGCGGGGCGCTGCGGCTCCTTCTCGTTCTCTTTCGGCTCGTGCGCGCGCATGGACTTCCGCTCGTAGGACTCGTTCGGCAGGGCTGTGTTCTTCCTGCCTACCCGGTGCGGCGGTCGCGGGTAAGGGCTGTACGGGACACGGTGTGGTGGCCCGTGGGGGCAACGCGCCCGGCCGGTGGGCCCGGGAGCGGCCACTCACGGAGAGTTTTCGTCCGGTTTGCCCTCCTCCTCGCTCGGTTCGGGCCGGTCCGGCAGGAGCGCGTCCAGCCGCGAGCCGCGGCTCTCCGCGACGCGCACGATCTGTTGCAGCGACTCGGTCAGCCGGCCCGCCAGAAAGCGGACCTGTTGCCCGGTGGACCCGTCGTCGGCCAGCAGGTCGACGGCGTGGCCGAGCAGTTCGTCCGCCATGTCGAGCTGGATACTTTCGACTTCGTCGGCTTTCCGCGAGACATAGCCGATGCCGTCCCCGACGACGTAACAGGGCTTCCCGCCCTCGCCCGTCCACGGCAGCAGCCGCATCGCGGAGATTGCGGCCCGGTCGGTGTGTTCGCTGCTCACGTTCATGCCGTAACCGGCTTCGGGAGCCGGGCGATGGCGCGCTTCATGTCAGCCTGCTTT
Organism: Streptomyces sp. PTY087I2; assembly: GCF_001687325.1. Taxonomy (GTDB): domain Bacteria; phylum Actinomycetota; class Actinomycetes; order Streptomycetales; family Streptomycetaceae; genus Streptomyces. Next base: position 16,647 of record NZ_LZRD01000031.1, on the reverse strand, counting down.
CTGGGGGTGACCATGCGGGGGTTTCTCTTTCCGTAGCGAACCCATCACAGAGTGACGTCGTTCGTCGCTACGCTGCCAGGGGATCGGGGATGACAGCGCGTCCGTCAAGACGGGGAGTTGGACTGCATGGGCACGAAGCAGGGGCCGCGTACGCCGAGGCAGAAGTACGGCGAGGAGCTGCGGCTGCGGCGTATCGCGGCGGGGCTGACGCAGGAGGCCCTGAGCGAGATGGTCGTCTGCTCGCCGACCCTCATCAGCCATTACGAGGCGGGGCGGCGGCTGCCGAGTCCGGAGGACGCACGGCGGATCGACAAAGCTCTCGGGACGGACGGGTTCTTCGAGCGGTGGCTGGAGGACCTGGAAACGAAGTACGACAAAAACTTCGCCGCCGTCGCGGAGTTGGAGCAGCAGGCGGTGCTCATCCAGCAGTTCGCACTGACACTCGTTCCCGGACTGCTACAGACGGACGACTATGCGCGGGCCCTGTTCGAGGCGTACCGCCCCAACCACCGGAAGGAGGATATTGACAAGGAGGTCGTCATTCGAACAGAGCGTGCCCGCGTGCTCGACGGCCCGCTGAACCCAGTGCTGTGGACGCTTCTGGACGAGGCTGTGCTGCGACGGCGGGTCGGTGGTCCGCAGGTGATGGCCACACAACTGCGGAAGGTCGCAGATCTTGCCGAAGCGGGGCGACTGCGGCTGCATGTACTGCCGTTCGAGGCCGGAGCGCATTCTCTTCAGCAGAGCCTGCTGACGCTGATGAGCTTCGCGGACTCGGCCCCGGTGGCGTACGTCGAAGCCTTCCAGACGGGCAACCTGATGGATGATCCACGCTTGGTGGCGTCCAGCCGCACGGCCTACGATCTCGCTCTGGGCGATGCGTTGTCGCACCAGGAGTCGGTGGTCCGCGTGCGGACCGCAGCGGAGGAGCACGAGCATGGTCACCAATAGGCGGAGCGTCGCGGACCCCTCCACCCTCACGGGCTGGTACAAGTCCAGCTACAGCGGCGGGAACCAGGGCGAGTGCCTTGAGGTCGCCCGTGGCCACGCCGCCGTCCCCGTCCGCGACAGCAAGGCCGCCGACGGCCCGGCCGTCGTCTTCTCCGCCGACGGCTGGTCGTCCTTCGTCACCGCGCTCAAGGGCGGACGCCTCTCCGCCTGATCGCTCAGCCCATGCTCGCCGCGACCTCGCTCCGGAGCTGCGGCAGCTTGTCGTGCAGGATGCCCGGGCAGAGGGTGTCGCCGAAGTCCTTGTGTCCGTACAGGCGGCTGGGCGCGATGCCGTACTGGTGGCAGACGTACGCGCAGAGTGCCACCAGGACCTCCCACTGGGCCTGCGGTGGCTGGGCGCCGTCGTGGTACGCGCCCTCGTTGGCGATGCCGATGCCCTGGTCGTTCTGGCCGGACGTGTGGGCGCCGAGGACGAAGTCGCTGCCGCCGCGCAGGGTGGTGAGGCTGCGGTGGCGGCCCTCGGTGATCCAGCCGCCCCGGCTGATGAGGAAGTGGTAGCCGGTGTCGGTCCACCCGTTCTGGTCCATGTGCAGGTCCTGGACCCAGTGGGCGTGGCGGTGGGCCTGGGCGCGGGAGACGTCGGAGGTATTGGCGCTGACCGTGTGGTGCACGATGATCTTCGTCGGCCGTTTTCCGACCAGGCTGATGGGAGTCTGCGGCGGGCGGGCCTGCCACTGGGCCGTGCCGTCGATGTCCGGTTCGACGACGGTGGGGAGGGCGTGGGCCGTGCCCGGTAAGGCGGCTGCGGCCAGGCCGCCGGCGCCGGCGAGCAGGATGTGGCGGCGGGAGGGCTGGGGAAGGTTCACGGCGGGCTCCTGGGGGGGGTAGGGCGGGCACACGGTGGGGGGTGCGGCCGGGTGAGCCGCCGACGGGCTCACCCGGCCGCCGCCCGATCGGGCCGGCTACGGCGTGTTGTTGGCGAGGGCCTGGAGCCGGGCGAAGCTGCCGTTGAACTTGTTGCGGTCCACGTCGCCGGAGACTCCGCCGACCCGGCCGGTGGCCGAGTACTGCCAGATCGTCCAGGTGGGGAAGCCGGCGGGGATGGTGGGGCTGGCGGTGCCCCAGTGGGCCACCCAGAGCGGGGACTTGGCGGCCATGCCGGTCCAGCTGCCGGTGCAGGTGTTCCACCAGCTGGCCGTCGTGTAGATGACGACGTCCCGGGTGGTGCGGGACTTGTACGTGTTGTAGAAGTCGTTGATCCACGTCCGCATCTGGGTCGTGGAGAGGCCGTAGCACATGGCGCCGTACGGGTTGTGCTCGATGTCCAGCACACCGGGGAGGGTCTTGCCGTCCTGGGACCATCCGCCGCCGTTGCTCGCGAAGTAGCCTGCCTGCGTCGCCCCGTTGGAGACGTCGGGCCGGGCGAAGTGGTACGCGCCCCGGATCAGGCCGGCGTTGTAGGAGCCGGTGTAGTTGGCGTTGAAGCTGCTGTCCTTGAAGCTGGTGCCCTCGGTGGCCTTCATGTAGGCGAAGTCGATGCCCGCGGCCTTGACCGAGCCCCAGTTGATCGACCCCTGCCAGTGGGAGACGTCGATGCCCTGGACACCGCTGGTGTCCATCGGGGTGATCCCGCCCGCCGCCGAGGACGCGGGGCCCTGCTCGATGCGGGTCCCCGCACCCATCCACGCCTGTCCGGACCGGACCGGCTGGTCGGGTGCGGGCGGCGCGGCGGCGGCCGTGCCCGTTCCGGTGAGGATCAGCGCCACGGCACTGCCGAGAGCGCCGGCCAGCACAGCGCCTCGGGGTCTCTTGAGTCGGCGGGACGGAGAACGGTACGCGAGCATGGCCACCTCCGGGCACGTTGACGAGGACGGGATGCGCACGGCATGGCATCCGAATGGCATCCGATAATCGGATGCCATGCACATGTCACGAGTAACGCACGGGCACGGAAAGGCGTAAAGGGGCCTTTTGGTCTAGACCTGTGTCGCCGCTCTTCACCTGCGAGAACGTGCCGAACCGGCGAAAATTTTCATTTCTGAAGGCTGTGGCCGCCGTTGACCGACGCCCTGGCCCGGCTCGCGGAGTTGCGGGGCTGATCCCGGCCGGAAGGTCGCCTCAGCCCACTGTGAAGGAGGCTCCGGGCGTGGCGTACTCGACCGGGCCCGCGTAGCGTGTCGCGGCTCGGGACACCGCCTGTTCCGGGGTGACGAAGCGGCCGACGTGCGTCACGATCAGCCGTTCCGCGCGGGCCGAGCGGGCGGTGTCGCCGGTGTCCTCCGGCGTGTGGTGCACCTGTTCTTCCCCGGTGTCGGGCCCCCGGTCGCTCTCGGCCTCGCAGAGCAGTACGTCACACCCCTCGGCCAGGTTCGTCAGAGCGGGGCAGGGCGCCGTGTCCCCCGAATACACCAGCGACCGGCCGGCCGATTCGATACGTACGGCGAAGGCGGGGATACCGTGCTCGACCGCCCTGCTGGTCAGGGTGAGCTCCCCCACCCGTACGCGGTGGCCTTCGTGCAGTTCCTCTACGGCGAAGGCGGACTCGACCGGGCTGCGCGTCCCGGTGTTGGTGAGGAAGTGGGCGAGCCGGTCCGCCGTGCCCGGCGGGCCGTACAGCGGGATCGGGGCCGTGAGCCGGATGTCGGCGAAGAGCAGGCCGTAATAGGCGGTGAGGAGGTCCGCGCTGTGGTCGGCGTGCAGATGCGAGATCCATATCGCGTCCAACTCGTCGAGCCGGACATGCCGTTGCAGCTCGGCCAGCGTCCCGCTGCCCGCGTCCACCCAGACGCGGGCGCCGCCTCCCGACACCAGGTAGCCCGAACACGGGTTGTCCACGGTCGCGTAGGGGGTCGCGCACCCCAGAACGGTGAGCCGGAAGGGCCGTCGGTCGTCGGTCGTCGCCGCGCCCCGGGCGAGGTCCCGGCTCATCCCGGGTCCTCGCCCGTCAGGCCGTCGACCGACTCGCGGATCAGGTCGGCGTGGCCGACATGGCGGGCGTACTCCTCGATGAGGTCCAGAAGGATGCGGCGCAGGTTCGGGCGTTCGCCGCTGCGGGTGACGAAGGCGCCGAGCTGGTCCAGGCCCTCGCCGGTGCTGAGTGCCTTGTCGACGACGGCCCGGGAGCGGGCCGCCGACTCCCGCCACAGGGTGCGCAGGTGCTCCGGGGTGTCCTGGGCGGCGGTGCGGTAGGCCCAGTCGGGGTCGTTGGCCCAGTCGACCGTGTTCCACGGCGCGCCTACCGGGACGCCGAGCCAGAGGCGGGCGAAGTGGCTGTCCTCGACATGGGCCAGGTGCTTGAGCAGGCCGCCCAGGGTGACCGAGGACGCGCCGACCGTGGCCCGCAGTCCGGCCGCGTCCAGGCCGGAGGTCTTCCAGGCCAGCGTGGCCCGCTGGCGTTCCAGCGCGCCGAGGACGGCCGCCGCCTCCGTACCGGCGAGGGGAGGTTCGGGCCACTCTTCCGCTGTGCTCTCCGTCATGGCGGCAGATCCTAACGAACTGCCCCGGCCGCCTCGGCGGCGGACAGTGGGCGGGAGCAGGCGACGAGCGGGGGCCTCGGCAGTTCGGTGACGTCCTTATTCGGTGGCTGGTGCGGCGGTCCCCTTGTTACGGTGCTCGCGCCTCGACCGCGGGACCGACCGCGGGTGACCTCTGGGCGTAAGCCCTGGAAAGCAGTTGATGTATGCCCCGGCCAGTGACTCCGAGCCTCCCTCGTCGCGCCTGTGGCGCCGGGGTGACCGGGTCCGACCGTCCGCGGCCGCCGTACGCGACCGACTGCTGACACCTCACGGCAGGCTGCCGTCGCGCAGCCGTCCGGCCCCGCTCCCCGTACGCCCCTGACACGAGGGGTGCTCGGTACTTCCCTGCTGCTTCGTTCCTCATTCTTCGGCAAGGAGTATCCGGGTGTCTCACGACAACCCCCAGCACCGCTCAGCCATGTCCTCCCTGGACACCTTCACCTGCGTCCGCTGCGGACTGACCGTCGCCGCGTACGCACCCGACGGCAGCCGGCGCAACCACTGCCCCAGCTGCCTGCACTCGCAGCACCTCGTCGACCGCGTCGAGGGCGGCCGCTCCGACTGCGAGGGCCGGATGACCCCGATCTCCATCGCGGTGCTGCGCACCGGCGACTGGATGGTCGTCCACCGCTGCACCCGGTGCGACGAGCTGACCTCGAACCCGGTCTGCGGGGACGACAACCAGCTGATCCTGATGCGGATGGCCGTACGTCCGCTGGCTCAGCCGCCCTTCCCGCTCGAAGCCTTCGGTGACCTGTGAACCGGGCGACCGGGAGGCTCCGATGACGCGGCGCAGGCCCCGGCGGACCTCAGGGCGCCGGCCGCAGCGGGCCAAGGACGTGCTGCACGGACCGGCCGGGGCGCGCGGTGACGCGTTCCGGTGCGTCGGCTGCCGGCTCGACGTCCCGCTGGCGGCGCCGGGCACCGCTCACCGTAATCACTGCCCGTCCTGCCTGGTCAGCCTGCATGTGGACGGCCGCGTGCCGGGTGACCGGGCGGCGGGGTGCCGTGGGCGGATGGTGCCCCTGAGCCTTTCGGTGCGGCAGGACGGGGAGTGGATGCTCATCCACCACTGCCTCGCGTGCGGACGGCTCAGCGCCAACCGCATCGCGGGCGACGACAACGCGCTGGCGCTCATCCGGCTGGCGCTGCGACCGCTCGCGGACGCGCAGATCCCCGTGCGGGCGATGCTCGCACTGTGATCCCGGGGCCGCCCGGCAACACCGCCGGGCGGCCCTCGGGGCGGGGCCCCGGGCCGCCACCTCCTGGGTCCTCGCCCGTCAGACCCTCGTCTCGGCGGTCTCTTCGGTCTCCGTGGCCGGGTCGCGGTCCCCGGTGGGCCTCGGCTCCGACTCGGAGAGGCCCCACCGGCGGTGCAGTGCGCGCAGGGGCTTCGGGGCCCACCAGTTGGCCCGGCCCGCCAGGCGCATCAGGACCGGGACGAGGACCGCGCGGATCAGGGTGGCGTCGATCATGATCACCGCGACCATGCCGAGGCCCAGCATCTTCAGGAAGACGACGCCCGAGGACGCGTACGTCGCGAAGGACGCGGCCATGATGACCGCGGCAGAGGTGATGAGCGGGCCGCTGCGTTCCAGGCCCGTCGCCACCGCGCCGAGGGTATCGCCCGTGCGGTCGTACTCCTCCTTGATCCGCGACAGCATCAGCACCTCGTAGTCCATCGACAGCCCGAAGGCCACACAGAACATCAGGATCGGGATGCTCGGTTCGATCGTGCCGGTCGGGGTGAAGCCGAGTACCCCGGACAGATGGCCCTCCTGGAAGATCCAGACCAGGGCCCCGAACATCACGCCGAGGCTCAGCGCGTTGAGCAGCGTGGCCTTCGCGGGGAGCAGCAGGCTGCCGGTCATCAGGAACAGCACGAGGAACGTGACCGCCAGGACCAGACCGAGGACCAGCGGCAGGCGGTCCACCAACTGCGAGCGGAAGTCGGCCAGTTCCGCCGGGTAGCCGCCGATCCGGACCTCAACGGGCCGGCCTCTCCGAAGGTCGTCGCCGCCCGCGGCCGTCGTGCGGATCTCCGACAGCAGGCGGTCGACGTCGTGGTTCAGGCCCTCGTGGGTGGCGACCACGGAGTACCAGGTGTCCTCCTCATGGCCGAACCGGTCGGCGGCGGCCCCCGGTTCGGCGATCCTGTTGCCGTCGGCGTACGAACCGGTGAGCGCGTCGACCTGGTACACCTCGGGGATGCGGGACAAGGCGACCGCCGTGGCCTCGATCTCCTCGCCGTTCGCGGCCGTTCCCGGCTGCCCCCGCCGCAGTACCTGGATCGCGTCCATCTCCTCCGCCGCGAAATTGTCGCGGATCTCCTGCTGCACGATCCGGCTGGACACCCCCTCGGGCAGCACCCGTTCGTCGGGCGTGCCGAAGGTGAGGCCGAGCACCGGGGCCGCCAGGGCCAGCAGGACCACCAGGGCCGGGACGCCGTAACGGAGCGGGTGTCGCATCATGCGTAGTGCTGTTCGGTGCCACCAGCCGCTCTGTGTACGGGAGTTGGCCTCCTTACCCTTGCGGGCGACCCGGTCGCCCAGGCGCGCCAGTGCCGCCGGAAGGATCACCAGGGCCGCGAAGACCGCGGTGAGTACGGTGCCGACGCCCGCGTACGCGAAGGAGCGCAGAAAGGGGAACGGGAACAGGAGCAGGCAGGACAGCGACACCAGAACCGTGAGGCCGCTGAACGTGACCGTGCGGCCCGCACTGCCCACCGTGTACGCGACCGCCTCGGGCACGGGGCGGCCCGAACTCAGCTCCTCCCGGAAGCGGTTGATGACGAACAGGCTGTAGTCGACGCCGAGTCCGATGCCCATCACCAGCGCCAGGTTGGCGGCGAACGTCGACACCTCGGTGACGTACGTGACCAGGTGCATCAACGCCAGCGTGGTGATCACCGAGAACAGGCCCATGCCGAGCGTCAGCGCCGCGGCCGCGAACCGGCGGTAGATCGCGAAGAGCAGCAGCAGGACCAGCGGGAACACGATCATCTCGGCCCGCAGGAAGTCCTGCCGGGACTGCTCGGCCACCTGGCGGAAGATCTCATCGCCGCCGCCCACCCGGACCGTGAACAGCTCCTCGTCCCGGGTGAAATCCGGTGAGATCGTGGCGAGTTCCGTGCGGGCCTCGGTCACCGTGCCGGCCATCCTGGCGATGATCAGGGCCTGTCTGCCGTCCAGGCCGCGCAGGGTGGGCGAGCCGTCGCGCGACCAGTACGAGGCCACGTCGGCGACACCGTCGCGCCGCGCCAGCTCCTCCTCCAGCGCGCGGGCCCCGGCGGCCACCGGTTCGTCGTCGACCGTGCCCTGCCGGGCCGTGACCATGAGCAGCACGCTGGGCGTAACCTCGCCGAACTCCTTCTCCAGGACCGCCCGGGTGTCCACCGATTCCGAACCCGGGCTCTCGAAGCGGCTCAGGACGAGACGGTCCATCGCCCCGGCGGCGAGCACCAGACCCACGACGGTCAGGAGGATGCCGATACCGGTCATCAGCCGGGAGCGGGTGGCGGTGAGGTGTCCCCAGCGGCGGAGCGCGGGCGGTCTGTCGTCGGTCGCGGGTCTGCCCTCGCCGGGTTTCTGGTCCTTGCGGCTGCGGTCATCGCGGTGCATACGGTCTTCTCCGGGGGAAGCGGCGCTCGTTCGCCGGGCACGGTGAGCTGCGTCCCGGCCACCTTCACGTACGCCGCTGGACGGAACGCTGGACGATGCGCTGGAGGGAGCGGAGCCGCACCGTAGCCTGAAAGCGGGAACGAGGCGTTCACGGCGTTCAGGGGGAGACATGTCAGGTGTGCTGCTGCGTCGCGGCCGGGACGAGCCCGCCCCGAGACCTGGGCGGGCGGCGCCCGACGGCCTCGATCCGTCGCGCCTGACCATCCGGCTCTTCGGGCCCCTCGTCGTCAGCCGCGGGCCCACTCCCCTGGAACTCGGCCCGCCCAAACAGCGGGCCCTCCTCGCGGTGCTGCTCCTGCGGCCCGGCATGGAGACGGGGGTCGACCAGCTGACCGAGGCCCTGTGGGGCCAGGAGTACCCGGCGTACGCGAAGAACCTCATCCAGAAGTCCGTCTCGGGGCTCCGGGCCCTGCTGCAACCGGGCACCGCCGACGGGCCGGGCGCGGAGATCGCCTGGTCGGGGGGCGGCTACCGGCTCGACGTCGGGGACGCGGACGTCGACCTCTACGCCTACGAACGGCTCGCCGTCGCCGGTCTCGCGGCCGCCCGCGACCGCCGGCTGGAGCGCGCCGCCGACCTGCTCGAACAGGCTCGCATCATGTCGACGGGGCCGCTCGTGGAGGGGCTCGACGGGCCGATGATGGAGCGGGAACGGCTCTTCCGCCAGGAGCGGTTCCTGACGGACATGGAGGTCCTGGCCGAGGTGGAGATGGAGCTGGGCCGGCACCGCTACGGCGTGCCGCTGCTGCACTACGCCGCGCACAAATACCCGATGCGCGAGCGGTTCGTCTGGCTTCTGATGCTCGCGCTCCACCGCTCGGACCGGGGCAACGAGGCGCTCGTCGTGTACGCCGGGCACCGCGCCCGCGTCGCCTCGGAGCTAGGGTCCGAGCCGGGGCCCGCCCTGCGCGCCCTGCACGCGCGGCTCCTCGCCCAGGATCCCGGGCTGATGACCCTGTCCACGCTGCGCGAGACCGGCCGGGAAGCGGGAAGCCCTGCGTGAAACCGGCCGTAAGGAGCGCCGCGCGAGGCAGACGCACAAAGCGGAATGGGGCCCGGCCTCGCGGCCGGACCCCCCTCGCTTTCCCCTCCCGTCGGGCCTTCCCGTTCCCCCCGGACCCCTCCCCGGAAGTCCCGACGCCATGTGTGACCCGGGAGGGTACCCAAAGGTTGCAGTCCTTTGCGATCTCTTTACCTTCGGCCGGGTGCGGGGCTCTCAGCAGGCATGTCGCACATAGCGTTCCGCCACTTCCGCCAGGACCTCCGCCCCGTCGCGGGCCCACAGCGCCTCGTTGAAGATCTCCACCTCGATCGGGCCGTCGAAGCCGGCTGCTTCCACCGCGCTCCGGAACGCCCTGAAGTCCACACTTCCGTCGCCCAGTTGCCCCCGGCCCAGCAGAACTCCCGCCGGGAGCGGGGTGATCCAGTCGGCCAGCTGGAAGGAGTGGATACGGCCGCCGGCGCCCGCACGGGCGATCCGGTCGAGCGCCTGGTCGTCCCACCACAGGTGGTACGTGTCCACGACCACCCCGACCTGTTCGGCCGGGAAGCGTTCGGCGAGGTCCAGGGCCTGGGCGAGGGTGGAGACCACGCAGCGGTCGGACGCGTACATCGGGTGCAGGGGTTCGATCGCCAGCCGTACGCCTCGCGTCGCGGCGTACGGGGCGAGCACCGCCAGCGCCTCGGCCACGCGCTCGCGGGCCCCGTGCAGGTCGCGGCTGCCGGGCGGGAGGCCGCCGGAGACCAGGACCAGGGTGTCGGTGGACAGGGCCGCCGCCTCGTCGATCGCCTCCCGGTTGTCGTCCAGGGCGCGGGCGCGTTCGGCGGGGTCGAGGGCGGTAAAGAAGCCGCCCCGGCAGAGGCTGGTGACGGTGAGCCCGGCGTCCGCGAGGAGCCGTGCCGTGCGCTCGACGCCGTACGCCTGCACCGGGGCCCGCCACAGGCCGACCTTGCCGATGCCCGCCTTCACGCAGCCCTCGGCGAGCTCCGGCAGCGACCACTGCTTGACGGTCTCCTGGTTGATGCTCAGACGTGCCAGATCGCCGTTGGTCATCGGGTGCCTCCGTGGACGGCGAGCAGCGCGCGCATGCGGTGTGCGGCCAGGTCGGGATCCGGGAACAGGCCGAGGCCGTCGGCCAGTTCGTACGCCGTCGCCAGATGCGGCAGCGAGCGGGCCGACTGGAGTCCGCCCACCATCGTGAAGTGGTCCTGGTGGCCGGCCAGCCAGGCGAGGAACACCACGCCCGTCTTGTAGAAGCGGGTGGGCCGCTGGAACAGGTGACGGGACAGCTCGACCGTGGGGTCGAGGAGGGCCCGGAAACCGTCCACGTCCCCCGTGTCCAGCACCCGTACCGCATGCGCCGCCAGCGGGCCCAGCGGGTCGAAGATGCCCAACAGGGCGTGGCTGAAGCCGCGTTCGTCGCCCGCGATCAGCTCGGGGTAGTTGAAGTCGTCGCCCGTGTAGCAGCGCACCCCGCCCGGGAGGCGGCGGCGGACGTCGATCTCGCGGGCCGCGTCCAGGAGGGAGATCTTGATGCCGTCGACCTTGTCCGGGTGTTCGGCGATGACCTTGAGGAAGGTGTCCGTGGCCGCGTCGAGGTCGGTGCTGCCCCAGTAGCCCTCGAGCGCCGGGTCGAACATCGGGCCCAGCCAGTGCAGGATCCCCGGTTCCGACGCCTGGCGCAGGAGATGGGCGTACGTGGCGAGGTAGTCCTCGGGGCCCCGGGCGGCGCGGGCCAGAGCGCGCGACGCCATGAGGATCGGCTGGACGCCGTGCGCCTCGGCCAGGGCGAGTTGTTCCTCGTACGCGGCCCTGACCTCGGCCAGGGTGGGCGCGACGCCGTTGTCGGGCAGCTGGTCGGTGCCCACGCCGCAGGCGATCCGGCCGCCCACCGCCTTCGCCTCGGCGGCCGAGCGGCGGATCAGTTCGGCCGCGCCCGCCCAGTCCAGGCCCATCCCGCGCTGCGCGGTGTCCATGGCCTCCGCGACGCCCAGGCCGTGCGACCAGAGGTGGCGGCGGAAGGCGAGCGTGGACTCCCAGTCGACGGCCGCCGGATCGTCCGGGCCGATGTCCGCGTACGGGTCCGCGACCACGTGCGCGGCCGAGAAGACCGTACGGGAGGAGGGGGCGCCGGCGCCCGGCGTCAGGTCGAGCGGGGTGGCGCGGGGGGTGTACAAGCCCTGGGGCAGTGGGACGGCAGCCGTCACAGCGTCAGCTCCGGGATGTCGAAGCGGCGGCCCTCGGCGGACGACTTCAGCCCCAGCTCGGCCAGTTGGACGCCCCGGGCGCCGGCCAGCAGGTCCCAGGTGTACGGCGCGTCCTGGACGACATGGCGCAGGAACAGCTCCCACTGGGCCTTGAAGCCGTTGTCGAACTCCTGGTTGTCCGGGATCTCCTGCCACTGGTCACGGAACGATTCGGTGACCGGCAGGTCCGGGTTCCAGACGGGCTTGGGCGTCGAAGAACGGTGCTGTACGCGGCAGTTGCGCAGGCCCGCCACCGCCGAGCCGTGCGTGCCGTCCACCTGGAACTCCACCAGCTCGTCCCGGTTGACCCGGACCGTCCAGGAGGAGTTGATCTGCGCGACGGCCCCGCCCGCCAGCTCGAAGATGCCGTACGCGGCGTCGTCGGCGGTCGCCTCGTACGGCTTGCCCTGCTCGTCCCAGCGCCGCGGAACGTGCGTACGGACATGCGCGGTTACGGAGGTGACCTGGCCGAACAGTTCGTGGAGCACGTACTCCCAGTGCGGGAACATGTCGACGACGATGCCGCCGCCGTCCTCCGCGCGGTAGTTCCACGAGGGGCGCTGGGCCTCCTGCCAGTCGCCCTCGAAGACCCAGTAGCCGAACTCCCCGCGCACGGACAGGATCTCGCCGAAGAATCCGCCGTCGATCAGGCGCTTCAGCTTGCGCAGGCCCGGCAGGAAGATCTTGTCCTGGACGACCCCGTGCTTGATGCCGGCGTCACGCGCGAGGCGGGCCAGGTCGAGGGCCCCCTCGACGTCCGTCGCGGTCGGCTTCTCCGTGTAGACGTGCTTGCCCGCCGCGATCGCCTTCTTGATCGCCTCCACCCGGGCCGAGGTGACCTGGGCGTCGAAGTAGATCTCGACCGTGTCGTCCGCGAGCACCGCGTCCAGGTCCGTCGACCACTCGGTCAGACCGTGGCGCTCGGCGAGTTCCTCCAGGGCGTGGGCGCGCCGGCCGACGAGCACGGGCTCGGGCCACACCACCTCGCCGTCGCCGAGATCCAGGCCCCCCTGCTCGCGGATCGCGAGGATCGAACGCACCAGGTGCTGCCGGTGTCCCATGCGTCCCGTGACGCCGTTCATGGCGATGCGCACTGTCCTGCGTGTCACGAAGTTCCCTCCATACAGCCGTAGCAAGCGCTTTCTACGAAAGATGACGCTAGCCTGCCGACAGCGGCCGGACAAGAGGGGGCCGCACGTGACCTCACGGAGGACAGCGATGACAGTCACCCTGGCGGATGTGGCGGCCCGCGCCCGGGTGTCCCCGGCCACCGTCTCCCGTGTGCTGAACGGCAACTACCCGGTGGCGGCCTCGACCCGGGAACGGGTCCTGCGTGCGGTGGACGACCTGGACTACGTGCTCAACGGCCCCGCCAGTTCGCTCGCGGCGGCCACGTCCGACCTGGTCGGCATCCTGGTCAACGACATCGCCGACCCCTTCTTCGGGATCATGGCGGGGGCGGCGCAGACGCAGATCGGCGGCCCCGGGGACGGTTCGGGGCGGGCGGGCGGCGAGAAGCTGGCCGTCATCTGCAACACGGGCGGCTCCCCGGAGCGCGAGCTGACCTATCTCACGCTCCTCCAGCGCCAGCGCGCCGCCGCCGTCGTCCTCACCGGCGGCGCGGTCGAGAATCCGGCGCACCAGGCCGCGATGTCGGCGAAGCTGACGAAGCTGGCGGACGCGGGCACCCGGATCGTCTTCTGCGGGCGGCCCCCGCTGCCCGACGGGGACGCGCTCGTCGCCGCCCTCGCGTTCGACAACCGGGGCGGCGGCCGCCGCCTCACCGAGCACCTGATCTCGCTCGGCCACCGCAGGATCGGTTACGTCGCCGGGCCCCGGGAACGCACCACGACCCGGCACCGGCTGGAGGGCCACCGGGAGGCGCTGCGCGCGGCGGGGCTCGACGCGCTTCCGGCGGGAGGCGACGCGGGCGGTACGGCGGCGGGCTCCGGCGGGCGGGGGGCCGGCGACGACGACCCGCTCGTCGTGCACGGGCCCTACGACCGGCGCTCCGGGTACGAGGCCACGCTCGAACTCCTGCGCAGGGCACCGGACGTGACCGCGATCGTGGCCGCCAACGACACCGTGGCGCTGGGCGCGTGCGCGGCGGTCCGGGACCAGGGGATGCGCATCCCGCAGGACATCTCGGTCGCGGGCTTCGACGACCTGCCGTTCTCGGTGGACGCGGTACCGGCCCTGACGACGGTCCGGCTGCCGCTCTTCGAGGCGGGCGCGCGGGCGGGGCGGCTCGCGATGGGCAAGGAGAACCCGCCGCCCGGTGGCATCGCGACCATCGCGGCCGAGCTGATGATCCGGGGGTCGACGGCGGCGCCGAGGGGGTAGGGGGCTGGGGGGTTGGGGCTTGGGCCCCCAGGCCCCGGCGGCGGGCCCTGAGCTGGTCCGGGCGGCCCCTCCCTGAGCCGGTCCGGGCGGCCCCACCCTGAGGCGGTCCGGGCGGCCCCCGGCGTGCCCGGTGCGGGGCGAACGGCCGCCACTGCCGGGCCGGTGTGCGGCGGCCGCCGTCGGGCCCGCCGGCCGTTCGCCACCGCCGGGTCCGGCGTCCCGCCGCAACCGCCATGCCCGGTGGGTGTTCCCCTGCTGTGGGGGCCCGGGGTCCCTGCGGGCCGGAGGGCGAAAGATGGGGGCGACTCCCCCATGTGCCCGTACCCCCTCCCCCGCCACGATGGTCACGGGCGGTCCGCACGGGGCCGGGCCGGGGCCGGGGAGGTGCGGGGCGCGTGGCGGAGAAGAACCTGATCGACAGAGGTACGAGCCGTCGCCCTGCCCCCGCCGTCCCCGCCTCCGCCCCCGCCGTCTCCGTCGTTTCCCTCGACGGTACGGGCGGCGAACCCTGGTGGCTGCCCGGTGTCGTCGGGGGCAGCACGTCCGGCGAACCCGCCTGGGCGGCCTTCGCCCGGGAGGCCGTCGCCGCCGCCCCGCGTGACGTTGTGGTCGCCGACCGCGCGTACCCGGGGCTCAGCGGCTTCGGGCCCATCGTCGCGCCGTTCGTCGAGGCGGCCGCGGGCAGGCTCCGGGACGCGCTGGCGGACGGGGGGCCCGAGGGGGACGGGAAGCCCGTCCTCGCCGACTTCCGGCGGCAGTTGACCCGGCGGCTGGCCCGGATCGCGGCGCGCACCCTCGTCACCGAGCTGCACGAAGCCCGGCGGCTCGGGCGGTTGAGCGGGGACGGGCCCGAGGAGCGCTTCCGGGACTTCGTCGCGGTGACCGCTCGCCGGGACGGGCTCGACCGGCTCGTCACCGGGTACCCGGTGCTGGCCCGCCTCCTCGCGACGGCCTGCCTCAACACGGCTGACGCCTTCGCCGAGTTGATCGCGCGGCTCACCGCCGACCTGGATCTGCTGGCCCCGGCAGGGGTGTTCGGCGACCGGACCGGAGCACTCGGCACCTCCACGGGTCCTGGGGCACTCACCGGGGTCGAGGCCGGTGCGGGTGACAGCCATCGCGGGGGCCGGTCCGTGATGCTCCTGCGGTTCGCCGACGGTACCCGGCTGGTCTACAAGCCGCGCCCGCTCGCGGCCCACCGGCACTTCAACTCCCTTGTCGAGTGGTTCGGTTCGCTGCCGGGCGCCCCCGAGCTGCGGGTGCTGCGCGTCCTGGACCGGGGGGACTACGGCTGGGCCGAGTTCGTCGAGGAGCGGCCCTGCGCCTCGGCGGCGGAGACCCGGCGGTTCTACCGGCGCCAGGGTGCGCTGCTGGCCCTGCTGCACGCGCTGGACGGTACGGATCTGCACCACGAGAACCTGATCGCCTGCGGACCGCACCCGGTGCTGGTCGACGTGGAGACCCTGTTCCACCCGCCGCTGGGGCCCGCCCGTTCCGCCGATCCGGCCGCCCGGGCCCTGCACGACTCCGTCCACCGGGTGGGCCTGCTCCCCCAGTTGCTCGTCGGGGACACCACCGCGCTCGACATGTCCGCCATCGGCGGGGGCCGGGCCGCCTCCTCCCCCATCGAGACCGCCGACTGGGCGGACGCCGGGACCGACCGCATGCGGCTGGTACGGCGAGCCGGGCGGTTCACCGAGTCCGCCAACCGGCCCCGGCTCGGCACCGAGGCCGCCGACCCCTCCGCGTACACCGAAGCCCTCTGCGACGGCTTCCGCGCCGGGTACACGGCGATTCACGACCACCGCGACGAACTCCTCTCCACGGATGGGCCGTTGCGGCGGTTCGCCGGGGACGAGGTGCGCGTCGTGCCCCGCCCCACCTGGACGTACACGACGCTGCTGGACGAGTCGACCCACCCCGATCTGATGCGGGACGCCACCGAACGGCACCGGGTGCTGTCCCTGCTGCGCACCCCGCTCCTGGGTGTGCCCGCGCTGCCCGGCGTGGAGGATGAGGAGATCGCGGAGCTGTGGCGCGGTGACGTACCGGTGTTCGCCACCCGGCCGGGCTCCACGGAGCTGTGGAGCGGTACCGGCCGTACGGTCGCGGGGCCGGCGCCCGACCCGTCCGCGCCCGCCCCGTCCGCATCCGCCCCGTCCGCGCCCGCCCCGTCCGCGTCCGACGCCGCTCTCACCGGTCTCGCGCGCGTCGAGGCGAAGGTGCGCGCGATGGACACCGTCGACCGCCAGGACCAGGAACGGATCATCCGGACCGCCATGGTCAGCACCTCCCCGCAGCCGCCGCACCGGCCCGGTCCGGACGGCCGGGCGCGGAGTGCGGCGACCGCGCCGGAGCCGGAGCAACTGCTGTCCGCCGCACGGTCGGTGGGCGACCAGCTCGTCTCCCTCGCCTACCGGCACGAGGGCCGCACCAACTGGATCGGGCTCGAACTGCTCGGCGAACGCTACTGGCGGCTCACGCCGATGGCGGCGGATGTCGCGGGCGGCTACACCGGACCCGCCCTCTTCCTGGCCCAACTCGCCGCGCTCACCGGCGTATCCCGGTATGCCGAGGCGGCCCGCGAGGCGCTCGCCCCGGTCCCGGGGCTGCTGGACGCCCTGCACGGTCGGGCCGACGAGCTCGGGACCCTGGGCTCCGGCGCGTACGCGGGCCTCGGCGGCATCGCGTACGCGCTGACCGAGGTGGGCACGCTGCTGGGCGACCCGGAGGTGCTGGACCAGGCCGGTCCGGCCGTCCGGCTGAGCTGCGCGGCGAACGCGGCCGAGGACGGGTACGGGGTGCGCGGCGGGGCGGCGGGCGGGCTGGTCGCGCTGCTCGCGGTGTACCGGGCCACCGGCCGCCCGCAGGCCTGGTGGGGCGCGGTGCGCTGCGCCGACCGGCTCGCCGCC
>NZ_LZRD01000030.1 GCF_001687325.1 Streptomyces sp. PTY087I2 | reverse complement strand
CGGGGCCTCCTGGGCCGGGGCGGCGGGCTGCGCCGGAGCGGCGGCCGGAGCCGCGCCCGGGGCGCCGATGACGGCGAGCTTGGCGCCGACCTCGGCGGTCTCGTCCTCGCCGACCACGATCTCCAGCAGCACACCGGCGACCGGGGCGGGGATCTCGGTGTCGACCTTGTCCGTGGAGACCTCGAGGAGGGGCTCGTCCTCCGCGACCTCCTCGCCGACCTCCTTCAGCCAGCGGGTGACGGTGCCCTCGGTGACGCTCTCGCCGAGCGCGGGGAGGGTGACGTCGGTGCCGGAGGCGCCACCGGCCGGGGCAGCGGCCGGAGCCGGAGCCTCGGGAGCCGGAGCGGCGGGGGCCTCGGCGGCCGGGGCCGGAGCCTCGGCCGGGGCGGCAGGCGCCTCGGCGGCGGGGGCCGCGGCCTCGGCCGGAGCGCCGGAGCCGTCGTCGATGACGGCCAGCTCGGCGCCGACCTCGACGGTCTCGTCCTCGGCGACCTTGATGGAGGCCAGCACACCGGACGCGGGGGCGGGGATCTCGGTGTCGACCTTGTCGGTCGAGACCTCGAGCAACGGCTCGTCGGCCTCGACGCGCTCGCCCTCGGCCTTCAGCCAGCGGGTGACAGTGCCCTCCGTGACGCTCTCGCCGAGCGCCGGAAGGGTTACGGAAACCGACATGGTTTCAGTTGCTCCTTACGAAAATGCGGAAGTGGTCGGTCGTCGCGCCCGGGACCGGGGGATCAGTCGTGGGCGTGGAGGGGCTTGCCGGCCAGCGCCAGGTGAGCCTCGCCCATCGCCTCGTTCTGCGTCGGGTGTGCGTGGATGAGCTGGGCGACCTCGGCGGGCAGCGCCTCCCAGTTGTAGATCAGCTGGGCTTCGCCGACCTGCTCGCCCATGCGGTCGCCCACCATGTGGACGCCGACCACGGCACCGTCCTTGACCTGGACGAGCTTGATCTCGCCCGCGGTCTTCAGGATCTTGCTCTTGCCGTTGCCCGCGAGGTTGTACTTGAGGGCGACGACCTTGTCCGCGCCGTAGATCTCCTTGGCCTTCGCCTCGGTGATGCCGACGGAGGCGACCTCGGGGTGGCAGTACGTCACCTTGGGCACGCCGTCGTAGTCGACCGGGACGGTCTTCAGACCGGCCAGGCGCTCCGCCACCAGGATGCCCTCGGCGAAGCCGACGTGGGCGAGCTGGAGGGTGGGGACGAGGTCGCCCACGGCCGAGATCGTCGGGACGTTGGTCTGCATGTACTCGTCGACCAGGACATAGCCGCGGTCCATCGCGACGCCCTGCTCCTCGTAACCGAGGCCCTGCGAGACCGGGCCGCGGCCGATCGCGACGAGGAGGATCTCCGCCTCGAAGGTCTTGCCGTCGGCGAGCGTCACACGGACGCCGTCCTGCGTGTACTCGGCCTTGTCGAAGAAGGTGCCGAGGTTGAACTTGATGCCGCGCTTGCGGAACGCGCGCTCAAGAAGCTTGGAGCTGTTCTCGTCCTCGACCGGGACGAGGTGCTTGAGGCCCTCGACGATCGTGACCTCGGTGCCGAAGGACTTCCACGCCGAGGCGAACTCGACGCCGATGACGCCGCCGCCCAGCACGATCGCGGACTTCGGGACGCGGTCCAGCTTCAGCGCGTGGTCCGAGGAGATGATCCGGTTGCCGTCGATCTCCAGGCCCGGCAGCGACTTCGGCACGGAGCCGGTCGCCAGCAGCACATGGCGGCCCTGGACGCGCTGGCCGTTCACGTCCACCGAGGTGGGGGAGGAGAGCTTGCCCTCACCCTCGATGTAGTGGACCTTGCGCGAGGCGATGAGACCCTGGAGACCCTTGTACAGGCCCGAGATCACATCGTCCTTGTACTTGTTGACGGCCTCCATGTCGATGCCCTCGAAGGTGGCCTTCACGCCGAACTGGGCCGACTCGCGGGCCTGGTCCGCGATCTCGCCCGCGTGCAGCAGGGCCTTCGTGGGGATGCAGCCGTTGTGCAGGCAGGTACCGCCGACCTTGCCCTTCTCGATCAGGGCGACGTCCAGGCCCAGCTGCGCTCCGCGCAGGGCCGCGGCGTAACCGCCACTGCCACCGCCGAGGATCACTAGGTCGAAAACGGTGCTGGCGTCGTTCGCCACGTCACGTCCTCCATGCATGTGCGCCGTACGCCGGGCCCCGTCGCTGGGGTGTGACCGGCCGGTCGGCTGGTGTGCGGCCGCTTTTGTCTTCGGCCCTGTGGTGGGGGCCCTGTCCTGCCGAGAACCCATCTTCGCACTTGTCGACGGTGGGCGGGACGCGGGGCCCGGGTCCGGGACGGATGATCGTCCGTTCCGGAGGGTTACTGCTGCGTAGATACCTACGGATCCGGTCGGTGTTCGTCGAGAGCGAAACCCCGCCCCCTTCTCACCGGCACCGCCCGGACAACACGTACGGCCCCGGACCTTATGCCCGGGGCCGTACGTGTCATCGGCGGATTCCGGCTCAGCCCAGGTCGCCGTCGGCGGTGCGCTCGGCGAGCCGCACCAGCGTGCGGACCGCGGAGCCGGTGCCGCCCTTCGGCGTGTAGCCGTACGGGGCGCCCTCGTGGAAGGCCGGACCCGCGATGTCCAGGTGCGCCCAGGCGATGCCCTCGCCCACGAACTCCTTGAGGAACAGACCGGCGACCAGGCCGCCGCCCATCCGCTCGCCCATGTTGGCGATGTCGGCGGTCGGGGAGTCCATGCCCTTGCGCAGGTCGGCGGGGAGCGGCATCGGCCAGGAGGCCTCGCCGACCTCGTCGGCGATCTCGTGGATCGACGTACGGAAGGCGTCGTCGTTGGCCATGATGCCGAAGGTGCGGTTGCCGAGCGCCAGCACCATCGCACCGGTCAGGGTCGCCACGTCGACGATCGCGTCCGGCTTCTCCTCCGAGGCGCGGGTCAGCGCGTCGCCCAGGACGAGCCGGCCCTCGGCGTCGGTGTTGAGGACCTCGACGGTCTTGCCGCTGTACATGCGCAGGACGTCACCGGGGCGCGTGGCGTTGCCGGAGGGCATGTTCTCGGCGAGCGCCAGCCAGCCGGTGACGTTGACCTTCAGGCCCAGGCGGGCGGCCGTGACGACGGCGGCGAACACGGCGGCCGCGCCGCTCATGTCGCACTTCATCGTCTCGTTGTGGCCGGCCGGCTTGAGCGAGATGCCGCCCGAGTCGTAGGTGATGCCCTTGCCGACGAAGGCCAGGGTCTTCTCCGCCTTCGGGTGCGTGTAGGCGAGCTTCACCAGGCGCGGGCCGTTCGCCGAGCCCTGGCCGACGCCGAGGATGCCGCCGAAGCCGCCCTTGACGAGGGCCTTCTCGTCGAGGACCTGGACCTTGATGCCGTGCTCCTTGCCCGCGGCGGCGGCCACGGCGGCGAAGGACTCGGGGTACAGGTCGTTCGGCGGGGTGTTGATGAGGTCGCGGGCCCGGTTGATCTCCTCGACCAGGGCCAGGGCACGCTCGACGGCCGCCTTGTAGGCCTTGTCGCGCGGCTTGCCGCCGAGCAGGGCCACCTCGGCGAGCGGCTGCTTCGGGCCGCTGTCCTTGGACTTGGCGTCCTTGGGGGCCAGCTTGTTCTCGCCGCCCTGGTAGGCGGTGAAGGCGTACGAGCCGAGGAGCGCGCCCTCGGCGACGGCGGCGGCGTCCTCGACGGAGCCGGCGGGCAGCGCGAAGCCCGCCTTCTTCGAGCCGGACAGCGCACGGGCCGCGGTGCCCGCCGCACGGCGCAGCGCCTCGGCGTCGTAGGCGTCCTCCTTGTCCGGGACCGGACCGAGGCCGACCGCGACGACGACCGGGGCCTTGAGGCCGGACGCGGCGGGCAGCTTGGTCAGTTCGCCCTCGGCACCGGTGGCACCCAGGGTCGCGAGGACGGCGGCGAGCTTGCCGTCGAACGCCTTGTCCACGGCCTCGGAGCCGGGTGCCAGGACCGGTCCCTTGACGCCCTTGGCGACGCCGACGACGAGTGCGTCGGCGCGCAGCGTCGCCGCACCGGCAGTGCTGAGAGTGAGAGCAGTCACGGTGGTGAAATCTCGCTTCCGTTGAGTTCGAGTTCGGTCGAGGGGTGGGCCGACCGTGCCCGGCGCATCGTAGACGCCCCGACGATGTGCCGGGAATGAGCCTACGCGCGCACTTCCTGCTCCGTGACGGCGGCGGGCCTTCCCGACCGTCTTTCCGACCGGTAAGGCGGTCGGGAAACGGCCCCCGGGGTGTGCCGCACCGTCAGGTCCCGAACGTCAGCACCACCAGGGCCGCCGTCGCCGCGGTCTCCTCCACGCCCCCGAAGACATCCCCGGTGACCCCGCCGAACCGCCGCACGCAGTGCCGCAGCAGCAGTTCGGCGGCGGCGAGCGCACCCAGCACCGCGAGCCCGTGGCGCAGCGCCCCGTACGGACCGAACACGGCACCCGCCGCCGCGCACAGCGCCACCGTCGCCGCCACCGCGAGCAGCGCCCGCCCGGCCGGAACCGTGCCCGCCACCGTCGCCCCGAGCCCCTCCGGCCGGGCCGCCGGGACGCCCTGACGGGACGCCAGGGTCAGCGCCAGCCGGGCGGCGACGGCCGCGACGACGGTCCCGAGCGCCCCGTGCGCCCAGCCCTCCCCGTACAGCTCGAAGAGGACCGCGACCTGCGCCAGCAGCACCAGCAGCAGGGTGATGACACCGAACGGCCCAATGTCGGACTGCTTCATGATCCGCAGCGCGTCCTCGGCCGGTTTCCCGCTGCCCAGCCCGTCCGCCGTGTCCGCCAGACCGTCGAGATGCAGCCCCCGGGTGAGCACGGCCGGCACCGCGACCGAGGCCACCGCCGCGAGCAGCGGCCCCGGGCCGGCCAGCAGCGACAGCGAGCCGAGGGCGGCGGCGAACAGCCCCACGACGAGCCCGGCGAGCGGGGCGCAGAGCATGCCGGAGCGGGCGGTCGCGCGGTCCCAGCGGGTCACCCGGACCGGCAGCACGGTCAGGGTGCCGAAGGCGAAACGTATGCCGTGGCTGTTCAGGGAGGTCACCGCGCGCAGGCTAGCCGCTGGGCCGCACGGATAGATTGGGCGAAACGCGCCTGTCTGTGCGAAACCTGACGTATCGGGAGTGGGTGGCATGGGTCACTGGTGGCACGAGAACATCGCGGAGCCGGGCAAGCTGCCGCTGCTCCTCGCGCTGGCCGCCTTCGTCCTGACCTTCGCGATCACCCGCACCATCACCCGCATGATCCGCGCCGGGAAGGGCCCGTTCCGCAACATCACGCCGGGCGGGGTGCACATCCACCATGTGGTGCCCGGGGTCGTCCTCTCCGTCGTCGGCGGGTTCGGCGCGGTGGCCAGCGGGCGGCACGGGGTGGCCGCCGGGGTGTTCGCGGTGATCTTCGGGGTGGGGGCCGGTCTGGTGCTCGACGAGTTCGCCCTGATCCTGCACCTGGACGATGTGTACTGGACCGAGGAGGGGCGCCAGAGCGTGGAGGTGGTGGTGCTCACCGCCTCGCTGGTGCTGCTGGTCCTGGCGGGCTTCTCCCCGCTCGGCGTCGACGACGTCAGCGACGAGGAGCAGCAGGGCAGGCTCGGCGTCATCACGACGTACGTCATCAACTTCTGCTTCGTCCTGATCTGCCTGTTCAAGGGCAAGCTGCGGATGGCGGTGCTCGGCACCCTCGTCCCGTTCGTCGCGCTGGTCGGCGCGATCCGGCTGGCCCGCCCCGCGTCCCCGTGGGCCCGGCGCTTCTACCGCCACCGCCACCGGACCCGCTCCCGGGCGATGCTGCGGGCCTACCACCACGATGTGCGGTGGGCCGGGCCGCGCCGGAAGTTCCAGGACCTCATCGGCGGCGCCCCGGACCGGGTTCCGCTGCCGCCCGGCCCCAAGTCCTGACCGCCGCGCCGGGGTCCCGGGCAGTGCGCCGCCGCCCGCGCCACTCCCGTACGCCGCACACCACCAGGACGGCGGCGATCGCGGCCAGATGCTCGCGGCCCGCCAGGTTGTCCTTGACCAGGACCTCCACCACCATCGCGAGGACCACCAGCGCCCCGGTGAACCAGGCGCGCCGCTGGTGGCAGACGTACACCGCGAGCCCGACGACCGCCGCCGACGGACCGGTGTCCACCACCTGCGCGTCGGAGGCGGGCAGCCCCAGGAACGTCTCCGGCCCGAGGGCGATGCCGACCCGGGCGTACAGCGTCCCGGCCAGCGTCGCCCCGTACGCCACCGCGAGCGTGCGCCACCGCCCCAGGCACACCTCCGCCACCCCGAACACCAGCAGGATCTGGGCCAGCGCACCCCACACCGGCAGATGGAGCGCGGGCACGAACAGCGACAGCGGGGTACGCAGCAGGGCCGACGGCAGCGGGTCCTCGGCCCGGACGGCACCGAGGCTCCGCACCGGCTCGTAGCCCCAGGGCTGGTTCTGCGTCACCTGGACGACGGCCGTCAGCGCCACCGCGGTCAGCGTCAGCGCGAGCGCCCGCACTCCGTGCGCGGCGAGCCCTTGCCGTACGGCGGTGAACAGCGAGCCCCACTCCCGTACCGCCGCCCGGCGCAGCGCGGAGAGACGGTTCATCCGCTCTTCAGGAACAGCATGGAAAGGGCCCCCGGTCGGTCGTTCGGTCGGTTCGTCGGTCGGATCCCTTCCGAAGACGGACCGGGGCGGCACGAAGTTGAGCGGCATCGGGGTGACGCCGATCTCGTCCGCGCGGTGGGGGAGCGGCCCTCAGGACCGGTCGACGGCCGCCGCCTCCTCGGACTCCGACGCCTCTGCTCCCTCTCCCTCGTCCTCCTCGGCCTTCTCCGGCTCGCGCTCCGGGAGTTCGGCGGCCAGCGCCGCCGCGGCCTGCACCAGCGGCAGGGCCAGCAGCGCACCGCTGCCCTCGCCCACCGTCACCCCGTGGTCCAGCAGCGGGGTCAGCGCCATCCGGTCCAGCGCCTTCGACTGCGCGGGCTCCCCGCTGACCTGGCCGGCCAGCCACCAGTCCGGCGCCCGGAACGCCGCCCGCTGCGCCACCAGCGCGCAGGCCGCCGAGACCACCCCGTCCAGGATCACCGGCATCCGGCGCACCGCGCTCTGCAACAGGAACCCCGTCATCGCCGCCAGATCCGCCCCGCCCGACGTGGCCAGCAGCTCCACCTGGTCGCCCAGCACCGGCCGGGCCCGGCGCAACGCGTCCCGGATCGCCGCGCACTTACGCATCCACGCCAGGTCGTCGATGCCCGCACCACCGCGCCCGGTCACCACGGAGGCGTCCGTTCCGCAGAGGGCGGCGACCAGGGTGGCCGCGGCCGTCGTACCGCCCACGCTGAGGTCGCCGAGCACCACCAGATCGGTGCCGGAGTCCGCCTCCTCGTCGGCGATCGCCACACCGAGGCGGATCGCCTGCTCGGCCTCCTGTGCGGTCATCGCGTCCTCGACGTCGATCCGCCCCGAACCCCGTCGCACCCGGTGCCGCACCACGGACTCGGGCAGCAGCTCCGGATCGCAGTCCAGCGATACGTCCACGATCCGCGTGGGCACCGAGAACCGCCGGGCCAGCACGGCGGTCGGGCTCGCCCCGTCCAGGACGGCCCGCACCAGCTCGTACGCGCCGCCCGCCGGCCGGCCCGAGACACCCAGCTCCGCCACCCCGTGGTCACCGGCGAAGAGCACCAGGCGCGGCTGCTCGACGGCCTTGACCGGCACGGACTGCTGCGCGGCGCTGAGCCACTCGCCCAGCTCGTCCAGGCGCCCGAGCGCTCCCGGAGGGACGGTCAGCCGCTCGCGCCGCTCCTCGGCATCGCGCCGCACACCCCCGTCGGGGCGTTGGATCAGGTCGGAGAAGTCGTCCAGGTTCACGGAGGTCTGCCTCGCGGGTCGTCAGGTCGGTCCGGTCCGGGAACCCTGCGGGCCCCCGCCCGGAACAGTACCGGTCAGCCCCGGAGACGGGACGGGCCGCGAGCGGCGGAACCGGCCACGCCCGTACCCCACGGGAGCCGCAGGCCCGAGCACTGGCACCCCCTCACCCGCTGCCGCCCCCCTTCACCCCCGCAGCACCAGCACCTGCCCCGCCGCCACCAGCAGCACCTGCTCGCACTCGGCCGCCACCGCCGCGTTCAGCCGCCCCAGCTCGTCCCGGAACCGCCGCCCCGCCGCCGTCGCCGGGACCACCCCCGACCCCACCTCGTTGGTCACCAGCACCACCTGCCGCCGGGTTTCCCGCACCGCGGCCACCAGCTCCGCGACCCGCTCCCGCAACGCCGCCTCGCCGCCGTCGCGCCACCGCTCGTCCTCCCAGGCCCCCACCCGGTCCATCGCGTCGGTCAGCCACAGCGACAGGCAGTCGATCAGCAGC
This sequence comes from Streptomyces sp. PTY087I2, assembly GCF_001687325.1. Lineage (GTDB taxonomy): Bacteria > Actinomycetota > Actinomycetes > Streptomycetales > Streptomycetaceae > Streptomyces. The sequence goes on along the minus strand of NZ_LZRD01000030.1, from coordinate 81,177 downwards.
GGCGGCCCGTCCGCCCCCAGCAGCCCCGTGAGTTCGCAGGTCTCCTCGGTCCGCCAGACGCCCGGCCGGCGCTCCCGGTGCAGTCCGATCCGAGCCGCCCACTCCGGGTCCCCGTCGCGGCGGCCGCCGGTCGCCACGTACACCACCTCGGGGAACGTCTCCAGACGCTGCTCCGCCTCCAGCGACTTCCCCGACCGCGCGCCCCCTGTCACCAGCACCCGGCGCGGCACGTCCGGCACCGCGTGGTACTCGCCCACCACCAGCGTCGTCCCGTCCGGCACCGCCCGCGCCCCGGCCGCCGCGAGCCGCCGCTCCAGCGCCGGGCCCGGCGGGGCGTCATGGTCCAGATGGACCGCGATCACCTCGGTCGTCGGGCCCACCGCGTCGGCCGCCCGCAGCCGGGCCACCGCGTCGGGGCGCCCGATCACATCGAGGACGACCATCTCGTACGGCCGCTCCACCCGCTCGGGCAGCCCGGCGGGGGCGGCGCCCGGCGGCAGGTACAGCAGCCGCTCGCCCTCCGGGGAGGTCACCTCGTAACCCGTCCCCGGGGCGTCCATCGCCACCGCCCGGACCCGGTGCCCGCTGATCAGCGTCAGGACCTGGCCGTCCGGGACCCGCGCGGCGGGCGGCAGCAGGGCGGGCAGTTCGACGGCGGGCCCGTCGTGCGGGTGGGTCAGCAGCACCTGGCGGACCGCGCTCAGCGAATGCCCCGCACGGGCGGCCGCGAACATCGCGCCGGGGGTGAGGTCGAGCAGCAGCGCGTCGTCGACCAGCAACGCCGTCGCGGCCCGCGCCCACGGGCCGCGGGCCGATGCGCAGACCGCACAGGGGCAGGAGGGGCGCGGCAGCCCGTCGGGGGCTCCGGTGCCGAGCAGTGTCAGTTCCACCCCTTGATCCTCCCGTGTCCCCCGGTCAGGTGCGCGCCCGGCTAGGCTGCGGAGCAGCAACGCGACCCAGGAGGCGGACATGGCGTGGACGTGGCGGTTCGAGAAGTCCGACGGTACGGAGACGGAGCCGGCGTTGCAGCCGGAGGAGTTCACCACCCAGGGCGACGCGGAGTCCTGGATCGGTGAGTACTGGAAAGAGCTCCTGGAGGGCGGTGCCGCACAGGTGACGCTCTTCGAGGACACCACCAAGATCTACGGCCCGATGAGCCTTCAGGCCGACGGCGCCTGACGCGCGAGCGGTCGAAAGGGGCGGTACGGGAAACCCGTACCGCCCCTTTCGGACTCCGGGGGCTCAGATCTCCCCGAGCGTGACCTCCGCCGTCCGGCTGTCGCCGTCGCGCGTGTACGTCACCGTCACCTTCTGGCCCGGCTTGTCGCCCGCCAGCGCCTCGGAGAGCGAGGTGATCGTGGTGACCGGGGTGTCACCGATCTTCGTGATCGTGTCCCCGGGCTTCAGCCCCGCCTTGTCCGCGGCCCCGCCCCGCTCCACGCTGACCAGCGCCACCCCGGCGGGGCGGTAGTCGGCGTCGACGACCGTGCGGCCGGTGATGTTCAGCGCGGCCCGGCCGGAGTCGGTGACCTTGCCGTCCTTGATGATCTGGTCGGCGACCGTCTTCACCATCGACACGGGGATCGCGAAGCCGATGCCCGGCGCCGCGCTGTCGCCCATCTGCGGGTCGGTCGCGGCCAGGGTCGGGATGCCGATCACCTGACTGTCGAGGTTCACCAGCGCACCGCCGCTGTTGCCCGGGTTGATCGCCGCGGACGTCTGCACCATGTTGGCGATCGTCGCGCCCGTGCCCCCGCCCGCGCGGCTCTCGCTCACGGTCCGGCCGAGCGCGGAGACGATGCCCTGGGTGACGCTGCTGGACAGCCCCAGCGGCGAGCCCATCGCCAGGACGATCTGCCCGACCTCGACCTTCTCCGCGTCGCCGAACTTCGCGGCCCGCAGCCCGTCCGGCACCTCGTCGAGCTTGATCACGGCCAGGTCCTGCTCCGGGTAGGAGGAGACCAGCGTGGCGCTCAGCACCGCCTCCCCGGTGGCGACGCTGACCTTGAACTTCTTCTCGTCACCGACCACATGGGCATTGGTGACGATGTGCCCCTTGTCGTCGTACACGATCCCGGAGCCGAGCCCCTCCGAGGCGTCGATCTGCACCACCGACGGCAGCACGTCGTTGATGACGTTCCGGTAGGCGTTCTCCAGATCGTCGGGGGCGCGCTTCACCGCACCCTGCGCCGTGCCCGACGCGCTGGCCTCGGGGGCCGGGGCCGCCGGATCCGTACCGGAGCAGCCGCCGGCCAGGGCGATGGCGCAGACGGCCGCGGACAGGGGGAGCAGCAGCCTGCGCGCCCGGCTGCGGGAGGGGGATGCGTCCATATCCGGAGTCTGGGGCCCGGCCCGTACGGGTGCCCCTGCTGATGGGCCGAACGGGCCCGCCGCCCTCCGGCTAGCCGCGCACCCCGCACAGATGCAGCAGCGCCGCCACACCCCGGTACGGGTCGGTCCGCCCGGCCCGGTCCTCCAGGGTCAGGACCCGCTCCAGCTCCTCGGCCGGCAGCTCCACGTCGTCGCCGACGTTGTCCGTGAAGACCCGCACCCCGTACCAGGCGTGCAGCGGCGCGGCGATTCCGGCGAGCGTGGCGCGCAGGGCGTCGAGCCGGTCCGCGCGCACGGTGAGGCCGAGGCGGTCGGTGTACGCGGCGGTGTCGAAGGCGGTCAGGGCCGCACCGAAGTCACCGGCGAGCCCCGGGCGCATCGCGAGCGCGTCCGCGTTCCGTACGAGCAGGGAGAGCAGACCGCCCGGTGCCAGCATCCGGGCGAGCCCGGCCAGCATCGGGTCCGGCTCCTCGACGTACATCAGGACGCCGTGGCACAGCACCACGTCGAAGCTGCCGGGCAGGAAGTGCACGCCGGTGTCCCGGCCGTCGCCCTCGATCAGCCGGACCCGCTCCCGGATGCCCTCCGGCTCGCCCGCCAGGGCCGCCCGGGCCGAGGCCAGCATCTTCGCGTCCGACTCCAGCCCGGTCACCGAATGACCGGCCCGCGCGAGGCGCAGCGCCTGGGTGCCCCGGCCCATGCCGACGTCCAGGACGCGCAGCCGACGGCCCACCGGGAACCGTCCGGCTATCTGCTCGTCCAGCTGCCGGGCGACCAGCTCCTGACGGACCGTGTCGCGTACGCCGCCGAGACCCGCCGGCCGTGCCGAGGAGACCCCGGTGAAGCCGGAGGCCTCCGTGCTCAGGGCCGCTCTCCGCGCTTGACCTGCGGCTTCGGCAGCCGCAGCCGGCGCATCTGGAGCGTGCGCATCAGGCCGTACGCCACGGCGCCGCGCTTCGGCGTGTCCGGGAAGCGCTCGCGGAGCTGCTTCCTCAGGCGGAACGACAGACCGATCGAGTCGATCACGATCAGGATGATCACACCGAGCCACAGCAGCAGCGAGATGCTCTGGATGTTCTGCACCTGGATCACGCTGAGGATCAGGATGATCACGGCGAGCGGCAGGAACCACTCGGCGACGCAGAAGCGCGAGTCCACGTAGTCGCGGACGAAGCGCCGGACCGGGCCCTTGTCGCGGACCGGGAGGTACTGCTCCTTACCGCTCGCCAGTGCCTCACGCTGGCGGGCCAGGTCGGCGCGGCGCGCTTCGCGCTGGCGCTTCATGGCCGCCTTGCGGTCGGCGGGCGCCGCGGACGCGGCACGCCGCCGCTGCGACTGGGCCTCGCTGCGCTTGGGGGTGGGGCGACCCTTGGGAGCCTGCGGGTCGCGGGGCTGCTGGGAGAGGTCCGCCGTCACCTTGTCGGTGGGGGCCTTCTCTGTCTTGGCACGGCTACGGAACACAAAACCCAAGGGTACGGGGTCGGCGCGCCGACCCGGTGCCCCGGGCGGGCACGATCCGGCAACGGAGCGGGTGCCCACAAGGGCCCCGACCGGCCGATACGGGCGTTTACCGGCTGTTCCGAAGCCCGTCACGGGCCGGTCCGGCAGTCCGTCGGGGACGGTCCCGGGGCCTCACCTACACCCTGGGCGGGAGCGTTCGCCGGACGCAGTCGTCCTTGGGGAGGAGCACATCCGCGTCCGAACAGTGCGGTAATAGAGGCAGGGCCCGTACTGTGGGTTCTATCGGGAGTGCTGGAGCTCAGTCCGTCAGAAGGGGGCGCGCGAAGCCCATGAGCGGTGTCATGAAGCGTATGGGGATGATCTTCCGCGCGAAGGCAAACAAGGCCCTTGACCGGGCCGAGGATCCGCGCGAGACCCTCGATTACTCGTATCAGAAGCAGCTGGAGCTGCTTCAGAAGGTGCGTCGCGGCGTCGCCGACGTGGCGACGTCCCGCAAGCGCCTGGAGTTGCAGCTGAACCAGTTGCAGGGCCAGTCGTCCAAGCTGGAGGACCAGGGCCGCAAGGCGCTGGCGCTGGGCCGTGAGGACCTGGCGCGCGAGGCGCTGTCACGGCGCGCCGCCCTCCAGCAGCAGGTCACCGACCTGGAGACGCAGCACACCACGTTGCAGGGCGAGGAGGAGAAGCTCACCCTCGCGGCCCAGCGCCTCCAGGCCAAGGTCGACGCCTTCCGCACGAAGAAGGAGACCATCAAGGCCACCTACACGGCGGCCCAGGCCCAGACCCGGATCGGCGAGGCCTTCTCCGGCATCTCCGAGGAGATGGGCGACGTCGGCCTCGCGATCCAGCGGGCCGAGGACAAGACGCAGCAGCTCCAGGCGCGGGCCGGCGCCATCGACGAGCTGCTCGCCTCCGGCGCCCTGGACGACCCGACCGGCACGGCGAAGGACGACATCGCCGCCGAGCTGGACCGGATCTCCGGCGGCAGCGACGTGGAGCTGGAGCTCCAGCGCATGAAGGCCGAGCTGGCCGGCGGTTCCTCGTCCTCGCAGCAGGCCATCGAGGGCGGCGCCCAGGACGGTTCACAGCAGTCGCAGCAGTCGTCCCCGCACAAGTTCGACAAGCAGTAAGGGCAGCGTCATGATCGTACGGATCATGGGGGAGGGCCAGGTCAAGCTGGCCGACAGTCACTTCGTCGAGCTGAACGAGCTCGACGACGTCCTGCTCAAGGAGATGGAGAGCGGCGACGGCCCCGGCTTTCGCACCACCCTCCACGCACTCCTGGACAAGGTGCGCGAGCTCGGCACTCCGCTGCCGGACGACTCCCTGGAGCCGTCCGAGCTGATCCTGCCGGCGCCCGACGCCACCCTGGAAGACGTCCGCGCCATGCTCAGCGACGACGGGCTCATCCCCAACTGACCCACGGGCCGCCCACCAGCACCCAGGGCCTGTCGGCCCCAGCACCCCTGCCCCGCGTCCGGTCCGCCGGCCGCGGGGCAGGGGTGCTTCCGGGCCGGGCCCCCGCCCGTGCTTGTCGGGGAAGGCTCACGCCGCCGAGGAGCGGCCGCGTACCGTTGCTGGACGTGACCACCCTTTCGTCCGGCTTCGCGCGCGCCCGCCGCTGGCTGCGGGATCATCCGCTCGCGTTCGACGCGGCCCTGGCGTTCTGCACCCTCGTCGCGATGATCTTCAGCTCGTTCACCGCCCCGGGCGACGGCCACGGGCCCCCGGCCTTCGGGGCCCGTACCCCCGAGCTGTTCAGCGTGTTCCTGATGACCCTCGCCGCCGCGGCCCTCGGCCTGCGGCGCCGCCGCCCGATGCAGGTCCTCGCCGTCACCGCGGCGCTCGCGGCCGTCGAGTACATCGTGATGGACCCGCCCGCCCCGGTGGTCATGAGCACCGTCATCGCCCTCTACACCGTCGCCTCGCGCACCGACCGCCCCACCACCTGGCGGGTCGGGCTGCTGACCATGGGAGGGCTCACCGCCGCCGCGATGGTCTTCGGCTCCACCCCCTGGTACAGCCAGGAGAACTTCGGTGTCTTCGCCTGGACCGGTCTCGCCTCCGCCGCCGGGGACGCCGTACGCAGCAGGCGCGCGTTCGTCGACGCCATCCGGGAGCGGGCCGAGCGGGCCGAGCGGACCCGGGAGGAGGAGGCCCGCCGCCGGGTCGCCGAGGAGCGGCTGCGGATCGCCCGGGACCTCCACGACGTCGTCGCCCACCACATCGCCCTGGTCAACGTCCAGGCCGGGGTCGCCGCCCACGTCATGGACAAGCGCCCCGACCAGGCCAAGGAAGCGCTCGCCCATGTCCGCGACGCCAGCCGCTCCGCCCTCAACGAGCTCCGGGTCACCGTCGGCCTCCTGCGCCAGCAGGGCGACCCCGAGGCGCCCACCGAACCGGCCCCCGGGCTCGCCGTCCTCGGTGAACTGGTCGCCACCTTCCGCAACGCCGGGCTCCCCGTCGAGGTGGCCTGCGCCGACCGCGAGCGGCTGCCCGCCGCCGTCGACCTCGCCGCCTACCGGGTCATCCAGGAGGCCCTGACCAACGTCCGCAAGCACGCGGGCGCCGGGGCCAGGGCCGAGGTGAGCGTCGTACGGGTGGGCGCCACCACCGAGGTCACCGTGCTCGACAACGGCCGGGGGAGCGCCGGCCGGCGCCCCGGGGCCGCACCGGGCGGCGGGCCGGGACCGGCCGACGGAGGTCCGGCCGACGGGCAGGGCCTGGACGGCGGCCACGGCCTGGTCGGCATGCGGGAACGCGTCACCGCCCTCGGCGGGGCCCTCACCGCGGGACCTCGGTACGGCGGCGGCTTCCGGGTCCATGCGATCCTTCCCGTCGAGGCCCGCACGGGTGAACCGGACCGGCCGGGCACAGCGGGCGGGACGGGGCTCCGCCGATGAACCAGCCGACGCCCGACGCCCGGGAAGCGCCGATCAGGGTGCTGCTCGCCGACGACCAGGCGCTGCTGCGCAGCGCGTTCCGGGTGCTGGTGGACTCCGAGCCGGACATGGAGGTGGTCGGCGAGGCCGCCGACGGGGCCCAGGCCGTCGAGCTGGCCCGCGCCACCGGCGCCGACGTGGTCCTCATGGACATCCGGATGCCGGGCACCGACGGGCTCGCCGCCACCCGCATGATCAGCGCCGACCCGGAGCTGGCCGCGGTGCGGGTGGTCATGCTCACCACCTTCGAGGTCGACGAGTACGTGGTCCAGTCGCTGCGCGCCGGAGCCTCCGGCTTCCTCGGCAAGGGCGCGGAGCCGGACGAACTCCTCAACGCCATCCGGATCGCCGCGGCCGGCGAGGCGCTGCTCTCCCCGGCGGCGACCAAGGGGCTCATCGCCACGTTCCTGGCCCAGGGCGGCCGTTCGGAGGAGGGGCCGGACAGCGCGGAGTACGCGGAGCGGCTGGCGGCGCTCACCGGCCGCGAACGCGAGGTGCTGGTGCAGGTCGCGGGCGGCCACCCCAACGACCGGATCGCCGAGCGGCTGGAGGTCAGCCCGCTCACCGTCAAGACCCATGTGAACCGGGCGATGGCGAAACTCGGCGCCCGGGACCGGGCCCAACTGGTGGTCATCGCCTATGAATCGGGCCTGGTGCGCCCCCGCGCGGACTGACGCGGACCGACCTGGAGGGCGGGCACGGTGTACGGAGGTGTACTCCACCTGCGGTATGCGCGGCCATGAGAAAGCAGCCCGGCGGGCGACGTTTCGGCTGTGCGGAGCGGAGATCGTAGGACTGGGCTGGAGGGGTGGTCCCCGCTGTTCCCCCTTCCCCGCCCTCTGCCGCGTACGCCACAGAAGAGAGACCCACCCATGTCCTGGCTGTCCAGATTCAGCCTCGCGCAAAGGGCCCTGATCGGGCTGATCTCGATCGTCGCGCTCGTCTTCGGCGCGATAGCGATCCCGCAGCTCAAGCAGCAACTGCTGCCCACCATCGAACTGCCGATGGTCTCGGTGCTGGCGCCCTACCAGGGTGCGTCCCCCGATGTGGTCGAGAAGCAGGTCGTCGAACCGCTGGAGAACTCCCTCAAGGCCGTCGACGGCGTCGAGTCCGTCACCTCCACCGCCAGCGAGGGCAACGCCCTCATCATGGCGACCTTCGACTTCGGCGACGAGGGCACCAAGCAGCTCGTCGCGGACATCCAGCAGGCGGTCAACCGGGCCCGCGCCCAGCTGCCCTCCGATGTCGACCCCCAGGTCATCGCCGGTTCCACGGACGACATCCCGACCGTGGTCCTCGCCGTCACCTCCGACAAGGACCAGCAGACGCTGGCCGACCAGCTCGACCGCACGGTCGTCCCGGCCCTCCAGGACATCGACGGCGTCGGCCAGGTCACCGTGGACGGCGTGCAGGACCTCCAGGTCTCCGTCGTCCCCGACGACCGGAAGCTCGCCGCGGCCGGCCTGAACGCGGCCACGCTCGCCCAGGCCCTCCAGTCGGGCGGCGCCACCGTCCCGGCCGGCTCCTTCTCCGAGTCCGGCAAGAGCCGCACCATCCAGGTCGGCGGCCCCTACACCTCCCTGAAGCAGATCGAGGACCTCCAGGTCGTCGCCAAGGCCCCGGCGGGCGGCGGGGACGAGCCGGGAAAGCCGGTGCGCCTCGGTGACGTGGCCGAGGTGAAGCAGGAGCCGTCCACGGCGGTCTCCATCACCCGCACCAACGGCAAGCCGAGCCTCGCCGTGATGGCGACGATGGACAAGGACGGCAGCGCCGTCGCCATCTCGGACGCCGTCAAGGACAAGCTGCCCGACCTCCGTAAGGACCTCGGCGCGGGCGCCGAGCTGACCGTCGTCTCCGACCAGGGGCCCGCCGTCTCCAAGTCGATCTCGGGGCTGACCACGGAGGGCGCGCTCGGCCTGGTCTTCGCGGTCGTCGTGATCCTGGTCTTCCTCGCCTCGATCCGCTCGACGCTGGTCACCGCGGTCTCCATCCCGCTCTCGATCGTCCTCGCGCTGATCGTGCTCTGGACCCGCGACCTGTCGCTCAACATGCTCACCCTCGGCGCGCTCACCATCGCCATCGGCCGGGTCGTCGACGACTCGATCGTGGTCCTGGAGAACATCAAGCGGCACCTCGGCTACGGCGAGGAGCGCCACGAGGCGATCATCAACGCGGTCAAGGAGGTCGCCGGAGCGGTCACCTCCGCGACGCTCACCACCGTCGCGGTCTTCCTGCCCATCGGTCTGGTCGGCGGCATGGTCGGCCAGCTCTTCGGCTCGTTCTCGCTGACCATCACCGCGGCGCTGCTCGCCTCCCTGCTGGTCTCGCTCACCGTGGTGCCGGTCCTGTCGTACTGGTTCCTGCGCGCGCCCAAGGGCACCCCCGAGGACGCGGCGGAGGCCCGGCGCCTGGCCGAGGAGAAGGAAGCGGCCAGCAGGCTCCAGCGGATCTACGTCCCGGTCCTGCGCTTCGCGACCCGCCGCCGGATCACCAGCCTCGTCATCGCCGTCGCCGTGCTGCTGGGCACCTTCGGCATGGTCCCGCTGCTGAAGACGAACTTCTTCGACGCCGGTGAGCAGGAGGTCCTGACCGTCAAGCAGGAACTCGCCCCCGGCACCAGCCTGGAAGCCGTCGACGAGGCGGCTCGCAAGGTCGAGAAGGTCCTGACCGAGGACAAGGGCGTCAAGGACTACCAGGTCACCGTCGGCTCCTCCGGCTTCATGGCCGCCTTCGGCGGCGGCACCGGCGCCAACCAGGCCTCCTACCAGGTCACCCTGAAGGACGCCGCGGACTACGAGGACGCCCAGGACCGTATCGACGAGGCCCTCGGCAAGCTCGACGGCATCGGCGACACCACCATCACCGCGGGCGACGGCTTCGGCGCCCAGGACCTGAGCGTCGTCGTCAAGGCCGCCGACGCCGACGTCCTGAAGAAGGCGTCCGAGGCGGTCCGGGACGAGGTCGCCACCCTCAAGGACGTCACCGACGTCCAGAGCGACCTGGCGCAGAGCGTCCCGCGCATCGCGGTCACCGCCAACGACAAGGCGGCCGCCGCCGGATTCGACTCCGCCGCCCTCGGCGGGATCGTCGCCGGAGCCGTACGCGGTACGCCCGCCGGCTCCGCGACGCTGGACGACACCGAGCGCGACATCGTCATCCGGTCCGCGAAGCCGGCCGCCACCGTGGCCGAGCTGAAGGCCCTGCCGCTCGGCCCGGTGAAGCTCGGCGACATCGCCGACGTGAAGGTCGTCCCCGGCCCGGTCTCGATGACCCGGATCGACGGACAGCGCTCGGCGACGATCACCGCCAAGCCCGTCGGCGACAACACCGGCGCGGTCTCCACCGATCTCGCCGCGAAGATCGACGCCCTGGACCTGCCGGAGGGCGCCACCGCCACCATCGGCGGCGTCACCGAGGACCAGAACGAGGCCTTCGCCCAGCTCGGCCTCGCCATGCTGGCGGCCATCGCGATCGTCTTCATGCTGCTGGTGGCCACGTTCCGGTCGCTCGTCCAGCCGCTGATCCTGCTGGTCTCCGTGCCGTTCGCGGCGACCGGCGCGCTGGCCCTCCTGCTCGTCACGGGCACCCCGCTGGGCGTCCCCGCGATGATCGGCATGCTGATGCTCATCGGCATCGTGGTCACCAACGCCATCGTGCTGATCGACCTGATCAACCAGTACCGGGCCCAGGGCCTCGGGATCATGGAGGCGGTCGTCGAGGGCGGCCGCCACCGCTTCCGCCCGATCCTGATGACGGCGCTCGCGACCATCTTCGCCCTGCTCCCGATGGCGCTCGGCGTCACCGGCGAGGGCGGCTTCATCTCGCAGCCGCTGGGCGTCGTGGTGATCGGCGGTCTGATCAGCTCCACGCTGCTGACCCTGCTGCTCGTGCCGACGCTGTACGCGATGGTCGAGCTGCGCAAGGAGCGCCGCGCGAAGAAGAAGGCCGCCAAGCGCGCGGCCAGGGCGGGCGTCCCGGATCAGCCGGAGCCGGAGGAGGCCCGCGAGGGCGAGCCGGCGCAGGCCTGACCCGCAGGCGGAACCCGAAGGCCTGAAGGAAGGGGCCCGGTCCACGCACCCCGCGTGGGCCGGGCCCCTTCTGGGTGCTTTCCGTACGGCCGCGCCTACGACGGCGTACGGCAGGCCTCAGGGAGCCCTCAGGCCTCCCCTCCCAGCGCCTGGACGATCCGGCTCCACATCTCCCCGCGCTGGTCGGGGAGCCGGACGCTCAGGGCGACCGTCTCCCGCACCAGCCGGGCCCGGGTCTCCTCCGGGGCCTTGTGCCGGAGCGCGGCGAGGTCGTCCGGTTCGAAGCCGTCGGTGGCCCCCGCGAGCACCAGGGCCACCTGCGCGTGGGTGAGCGAGGAGAGCCGGTCGCCGAAGACCTGCCCCTCGATGCCCCCGCCGTGCATCAGCGCCACGCCGTCCCCGGCCTCCAACGCCCGGTCCACGTACGCCTGAAGGGCCTCGCGGTCCTCGACGAGACGGTAGGCGGCGTCCAGACCCTCGGCGCGGCCGATGTCGAGCATCGCCACATGGGCCAGCGGGGTGTCCCCGGGCGGCTGGACCGTCAGGAGGCGCGGGTGCTCCTCCAGATAGGCCCGCGACTCCTTCCAGTCCGCGCACTCCAGCCACTGCGCCAACTGCTCCTGGAGGATCAGCGGATCGTAGGCGGCGGTCACCCCGTGGGCGAGGACGGCCTCCCGGAGCAGGGCGTGCCGCCGCGCACCGCGCGGGTGCAGGACGGCCAGCTCCTCCAGCGCCACCGCCGCACCCTCCCCGCCGAGGACTTCGGCGTTCTGCGACCAGAAGTCGCGGGAGCGGGGCCAGTCCGGTGCGAACATCCAGGCGCTGACGAGATCCAGGGTCTCCCGCGACAGCGCGAGCCAGTCCGGAACGGGCGTGAACGTCTCCTCCTCCCACGCCGTGCGCACCGCCGCGGCATCGCCGTGACCGCGCAGCGCCTGCCGGGCCCGTACGGTCACGGCGTCCGGGCCGCCGGCCCGCTCCGCGTCCTCGTCGAGCCGGTTCACCAGCTCGGTCACCCCGGTCGCGGGCCAGGGGTCAGGGCAGCGCAGCAGGAAGGCGCTCCGCTCCACGGCGAGGCGCCGGGCGACCGCTGGATCGGCCTCCGCGAACTCCTTGACGCTCTCGTCGAACTCCTCGATCGCCGCCGCGTGTTCGCCGGTACGGGCGAGGGCCCGGGCCAGATCGTCCAGAGCGGCGACGAGCGCGGAGACCGGAGGGGCGCCGCCGGGGGTCTCCAGCGCCAGGGACCGGTGGAGGGCCAGCGCCTCCCAGAACGCTTCGACAGCCCCCTCGTCATCGCCGCTCCCCTCCAGGTGTGTGCCGAGCACCTGGAGGGCGCGGGCCAGCTCGGGCAGGAAGGCGTCCCCTCGGTCCCGCAGGAGCTCGACGGCCTCCCGCGCCGGGGGCAGGGCCTCCTCCGGGCCACCGGTGACGGGCGGGCTCCCGGCGAGGGTGCCCAGCGCGGCGGCGAGTCCGGCGCCGAAGGCCTCGGGGCGCTCCGCCGCCAGCTCGCGGTACAGGGCGACGGCCTCCTCCGCGACCTTGCGGCCCGTCGGGTCGCCGGCCCGGGTGAGATGAGCGGCGAGGCCGTCGAGCGCGGTGGCCAGCTCGGGGCGGAAGGCGCCCGGCCGCTGCTCGGCGAGCGCGCGGAAGCGGCTGCGCGCCTCCTCGCCCGCGTCGACCGCCCCGGAGACGTCGCTCACGGCCGCGCGGTGGTGACCGAGGGCGTGGGCGGCCGAGGCGAGCCGGGGGAGGTAGGTGCCGGGATCCTCCTCGGCGAGGGACCGGAGGAGCCCGACCGCCTCCTCCGCACAGGGCACGGCGTCCACGGCCTCCCCGGCGTCCGCCAGCCGTCCGGCGCAGTTCAGGAGGTACGCCGCGAGCGCCGGGACGGACGCGCCCGGCTGCTCCTCCTCGACCAGCTCGCGCTGGAGCCGTACGGCCTGCTGCGCGAACGCCACGGCGGCCGCCGGGTCCCCGGTGTCGGCGACGCGATCGCCCAGGGCGCCCATGGCCATGGCCAGCTCCGCCTGATAGTCCCCGGGGCGCTTCATGCCGAGCTCGGCGTAGATCCGGGCGGCCTCCTTCGCCGGGGCCAGCGCGCCGGAGCGGTCCCCGGCGGCGGCACGCAGACCGGAGAGCCGGTGCAGCGCCCCGGCGAGCGAGGGCAGTCCGGAGGCAGGATCCCGCTCCGCGTCACTCCGTCGATCCCGTACGTCCGCCTCGGCCCGCGCCAGCGCCTCGGCGGGGTTTTCCGCCGCCCCCGTTTCCTCGCCCGCACCCGTCCCACGGTCCTCGTGGTTCATGCCCGCCCCACCGTCCTTGCCGTTCCCACCCGCGCGAAAACTCGCTGCGGTGAGTAGCAGCGTAGTTACGCGGTGGCGTCATCCGTGGCCGTATGGCAGAACCGGCCCGACCGAGGGGCGTATCCCGGCCACGGCTCCCGGGGCACGTGAAAGCCCCGGCACACCGACCAGCGGCATATCGGGGCTTCCGGGCGTTCCCGTAACGGATACGGCGTTACGGCAGCGCCAGCATCCGCTCCAGCGCGAGCTTGGCGTACTTCTCCGTCTCCGGGTCGACCTCGATCCGGTTGACCAGCTTGCCGTCGGCCAGCGACTCCAGGGCCCAGACCAGGTGCGGCAGGTCGATGCGGTTCATCGTCGAGCAGAAGCAGACCGTCTTGTCGAGGAAGACGATCTCCTTGTCCTCGTCGGCGAAACGGTTCGCCAGGCGGCGTACCAGATTCAGCTCCGTACCGATGGCCCACTTCGAGCCGCGCGGGGCCGCCTCCAGGGCCTTGATGATGTACTCCGTCGAGCCCACGTAGTCCGCGGCCGCGACGACCTCGTGCTTGCACTCCGGGTGCACCAGCACGTTGACCCCGGGGATCCGGGCCCGGACGTCCTCGACCGACTCGACCGAGAAGCGGCCGTGGACCGAGCAGTGGCCGCGCCACAGGATCATCTTGGCGTCCCGCAGCTGCTCGGCGGTGAGGCCGCCGTTCGGCTTGTGCGGGTTGTAGACGACGCAGTCGTCAAGGCTCATCCCCATGTCCCGCACGGCCGTGTTGCGGCCCAGGTGCTGGTCGGGGAGGAAGAGGATCTTCTCGCCCTGCTCGAAGGCCCACTCCAGGGCCCGTTTCGCGTTGGACGAGGTGCAGATCGTGCCGCCGTGCTTGCCGGTGAAGGCCTTGATGTCGGCGGAGGAGTTCATGTACGAGACGGGCACCACCTGGTCGGCGACCCCGGCCTCCGTCAGCACGTCCCAGCACTCGGCGACCTGCTCGGCGGTGGCCATGTCGGCCATCGAGCAGCCGGCCGCCAGGTCGGGCAGCACGACCGCCTGGGCGTCCGTGGTCAGGATGTCCGCGGACTCGGCCATGAAGTGCACACCGCAGAAGACGATGTACTCCGCCTCCGGGCGCGCGGCGGCGTCACGGGCCAGCTTGAACGAGTCACCGGTGACGTCCGCGAACTGGATGACCTCGTCGCGCTGGTAGTGGTGGCCGAGGACGAACACCTTGTCCCCGAGCTTCTCCTTCGCGGCACGGGCGCGCTCCACCAGGTCCGGGTCGGACGGGGAGGGGAGGTCGCCGGGGCATTCGACGCCGCGCTCGCTCCTCGGGTCGGCCTCGCGGCCGAGCAGCAGCGCGAGGGGTGTGGGAGTTACGTCCAGGGGCTGGGCCGTGGTCACGTCACGCACCCTTTCTTCTCTGCGTTCTGCTCTGCGGCTTCGGCGAACGCGCCTTTTCGTCTATTTGACGCTATCTATGATAGCCGCTTCGTGTCACTTTGACGATGCCGATAGCGTCGATGTGACGCATCCCCCGGGCGAGCGGGTGTGCGAGCATGAAAAGGAACAGACACGCGCTTGGCCCGGAATGATTCCGGGGCTGAGACGGTTGAACCGTCGGCAAGCAGTCCGTACAACCCGGGAGAGAAGCAGATGTCCGTATCGGACGAGACCACCACCGTGAGCGACGGCATCCTCCTGTCCGACGCCGCCGCAGCCAAGGTCAAGGCCCTGCTGGAGCAGGAAGGCCGCGAGGATCTGGCGCTGCGCGTCGCCGTTCAGCCCGGCGGTTGCTCGGGCCTGCGCTACCAGCTCTTCTTCGACGAGCGCTCGCTCGACGGTGACGTGGTGAAGGACTTCGACGGTGTCAAGGTCGTCACCGACCGGATGAGCGCCCCGTACCTGGGCGGCGCCTCCATCGACTTCGTCGACACCATCGAGAAGCAGGGCTTCACGATCGACAACCCGAACGCCACCGGCTCCTGCGCCTGCGGCGACTCGTTCAGCTAAGCGCCGCGAGCGGGAAGCACGCGGCATACGGAGGCGGCCCCGGGAATCACTCCCGGGGCCGCCTCCGTACGCATGCCCTACGCGCGCCTCCGCGTCAGCCGCGCGGCACCGCACCGCCCGAGGCCGCGTCGATCACCGTGCGGTCGCCCAGCGGCTTCTCCAGCGTCACCGTCCGGGTCAGCTCCTTGGCGATCATGATGCAGGCCTTCTTGCCCTCCTGCGGCTTCTCCGTCACCGTGATCCGCACCTGGCCCGCGCTCTCCTCGGCGCTCGCCGTGTACGTACTGCACACCCCGCCCCAGAAGGTCACCTCAAGCGTCCGCCCGTCCGCGCCGTACGAGGTCACCTTCCGGTCCCCGGAGGGCGTCGGCGTCTCCGGCTTCTCGATGAACTTCGGGTCCACCGCCACCTGCGTGACCGTGTTCTCCGGGCCGCCCGGCGCCTGGCGGACCGTGAAGAGCCAGGACGGCACCAGCGTCTGCCGGCCGTCCACGTAGTTCAGCGCGAGACCGAACACCGCGTCCTCGACCGTCTGCGTCACCGGCGCCCGCTTGCCGTTCGACGGCACGCACTGCGGATCGGCGGGGGGCTTCGGCTCGCCCTCCAGCGGTACGGGAGTGGCGCAGCCGCCGATGTCCCGGCCGCCGTCGCCCTTGCCCCGGCTCGCCTCGTTGAGCTGCTTCAGCGCCTCGTCCGCGCTGACCGCCGGGTAGGTGGCGCCCTTCTCCAGCGCCTTCAGGTGTCCGCTGCCGCCGGTCACCTTGCCGTCCGGGCCCACCTGGACCCCGGTCGACCAGCCGTACGTCGGGAGCCCGTCGACCTTCGGATCGGCGTTCACCACGCGGACGTCGCCCATCAGCTGGCCCGCGTTCAGCGCCGCGTCGTCCTGGCCGGCCGCCTTGAGCACCGGGGCCGCGGCCGCCTTCGCCGCCTTCTCGCTCACCGGGTCGCCGCCGGACTCCGTGGCGCCGTTCGCGCACATCTTGCCCGGCTCGCAGGGCTTGGACGGGGTGGTGCGGGCGAACGTCCAGGTGCCCGGGGCCTGCTTGGCCACCTTCAGGAGCGCGCCGGGACCGTCGTCGTCGCCGACCACCCACGAGGTGCCCTCGGTGCGCGGCGAGCCCGGGATGCCCAGCGCCTTCGCCAGCCGGGCGACATCGGCGGATGCCACCGTGCCCTTCGCGTGGTGGACGGCCGCCTCGTCCGGACCGTCGGGCAGCTCGCCCGCGGCCCGGTAGATCACGGGCGGGCCGCCCGGGTCCGGTTCACCGGGGGCGATACCGGCGGGCGGGGAGTCCGAGGCCGAGGACGGGGAGCCCGGGCCGTCCGCCGCGGTGTCCAGGGCCAGCAGGGGGGCCGATTTCTTCGCCGCCGTACCGCTGTCGGCCCCGCCGCCGTCGCCCGAGGCGGTCGAGGCCCAGTACGCCCCGCCGCCTCCGGCCAGCAGCACGGCCGCGGCCACCGAGGCCACCGCGAGCGGCGGACGCCGCCGCCGGGGGCCGGTCACGTCGTTGTCGGGTCGCTCGGTGCTCACCGGATCGCTCCTTCGCCTGCGTTGCCGTCGCGGCGCCTACCGCGTGCCCCCGGACGGGGACACCGGTGGGACGGAGCCGAGGAGCGTACGGTTCCACCGGCCGGGAAAGACCCGGACGCGGGCATCGCACGATTCACGCCGGGGCGGGCGCGGAAAGGCCGAAAGGCGATCCCGCCCGGCCGGTCCCTCGCCGGACCTTGCCGGTCCTCGCCGGTCCTCAGTCCCCGTACTCGGACATCGCGTCGATCAGCCGCGCCGACGCGGGCGGTACTGTCACCCCGCTGATCAGGGCGGGCTTCACCGGAACCGGGGCGCTCTTCACCGGCGTCGTCCAGTGCGGAGCCATCCGCGCGCAGTCACCGCGCAGTGCGGCCAGGCTCAATTCCGACTCGGGCAATGCGGTGTGCTTCGACATATCCGCACCGTAACCACGGTCGCACTCAGGTAGAAAGCCCTACTATCGGGTAGTTTTCCCTTTTCCTGGAGGTCGGGTCACCCGGTAGCGTGAACTGTCACGTCGTCCCGGAGGGCGCACTCACGGCCCTTCGCCTTCCGCAGGAGCAGTCTCCCCGTGCGTATTGCAGTCACCGGCTCGATCGCCACCGACCACCTCATGACCTTCCCCGGCCGCTTCGCCGACCAGCTGGTCGCGGATCAGCTGCACACGGTCTCCCTCTCCTTCCTGGTCGACAACCTCGACGTCCGCCGCGGCGGTGTCGCCGCCAACATCTGCTTCGGCATGGGCCTGCTCGGCACGAAGCCGATCCTGGTCGGCGCCGCCGGGGCCGACTTCGACGAGTACCGCGCCTGGCTCGACCGGCACGGCGTCGAGACCGGCTCGGTCCGTATCTCCGAGGTCCTGCACACCGCCCGCTTCGTCTGCACCACCGACGCCGACCACAATCAGATCGGCTCCTTCTACACCGGCGCGATGAGCGAGGCCCGCCTCATCGAGCTGAAGAGCGTCGCCGACCGCGTCGGCGGCCTCGACCTCGTCTCCATCGGCGCCGACGACCCCGAGGCGATGCTCCGCCACACCGAGGAGTGCCGCTCCCGGAACATCCCGTTCGCCGCCGACTTCTCCCAGCAGATCGCGCGCATGGACGGCGAGGAGATCCGCATCCTCCTCGACGGCGCCACCTACCTCTTCTCCAACGAGTACGAGAAGGGGCTCATCGAGTCCAAGACCGGCTGGAGCGACGAGGAGATCCTCTCCAAGGTCGGCCACCGCGTCACCACCCTCGGCGCCCGCGGTGTCCGGATCGAGCGGGCCGGCGAGCCGGTCATCGAGGTCGGCTGCCCCGAGGAGGACACCAAGGCCGACCCCACCGGCGTCGGCGACGCCTTCCGCGCCGGCTTCCTCTCCGGCCTCGCCTGGGGCGTCGGCCTGGAGCGCGCCGCCCAGGTCGGCTGCATGCTCGCCACCCTGGTCATCGAGACGGTCGGCACCCAGGAGTACACCCTGCGCCGCACCCACTTCATGGACCGCTTCACCAAGGCGTACGGTCACGAGGCCGCCGCCGAGGTCCAGCAGCACCTGGCGTGAACCGCACCCTCTGACTCAGCCGAGCCGGCGGACCACATAGGCCGAACCCCGGTCCGCCGGCTCCTCGCCCACGTACTTCTGACCGCGCATCTCGCACCAGGCCGGGATGTCCAGGCGCGCCGCCTCGTCGTCGGCGAGCACCGTCACCGTGGCGCCCACCGCTACCTCCCCGATCACCTTTGCGAGTTCGATCACCGGGATCGGGCAGCGGCGGCCCAGCGCGTCGACCACCAGCGACGCGGCGGGCGCGGGGGAGGAGGGCGCGGACACCGGGGCCCCGAGCCGCTCCCGTACCTCCGCGACCACCCCCGGCACCACCTCCAGGAAACGGTCCACGTCCGCCTCCGTCGTACCGAGCGGCAGCGACACCCGGACGTTCCCCTCCGAGAGCACCCCCATCGCCTTGAGCACATGGCTCGGTGTCAGCGTGCTGCTCGTACAGGACGAACCGGACGATACGGAGAACTCCTTCCGGTCCAGCTCGTGCAGCAGGGTCTCCCCGTCGACATAGAGACAGGAGAAGGTGACCAGATGCGGCAGCCGCCGCACCGGATCGCCCACCACCTCCACATCGGGCACCCGCTCGGCCACCACGCTCCGGATCCGGTCCACCAGGGCCCGCAGCCGCACCGCCTCCGCCGCGGCCCCGTCCCGTACCGCGCGCAGCGAGGCCGCCGCCGCCACGATCGCCGGCAGGTTCTCGAACCCCGGCGCCCGCCCCGACTCCCGCTCCCCGGCCGGGCCTTGGGGCGAGAAGCGGGTTCCCTTGCGGACCGCGAGCAGCCCCACCCCGGCCGGTCCGCCCCACTTGTGCGCGCTCGCCGTCAGCAGCGACCAGCCCGCCGGGACCGGCCCCCAGCCGAGCGACTGGGCCGCGTCCACCAGCAGCGGAACCCCGGCTTCGGCGCAGAGCGCGGCGACCTCGGCCACCGGCTGCTCGGTGCCCACCTCGTGGTTGGCCGACTGGAGACAGGCCAGCGCGGTGTCCGCCCGCAGCGCCGCGCCGAACACCGCCGGGTCCACCGCCCCGAACCGGTCCACCGGGACCTCCGTGCACGAACCGCCCGCCGCCTCGTGGGCCGCCGCCGAATGGAGCACCGACGAGTGTTCGACCGCCGAGTGGGCCAGATGGCGGCCGACACGCCGACGCCCCGAAAGAGCCCCGGCAATTCCCGCGTGCACCGCCGTCGTCCCGGACGAGGTGAAGACCAGCTCGTCGGGGCGGCACCCGACGGCCTCCGCGGCCGCTTCCCGGGCCGCGTCCAGGAGCAGCCGGGCCCGCCGCCCCTCCCGGTACAGCCTGGCGGGATCGGCCCAGCCCTCGTCGAGCGCGGCAAGCAGCGCCTGGCGTGCGACGGGGTGCAGGGGGGCGGCGGAGGCGGCATCGAAGTAGGGCACCCCGCCACGCTAGCCCGCACCCGGCCCGGCCTCGCCGGGGGCCGCTCCTCCCGGGCGGGCGAGTGGGCGTCAGATGGGGCCCGGAGGCCCGCATTCCACCCCAAGGGGGTGTCGGGCGGCGCGTTGGGCACCCTCCCCGCGCGACCCCAAATAGCGTCCAGTAGGGTTTGGTCCGCATAAACATCCAAACCCCTGCCCGCGTCAGGGCGGCGACCGACCAGAGACATACGGGCGCGCCGACCGTGCGGGCGAGACTCTCGGGAAGGCGCTACGTGAGTCCCAACGGCTCCGACCGCTCGTCGCGGCGCCCGATGCGGCGGAAGCTGCCGCAGGTGCTGACTGCGGGCCTGGTCCTGGCGACGGCCTCCGGTTGTTCATACAACTGGGAGGATTTTCCCCGCCTCGGTATGCCCACCCCGGTGACGGAAGAGGCCCCTCGGATCCTCTCCCTCTGGCAAGGCTCGTGGGCGGCAGCGCTCGTCACGGGTGTCCTTGTCTGGGGGCTGATCCTCTGGAGCGTCTTCTTCCACCGGCGTAGCCGGACCAAGGTGGAGGTACCTCCGCAGACCAGGTACAACATGCCCATCGAGGCGTTGTACACAGTGGTTCCCCTCATCATCGTGTCGGTGCTCTTCTACTTCACCGCGCGTGATGAGTCGAAGCTCCTCGAGCTCTCCGACAAGCCCGCCCACACCGTCAACGTGGTCGGCTTCCAGTGGAGCTGGGGCTTCAACTACATCGAGAAGGTGGATGGCCAGCCCGCGGCGGGCCCCGAGGTCCCCAAGGAGCTCGACGCCATCCCCGACCGGTTCCGCAAGGACTTCCCCGAGGGCGCCGGCGGCGTCTACGACGTGGGCATCCCCGGGACCCGCAACCCGCAGAACGGCAACCCGGGTCCGACCCTGTGGCTGCCGAAGGGTGAGAAGGTCCGTTTCATCCTCACTTCGCGTGACGTCATCCACTCCTTCTGGGTGGTGCCGTTCCTCATGAAGCAGGACGTCATTCCGGGCCACACCAACGCGTTCGAGGTCACTCCCACCCGGGAGGGCACCTTCATGGGCAAGTGCGCCGAGCTCTGTGGCGCCGACCATTCCCGGATGCTCTTCAACGTCAAGGTCGTCTCCCCCGAGCGTTACCAGCAGCACCTCAAGGAGCTCGCTGAGAAGGGTCAGACGGGCTACGTGCCGGCAGGCATCGCGCAGACGGATCCGGCCAGGAATGCGGAGAAGAACCAACTGTGAGCATCCTCAACGAACCTCAGGGTGCCGCTCCGGCAGACGACTCGTACGAGGACGAACTGCCCGTGCGGCGCAAGCAGCCGGGAAACATCGTCGTGAAGTGGCTGACCACCACCGACCACAAGACGATCGGTACGCTCTACCTGGTCACCTCGTTCGTGTTCTTCTGCATCGGCGGACTCATGGCGCTCTTCATGCGCGCCGAGCTGGCCCGTCCGGGCACGCAGATCATGTCGAACGAGCAGTTCAACCAGGCGTTCACGATGCACGGCACGATCATGCTGCTGATGTTCGCGACGCCGCTGTTCGCCGGATTCGCCAACTGGATCATGCCGCTTCAGATCGGCGCGCCCGATGTGGCGTTCCCGCGGCTGAACATGTTCGCCTACTGGCTGTACCTCTTCGGCTCGCTCATCGCGGTGGCCGGGTTCCTCACCCCGCAGGGTGCGGCCGACTTCGGCTGGTTCGCCTACTCCCCGCTCTCGGACGCGGTCCGTTCGCCGGGCGTCGGCGCCGACATGTGGATCATGGGTCTGGCCTTCTCCGGCTTCGGCACGATCCTCGGTTCGGTCAACTTCATCACCACGATCATCTGCATGCGCGCCCCCGGCATGACGATGTTCCGCATGCCGATCTTCACCTGGAACGTCCTGCTGACCGGTGTTCTGGTCCTGCTGGCCTTCCCGGTTCTCGCCGCCGCGCTCTTCGCGCTGGAGGCGGACCGTAAATTCGGTGCGCATATCTTCGACTCCGCCAACGGCGGCGCCTTGCTCTGGCAACACCTCTTCTGGTTCTTCGGCCACCCAGAGGTGTACATCATCGCGTTGCCATTCTTCGGAATCATCTCCGAGGTCATCCCGGTCTTCAGCCGCAAGCCGATGTTCGGCTACATCGGTCTGATCGCCGCGACGATCGCCATCGCCGGCCTTTCCGTGACGGTGTGGGCGCACCATATGTACGTCACCGGCGGCGTCCTGTTGCCGTTCTTCTCCTTCATGACGTTCCTCATCGCCGTACCAACAGGCGTGAAGTTCTTCAACTGGATCGGCACGATGTGGAAGGGGTCGTTGTCCTTCGAGACACCGATGCTCTGGGCCGTCGGCTTCCTGATCACCTTCACCTTCGGTGGTCTGACCGGCGTCATCCTCGCCTCGCCCCCGATGGACTTCCACGTCTCCGACTCGTACTTCGTCGTCGCGCACTTCCACTACGTCATCTTCGGCACCGTGGTCTTCGCGATGTTCTCCGGATTCCACTTCTGGTGGCCGAAGTTCACCGGCAAGATGCTGGACGAGCGGCTCGGCAAGATCACGTTCTGGACGCTGTTCGTGGGCTTCCACGGCACGTTCCTGGTGCAGCACTGGCTCGGTGCCGAGGGCATGCCGCGGCGTTACGCGGACTACCTCGACGCCGACGGATTCACCGCGCTGAACACGATCTCGACGATCTCCTCGTTCCTGCTCGGCCTGTCGATGCTCCCGTTCTTCTACAACGTCTGGAAGACCGCGAAGTACGGCAAGAAGATCGAGGTCGACGACCCGTGGGGGTACGGCCGTTCGCTGGAGTGGGCGACCTCCTGCCCGCCGCCGCGGCACAACTTCCTCACCCTGCCGCGGATCCGTTCCGAATCCCCGGCGTTCGACCTGCACCACCCGGAGATCACCGCGCTGGAGCAGCTCGGCCATGACTCCGAGTCGGACAAGGCTCTGGCCGGCGGCAAGGAGGCAGGCAAGTGAAGATCCAGGGACAGATGTTCATCTGGCTGAGCGTCTTCATCCTCGGCATGGCCGTCGTGTACGGCGTGTGGTCGAAGGAGCCGGTCGGCACCACGGCCCTCTTCCTGGCCTTCGGCCTGGCCATCATGATCGGCTTCTACCTGGCCTTCACGGCCAACCGGGTCGACGCGATGGCCCAGGACAACAAGGAAGCCGATGTCGCCGACGAGGCGGGCGAGCTGGGGTTCTTCTCCCCGCACAGCTGGCAGCCGCTCTCCCTGGCGGTCGGCGGGGCCTTCGCCTTCATGGGCGTCGTCTTCGGCTGGTGGCTGCTCTACTTCTCCGCCCCCCTGCTCCTGATCGGCCTCTTCGGCTGGGTCTTCGAGTACTACCGGGGCGAGAACCGCACCCAGTGACACCGCACCCCGTGCCACCGCACCGCCGGTGACACGCGCTACACCACGAAAGGCCCGCGCCGCCGCAAGCGACGCGGGCCTTTCGCCCGTTTGCAGTCACTGAACGCGCTGGAACGGAGGAACCTTCCTAGCGTGGAGCGCATGAACCACACGCCACGCATCCGCACCGTAGTGAGCTGCACCCTCCTGGTCGTGACCCTCGCCGCGGGTGCGACCGCATGTGGCTCGCCCGACGGCCACCCGCTCTCGACGAAGCCCTACGACGCGGGCGACCAGATCTCCTTCAACGGCCCCTCCGACAAGGAGAAGGCCGACCCCGACAAGCCGCTGGAAGTCACCGTCAAGGGTGACGACGGGCGCATCACCGACGTCAGCGCCGTGGACACCGGCGGCCGCCACCTCGCGGGCGAACTCTCCGCCGACGGCAGGCGCTGGCGCTCCACCGCCCCGCTCGCCGCCGGCACCGGATACACCGTCAGGGTCTCCACCGAGAACGGCGACGGCGCCCCAGGCGTCCGTACGCTCTCCTTCGACACCTCCTCGCCCAAGAAGCTGCTGAAGGTCGCCTTCGGCCCGGAGGCGGGCACCTACGGCGTCGGACAGCCCATCACGGCGGAACTCAGCGCTCCGATCACCGACAAGGCGGCCAGGGCCACCGTCGAGCGCGCCCTGAAGGTCCGCTCCACCCCGGCCACCACCGGCTCCTGGTACTGGGTCGACGACAAGAAACTGCACTACCGTCCGAAGGAGTACTGGCCGGCGAAGGCCACCATCGAGGTGCGCTCCAACCTGGCCGGCATCAAGGTGACCAACGCGCTCTACGGAGCCGAGGCCAAGCCCCTCAAGCTCACCACCGGCGACCGGATCGAGGCCGTCACCGACGCCTCGGACCACTCCATGACGGTGCTCCGCAACGGAGAAGTGATCAACACCATTCCGGTCACCACCGGCAAGCCCGGCTTCTCCACCCGCAACGGCGTCAAGGTGGTGCTCGCCAAGGAGCAGTTCGTCCGTATGCGCGGCGAGTCCATCGGCATCGCGGCCGGCTCGTCGGAGTCGTACGACCTGCCGGTCTACTGGGCCACCCGGGTGACCTGGAGCGGCGAGTACGTCCACGCCGCCCCCTGGTCCACCGGCTCCCAGGGCAACGCCAACGTCAGCCACGGCTGCACCGGCATGAGCATGAGCAACGCCGAGTGGTTCTTCGACACCGTGCGCGAGGGCGACATCGTCAAGGTCGTCGGCAGCCTGGGCGAGGACATGGACCCGTTCGGCAACGGGTTCGGCGACTGGAACCTCTCCTGGGAGAAGTGGCAGAAGGGCAGCGCCCTCCACGAAGGGGCGCCGGACAGCCCGCAGACGCTCCAGACCGCCCGGCTGCGGCCCCACGTCTGACCGGCAGGGCCCCCGCCACGTACGCCGAGAAGCCCCCACGCCCTCCTGCGGGCCGTGGGGGCTCCTCCGTGCCTCGGGCGGCTCTCAGGCCTCCACGGCGAGCCGCTGCCGCAGCAGCGCCGCCAGCGCGTCGGCGAACTCCACCGGGTCCACCGGCAGCGTCACGGCGGAGTCCGCCCGGCTCCAGGTGGCCAGCCACGCGTCCTGCGGGCGGCCGATCAGCAGGAGGACCGGCGGGCAGCGGAAGATCTCGTCCTTGATCTGGCGGCAGACGCCCATGCCGCCGACGGGAGCCGTCTCCCCGTCCAGCACACAGACGTCGATGCCGCCGCCGTCCAGCGCCTTCAGGACGGCCGGGAGCGTCGCGCACTCCAGGAACTCCACCGGTGGGACGTCCGCGGCAGGCCTGCGACCGGCTGCCAGCCTCACCTGCTCCCGGATGTTGGCGTCGTCGCTGTAGACCAGGACCGTGGCGGTCGCCTGCATTGTTCCTCCGTGACATCGACGTCGTCGGGGCTCTCGGGGCATGAACCGATGCGCGGATCGTACTCCGCCCGACCGGCCGTCAGCACCGGTAATGACGACGCCGGGATGGGCCGTTCGGCGCAGGGCAGGACCCCTGCGGACGGTACGGACACACCGAACGGCACCCCCCGGGGTGAGGGCGGGATAAGCGACCGACATAATGTCGGTCGTGGCGACAGCAACGACAGTAGAAACCGGGCACGCGCACCCGTCGGTCAATCGGCCGAACCTCACCAGCGTCGGAACCATCATCTGGTTGAGTTCCGAGCTGATGTTCTTCGCGGCCCTCTTCGCGATGTACTTCACCCTGCGATCGGTGATGGGACCCGATTACTGGAAGGAGATGTCCGATCATCTGAACTTCCCGTTCTCGGCGACGAACACCACGATCCTGGTGCTCTCCTCACTCACCTGCCAGCTCGGCGTCTTCGCCGCCGAGCGGGGCGATGTGAAGAAGCTCCGCACCTGGTTCATCATCACGTTCGTGATGGGTGCGATCTTCATCGGCGGCCAGGTCCTGGAGTACACCGAGCTGGTCAAGGACGCGGGGCTCTCCCTCTCGTCCGACCCCTACGGCTCGGTGTTCTACCTGACCACCGGCTTCCACGGTCTGCACGTGACAGGCGGTCTCATCGCCTTCCTGCTGGTCCTCGGCAGAACGTACGCGGCCAAGAGGTTCACCCACGATCAGGCCACCGCCGCCATCGTCGTGTCCTACTACTGGCACTTCGTCGATGTCGTATGGATCGGCCTGTTCGCAACGATCTACATGATCAAGTAACCCGGGCTCGCACCCGCCCACCATCGACGCAGAAGATCCTGACACCGGGGTAATCCGTGAAAAAGCTCTCCGCACGACGACGCCATCCGCTGGCGGCGGTCGTCGTACTACTCCTCGCGCTGGCGGCTACCGGGGGGCTGTACGCCGCGTTTGCGCCCGCGGGCAAGGCGCAGGCCGATGAAACCGCCCAGTCCCTCGCCATCGAAGAGGGCAAGAAGCTCTACGCCGTAGGCTGCGCCAGCTGCCACGGAACCGGCGGTCAGGGCACCACCGACGGGCCGTCCCTCGTGGGCGTCGGCTCCGCCGCCGTCGACTTCCAGGTCGGTACGGGCCGGATGCCCGCGCAGCAGCCGGGCGCCCAGGTACCGAAGAAGAAGGTCATCTACAGCCAGGCTGAGATCGACCAGCTCGCGGCGTACGTCGCGTCGCTCGGCGCCGGTCCGGTCACCCCGACCGACAAGCAGGTCGACCCGGCGGGCGCGGACGTCGCCAACGGCGGCGAGCTGTTCCGTACCAACTGCGCCCAGTGCCACAACTTCACCGGTAAGGGCGGAGCCCTGACGGAGGGCAAGTACGCACCGGACCTCGAGGGTGTGAGCCCGAAGCACATCTACGAGGCCATGCAGACCGGCCCGCAGAGCATGCCCTCCTTCCCCGACACGATGATGCCGGAGCAGGAGAAGAAGGACATCATCGCGTACATCGAGTCCGTGAACGGTGACGAGACGGAGAGCCCCGGCGGTCTGGCCCTCGGCGGTCTCGGTCCGGTCAGCGAAGGTCTGTTCGCCTGGATCTTCGGACTCGGCGCGCTCGTCGCAGTCGCCGTTTGGGTCGCGGCCCACACCGCTAAGGCCAAGAAGTCATGAGTAGCCAACAGATTCCAGAAGACAGCCTGCCCGTGGTGCAGGAGACCGCGCACGGCGCGGTCGAGGGTACGGACGACCCGTTCGCCGACCCGGGGCTGCCGGCCCACAAGCCGCGCATCCAGGACCTGGACGAACGCGCCGCGAACCGCTCCGAGCGGGCCGTCGCGCTCATGTTCACCCTCTCGATGCTGGCGACGGTGGGCTTCATCGCCTCCTACGTCATCTTCCCGGTGGACAAGATCGTCTACATCTGGCCGTTCGGCCATGTGAGCGCGCTCAACTTCTCCCTGGGTCTCACCCTGGGCGCGGCGCTCTTCTTCATCGGAGCGGGGGCCGTCCACTGGGCGCGCACCCTGATGTCCGACGTCGAGGTCGCCGCCGAGCGTCACCCGATCGAGGCGGCGCCCGAGGTCAAGGCCCAGGTCCTGGCCGACTTCAAGGCCGGTGCCGAGGAGTCCGCGATCGGCCGTCGCAAGCTGATCCGCAACACCATGTTCGGTGCGCTGGCCCTGGTGCCGCTCTCCGGTGTGGTGCTGCTGCGCGACCTCGGTCCGCTGCCGGAGAAGAAGCTCCGCAACACCCTCTGGGCGGAGGGCAAGCAGCTCATCAACATGAACACGATGAAGCCGCTGCGCCCCGAGCACATCACCGTCGGGTCGCTGGCCTTCGCCATGCCCGAGGGGCTCGACCCGGAGGCGCACGACTTCCAGACGCAGATGGGCAAGGCCGCCCTGATGATCGTCCGCATCGAGCCGGACGACATCAAGGACAAGCGGCAGCGTGACTGGGCCCACGAGGGCATCGTCGCGTTCTCCAAGATCTGCACCCACGTCGGCTGCCCGATCAGCCTGTACGAGCAGCAGACGCATCACGTGCTCTGCCCGTGCCACCAGTCCACCTTCGACCTCTCCGACGGCGCTCGCGTCATCTTCGGTCCGGCCGGCCACCCCCTTCCGCAGCTGCGGATCGGTGTCAACAGCGAGGGCAACCTCGAGGCGCTCGGCGACTTCGACGAGCCCGTCGGTGCTGCCTTCTGGGAGCGCGGATGAGTACTGCGACAAAGAACCCCTCCGCCGCCGAACCGGCGAGCGGGCGCAAGGCTCCGGCCGGCGAGCGGGTTGCCGACTGGGCGGACGGCCGGCTGGGCATCTACGGCCTGGCCAAGGCCAACATGCGCAAGATCTTCCCGGACCACTGGTCCTTCATGCTCGGTGAGGTCTGCCTCTACAGCTTCATCATCATCATCCTCACGGGTGTGTATCTGACGCTGTTCTTCCAGCCGAGCATGGGCGAGATCGTCTACCACGGTCCGTACGAGCCCATGCAGGGCATCCGGATGTCCGAGGCCTACGCCTCGACCCTGAAGATCAGCTTCGAGGTCCGCGGCGGTCTGCTGGTCCGGCAGATCCACCACTGGGCCGCGCTGATCTTCCTGGCCGGCATGTTCGTGCACATGATGCGCGTCTTCTTCACGGGCGCCTTCCGCAAGCCGCGCGAGATCAACTGGCTCTTCGGCTTCCTGCTGTTCGTGCTCGGTATGTTCACCGGGTTCACCGGCTACTCCCTCCCGGACGACCTGCTCTCCGGTACGGGTGTCCGCTTCACCCAGGGCGCGATCCTGTCCGTGCCGATCGTCGGTACGTACATCTCGATGTTCCTGTTCGGCGGCGAGTTCCCCGGCCACGACTTCGTGGCCCGGTTCTACTCGATCCACATCCTGCTGCTGCCGGGCATCATGCTCGGCCTGCTGGTGGCCCACCTGATCCTGGTCTTTTACCACAAGCACACGCAGTTCGCGGGTCCCGGCCGGACCAACAAGAACGTCGTCGGCATGCCGCTGCTGCCCGTGTACATGGCGAAGGCCGGAGGGTTCTTCTTCCTCGTCTTCGGCATCATCGCGATCATCTCGGCCATCGCCACGATCAACCCGATCTGGGCGCTCGGCCCGTACCGGGTCGACCAGGTGTCCACCGGCGCCCAGCCCGACTGGTACATGGGCTTCGCCGAGGGTCTGGTCCGTGTGATGCCGGGCTGGGAGATCAACCTGTGGGGCCACACGCTCGTCCTGGGCGTGTTCATCCCGCTGGTCGCCTTCGGCCTGGTGCTCGGTGTCATCGCGCTCTACCCGTTCATCGAGTCCTGGATCACCGGCGACAAGCGCGAGCACCACATCCTGGACCGCCCGCGCAACGCCCCGACCCGGACCGCGTTCGGCGTCGCCTGGATCACGGCGTACTTCGTCGGCCTCGTCGGCGGTGGAAACGACCTGTGGGCCACGCACTTCCACCTGTCGATCAACTCGATCACCTGGTTCGTCCGGATCTTCTTCTTCGCCGGACCGGTCATCGCGTTCATCGTCACCAAGCGGATCTGCCTCGGCCTCCAGCGCCGCGACAAGGAGAAGGTGCTGCACGGTCGCGAGACCGGCATCATCAAGCGCCTGCCGCACGGTGAGTTCGTCGAGATCCACGAGCCGCTCAGCCAGGAGCAGCTGCACACGCTCACGGCGCACGAGCAGTACAAGCCGCTCGAACTCGGCCCCGCGGTCGACGAGAACGGCGTCAAGCGCAAGATCTCCCCGGTCCAGAAGCTGCGCGCCAAGCTCAGCAAGGGGTACTTCGCCGACGGGAACCAGATCCCCAAGGCGACCGCCGAGGAGTACAAGGAGATCACCGAGGGCCACGCCCACCACTGATCACCTGACCTGATCGCCACCGCGAGAGCCCCGTCCAGAGCATGGACGGGGCTCTTCGCGGTCCCCGGGGCTGGATAGGGTGGAGCCACATCCAACTGACCGGCTGTGGACCCTGGAGCGGACCATGAACGTTGTGACCCCGAACGGCGGCGACAGCGTGGCGGACCGTTCCTGGCCCGGCCTCCTGAACCCCCTGCTGCGCGGCGAGAACCTCTCCTCCGAGGAGACCGCCTGGGCCATGGACCGCATCATGAGCGGCGAGGCCACCGACGCGCAGATCGCCGGGTTCGCCGTGGCGCTGCGGGCCAAGGGCGAGACCGTGGACGAGGTCACCGGCCTGGTCCGCGCGATGTACGCGCACGCCAACACCATCGAGGTGCCCGGCCGCACCGTCGACATCGTCGGCACCGGCGGCGACCTCGCCAAGACCGTCAACATCTCCACCATGTCCGCGATCGTCATCGCCGGCACCGGCGCCAAGGTCGTCAAGCACGGCAACCGGGCCGCGTCCTCGGCGAGCGGCTCCTCCGACGTACTGGAGAAGCTCGGCGTCAACCTGGAGCTGACCCCGCGCCGGGTGGTCGAGGTCGCCGAGCAGGCGGGCATCACCTTCTGCTTCGCCGTGAAGTTCCACCCCGCCCTGCGGTACGCCGCCAAGGCCCGCAAGGAGCTCGGCGCGCAGACCACGTTCAACATCCTGGGCCCCCTCACCAACCCGGCCCAGGTGCGCTCCCAGGCCGTCGGGGTCGCCGACGCCCGGATGGCGCCCATCGTCGCGGGCGTGCTGGCCGACCGGGGCAACTCCGCCCTCGTCTTCCGCGGCGACGACGGGCTCGACGAGCTGACCACCACCGCCACCTCCCGGGTCTGGGTCGTGCGCGACGGCGCGGTCCGCGAGGAGGCGTTCGACCCGCGCGACGTCGGACTGCCCATCGTCCCCGTCGAGGCGCTGCGCGGCGCCGACGCCTCGTACAACGCCGATGTGGCCCGCCGCCTGCTGGACGGCGAGACGGGCGCGGTACGCGAAGCGGTGCTGCTCAACTCGGCGGCAGCCCTGGTCGCCCTGGACCCCGGCCCCGGCACGCTGACCGAACAGCTCGCGGCGAAGATCGCGGTGGCGGCCGAGTCCATCGACTCCGGAGCGGCCAAGCGCGCGCTGGAGCGCTGGGTGGCGGCGAGCAACGCCTGAGGGCAACCCCCGGCGCACACCGTGTGACACAGGGCGCAGTCCGGATGCCGGACTGCGCCCTTGCGCGTGTGCATACGTATGGCAAGATGCTGCGCAGGTCATGAGTGACAGCGACTACGGCCCCGGCCCGCTGTCCGGCAACCCTCCGTCCGTGGCGGGGTGCCCCGGGTGAAGACCAGGCCGCAGGCAGCGAGGTCTGCGGCAAGCGCGGGCCCCTCGGCATCCAGCGGATGCCAGCCCCCGGGGTCCTGGTCCCTAGGGAGCCTTCTGTGAGCAAGCGAATGCGTTAGGGCTCGTCCCAGGGCTTCTCCACGCCCTGAGCTGACCGCCCTTCTT
This sequence comes from Streptomyces sp. PTY087I2, assembly GCF_001687325.1. Lineage (GTDB taxonomy): Bacteria > Actinomycetota > Actinomycetes > Streptomycetales > Streptomycetaceae > Streptomyces. The sequence goes on along the minus strand of NZ_LZRD01000030.1, from coordinate 50,479 downwards.
CAGCGCACCTTCTTTTCCTTCCTTCCCCGCGCCGCCGCGTATCCGCAGGCGCGTGGGTTTCGCCTGCCTGTTACGGGAGTTCGCCATGTCTGTCTCCACCGCTGCCATCGACCCGTCGGTTTGTGCCCCGCTGCCCGTTCTGGGCCAGGACGTCACCGTTCCGCTCGTCACCGGCGGTGAAGTCACCTACGCCGCGCTCGACTACGCCGCCAGCGCGCCCGCCCTCCAGCGGGTCTGGGACGACGTCGCCGCGTACGCCCCGTACTACGGCAGCGTCCACCGCGGCGCCGGCTACCTCTCGCAGCTCTCCACCGACCTCTTCGAGAACAGCCGCCGCACGGTCGCCGAGTTCCTCGGCTGCCGCGCCGACGACCAGGTGGTCTTCACCCGCTCCACGACCGACTCCCTCAACCTGCTGGCCGCCGCGATCCCCGCGGACTGCCAGGTCTTCGTGTACGAGACCGAGCACCACGCCTCCCTGCTGCCCTGGCGCGACGCCCAGGTCACCTACCTCAACGCCCCCCGCACCCCGGGCCAGGCCGTCGAGACGCTGGAGCGCGCGCTCGCCGACCGTGACCCGTACGGCCCGGCCCTCGTCTGTGTCACCGGCGCCTCCAACGTGACCGGCGAGCTGTGGCCGGTGCGCGAACTGGCCGCCGCCGCCCACGCGCACGGCGCCCGCATCGTCCTGGACGCAGCCCAGCTCGCCCCGCACCACCCCGTCGACATCGCCGAACTGGACGTCGACTGGGTCGCGTTCTCCGGCCACAAGCTGTACGCGCCCTTCGGCTCGGGCGTCCTCGCGGGCCGCGCCGACTGGCTCCAGGCCGCCGAGCCGTACCTCGCCGGCGGCGGCGCCTCCCGCAAGGTCGCCCGGCGCGCCGACGGCGGTGTGGACGTCGACTGGCACACCACGGCCGCCCGCCACGAGGCCGGTTCGCCCAACGTCATCGGCGTCTACTCCATCGCCTCCGCCTGCAAGGCCCTCACCGAGGCGGGCTTCGACAACCTCGTCGCCCGGGAGCAGGAGCTGGTGTCCCGGGTCCGCGAAGGGCTCGCCGAGGTCCCCGAGGTGCAGGTGCTCTCGCTGTTCGGCGACGACGCGCCCCGGGTCGGCGTCATCTCCTTCGTGGTGCGCGGCTGGAACAGCTCGCACTTCGCCGCCGCGCTCTCCGCGGAGTACGGCATCGGCGTCCGCGACGGCCTCTTCTGCGCCCACCCGCTCGTGCGCACTCTCCTCGGCAGCGACCCGCAGGACCCGGGGGAGTGCGGCGCCCCCGAGGCCGAGCCGGGCGAGCGTTCGCTCAACGCGATCCGCGTCAGCTTCGGGGCCGGCACGCCCGACGAGCACATCGAGCGGTTCCTGCGCGCGGTGACCGAGCTGGTCCGCGAGGGCGCCCAGTGGAAGTACCGCACCGAGGACGGCCGCTGCGTCCCGGACCGGGGCGAGGCCGCGCAGGTCTGAGGACGGGACCGTACGGAAACACCTCGGCCGGGGACGGGCGCGCTGCCCGTCCCCGGCCGAGGTGTACCGGAGAGGCCCTAGGCGTCGAGGCCGATGGCGAACGCCGCTTCCAGGTCGTGCTGGGAGTACGTACGGAACGCCACATGGGTGTCCGTGCCCTCGACGCCCGGGATCTTGCTGATCCGGCCCGGGATGACATCGGCGAGGTCGTCGTGGCGGGCGACCCGGACCATGGCGATCAGGTCGTAGGTGCCGGTGACGGAGAAGACCTCGCTGACGCTGTCCAGCGCGGCGATGGACTCGGCGATCTCCGGAATCCGGTCCACACTGGTCTTGATGAGCACGATCGCGGTGATCACGGCTGGCTGTCTCCCTCGGTGGCTGGAGCCTTCACTCTAGCTCTCCACCCGTAACGCCCCCAGGCATAGAGGAACCCCGCCGCGAACCCCGCCACATGCGCCAGATACGCCACCCCCGGCCCCGCGTCCGCGCCCTGCGCCGCCGCCCACTGGAGCCCGAACCAGAAGATCAGCACGATCCAGGCGGGAAAGCGCAGCGGCAGGAAGAAGAGGAACGGGAACAGGCTGGTCACCCGGGCCTTCGGGAAGAGGTACAGAAACGCGCCGAGCACCGCGGAGATCGCCCCCGACGCCCCGACCAGCGTCTGCTCGGAGTCCGCGTGCGCCGCCGCGTAACAGACCAGCGCCACATAGCCGCAGCCCACGTAGAACAGCGCGAACTGCGTCCGCCCCATGCGCTCCTCGGCCATCGCGCCGAACACGTACAGGAACAGCAGGTTCCCCAGCAGGTGCAGCCAGCTGCCATGCACGAACAGCGCCGTGAACGGGGTGATCAGGGCGTGCGCGGAACCCTTCCACAGCTCGGCGGGGATCACTCCCCACCGCTCGAAGTACCCGGCCTGCGCGGCGAGCAGCGCCTCCTCGCTCCCGTGGGCGGCGCCGCCGAACCCGGAGAGCGGGCTGATCAGGAACACCACCCCGCAGACACCGATCAGCCCGTACGTGACCGGGGCGCCGCTCGACACCGCCGCGTCCCGGATCCTCCCCGCCGTGGTCCGCCAGTCGGCCCGCCGCCACTCGATCATGTACAGAGCATGGCGTACCGGTCGAGAACGGGATGGAGCGCCTCGCCGTGCCGATGCCTATACGCGAGGCCGTAGGGTTACGCCAGGACTTCCGCAGTTCGACGGCGCACCGCGAGATCCTTGACGTAGACAGATGGAGTCGCGGCGGCGCGCCCGGCGCGGGCTCCTGGAGACGACGAAAGAGGACGCAAACGATGACGACGGTTCCCCTGCCGACGGACTCGACCCGCTGGCGCTGCACCCTGTGCGGCAACCTCACGCGCTTCGACGTGACCCGCTCCTCCAAGGTCGTGGAGTACGTGCACCTCGACCTGGCCGGTGAGTCGAGTGTCGAGGAGCGGGAGGTCGTCAGTGAGACCATCGAGTCGGTCCGCTGTCGTTGGTGCAACGCGGTGGACCAGATCGAACTGGTGGACAGGCCGGGTGCCGCTTCCTGAGGGAGCGCACCCTTCGACATATCTATGGGGTGACGGACGGTGGATCAGCCGACCAGCGGCGCCGGACCGGCCGATGAGGCCGACGGCGGTGCAGAGGCGCTCGGCCGTCCGCTGCCCGAGGGTGTGCGACGGCGGGTGATCGCGCTGGTCTCGGACGCCTTCGGTGCCCTGACCGTCGCCGAACTGCCGTCCCAGCTACGGCAGTACGCCCGGTTCACCCCGACCCGGCGGGCGAAGTTCGCGGGCAACGCGATGGCCGCCGCGCTGGAGAGCGACGCCGTCTTCCGGCAGCGCATCGGCGAGCGGCTCGGCCAGTCGCAGCCCGAGCTGACCGGCGCGCTGGAGGCGGGCGCGCCGCCCGCCGCCGCCGACCCCCTCGACGTGGCCGCGGCCGCCTATGTGCTGCGCCCGGCGGGCTGGGTCAAGCTGGTCGAATCGGCCGGCGAGGAGGTCCAGCGCGCCGACGCGGAACGAGCGGACGAGGAGACCCGGCGGGAGCTGGAGCAGCTGCGCGAGGAGCTGGAGCGGGCCCACGCCCACACCCGTACGGAGACCGAGCGGCTGCGCACCGAGCTGGAGGCGGCCCGCAAGGAGTCCGAGTCGCTGCACCGCAAACTGCGCAGCGCGCTCAGCGAGGTGAAGCGCGGCGAGGCCGCCCTGCGCCGCAGCGCCGCCGAGACCGACACCGTACGGGCCGAGTCGGCCGCCCAGCTCTCCGCCGTGGAGAGCGAGTCGCGCCGGCTCAAGGGGCGGCTGGGGGAGGCCGAAGCGGCCCTGGAGGCGAGCCGCCGCGCCGCCCGCGAGGGCCGCTCGGTGGAGGACATGCGGCTGCGGCTGCTCCTGGACACCGTGCTGGACGCGGCCGCGGGGCTGCGCCGGGAGCTGGCGCTCCCTCCGGCGACCACGCATCCCGCCGACACCGTGGACGCGCTGGAGCCGGGCCGGATGTCGCCCAAGGACATTGCCGCGCGCGCCCTTTCGGAGACCGATCCGGCGCTGCTGGACCAGCTGCTCGCGCTGCCGCAGGCGCATCTCATCGTGGACGGCTACAACGTCACCAAGACCGGCTATCCCCAGATGCCGCTGGAGAAGCAGCGGTTGCGGCTGCTGGGCGGGCTCTCGGTGCTCGCGGCGCAGACCGGCGCCGAGATGACCTGTGTCTTCGACGGGGCCGAACTGGCCGCCCCGGTGCTGCTCGCCCCGCCGCGCGGCGTACGGGTGCTGTTCAGCAAGCCCGGCGTCACGGCGGACGAGGTCATCCGTCAACTGGCCCGCGCGGAACCGCCGGGGCGGCCCGTGGTGGTCGTCTCCACCGACCGCGAGGTGGCGGACGGTGTGGCGAAGGCCGGGGCGCGGCCGGTCGCATCCGTCTTGCTCCTCAAGCGCCTTTCGCGCGTCTAAAGGTGTTTGGGCGGCATGTGTGACATGCCGGATTTGCGGGAACGTACCGTCAAGTCGCCGCTACACGCGGTGGGGTGAGAGTAAAGAAGTGCCGGGTGTGACGAGAAAAATCCTGTGAGGATTTGAACTGATCACAAGATGGTCACTAGGGTCAGGCCTCGAACCTTCGCACGGTTGATCACCCATTGGGGGTGACGGCGAAGGAACCGCCGAGTCCGTCATGTGCACGGAGCCGGGGATTCTGTCCCCCACAAGCCCGGTAGGCGGCTCTGAGGAAGAAGGAGCTCGCCTTCGTGGCGTCCCACCGTCGTCCCAAGCAGCCGAGCCGCACCCGCGTGACCGTGCTCACCGCGACCGCCGCCGCGGCCGTGGCCCTGACCTCCCAGGCCGCCCACGCCGACCCCAAGCCGACCAAGAGCGAGGTCAAGGCGAAGGTCGACAAGCTCTACCACGAGGCCGAGGCCGCCACCGAGAAGTACAACGGGGCCAAGGAGCAGCAGGACAAGCTGAAGAAGGAAGTCGACGCGCTCCAGGACAAGGTCGCCCGCGGCCAGGCCGAGCTCAACACGCTCCGCGGCGAGCTGGGTTCGATCGCCACCGCGCAGTACCGCTCCGGCGGCATCGACCCCTCGGTCGCCCTCTTCCTCGCCTCGGACCCGGACAGCTTCCTGGACCAGGCCTCCGCGCTCGACCAGCTGACGGTCAAGCAGACCGAGGCGCTCCAGAAGATCCAGTCCAAGCAGCGCACCCTCGCCCAGCAGCGCAAGGAAGCCCAGGACAAGCTCGGCGACCTCGCCGACGTCCGCAAGGCGCTCGGCGAGAACAAGAAGAAGTACCAGGGCAAGCTGGCCGACGCCCAGCGGCTCCTCAACACGCTGACGCAGGCCGAGCGGGCCAAGATGCAGCAGGAGGAGCAGCGCGCCAGCCGCGCCGCCAGCGACCGGGTCGAACTCGGCAACGAGGCCCCCGCGTCCGGCCGTGGAGCCGCCGCCCTCAGCGCCGCCGCCACCCAGATCGGCAAGCCGTACGTCTCCGGCGGCTCCGGCCCCAACTCCTACGACTGCTCCGGGCTGACCCAGTGGGCCTTCGCCCAGGCCGGTGTCGGCATCAGCCGGACCACGTACACCCAGCAGAACGACGGCACGAAGATCGGCCGCAGCCAGCTCAAGCCGGGCGACCTGGTCTTCTTCAACGGCCTGTCGCACGTCGGCTTCTACGCCGGCAACAACCAGGTCCTGCACGCCCCGAAGCCGGGCACCGTCGTCCGCTACGAGTCGATGGACTACATGGGCACCTTCCAGTTCGGCGTCCGCATCTGACACCGACGCGACGGCGCGCCACGGCACGCCCGAACGAGGGAATCGCCGCGCACCACGCTGACGCCCCCGCCCCGCCGGAGACCAAGGTCACCGGCGGGGCGGCGGCATTCCGGCCCTTCTTCCGGCCGTGGCGCGGTCTTTGGCCGACGCGTAGTCGTCCGATTACTGTCTGGCTGCTGCGCAGCTCCCGGACTCCGTCCGCCCGCCCGGGCGGCAGGGGCTGCGCACCACCGCGTCAGCGGAAGGGAGTGCGGCTACCAGTGGTGTCCCATCGCCGTTGCACACAGTCCGGCTTCACCAGAGGCGTCCGGGTCACGGTCGTCTCGGCGGCCGCCGCCACCGCGGCCGCCACCCTGACCGGGGCCCCGGCGAGCGCCGACCCGAAGGACACCCGGGAGAGCGCCAAGGCCGCCGTCGACCGCCTCTACGAGGAGGCCGAGCAGGCCACCGAGCGGTTCAACGAGGCCGGGGAGCGCGTGAAGCGGCTGCGCGGCGAGGCGGACCGCGCCCAGGACGCCACGGCCCGGGGCCAGGAACGCGTCAACGAGATGCGCAACGCGCTCGGCGCGATGGCGGGCGCCCAGTACCGCACCGGCTCCATCGACCCGGCCGTCGCCCTGCTGCTCTCCGCCGACCCGGACACCTACCTGGAGCAGGCCGCCGCCCTCGACCGGGCCGGCGCCCGCCAGGCGATGACCCTGGACAAACTGCGGCACGCCCAGCGCAAGCTTGCCCAGAGCCGCGCCGAGACCACCCGCGCCCTGACCGACCTGGAGCGCAACCGGGCCGCCGTCAGCCGCCACAAGCGCGCCGTCGAGGCCAAGCTCCGCGAGGCCCGCCGGCTGCTCGCCTCGCTGCCGCCCGAGCAGCGCGCCTCCTTCGACCGGGCCTCCCGCTCCGGCCGCGACGGGCTGCCCGACCTCTCCGGCGTCGCCCCCGGCTCGGCCCGCGCGATGTCCGCCGTGGCCGCCGCGCACCAGGCGCTCGGCAGACCCTACGTCTGGGGCGCCAACGGGCCCTCCGGATTCGACTGTTCCGGCCTGATGCAGTGGGCCTACGCCCAGGCCGGGGTGAGCCTGCCCCGCACCTCCCAGGCCCAGCGCTACGCGGGCCGCATGGTGCCCCTCTCCCAGGCACAGCCCGGTGACCTCGTCGCCTACCGGGCGGACGCCAGCCACATCGGCATGTACGTCGGCAACGGCCAGGTCATCCACGCCCCCTACCCGGGCGCCGCGGTCCGCTACGATCCGGTCGGCATGATGCCCGTCTCCTCGGTCACCCGGATCTGACCGTACGATCGGCAGGGTGGCCGTACGAGGACGTGACGCGCGCGGGGGACGCCCCCGAGGGCGGCGGCGTGCGGCGGGCCTGGTGCTCGCCGCGCTCCTGACCGCGTCCGCCTGCACGGCCTCCGCCGGCCCGGACACCTTCCTCACCACCGGGGCCCTCGACGCCACCCTGGAGCGCCGCGCGGCGGCCGTCCTCGCCCACGACCCGGCGGGCTACCTCGACGGCCTCGCCCCGGACGCCGCGAAGCTCCGGGCCACCCAGCGCACCGAGCTGGAACGGCTCGCCGACGTGCCGCTCAAGTCGTGGACGTACGACGTCAAGGGCATCACCGAGCAGGACGGGCAGTGGGCCACCGCCGAGGTGGAGCTGCGCTACCGGATCGACGGGTACGACACCGCCCCGGTCGCCACCCGCCGCGTCCTGGAGCTGATGCGCGACGGCGAGCGCTGGTACATCACCGAGGACCGGCCCGCCAAGGGCGCCTCCGGGCAGCTGTGGCAGCAGGGGGACGTGGACGTCGTCCAGGGCGCCCACAGCATCGTCCTGGGCGTCGGACGGGGCGAGGAGGAGCTGCGGCAGATCGCGGACACCGTGGACCTCGCCGTACCGGCCGTCTCGGACGCCTGGCCGCGCCCCTGGAACCGCCGGGTGGTCGTCCTCGTCCCGGACTCCGTCGAGTCCATGGCGGGGCTGCTCGGCTCGCCCGAGGCCAGCTACCGGGGCATCGCCGCCGTCACCACCGGCGAGGTCGGCGGCACCGGCGACCGCCCCGCCATCGCCGACCGGGTGATCGTCAACCCACAGGCGTACGCCACCCTGGGCAGCTTCGGGCAGCGGATCGTCCTGACCCATGAGACGACCCATGTCGCCACCCGGACCAGCACCTCCAGCGCCACCCCCGTCTGGCTCTCCGAGGGCTTCGCCGACTGGACCGCCTACCGGGGCGAGGACCGCGCCGCCGACACCATCGCCCCCGAACTGGCCGAGGCCGTCCGCGACGGCCGGACCCCGGCCGACCTCCCCGCCGACGGGGACTTCGGCTTCGACGGCGACCCGGCGAAGCTCGCGGGCGCGTACGAGGGCGGCTGGCTGGCCTGCGAGCTGATCGCCGCGCGATGGGGCAAGGAGAAGCTGATCGCCTTCTACGAGACCGTCGGCGCGCACGACGGGCGCGAAGGGGCGGTGGAGGAAGCCCTGAAAGCGGTGCTCGACACCACCCCCGAACAGTTCACCGCCGACTGGCGCGACTACCTCGCCACCCGGCTCGGCTGACCCTCCACCGCGCCCGGGACGGCCTGTACGCGTGGTCTCCCCGGCACCGTCGACCGCCACAGCCGCCGGGCCGCGATCAGCGAGGCCGCCACCAGCAGCCCGTTCCGTACGACCAGGAGCGTCACCCCGCGCGCGTCGCTCGCCACCACATGGCCGAAGCCGATCGGGAACTCCAGCAGCGTCACCCCCGCCGCCACCAGCACCAGGACCGCGGGCAGGGTCATCGCCGTCCCCCGGAACACCAGGCACACCGCGGCCAGACCGACCAGCCACACCACGTACTGCGGGCTGATCACCCGGCTGGTCACCGTGAACAGCAGCACCGCCGTGAACGCCGCCTCGGCCGGGGTGCGCGCCGCGAACGACCGGGCCCGCAGCCGCCACAGCAGCAGCCAGCCCAGTGCCAGGACCGCGAGCCCCAGCGCCAGCGTCGACACCAGCTCCACCCGCGGCCCGACGAACTCCAGCGAGCCGTAACGCAGCTCCACCCGCCCCTCCCAGCCGAACTGCCGCGCGATGTGGAAGACCAGCGCCCCCAGCGACTCGACCTCGGTGCCCCGGTCCCGCTGGAAGGCCAGGAACGCGAACGCCCCGGGCATCCACAGCGCGAACGCCGCCGCGAGACCCGCCGCGCTCAGCGCCGCCGACCCCCAGGCCGCCCGTGTCGGGCGCCCCTTGCGCACCCCCACCAGCAGCAGCGCCGGCCACCCCTTCAGCAGCGCCCCGAACGCGGCCAGCGCCCCCAGCGCCCGGGGCCTGCGCACCCCCGCCAGCAGCGCCGCCACCGCGACCGCCGTCACCATCAGGTCGTAGCGGGCGTAGACCGTCGGACCCAGCAGCGGCACCCCCACGACCCATACCCAGGCGCCCGCAGCCCGCATCCCCGGCCGCCGCCCCGCGTACAGCAGCAGCCCCAGTACCAGCGCGTCGCAGACCAGCACCAGCATGAAGAACGCCGTCGCGTACTCCCAGAACGGCAGCAGGGCGGGGGAGAGGATCGCCAGGGCCGCCCCGGGCGGGTACTGCCAGGTGACGTCGTCCAGCGGATACGTGCCGGTCAGCAGGGTCTCGTACCAGCCCCGGTAGATCACCGACACATCCACCGTGACGTCCGGGCCGGCCACCGTGACCACCTGGAACACGCAGGCCAGCAGCCAGCCGCGGGTCAACGCCCAGACCGCGTAGGGCCACGGTCCGGTGCCGGTGGGTGCTCGTCCCGTCGTCATCGCCGCCCTCGTCGTCGTTCGTCCCCGACCGCCCCCCGGCGGTTCATGATGCCGTCGGCGGAGGGCGCCAGCGGTGAAGCGCGGCCGTTCGGTACTGTCGGCGGCGATGGACAAGACCTTGATCGTGACCAACGACTTCCCGCCCCGCCCCGGTGGCATCCAGGCGTTCCTGCACAACATGGCGCTGCGCCTGGATCCCGAGAGGGTCGTCGTCTACGCCTCCACCTGGAAGCGCGGCGAGGAGGGCGCGGCGGCCACCGCCGCCTTCGACGCCGAACAGCCCTTCCCCGTGGTCCGCGACCGGACGACGATGCTGCTGCCGACCCCGCGCGTCACCCGCCGGGCCACCGAGCTGCTGCGCGACCACGGCTGCACCTCCGTCTGGTTCGGCGCCGCCGCCCCGCTCGGCCTGATGGCCCCGGCGCTGCGCCGCGCGGGCGCCCGCCGTCTGGTGGCCACCACCCACGGCCACGAGGCGGGCTGGGCGCAACTGCCCGCGTCCCGGCAGCTGCTGCGCCGGATCGGTGAGGGCACGGACACGATCACCTATCTCGGTGAGTACACCCGCTCCCGGATCGCCGCCGCGCTCACCCCCGACGCGGCCGGCCGCATGGCCCAACTGCCGCCCGGCGTCGACGAGAAGACCTTCCATCCGGGCTCCGGCGGCGACCAGGTCCGGGCCCGCCTCGGGCTGACCGACCGCCCGGTGGTCGTCTGCGTCTCGCGTCTGGTGCCGCGCAAGGGCCAGGACACGCTGATCCTCGCCATGCCCGCGATCCTGGCGCAGATTCCGGACGCGGTGCTGCTGATCGTCGGCGGCGGCCCGTACGCGAAGGAGCTGAAGCGGCTGGCCGAGGAGACCGGGGTGGCGGACTCGGTGCGCTTCACCGGGCCCGTGCCGTGGGAGGAGCTGCCCGCGCACTACGGGGCCGGGGACGTCTTCGCGATGCCGTGCCGGACCCGGCGCGGCGGGCTGGACGTGGAGGGCCTGGGCATCGTCTACCTGGAGGCGTCCGCGACCGGGCTGCCCGTGGTGGCCGGCGACTCCGGCGGCGCCCCGGACGCGGTGCTCGACGGCGAGACCGGCTGGGTGGTGCGCGGCGGCAGCGCCGAGGAGTCGGCGGACCGGATCGTCACGCTGCTCGGCGACCCGGAGCTGCGGCAGCGGATGGGGGAGCGCGGCCGGGCCTGGGTCGAGGAGAAGTGGCGCTGGGACCTGCTGGCGGAGAAGCTCAAGACGCTGCTGTGACCGTACGGGGGCGGCGGGCCGGGGGGCCGACGCCCGCCGCGCCGCCCTCTGTGCCGTACGCGAAGGGGGCCCGCGTGTGGCCCGTACGCCGAAGGGCCCCGCGTGTGCCGTACGCGAAAGGGGCCCGCACCTGGCCCACACGTACGCCGAGGGGCCCGCGCTTCTCGAAAAGCGCGGGCCCCCTCCGGCGTAACCCTCAGGCGCGGTAGATCGACTCCACCTCGTCCGCGAAGTCCTTCGCCACCACGTTCCGCTTCAGCTTCAGCGACGGCGTGATGTGGCCCGCCTCCTCGGTGAACTGGGTCGGCAGGATACGGAACTTGCGCACCGACTCCGCCTTGGAGACCGCCGCGTTGCCGTCGTCCACCGCCCGCTGCACCTCGGCCAGCAGCTCCGCGTCCTCGCGCAGCGACAGGGCCGTCGAGCCGGCCGGCTTGCCGTTCTCCTCGGCCCAGCGGCTCAGGAACTCCTCGTCCAGCGTGACCAGCGCCCCGACGAACGGGCGGCCGTCGCCGACCACCATGCACTCGGCGACCAGGGCATGGGCGCGGATCCGGTCCTCGATGACGGCCGGGGCGACGTTCTTGCCGCCCGCCGTCACGATGATCTCCTTCTTGCGGCCGGTGATCGCGAGGTAGCCGTCCTCGTCGAGCGTGCCGATGTCCCCGGTGTGGAACCAGCCGTCGGCCAGCGCCTCGGCGGAGGCCGCCTCGTTGTTCCAGTAACCGGTGAACAGGTGCTCGCCGTGCAGCAGGACCTCGCCGTCGTCCGCGATCCGCACGACCGAACCGGGCAGCGGCTGGCCGACCGTGCCGATCTTCGGCCGGTCCCACGGGTTGAACGCGGTGGCCGCGCACGACTCGGTCAGGCCGTAGCCCTCCAGGACCGTGAAGCCGATGCCCCGGTAGAAGTGGCCGAGCCGCTCGCCCAGCGGCGCGCCGCCGGAGATCGCGTACTCGCCCCGGCCGCCGAGCACCGCGCGGAGCTTGCCGAAGACCAGCTTGTCGAAGAGCTTGTGCTTGAGCTTCAGACCCAGCGCGGGACCCTGCGGGGTGGACAGCGCCCGGCTGTAGGCGATCGCCGTGTCGGCGGCCCGGTCGAAGATCTTGCCCTTGCCGTCCGCCTGCGCCTTCGCGCGGGCCGCGTTGTAGACCTTCTCGAAGACCCGGGGCACGCCCAGGATCAGCGTCGGCCGGAACGAGGCCAGCTCGTCGGTCAGGTTCTTGATGTCCGGGACGCAGCCGAGCTTGATCGGGGCCATCACCGAGGCCACCTCGACCAGCCGGCCGAAGACGTGCGCGGCGGGCAGGAACAGCAGCACCGAGCACTCGCCCGTACGGAACAGCGGCTTCAGCCGCTCCACCACGTTGCCGCACTCCGCGAAGAAGCTGCGGTGGGTGAGCACACAGCCCTTGGGGCGGCCCGTGGTGCCCGAGGTGTAGACGATCGTCGCCGGGTCGTCCGCCTTGGCGCTGACCATCCGCAGGTCCATGGTCTCGTCCGAGACCTCGGCACCCGCCCTGCCGAGCGCCTCCACGGCGCCCGCGTCGATCTGCCAGACGTGCGCCAGCTCCGGCAGGGAATCCCGTACGGAGGCCACGGCCGCGGCGTGCGCGTCGCTCTCCACGAGCACCGCCACCGCCCCGGAGTCACCGAGGATCCACTGCACCTGCTCGGCGGAGCTGGTCTCGTACACCGGCACGGTCACCGCGCCCGCGCTCCAGATCGCGAAGTCCAGCAGCACCCACTCGAAACGGGTGCGCGACATCAGGGCGACCCGGTCGCCGGGCTGCACACCCGAGGCGATCAGCCCTTTGGCGGCGGCTCTCACCTCGGCCAGGAACTGGGTGGCGCTGACGTCCGTCCAGACGCCGGCCACCTTGCGGCTCATCACCGCGACTTCGGGATGCTGAGCGGCATTGCGGCGGATGAGATCCGTCAGGTTGCCGTCCGTCGGGACCTCGTACAGGGCCGGAAGGCTGAACTCGCGCAAGACTGCTGCTCCTCATCGGGCTCCGGTGCCACGGCTCTGTGTGACGCACCGGCTGCGGTCCAAGATTGGCGGGTGCTCAGTGGGGTGAGCACGACTGGACTGCCCGGACGTTACCCACCGGTACTCGGTTCCGGATAGGGGGTTCCGGCCAGATGTCTTATGCATCACACATATAAATGGCCCTTTCGCGCACAGTAGTCCACCGGCGTCCCGACGTGGAAGTAACCGCAGGTCCGACGGTCTACCAGGGACGGAAGCCGCACTCTAGGGTGATCGCATGCGAGGCAGCGAACCGGACAGCCGGGACCCGGCCACCAGGGCGACCCGGATCCATGTGGTCAGCGACGTGCACGGCAACACCGAGGCCCTGGCCCGCGCGGGGGACGGTGCCGACGCGCTGATATGCCTCGGTGACCTGGTGCTCTTCCTCGACTACCGGGACCACTCGCGCGGCATCTTCCCCGCCCTCTTCGGCAAGGAGAACGCGAGCCGCATCGTCGCGCTGCGCACCGCACGCCGCTACGACGAGGCCCGCGCCTTCGGCCGCGAGCTGTGGGCCGGCCGCGACCGCAACACCGAGATCCTCGGCGCGGTGCGCGAGCAGTACGCCGAACTCTTCGCGGCCTTCCCCACCCCGACGTACGCCACCTACGGCAACGTCGACGTCCCGCACCTGTGGCCCGAGTACGCCCGCCCCGGTACGACCGTGCTGGACGGGGAGCGGGTGGAGATCGGCGGCCGGGTCTTCGGCTTCGTCGGCGGCGGCCTCAAGACCCCGATGAACACCCCGTACGAGATCAGCGACGAGGAGTACGCCGCCAAGGTCGAGGCGCTCGGCCCGGTCGACGTCCTCTGCTCGCACATCCCGCCCGAGGTCCCCGAGCTGACCTACGACACCGTCGCCCGCCGCTTCGAACGCGGCAGCACCGCCCTGCTGGAGGCGATCCGCGCCACCCGCCCCCGATACGCGCTTTTCGGCCATGTTCACCAGCCGTTGGTCCGCCGGATGCGCATCGGTACCACCGAGTGCGTCAACGTCGGCCACTTCGCCTCGACCGGAACGCCCTGGGCGCTGACCTGGTGAGCGCGGGCGGCCGGGGCGCGGACCGGAGCGCCCCGGGCACGCGATAGCCTGCACAGCGGCAGGCTCCTGCCGACAGCGACCGGTATCACCGCACTGGAGGGCCACGGCGATGGCTGAACACACCAGCTCGAGCATCACGATCGAGGCGGCACCGGCCGACGTCATGGGCGTGATCGCCGACTTCGCCCGCTACCCGGAGTGGACCGGCGAGGTCAAGGAGGCCGAGGTCCTCTCCACCGACGACCAGGGCCGCGCCGAGCAGGTCCGCCTCGTCCTGGACGCCGGGGCGATCAAGGACGACCACGTCCTCGCCTACACCTGGACCGGTGAGAACGAGGTCAGCTGGAGCCTCGTCAAGTCCCAGATGCTGCGCTCCCTGGACGGCACCTACGCCCTCACCCCGGTCGCCGGCGGCGAGCGCACCGAGGTCACCTACCGGCTCGCCGTCGACGTCAAGATCCCGCTGCTCGGCATGATCAAGCGCAAGGCCGAGAAGGTCATCATCGACCGCGCCCTCGCCGGTCTGAAGAAGCGCGTCGAGTCCGCCCCCAAGGCCTGAGCGACATGCGTACGGTCCTGGTCACCGGCCCCGGCGGCGCGGGCCGTACCACCGTCGCGGCGGCCACCGCACTGGCCGCCGCCGCCCGCGGCGGCCGCACCCTGCTGCTCTCCGCCGAGGCCATACCCGGCTTCCCGGCCGCCACCGGACCCACCCCGGTCGCCGACCGCCTCGACCACCTCCGCATCGACTCCGGCGAGCACTTCCGCGCCGAACTCACCGAACTCCAGAAGCGCGCCTCCGGCGTCCTGGACCTGCTCGGCGCGGGCCGGCTCGACGGCGAGGAGCTCACCGAACTCCCCGGTTCCCCGCAGCTCGCCCTGCTGCACACGCTGCGCCGCGCCGCCGAGGGCGACCTGTCCGGGTACGACACCCTCGTCGTCGACCTCCCGCCGCTGCCCGAGGCCCTGGCCCTGCTCGCCCTCCCGGAACAGCTCCGCCGCTATCTGCGCCGGCTGCTCCCCGCCGAACGCCAGGCCGCCCGCGCCCTGCGCCCCGTCCTCGCCCAGCTCGCCGGGGTCCCGATGCCCGCCCAGTGGCTGTACGAGGCCGCCGCCCGCAAGGACGAGGAGCTGGCCGCCGTCCAGGCCCTGATCGAGGACGAGGCCACCACGCTCCGGCTGGTCGCCGAGCCCGGCCCGGCCGCCGAGGACGCCCTGCGCACCGCCCGTACCGGCCTCGCCCTGCACGGGCTGACCGCCGATCTGCTGGTCGCCTCCCGCGTGCTGCCCCGGCACTCCTCCGACCCCTGGTTCGCCGCGCTCGCCGCCCAGCAGGAGAAGTGCCTGGACCACTGGCACCAGGACCTGGCCCCGGACCTGCCCGTGCACGAGGCCGCCCACCTGGGCCGCGACCCCGAGGGCGTGGGCGACCTGGCCGCGCTGGAGATCCCCGCCCCCGACGACCGGACGCCCGGCCGGACCGGCGACCCCTGGTGGACCGAGGAGGAGCAGGACCCGGAGGACGGGACCACGACCATCGCCTGGTGCCTGCCGCTGCCCGGGGCCGCCAAGGAGGACCTGCGTCTGGTCCGCCGGGGCGACGAACTGCTCCTGACCGTCGGCCCCTTCCACCGGATCGTGCGGATCGCCTCCGCGCTGCGCCGCTGCACCGTCTCCGGCGCGGCCCTGGCCGACGGGGTGCTGCGGGTGCGGTTCACCCCGGACCCGGCCCTGTGGCCGCGCACTTCCTGAACGCCGTGCGGCCATTCGGGTAACGTCGGTAGTACGTGAACCGCAGGCCGACCGTCGGCCGCCCGCGTCGCAGGAGTCCGCCATGAGTGAAGCCACCGACCGTCCCGCCGACGGCGACGCGTGGGCCGACGCCTGCGCCGAGGACCTCGCGGCCGAGAAGGCCCGCCGCCGCGCGCAGTACGGCCCGCAGCCCGGATCCGCCGCCGAGGAGCTGCGCAAGCTGGTCGACGCCGTCGCCGACAAGGTCTCCTCGCTCCAGACCCCGCTGTTCGGCGTCGCCGCCCCCGCGGTCCAGCAGGCCATCCGGCAGGCGAAGTCCGCCGTGGAACCGGTCATCGAACGCAACCCCCAGGTCTTCGACCACCTCGCCGCAGCGGGCAACGAACTGCTGGCCGCCTACCGCTCCGCGGTGGAGGGCCAGGAGAGCCGCTGGACCCGCACCACCGAGGGCGCCTCGGGCACCGCGGGCCCCTCGAAGCAGGCCGCCGACGACCCGTCCGACCCCCGGGACGAGGGCCCTTCCGGCACCGAACGCATCGACCTGGACTGACCGGCTCCGGCCGGTACCGGGCGCGGCCTCGGGTACGGTTGCCCCTAGCGGGGCTCGACCGAAACTGAGGGATTCATGGGACTCACCATCGGCGTCGATATCGGCGGCACGAAGATCGCGGCTGGAGTGGTCGACGAAGAGGGCCGGATCCTCTCGACGTTCAAGGTGGCGACCCCGCCGACGGCCGAAGGCATCGTCGACGCGATCTGCGCGGCGGTCGCCGGGGCGAGCGAGGGTCATGACGTGGAGGCCGTCGGCATCGGCGCCGCCGGTTACGTCGACGACAAGCGCGCCACCGTCCTGTTCGCACCGAACATCAACTGGCGTCACGAGCCGCTCAAGGACAAGGTCGAACAGCGCGTCGGCCTGCCCGTCGTCGTGGAGAACGACGCCAACGCCGCGGCCTGGGGCGAATACCGCTTCGGGGCCGGCCAGGGCCACGACGACGTCATCTGCATCACGCTCGGCACCGGCCTCGGCGGCGGCATCATCATCGGCAACAAGCTGCGCCGCGGACGCTTCGGCGTGGCCGCCGAGTTCGGCCACATCCGGGTCGTCCCGGACGGTCTGCTCTGCGGCTGCGGCAGCCAGGGCTGCTGGGAGCAGTACGCCTCCGGCCGCGCGCTCGTCCGGTACGCCAAGCAGCGCGCCAACGCCACCCCCGAGAACGCCGCCGTGCTGCTCGGCCTCGGCGACGGCTCGGTGGACGGCATCGAGGGCAAGCACATCAGCGAGGCCGCCCGCCAGGGCGACCCGGTGGCCATCGACTCGTTCCGCGAGCTGGCCCGCTGGGCCGGTGCCGGACTGGCCGACCTCGCCTCGCTGTTCGACCCGTCCGCGTTCATCGTCGGCGGCGGCGTCTCGGACGAGGGCGAGCTCGTCCTCGACCCGATCCGCAAGTCGTTCCGGCGCTGGCTGATCGGCGGCGAGTGGCGCCCGCACGCCCAGGTGCTCGCCGCCCAACTCGGCGGCAAGGCAGGGCTCGTGGGCGCGGCCGACCTCGCCCGCCAGGGCTAGGGGCCACTTCCGTACGACGCAGCGGACGCCCGTCGCCGCCCTCCGGGGCAGCGGCGGGCGTCCGCCGTATCGTGGCCCGCATGGTCCTGACGCCCCTGCCCGACTCCCGTACCGAGCCGGACGGTTCAGCCGTCATCCGAGTGCTGAGCTACAACGTCCGCTCCCTGCACGACGACACCGCGGCCCTGGCCCGGGTCATCCGCGCCTGCGCCCCCGATCTGGTGCTCGTCCAGGAGGCCCCGCGCTTCTTCCGCTGGCGCAAGGCCGCCGCCCGGCTCGCGAAGAGCAGCGACCTGGTGGTGCTGAGCGGCGGGGCCACCGCCGCCGGACCCCTGCTGCTGTGCTCGCTGCGCGCGCGGGTCGAGCGCACCGAGGACGTCCTGCTGCCCCTCACCCCCGGCCTGCACCGCCGGGGCTTCGCCACCGCCGTCGTGCGGATCGCCGGGGCCCGGCTCGGGGTGCTCAGCTGCCATCTGAGCCTCCAGCGCGACGAACGCCTCGCCCAGGCCGACCGGCTGCTGGAACAGCTCGCCTCGATGGGCGTGGAGCACGCGGTGGCGGGCGGCGACCTCAACGACGTACCGATGGGGAAGGCGTTCCGGCAGCTGGCCGGGGAGCTCCAGGACTGCCGGGCCGTCGCCCCGTGGGGCGGCGAGCTGACGTTCCCGCCCGACGCGCCCCGTAAGCGCATCGACGCCGTCTTCGCGACCCCGGGCATCGAGGTGCTCGGCTGCGGGGTGCCGGCCGGGCTCCCCGGGGTCAGTGACGCAGACCTGGGGGCGGCCACGGACCATCTGCCGGTCCTGGCCGCCCTCAGAGTGC
This sequence comes from Streptomyces sp. PTY087I2, assembly GCF_001687325.1. Classification (GTDB taxonomy): domain Bacteria; phylum Actinomycetota; class Actinomycetes; order Streptomycetales; family Streptomycetaceae; genus Streptomyces. Next base: position 32,497 of record NZ_LZRD01000030.1, on the reverse strand, counting down.
CTGCCGGATGACGGTCACACGGCCCTCGCCCCTCAGGGGCCCCGCCGGGTGACGGTCACACGACCGCGCCGCGCCCCGGGTCGCCGAAGGTGTCGTCATCGTCGTCGCTCGGCATCCGGGCCACCAGGGTGGCGAAGCCGCCGAGGAACCCGCCGATGCAGAGCGTGGTGAGCCACCACGTCATCTCCCACTGGAGCAGCACCGCGATCAGCATCAGCACCGGCCCGCCGATCACCGCGAGCCAGGCGAACTTCGCCGTGACGTCGGCCTCCGGCAGCGGCGGCGGCTCCGGGGGCACGAAGTGGCCCTCGTCCCCGTCGTCCGGCTCGTCGATGCCGTCGTCCTTGGACTCGGGCAGCTCGTAGTCACGCGGGCCCGCGACGCCGGGCGCGAAGACCACCGAGCTGCCCAGCGGCTTCTTCTCGGGCGGCTTCGGTGGCGTCTTGCCGGAGCCTTTGTCCGCCGGGTCCCCGGCCGGGCCGTCGCCGGGCCCCGTCACATTGCGCTGGTCGTCCTCCAGCAGGGCCAGGTCCTCGATGGACTTGAACGGCTTGGCGCCCGGCGGATCCGGCGGCTCCTCCCCGTACCCCGCGACGATCGCGGCCCATGCCGCGTCCTCGTCGATCGCCCGCTCCTGCTCCGCTCCCTCGGCCCCCGCCGGCTTCGTCCCCTCCGGGACGGCCGCGGGCTCCGAGGGGCGCGGTTCGCGCTCCTCGTCGCTGCCTGTGCGATCCGCGTCGTGCTCAGCCACCGGACGTGCTCCCCTTCATCCCGACGTTCGGTGCGAGACGGCCGATGAACCGGTAGCTCTCATCGAAGATCCGCTCCGCATCATGGTCCAACGTCGCCACGTGGTAGCTCTGTTCCAGCAGGATCTCGGAAACATCCGTGGAGGAGATCCGGCTGAGGATCCGGGCGCTGTCGGCGGGCGGCACGACATGGTCCTGCGGGCTGTGCAGCAGCACCACCGGCTGGGTCACCTGGGGCAGCTCGCCGTCGACCAGCTTGAAGAACTTCCGCACCGAGTGGGCGCAGTGCAGTGGCACCCGGTCGTACCCCACCTCGTGCGAGCCGGGGAGCGCGATGTCGTCGGCCAGCCCCTTCGTCGTACGGACGAGGTGGCGGGCGACCGGCAGCGCGTACGCCGAGAGGCCGTGCACCTTGTTGGCCGGGTTGACCAGCACCAGACCGCTGATCGCGTCCCCGTGCTTGGCCGCGAGCCGCAGGGACAGCGCGCCGCCCATGGACAGCCCGAAGACGAAGACCTGCTCGCACGTCTCGGTGAGGACCCGCAGCTCCCGGTCCACCTCCGCGTACCAGTCCTGCCAGCCGGTGGCCGCCATGTCCTCCCAGCGGGTGCCGTGGCCCGGCAGCAGCGGCAGCGAGACCGTCAGTCCGCGCTCGGCGAGATAGTCGGCCCAGGGGCGCAGCGACTGCGGGGATCCGGTGAAGCCATGGCAGAGGAGGACGCCGACCTCTCCGCCCTCGTGGCGGAACGGCTCGGCTCCAGGGAGGACCGGCACCAGGGTCTCCTGTTCGTGGGACGGGGCGGGGAGGGCGCACCTGGGGGAGTGCTTGACGGATGACTTCACCGTACGCGACCGGACCGACACCGACCAGGGCCGTCACGCCCCCACGCAGCGCCCCGCACGGCCCGGCCGGGAGGCGGGTCCCCCTGCCGGGCGGCGGCCGCGACGACGGCACAGGCTAATCTCTAGCGACAGCACACAGGAGGAACCAGAGTTGATCTACGGCGCCATGAAGTTCTCCATCGGCGGGTCCCTGAAGCTCGCCTTCCGGCCGTGGGTGGAGGGTCTGGAGAACATCCCCGAGCGCGGTCCGGCGATCCTCGCCAGCAACCACCTCTCCTTCTCCGACTCGTTCTTCCTCCCGGCCGTGCTGGACCGCAAGGTCACGTTCATCGCCAAGGCCGAGTACTTCACCTCGCCCGGCGTGAAGGGCAAGCTCACCGCCGCCTTCTTCAAGGGCGTCGGCCAGCTCCCCGTCGACCGCTCCGGAGCGCGCGGCGCAGGCGAGGCGGCGATCAGGGCGGGCATCCAGGTCATCGAGAGCGGCAACCTCTTCGGTATCTACCCCGAGGGCACCCGCTCGCCCGACGGCCGCCTCTACCGCGGCAAGCCCGGCGGCCTCGCCCGGGTGGCGCTCGCCACCGGCGCCCCCGTCATCCCGGTCGCCATGATCGACACCGAGAAGATCCAGCCGCCCGGCCAGGTGGTGCCCAAGCTCATGCGCCCCGGCATCAGGATCGGCAAGCCGCTGGACTTCAGCCGCTACCAGGGCATGGACGGCGACCGCTTCATCCTGCGCTCGGTGACCGACGAGGTCATGTACGAGATCATGAAGCTCTCCGGCCAGGAGTACGTGGACATCTACGCCACCGCCGCCAAGCGCCAGATCGCCGACGAGGCGAAGGCCAAGGCCGAGGAGGCCAAGCGGGAGCGGAAGCAGGCCGCCGCGGGCAACGGAAACGGAACGGAACGGTCCGGCGCGTAACCGCGTCGTTGACCGTCCGGGGGGTGTGACCATGGCCAAGCGTGAGCGGGTCGTACGGATGTCGGTCGAGCTGCCGCTGTGGCGTGCGCTGACCGGCTACCGCGTCCTGACGATGATCTACGCGGTGCTGCTCGCGATCTTCGGCAAGGACGACTTCGGGCGGGAGCGGTTCGAGCGGCCCTGGATCGCCGTCGCCTATCTGGCGTTCCTCGCCGTGTGGACGCTCGCCACCCTGCCCAAGGTCCGCTCGGCGGCGAACTGCACCAAACGCTTCCTCGGCGCCGACCTCGTCGTCGCGCTGACCGGCATCCTGCTCACCCCGCTCGCCGACGTCGACTCCCAGTCCTTCGACGGCCCGACGCTGCCGTCGATCTGGACGGCCGGCGCGGTCCTCGCCTTCGCCATCAAGGGCGGCTGGCGGTGGGCGGCCTTCGCCTCCACGTTCGTCGCCGCCGCCAACATCATCCAGCGCGGCGAGCCCAGCCGGGACACCTACCACAACGTCCTGCTGGTCTGGGTCGCCTCCATCGCCATCGGGTACGTCGTCGAGGTCGCCCGCGCCAGTGAGCGCACCCTCGCCCGCGCCCTGGAGATCGAGGCCGCCACCCGCGAACGCGAACGGCTCGCCCGCGACATCCACGACAGCGTGCTCCAGGTCCTCGCCATGGTCCAGCGCCGCGGCACCGCCATCGGCGGCGAGGCGGCCGAGCTGGGCCGGATGGCCGGGGAACAGGAGGTCGCCCTGCGCACCCTGGTCTCCAGCGGCCTCGTGCCCCCCACCCGGGTCTCCGAGGACGCCGCCGAGGGCGCCGTGGTCCGCACGGTCGAGGTCGACGAGGAGGCGGGCCCCGCCGACCGGGCCCCCTGCGACCTGCGCGCCCTGCTCGCCCCGCACGCCGGATCCCGTACGAGCTTCGCCGAGCCGGGCGCCCCGGTGCTGCTCCCCGCCGCCGCGGCCCGGGAGCTGGCCGCCGCCGTCAGCGCCGCCCTGGACAACGTCCGGGTGCACGCGGGCCCGGACGCCCAGGCGTGGATCCTGGTCGAGGACGAGCCGGACGAGGTGATCGTCACGGTCCGGGACGACGGCCCCGGCATCCCCGAGGGACGGCTCGCCCAGGCCGAGGGGGAGGGGCGGCTCGGGGTGGCGCTCTCCATCCGCGGCCGGCTGCGCGACCTGGGCGGCACGGCAGAGCTGATCTCGGTGCCCGGACAGGGCTGCGAGGTCGAGTTGAAGGTTCCCAGAGCACCGAAGGTTTCCCGGGGGAAGGCAGGAACGGGCCGATGAGCACGCAGAACACACCGCAGGACGAGCAGGGGGCGGCGGACCGGCCCATCAGGGTCATGGTCGTCGACGACCACCCCATGTGGCGCGACGCGGTCGCCCGCGACCTGACCGAGTCCGGCTTCGACGTCGTCGCGACCGCCGGGGACGGCCCGCAGGCAGTGCGCCGGGCCAAGGCGGTCAGCCCGGACGTCCTCGTCCTCGACCTGAACCTCCCCGGCATGCCCGGCGTCCAGGTCTGCAAGGAGCTCGTCGGCTCCCACCCCGGCCTGCGGGTCCTGGTCCTCTCCGCGAGCGGCGAGCACGCCGACGTCCTGGAGGCGGTGAAGTCCGGGGCCACCGGCTATCTCCTGAAGTCCGCCTCCACCCAGGAGCTGACCGACGCCGTCCGCTCCACCGCGGCCGGCGACCCGGTCTTCACCCCGGGCCTGGCGGGCCTGGTCCTCGGCGAGTACCGCCGGCTCGCCTCCGACCCCGCCCCCGTGGCGTCGGACGAGCCGAAGGCCCCGCAGCTCACCGACCGGGAGACCGAGGTGCTGCGGTTGGTCGCCAAGGGCCTCTCGTACAAGCAGATCGCCGAACGGCTGGTGATCTCGCACCGCACGGTTCAGAACCATGTGCAGAACACCCTCGGCAAGCTCCAGCTGCACAACCGGGTGGAGCTCGTCCGGTACGCCATCGAGCGCGGCCTCGACGACGTCTGATCCGGCGGGGGCGGGGCCGCGGCCGTATATTCGGGCTGACCGGCCCTGCCCTGTTCCGTCCCCGGACCCAGCTCGGGAGAACCCGTGGAAATTCTGGCCTTCGGTGTGCAGTCCGACGAGAAGCCCCTGATCGAGAAGGCCTTCGAGGGGCTGCACGAGGTCCGCTGCCTGGACGTCTTCCTCAACCGGGACACCGCCCCCATCGCGGCCGGCCACGAGATCATCTCCACGAGCGTCAACGCCGACCTGAGCGCCCCGGTGCTCCAGACGCTCGCCGCGGGCGGCACGCAGATGATCGCCCAGCGCTCCACCGGCTTCAACAACATCGACCTGGAGGTCGCCGAGCGCCTCGCCCTGCGCGTCGCCCGGGTCTCGTCCTACTCGCCGTACTCGGTCGCCGAATTCGCCTGGACCCTCGCCATGGCCGTCAACCGGCGCATCATCCGCGCCGCGAGCCGCACCCGGGACTTCGACTTCCGCCTCGACGGGCTGCTCGGCCGGGACATGCGCGGCCGGACCGTCGGCGTGCTCGGCACCGGCAAGATCGGCGAGGCGTTCACCCGGATCGCCCACGGCTTCGGCATGAAACTGCTCGGCTGGGACGTCGTGGAGAACCCGGCCTGCGTCGAGCTGGGCATGGAGTACGTGGAAAAGGAGCGGCTGTTCGCCGAGGCCGACCTGATCAGCCTGCACGTACCGCTGCTGCCCGCCACCCAGCACATCATCGACGAGGGCGCCCTCAAGGCGATGAAGGACGACGCGATCCTCGTCAACTCCAGCCGCGGCGGCCTCATCGACACCGCCGCCCTGGTCACCGAACTCCGCGCGGGCCGCTTCCTCGGTGTCGGACTCGACGTGTACGAGGCGGAGGCCGGGCTGTTCTTCCTCGACAAGTCCCTGGAGGGCATCGACGACGACACCCTGGCCCGGCTGGTGACGTTCCCCAACGTCATCGTCACGTCGCACCAGGCGTACTACACCGAGGACGCGGTGGGCCAGATCATCGACGCGACCGTCAAGAACGTCACCGATTACCTGGCCCGCCGCCACAGCGAGAACGTCCTCGTGCCGAGGAACGCATAAAGCTCAGCGCGGCACGGGCAGCCCCGCCAGCAGCTCCGTCACGATCGCCGAGCCCCGCACGGTCAGCACCGACTCCGGGTGGAACTGCACCGAGGCGAACCCCGGCCCCCGCAGCGCGTGCAGCTCGCCGCTCTCCTCGTCGCGGCTCACCTCGATGCCGTGCGCGGCCAGCTCGGCGGCGGCCGGACCGCCGCACCGGGCGGTGAAGCTGTTGTAGAAGCCGACCGTCTCCGGCCGCCCGAACAGCTCGATCCTGGTCTGCGTCCCCTGGTACGGCACCGCCTTGCGGACGATCTCCAGGCCCAGCTCCGCCGCGATCAGCTCATGCCCGAGGCAGACCCCCAGCAGCCCGTGCCGGTGGTCCCGCACCAGCTCGGCGGCGATCTCCCGCAGCAGCCGCATCTTCGGGTCGGTGAGATCGCCCGGGTTGCCCGGGCCGGGGCCCAGCACCACGGGCCCGACGTGCGCCCGGACCGCCTCGCGCAGCCCCGGCTCGTCGTACCGGCGCACCGAGACGTCAAGCCCGGACGCCCGCAGCAGATGGGCCAGCATCGCGGTGAACGTGTCCTCGCCGTCCACCACCAGGGCGTGGCCGGACAGGTCCCGGACGCGCTCCTGCATCCGCAGCCAGAACGGGGCGAGCCCGCCGCGCCGGTCGTCCAGCGCCGCCTGCACCCGGGGGTCGGAGGCCAGGCGCGGCCGGTCCGCCTCCGCCGCCGGGCGGCCCGGCCGCACCCCGAGGGCGGCCAGCACCCCGGCCGCCTTGGCATGCGTCTCGGCGACCTCGCTCGCCGGATCCGAGTGGCGTACGAGCGTGGCCCCGACCGGCACCTTCAGCGAACCGTCGGGGGCGATGTCGGCCGTACGGATCAGGATCGGCGAGTCCAGGGTCTGCGCCCCGTTCGCGTCCCGGCCCAGCAGGGCCAGCGCCCCCGCGTAGTAGCCGCGGCCCCCGGACTCGTACCGCTCGATCACCCGGCACGCGTTCTGCACGGGGGAGCCGGTGACGGTCGCCGCGAACATCGTCTCGCGCAGCACGTCCCGTACATCCAGCGAGGACTTCCCGCGCAGCTCGTACTCGGTGTGCGCGAGGTGGGCCATCTCCTTGAGCCGGGGGCCGACCACCACCCCGCCCATGTCGCCCACCGTGCACATCATCTTCAGCTCCTCGTCGACCACCATGGACAGCTCCTCGCTCTCCTTGCGGTCCCCGAGGAACGCCAGCAGGCTCTCCGCGGTGGGCCCCTCGGCCGGGTAGCGGTACGTCCCGCTGATCGGGTTCATCACGACCGTCCCGCCCGACATCCGCACATGCACCTCCGGACTGGCTCCCACCAGCGTCCTGTCCCCGGTGTGCACCACGAACGTCCAGTACGCGCCCCGCTCGCCCGCCAGCAGCCGCCGGAACAGCGCCAGCGCGTCCGCCCGCCCGAACCCGGGGATCTCGCCCCGGAACGTCCGCCGGATCACGAAGTTCGCGCCCTCGCCCTGCCCGATCTCGTCCCGGATCACCCGCCGCACGATGTCCGCGTACGCCTCGTCCGGCACATCGAAGCCGCGGTCCGCCACGGTCACGTCATGCGCCGGCAGCGCCGCCAGCACCTCCGCGAGCCCCAGCTCATGACACTCGTCGGCGACCAGCACGCTCAGCGGGGTGCCGTCGTCGCGGACGTCGAACCCGCGCTCGGCGATCTGCCGGAACGGCACCAGCGCCAGCGCCGGCGACGCGCCCACCGGCAGATCGGCCAGCCGGTCCGCCTCCCGCACCCCGCCGATCAGCAGTTCGACGTGATCGTGGTCACGGCCGGGTGTCCGGCGGCGCAGCAACGCGAACGGCGGGGCGTCCTCCGCGAGCAGCCGGCGGATGAGGGCGGAGGCGGATCGGGACGGCATCCGGGACATGGGAGCAGCTTCCTTCCGGGGGAGAGGAACGGCTCCTGAACACGGAAAAGGCCGCCCCTCGGGCGGCCTTCGCGAAGTGTCAGCGCGATGAATCAGCGGGCCGCCGGATGAGCGGTCCACCACCAGTTCTGGATCGAGATCTGGATCTGTTGCGTCGACATACACCGACCCTAGCGGACGATCCGGGCACCGAAGCGGGTGTCTCAACTATTGAGCGTTCGAATGGACGCCCTCCTGGACCCCGTAATGTTGTGCACGTGACCGTGAACGCCAATACCTCCGTCGCCGGTGGCAACACCTGGCGAGACCTTCCCGCGGCGCAGCAGCCCGAGTACCCCGACTCCGAGGCGCTGCGCGATGTACTCGCGGACCTCGCGTCGTATCCGCCGCTCGTCTTCGCGGGCGAGTGCGACCAGCTGCGCGCCCGTCTGGGAGCCGTCGCCAAGGGCGAGGCGTTCCTGCTCCAGGGCGGCGACTGCGCCGAGGCCTTCGACGCCGTGTCCGCCGAGCACATCCGGGCCAAGCTGAAGACGCTGCTCCAGATGAGCGCCGTCCTGACCTACGCCGCCTCCGTGCCGGTCGTCAAGGTCGGCCGGATCGCGGGCCAGTACTCCAAGCCGCGCTCCAAGCCGACCGAGACCCGCGACGGCGTGACCCTGCCGACCTACCGCGGCGACTCGGTGAACGGCTTCGCCTTCACCGAGGAGGCCCGGGTCCCGGACCCGCAGCGGCTGAAGCAGATGTACCACGCGTCCTCCTCCACGCTGAACCTGGTGCGCGCCTTCACCACCGGCGGTTACGCCGACCTGCGCCAGGTCCACGCCTGGAACCAGGACTTCGTGAAGTCGTCCCCCGCGGGCCAGCGCTACGAGGCCCTGGCCCGCGAGATCGACAACGCCCTCAACTTCATGAAGGCGTGCGGCACCGACCCGGCCGAGTTCAAGGCGGTCGAGTTCTACGCCTCGCACGAGGCGCTGCTGATGGACTACGAGACAGCGCTGACCCGCACCGACTCGCGCACCGGCCAGCTGTACGACACCTCCGGCCACATGGTCTGGATCGGTGAGCGCACCCGCCAGATGGACGGCGCGCACATCGAGTTCGCCTCGAAGGTCCGCAACCCCATCGGCGTCAAGCTCGGCCCGACGACCACCGTCGACGAGGCCCTCGGTTACGTCGACCGCCTCGACCCCGAGCGCGAGCCCGGCCGGCTGACCTTCATCGTCCGCATGGGCGCCGACAAGGTCCGCGACAAGCTCCCCGAGCTGGTCGAGAAGGTCACCGCCTCCGGCGCGACCGTCGCCTGGGTGACCGACCCGATGCACGGCAACACCTTCGAGGCCGCCTCCGGCCACAAGACGCGCCGCTTCGACGACGTCCTGGACGAGGTCAAGGGCTTCTTCGAGGTCCACAAGGGCCTCGGCACCCACCCGGGCGGCATCCACGTGGAGCTGACCGGCGACGACGTCACCGAGTGCGTCGGCGGCGGCCACGAGATCTTCGTGGACGATCTGCACCAGCGCTACGAGACGGCCTGCGACCCCCGGCTCAACCGCAGCCAGTCGCTCGACCTGGCCTTCCTCGTCGCCGAGATGTACCGCGACCAGTAGAAGTCCTCGCCGGACGCACCTGTGGGGCACGGATCCATGTGATCCGTGCCCCACAGTCGTACCCAGGACTTTTGCGCCACCCTGGGGGCGGGTAAGGTTAGGTTAGCCTCACCGACGAAGACCGGGACGGCACCAGCGACCGACCCGCAGGGAGGTGAACCGCATGTACGTCTGCTCCTGCTTCGGCATCACGGAAGCACAGGTCAAGAAGCATGCGGACGCCGGTGCCTGCACACCCCGGCAGATCGCCTCGGCCTGCAAGGCCGGGACGGACTGCGGAGGATGTGTGCGCCGCATCCAGGCACTCCTGGGCCGGGGCGACTGCCCGCGCCGCGAACTGCTCGACCAGCGGCAGGAGCCCGTCGTCGCCTCCGTCGCCCGCCCGGTCCTCTCCGACGCCGCCTGAGACCGTCGTCGCCGACCGTCCGGACTAGCTCTCCGGCTGCTCGATCAGCTGCGCGATGTAGAGCGGCTCACCCAGCTTCTCGACCAGCTCCAGCTGGGTGTCGAGATAGTCGATGTGGTGCTCCTCGTCCTCCAGGATCGATTCGAAGATGTTCGCGGAGGTGATGTCCCCCTTGCCGCGCATCACTTCGATACCGCGCTTGAGGCGGTCGATCGCCTCCACCTCGACCTGGCGGTCCGCCTGGAACATCTCGGTGACCGTCTGACCCACCCGGACATGGAACAGCCGCTGATAGTTCGGCAGTCCGTCCAGGAACAGGATCCGGTCGGTGAGGATCTCGGCGTGCTTCATCTCGTCGAAGGACTCGGCCCGGGTGTACTTGGCCAGCTTGGTCCACCCGAAATTGTCCTGCATCTTCGCGTGCAGGAAGTACTGGTTGATCGCAGTCAGTTCGGCGGTCAGCTGCTCATTGAGAAACTCAAGGACCTCGGGGTCGCCCTGCATGACAAAGGCTCCTTCCAACCGGTGATCGATCTGGCAAGTTGGCCAGATCCTCGCACCGTGCTCAGCGGCCGTCCAGTAAGTGCACGCTTAGTACGAGTTGCCCCGATGAGGGTCGTCCCTGGTCATGACCACCCCTGCCTGTCTGTCACCATGGAGACATGGGTCAGCCGGAAAACCGGGAGAAGCGCGGAACAGAGCAGTCGGAGCTTCCACCAGGACAGCGATTGCAGCGCGGATGGCCGGTCACCCACTACGGGCCCGTTCCCAAGTTCAAGCCCGACCGCTGGGAGTTCCGCGTCTTCGGGGCCACCGCCGACGGCGACAAGCGCTGCTGGAACCACCAGGACTTCTCGGTGCTGCCGTTCTCCTCGGTCGTCGCCGATCTGCACTGCGTGACGAAGTTCAGCATGCTCGGCGCCGAATGGGGCGGGGTCCCCGCCCGGGCGATCCTCGACCTGGCGCCGCCCGCCCCCGACGCCACCCATGTGATGGTCTGGGCCGAGTACGGCTTCTCCTCGAACCTGCGCCTGACCGACTTCGCCTCCGAGCGCACCCTCTTCGCCACCCACAAGGACGGCGAACTCCTCACCGCCGAGCACGGCTTCCCGCTGCGTCTCGTCGTCCCGCACCTGTACGCCTGGAAGGGCCCGAAATGGGTCCGGGGCATCGAGTACATGACGGCGGACCGGCGCGGATTCTGGGAGGAGCGGGGCTACCACAACATCGGCGACCCCTGGTCCGAGCAGCGCTACTCCTACCAGGAGGAGCCGGGGGACGGCCCGGAGCTGTAAAGCTCTGCTAGGTCCGGCGGCTCTCCCGCAGCTCCTTCAGCCGGGCCACGTCCGCCGCGTGACCTCCCTTGCCGCCGGGCGTCTCGATGATCAGCGGTACGCCCTCGGTCGCCGGATGGGCGAACAGCTCGGCGAACGGCTCCGCCCCGATATGACCGGCGCCGATGTTCTCGTGCCGGTCCTTGTGGGCGCCCACGACGTCCTTGGAGTCATTGGCGTGAATCAGCTTCAGCCGCCCCTCGCCGACCGTCTCCACCAGCAGGTCCAGCGTCTGCCGCATCCCCGCCGGACCGGTCAGGTCGTGCCCGGCGGCGTAGATGTGGCAGGTGTCCAGACAGATGCCCAGCTTCGGGTGGGAGTCCAGCGCTTCGAAGTACGGCCCGAAGTCCCAGGTCCGCGAGCAGAGCGAGAAGCCCTGGCCGGCCGTCGACTCCAGCAGCAGATCCGGATCGTCGTCATGGGTCAGCTCGTCCAGCAGCGGCCGCATGTGCTCCCGCACCTGGGCCAGCGCCTCGGCGCGCGGCCGCCCGCCGGTCGCCGAACCGGTGTGCACCACCACGCCCAGCGCGCCGATCTCCCGGGCCCGCCGCAGCGAGTGGCGCAGGGACTCCACGGACTTCTCCACCGTCGCCTCGGTGTGCGAGCCGAAGTTGATCAGATACGGGGCGTGCACGTACGCCGGGATCGAGGCCGCCGCGCACTCGGCGCGGAACAGCTCGTCCTGCGCCGGGTTCCCGGCGGGCGTCGCCCAGCCGCGCGGGTTCGCCACGAAGACCTGCACGGTCTCCGCCGCCAGCTCGCGTGCGTACTCCAGGCCGACCTTCGCGAGGCCGCCCGCCACCGGGACATGCCCGCCCACCGGGTTCCGCAGAGCGTCCATGCTGTTCTACAACCCCCTGGTCCTGATGGTGATCGTGGAGCCCTCGGGGGCCTGTTCGCCGCCGTCCACGGACTGGCTCGCGATCTTGTCGCTGAAGGAGAGGAACGGCCGGTCGACCTTCACCTCGAAGCCCGCCTCCTCCAGGGTGCTCCGCGCCTCGTCGACGTCCCGGCCGGTGACGTCGGGGACGTCCAGCATGCGGGGGCCCTTGGAGACGGTCAGCTGGACCGTGTCGCCCTCGGCGGCCTCGGTGCCCCCGCCGGGGGACTGCTCGGCCACATCGCCCTCGGCCTCGGGGGAGTGGATCCGGCCGGGCAGCACCTCGGCCTTCAGCCCCTCGGCCGCCAGCTCGGCGGTGGCGTCCTCGGCGGAGAGCCCGGTGACGTCCGGGACGTCGATCGGGGCGCCCTTGCTGACGACGAGCGCCACGGCCGTGTCCGGATTGCGGTCGGCGCCGGCGCGGGGATCCGTGCGGATCACCTCGCCCCGGGCCACGTCCTCGCTGAACTCCCTGGTCACCATGCCCGGGACCAGGCCCACCTTCTTCAGGGAGCGCCGGGCGTCCGCGAGGGAGGAGCCCGCCACATCGGGCACCCGCACGATCTCCGGGCCCCGCGAGACGACGAGCTGCACCGAGCCGTTGCCCCGGATCCGGTCGCCGGAGGCGGGCTTGCTGCTGACGACCTCGCCCCGCTCGACCGTGTCGCTGAAGACCCGGTCCACGCCCTTCAGCCCGAGCCCGGCGTCCGCGAGCCGCTTCTCGGCGGTCTGCTGGGTCTGCCCGAGCAGCGAGGGGACCTGGGTGAACTGGCCGGAGTTGATGTACCAGACGCCCGTGCCGATCCCCAGGGTCAGCAGGACGGCGGTGAGCACGATGATCAGCCTGCGGTGCGGTCCGCCGAACGGGCCGCGTCGGCCGGCCGGGCGCCGGGGCGCGGTGTCGGGTCCCGTCGGCGGCATCGCCAGGCGGCTGGTGCGGTTCACCCCGGCCCCGTCGCCGTCCTCCGGAAGGGCCCGGGGGATCACGCTCGTACGGTCGTCCGCGCCGTCGTGGGAGTCCGACAGCGCCTGCGGCGGTACGGCGTCCAGCTCGGCGTCGGTCAGCCCGGCGCGGGCCTCACGGGTCTCGGCCAGCAGCAGCACCGCGTCGTGCGGGCGCACCTCGGGGTTGCGGGCGGTCGCGCTCGCCACCAGGGAGTCCAGCGCGACCGGCAGCCCCGGCACCACGGCGGACGGGGCCGGGACGTCGGCGTTGAGGTGCTGGTAGATGACCTGGGCGGCGTTCTCGCCGGTGTGCGGCTTGGCGCCGGTGAGCATCTCGTACAGCACGACCCCGCAGGCGTACACATCGCTGCGGGTGTCGGCGGTGCCGTGCTCGATCTGCTCGGGGGCCAGATACGACACCGTGCCCAGCAGCGAGCCGGTGGTGTCGGTGGCCGTGCCGACCGCCCTGACCAGGCCGAAGTCGGCGACCTTCACCCGGCCGTCGTCCCCTATCAGGACGTTCTCCGGCTTCATGTCGCGGTGCACGAACCCGGCCCGGTGCGCGGCGCCGAGCGCGGCGAGGACCGGCTCCAGGATGTCCAGCGCGGCCCGGGGCTGGAGGGCCCCGCGCTCGCGCAGCACGTCACGCAGGGTGCAGCCCGCCACATACTCCATCGCGAGATAGACGTACGCGCCCTCGGCGCCCTGGTCGAAGACCGCGACGACGTTGGGGTGCGCCAGGCGGGCCACCGACTTGGCCTCCCGGATGAAGCGCTCGACGAACGAGACGTCGGTGGCGAGCGCGGGGTGCATCACCTTGAGGGCGAGCACCCGGTCCAGGCGGGTGTCCACGGCCCGGTAGACCGTGGCCATCCCGCCGACGGCGATGCGCGCCTCAATCCGATAGCGGCCGTCGAGCAGCTGCCCGACGAGCGGGTCCTGGAGGGTCGTGTCCACCCCGAGAGTCTACGAGCCGCCACCGACACCCCGGACGGGCCGGGGCATTCCCGGGGCCGTTCCCTTACCGACCTGTGACAAGGAGGTTTTCAGCCCCTCCGGCGATTGAGGAGCGGGGGCCCGGGGGCAGCGCCCCCGATCACGTACGGCGGCTCAGAACGCCGGCCGCTCCGGATCCAGCACCGCCCGCCCACCCACCGGCGACGAAGCCTCCGCGAAGTGCCGGCGCGGAATCCGGCCCGCCCGGTACGCGAGCCGCCCGCCCTCCACCGCATGACGCATCGCCCCCGCCATCAGCTCCGGCTCCTGGGCCCGCGTCACCGCCGAGGCGAGCATCACGGCGGCGCACCCCAGCTCCATCGCCTGCGCCGCGTCCGAGGCCGTCCCGGCCCCCGCGTCGAGGATCACCGGCACCCCCGCCCGCTCCACGATCAGCTCGAAGTTGTGCGGGTTGCGGATGCCGAGCCCGGAGCCGATGGGGGAGCCGAGCGGCATGATCGCCGCGCACCCCACGTCCTCCAGCTTCCGGGCGAGCACCGGGTCGTCGTTGGTGTACGGCAGCACCACGAACCCGTCGTCGACCAGGATCTCCGCCGCGTCCAGCAGCTCGATCGGGTCCGGCAGCAGGGTCCGCTCGTCGGCCACCACCTCCAGCTTCACCCAGTCCGTGCCCAGCGCCTCCCGGGCCAGCCGGGCGGTCAGCACGGCCTCGCCCGCGGTGAAGCAGCCCGCGGTGTTCGGCAGGACCTGGATGGAGAGCCGCTCCAGCACCGAGAGCACCGAACCCTGCACGGTCGGGTCGAGCCGGCGCATCGCGACCGTGGTCAGCTCGGTGCCCGACGCGATCAGCGACCGCTCCAGCACCTCCAGGCTCGGCGCCCCGCCGGTGCCCATGATCAGCCGGGATCCGAACGTGGCGGGGCCCAGCGTGAAGACGTCGTCCGACATGGTCAGCCTCCCTGTACGGCCGTCAGGACCTCGATGCGGTCGCCCTCGCCGAGCGTCGTGGCGGCCCACTGGCCGCGCGGGACGACGCTCTCGTTGACGGCGGCGGCGACCCCGGAGGGCGCGGCGGTCAGGGTGGCGACGAGCCGGTCCAGCGCGGTGCCCGCGTCGAGCGTGCGCGGCTCCCCGTTGACCGAGACGGATACCTGTGGGCTCATACGGACTGCTCCTGGAGTACGGGGGTGGCGACGGCGGACGTGAACCGGCCCGGCGCGAACGGGCGGGCCGCCTCGGGCAGCTCGCCGGAGGTCAGGGCCTCGGCCAGCGCGTCCCCGGTGACGGGCGTCAGCAGAACGCCGTTGCGGTGGTGACCGGTGGCGAGGAGGAGACCGGGCAGGGCGGTCGGGCCGAGCAGCGGGGCGTTGTCGGGCGACGCGGGACGCAGCCCCGCCCGGGTCTCGGTCAGCGGCAGCTCGGTGATGCCCGGCACCAGCTCGTGGGCGTCGCGCAGCAGCTCGTACACCCCGCCGGCGGTGACCGTGGTGTCCCAGCCCATCTCCTCGCTGGTCGCGCCGACGACCAGCTCGCCGTTCTCGCGCGGTACGAGGTAGAGGTGGCCGCCCCGGACCACGGCACGCACGGTGCGGCTGAGGAAGGGGGCGTACGCCGGGGGCACGGTGAGCCGGAGGACCTGGCCCTTGACCGGGCGGACCGGCGGCACGAGCTCCGGCGGGAGCCCCGCGAGCCGGCCGCTGAGGCTGCCCGCGGCGAGCACGACCTGATCGGCCGCGAACTCCGTGCCGTCGCCGAGCAGCGCCCCGGCCGCCCGGCCCCCGTCGACGGTGAGCCGCTCGGCGGTCGTCCGGCGGAACGCGACCCCGGCCCGCTCGCACGCGGTCAGCAGCGCCGAGGCGAGGCGGCGCGGATCCACCTGGTGGTCGCCGTCGACCCGCAGGCCGCCCCGGACACCCGGGGCCAGCATCGGTTCCAGCCGCCGGCACTCACGGCCGCTCAGCCAGACCGACTCCAGGCCCGAACGCTCCTGGAGGGCGTGCAGTTCACGCAGATGCGCCCGGTCGTCGGAGTCCAGTGCGACGGCGAGCGTCCCGCAGGTCCGGAAGCCGGTGTCCCGGCCGCTCGCCTCCTCCAGCTCCTCGACGAACGCCGGATAACGGGCGGCGGAGGCGAGGTTGAGCCCGAGCAGCATCTGCTCGCCGTAGTGCAGTTCGGTGACGGCGGCCAGCATGCCCGCCGCGACCTGTGCGGCTCCGCCGCCCGGTGCGGGATCGGCCACGGTGACGGTCAGCCCGCGCTGCGCGGCCCGCCACGCGGTGACCAGGCCGATGATGCCGCCCCCGATGACGAGGACGTCGGATCCGGCGGTCCTCCTTGCGGCTCCTGAGGTGTTCCCCGAGGCGCACATGGGTGTCCAACCCCTCCCTTCGCCGGCATGACCCGGATCAGGTTCGTACGGTCGGAGGCCGTCCAGCCTCCCTCTCAGCCCGGTGCGTCCGGGCTCCCGCGAGTGTTCTACGTTGGCCACCCTAAACCCACCCGCCTTTCGCCCAGTAGGGGAGCAGCCACCATGGCCCGTTCGCTCGACGGACTCGTCCTCGCGCCCGTCGCCGACCAGGCCCCGGGCCAGGTCGGCACCCGTACCCGCTTCACGTACCACGAGGAGAACGGCCGGATCTGGGCCGAGTACACGGGCGGTGACGTGGTCCGCGGCCATCTCGTCGGCACCCGGGACGGGGACGCGCTGGACTTCCGCTACGTCCAGCTCAAGCAGGACGGAACGACCTCTTCCGGACACTGCCGCTCCACCGTCGTCGATCTCCCGGACGGCCGCGTGCGGTTGGAGGAGCGGTGGCGGTGGGAGTCCCAGGAGGGCAGCGGGACGAGCGTGGTGGAGGAAGTGGCCTCCTGACGGTCTCCTGGCGGCCGGTTGACGGACAGTGTCCTGGCGGCCGTCTTCCTGACGTTTCATCAGATGATTAAGGTGGGCGGGTGAGCGAGCAGCAGACGGAGAAGAGTCCCGCCCGGAACGTCGTGGTCGTCGGCGCGGGCATGGCGGGCGTGCAGAGCGCCGTCGCCCTGCGCGAGGCGGGTTTCACCGGTCCCGTCACCCTGATCGGCGCCGAGCCCCACCAGCCCTACGACCGCCCGCCGCTGTCCAAGGCCGTGCTGCTGGGCAAGGCCGAGGACTCCGCCTTCGACGTCGACTTCGAGGCACTGGACATCACCCTGCGCCTCGGCCTGGACGTCACCGCCCTGCGCGCCGCCGACCATGTGCTGGACACCGCCGAGGGCCCCGTCCCCTACGACTCCCTCATCCTCGCGACCGGCGCGGAGCCCCTCACCCTCCCCGGCACCGAGGGCGTGCCCGGCGTCCATCTGCTGCGCACCCTCGACGACGCCGCCCGGCTGCGGCCCGTCCTGGACCGGCAGCACGACGTGGTCGTCGTCGGGGCGGGCTGGATCGGTGCGGAGTTCGCCACCGCCGCCCGCGCCGCGGGTTGTGCCGTCACCGTCGTCGAGGCCGCGGCCCGCCCCCTCGCGGGCACCCTGCCTTCCGAGGTGGCCGCCCCGATGGCCGCCTGGTACGCGGAGAGCGGCGCCGAACTCCTCACCGGGGCCCGGGTCGAGCGCGTCGAGGAGGGGGCCGTGATCCTCGCGGACGGCCGGACCCTGCCCGCCGGGGCCGTGGTCGTCGGCATCGGCGCGCGCCCCGCCACCGGCTGGCTGGCGGGCTCCGGGATCGCGCTCGGCCCGGACGGCTCGGTCACCGCCGACAGCGCCCTGCGCACCTCGCTGCCCGATGTGTACGCGGTCGGCGACTGCGCCTCCTTCCCCTCCGCCCGCTACGGGACCCGCCTGCTGGTCCACCACTGGGACAACGCCCTCCAGGGCCCGCGCACCGCGGCCGCCGCGATCCTGGCGGCGGAGAGCGGCGAACCGCTCCCGGTCTACGACCCCGTCCCGTACTTCTGGTCCGAGCAGTTCGGCCGCTTCGTGCAGTACGCCGGCCACCACGCCGACGCCGACACCCTGCTGTGGCGCGGCGACCCGGCGGACGCGGCCTGGTCGGTGTGCTGGCTGCGCGAGGGCGCGCTCGTCGCCGTGCTCGCCGTGGGCCGCCCGCGCGATCTGGCCCAGGGCCGCAGGCTCATCGAGTCGGGGGCCGTCCTCGCCCCGGAGAAGGCCGCCGACCCCGCCGTACCGCTGAAGTCCGCCGCCCTCTGACCCGCCCCCGACACCCCCCGTACGGTCGGCCCGGCTACCGACTGTCAGTCCCAGGTGGCAGGCTTGTCCCTGTGACCGAGATTGACGCAAAGACCGATGCTCTCGTCCCTGCCTGGCTCCACCTTCCCGACATCGCCGAGATGCTCGATGTCGAGGTGACGCGCGTACGCCAGCTGGTCAAGGAGGGCCAGCTCATCGCCGTACGCCGTGGTGAGAACCGGACGCTCCAGGTGCCCGCCGCCTTCATCGACGGCAGCAAGGTGGTCAAGGGCCTCTCCGGCACCCTGACCCTCCTGAAGGACGACGGCTTCTCCGAGGAAGAGATGCTGGAGTGGCTCTTCACTCCCGACCCGACCCTGCCCGGCACCCCCGCGCAGGCGCTGAGCGAGAATCGCGGGACGGAGGTGAAGCGCCGCGCCCAGGCGCTCGCCGTCTGACCCATACGACAGGAAGCGGTGCACGGGCCGTCCGACACGGCCCGTGCACCGGCACGACCACGGGGGAGTCCACTCCGCCGTGACGACCACGGGGGAGTTCCACGATGTCCACGCCGTCCGCACCTCGCGAGCAGCTGTCCGACGCCCGGCTCTACCTGTGCACGGACGCCCGCAAGCGGCAGGGCGACCTCCCCGCCTTCCTGGACGCCGTGCTCACCTCCGGCGTCGACATCGTCCAGCTCCGGGACAAGGGCATGGAGGCCGCCGAGGAGCTGGAACACCTCGCGGTCTTCGCCGACGCCTGCCGCCGGCACGGCAAGCTCCTCGCCGTGAACGACCGCGCCGACGTCGCCCACGCCATCGGCGCCGACGTCCTCCACCTCGGCCAGGGCGACCTGCCCGTCCCCGCCGCCCGCGCGATCATCGGCGACGGCCGGCTGATCGGCCGCTCCACCCACGCCGAGGCCGAGGTCGACGCCGCCGTCGCCCAGGACGGCGTCGACTACTTCTGCACCGGCCCCTGCTGGCCCACCCCCACCAAGCCCGGCCGCCACGCCCCGGGACTCGGCCTCGTGCGCTACGCCGCCTCGCTCGGCAGCCGGCGCCCCTGGTTCGCGATCGGCGGGATCGACGCGGGCAATCTGGACCAGGTGCTGGACGCCGGGGCCCGCCGCGTCGTCGTCGTCCGGGCCATCACCGAGGCCGACGACCCGGCGGCCGCCACCGCCGAACTGGCCCGCCGCGTCCGGGAACACACGGTCTGAACTCCCGGCGTACGGACAGCGGACATCCAGGGCCTCTCGCCGGGGAAAGTCCGAGGAATGTCCGAGGGGTGGACAACAGTCCGGCAAAATCAGACAAAGTCTCCCGCTCTGGTTGGGTGAGTGTCCACCCCCTGGTTAACCTCCCCTTATGGCCCTTGGAACACCTTCGACCAGGACGGATCACGCGCGTACCGTGCGTGACCTGCTGGCGACCGGTAAAACGTCGTACTCCTTCGAGTTCTGGGCGCCCAAGACGGAAAAGGGTGAGCGCAACCTCTGGAACGCGCTGCGCCGGGTGGAGGCGGTCCGGCCGAGCTTCGTCTCCGTGACGTACGGCGCCGGAGGTTCCACCCGCGCCGGGACGGTCAAGGCCACCCAGGAGATCGCGGCGGACTCCACGCTGACCCCCGTCGCCCACCTCACCGCGGTCAACCACTCGATCGCCGAACTGCGCAACATGGTCGGCCAGTACGCCGACGCGGGCATCAGGAACATCCTCGCCGTCCGCGGCGACCCGCCGGGCGACCCGATGGGCCCGTGGGTGGAGCACCCGCAGGGCGTGAAGTACGCCGCCGACCTCGTCCGCCTCATCAAGGAATCGGGCGACTTCTGCGTCGGCGTCGCGGCATTTCCCGAAATGCACCCCCGGTCCACCGACTGGGAGACGGACATCGGTCATTTCGTCGACAAGTGCCGGGCGGGCGCGGATTACGCGATCACCCAGATGTTCTTCCGCCCGGAGGACTATCTCCGTATGCGTGACCGCGTCGTCGCTGCGGGTTGCGAAACACCGGTGATCCCCGAGGTCATGCCGCTCACCAGCGTGAAGCAATTGGAAAAGTTCTCCCAGCTCAGCAACGCGACCGTGCCCGCGTCGTTGAAAGAGCGCATCCTCGCCGCCAAGGACGATCCCGCCGCTGTACGCTCCATTGGCATCGAGTTCGCAACGGAGTTCTGCGCGAAGCTGCTGTCCGAGGGTGTGCCCGGGCTGCACTTCATCACGCTCAACAACTCGACGGCTACGCTCGAAATCTACGAGAAACTCGGACTGCACAAGCAGTCGTGACCGGTCGTACCCGCCCCCGAAGCGGTGACGGCCGAAGGAGGGGGCGGGCGTGGGCTGGACGGTCCTCTACATCGCATTCGGTCTGGTGGCACTGTGGCTGCTCGGCGAGGTGCTGCTGCAATACAAGGCACGACTGCGCTGGCGGCTGCTCGCCTTCGCCGGCTTCCTCGGTGTGGTGGTCGGGGTGCTGCTGGCCTCCGTCCCGGTCATCGTCGTCGGGACGCTCGCCTTCGCCACCGGCCAGACCTTTGTCACGCTGTCCTTCCGGCGCGGCTTCTCCACCGGCTGGGCCATAGGCGGCAACCCGGGGGAGAGCCGCCGGCGCAAGGGCGGCGGTGAGGGCGCGGCGACGAAGGAACCCACGCTGGAGGTCTCGGACCTGGAGGTCTCGGAGCCGGACGCCCCCGCCGGGTACGACGCGCCCCCGGCCGCCCCGCCCGCACCGTCCCTCTACGCGACGGAGCCGCTCCCCGACGACACCGGCCAGTACGGCGTGTACGGGGACACCGGCTACGACACGAACGGACACACCCACCAGGACCAGGGCCACGACGCGGACCCCTCGGCCCAGCCGCAGTACGCCGCGTACGACCCGTACACCGGCTACGGGCAGCAGCCGGCCCAGGACCCCTACGCCGGAACGTACGACTACGGCACCGGCGAGCAGAGCTACGCGGCCTACTCCGACCCGTACATCGGCACCACCAACCAAGCCCCCTCCTACGGCGGTTACGACACCTACGGCAACGGCTACGACAGCCAGGGCGGGCAGCAGAGCTACGCCGACCCCTACGCCCAGAGCTACGGCGCGGACCCGTACGCCTCGGGGGCGTACGCCACGGACACCCCGCCCGGCGGCGTCTGGGTCCCGCAGCAGCGCGACGCCGAGCAGTACCCCCCGATGCCACCGGAGCAGCCCACCGGACCCCCCTCGTACGGCAACGGCTACGACACCGGCCAGAACGAGCAGTACCGCTACTGAGCGCACGGCTGCCGGGGCGAGGCCCCGGCGGCCGTGCTCCTCAGCGCGAGCCGCGGAAGTCGTCGCCCTCCACCACGAGCCCGGCCACCAGCGTCCCCGACATCCCGGCGTGCGGGAGCCCGCCGCCCGGATGCGCCCAGCCGCCCGCGAGATACAGCCCAGGCAGCCGGGTGAGATTGCCCGGGTGCAGATACGCGCCGCCCGCCCCGGCCAGCGCGGGCGGCGGCACCGCCCCGCCCTCGGCCCCCGTCTCCGCCTCGGTCTCCGCCGGCGTACGGATCTCCGTGTGCAGGATCCGCTCCCGCAGCCCGGGCACGGCCGCGCCCGCCCGCTCCACCAGGACGTCGGCGAACCGCCGCCGCACCTCCGCGTCCCGCCAGTCCACCGGACCCTGCGGAGCCACCGTCGCGGTGAGCGTCACCGCCTCGTGCTCCGCGTCCGGCCGGGTCGCAGGATCGTCGGGGCGCAGCACCGTCACCGTGGGATGCCCGGCGATCCGGCCCGCGAACACCGCTTCCTGCTCCGCCGCCCCCTGTGCGCTGTGTACGACGGTCCGGTGCACCGCGTCCGCGTCCCGGGCGCCGCGCAGCGACAGCAGCACCGTGAACCGGCCCGCCGCGCCCGCGCCCGAACCCGCCCGGACCGGCACATCGCCCGCGCCCCCCACCTGCTGACCCGGCACCAGGCCCGGGCGCGGCCGGACCCCGAGCACCACCCGGTCGGCCTCGGCGACCTCGCCGCCCGCCAGCTCCACGCCCGCCGCCCGGCCGTCCTTCTCGACGACCCGGACCACCTCGGCCCCGAACACGAACTCCACCCGGCGGGCCACGCACCGCTCGTACACCGCCCGGGCCAGCTCCCGCATCCCGCCCATCACATACCAGCTGCCGAAGGTCTGCTCCATGTACGGCAACAGCGCGGCGCTCGCGGGGGCGGTGCGCGGGTCGAGGCCGTGGGCGAGCGCGTATCCGTCGAGCAGGGCGGCCAGCCGCGGGTCCGCCAGCTCCCACGCGCCGATCTCCGCGACCGTGGCCGCCTGCCGGGCCGGGCGCAGCAGCCGCCGCTGCCGCACCGCCGGATACGGATCGCGCCCCAGCACCTGGTGATCCGCGCGCAGCGGCTCCTCCAGCAGCGGCCGCCGGGAGCGGTCCCAGGCGTCCCGGGCCCGGTCCATGAAGTCGCTCCAGCGCTCCCCGGAACCCGCGCCCAGCGCCGCGTCCAGGGCGGCGGCCACCCCGGCCCGGGAGGCGTTCGGCAGGGACACCGCCGTGCCGTCCGCGAAGAGATGGCGGCTCGCCGGATCGACCTGGGTCAGCGTCACGCACTGCTCCAGGGACTCCTTGCCGGTCTTCACGAAGAGGTCCCGCTGGACGGCGGGCAGATGCAGCAGCCCGGGCCCGGTGTCGAAGACGAAGCCCTCGTGCTCATGGCGGCCGACCGAGCCGCCGTAGCTCGCGGACCGCTCGTAGACCGTCACCTTCTCGCCCGCGACGGCGAGCCGCGCGGCCGCCGCCATGGCGCCCGTCCCGGCGCCGATCACCGCAATTCGTGCCATGCCGGTGACTTTATCGACCACCACTGACAGTTCAGCCGGGAGGCAGGGGCCCACTTGCCCCGGCCAGCCGTTTCTCCTCGCGCCGCTGGGCCCGGCGGCGCAGGAAGCGGCGGATCCGGGAGGTCAGGAAGACCACCAGCACGATCCCGAGGAGCAGCAGCACCCCGGCGATCACGGCCGCCGCCACCGGGTTGAATATGGCGAACGTGACGACCCCGGCGACGCCGAGGTCCTCCACGATGCTCATCCCGATGTTGCTGAAGGGCTCCGGGGAGGTGTTGACCGCCATCCTCGTCCCGGCCTTCACCAGATGGCTCATCAGCGCCGTCGACCCGCCGATCGCCCCGGCCGCCAGCTCCGGCAGCGAACCGCTCTCCCCGGCGAGCAGGGCCGCGATCACCGCGCCCGCCACCGGGCGGATCACCGTGTGGGCGGTGTCCCAGACGGAGTCCACGTACGGGATCTTGTCGGCCACCACCTCACAGAGGAAGAGCACACCGGCCACGATCAGGACGTCGGTGCGCTGGAGCGCGGCGGGCACCTCGTCGGAGACGCCGGTCGCGCCGAACAGGCCGAGCAGCAGGACCACCGCGTACGCGTTGATCCCGCTCGCCCAGCCGCTGGTGAACACGAGAGGGATGACAGACACGCAGGTGATCGTAACGACCCCGCCCGGCGGCCGGGTGGGGTTCGCAGCGGTGCCCTGAGTATCCGTACCTAGGCGCACAGATGAGTACCTGCGCGGATAGGCCCCCACCTGCGCGGACGGCAGAGTGATGACCACGGAAGGGGCGCTGCGCCGGGACCGCCGGCACGGGGCGGCGGAACGGCGCGGTACCCCCGACGCAACGGGGGTGCGCGACGGAGCCCGGGGACCACGGGGGACATACGGGGTCACGGGGAACGGGTTTCCGACAAGCACGGAAGACGCCGGTCCGATGAGGTTCGCGGGGGATGCGAACCTCATCGGCCGGCGTCTTCGGCTTTCCCGGTGGCCTCCCGGTGCCTTCCCGGGCGTGCGGCCTCAGTGCCCGCTGACCCGCCCGTGCAGCAGCAGGGACAGCGCCGAGTGCACCTCGTCGATCGACCGCTCCGGCTGGAACGCCTGCCAGTCCAGCGCCGCCACCAGCACCATCCCGACCAGCGCGGCGGCCGTCAGCGGGATGTCGATCTCCTCGCTCAGCTCACCGCTGCGCACCGCGTCGCGCAGCACGCCCTCGACGACCGCCACGGCCTCCTGACGCACCACCAGCAGCGTGGACTGCCAGGCGCGGTTGGTGCGCCAGAGCTCGGCCACGTACAGCTGGGTGAAGGCCGGGTAGCGCTCGATGAAGGCGAGCCCGGCCCGGATCATCGAGTCCAGCGCCTCGACCCGGGTGCCGCCCCGCTCCTCGGACTCCTCGGCGGCGGCCCGCAGCGAGGCGGTGAGCAGTCCCACGCCGTGCCGGAGCAGCTCCTCGAACAGCTCGGTCTTGCTCTTGAAGTTGTAATAGACCGTGCCCTTGGCGACCCCGGCCCGCTCGGCGATCTCGTCGACGGTGGTCGCCGAGAAGCCCTTCTCGGCGATGAGCGTCACCGCCGCCTCGTAGAGCTTCTGCCGGGTGGCCTGGCGGCGCGTGGTGCCACTGCTTTCCATGGGGCCGATTCTTCCAGGCCCGGGCCCACCCGGGGACGCCACCGCGGGCGCGCTCACAGGCTCAGCTCCGGGTGCAGCCGGCTCAGGCTCCACACCTGCTTGCGGCGGGCGGTGAACGCGGTCAGGGCGAGCGCGCCGACGGTGAAGGCCGCCAGCACCGCGCAGCCCAGCCAGACCGGGGTGAGCGGACCGCCCGTGATCAGCCTGCGCAGCCCCTCGACGACGTACGTCATGGGGAGGTACGGGTGGATCGCGCCGAAGAACCCGGGGCTCGTCTGGACGGGGTACGTGCCCCCGGCCGAGGTCAGCTGGAGCATCAGCACCACCAGCACCAGGATCCGCCCCGCCGCGCCGAAGCAGGCGTTCAGCCACTGCACGATCGCCGCGAAGCAGCAGGTCACCAGGGCCAGGAAGCCGATCGTTCCGGCGGCGTGGGCCATCTGGAGGCCGAGGCCCCAGTGCAGGACGGCCATCAGGGCGCCGACCTGGGCCGTGCCGATGGCGGCGACCGGGAGCCAGCCGGCGAACGCGATCCGCCACGAGGAGGCCCCGGCGGCGAGCGCCCGCCGGTTGAGCGGCTGGATCAGCATGTACGCCACCATCGCGCCGACCCACAGGGACAGCGGGATGAAGTACGGGGCGAAGCCGGTGCCGTAGTTGGGGGCCTCGTGCAGCGACTGGGAGGCCAGTTGCACGGGGTCGGCCATGACGTCGGTCCGCGCGTCGCGGTCCTTCTTGTCGTAGTCCGGGATCTTGGCCACGCCGTCGTTGAGGCCCTGGGCCAGCTCGGCCGAGCCGTCGCCGAGCCGGAACAGCCCGCCGTCCAGGTT
This sequence comes from Streptomyces sp. PTY087I2, assembly GCF_001687325.1. Classification (GTDB taxonomy): domain Bacteria; phylum Actinomycetota; class Actinomycetes; order Streptomycetales; family Streptomycetaceae; genus Streptomyces. Next base: position 7,422 of record NZ_LZRD01000030.1, on the reverse strand, counting down.
CTCCGCGCCGGTCTTCAGCTTGCCGACGCCGGTGTCCAGGCTGCCGGCGCCGGTCTGCGCGGTGCCGAGGCCCGTGTGCAGCGCCTGCGCGCCCTTGGCGACCTTCTTGGCGCCGGTGTTGAGCTCGTTGACCTTGGCCACGGCGGATGCCAGGTCGTCGTCCAGCGTCGGCGCGCGCTCGGCGAGGGCCTCGGCCTGCTTCTGGAAGGCGGTCAGCTGGGCGCTCAGCTTCTTCAGATCGCCGTTCTGGTTGGCGACCAGGGCGTTCACATCGGCGGCGATCTTCGCGGCGTCCTCGGCGGTGACCTTGGCGCGCTCCAGCGGCGGGCAGACCGTGGCGTCGGGCTCCTCGGCCTCCTCGCACTGGGTCCGGTGGATCTCGGCCAGGTCGTCGGCGGCCTTCCGGGCGCGGGACGCCGCGGTGGGCGCGGTCTTCACCAGTACGTCGAGGTTGTGCCGTACGGCCGCGGAGGTGTCGGCGACCAGCCGGGCGGTGTCCTGGATGGACTTCCCGTTGTCCTTGAAGAACGGGCGCAGGTCACCGGCGATCCCGTTGACCTTGTCGGCCAGGAGCTGGGTGCCTCCGGCGACCTGGCTGGAGCCCGTCGCGAGGTCCTTGGAGCCCTTGTTCAGCTTCACGATCCCGTCGGAGAGCTTCTTGCTGCCCGCCTTGGAGTCCTTGAGGCCGTCCGCGAGGTCCTTGGAGCCCTGCTTCGCCTTCGAGATACCGCCCTTGAGGTCGTCGGCGCCCTTGGCCGCCTCGGCGGTCTTGTCGTGCAGATCGGAGAAGTTGATGAAGATGCGGTCCAGGAACCCCCGGGAGGCGTTCGTGGAGGCGGCGTTGCGCACCTCGCCGAAGACCGTCTTCGAGATCTGCCCGACGATGTAGTTGTTGGCGTCGTTCGTCCGCACCTGGAGCGCGCCGGTCTCGGGGGAGTCCCCGCCGCTGGACGCGATCTTCTTGCTGAAGTCCGACGGCATCGTCAGCGAGAGGTAGTACGTGCCCTCCTCGACGCCCTTCTCGGCCTCGGCGGAGCTGACCTCGTGCCAGGCGAAGACCTTGGAGTCGAGCAGCTTCTCGCTGATCTCGTCCCCGGCGGTGATCCGCTTGCCGTCGCTGGTGGCCCCCTTGTCGTTGTTGACGAGGGCGACGGGCAGCTTGTCGAGCTTCCCGTACGGGTCCCAGAACGAGCACAGGTACAGGGCGCCGTAGAGCAGCGGCAGGAGCAGCAGGGCGACGAGCGCGGCGGCGGGCAGCTTCCCCCGGCCGAACCGCTTCAGCTCAAGCGCGGCCAGTTTCGGCGAACGCATCGGCCGTCTCCTCTTCGGTGGTGGGTTCCTGGGTGGCGTCTTCGGCGGCTTCCTCGGACGCGGACTTCCCGGTGGCCGGTTCCTCGGCGGCCGGTTCTTCCGCGGCGGTCCTCCCGGCGGCCGGTGCGGTGCGTACGACCCGGGCGTTCGCGGGGGACTCGCTGCACACGGCGAGCACCGTCGTCCCGGCGTCGGCCACGGAGCGCAGCAGCTCCCAGGCCTGAGCGCGTTCGGCGTCCGACAGCTTGAGGTCGGTGTCGTCGACGGCCAGCAGCCGCGGCTTGCCGATCAGCGCCAGCGCGACGGACAGCCGCAGCGCCTCCAGACGCTCCAGGTCGCGTACGGAGGTGCGCCCCGACTTCGGCAGCGTGGCGGGGTCGAGCCCCGCGGCCTCCAGGGCCTCGTCCACCCGGGCCTCGGCGGCGGCCCGGCGCTCGGCACGCGGGCGCAGCAGGGCGCGCAGGGGCGAGCCGTAACGGCCCTGGAGGAGGGCGCGTTCGCCCAGGTGCTCGGCGACGGTGAACGCGGGGTCCAGCTCGCTGACGCCCGGCACCGGACCCAGGGCGGCGATCCGGCGGACGGCGGCGGCCTGCTTCGGCAGACGCAGCCCGCCGGTCTCCGCATGGCCCTCGGTGGCGCGCATCCGGCCGGTCAGAGCGAGCAGCAGACAGGTGCGGCCCGATCCCGACGGTCCCTCGATGGCCACCAGTTCCCCCGGCTCGGCACTGAACGTCACGTTCCGGAAGACCCGGCCGCGCGGTCCTTCCAGTCCGAAGTCCTCGGCGCTGACAGCCGCGCCGTGCGGGCTCTCCACAGAGACCCTCCCCTATTTGAACTGACCAGTCAGTGCAAAAAGGTAGTCCGAACTCGCGCTCGAAGCAAAATGGCATGTCGGTTCGCATGTGATGTGGCGAAATCTCACGAGAGTTGGCAAACGGGTGGCGAGTTCTCATCTGAACTGGCAAGCCTGAACGCGTGAGCAAGCGAATGCGAAGTGTGACGGGCGGCGCTCCGGCGAGGGTCAGGGGCTTCGAGGTGAGCTATTTGGGGGGTGACGGAGTGGAGCGTCGGGAGCCGTTGGCCGTGGCCGCGCAGGTGCGGTTCGAAGACGGCCGCCCTGTCCGCGAGTTCCCCTCGTNTGTCGGTTCGCATGTGATGTGGCGAAATCTCACGAGAGTTGGCAAACGGGTGGCGAGTTCTCATCTGAACTGGCAAGCCTGAACGCGTGAGCAAGCGAATGCGAAGTGTGACGGGCGGCGCTCCGGCGAGGGTCAGGGGCTTCGAGGTGAGCTATTTGGGGGGTGACGGAGTGGAGCGTCGGGAGCCGTTGGCCGTGGCCGCGCAGGTGCGGTTCGAAGACGGCCGCCCTGTCCGCGAGTTCCCCTCGTTCCGTGGTCAGCGGAACTATTCGGGCCTGTACTGGTCGGTTACGGCAGGGACTCATGTCGGCTACGAGTCGTGGCTTGAGCGCGATCACCTGATGGCGCTGGACTTCGACCCGCAGGTGTCGGCGGTGGCCTCACAGCCGTTGTGGCTGTTCTGGGAGAACGCTGAGGGCAAGTCGGTGTCGCACGCGCCGGACTACTTCGTTCGCCGCGCGGACAGTTCGGTGTTGCTGGTGGACTCCCGTCCCCTGGAGCGTCGTCCCGCCCGGGACCTGGAGAAGTTCGCGGCGACAGAACGAGCCTGCGCGGAGGCCGGGTGGGCGTACGCCCTGTGGGGCGAGCTGGACCCGGTGGAGGTCCTGAATCTGCGGTGGCTGGCCGGCTACCGGCATCCGCGCTGTTTCAACGCCGAAGTTGCCGGACGGCTCCGGGAGTTCTTCGCTGTTCCGGGTCCGCTGATGGCGGGCGCCGAGAGCGCGGGTGACCCGATCGCCGTCCTGCCGGTGCTCTTCCACCTGATGTGGCGCCAGGAACTGGTCTGCGACATGTCGGTGTTGCTGGGAGATCGCACCGTGGTGCGGCTTGCCGGGGAAGGTGAGCGATGAGGGCCCGCCCGTTGCTGCACGTCGGGGACCGGGTGGTCTTCGGTGGCCTGGAGCACACGGTGGTGGCCGTCGCCGGGACGACGGTGCGGCTGCTGTCCGCCGCCGGGGAACCGTCCGCGGTGCTGATGTCCTATCTGTTCGCTGCCCCGGACTTCGAGGTGATCGGCTCGGTGCCGGTGGCGCCGCTTACCTCTCAGGGCCTGTTGGAGGGACTGCCGAAGGAGGTCGCTGAGGCCGCGTGCCGGTGGGAACGCCACCTGGTGGAGGTTGAGACCGGGCTTGCCCCGGATGCGCCTGCTGGGACGGCCCCGCGACCGGAGTACGACCCGGCGTCCCGGTCGCTGGCCGAGCGGGAGACCGCGAAGGCGGCCGAACTGCGGGCGGCCGGGGTGCGAGCGGAGCGGCGGACGGTTCAGCGGATGCGCCGACGTTACCGGGAGGAAGGGCTGTGGGGTCTGGTTGACCGGCGGTATGCGGCCCGGCCGAAGCCGACCGGGAACGTGGATTCCCGCGTGGTCGCGGCCACCGTCGCGGCGATCGAGGCCCAGACCGACACGTCCACGGGCACCAAGGCCCGGATGCTGCGGCAGGTCGAGCGGTTCGTGGCCGAGGAGCACGGGCCAGAGGTCACGATGCCGTCGCGGGCGACGTTCTACCGGCTGGTCGATGCGCTTTCGGCGGGCCGGCACACCTTCGGTTCCGCGCTCACCCGGCGGTCGATGGCCAACCGCCCGTCCGGGGTGTTCTCCGCGACGGTGGCCGCCCGGCCGGGTGAGCAGGTGCAGATCGACACCACCCCGCTGGACGTGATGGCCGTCATGGACGACGGCGTTCTGGGCCGCACGGAGCTGACGATCGCGGTCGACATCGCCACACGGACGATCTGCGCGGCGGTGCTCCACCCGGCGGGGGCGAAGGCGGTGGACGCCGCGCTGATGCTGGCCCGCATCGTCGTCCCGGAGCCGGTACGGCCGGACTGGGACGAGTCGTTGCGGATGTCCGCGTCCCGGATTCCGCACGCCCGCCTGGTCGACATCGACACCCGGCTTCAGCTGACGGCCGCGAAGCCGGTGATCGTGCCGGACACGATCGTGATCGACCGGGGCCGCGTCTACCTCTCCGAGACGTTCTTGCGCGCCTGCCGCACGCTCGGCATTTCGGTGCAGCCCTGCCACCCTCGCTCGCCCGCCGAGAAGGGCGTGGTGGAGCGGACATTTTCCTCGGTCAACACGCTCTTCTGCCAGCATCTGGCGGGCTACACCGGCCGGGATGCCACCCGCCGCGGCAGCGACGTCGAGAGCCGGGCGGCCTGGCCGGTCGCGGACCTCCAGGATCTGTTGGACGAGTGGATCGTGGCCGGTTGGCAGACGCGCCCGCACGAGGGTCTGCGGCACCCGCTCACCCCGGGCCGGCCGCTCTCGCCGAACGAGGCGTACGCGGCGATGGTCGCGGCGGCCGGATACGTGCCGGTCACGCCCACGGGTGAGGACTACGTGGAGATGCTGCCCGCTCTGCGGCGGCGCATCAACGACTACGGCGTCCAGATCGACTACCGCACCTACAACAGCCCGCAGCTCGCGCCCTACCGGCGCCGTGGCTCCGGAGCCCACGACAACGCCTGGGAAGTCCACTACGACCCCTACGACCTGACCCGGGTCTGGGTCCGTGACCACCACAAGGGCGGGTGGATCACCTGCGAGTGGACCCAGCTGCCGCTGATCCGGCAGCCGTTCGCCGACTTCACCTGGCGCTATGCCCGCAAGATCGCGGCGACCAGGGGCGTCGATGCCACCAACGAATCCTCGGTGGCTGTGGTGCTGGCGGGCATCCTCAAGCGCGCCGAGGACGGGCCGGGGCCCGACCGACGGGCCACCGCCAAGGCCCGCGCCGCCACCGCGATGCCCCGCAGACTGCCACCCGCACTCCAATCGGTGCCCGTCATCGAGGAACTGGACGACGAGGACGAGGCGACCACAGGTGCCTCCGAGGAGGCTGCCGTTGGTGAGGTCGTGCCCTTCGGCCTGTTCGACCCCTTCGCCGAGGGGGAGGACCAGTGACCCACGAGAGCGAGGGAATGCCGCCGCTGGCGAGCCTGGACGGCTGGCGGACGTTCATGTCTCAGAACCTGCCCGAGCCGCCGGCGTTGCTGCCCGAGGCGGCATGGCAGGGACTCGACCGCGTCGAGCGGGCTGTCTATGACCAGGCCCGCACCGGCTACCACGATGAACTGCTGCTGGTCAGCACCCCGGCGATCCGCAGGATCACCACAACGGGGATGAAGCTGATCGCCCGCAACGGGCGTCGGCAGACCGGCCGAAAGGGCCTGATCGTGTCCGGGCCGTCCGGCACCGGCAAGACCACCTCGGTCTCCCAGCTCGGCAAACGGCACCAACTCGCCGTCGACCGCCGATCCCCCGTCGATATCAGCGGTGAACAGGTCCCGGTTGTCTACATTGTCACCCCGCCCGCAGTGAAGCCCCGCGATCTGGTGGTCGAGCTGGCCGCGTTTCTCGGCCTGCCCTACGCCTACCGGGAGAGCCCGCAGGCGATCACCCACAATGTGATCTCCGTGCTGCACAAGGTCGGCTGCCGACTGATCGTCGTGGACGAGATCCATAACCTGGATCTGACCACCCGCAACGGCCAGGACGCTTCCGACCAGCTGAAATACCTCTTCGAGCAGATCCAGGCGACGTTCGTCTACGCCGGGGTGAACGTCAGCGAGAACGGCCTGTTCTCCGGCTTGCGGGGCCGCCAGCTCGCCGGACGCTTCATCACCCTGCACACCGGGGCCTTCGACCACGACACCACGCAGCAGCGCGAGGACTGGGAACGGGTCGTGGCCACCATGGAAAGCACCCTGCGGCTGCACCGCCACACCACAGGCACACTCCGCAAGCAGGCCGCCTACCTGCACCGCCGGACCGGCGGCATGATCGGCAGCCTTGACCAGCTGATCTACGAGGCCGCGAACGACGCCATCGCCGACGGCACCGAGAAGATCACCAAACGCCACCTCGAAGCCGTCGTCCTCGACACCGCCGCCGAGGAGAGCCGCCGATGAAGCGATGGGAACGGCCTGTTCGCCCGCTGCCCCTGCGAGCCCGGCCCATGAAGAACGAGACCGTGGTGTCCTTCGTCGCCCGGCTCGCCGCCGCGAACGACTTCCCCGCCTCGCTCCTGTTCCGGACCATCGGGGACTGCGTCCCCGGCAAGCACGTCCTCGACCGCGACGCGCGCATGAACACCGCCGCGCTGGACCGCCTGGTCGTGCTCTCCCGCACCCCCGCCGAGCACCTGCGCCGGGCCCTGCCCACCCTGCACGCCCCGCCTCAGTACCTGCCCCTGGCCACGGACCGGCCGGTGATCCGCTTCTTCCGCGGCGAGCCGCACCCACTCCGGGCCTGCCGCGTCTGCACTCTTCAGCACGGCCCGGCCACCGCGGTCGCCTGGGAGTACCGCAGCCTGAACCGCTTCGTTTGTCTGGCCCACCATCGCTGGATCGGCGAGGGCCCACACCTGGACCTGCGGTCCGCTCCGGAGATCGTCGCAGCCCAGGTCCAATACGCCCAGCTCGCCGCCCGCATCGGCTACACCGCGACCAGCAAGGCCCTCACCACCTCGTGGCAAATGACCTTCCGCTGGTTGAAGGAGAAGCGCCACCCCGCCCTGATCTCCCGCTGGACCACACGGGCCGCCACGCTCGGCGCCGATCACCGACTCCCCGGTGCCGTCCGCTTCCCCGAGATCGTGCAGCTGATGGAAGTCACCGGCGACCCCGACTGGCGTCGCCACGTCGCGATGGTCGAGCAACGCGACCTGAAGAACTTCTACCGCCACACCGCCCGCCGACTCGGGATCGAACCTGACGCCTTCACCACCAACAACGGGCGGGCGGACCCCCTCCGCGAATGGGTCCGCATCCTGCGGCACCGCTTCGCCACCACGCGCGACGAGCTATGGCGAGGCCACTACCGACAACCCAGCTGGCGAGCCCAGCCGAGTCCCTTCCCCGAAAGTTGCCACTTCGAATGAGAAAGCCAACCCGTGAATGTCTCACCACAACTGGCGAACCCCAGCTCACAGGACCGACACCTCGCCAGATCAAACGAGAACCGACA
>NZ_LZRD01000029.1 GCF_001687325.1 Streptomyces sp. PTY087I2 | reverse complement strand
GGACGGCTGCGCGCCCACCGGCAGCGCCTCGGCCACCGCGGACGTCACGGCCCCCGGCGCGACCGGAGCCGTACCGCCGTGGCCCTGCCCGCCGTGGGACTGCCAGGCGCCGCCCTGCGCCGGAACAGCGGCCTTACCGCCGCCGCGGCCCTTGCGGCGGCCGAGCAGTCCGCCCCGCGCGGAGCCGGTGTCCCGGCCGCCCAGCTGCGAGACGTCGTCCGTCTGCGGGGCGAACAACTCCGTGTCGACCACGCGCAGTTCCGCGCCGAACAGCGTCGACAGGGCCGGGCGCGGCCGGCCTGTCTGCAATGCCACGACCTCCCGCAGCACCCCCGTCAGCTGCTCGGCCATCTCCGCGGCGGAGGCGAACCGCCGGGCCGGGTCCGGGTCGGTGGCCCGCACCAGCAGCCGGTAGAACGACTCGTAGGTGCGGAACACCTCGATGGTGTCCGGGTCCGGCAGCGAGTCCACGAAGACGTTCGTGTACCCCTGGAAGTCGAAGGTGAGGACCGCCAGCGTCCGCGCCACCGTGTACAGGTCGGAGGCGACCGACGGGCCCAGCTCCGCGACCTCGGGGGCCTGGTAGCCGACGGTGCCGTAGATCGCGGACTCGTCGTCGTCCATCCGGCGGACCGCGCCCATGTCGATCAGCTTGAGCTGGTCCTCGGTCTGGATCGCGTTGTCGACCTTGAAGTCGCAGTAGAGCAGATTGCGGCTGTGCAGATGACCGAGCGCCTCCAGCGCCTCGATCCCGTACGCGCAGGCCTGCTCCACCGGCAGCGGATCGCGCTTCCCGGCCGGGGTGCGGCGCTCGTTGGCGATCTCCTTGAGGGCCTTGCCGCCGACGTACTCCATGACGATGTAGCCGTCGAGGGAGCCGGTGCGCTGGTCCAGGTGCTCGACGAAGTTGTAGATCCGCACGATGTTGGAGTGCTCGATCTCGGCGAGGAAGCGGCGCTCGGAGATCGCGGCGGCCATCGCGTCCTGGTCGCCGGTGTCCAGCAGACCTTTGAGGACCACCCAGCGGTCGGAGACGGCCCGGTCCACCGCGAGATACACCCAGCCGAGACCGCCGTGCGCCAGGCAGCCCACGACCTCGTACTGGCCGTGCACGATGTCGCCGCCGGTCAGCTTCGGCACGAAGGAGTACGGGTGGCCGCACTTGGTGCAGAACCCTTCCGTACGGCCCTCCCGGTCACCGCGCGAACGGCCCACCGGGGCCCCGCAGTCCGAACGGGAGCAGAACCGCTTGCGCTCGGGCACCTCCGCCCGCTCCATCACCGCCGTACGCGGATCGGGCCGGGGGACGTCCGGGACCTCCACCAGACCGACGCCGAGCCGCCCCCGGGCCGAGGTCGCCGACGTCGAGCCGGAGGAGCGCACCGAGACCGAACGGGAGGCGGCCGCCCCGGACAGCGAACGCGACAGCCGGCCGGAGACCGAACGGCGCGAGGTCGACGAACGGGAGGAGGACCGGGCGGAGGCACGGGAGCTCGAACGCTGCGATGAGCTGTTCCGGCCGCTCGCCCGGCCGCCCCCGGCGACCCCGGTCGGCGGCGAGGAGACCATGCCCGTCGGCGAGACGACCGGAGCCAGACCGCAGGTGTCGCAGTACAGCTCACCGCCGCCCATGTCCTCGTAGTCGCCCTCGCACGCGGGGCGCTGGCACTGCGTACTCATCGTGATTCCCCCTGTTCGCCCGCGCCGGGCCCGTCCTGCGGTCCGTCGGGCCGGCGCGGCGGCAGCGACTCCGCGACCGCGTGCTGGTAGCGCAGGACGGCCTGCTCGGCGACCCGCAGATCGCACGGCGCGCTCCACAGCATGCGGCGTGCCGCGTCGTACCGCTCGATCAGCAGTGGGTCCTCCGCCAGACCGTGCCGGGACGCCTTCGCCCGGTACGCGTCGAGCCGGCCGCGCAGCTCCGCGCGGACCGCCAGCGGCGCGGTCACCGAGGTCAACGACTCACGGGCGCGCAGCAGTTCGTCCTCGGCCTCCTGCTCCAGGGACTCCAGCAGCGGCGACAGGCGGTGCCACTGGGCGTGCCTGCGGTGCTCCGACGCGGCCGCCAGCCGCTCCTGGAGGGCGGTCGGCGGACCGCTGACCGCGGGCACCTCGGAGGCGGCGATCTTCGCCAGCACCTCGCCGCGCGCCGCCCGCGCCTCCGTCAGCGTGCGGTCCGCCCGCGAGAGGACGTCCCGCAGCCGCACCAGGCGCGCCTCCGCGTCCTGCCGGACCGCGAGCACCGCCTCGATCTCGCGCCGTACGTCCTCCAGGGCGCGGGCGGCCCGGTCGTAGCGCGAGGTGTCGGGGCGGCCGCCGCCGGGCGCGGCGCTGCCGGGACCCGGCAGCCAGAACGCCAGCGGGTCCGAGATCACCTGCACCCGCAGTGTCGTCAGCTCCTCGGTGATCTCGGCCAGGTCGTCGCCGGCCGGATGCTCACCGGGCCGCACGCCCACCGAGTGCGCCAGCGAACGCGTCCGGTGCAGCTCGGCCGCGAGCAGGTCGATCCGGGCGGGCAGCGCCGACCAGACGGAGTCGGAGGCGACGACCATGTCCAGGGACCTGGCGTACAGCTCGTTCATCCGGGCGACCAGCTCCTGGAGCGAGAACCGCTCGGAGAGCCGGGCCGGTCCCGCGGCCGAGGGCGGGGGCACCGCGCCCGGGTTGGCGACCGTGACCGATTCGCCGCGCAGCAGTTCGGTCAGCGCCGTGAGGTCGTCCCGGTTCGGGTGGCGGCGGCGCGCACGGATCGCGCGGGCCTCGGACAGGGCCCCCGCGTACGCGTCGAAATACCCCCACAGGAGGGTGATGGACTGCTCGGTGGCGGCCCAGCGCTCCCGGGTGACGCCGGTCAGCTCGGCGCCCTCCAGGAGCCGGCGCCCGGCATGGTCCTGGAGCGCGAGGAGCGAGGTCTCGATGGCCTCGTGCTCCGCCCCGAGCCGGGCCAGCGCACGGTCCGCCTCCTCCCGGTCCATGACCGGTCCGGAGGACCTCCCCGTGTAGCCGGGAAAGGATCCCGCGACGCCCATCGATCACCTCTCCGCTCTCCCCGCCGGGCCGGTGGGCCCGACGGGATCGTTCTGCTTCGGTCTGCTCCGGCCCGCCCGTTCCGGTCCGTACGCCGCTGTGGTGCACGGTGCCGCGGGGCGGTCGCCCGGAGGCAAGGGGTCAGTCGGTGCGGTACTTGGGGGCGGGCGGTGCGGTGATCCCGGGCAGGCCGGTCGCCAGCCACTTCTCGTAGGACCGCATCCAGGCGCTGTTCTTGCCGCCCGCCCGGTAGTCGACGAGGACCTTGTTGACCCGGGCCACCAGATCGTCGGAGCCCTTCTTCGTGGCGACGCCGTAGTACTCCGTGGTGAACGGGTCCTTCCCCTTGAGCTCCACCGCCGGGTCCTGCGCCGCCTGCCCGGCCGCCAGGGCGTTGTCCGTGACGACCGCGTCGACCTCGCCGAGCTGGAGCCGCACCAGGCAGTCCAGCTGGTTGGGCACGGTCAGCCGGTCCGGGTCGCGCTCGGTGCCGTCGAAATCGTCCTTGTAGAGCGCCCCGAAGGACTTCTTCTCCAGCGCCTCGTACGCCGTCGAGCCCTCGGCCGAGCAGACCCGCTTGCCCTTCAGCGAGGAGTCGTAGCCGGTGATCGGCGACTTCTTCGGGGCGAGCACCTGCTGTCCGGCCCGGAAGTAGGCGGTGGAGAAGGAGACCTGCTCCAGTCGCTTGCAGTTGATCGTCATCGTCCGCACGACGACGTCGACCCGGTCGTTCTCCAGGGCGGCGATGCGCTGGTTGGTGGGGATGGCCCGGAAGATCACCGCGTCCGGGTCGCCCAGCAGGTCGTCGGCGATGGCCCGCACCAGATCGATGTCGAACCCTTCCAGATTCCCGCTCTCCGGGTTGCGGTAGCCCCAGCGGAAGCTGTTCTGGTCGACGCCCGCTATCAGCTTGCCGCGCTCCTTGATCCTGTCGATGTTCGGCCCGTCGTCGCCGGACGCGGGCAGGCTCGCCTCCGGCTCGGTGCACGCCTCGGCCCGGGCCCGTTCGGTCGTCACCACCCCGCCCGACGTGCCCGTTCCGGCCGGCCCGCCGCTGTGGTGGGCCAGCGGCAGCAGGGTGACCGCGGCCGTCACCGCGCACGCCACCGCCATCCCCGTCACACCGCCCCAGCCGCGCAGGCCGCCGCGCCCGGGCCGGTCCTCGGACCTGCTCATCGCTGCCCCTCTCACCGGTACTCCGAGAGCCTGCGGTTGACCCCGACGATCACGGCGACGGCCCCCAGCACCGCCAGGGCCGCGGCCCCGGTCGGCAGACCCCGCAGGGCCCCGCGCCCGTCCTTCGCCGCCGAGGTGAACTCGCCCTGCTCATGGGCGAGCGCCTTCTCCAGCGCGGCGTCCACCTGCTGGAAGGACTGCCCGGTGGACTTCTCCGTCCCGATGATCTGCTCCAGCGCCCCGTCGTAGTCGCCCCGGTCGTCCGTCGCCCGGGCCTCGCGGTGCCGCACCTGCCACTGCGCCACACCGTCCGCCGCCCTCGCCACCGGCGCGCTCCCGCTCTCGTCGTCCGCGAGCCGCCCGGCCTTCTCCAACTGAGCCTTCAGTGCCTTCATCCCCGAGCTGTAGTCCGCCTCGTACTGGTCGGCGGAGCCGTCGGGCGTCAGCACCGCGCCACGCGCCACCAGGGTGAGGTTCTCGTTGGCGCGCGCCTTCAGGGAGTTGATCCGGGCGTCGTTGAGCACATCCAGCGACTCCTGGCCGTGCACCATCGCCGACCGCAGCTCCGCGCGGGCCACCGTATGCCCCACGGCCAGCCAGAGCACCACCACCGACGCGGCGGCCGTCGCCGCCAGCAGCCCGTGGTTCAGCACCCGGTTCGTCCGGCGGTAGGTCCGCCGCTGCATCCATCCCAGCGCGCCCAGCACGACGATCCCGGCGCCGATCGACCACAGCGGCCACTGCCGGGCGTCGGCGGAGTCGCTCTCCAGCCGGCCCGTCTCCGCCGCGTACAGCCGCTCGGCGGCCGGGAGCATCTCGCCGGCCATCTTCTGGTTCGCGTACCGCAGATAGGCGCCGCCCAGCGGCAGGCCCTGGCGGTTGTTGGCGCGGGCGCGCTCGATCAGGCCTGTGTAGACCGGGAGCAGCTTGTTGAGCGTGGCTATCTCACGGCTGGACGCACTGGCGGAGTCGGTGGACCCCGACGCCTTCACCAGCAGCCGGGCCGCCTCCTCGATGTCCTTCCGATACTGCTCCTGCACCGCCTCGGGCTCCTGCGCCCCCGCGAGGAACCCACTGGCCGCCGTCGTGTCCGCGTCCGCCAGGAAGCGGTAGATGTCCGCCGCGTCGGCGCTGAGCGGCTGACTGCGGCTGACCACGTCGTCGGCCGAGGAGGCCCGCTGCGATATCTCCAGCGTCGTCACCGCGCCGAACGCGACGACCAGCAGGGCCAGGACGGCCCCGATGATCTGGAGCCGGCCGGGCTCGGTGGTCGCCACGGCCCGCAGGCGCCGCGCCTGCGCGGTCCACGTGGTGCGCTGTGCGGGCACGGCGGCGTGCCCGGACACCGGGTCCGGAGTGCGCAGCGTCTGCGAGCCGCCGCTCGGCGGGTGTGTCACTCGACCTCCCCCTCGGTCACTGACAGTTGGGTCCCCGTCCCGTCCCCGTCATCAGTCCCCGCATTCGATCAGGGCGGACGCGGCCGATCAAGGCAAGCAGCACAACGTGCCCGGATACATCCCCATAAGCGAACGGACTTCCCATCAGGTACACGTTCCAGAAGCCCGATCGGTTCCCTCGCGCCCCTCGTACGCCAGCCGTTCACCCGTACGAGGAACGCACGAGAAGCGTCCCCCCCCACGCGCATCGCGTGAGGGGACGCCCCGCCGGATCCCGACCGTTCCCGGACCGGACCCCTCAGGCGTACCGCGCCCGCAGCTTCCGATGGACCTCCGGGCCCGCGCCCGTCCGGTCCAGGCCCAGCAGCGCAGCGCCCAGCACCGGTGGCTCGGACACGACGCGCACCTCGGCCTTCGGGGCGCGGGCCGCCAGCAGCGCCGCGATCCGGTCGTTGAGCTGCGGGTGCCGCGCGGCCAGCACACTGCCGCCCAGCAGCACCGGAACCTCCTCCTCCAGCAGATCGAGGCGGTCCAGCGCGACCGAGGCCATCGCCACGACCTCGTGCGCCTGCCGCTTCACCAGCGCGGCCGCCACCGGATCCCCGGCCTCCGCCGTGGCGAACAGCACCGGCGTCAGCTCGTGCCGCCGCCCCAGCGGGATCGTGCCCCGGTGCAGCGCCTCGATCAGCGCGTACATCGAGTCGAGCCCGAAGTGGCCCGGCAGCGTGCGGGCCAGCTCCGATGCCTCGCCGCGCCCGTCCTCGGCGCGCGCGGCGAACCACAGCGCCTCCTCCGCGAGCCCCGAACCGCCGCCCCAGTCACCGGAGATCCGCCCGATCGCGGGGAAGCGGGCGGTCCGCCCGTCCGGGGTCATGCCCACGCAGTTGATCCCGGCCCCGCACACCACCGCGACGCCCCGGGGCTCGTCCACCCCGGCACGCAGGATCGCGAAGGTGTCGTTGCGCACCTCCACCGAGGAGCCCCAGCTACGGGACTCCAGAGCGGCCGCCAACTCGGCCTCCTCGACCGGCAGATCGGCGTTGGCCAGACACGCGGAGACATGCCCGGAGAGGACGGGCGGAGCCGGCAGCTCCGCGACCGCCCGCTCCAGCACCCCGGCCAGCACGTCGATCGCGGCCTCCACCCCGATCGCCGGCGGCTGGAAGCCGCCGCCGCGCGCCGTGGCCAGCACCGTGCCGTCCGCGCCGATCAGTGCCACATCGGTCTTGCTGTTGCCCGCGTCGATGGCGACGACCGACACGTTCACGCCCACGCCAGGTGCTCCCGGTTGTGCGCGATCAGCCGGTCGGTGAGGCCCTCGGCGTAGTCGAACTGGCCGATCAGCGGGTGGGCCAGCAGCGCCTTGAAGACCCGGTCCCGGCCGCCGCGCAGCGCGGCTTCCAGGGCGAGGTCCTCGTACGCCGTCACATTCGCGATGAGACCGGCGTACAGCGGGTCCAGCGCCGGGACGGCCAGCGGTGTGGCGCCGTCGCGCCCGACCCGGGCCTGCACCTCGATCACCGCGTCGTCCGGGAGGAACGGCAGGGTCCCGTTGTTGTACGTGTTGACCACCTGGACCGGTGAGCCGCCGTCGCCCAGCAGCGAGGCCGCCAGATCCACGGCCGCCTCGGAGTAGAACGCGCCGCCGCGCTTGGCGAGCAGCTCGGGCTTCTCGTCCAGCGCCGGGTCGCCGTACATCTCCAGCAGCTCCTTCTCCATCGCCGCGACCTCGGCGGCCCGCGACGGCTTGGTGCCCAGCTCCCGTACGACCTCGTCGTGGGCGTAGAAGTAGCGCAGATAGTAGGAGGGGACGACGCCGAGCCGGTCCACCAGCTTCCGCGGCATGCGGAGGTCGTCCGCGATGGCGTCGCCGTGCTCCGCGAGCAGCTTCGGCAGGACGTTCTCGCCGTCCGGGCCGCCGAGGCGCACCCCCAGCTCCCAGCTCAGATGGTTGAGCCCGACGTGGTCGAGATGCACCTGGCCCGGCTCCACCTCCAGCAGCCGGGCGAACTTCCGCTGGAAGCCGATCGCCACGTTGCACAGGCCGACCGCCTTGTGCCCGGCCTGGAGGAGGGCGCGGGTGACGATGCCGACCGGGTTGGTGAAGTCGATGATCCAGGCGTCCGGGTTGGTGCGGCGGACCCGCTCGGCGATGTCGAGGACGACCGGCACGGTGCGCAGCGCCTTGGCGAGGCCGCCGGCGCCGGTGGTCTCCTGGCCGACGCAGCCGCACTCCAGCGGCCAGGTCTCGTCCTGGTTGCGGGCGGCCTGTCCGCCGACGCGCAGCTGGAGCAGGACCGCGTCGGCGTCGGCGACACCCGCGTCGAGGTCGGTGGTCGTCGTGATCTTCCCCGCGTGGTCCTGCTTGGCGAAGATCCGCCGGGCGAGGCCGGAGACCAGCTCCAGGCGGTCGGCCGCCGGATCGACGAGCACCAGCTCCTCGATCGGCAGCGTGTCCCGCAGCCGGGCGAATCCGTCGATCAGTTCAGGGGTGTAGGTGGACCCGCCACCCACTACTGCGAGCTTCATGTCAGCCCTTTACTCCGGTCAGTGTGACGCCCTCGACGAATGCCTTCTGGGCGAAGAAGAAGACGGCGATCACGGGGGCCATGACCAGAACGGTCGCGGCCATGGTCAGGTTCCAGTCGGTATGGTGTGCGCCCTTGAAGGATTCGAGGCCGTAACTGAGCGTCCAGGCGGCCGGGTTCTCCGAGGCGTAGATCTGTGGTCCGAAGTAGTCGTTCCAGGCGGCGAAGAACTGGAAGAGGGCGATGGCCGCGATCCCGGGTTTGGCCATCGGCAGGACGACCTTCAACAGCGTACGGAACTCACCGCAGCCGTCGACCTTCGCGGCGTCCAGGTACTCGTTCGGGATGGTCAGCAGGAACTGCCGCAGCAGGAAGATGGAGAACGCGTCGCCGAAGGCCATCGGGATGATCAGCGGCCACAGGGTGCCGGACAGGTCCATCTGCTTCGCCCAGAACAGGTACATCGGGATGATGACGACCTGCGGCGGCAGCATCATCATCGAGATGACGAGCATCAGCGACAGCTTGCGGCCCCGGAAGCGGAACTTCGCCAGCGCGTACGCCACCGGGATCGACGACACCACGGTGAGGACGGTGCCGACGCCCGCGTACAGCAGGGTGTTGCGCCACCAGGTCAGAAACCCGGGGGTGTTGAAGACCCGCTCGTAGTTGCCCCACTCCCAGGTGTTCGGGGTGAGATCGCGGGTCAGCGCCTGCTGGTCGCTCATCAGCGAGGTCAGCACCACGAAGACGAACGGCAGCACGAAGAAGAGCGCGGCGGCGATCCCGAGGGAGTGCACGGCGATCCAGTGCAGCAGCGCCTTGCGGCGCGCTGTGCGGGCGGCGGGCGTCCGCGCAGGGCGCTCGGGGGACGCGGCAGCGGCTTCACGGACAGGGTCGAGGAGGTGGGTCATGGCTCAGTCACCCGCCGAGATCAGGTTGTTGCGGCCCCGCATCAGCAGCGCCGTGAAGGCCATGGCCAGGGCGAACAGCACGAGGGCGACGACACAGGCGGCGCCGTAGTCGAAGCGCTGGAAGCCCAGGTTGTAGACGAGCTGCGGAAGCGTCAGTGTCGACTTGTCGGGATAGCCGGGTTCGAAGGACTGGCCGGAGCCGCCGATGACCCCAGAGGCGACCTTTCCGGCGACCAGCGGCTGGGTGTAGTACTGCATCGCCTGGATGACGCCCGTCACCACCGCGAACAGCACGATGGGCGAGATGTTCGGCAGGGTCACGAAGCGGAACTTCTGCCAGGCGGACGCGCCGTCCAGCTCCGCCGCCTCGTACTGCTCGCCCGGCACGTCCAGCAGCGAGGCCATGAAGATCACCATCAGGTCCCCGATGCCCCACACCGCGAGCATGGTGAGCGCCGGCTTGGACCAGGAGGCGTCGTTGAACCAGCCGGGCGTCGGCAGCCCGAAGTCCCCGAGGATCGCGTTGACCGGGCCGGTGCCGGGGTTGAGGAGGAAGACGAAGGCGAGCGTCGCCGCGACCGGCGGGGCCAGATAGGGGAGGTAGAACAGGGTCCGGAAGACCCCCGCCCCCATCTTGATCTTCGTGATCAGCAGGCCCACGCCGAGCCCGAAGACGACCCGGCAGGTGACCATCACGACCACCAGCCACAGCGTGTTGCGCAGCGACGGCCAGAACATCGGGTAGTCGCCGAACACATACGTCCAGTTGGTCAGCCCGTTGAAGACCGGCGCCCCGAAACCGTCGTAGTCCGTGAAGGAGAAGTAGACGGTCGAGACCATCGGGTAGGCGAAGAAGACCGAGAACCCGATCAGCCACGGCGACATGAAGGCCGCGTTCCGCAGCGCCGACCTGCGGCGCTTGGAGCGGAGGGTGTGTGTCGTCATCGGGGGCTACTTGGCCTTGGCGATGTCGGTGTCGATCTGCTGCGCGGTCTTCTCCAGGCCGGCCTGGAGGTCCTTCACCGCCCCCTTCTCGTACTGGTAGCCGAAGTCCTGGATCGTCTGCTGGTACGTCGAGCCGTTGACGGCCCCGTCGGGGGTGTTGGACTTCGGGTGCTGGGCGATCTCCAGGAACGTCTTGAAGCGCGGGTCGAACGTCAGGTCCGGCGACTTCAGCGCCTCGAAGGTGGAGGGGACGTTCCGGATGCCGTTGGCGAACTCCACGACCGCCTTGGTGTCGCTGGTCATGAACTTGACCAGCTCCCAGGCCGCGTTCTGCTTCTTGCTGGCCGGGGCGATGCCCACGATGGTGCCGGAGAGGAAGCCCTTGCCGTAGCTGTCGGCCTCGTCGTCGGCGACGGGCATCGGCGCGACGCCGATCTCGAAGTCCGCCCCGGCGTCCTCGGCCATCCCGAGCCGCCACTCGCCGTCCAGCTGCATCGCGACCTGACCGGTGTGGAACGGGTGCTTGGCGCCCCACTCGTCACCGAAGGTGCCCCGGTACTTCTCCAGCTTGTCGTAGCCGCCGAGATCCTCGACGAGCTTCTTCTGGTACGTGAACATTTCCGCGAACGCCGGGTCCTTGGCGATGTTGGACTTGCCGTTCTCGTCGAAGTACGTGTGGTCCCAGGAGGACAGATAGTGGTCGGCGACGGTCTCGTAACCGTGGAAGGTCGGCATGAAGCCGAGCTGCTCGTAGCCGCCGCCCTTCTCCACCGTGAGCTTCTTGGCGACGCTCGCCAGCTCGGACATCGTCTTCGGCGGCGCGGTGATCCCGGCCTTCTTGAAGGCGTCCTTGTTGTAGTAGAGGCCGTAGGCGTCGGTGAGCAGCGGCAGGGAGCAGCGCTTGCCCTCGAACTGGGTGTAGTCCAGGAGGACCTTCGGGAAGGTCTTCTCCAGGTCCAGCTTCGACTTCTCGATGAACGGCTTCAGATCGGCGAAGGCGCCGGAGGAGCAGAACTTGCCGACGTTGGCGGTGGTGAAGGAGGAGACCACGTCGGGCCCGTTCGAACCGCCCGCGCGCAGCGCCTGGTTGAGCTTGTCGTCGTTGATGTTGCCGGAGACCTTCACCGTGATGTTCGGGTGGGCCTTCTCGAACCGGTCGATGTTGTCCTGGACCGCCTTCACCTCGGCGGGCGCGCTCCAGCCGTGCCAGAAGTTGATCGTGGTCTTCGCGTTCGGGTCGTCGGAGGCGCCGGCCTCGGACTGGCCGGTACACGCGGTGGCGAGCACCGATATCGCGGCGACGGCGACTGCGGCGGTGGTGAGACGGCTGGTGCGCATGACAGAACTCCCTGGGACGGGGAAGAGGCAGACGACGGGGGGACGGGGGGAGGAGCGTGGTTCAGCGCGAGGTGTCGAACACTTCGTCGCGGGTGTCGGCGAGCGCCCGCTCCAGGGCGCCGCGCAGGACGGGGGTACGGTCGATCTCGCCGACCACCAGACGCGGCCGGGAGGCGGCCAGCTCGGCCAGCTCGGACTGGATCAGGGAGCGCAGGATCTCGCCGCCCGCCGCGACCGCCCCGCCGGAGAGCACGATCAGCCCGGGGTCCAGGACGGCGGTGACGGAGGCGAGACCGGTGGCGAGCCGCTGGGCGTACTGACGCAGCAGCTCGGTGAGCGCCTCGTCCCGCTCGTACGCCTCGGCCGCCCGCGCCAGCAGTTCGCCGGCGACCTTCGCGTACGGCTGCTGCGGGGTGTCGATGCCCAGCGCCTTCGCGAGCCGGGGCACCGCCTGGGCGCCCGCCAGCTCCTGGAAGCCGCCGCTGTTGGCCTTGACGACCTGGCGGACCAGCGGGGTGCCGGGCACCGGCAGGAAGCCGACCTCGCCCGCGCCGCCGGTGAAGCCGCGGTGCAGCCGGCCGTTGATGACGAGGGCGGCGCCGAGGCCCTCCTCGTTCCACAGGAGCACGAAGTCCTCGTGGCCGCGGGCCGCACCGAGACGCTGCTCGGCGACGGCGACGAGGTTGACGTCGTTCTCGTACTCCACCGGCATCGGCAGGAACGCGGCCAGCTCGTCCAGCAGGGTGGGGGAGTGCCAGCCGGGCAGATGGGAGGCGTACCGCAGCCGCCCGGTGCCCGGGTCGAACGCGCCCGGGGTGCCGATGACGATCCGGTGCACGTCCGCGCGGGTCAGCCCCGCGTCCTTCACCGCCCCGTCCAGCGCGTCGGCGACCTGCCGCACCACGCTGTCGGCGCGCCGCCCCGGGGTGGCCAGCTCGAACTGCCCGACGGTCGCCCCGGTCACGTCCGCGACGGCGGCGACGATGCGCTGCCCGTTCACGTCGAGCCCGGCGACATGGGCGGCGCGCGGGTTCACGGTGTAGAGCTGCGCGTTGGGTCCGGGGCGCCCCTCGCTGGTCCCGGTGGCGACGACGAGCCCGGCCGCCTCCAGCCGGGCCAGCAGCTGGGAGGCCGTGGGCTTGGAGAGCCCGGTCAGCTTGCCGATCCGGGTCCGGGAGAGCGGCCCGTGCTCCAGCAGCAGATCGAGGGCGGCCCGGTCGTTCATGGCCCGCAGTACCCGGGGGGTGCCCGGGGTCGTTCCCGTCATCGAGGATGCACCCGCCTCTGTGAGGAGCTGCGCCGGATCCGCGCGGACTCTGTTAGGAAACTTTCCTATTCAGGGAGGACCGTAAGGCGCGGGTCACCGACGCGTCAAGAGGCGCCCCACCGATCCGGTGGAGCGCCTCTTGACGGGCTGACGCGTGGCTTTACGGGTGCCGGTTCGGCTTCTAGTGCTTGTTCAGGTTCGCCGGGGGTATCGGCGTGGTCGCCATCGACTGCGGGGAGGTCGCCGAGGCGTACGCGGAGGGAGCCGCCACCCCCGCCGCCGGGTCCGCCGCCGACTCGTCCTGCTGGGGCGGGACCGTGCCGATCATGCGGATGCCCGCGTCGTCCAGCGCCTGCTTGATACGCCAGCGCAGCTCGCGCTCCATGCCGACCGACTTGCCCGGCATCGTCTTCGCGGTCACCCGGACCGTCATCGAGTCCAGCAGCACCGCGTCCAGGCCGAGCACCTCGACCGGGCCCCACAGCCGTTCCGACCAGGGCTCTTCCTTGGCCATCGTGTCGGCGGCCGCGGTGATCGCCTTACGGACCTGCTCCAGGTCCTCGGTCGGGCGCACCGTGACATCGACCCCGGCCGTGGACCAGCCCTGGCTGAGGTTGCCGATCCGCTTCACCTCGCCGTTGCGGACGTACCAGATCTCGCCGTTGTCGCCGCGCAGCTTGGTGACGCGCAGCCCCACCTCGATGACCTCGCCGGAGGCCACCCCCGCGTCGATCGAGTCGCCGACCCCGTACTGGTCCTCCAGGATCATGAAGACACCGGAGAGGAAGTCCGTGACCAGGTTGCGGGCGCCGAAGCCGAGCGCCACACCCGCGACACCCGCGGAGGCCAGCAGCGGCGCCAGGTTGATCTTGAAGGCGCCCAGGATCATCAGGGCGGCCGTGCCCATGATCAGGAACGAGGCCACCGAGCGCAGGACCGAGCCGATCGCCTCCGAGCGCTGGCGTCTGCGCTCCGCGTTCACCAGCAGCCCGCCCAGCGCCGTGCCCTCCACGGCCTGGGCGCTGCGGTTCATCCGGTCTATCAGGTTGGTCAGGGCACGCCGGACCAGATAACGCAGCGTGATCGCCACGGCGACGATCAGCAGGATGCGCAGCCCGGTGCTCAGCCAGGTGGACCAGTTCTCCTCGACCCAGCCCGCGGCGTTCCCGGCCTGTTCGGCGGCTTCGCCCAGCGAGCCGACCGGCTCGGGAGACGGGGCTGCGGCCAAGAGGACGGACAGGGACACGACGGGGACCTCCAGGGGGACGACGGCTGGTCGACAACACTAACGAAGCCGGGGGAGTGGATCGTTGCCGTCGCGGGAGGAGAGACGGGTCTCACCGGGAACACCTCGGCTGTGGCCGATCGCACAGCGCGGACGGCCGCCCTGGTGAGGCCGCTGCCGGACACCGCGGAACGGTGCGCGGGGCCCCGGGGTGAGAAAAATCCTCCCGGCCCGTTACCCGTACGTGGTGGCGCTTTGACCAGGCATGAGGAGAGACTGAGATCGGATCGTCCCGGCGCGAGCCACGCGCCGCCGGCGTACAAGGAGGCATCCACCGTGCCGCACGTCCTGGTTCTCAACGCGTCGTACGAGCCGCTCGGCGTCGTACCGCTCCGCCGCGCGCTCGTCCTCGTCCTCGAGAACAAGGCCATCTGTCTTGAGGAGTCCGGCGCCTTTCTGCACAGTGCCACCCGTGCCGTGCCCGCACCCAGTGTGGTCCGGCTCAAGCGTTTCGTCCGGGTGCCCTACCGGGGTCCCGTCCCGCTCACCCGCCGGGCGCTGTTCGCCCGGGACGGCGGGCGCTGCATGTACTGCGGGGCCGCCGCCACCAGCGTCGACCACGTCATCCCGCGCAGCCGCGGCGGACAGCACGCCTGGGACAACGTGGTGGCGGCCTGCCGCCGCTGCAACCACGTCAAGGCCGACCGCCACCTCCCCGAGCTGGGCTGGCGGCTGCGTCATCAGCCCGCCCCGCCGACCGGACTGGCCTGGCGGATCATCGGGACCGGACACCGCGACCCGCGCTGGCTGCCGTATTTGCAACCGTTCGGCGCGGACGACGTGATGGCCCGGATCGACGGCGTGTCCGCCTGAGACCGGGCCTTCGTCGTCCCCCGGGCTGCCTTGTTGTCCTTCGGCTCCCCCGTACGGCTCAGTCGTCCGCGACCGCGTACGCCTCCACCGACCAGAGCGAGTAGCCGTACTGGGTGGCCCGGCTCTCGCCCTGCACGCGGATGAACCGGGTGTCCTTCGCGTCCATCCGGACCGACTCGCGCCCGCCCCGGCCCTCCGCCACGGTCGCGGCGGTGCGCCAGACGCGGCCGTCGGCGGAGACCTGTATGCGGTAGCGGGAGGCGTACGCGTCCTGCCAGCTCAGCACCACCTGGCCCAGCCGCACCGGCTTCTCCAGCTCGGTCTGCCACCAGGCCCCGTCCTCCACCGGCGAGGACCACCGGGTCTCCGGATCGCCGTCGGTGGCCGCCGACGCGGGGAAGTCCGGGGTCTCGTCGCCGGACGAGGAGGCCTTCGCCGTACGCGCCAGATCAGGGCCGCCCGTACGCGGGAAGGCCCGCACGGTCAGCGTCGACTCCTGGCCGCCGAAGGTCAGCGGCACCTCGTACTCGCCCGCCGGGGTGTCCTTCGGGACGGTGATGTCCACGGGCACCTCCGTACGCGATCCGCGCGGCACGGTCGTCTGCTTCGGGACCCGCACCTCGATGCCCTTCGGGGCCTTCGCGGTGAGCCTGCCCTTGACCTCGACCGGGCGCCGGCCCGCCAGCCGCGCCGCGACCCGCCGGGGTTCGCCGCCGATCTCCGCGTCCGTCTCGCCGTGCTTCAGGTCGAGCGTGGCGGCGGGCTCGTCGCCGAACCACGGCACCAGGGCCCGCACCTGCGGGGTCCCCGTCACGACGGCGGGCGCGGCGGGCAGGGTCGGGCTCAGATACGGCGGGCGGGCGCTCCGGGCGGACTCCGGCACGGTGACCCGTACGGCGTCGGCGCGCAGCCCCTTCGCCTCGGTCTGGGTGAAGCCGCTCGGCGAGAGCCGCCCGAGCGGACGCCACCCCTCGCCGGGCACATGGGCCTCCACGACCGCGTCGGCGAGGGCGTGCCCGGGCTCGGAAAGCGCCGTGACGGCCTCCACCGGACGGGCCGCGTCCAGCCGGACCGTATAGCTGTGCGCGTCCTTGGTGACCCGGCCCGAGGCGCGGTCGGTGCCGTTCCACCCGGCGGCCACCTTCGCCGCCTTGTCCAGGAACGGGTCCAGCACCCCCTTGCCGACCGTGGCCCGGCTCGCCCTGATCTCCTCGCGCAGCGGCTCCAGGGCAAGCTGGATACGCCAGGCGGCGGCGCCGTCCCCGGCGGCCTGGGCCTGGAGCAGATCCACCGCCAGCTCCCCGGCGCGGCCGTAGCGGGCCAGCTGCTCGGTCCAGGGGCGCACCTCGTCCGTCAGCCGGCCCTCCGCGGGGGTCTTCAGCCGCTCGGGGGCCTGCCGCATCACGGAGAACGCCGTCCGCAGCGTGTCCGCCGCCCGGTCGCGGCGGGAGGCGTCGGCGCGGGTGTTCCAGAAGGCGTCGAACAGGGGCTGGAGGTAGGCGGACTCCTGCGCGCCGAGCACCGAGCCCGCGCTGTTCCCGGCCAGGGCCAGCAGTGCCTCCCGGGCGGACGCGTCCCCGCCCGCCAAGTCGTCGATCGCCGCCCGCCAGGACGCGGCGGGGTCGTACCCCTTCGGGTTCCAGGCGAAGTCGGCGGCGGTGAACAGCGGGATCCGGGAGGCGGACGGCTGCTCCATGGCGTTGGCCAGCAGTGCCGCCGAACCGCTCGCCACCGCCGGGTCCCGGCCGGTGTACGGGCCGAGGAAGATGCGGTCCTGGGCGTAGTCGTTGACCGGGTAGTTGTCCATCGTCACCAGCGGGTGGCGGAACGCGGCGCGGGCACCGGCCAGTTCACCCCCGGTGATCTTCTTCGGGACCACCCCGACACCCGTCCAGGCCACCTGCACCCGGTCGTCCAGCTCGGCCGCCAGCGCGGTGCGGTAGTCGGTGGCCCCGTCCTGGTAGAACTCCGTCGGCAGCACGGACAGCGGGGCCGCGTCCGGATACCGCGCCGCCAGATGCCGGTCGAGGGCGCCCGCCACCCGGGCCTGGGCGCGGGCCGCCGCCTTCGGACCGCTGCCGAAGGTCTCCGCGTCCAGATCGCAGTGCCACTCGCTGTAGCTGACGTCCTGGAACTGGAGCTGGAAGACCCGGATGCCCAGCGCCCACATCGCGTCGACCTTCCTGGTCAGCGCCCTGACGTCCTGGTCGGACGCCATGCACATGGCCTGACCGGGGGAGACGGCCCAGCCGAGCGTGACGTGCTCGGCGCGCGCCCGCTCGGCCAGCGCCCGGAAGTCGGCCCGCTGGTCCGCGGGGTAGGGCTCACGCCAGCGCGCCAGCCGGTAGGGGTCGTCGCCCGCCGCGTAGAGATAGCGGTTCTGCTTGGTGCGGCCCATGAAGTCGATCTGGGCGAGCCGCTCCTCGCGGGTCCACGGCTGTCCGTAGAACCCCTCGGCCATGCCGCGTACGGCGGTTCCCGGCCAGTCCCGTACGGTCACCCCGGCCACCGATCCGTCGGCGACCAGTTGACGCAGGGTCTGCACGGCGTGGAAGAGGCCGTCCCCGCCGAGCCCTTCCAGCGCGACGGTGGCCCGTCCGGCGGCCTCGCCGACCGCGAGCCGGTAGCCGCCCGACGGCAGATCGGCCCGGTCGGGAGCGCGCAGCGCCCGCAGCGCCTCGCCCGCGCCGGTGCCGCCGAGCCGGATCACCGGACCGCGGCCCGGCAGGCTCTCGTGCAGGGTCCGGACGCCCGCCGAGCGCAGCAGCGAGCGCGTCTGTTCGACGGCGTACGGATCGGCGTCCGGCGCGGCGACGAGCGTGGCCTCGGAGCCGAGCGGCACGGCGGGCCCGGTGGCCCGCATGCTCTGCGGGCGGGGCCACACGGACGGCGTCCGCGCGCCGTCGGCGCGGTCGGCGGTGCCGGCGACGGGCCTGCTCGGATCGGTGGGGGCGGCGGGGGCGGCCACCGCCGAGGGAGCGACGGAGACGGATCCGAGGAGTCCGCCGATCACGGCTGCGGCCACGGCCGTCGCCTGCCTTCTGCGCCCGATCCGCACGTCGCGTCCCCTTCCGTACGTACCCACTGCCCCCGGCGGGCTCCGAGCCCACCACCCGGGGGCAAGGGTGTCAATGTGCTTGGCCGTTCTGCCGGAATTGCCGGGAAACGCGACACCTCGGGCCCTGTGGGGCTGGTGTGACGGACGGGAGTGGCTGAAAACGGCTCATACCTGCCGTGCGGGGGAACGGAATGTGACCCAGGGCACGTTGTGCTCGTTGTCATAACGCCTGCATCACGTCCACGTCTGCCGGGGCGAGGCCTGGGTAGGTCTGCTGTGTCCTGTTCTCCACGGCCAGGAGGCCACCATGCCCGCAGCTGCGCAGCTTCTGCTCTCCGCCCTCTCCAAACAGGTACCCGCCCAGCCCACGTCCGGGCCGCTGACCAGCGAACTTCCCCTGTCCAATGTCGCCCACCTGATCAGCGGGCCGCCGCTCGCCGATGTCTCCCTGCTGCTCGGCGAATCCTCGTTCGCCGATTCCGCGCCGCTGACCAGCGAGCCGCCGCTCGCCGATGCCACCCCTCTCACGAGCGAGCCGCCGCTCGCCGCCGTCGCGCCCCTGACCAGCGAGCCGACCGCACCCGGCACCGCGGGGGGCTTGGAGTTCCCAGGAGTCTGAATGGGCTTGTCCCGGCTCGCCGCACTGCACGGTGTCGCCACCTCCTACTCCCCGTCGCCGGATGTCACGGTGTCCGTCCCCGACGACACGGTCATCGCCGTGCTCGCCGCGCTGGGCGTCGACGCCGGCACTCCGGCGGATGTACGGAAGTGCCTCGCCGCCGCGGAGTCCCGCTCGCGCCTGCTGCCGCCGACCGTGGTGGTCTGGGCCGGCGAGCCCCTGCCGCCCGCTCTCGCCGGCCTTCCCCCCGGCTCGACCATCACGGTCGAGCCGGAGCCGCCCGGACCCCCGGGACACCCTGCGACCCGCCCGCCCGCCCCGCTGAGCATGCGGGCCCGTGCCGGGGTGCCGGCCGCGCCGGTGACGTCTCCGGGTGAGCCCGCTCCGGCTCGGGGTGAGGGGGCCGTTCCGGTCCCGGGTGAGGCCGCTCCGGCTTCGGGCGAGGGGGCCGAGGGCTCCACCCCCGCCTGGTGGATTCCGCCGCCCCACGGCGTTCACCGCATGCACGTGCGTACGCCCGACAACCGCCGGGCCACCGCCACCCTCGTCGCCGCCCCGGCCCGTGTGCCGCAGCCCGCCGAGCGCACCCACGGCTTTCTGGTGCAGCTCTACTCCCTGCTCTCCGCCCGCTCCTGGGGCATGGGCGACCTCGGGGACCTGGCCGATCTCGCCGGCTGGGCCGGGCGCAGCATCGGGTCCGGGTTCGTGCAGGTCAACCCGTTGCACGCGGCCGTTCCCGGGAAGCCCACCGACCCCTCCCCGTACCGCCCCTCCTCGCGCCGCTTCCCCGACCCGGTGCACCTGCACGTCGAGTCGATCCCCGAATACGGGCACGTGCGCGACCGGGCCACCCTGGACGACCTCCGGCAGGACGCCGCCGCCCTCAGCGAGGCCGTGCTGAACAAGGGCGCCCTGATCGACCGGGACGCCGTCTGGGAGCTGAAGCGCCAGGCCCTGGAGCTGGTCGTCCAGGTGCCCCTCACCCCCGGCCGCCGCGCCGACTACTGCGACTTCCTGGCCGAGCAGGGGCAGGCCCTGGAGGACCACGCCCTGTGGTGCGCCCTCGCCGAGGTCCACGGCCCCGACTGGCACACCTGGCCCGAGGCCCTGCGCGACCCCCGCTCGCCCGGAACCGCCCGCGCCCGCTCCGAACTGCTCGACCGGGTCGACTTCCACTGCCGCCTCGCCTGGCTGACCGCCGGCCAGCTCGCCGCCGCCCAGCGGGCCGCCGAGGACGCCGGGATGGGCGTCGGGATCGTCCACGACCTCGCCGTCGGCGTGCATCCGGCCGGCGCCGACACCTGGTCCCAGCAGGAGGCCTTCGCCCACGGCATGTCCGTCGGCGCGCCGCCCGACGCGTTCAACGCGCGCGGCCAGGACTGGGGCCTGCCGCCCTGGCGCCCCGACGTCCTCGCCGCCACCGGTTACGCCGCCTACCGGGGCCTGCTGCGCGGGCTGCTGGCCCACGCCGGGGCCCTGCGCATCGACCATGTGATGGGCCTCTTCCGGCTCTGGTGGGTCCCCGAGGGCCGCCCGCCCACCGACGGCACGTACGTCGCGTACGACGCCGAGGCGATGCTCGCCGTCCTCGTCCTGGAGGCCCACCGGGCCCGGGCCGCCGTCGTCGGCGAGGACCTCGGCACCGTCGCCCCCGGCGTACGGGAAGCGCTCGCCCGGCGCGGGGTGCTCGGCACCTCGGTGCTCTGGTTCGAGCGCGACTGGGAGGGCGACGGCCGCCCGCTCGCCCCGGAGGCGTGGCGCCGGGACTGCCTGGCCACCGCCACCACCCACGATCTGCCGTCCACCGCCGCCCGGCTGACCGGCGATCATGTGACGCTGCGCCACCGCCTCGGCCTGCTCACCCGCTCCCTGGAGGAGGAGCTGACCGAGGACGCCACCGACACCGCCGAGTGGCTGGCCCTCCTGGCCCGGCTGCGGATGCTTCCCGAGGGCGACGGCGACGAGGAGGCCGCCGTCCGGGCCGTCCACCGCTTCCTGCGCCGCACCCCCGCCCTGATGACCGGCGTCTGGCTCCCCGACACCGTCGGCGACCGCCGCCCGCAGAACCTCCCCGGCACCTGGGACCAGTACCCCAACTGGCGGCTCCCGATCGCCGACCCCGAGGGTCATCCGGTCACCCTGGAGGAGATCACCGCCTCGCCCCGGCTGCACACGCTGATGGAGGTCCTCAGGCCCCGGAAGCCTCGTACGGCACCCCCGGGCGAGCGCCGTCCGTAGGCGTTCGCTACGTTGGCACCGTGGACAAGAAGAACGCTATGCGCGCCGGCGTCGTTGCGGCCGGGACGACGCTGATGATGCTGCTCATGTCGGCCCCGGCGCTCGCGCTCACGCCCGACGACGGTGACGACCCGGCTCCGCGCCTGAGCGCGATCGAGACCATCGGTCTCTACGTGGTCGCGCCCATCGCCCTGTTCGTGGTGATCACGGTCCTGGTGATGGTCCTGGACAAGTCCAAGAAGCAGGCCTGACCCGCACACGTACGACACGTACAGCACGCTCGACGGGTGCGCCGCCGGTGAGAACCACCGCGCGGCGCATCCGTGCGTGCGGACCGGGACGGGCCCGCCCCGGCTGTGTGCCGGACCGCCCGCGCCGGGCCGGTAGGTTGCGCCCATGACCGAGTGGGACGTCAAGAAGCTCCGCATCCTGCGCACTCTGCGCGACCGGGGCACGGTCACGGCGACCGCCGAGGCGCTCCTGATGACCCCCTCCGCGGTCTCCCAGCAGCTCACCAATCTGGCCAGGCAGCTCGGCGTGGACCTCCTGGAGGCCCAGGGCCGTCGGGTCCGCCTCACCGACGCCGCCCACCTCGTCCTGCGCCACGCCGAGGCGGTCTTCGCCCAGTTGGAGCGGGCGGAGGCCGAACTGACCGGCTATCTGCGGGGCGAGGCCGGAGAGGTCAGGGTCGCCGCGTTCTCCACCGCCGTGCCCGCCCTCGTCGTCCCCGCCGTCCGGCTGCTGCGCGCCGAGGACCGCCCGGGACCCGACGTACGCGTACGGGAGGCCGAGGCCGCCCAGGCGTACGAACTGCTCACCGCGGGCGAGGTGGACCTGGCCCTCTCGCTGGCCGCCCACGCGCCCACCGCCCGCGACCCCCGCTTCTCCCTCTTCCCGCTGCTCGCCGACCCGCTCGACGTGGCGCTCCCCGCCGGCCACCCGCTGGCCGACGCGCCCGGACTGCGCCTCGCGGACCTGGCCGCCGACCGCTGGATCTTCGGCGGCTCCGGACCCTGGTCCGAGATCACCACCGCCGCTTGCGAGGCGGCCGGTTTCGTCCCCGAGCAGGCCCACAGCGCCGCCGGCTGGACCGCCATCCTCGCCCTGGTCGAGGCGGACATGGGCGTGGCGCTGGTCCCCCGGATGGCCGCCCGGGAGCGCCGCGAGGGCGTGGTGATGCGGGTCCTGGAGGCGGACCGGCCGCGCCGCCATGTGGTGGCGGCGCTCCGGCACGGGGCGGAGAGCGGGCCGGCGGTGGCGCGCGTTCTCGCGGCACTCACCGAAACCGCCCGATCTTTCAGCTGAACTGAAAGATATCTGCGAAAACTTTCGATGGACCTGATGGGTCCGGTGGCGCGAAGGTAAGGGACATGACCTTCGACGCGAGCGAGACCACATTCCAGAACTCCGACACCGACCCCCACGCCAATGACGCCGCGCCCTACGGCGGCGGCGACCCGTACGCCGACTACCGCGAGGCCGGGGACCTCCCCTTCACCGAGCTGGTCGACCTCGCCGACCGCCGCCTGGGCGCGGGCGTGATCGCCGCCAACGACGAGTTCTTCGCCGAGCGCGAGAACCTGCTGATCCGCGAGCGCGCCGTCTTCGACCCCGAGCACTTCGGGCACAAGGGCAAGATCATGGACGGCTGGGAGACCCGCCGCCGCCGCGGCGCGGACGCCGACCACCCGTTCCCGGCCCCCGAGGACCACGACTGGGCGATCGTCCGCCTCGGCGCGCCCGGGATCATCCGCGGCCTGGTCGTGGACACCGCCCACTTCCGCGGCAACTACCCGCAGCGCGTATCCGTGCAGGCCACCTCCGTCGAGGGCGCCCCGGGCCCCGAGCAGCTGCTCGCCGACGACGTGAAGTGGGAGGAGATCCTTCCGCCCACCCCCGTACGCGGCCACGCAGCCAACGCCTTCGAGATCACGAGCGGCCGCCGCTACACCCACATCCGCCTCTGCCAGCACCCCGACGGCGGCATCGCCCGCCTCCGCGTGCACGGCGAGGTCGTCCCCGACCCGGCCTGGCTCGCCGCGCTCGGCACCGTCGACCTGATCTCCGTACTCAACGGCGGTACGTACGAGGACGCGTCCGACCGCTTCTACTCCTCGCCCACCCAGATCATCCTGCCGGGCACCTCCCGCAAGATGGACGACGGCTGGGAGAACCGCCGCCGCCGGGTCCGCGACACCAACGACTGGGTCCGCTTCCGCCTCCCCGCCCAGGGCGCGGTCCGCGCGATCGAGATCGACACCGCCTACCTCAAGGGCAACTCCGCCGGCTGGATCGCCCTCCAGGGCCGCAACGGCGACACCGGCGAGTGGTTCGAGATCCTCCCGCGCACCCGCCTCCAGCCCGACACCCTCCACCGCTTCGTGCTCCGCGCCCAGGCCGTCGTCACCCACGTCCGCCTCGACGCCTTCCCCGACGGCGGTGTGGCCCGGATGCGGCTGCACGGCACCCTCACGGAGTCCGGCGCGGCCGAGCTGACCCGCCGCTACGAGGAGTCGGGCGCGTAACCCCGTAAGGCCTCCCCGGCCCCCAGTCTCCGCCCGGCGGACGGTTGCGCATCAGCGCCCGCCCGCCGGGCGGTTTCCAACGGACCCGGCGGCCCGGCGGCTCAGGCCGCGTACGCCGTGAAGCGCAGCGTCTTGGCCAGCACCCGCCAGGTCACCCAGGCGAACGCCCTGTTGACCCCGTTGCAGAAGGCCTCGCCCGTGCAGTCGGTGGGCCGGTCCTGCCAGGCCCGGACCGTCATCGTGTGGAAGCCGAGGGTCCGCGAGAACGCGAAGCGGATGTGCATGCCCCGGCCCAGCTGATGGCCCGGCAACGTGTTGATCTGGAAGAAGTCGTCCCCGATGTACTCGACCTCGACCGGGTTGCCGCCCAGCAGCTCGCACCGCGCCCCGGCCCGGATCCGCCCCGCGCACCCACCGCTGACCGGGAAGAGCCAGAAGTGGTCGGTCAGCTGCCTCCGTACGGCGTCCGGCCCGGTGAACGGGTGCAGCCCCAGGGTGTAGCCGTACGTGTAGAGGTCGTAGCAGCCCGCCGGACCGGCCCGGCAGTCCGGACGGTCCGTCACCGGTGCGGCGGGGCCCGCCAGCAGCCCCGCGCACAGGGCCAGCGCGACCGGCACGGCGGCGGCGAAGCCGGGCATCCGAACCCTCCCGTGGCCTGCGGCCGGAGCATCATGCGACGACCCTTCGGACCGTAGGCCACGGGAGACCCACCCGCGCGCGGGCGTACGCCGAAGGGGCGCCCCCTCCGCCGCAACGCATCCGCCGCAGCGAAGAAGACGCCCCTCCGGGTCTCGCGTGTCAGGCCGTGGCCGTCGCCGCGTCCGCCGCCTGGGCCTTCAGGGCGCGCTCCACGCCGGACCGCGACTCCGACATCAGCCGGCGCAGGGCCGCGCCCGGCTCGGCCGAGGCCAGCCAGGCGTCGGTGGCGTCCAGGGTCTCCTGGGAGACCTGGAGGGCCGGGTAGAGGCCCACGATGATCTGCTGGGCCATCTCGTGGCTGCGCGAGTCCGAGACCTCCTTCACCGAGGCGAAGTACTTCTCCGTGTACGGGGCCAGCAGCTCACGCTGGTCCGGCTGGACGAAGCCGGAGATGACCGCCTCCTGGAGCGAGTTGGGCAGCTCGCCGGAGTCCACGACCGCCGCCCACGCCTGGGCCTTGGCCTCCTCGGACGGCTGGGCCGCCCGCGCGGAGGCCGCGTGGCGCTCGCCCGCCGCCGTCTTGTCCCGCTCGTACTCGGCGGCGATCTCCTCCTCGTCCAGCAGCCCGGCCGCGGCCAGCCGCTGCACGAACGCCCACCGCAGCTCGGTGTCGACGGCCAGGCCCTCGATCGACTCGGTGCCGTCCAGCAGCGACTGGAGCAGGTCCAGCTGCTGCGGGTTGCGGGCCGTGGCCGCGAAGGCGCGGGCCCACGCCAGCTGGTGGTCGCTGCCCGGCTCCGAGGCGCGCAGATGCGCCAGCGTCGCGTCGGTCCACCGGTTGAGCGCGCCCTCACGGGTCTCCGGGGCCGCGTACAGGTCCAGCGCCAGCTTCACCTGACGGTGCAGCGACTGGACGACACCGATGTCCGACTCCTTGCCGATGCCCGAGAGCACCAGCGCCAGGTAGTCGCGGGTCGCCAGCTCGCCGTCGCGCGTCATGTCCCACGCCGAGGCCCAGCTCAGGGCGCGCGGCAGCGACTCGGCGAAGTCGCCCAGGTGCTCGGTGACGACCCGCAGCGACTCGGCGTCCAGGCGGACCTTCGCGTACGACAGGTCGTCGTCGTTGAGCAGGACGACCGCCGGACGGGCCTTGCCCACCAGGGCCGGTACGTCCGTGCGCTCGCCCTCGACGTCCAGCTCGATCCGGTCGGTGCGCACGAGCTTGCCGTCCGCATCCAGGTCGTAGGCGCCGATCGCGATCCGGTGCGGGCGCAGCGTCGGCTCGCCCTTGGCGCCGGCGGGCAGCGCGGGGGCCTCCTGGAGCACGGTGAAGGAGGTGATGACGCCGTTCTCGTCGGTCGCGATCTCCGGGCGCAGGATGTTGATCCCGGCCGTCTCCAGCCACGCCTTCGACCAGGTCTTCAGGTCGCGGCCGGAGGTCTTCTCCAGCGCGCCCAGCAGGTCGGAGAGGCGGGTGTTGCCGAAGGCGTGCGCCTTGAAGTACGCCTGCACGCCCTGGAAGAACGCGTCCTGGCCGACGTACGCCACGAGCTGCTTGAGGACGGAGGCGCCCTTGGCGTACGTGATCCCGTCGAAGTTGACGAGGACGTCGTCCAGGTCGCTGATGTCCGCCATGATCGGGTGCGTGGAGGGCAGCTGGTCCTGCCGGTACGCCCAGGTCTTCATGGAGTTGGCGAACGTGGTCCAGGAGTGCGGCCACTTCGAGCCCGCCGCGTCCGCCTGGCAGGCGATGGAGGTGTAGGTGGCGAACGACTCGTTGAGCCAGAGGTCGTTCCACCACTCCATCGTCACGAGGTCGCCGAACCACATGTGGGCCAGCTCGTGCAGGATCGTCTCGGCCCGCACCTCGTACGCCGCGTCCGTCACCTTGGAGCGGAAGACGTACTGGTCGCGGATGGTGACCGCGCCCGCGTTCTCCATGGCGCCCGCGTTGAACTCCGGGACGAAGAGCTGGTCGTACTTGGCGAACGGGTACGCGTAGTCGAACTTCTCCTGGAACCAGTCGAAGCCCTGCCGGGTCACGGCGAAGATGTCGTCCGCGTCCAGGTACTCCGCCAGGGATGGGCGGCAGTAGATGCCGAGCGGGACGGTCTGGCCGTCCTTCTCGTACGTGCTGTGCACCGAGTGGTACGGGCCGACGATGAGGGCCGTGATGTACGTGGAGATGCGCGGCGTCGGCTCGAACGTCCAGACGTCGTCCTTCGGCTCCGGCGTCGGCGAGTTCGAGATGACCGTCCAGCCGGCGGGGGCCTTCACGGTGAACTGGAAGGTCGCTTTCAGGTCCGGCTGCTCGAACGAGGCGAAGACGCGGCGGGCGTCCGGGACCTCGAACTGCGTGTACAGATAGGCCTGCTCGTCGACCGGGTCGACGAAGCGGTGCAGGCCCTCGCCGGTGTTGGTGTACGAGCAGTCGGCGACGACCTTCAGCTCGTTGGTGCCCTCGCGCAGCCCGGCCAGGGCGATCCGGGAGTCGCGGAACACGGCGGCGACGTCCAGCGCCTCACCGTTGAGCACGGCCTCGTGGACGGCCGGGGCGACCAGGTCGATGAAGGTCTCCGCACCGGCCTCCGCGGAGTCGAAGCGCACGGTGGTCACGGACCGGTAGGTGCCGCCCTCCTGCGCTCCGGAGAGGTCGAGATCGATCTCGTACGCGTCCACGGTCAGCAGGCGCGCCCGCTCCTGTGCCTCTTCGCGGGTCAGATTCGTGCCAGGCACGCGGTCATCTCCTAGGTGTGCGACTTGATATGCGGCGTTTCCGGCCATCCTTCCACGTACCGCGTCCCCAGCGCGATGTCCGTTTTCCGCCGGACGCGGAAGGCCCCGGGGGACAGGCTCGGACCATGACCGAATACCAGCCCCGCCCCATCGACCCCGCCGCCCTCGCCGAACTCCGCGCCACCGACGACGCGGGCCGCCCCTGCGCCCCCTTCCGGGAGACGGGGACCGGCGCGCCCCTCCGCTGCTGCCTGCGCGGCAGCGAGCCCGGAGAGCTCATCGCCCTCGTCTCCTACGCCCCGCTGCGCCGCTGGGCCGCCGCGACCGGGGCGAGCCCGGGGGCGTACGACGAGCAGGGCCCGGTCTTCATCCACGCCGAGGCGTGCGCGGGCCCGGACCCGCGGCGCGAGGGCTACCCCTTCTCGCGCCCCGGCGCCCTGCGCACGGTCCGCCGCTACGACGCACGCGGCCATATCGTCGGCGGCCGGCTCCTGGAGATCCCGGCCGAGGAGGCGAAGGGGTTCGACGCGGCCTTCGACGAGGCGTTCGCGGACCCGGAGGTGGCGCTGGTGCACGTACGGGCGGTGGAGTACGGGTGCCTCCACTTCGAGGTGCGGCGGCCCTGAAGGCCCCCGTTCACGGGTAGCAGTGAAGTGCCACCCTTGGTAGCATCGACGGTATGAAGATTAGTGTGAGTCTGCCCCAGGAGGATGTCGCCTTCGTCGACGAGTACGCGGCGAAGACCGACGCGGATTCCCGGTCCGCCGTCATACACGCTGCCATCGACTTGCTGCGCACTGCGGGACTGGAGGCGGAGTACACGGAGGCGTTCCAGGAGTGGGACGCGAGTGAGGATGCCGCTCTGTGGGACCGCACGGTGGCCGACGGGCTCACGGATGCGTAGGGGCGACATCCACCTCGTGGACCTGGAGCCCGCGCGGGGGAGCGAAGCCAACAAGGTGCGTCCGGCGGTGATCGTCTCCAACAACGCCGCCAACCGGTCGGCCGAGGTGTCCGGCAGGGGCGTCGTCGCCGTGGTGCCCCTGACCTCGAACACGTCGCGGATCCTCAGCTTCCAGGTCCTTCTCGCCGCGGAGGAGAGCCACCTCCCGCAGAACTCCAAGGCCCAGTGCGAACAGATCCGGGCGGTCTCCCCCGAACGGATCCTGAAGCGCATCGGTGAGGTGCCCCGCCAGCGTATGGCGGAGATCGACAGGGCCCTCCGCCGCCACCTCGCGCTCTGAACCCTCGGCGCACGCGAAGGGGCGGCCACCGGTGCACTCCGGTGGCCGCCCCTTCGGTGGTACGCCTGACGCCGCGCGTCAGCCCTTCAGCTCGGCCGCCACCAGCTCCGCGATCTGCACGGCGTTCAGCGCCGCGCCCTTGCGGAGGTTGTCGTTGGAGACGAACAGCGCGAGGCCGTTGTCCACCGTCTCGTCGACCCGGATGCGGCCGACGTAGGAGGCGTCCTTGCCCGCCGCCTGGAGCGGGGTCGGGATCTCGGAGAGCTCGACGCCCTCGGCGTCCTTCAGCAGCTCGTAGGCGCGCTCGACGCCGATCGGGCGGGCGAAGCGGGCGTTGATCTGGAGCGAGTGGCCGGAGAAGACCGGGACCCGGACGCAGGTGCCGGAGACCTTCAGCTCCGGGATCTCCAGGATCTTGCGGGACTCGTTGCGGAGCTTCTGCTCCTCGTCCGTCTCGAACGAGCCGTCGTCCACGATCGAGCCGGCCAGCGGCAGCACGTTGAAGGCGATCGGACGCTTGTAGACGCCCGGCTCGGGGAAGTCCACGGCCTCGCCGTCGTGGACCAGCTTCTCCGCGTCGGCGACGACCTTGGAGGCCTGGCCGTGCAGCTCGGAGACCCCGGCGATCCCGGAGCCGGAGACGGCCTGGTAGGTGGCGACGGTCAGCGCTTCGAGGCCGGCCTCGTCGTGCAGCGGGCGCAGCACCGGCATCGCGGCCATCGTGGTGCAGTTCGGGTTGGCGATGATCCCCTTGGGGCGGACCTTCGCCGCGTGCGGGTTGACCTCGGAGACGACGAGGGGCACCTCGGGGTCCTTGCGCCAGGCGGAGGAGTTGTCGATCACCACGGCGCCCTGGGCGGCGACCTTCTCGGCCAGCGCCTTCGAGGTCGCGCCGCCGGCGGAGAACAGCACGATGTCCAGGCCCGTGTAGTCGGCCGTGGACGCGTCCTCGACGGTGACGGGGGAGCCCTGGAAGTCGATCGTGGAGCCCGCGGACCGGGCGGAGGCGAACAGCCGCAGCTCGTCGACCGGGAAGGAGCGCTCGGCCAGGATCCTGAGCATGACTGTGCCGACCTGACCGGTGGCGCCGACGATTCCGACCTTCACGAGGACTCCTCTGTTCTGTACACCTGTGCGTCTGTGCGGTCCGTATGCCGCTCCATGATGCGTATGTCCCGGCCCGCCTTGTCCAATCCATTGTCCGACCTGCGGACTCTTCCCGCGAGGACCGCAGATTCTGCAAGGCCCGGGCCCGCGCGGGGAAACATCTGCGGCGGTGTGCGCGGACTGTGACGAGGAACACGCACAGCGGGGCGGGTGCTCGTGAGAGCGCCCGCCCCGCCGTGGTGTCGCAGGGGTCGTTACGGCGTGACCTTCTCGATCACGACGCTGCCGGTGCCCGCGGCGGTGCCGCGCGCGTTCACCAGCTGGACCTCACCGAAGAACTGACGGCCCTCGGGGGCCGCCCCGGCGACCACGACCTCGGCGCCGACCTGGGCGGACGCGCCGTTGGCCAGGTTCACCGCCTTGGTGGAGTCGACCTTGATCGTGCCGAGCGACGCCGCGTAGTACACATCGCGGTAGTCGTACGTCGTCGAGCCGGACGGGACCGAGTAACCGTCGACGATCACGGTGTACGTGCCCGCGGCGGGCTTCAGCAGGCTGACCGTCTCCTCGGAGCCGGCGGTGGTGCCGCTGCCGACCTGCGTGGCGCCCCGGAAGACGTACAGGTCGAGGTCGGCGTTGGCGTCCGACGTACCGCCGATGGCGAAGTCGAGCTTCTCGACGCCCGCACCGATGGTCACCGTGGTCTCACGGGTCTGACCCGTGGAGATCGACGGCTTGTCCACCTTGGCCGAGCCCAGCGAACCGCCCTGGAGCTTGCCCTGGAGGGCGGCGGCGGTGTTGGTGACCTTCCAGTCCACCGCGGCCGGAGCGCCGATCTTCGCCTCGGCGATGGTGCGCACCGCCGGGTCGAAGACCGCGCCGAGCAGCGCGACGTCCAGCTTGTACGGGTTGTCCAGCAGCGGCGACGTACGGCGCGACTCGACCTCGATCTCCCAGACGCCGGGCTGCGGGTCCTTGTAGGAACGCGTGTCCGGGCGGCAGGTGTTGGCCGGGTTCTCGTAGTTCGGGTAGCAGTTGACCGTGGAGGTCGGGTCGACCGGCGTCCCGTACGGGTGCAGGGCGATGAACCGGGTCTGGCTGCCCGAGCGCAGCGCGCTGAGGGCGACCTCAAGGGTCTTCGCGCCCTCCGGCACGTTGAAGAAGTACGACGTCGTGCCGTTGCGCTGCACCGAGCCGGACGTCTTGAAGGCGTAACCGGGCTGCTGGAGCTCGTGGGCGATGACGACCGTGGTCATGATCTGGTGGTCGACGCCGGAGGTCTTCTTGTCGTCGACCTGGAGGATGGCGCTGTGCACCCCGGCGGTCTTCGCCTTGGCCTTGACCTTCAGCTTGACCGGCGTGTCGAGCGGCAGCGAGACGTACTCGGGGCTGCTGAGCGAGAAGGTGCCGTCGTTGTTCTTCCACGTCAGCTTGTGCTGGACATCGCGGTCCGGGCCCGTGGTGCGGGTGACGACGACGTCGTAGACCTTGGTCTCGCCGACCCTCAGGCCGCCCTCGCGGTCGTAGAGGCCGGTGCCGAAGCCCGGGTCCTTGAGCGCGAAGTCGATCGCGGTGTCGACCGGGGCCTTCACCGAGAACTCGTGCGCGGGCTTGCCCTGCTTGGCGATCTGCTTCCAGGCCTTGACGATGTCGATCAGACCGGAGCCCTGGACGTGCGCGGGCACGTCCGCGATGTGGCCCGCGGTGCTGGTCAGCGCCACGCGCAGGTCCGCCGGGGGAAGCTCGATGCCCTGCTGCTTCGCCTTCGACAGCAGCAGCGCGGCCGCGCCCGCGGCCTGCGGGGAGGCCATCGAGGTGCCCTGGAGCATGGAGTAGCCGGCCGGCAGGTCGTAACCCGCCTCCTTGACCGGACCGCCCGGCGCCCAGGTCTGGGTGGTGTTGATGGCCGCACCCGGCGCCGAGATGATCGGCGTGAAGCCGCCGTCCTCACGCGGACCGCGCGAGGAGAAGGGCAGCATGTCGTACTTCTTGGTGACGTTGGAGCCGTAGTTGGCCGCCCACGTCTCCTTGGAGATCGACGCGCCGACCGAGATCACGTGGTCGGCGAGCGACGGGTCGCCGATCGTGTTGAGGCCCGGGCCGCTGTTGCCGGCCGAGATGACCAGCTGCACGCCGTAGATGTCGATGAGCCGCTTGTACAGCTCGGCGCGCGCGTTGTTGCCGTCGTTCAGCGGCGGCAGGCCGCCGATCGACATGTTGACGATGTCGACGCCGCGGTTGACGACGAGGTCGATCATGCCCTCGGTCAGCGCGATGTTGGTGCAGCCGCCGGACCAGGTGCAGGCGCGCGAGGAGACGATCTTGGCGCCGGGGGCGGCACCGTTCATCTCGCCGCCGAACAGCCCGTTGGCCGCGGTGATGCCCGCGACGTGCGTACCGTGCGAGCCCTCGATGACACCGATGTTGACGAAGTCGGCCTTGGCGCCGGCCGCGTTGTAGGTGACGCCCTTGCGGGTCTCGACGACGAACGGGATGCGCTCGACGACGGGGGTCCGCGGGTCGTCCTCACCGAAGTAGGAGACCTGGAACTTCTCCTTGTACGGCTTGAGGACCTTGTCGTCGGAGAAGTCCGCGTTGTTGTTCAGGTCGACCCGCGTGGTGCCGGTGACCGGGTCGTACAGCACGCCCCAGACGTCGGTGGTGTCACCGTCGCGGTTGAGGTCGCCCGCCATGTCGCCGCCGGTGGTGGCCGCCTCGGCGAACGTGGCGAACTTGTAGCTGCCCGCCGGGGCCGAGTACGTCTTGCCGCCGGCCGTGAACGTCGGGCCGGTGACGGACTCGGTCATCCGCAGCCAGGTGCCGTCGCCGTCGCTCACCGGGTCGGTCGCGGTCACCCAGTCGACGATCTTGCGCTCGCCGGTGGTGGTCTTCTTCAGGGCCGGGTGACCGAGGTCGACGCCGGAGTCCAGGATGCCGATCGTGATCCCGCGGCCGTCGGCCTTCGGGTTCTTCGCGACGAAGTCGACCGCGCCCGTCTCGAACGACGGGTTGTACGGGTTCTTCGCCGGGGTCTTCTTGTTCGGCGCCCCGTAACTGCCCGTGGCCTTCGTCTGCTTGGCACCGGCGGCCCGGTCGCCCTTGGGCGTCGGGTCGTCCAGCTTGATCTCCTGCTTGAGATCGATGCCGAGGACGGAGGAGAGCTTGGAGGCCGCCTTGATGGTGGACTCGGCGCTCTTCGTCGGGACCGTCGCCCGGACGTAGCCGAGCTTGTCGTAGGTCTTGCCGAGCACGGAGCCCTCGACGGCGTCCAGCTGCTTGCTGACCTGCTCGGTCGCACCGGGGGTGGTGGCGACCATCATGGTGATGTTCTTCTCGCCCTTGGCCTCGGCCTTCGCCAGGACATCGGCGTCGGCCTTGCCGAGCTTGTCGCCCCGGTCGCTCGTGGCGGCCGGTTTGACGGGGGCCGGAGCCGGGTCGCCGACGGCGAACACCGGAGCGGCACCGGTGGCGGTGAGAGCGGCCGCAAGGCCCGCCGCGGCCGCTATGCGGGCCGCTCGTCTCGCGCCCGGTATGGAACTGGGGGATTCCTTGGTCATCAGCATCCCTGTAAGTGAAAGAGAGAGTCCGGAATTCGGTACCGGATGACCGCTCACCCTGTCGTAAATGACAGAGGTTTGTGGAGAGTTGACGGAGACGAGTTGGTGACATGGCACAGATCCGCCACTGGGGGCAATGCGCCACCAGGGATGAATGAGGTGAAAGCGTCCGCCGGGGGCGCGAGTTCGGGACCCGTGGTCCGGACCAGCGGAGGACCGCCGCCGCCCCTCCCCGCTCAGCGCGGCAGCACCATCACGTACGCCGCCGGCTCCCGGTCCGCCGCCGCCATCAGCGCCGTCCGTACGACCGTCGCCTGCTGGTCCAGCGCCTCGCGCAGCTTCCTCGGCGTGAGGTGGACGACCGTGATCCCGAGCCGCTCCAGATGCTCCCGCTTCGCGGCGTACGCGGACCACTGCGGGTCCTCCTGGGCCCGGCCGCCCCTCCGGCCGGACACGCCGTGCACGGCGTGCCGGGGCGCCCGGGAGTCCAGCTCCACCGCCACCGCGTGATCGGGCCAGTAGGCGTCGACCCCGCCGAGGCCCGGCCCGCCCGGCAGCCGCAGCTCCACGTTCCACACCGGCTCCGGCAGCCCGTGCTCGCGCACCATCGCGTACAGCCGCGCCTCCGCCACCGCCCGCCCCTCGGCCAGCAGCGTGTCCACCGCGGCCACCACGGCGGGCCGCCCCAGCAGCTTCGCCTCGCTCAACTCCCGTACCACTGCGGCCGGTTCGCAGTGCCCGTCGCGGACCGCCTCGGTCAGCAGCCGCCGGACGTCCGCCGCGTCGGCCGTGGCCGCCACCGCATCCGCGAGCGCCCGCTCCACCGGGGCGACGGGCACCTCGCCCACCCGTACCGGGCCCGGCATCGAGGCGGTCCGCAGCACCTCCACGAACCGGGTGGACCGCAGCCGCCGGGTACGGGGGACCAGTACGTCGATCCGGTGCAGCGCGCCCAGCTCCCCGGCCGAGGCGAAGCCGTGCAGCGCGAGCGCGGCGACCCCGGTGACCACCGCCTCCCCGTACCCCGCGTCCGACGGGCCCGCCGCGGCGCGCCGCGCGGAGACCGGCGGCCGCCCCGCGTACAGCAGCGCCCCGTGCAGCCGCTCCCGGCCGGTGGGCGGGCCGGGGTGCAGCAGATAGACCCCCGGCAGCAGGTGCTGCCAGGGGCCGCCCGGCAGGCACTGGGCCGACGTCTGCGCGGCGGACACGCCCCGCGCCCTCAACTGGGCGGTGGACAGGACACGTTGCGTCACATCGTCGGGGTGGAGGGGGAGGCGCGGGAGACGGGCGGAGAGCGGGGTGTTCTGGGTCATGTCCCGGGGTTTCCCGCCCGCGAAGGGGGTCCTAACCCCTGTTACACGCCCGTCGACATTCCCGGACAACGCCGTCCTAAAGTACGGACGTTCGACAACCGAAAAGGGCCGTCGCGCCGGGAATCGGGGGAGGGGCGTCCCGGGCAGATGTACGAGCGCCGCTTTCGCGCCGCACGCACGCCGCACCCGAGCGCCCCTCGATCACGCCCCTCCGGTCACGCCCCCGTGGTCACGCGGCCCGGTCGCACTCCTGCGCGCGCAGCGACCGCGCGAGATCGTCCCGGGACTCCAGCACCAGCCGTCGTAGCGCCGGGGCCGCGTCCTCGTGCTCGTTGAGCCAGGCGTCGGTCGCCGCGAGGGTCGCGGGGCTGTCCTGGAGAGCCGGGAACATCCCCCGCACCACATGCATGCCGATCTGGATGGACCGCTCCGCCCAGATCCGCTCGATCACCTCGAAGTAGCGCCGGGCGTACGGGGCCAGCAGCTCCCGCTGCGAGGACTGCCCGAAGCCCGCGATCGTCGCCTCGACCAGCGCGTTGGACAGCTTGTCCGACTCCACGACCGCCGCCCACGCCTGCGCCTTCACCGCCTCCGACGGCCGCGAGGCCAGGCACCGTACGTGGTGACGCTTGCCGGACGCCGTGTCGTCGCGGGCCAGTTCGGCGTCGATCGCCGCCTCGTTCGCCACCCCGTGCGAGGCGAGCGGGGAGAGGAAGGCCCAGCGCAGCTCCTGCTCGACGTCGAGACCGTCGATCCGGGCCGTGCCGTCCAGCAGCCCGCCCAGCAGCCGGAAGTCCTCATCGGACGAGGCGACCGCCGCGAAGAAGCGAGCCCAGGCCAGCTGGTGCTGGCTGCCCGGCTCGGCGGCCCGCAGCTCGCGCAGCGCGCCCTCGGCCAGCGCCCGGCCGCCCTCCTCGCGCCAGTCGGGGGCCACGTAGTCGACCAGCGCCGACTGCGCCCAGGTGTGCAGCATCTGGAGCACGCCGATGTCGCTCTCGCGCCCGGCGTGCGCCAGCACCAGCGCGACGAAGTCGCGGGCCGGCAGAACCGCGTCCCGGGTCAGACCCCACAGGGCCGACCAGCACAGGGCACGGGCCAGCGGGTCCGCGATCCCGCCCAGGTGGTCGCGGAGCGTGGCCAGCGACCCCTCGTCGAAGCGGACCTTGCAGTACGTGAGGTCGTCGTCGTTGACCAGGATCAGATCGGGCCGCTCGGAGCCGGCCAGCTCCGCCACCACGGTCCGCTCGCCGGCCACGTCCACCTCGGCGC
This sequence comes from Streptomyces sp. PTY087I2, assembly GCF_001687325.1. Taxonomy (GTDB): domain Bacteria; phylum Actinomycetota; class Actinomycetes; order Streptomycetales; family Streptomycetaceae; genus Streptomyces. Next base: position 49,659 of record NZ_LZRD01000029.1, on the reverse strand, counting down.
GCGCGTACCGCGTCAGCTCGCCCTCGGGCGTACGCCGGTACAGGCCGACCGCGACGCGGTGCGGGCGCAGCTCGGGGTGCGAGGCGGCGGCCTCCTGGACGACGGCCAGCTCGGTGAGGACGCCCGCCGCGTCGTACACCGGCACCGGGGTGAGCACGTTGACGCCCGCCGTCTGGAGCCAGGAACGCGACCAGGCGGTCATGTCACGGCCGGAGGTCTCGGCGAGTACCGACAGCAGGTCCCCGAGCCGGGTGTTGCCGTACGCGTGGCTCTTGAAGTAGCGCCGCGCGCCTTCGAGGAACGCGTCCCGCCCCACGTACGCCACCAGCTGCTTGAGCACGGAGGCGCCCTTGGCGTACGTGATCCCGTCGAAGTTCAGCTTGGCGTCCTCCAGGTCACGGATGTCGGCCGTGATCGGGTGCGTGGAGGGCAGCTGGTCGGCGCGGTAGGCCCAGGCCTTGCGGTTGTTGGCGAAGGTGATCCAGCCGTTGGTGAAACGGGTCGACTCGACCATCGAGAAGGAGCCCATGAAGTCCGCGAAGGACTCCTTCAGCCACAGGTCGTCCCACCACTCCATGGTGACCAGGTCGCCGAACCACATGTGCGCCATCTCGTGCAGGATGACGTTGGCCCGCCGCTCGTAGGCCGCGGATGTGACCTTGCCGCGGTAGATGTACTCCTCGCGGAAGGTGACCATGCCCGGGTTCTCCATGGCCCCGAGGTTGTACTCGGGCACGAACGCCTGGTCGTACTTCCCGAAGGGGTAGGGGAAGTCGAAGTTGTCGTGGAAGAAGTCCAGGCCCTGCTTGGTGACCAGGAAGATGTCGTCCGCGTCGAAGTGCTTGGCGAGCCCCTTGCGGCACATCGCGCCGAGCGGGATGTCCAGCGTGGTGCCGTCGTCGAACGTACGGCTGTAGTGGTCGCTCACGTAGTGGTACGGACCGGCGACGACGGCCGTGATGTAGGTGGAGATCGGCTTGGTCTCGGCGAAGGTCCACACCCCGCCCTCCCGCGACTCCTCGGCCCCGTTGGACCAGACCCGCCAGCTCTCGGGAGCGGTGACCTGGAAGCGGTAGGGGGCCTTCAGGTCGGGCTGTTCGAAGTTGGCGAAGACGCGGCGGGCGTCGGCCGGCTCGTACTGCGTGTACAGGTAGACCTCGCCGTCCTCCGGGTCGACGAAGCGGTGCATGCCCTCGCCGGTCCTGCTGTACGCGCAGCGGGCGTCGACCACGAGGACGTTCTCGCCCTCCAGGAGCCCGTCCAGGGCCACCCGGGCACCGTCGAACACGAGAGCAGGGTCCAGGGGCTTCCCGTTCAGCGTCACGGCGTCCACACCCGGCGCGACCAGGTCGGCGAAGGTCGAGGCGCCGGCCCGGGCGGAGCGGAACCGGATCGTGGTGAGTGACCGGAACGTCAGCGGACCGCCGTCCCCGTCGGCCCCCTCGGGCTCACCGACGGCGGACCGCAGGTCGAGAGCGACCTCGTAACCGTCGACGGTCAGCAGCTCGGCCCTCTTCTGGGCCTCGTCGCGGGACAGGTTTTCACCGGGCACGGGCACTCCTTCGTGACGCGCGTCTTGTGTCGTGTTCGAACCCATTGATCCTTGCATGCGTCCTCGCGCGGTGGCAGGCAGGGAATGGGTCGCCCCCGGGAGGCGTTCTCGTTCGAAGGTGAACACGCCCTCCGTGCGTCACGCCCTGCTGTGAACACGCCCTTCAGAGGAGAGACATGTCCGAGAACACCCCGGCGAACGGCAAGACCCCGGTCGACTTCTGGTTCGACCCGCTCTGTCCCTGGGCGTGGATGACCTCGCGCTGGATGCTGGAGGTCGAGAAGGTCCGTGACGTCGAGGTCCGCTGGCACGTGATGAGCCTGGCCGTCCTGAACGAGGACAAGCTGGACGAGCTGCCCGAGGAGTACCGGGACATGCTGGCGAACCAGGCGTGGGGCCCGGTCCGGGTCGCCATCGCCGCCCAGCAGCTCCACGGCGACGATGTGCTCGGCCCCCTCTACACCGCGCTCGGCACCCGCTTCCACAACAACGGCGAAGGCCCCACCCGCGAGGCCGTGGCCGCCGCGCTGAAGGACGCCGGCCTGCCGGAGGATCTCGCGGAGTACGCCGACAAGGACACGTACGACACCGAGCTGCGCGCCTCCCACCAGGAGGGCATCGAGAAGGTCGGCCAGGAGGTCGGCACCCCGGTCATCGCGGTCCCCGGAGCGGACGGCGAGCAGGTCGCCTTCTTCGGCCCGGTCGTCACCCCCGCCCCCAAGGGCGAGGACGCGGCGAAGCTCTGGGACGGCACGCTGCTGGTCGCCTCCATCCCCGGTTTCTACGAGATCAAGCGCACCCGGACGCAGGGCCCGATCTTCGACTGACACCGGCCGCCGGGGGATATCCGCATGGGGGACACTGCCCCCATGCGGATACGCGCGGGCGAGGCGGCCGGGGCCGCCGCACTGACGGAGCCGGCCCTGGTCTGAGCGGCCCCACGGGGCCCCGGGCCGCAGGGCGTTGTCAGTGGTGCGCCGTACGGTGAGGAGCATGCGAATCTCACCGGAGATGATCACGATCGACTGCGCCGACCCCCAGGCCCTGGCCGCCTGGTGGGCCGAGGCGCTCGGTGTCGAGGACACCCAGGACTACGACGCGTTCGTCGTGCTCGCGGCCACCCCGCTGGTCCTCGGCTTCCAGCGGGTGCCCGAGCCCAGGCCCGGCAAGAACCGGGTGCACATCGACTTCGCCTCGCCCGACCGCCCGGCCGACGTGGAGCGCCTGGCGAAGCTGGGCGCGACCGTCGTCGGCGAGCAGTCGATGCAGGGGATGACCTGGACGGTCCTGAAGGACCCCGAGGGCAACGAGTTCTGCCTGGCGGACGCGGGCGGCCACTGACTGCCGCCGGCGCCCGCCGGTCCTCCCCGGTCTCCCGCTACTTCATGCCCAGCACCTGCTCCAACGGATCGATGAGGAAGTAGATGAGGAAGAGCACCGCGGTGCCCCACAGCAGCCAGTGCACCTCGCGCGCCTTGCCCAGGCACGACTTGATGATCACGTAGGCGACGAAGCCGGCGCCGATGCCGTTGGTGATGGAGTAGGTGAACGGCATGACGACGATGGTGAGGAAGGCCGGGATGGCCACGTCGTAGCGGTCCCAGTCGATGTGCTTGACCTGGGTCATCATGAGGAACCCGACCACGACGAGGGCGGGCGCTGCCGCCTGCATCGGCACGATGGTGAGGACGGGCGTGAGGAAGAGGGCGAGCGCGAACAGCCCGCCGGTGATCAGGTTGGCGAAGCCGGTGCGGGCCCCTTCGCCGACACCCGCCGCCGACTCGATGTAGGTGGTGGCCGACGACGAGGACGTGGCGCCACCGACGACGGCGGCAGCACCGTCGATCAGCAGGACGCGGCCGAGACCGGGCACCTGGCCCCGCTCGTCGAGGAGACCGGCCTCCGCCGTGACACCCACGACGGTGCCCATCGTGTCGAAGAAGTCGGACAGGATCAGGGTGAAGATGAGCAGGACGACCGTCAGCACGCTGACCTGACCGAACGACCCGAGCAGATCGAAATGCCACAGCAGCCCGAAGTCGGGCGCGGCGACGGGGTTGCCGGGGATCGAGGGCGAGGTCAGGCCCCAGGCCTTGATGTCGGCGATCTCGTTGATGACGATGGCGATTGCGGTCATCAGGACGATGCTGATGAGGATCGCGCCCTTCACCTTCCGGGTGACCAGGACGATCGTCAGGAGCACGCCGAGGCAGAAGACGAGCATCGGCCAGCCGGTGAGCGTGCCGGTGCCGAGCTGGACGGGCACGGTGGAGTTCGCGGCATCGGGGATACGGGTGACGAACCCGGCGTCCACGAAACCGATGAAGGCGATGAACAGACCGATGCCGACGCTGATCGCCTGCTTCAGGGGCTGCGGAATGGCGTGCATGATCGCCTCGCGCAGCCCGGTCATCACCAGAACACAGATCAGCAGCCCCTCGAGCACGATGAGACCCATCGCGTCTTCCCAGCTCATCAGGGGCGCGATCTGGAAGGCCACGACGGCGTTGATGCCAAGCCCCGCCGCCAGGGCCAGCGGCAGGTTGCCGCCCACACCCATGATCAGCGTCATCACCGCGGCGACCAGAGCGGTGGCGGTCACCAACTGCACGCTGTCCAGCTGCTCACCGAACTTGTCCTCGGCCCCGCCGAGGATGATCGGGTTGAGCACGAGGATGTACGCCATCGTGAAGAACGTGGCGAATCCACCGCGTATCTCCCGTATGTAGGACGAGCCGCGTTCGCTGATGCGGAAGAACCGGTCGACGGCGCCCCCCGATGCGGCGGGCTTCGCGTCGGGCGGCGGTGGGCTGGTCGGGCTGGCGTGCATGACGGAGTCTCCTGGGCATGCGAACGAATGAGGGGGACGGGTGGGCGCCGACGGCTGCCCGAAGCGCGTGGCAGGCACTGTGCGAACGCACATGCGGCACCTTGCGAGCGGATCATACGCGGCACTGACGGGAGCGCAACTACCCGCGTAGAGCGTCTAGTTGGCACCCTTTCGCTCCTGTGCTTTCCTACGGAATCGACGGCGACCTTTGCCGCCAAACCGGCAGTCAGCCGACAGAGGGCATGGAAGTGCCGGTGACAACTCCCCTACTCTCCGTGTGTGCACCCACCACTCCCCTTCAACGCGCGGGCAGCGCGCGCCTTGCGCGAGAAGCTCGGAATGGCCCCCGGTCATGTCGCCTACGGCATGCGCGCGTCCTTCGGTACCTCGCACATCACCCCCGAGCACGTGATCGCGTGGGAACGCGGCACGCACGTCCCGGACGCGGGTGAACTCACAGCCCTGGCAGGCGCGTTGTGGTGCCAACCGGGTGAACTGATGGGTCACCCGAGCACCCTGCTCGAACACCGCATCGCGAGAGGCGTCTCGGCCGAGGACGTCGCACGCGCCACGGGCCTGACCCTGGACGCGTACCTGTACATGGAGGAGGCCGGTCAATGGACCGGCGACAAACGGCAGTCGACCAAGCTCGGCGAGGTCCTCCGCCTGCCTCCCCGCGACTTCATCGCGATCACCAGACTGGAAGAGGAACTGGCCCGACTCCTCACCGAGGCGGTCTCCACCCGCTGGCAGGCCCACGTCCGCGACATAGCCAAGCTGGTCTCCATGGACCGCCGCGACCTGAAGGCCCCCTTGCAGGCCATGCAACAGGACTACCAGGCCCTGATGACGGCCACCCTGAGCCGGGCGGGCGGCACGACAGCATCGGGCGAGGACGGCCGCCGCTACATCGACAACATCGTCGACCACTTCTGGTCCCGATTGCCGGGGTCGTCCTAGCCGTTGCCCCGGCGGAGCCCGTCAGCCTCCGGCGGAGCTCCGGACCCGACCGGTTAGGGTCGGCGATATGCCTGCTGAACCCGCCCTCGTACTCGCCTTGCGTCCCGCGACCCGTGCCGACCTGCCCGCGGTGCTCGCTCTGCTCGCCGATGAGGAGCGGGTCGTGGATCCGGCGGCCGTCGCGGTCACGGAGGCGTACGAGCGCGCCTTCGCGGCGATCGACGCGGATCCGCGCAACGAGATGCTGGTCCTGGTCGAGGACGCCGACGAGCGGGTTGGCGGGGCGGTTGTCGGATGTCTTCAGGTGACGTACATCCCCGGGCTCGGTCAGGGGGGTGCCGAACGGGCCCTGATCGAGGCCGTACGGATTCGTGCGGACCGGCGGGGTGGTGGGCTGGGCCGGATCCTGATGGAGCGGGCGATCGCGCGGGTCCGTGCGCGGGGCTGCGGGCTGGTCCAGCTGACGAGCAACAAGCAGCGCGAGCAGGCGCACCGCTTCTACGCCGGGCTCGGCTTCACCCGCAGCCACGACGGGTTCAAGCTCAGGTTCTAGGCGCTGCCGCTTCCAGCTCCGCCACCGTGCCCGACATCACCGTACGGATATGGCGCGTCAGGTGCTCCGCCGGCCAGTCCCACCAGGCCACCGCCAGCAGGCGCGCGATGTCCTCCTCCTCGTACCGGGTACGGATCAGACGGGCCGGGTTGCCGCCGACGATGCCGTAGTCCGGGACGTCCGAGACCACCACGGACCGGGCGCTGACGATCGCGCCGTGCCCGATGCGGACGCCCGGCATGATCACCGCCTCGTAGCCGATCCAGACGTCGTTGCCGATCACGGTGTCGCCCCGGTTGGGCAGGCCCGTCAGCAGGTCGAAATGGTCGGTCCAGGAGCCGCCGAGGGTCGGGAACGGGAACGTGGACGGGCCGTCCATACGGTGGTTGGAGCCGTTCATGATGAACCGCACCCCCGTCGCCACCGCGCAGAACTTGCCGATCACCAGGCGCTCCGGGCCGTAGTGGTAGAGCACGTTCCGCGTCTCGAACTCCGTGGCGTGCTCGGGGTCGTCGTAGTACGAGTAGTCGCCGACCTCCACCAGCTCCGAGGTCACCAGCGGCTTCAGCTGCACCACGCGCGGCTGGCCGGGCATCGGGTGCAGGACGGTGGGGTCCGCCGGGACGGGGGTGGGGGCAGAACTCATGGCGTCATCGTGGCATCCGGGCCCACTGATCCGCCGACAATTTCCGCCCGGCCGCCTCCCGTAGCCCGACCTATGCCACCCCCGCCCCGCACCCCACCCGGAACGGCTCCCCCTGGGTCCAGTCCGCTGCCACGCCCCGCATCACCAGCGCGCTGTCCAGCACCGCGCTGCCCGGCGGGAAGCGGTCCAGGTCCTCGAAGAACGTGGAGCGTACGTGGCGGAGGCGGCCCGCAGTCACCTTCCAGGCGGGCGTGGACAGTTCGAGGACGTCCAGGTGGGTGCCGGCCGCGTTGGGGAGAGGCCCCGGCTGCCCCGGCGGAAGAACTCCGACGCCTCCGCCAGGTCCGTGAACAGGCCGCTGCCGTGCAGTTCTTCGGCCGGCTCCACCGTGGCGTCCACCTCCACCTCGCCGTCCCGGGTCGCGAAGGCCACCCGTACGGCGTCAGGGTCCTCCCGCACCGTGAAGTCCGCGCGGCCGTGCTCGCCCGGGTAGATCCGGCCGCCCGCGAAGGCGTTCAGGCGGGAGGCGGTGTCGCGGCGCGGGATGTACACGCCCCGCTCGACGCCGTCCGGGCCGTCCCACTCCACGGAGATCCGGTGCGCCGCGTTCTCGCTCGTCAGCCCGGTCGCGGCCGGGGCCCAGCCGGGGCGGACCCCGCCGATGCGGAGGAGGCAGATTCCGGCCACTGCCCGGCCGCGTATCAACTGGGGCCGCAGTGGCGCGGGCAGCAGCGCCGCCGCCACGTACGGGTCCACCCGGTAGTTCACCAGCAGGCGGCGTTCGATGACGCTGGACAGCCGGGGTCTGATCATGAGGCGTCGCCTTCCGGCGCGGAGCGCCACTTCGTGTTGCGGAGCACGATCTGCTCGGGGCAGACCGTGCTGAGGAAACGGCCCACGCACAGGGCGAGCCGTTCCTCGGCGAGCGAGTAGAGGATGCGATTGGCGTCCCGGCGCTCGGTGACGAGCCCCGCTCCCTTGAGCACGCCCAGATGGCGCGAGATCGACGGGGCGCTGATCGAGAACCGGCGCGCGATCTCCCCGGCGGCCAGCTCGCCGCCCCGCAGGTCCTCCAGGATCTGGCGGCGGGTGGGATCGGCCAGCGCGCGGAAGGCGCTCGCCTCGTCATCGGCTGGAACGGCGGGGGAGTTCATGCTTGTATTTTTAGCACATGAGCTAAATGGCTAAATGCTCGGCATGGGAAAGCCCCCGCGAGTCACGTCCTCGCGAGGGCTCTCCGTTCATCCGCCTGCCGAAGTGAAGGTTGAGAAGACGATCACGAGGCAGGACGTATCCGGTGGACCGGCGGCGCTCAGGGAGCGAGCAGCAGCACGTCCACCCGCTCCTTGGCCGCGGCGTAACGCTTGGCCACGTCCTGCCAGTTGACGACCTGCCACATCGCCTCGATGAAGTCCACCTTCTGGTTCTTGTACTGAAGGTAGAAGGCGTGCTCCCAGGCGTCGAAGACCAGGATCGGGACCGAGCCCTGGCCGACGTTGCCCTGGTGGTCGTAGACCTGCTCGACGATCAGCTTGCCGCTGACGGGCTCGTACGCGAGCACGCCCCAGCCCGAACCCTGCGTGGTGGCCGCGGCCTTCGTCAGCTGGGACTTGAAGCCCGCGTACGAGCCGAAGGACTCGGTGATCGCGTCGGCGAGGTCGCCCACGCCGTCCGCCGCGAGGGGCTCGCCGCCGCCGTCGCCGGTCATGTTGTGCCAGTAGATCGAGTGCAGGATGTGGCCGGAGAGATGAAACGCGAGGTTCTTCTGGAGGCCGTTGATCGCGCCCCAGGCCTCCTTGTCGCGGGCCTCTTCCAGCTGCTCCAGGGTGTCGTTCGCGCCCTTGACGTACGCGGCGTGGTGCTTGTCGTGGTGCAGCTCGATGATCTGCGGATTGATGACCGGTTCGAGCGCCGCGTAGTCGTACGGGAGTTCCGGGAGCGTGTACGTGGCCATGGTTCGAACCCTCCGACTGCTGGGAATGCCGTCCAGTTGTTATTGCAATCTATGTGCAGAAGCAGGCTAACAGCAGGAGGGTTCCGAAGTGATCAGCCCTTCGGCCTAGGACCTGGGACGCCGCTCCTCCTCCGATTTGTCCCGCAAAGGTGATTTGCTCCTTCGACGGCCCCACGATCAGGAGGACTCGATGGCACCCCCCAACGCCCCCGAAGCGACGGACGGCCCGGACCGTGGCCGCGATCCACGCCTGGCCCCGCCCCTGGCTCGGGCGGCGGGCTGGGGGCCGCTCGACGTCCGCGCCGTCGACACCGTGCGGGCGCTGGCCGCCGACGCCGTGCAGAAGGCGGGCCACGGCCACCCGGGCACCGCGATGAGCCTGGCCCCGCTCGCGTACCTGCTGTTCCAGCAGGTGATGCGGCACGACCCGGCCGACGACCAGTGGATCGGCCGGGACCGCTTCGTGCTCTCCTGCGGCCACTCCAGCCTCACCCTCTACATCCAGCTCTATCTGAGCGGGTACGGGATGGAGCTGGACGACCTGAAGGCGCTGCGCACCTGGGGGTCCACCACCCCCGGCCACCCCGAGTACCGCCACACCCGGGGCGTCGAGATCACCACCGGACCGCTCGGCCAGGGGCTCGCCTCCGCCGTCGGCATGGCCATGGCGGGCCGCCGGGAGCGCGGGCTCCTCGACCCCGACGCGCCCGCCGGCACCAGCCCCTTCGACCACCATGTGTACGTCGTCGCCTCCGACGGCGACCTGATGGAAGGCGTGACGTCCGAGGCCAGTTCGCTCGCCGGACACCAGGAGCTCGGCAACCTGATCGTCTTCTACGACTCCAACCACATCTCCATCGAGGACGACACCGACATCTCCTTCAGCGAGGACGTCACCGCCCGCTACGCCGCGTACGGCTGGCACGTCCAGACGGTCGACTTCACCCGCACCGGTGACTACGTCGAGGACGTGGACGCGCTGCTCGCCGCCGTCGAGGCCGCGAAGAGCGAGACCGGGCGGCCGTCCCTGATCCTGCTGCGTACGATCATCGGCTGGCCCGCGCCCACCAAGCAGAACACCGGCAAGGCCCACGGCTCCGCGCTCGGCGACGACGAGGTCGCCGCCACCAAGAAGCTGCTCGGCTTCGACCCGGACGCCGACTTCACCGTCGAGGACGACGTACTGGAGCACGCCCGCGCGGTCGTCGAGCGCGGAGCCTCCGCCCACCGTGCCTGGGAGCCCCGCTACCAGGTGTGGCGCGCCGCCCACCCCGAGCGCGCCGCACTCCTCGACCGGCTGCGGGAACAGCGGCTCCCCGAAGGCTGGACCGACAGCCTGCCCGTCTTCGACGCCGACCCCAAGGGCATCGCCACCCGCAAGGCCTCCGGCGATGTGCTCACCGCGCTGGCCCCCGTGCTGCCCGAGCTGTGGGGCGGTTCGGCCGACCTCGCGGGGAGCAACAACACCACCATGGAGGGCGAGCCGTCCTTCGTGCCGGAGGGGAAGCAGACGGGCGAGTTCCCGGGCAATCCCTACGGCCGTACGCTCCACTTCGGCATCCGCGAGCACGCCATGGGCGCGATCCTCAACGGCATCGCGCTCCAGAGCCTCACCCGGCCCTACGGCGGTACGTTCCTGATCTTCAGCGACTACATGCGCCCGGCCGTCCGCCTCGCCGCCCTGATGAAGCTGCCGGTCACCTACGTCTGGACCCACGACTCCATCGGCCTCGGCGAGGACGGCCCCACCCACCAGCCCGTCGAGCAACTGGCCGCACTCCGGGCGATCCCCGGCCTCGACGTCGTACGGCCCGCCGACGCCAACGAGACCTCCGTCTGCTGGCGCACCGTCCTGGAGCACCACGACCGGCCCGCCGGACTCGCCCTCACCCGGCAGCCGCTGCCCGTCCTGGAGCGAGGAGCGGGCGAAGGCGCGTACGCCCCCGCGTCCGGCGCCGCCCGTGGCGGGTACGTCCTCGCCGACAGCCGCGGCGACACCCCGGACGTCATCCTCATCGGCACCGGGTCCGAGGTGCACATCGCCTTGGAGGCACGGGAGTTGCTGGCCGCCGACGGGGTCGACGCGCGGGTGGTCTCGATGCCCTGCCGCGAGTGGTTCGCCGACCAGCCGTACGCGTACCAGGACGAGGTGCTGCCGCCCGACGTACGGGCCCGGGTGAGCGTCGAGGCGGCGGTCGCCCAGGGGTGGCGGGACATCGTGGGCGACGCGGGCCGCATGGTCAGCCTGGAGCACTTCGGCGCGTCCGCTGCCTACCAGCGCCTGTACGAGGAGTTCGGCATCACGCCCGGCGCGGTCGCGGAAGCCGCCCGGGAGAGCATCCGCGCGGCGGCCGGCCCCGTCCGCCCCGGCGGGGAGCGGCCCGGCGCGACGCCGACGGGGGGCGGTACGGGAGACGTCGGCCAGGACTCGTCCGGCTGATCAAGGTCGCCGGCCAGGCCCTGAGTCCGGTCCCCCGGGCCTGAGCCCGAGCCCAGGCTCAGGCCCGGGGGACCGGTGGCGGCAGGTCACGGGAAAGGCGGGCGCCGGGGATCGTCCTTCGGCTTCCGCGGGTACTCGATCGGATCGGCCTCCCAGTACCAGTCGTCTCCCCGGTAGACCTTCCGGCCCGGCCGGGGGTTCGGGCCGCCGTTCCGGCCCGCGTCCCACGTGATGAAGGCCACCACCGCGACGAAGAACAGGACCATGCCGAGGAGGACCCACGCCTTCGGATCGCCCTCGGCGAGCAGGGGGCCGCCGTCGGTCCAGAGGAAGCGCCCGAGACGCCAGGCCCCCACTACCACCACGTACCCGATGCCCAGGAGAAAGGGCAGAAGGACCAGCGCGAGCGCCAGGCAGGCCATGTCCCTTTTCTCGTGTTCTTGACGACTCATCACTGCCCCCCCCCACTACCCCCGCAGGTCCTCCCTCGCCTGCACCGCGATGTCCGGGAAGTCCGTCACCACCGCGTCCACGCCCTGCCCGTAGTGGAAGGCGTACTCCGCGAACGCGTCGCCGAAGGCGTTCGGGTCGGTGCCCCGGCGGTACGCGGCCGGGAGGTACTGGTTCTCCGCCCGGAAGGTGTACGCGCCGACCTTCAGGCCCGCCGCGTGGGCGTCCGCCAGCAGGGTGTTCGGCGGGACCAGGGAGGACTTGTCCGGGCCGATCCACTGCGCGTACGAGGCGATCTCGCGCAGCCCGGCCGGGGTCATCATGTCCTGGTAGGTGATCCCGTGCCCGTACGGGCCGCCGCTCGTGCCCAGCGCCTGCCACAGCGGGAGGCCGAGGCGGGCGGCGGCCACCCGGCGCAGGCTGCCGGGCTCGAAGGACTGGACGACACAGTCCCGGGCGGTCAGCCGGTTGCGGCGGATCACCCGGATCAGCTCCTCCTCCAGCGGCAGTCCGATCGAGCGGAAGTACGTCGGGTGCTTCGTCTCCGGGAACACCGCGATCCGCCGGCCCGACTCCCGCGACAGCCGCCGGGCCAGGTCCACGACCTCCTGGAACGTCAGCACCCTGCCCCGCCCGTCGAACACCGTGTTGCGGTCGCGGACCAGCGGCAGCCGCTCCACCGTGCGCAGTGTCCGCAGCTCGCGCAGCGTGAAGTCCTCGGTGAACCAGCCGGTCACCGCCTTGCCGTCGACCGTCTTCGTGGTGCGGCGGTCCGCGAACTCCGGGCGGTCCGCGACGTCCGTCGTCCCGCCGATCTCGTTCTCGTGCCGCACGACCAGGACATGGTCCTTCGTCGGTACGAGGTCCGGCTCGATCCAGTCGGCCCCGGCCCGTACGGCGTAGGTGTACGCGTCGGCGGTGTGCTCGGGCCGCCAGCCCGCCGCCCCGCGATGGCCGATGACCAGGGGGCCCGACGGGCGGTGGGGGTGACGGTCGCCGACCGGGGCGGCGACGGCCGGGGCGGTGGCCGCGGCGGTGACGGCGGCGGTGGCCAGGAGGATCGAACGGCGCCTGGGGGCAACGGACATGACGGCTCCTCGGGTGGGGTGAGCCATCACGGAAGCGAGCGGCGGTGACGGCCCGGGGTACGGCGCCCGGCCCTGCGATGTCCTGTCGGCCACGGATGCGCGCCGCGCCGGGAGCGGGCAGCGGAGCGCGAGAGGCCGTAACGCCGAAACGCCGGACTCCGCCCCGATCGTACGAGGAGGAGCCCGGCGTTCGTAGAGGCCGAGCGGGAGCCGCACAAGCCGCCGCGCGGGAGCCGCACCCGCCGCCGTGCGAGAGCCGTACGGCAACCTCCGCGGCAGCCGTGCCGTAACTACCGCCGCTGCGCCGGGATCCCGGCCGCGGTGCCGGAGCCCGAGTCGGTGCCGGACCCCGTACCCGTACCCGTACCGTCGTCGGCTCCCTCGTCGCCCCGCTTCCGCTGACGCAGCAGGCCGAGGCCGATCAGCACCACCGTCAGCCCGCCCGTGGCCAGCAGCTGGTCACGGGTGTCCGGCTGGCGCAGCATCAGCAGGAAGATGCCCACCATGGCCGCGAGGGCGACGATCGTGCCGATGGGGAAGAACCACATCCGGACGACCAGGGTCTCCGGCGCCTCCCGCTCGGTGCGCCGGCGCAGGATCAGCTGCGAGACCGCGATGAAGATCCACACCACCAGGATCGCCGCGCCGATCATGTTCAGCAGCCAGGGGAAGACGTCGTCCGGCCGCCAGTAGCTGAGCAGCACGCACAGGAACCCGAAGACCGAGGAGAACATCACCGCGTTGCGCGGCACCCCGGAGGAGATCCTGCCGAGCACGGAGGGGCCCTGGCCGCGGGCGACCAGGGAGCGGGCCATGCGGGACGCGCCGTAGATGTTGGCGTTCATCGCGGAGAGCAGCGCGATGAGGATGACCACGTTCATGATCTGCGCGGCGCTGCCGACGCCCAGGTGGTCGAGCATCGCGTAGAACGGGCCGACCTCGGCGACCTTCGGGTCGTCCCAGGGGACCAGCGTGACGATGACCGCCATCGAGCCGATGTAGAAGACCGCGATGCGCCACATCGCCGTACGGACCGCCTTCGCGACGCCCCGCACCGGGTTCTCGGACTCGGCCGCCGCGATGGTGACGGTCTCCAGACCGCCGTACGCGAAGACGGAGGCGAGGAGTCCGATGATGAAGCCGTCCGTGCCCTTCGGCAGGAAGCCGCCATCACCCGTGAGGTTGCCGAGGCCGGGCGCGTCCGTGTCGGGCAGCACGCCGAAGATCGCCAGCAGGCCGAGCACCAGGAACAGCGTGATCGCGATGACCTTCAGCGCGGCGAACCAGAACTCGAACTCGCCGAAGTTCTTCACGGCGGCCAGGTTCGTGCCCAGGAAGATCACCATGAACAGGGCGACCCACGCCCACTCCGGCGTCCCCGGCAGCCAGCCGCTGACGATCTGCGCGGCGCCGATGCCCTCCAGGCCCACGGCGACGCAGAGCAGGAACCAGAAGGACCAGCCCGCGGTGAACCCGGCCCACGGGCCGATCGCCCGCTCGGCGTGCACGGAGAAGGAGCCGGACGCCGGGTTGGCGGCCGACATCTCGCCGAGCATGCGCATCACCATCATGACGAGCAGCCCGGATATGGCGTACGCGACGATGATCGAGGGTCCGGCGGCGGCGATCCCGGCGCCCGAGCCGACGAAGAGCCCGGCGCCGATCACCCCGCCGAGGGCGATCATCGACAGGTGGCGCTGCTTGAGGCCGTGGGTGAGCGCGGAGTCCGCCGAGGGCCCTGCGGGGGCCGCGGGTTCTGCGGTGGGGGGAGACGCGGAGGTCCGGGGCATGGAAGAACTCTGTTCGGTAGCGGAAGGGGACGAACCCACAGTCTGAAGCATCCGTACCGCTCACACGGAATAACTGTCCGCTATACGGTCACCGGACTCACACAAGGTGCACACGCGCCTACCGGGGGCATGCGCCCGACGCGGGGCGGCTCCCGGCACCGGTCTCAGCCCGCGGCGCGCAGCACGTCCCGTACCTGACCGATCAGCTCGTCCGGAAGCCGCCCGTAGCCCAGCTCGGCGGCCGACCGCTGGCCGTCCTCGCTCACGATGTGGGTGAAGAAACCGCGCGCGCCGGCCGCCTTGCCGGCCGCGTCGCCCTTACCGCACAGGACGGCGTACCCGAACCGGACGATCGGGTACGCGTCCTTGCCGCGCATGGCGTGATCGATGTCCATCGCCATGTCGGTGCCGCTGGAGGTCACGCGCTGTGCCGTGGCGGCTCCCGCGGTCACCGATTCCGGCGTCGGGCCGACCGGCCGGCTGCCGCCCGTGTCCAGGTAGGCGGGCGTCAGCTCCATCGACTTCATGTACTGCATCGCCACGTAGGAGATCGATCCCTCGGTCTTCGCCACCAGTTCGGCGACCTCCTGCGGGCCCGGCGCGCCTTGGCCGGTCTGCTCGGGCATGCCTCCCGAGGGCCGGTACTTCCAGATGTCGGGCGCGGCCTCGGACAGATAGTGGGTGAAGGCGAGCGTCGTGGTGGAAGTGCCCAGTTGGTGAATGGTGTTGATCTTCCGGTCGGGCAGTGTCCTGCCCCGGTTGAGGGCTGCGAGCATGGGGTCGTTCCACCGGGTGACGGAGCCCTGGAAGATCATGGACAAGGTGCGTGCGTCGACGGTCACCTCGTCGACGCCCCGCAGGTTGACCACGACCGCGATCGGCAGGGTGGTCACGGGGATCTGGAGGGCGCCGCCCGGGCCACATCGCCGCCCGGCCCACTTCGCCTGTGCCGGGGTCATGACGTCGTCGAGGAGCGCGAAGTCGCTCTTCTCGGTCTGGAAGTCGAGGAAGCCGACTCCGGCGCCGCTCCCCTCGTAGGAGACCTGGGCGCCCGAGCAGTCGCGGGTGTAGCCGGCGGTCCAACTGCTCATGGCCCGCTGCTGCATGCTGGACCCGGCTCCGCGCAGCAGACTTCCCGCGGCGCCGCACGAGGGATCCACGGTGGGCCGGGCATGGGTGGCAGACGCCGACGGGCTGGTGCTCGGGCCGGCCTTGTCGCTGTCACCGCCCGGGAGCCCCTTGACGACAAGCGGAACGGCTGCCGCCAGCACCGCACAGGCTGCGGCCGCGGCGAGCCATACCCGCTTCACACGGCGGCCCGCGGGAGCGGGCGCCGACCGGACGCCGTTCGGGGCGCTGCTCGGCGGGCCGTAGGGAAGGGCGGGCGCGGTGGCCGGTTTCGGGGCGGGCCGGGTGAACGCGAGCGTGGGGGCCGGATGCCCACCGGCCTCCCGGTCCGCCTGCGTGAGCCCGTCGAGCAGTTGCTCGACGGTCGGTCGCAGCGCGGGATCCTTCGCCAGGCAGGGAACGACCAGGCGGCACAACTCCTCGGAGAGGCCCGCCAGATCCGCCTGTTCGTAGACGACGCGGAACCCGATCGCATGAGAGGTGTCCCCGTCGAAGGGACCGTGCCCGGTGGCCGCGTACACCAGCACCGAACCGAGAGAGAAGACGTCGGCCGCCGGTCCGACGTCCGCGCTCCGGAACTGCTCGGGCGCCATGAACGGAGGCGTGCCCACCACCGTCCCGGCGTGCGTGAGCTGGGTGGCGTCGGCGGCCCGGGAGATGCCGAAGTCGATGACGCGCGGGCCGTCCTGGGCCAGCAGCACATTGCCGGGCTTCAGGTCCCGGTGCACCAGGCCGGCACGGTGGATGTCCCGCAGCGCCTCGGCGAGCCCGGCCGCCAGCCGCCGTACCTCGGGCACGGTGAGCGGCCCTTGGGAGAGGACCCGTTCGGCCAGCGACGGACCGGGCACGTACAAGGTCGCCAGCCACGGGGTGTCGCTCTCGGGATCGGCGTCCACCACGGGAGCCGTGAACGCCCCGCTGACCCGGCGCGCGGCCGCGACCTCCCGGCGGAAGCGGTCCCGGAACCCCGGGTCCTGTGCCAGCTCGGGTCTGATCACCTTCACGGCGACCTTCCGGCCCGACAGCGTCCGGGCGAGGTACACCACACCCATCCCGCCGGCTCCGAGCCTGCTCTCCAGAGTGTAGGAGCCCAGAGAGCGCGGGTCCTCGCCAAGCAACGTCATGTTCGTCGTCCCCCCTGTGCTCCGCCCGTACTGCGCGCCGCCCCCCGGCGGTCCCCGTCGGCGCGCACGCACGTGAGCTGTCCGGCCAGGCAGCCCGGGACAGGGTATCGGTGACCGCCGCCGGACTCCGCCGGGCGGACGGCCTTCGCTCCCGAGCCGTGCGCGGAGCCGCCGGGGAACCTGATCGATCGATACCGACGGAAGCTGATTGTTTATGGGGAAGCTACAGCCCTGCCTCCTCGGGCCCGCCCCGCCGAAACGCGCCGACAACGGCCTCACCTCAGTGACGCGTGTCACGGAGGAACGCGATTGCGCCGCAGGCTTTGTGTGAATCCCACCAACCCATCAACCACCGCTTTGTGGGCGGCTGATGGTGAACGGGCGTTGACCCGTGGACTAACGTCGGCGGGAGCCCGACCCCACCCCGACCGCCGGGGGCCACCCCGGCCCACCTGCCCTCACCCGCGGAGTCCCGATGAGCACTGCTGCCGCCCCCGTCCGCTCCGGAGCGGTCCTCGCCGACCTGCTGCCCGCAGCCCGGCACCGCTACGCCGTGGACGCGGCCCTCGTCCTCGGCGGCGCGGCCCTGACCGGCATCGCGGCCCAGATAGCCGTCCCGGTGCCCGGCTCCCCGGTCCCGGTCACCGGCCAGACCTTCGCCGCGCTCCTCATCGGCACCGCGCTGGGCGCCCGCCGCGGCTTCCTCTCCCTCGCGCTGTACGCCCTCGTCGGCATGGCCGGAATGCCGTGGTTCGCGGAGGCCAGCTCGGGCTGGAGCATGCCGTCCCTCGGCTATGTCTTCGGCATGCTCCTGGCCGCCACCGTCGTCGGCGCCCTGGCCCGCCGCGGCGGCGACCGCTCGATGCTGCGGACCGCCGGCACGATGGTCCTCGGATCCGCGATCATCTACGCCATCGGCGTGCCCTACCTGGCGCTGTCCACCGGGATGTCGATGAGCGCCGCCGTCGCGGCCGGCCTCACCCCGTTCCTGATCGGTGACGCCCTCAAGGCGGCGCTGGCCATGGGCGTCCTGCCGACCACCTGGAAGTTGCTGGGCCACCGCGGCTGACCCCTGCTCAGCCCTCGTAAGGCCCCCCGAAGAGGCCCGCCGGATCGTACTGGGAGACCAGACCGGCGAGCCTCTTCGCCGTTTCCGGCTCATGGAAACCGGCCGTACGGTCCCCGCCGCCGAAGCAGAAGTTCAGCGACCGCCCGAGCACACGCGGCCCCAGCACCCCGGACACCTCCCCGTACAGCGCGCGCACCGAGGGCACGTCCGTACCGTCCAGCGGCGACAGCAGCCGCAGCAGGAAGCCCGCGTCCCGGTAGGGCACCGCGCTCGCCGGCTCCGGCCGCCCGGCCAACGCCCCGCCCAGGTGATTGAGCTGCACCACGTTCATCATCGGCGCCCCCGGCCCGGTCAGCTCCAGCACCCGCGCGGCCCGCCCCGCGTCCAGCTCCTGGAGCATCAGCCCCTCCCCGTAGTACGCGTGCGGGAACGGCGGGTCGTTGTGGATCGTCGGGCTCTGCGCGTACGGCATCTCCCGCAGCGAGTCCGCCAGGGCCGGCCCGATCGCCCGCAGCGGGGCCACCAGCCGCTCGCCCTCGGCCGCGTCCCCCGTGAACGCCACCCGCACCGAGACCACGTACCGCCCACGCATCTCCTCCGGCACCTGCGGCAGGTCCGGGTAGGGGAGCGCGCACAGGGACGACGTCAGGGTGTCCGGCACGGTCCGGGTCCACTCCAGGTAGCGGGCCATCACCCCGGCCGCCCGTTCCCCGTCGAAGGCGATCGCACCCCCGTACAGCCGCTCCACCGCCACCAGACCGATCTCCAGCGAGGTCACCACCCCCAGCCGCCGCCCACCGCCGCGCAACCCCCAGAACAGCTCCGCCTCACGCTCCGGCGTGACCCGGCGCGAGACCCCGTCGGCGGTCACCACCTCCAGCGCCCGCACACGGTCGGCGGCGTACCCGAACCGCCGGGCCAGGATGCCCAGTCCGCCGCCCAGCGTGTACGAGACCGCGCCCACGGAGGGCGACGAGCCGTTGAGCGGGGCGAGACCGTGCGGGGCCGCCGCCGCGGTCACCGCGCCCCAGGTCGCGCCCGCGCCGATCGTGGCGGTGCGGGCGACCGGGTCGACGGTGACGGAGTCCAGGCCGCTGGTGACCACGAGGACGCCGCCCTCGACCGCCCCGGGCAGCCCGTGCCCGGTGGCGTGCGCGATCACCCGGAGCCCGTGCCCGGCGGCGTACGCCACGGCCTCCCGTACGTCGTCGGGGGTACGGGCCTCGATCAGCCGGTCGGGCCGGATCGGGAAGCCGGTCTGGAAAGTGGCGGGTGCGGAAACCATGAGGGGAGGCTCTCCTTCGCTCGCGTTCTGCGCGGTACGAAGAAGAGCCTCCCCGGGAAACCTGACACCCTTCGTCAGGTATCGATCATGCGGGTACGGATCTCGGGTGCTACTTCGCGACGGCCTTGCGGTCCCGCATCTCCCGGAACAGCGAGATGCCCACCACCAGAGCCGCTACCAGCAGCGACAGCACGACCTGCTCGCGGGCGGCGTCGTCGGTCAGCATGTAGACCAGGACGAAGGAGATCATCGCGATCGTCGCCCAGGTGAGGTACGGGAAGAGCCACATCCGTACGACCAGCTTGCCCGGGGTCTCGCGCAGGATGATCCCGCGCATCCGCAGCTGGGTGAAGCAGATGACCAGCCACACGAAGAGCGCGACCGCGCCGGAGGAGTTCAGCAGGAACTGGAACACCGTGTCCGGCCACTGGTAGTTGAAGAACACCGCCACGAAGCCGAAGACCACCGAGGACAGGATCGCCGCCTGCGGCACCCCGCGCCGGTTGACCTTGGCGAAGGACTTCGGCGCGTCGCCCCGCTCGCCGAGCGAGAACGCCATCCGGGAGGCCGTGTACAGGCCGGAGTTGAGACAGGACAGCACGGCCGTCAGCACGATGAAGTCCATGACGTTGCCGGCCTGCGGGATCCCGATCGAGTCGAGGGCGGCGACATAGCTGCCTTTCTCCAGGATCGACGGGTCGTTCCACGGCAGCAGCGTCAGCACGACGAAGATCGAGCCGAGGTAGAAGACGGCGATACGCCAGATCACGCTGTTGGTGGCCTTCGACACCGCCCGCTGCGGGTCCGCCGACTCACCGGCGGCCAGCGTCACGATCTCACTGCCCATGAACGAGAACACGACCATCAGCACACCGGTCAGGATCGCGCCCGGCCCCTCGGGGAAGAACCCGCCGCTGTCCGTCAGATGGGCCAGACCCGACCCCGGGTTGTCCGAACCGGGCAGCATCCCGAAGACGGCGAGGAAGCCGACGACCACGAACGCGGCGATCGCCACGACCTTGATCCCGGCGAACCAGAACTCGAACTCGCCGTAACTTCCCACCGACACCAGGTTGGTGGCGGTCAGCACGACCATCACGATCAGCGCCCAGGCCCACTGGGGCACACCCGGGATCCAGCTCTCCAGGATCTTCGCGCCCGCCGTGGCCTCGACGGCGAGCACCACGACCCAGAAGAACCAGTACAGCCAGCCGATGGAGAAGCCGGCCCAACGGCCCAGCGCCTGGTCGGCGTAGGCGGAGAAGGAGCCGGAGCTCGGCCGGGCGGCCGCCATCTCACCGAGCATCCGCATCACGAGGACGACCATCAGGCCGACCATCGCGTACGAGATCAGAATCGCCGGACCCGCGGCCGCGATGCCCGCGCTCGATCCGACGAAGAGCCCGGCGCCGATCACGCCACCGATCGCGATCATCGAGAGGTGGCGGTTCTTCAGGCCTGCCTGAAGCCCGTCCGACGAGTCCGGCCGGTCCGGCTCGCCGGGCTCCTGGCCCGGCTTCGCCAGCGTCGTCTGCGACGTCATGGGGGGATTCCTTACCTTTTCGAGCATGAGGGTGCGCCCTGCTCCGCCGTGGGGTTGGTGCCCGTGGGGTGTGCGAAGACAAGGCCACGCATTCAAGCCCGATACAAGGCGGAAGGGGAACCCCCTCTTTCGGATCGTTTGCCTGATCGTTGTCCGAGTGGTGTTCGCCACACAAAACCGGGCTCCGGCCTACGATTCATCGAATCGGGCCTTTCGACCCCGCTGACGGCTGCCCCGCGGAGTTCGTGCCACACTTCGCTCCATGCGCGTGTACCTCGGATCCGACCATGCCGGCTACGAACTCAAGAACCACCTCGTGGAGTGGCTCGGCGCCCACGGCCACGAGGCCGTCGACTGCGGCCCCCACATCTACGACGCCCAGGACGACTACCCGCCGTTCTGCCTGCGGGCCGCCGAGAAGACGGCCGCCGACCCGGACAGCCTCGGCATCGTGATCGGCGGCTCCGGCAACGGCGAGCAGATCGCCGCCAACAAGGTCAAGGGCGTCCGCGCCGCACTGGCCTGGAGCGAGCAGACCGCCGCCCTCGGCCGCGAGCACAACAACGCCAACGTCGTCGCGATCGGCGGCCGGATGCACACGGTCGAGGAGTCCACGAAGTTCGTCGAGATCTTCCTCTCCACGCCGTACTCGAACGAGGAGCGCCACACGCGCCGCATCGAGATGCTCTCGGCGTACGAGAACACCGGCGAGCTCCCCCCGATCCCGGCCCACCACCCCCAGCAGGGCTGACCCCGCTCCCACTCCTTGTGTGCCGCCGGGTCCCGGACCCGGCGGCACGGTCATGTCACCGTCACCGCCACCCGCTGTCGCCTATCGCAGGAGCCCCGCCGTGCCCGAGGGCCACACCATCCGCCGCCTCGCCGACGACCACGCCGAACGGTTCGTGGGCGCACCGGTCCGGGTGAGCAGTCCGCAGGGGAAGTTCTCCGACAGCGCCGCCCTGCTCGACGGGCACACCCTCACCGCCACCGACGCCCACGGCAAACACCTCTTCCTCGGCTTCGGCGACACCGGCTGGGTCCACATCCACCTCGGCCTCTTCGGCAAGCTCGGCTTCGGTACGGCCCCGGCGCCGCCGCCCACCGACACGGTCCGCCTCCGCCTGGCCGACGCGGACCACTACGCGGATCTGCGCGGCCCCACCACCTGCGCCCTGATCACCGAGCCCGAGAAGCGCGCGATACACGAGCGCCTGGGCCCGGACCCGCTGCGCGGCGACGAGGACGGGGAGCGCGCCTGGCAGCGGATCTCCCGCAGCCGGACCACCATCGCCGCCCTGCTGATGGACCAGAAGGTCATCGCGGGCGTCGGCAACGTCTACCGCGCCGAGGTCCTCTTCCGCCACGGCATCGACCCGTACCACGCGGGCCGTGACCTCACCCGCGCCGAGTGGGACACGGTCTGGGCGGACCTGGTGGAGCTGATGCGCGAAGGCGTACGCCACAACCGCATCGACACCGTCCGCCCCGAACACCTCCCCGAGGCCATGGGCCGCCCGCCCCGCAAGGACGACCACGGCGGCGAGGTCTACGTCTACCGGCGCGCCAACCTGCCCTGCCACATCTGCGGTACGGAGATCCGCACCGCGGACCTGGTCTCCCGCAACCTCTTCTGGTGCCCCCGGTGCCAGCCCACCGGCCCCTCCGACGGCGGAAAAGGCTGAAACCCGTCCGAAGAAGGCCGACGGGAACGCGCGGTCGACCCCATTTCGAGCGCATTGTCACCGGGGTCCCCCTGCACCGGAGGCGTTCGGGTGGATAGGGTCCCCGCAGTGGCCCGTACCGGAGGAACAGACGACTTCTGGGCCCGGTGGCGCAGAAAGATGCACCGGGCCCGCATCGGGCTGCGCAAATCCGGGGTCGACTACTTCCGCGGCGACGGCTCCGACTGGATCGCCCTGGCCGGTCTGCTGCTGACGATCCCGGCCATCACCCTCGCCACCGTCGTCAGCCCGGTCTGGATCGACCCGGCCGCCCTCGCCCTGCCCATCGTGGCGGGCGGCCTCCTGCTGCGCCCCTCCAGCCTGCTGGGCCTGTACGCGACGGCCGCCGGCGCCCTGATCATCGAGGCGCTCACCCTCGGCCCGTATCTGGACGGCCCCGCCCGGGTCACCCCGGGCACCGTGCTCGTGGTCGCCGCCTGCGGGTTCTTCGGGCTGATCCTCGCCCAGTTCCGGGCCCGGGTCGGCGTGCCCTGGCGGCGCGGCGGCACGATGCTCTTCGACCTGCGCGAACGCATCCGGGTCCAGAGCTCCCTGCCCCGGCTGCCCCAGGGCTGGCACCGCGAGATGGCCCTGCGCCCGGCCGGCGGCCAGTCGTTCTCCGGGGACTTCGTCGTCGCGGCCCGCACCCACGGGGGCCGCACCCTGGAGGCCGTCCTCACCGACGTCTCCGGCAAGGGCATGGACGCGGGCTCCCGGGCCCTGCTGCTGTCCGGCGCCTTCGGCGGGCTGCTCGGCTCGCTGCCCCCGCACGCCTTCCTGCCCGCCGCCAACGGCTATCTGCTGCGCCAGGACTGGGACGAGGGGTTCGCCACCTCCATCCACCTGGTGCTGGACCTGGAGTCGGGCGACTACGAGATCTACTCCGCGGGCCATCCGCCCGCCCTCCAGCTGCACGCGGGCAGCGGCCAGTGGGAGGAGAAGTCGGGGGAGGGGCCCCTGCTCGGCGTCTACGACGGGGCCGAGTTCGACGCGGTGAAGGGCTCGCTCGCACCCGGTGACGTCCTGATGCTCTTCACCGACGGACTGGTGGAGGCCTCCGACCGGGACATCGCCGAGGGCATCGACCGGCTGACGGGCGAGGCCGACCGCTATGTCTCCACCGGCTTCGAGGGCGCCGCCTGGCATCTGATCGAGGCCTGCGCCAAGGACGTCAACGACGACCGGGCGCTGCTGCTGCTCTCCCGCCGGGCCTGAGGCGGCCCGCACCGCAGAGGGACGGGCGGACGCCGAACGGCGGAGAGGCGCCCGTCACCCGGAGGCCGGGTATCGGGGCGCCTCTCCGCCGTTCGGTGGTGCTCAGCAGATGCCGGGTCAGACCGACACCGGGACCTGCTCCTGATCCTGGTTGTCGTCCTTCTTGCGGCCGCCCGGCAGGATGCGGGCCAGCCAGTGCGAACGTCCGGCGGCCAGCGGCGCGAGGACGGCGAGCAGGAGGACATAACCGGCGATGAACGGCGAGAGCCGCTGGTCCAGTCCGGCGGCCGCCGCCATCGTGGCCAGGATGAGCGCGAACTCACCGCGGGCCACCAGCGTGGTGGCGATGTTGGACGTGGCCTGCGCGCCGAAGGCGTACACCTTCGCCGCCGCGAGTCCGGCCGCGATGTTCATGGCGAGCGTCAGCACGACGGCCGCCACCACCGGCCACAGCACGCTCGGCAGGTCACCCGGGTCGATGGAGAGGCCGAAGGCGAAGAAGAAGATCGCGCCGAAGGCGTCCCGCAGCGGGTGGACGAGCTTGAGGATGCGGTCGCCCGACGCGGTGGAGCCGAGCATCAGGCCGACCATGAACGCGCCGATCGCGTCGGCGACGCCGAACATCTCGGAGACACCGGCGACGAAGACGGCCACACCCAGGAACGAGATGACGAGGAGCTCGTCGTCCTTGGTGTTCATGAGCTTGCCGATGAGCTTCGTGCCGAACCGGGCGGCCAGCGCGAGCAGCAGCAGGAAGCCGAAGGCCTTGCCGCCGTCGACGAGCGCGGCCGACAGGCTGTCCGCACCGGACAGGATCGGCTGGAGCGCGGCGAGATACAGGGCGAGGAAGATGTCCTCGACGACGATGATGCCGAGGATCGGGCGGGTCTCCGGATTACCGATGCGCCCGAGGTCCACCAGGATCTTCGTGACGATCGCGGACGAGGAGATACCGAGGACACCGGCGAGGACCAGCGCCTCCGAGGTGCCCCAGCCCAGCGCGAAGCCGAATATGAGTCCGGCGCCGACGTTCAGGAAGAGATACGTCCCGCCCGCGATGGCCATCTTCCGGCCACCCGTCTTGAGGTCGTCCATGTGGAACTCGAGCCCCAGGTAGAAGAGCAGGAGGACGAGTCCCAGCGCGGAGAGCATCTCCAGGTCGTGCGGGTTCGAGAGGAGGGTGTATCCGGGGGTGTGCGGGCCGAGGAGGATCCCGGCCAGGATGAACAGGGGGATCGTCGGCAGCCCGATACGGCCGCCGAGGCGGGCGAGGACGGCAGCGGCCAGGAAGGCGCCGCCCATGGCGAGGAGGGTGTCTGCGTGTCCGATGAGCCTGTTCCTTCGGGTTCGGTCAAGAGCTGGTCAAGGGGCCATCAAGGATCCATCAGTAATTAGTTTACCGAACGATTGACGCTGCAACTATGGATCTGTCGCATTGTCAGCTTTTGTCTGGTTCGTTCCTGAAGGTGTCTCGTCAACTCCACTGCGGGGGGAGGCGGGTTGAGACCGGGCGGACCGAAAGAATCCGGCCAACCCGGAAACGCACTGATCCACCCGCGGCGGGGCCGACGGGTGGATCAGGGGGAGTGGCGGGGAGGGGCGGTGAAAGCGCCGGACCTCCGGGGCTCAGCGCTTCGCGGTGGCCTTCCGGAACGCCCAGTTCATCTCCGGCTCGGTGGCCCATTTCAGCGCGCGGCCCACCAGCGGGGCGCACATCAGCGTCACGGCCACCGCCGCCACGAGCGAGACGACGACCAGCCCGGCCGGGTCCGAGAGCCAGGTGTAGCGGCCGAACAGGCCCGCGTACTCGGCCCCCTTGATCAGGAAGCCGTGCAGCAGATAGCCGCAGATCGTGCCGGCGCCGAGCACCGTGAACCACCGGGCGCTGCCGGGCACCCAGGCCAGGAAGCCGACCGTCAGCACCAGCGCGCAGCCGAACATCGCGAGCGTCATCACCGCGCCCGACCACCACGGAGCGCCCATCTCCTGGGCGCTGTTGGCGCGGTAGAACCAGCCGAGCTGCATCCGCGGGGCGACCCAGTACGCGAAGAGCAGCGCACCGGCGAACAGCGGCAGGGACAGCAGCCGCACCTCGCGCCGCCTGACCAGCTGGAAGTGCTCGGGCTTCAGCAGCAGGCCGAGCACGAAGAACGGCAGGAACTGGAGCACCCGCTGGAGATCGAGGTCGTCGCCGATGTCGGGGGAGACGGAGGCGAGCACGGCGATGGCGAGCGCCACCGGCAGCGGATGGCGGATCGCCTGCCAGATCGGCGTGGTCACCCGCCAGATGAACAGGGCGATCAGGAACCAGGTCAGGAAGAACGGGTCCACCAGGCTGATCGCCATGTCGGGCGAGTCGTCCGCGTACCGCTTGAAGAGCGAATAGGCCGTCTCGAACAGCACGTACGGCACCGCGACCGAGGTGATCAGCCGCTTCACCTTGGGCGCCGTCATGTCGAACGACCGGGAGAAATAGCCGGAGATGAGGATGAACGCCGGCATATGGAACATGTAGACGATCATGTACAGCGCCCGGGTGGCCCGGCTGCCGTCCATCACGGGTTCCCAGGCGTGCGCCACCGCGACGAGGACGATGGCCAGATACTTCACATTGTCGAAGTAGGGGTCACGCTTCCTCGCCGCCGCGGGTGCCGGAGCGGCGGCACCCGGAGCGCTGGTCCCGGCGGCGGCCCGGGGCGCGGTGGCGGTGAGCGTCCGCTCGTGTCTGGGCTCCGACTCCCG
The DNA here is from genome assembly GCF_001687325.1 of Streptomyces sp. PTY087I2. Taxonomy (GTDB): domain Bacteria; phylum Actinomycetota; class Actinomycetes; order Streptomycetales; family Streptomycetaceae; genus Streptomyces. The sequence goes on along the minus strand of NZ_LZRD01000029.1, from coordinate 23,566 downwards.
GGTCGCCGGGGGGAGCGGGGCCCTCTGAAATGCGCTCGGAGCTTGGAACATCTAAGGCACCTTAGACCGGTCGATTGCCTCGCGTAAAACTGCGGGGAGATATCGCGTGTTCCCCTCCGCTCGAATGTGAAACCGTCGAACACTGCCCGCTATGACACCATTGATCCCGCTTAAACAGGGCATACCGCCAGGGAGTTGGCCGACGTGAATTACGTCGCATCCGCGCCGCCAATTGGCTGTGAATGAAGTGTGGGGATGCGGAAACGGTCACGGTGACGGATATTCGGCCGCCGCGTTTTCACAGCCGGCGCACAGGGAGCGGCTGCGCGGCCCCGCTCCCGACCGCTTCCCGGGCCCGGCGCGGCCGTCGCCCCGCGCCCGCACCCGTCGCCGCGACGGCGTCGGCCGTCAAGGATGGCGGGATCCCGTCACCCCGTTCCGTCACCCGGCAGCAACCACGGGGGAGTTGGTGGCACGATGGAGGCGACGGGGCGCGCGGTGGTGCACGCTTCCGGGCCGGCAAGGCGGACCGACCGAGGGTGTGATCAGACGTGGCTATATCACTGTCTATGGTGCTGCTGTTCGCGGTCATCCTGGTGGTAATGATCCGTGGCGGCTCCATCAAGACCGGTCCCGCGATCGTCGCCGTGCTCTTCGGCTTCTTCCTGGCATCGACGGGCATGGCCCCGTCGATCAACAGGTTCATGGACTCGCTGGCCGACACCATCAACCAGATCAGCTTCTGACGCGGAGCCCGTACAGCGGAGCCCGGACAAACGCGAGGGCCGGGCCGGAGGATCATCCTCCGGCCCGGCCCTCGACTGCGTGGAGCGGGCGACGGGAATCGAACCCGCGTAGCTAGTTTGGAAGACTAGGGCTCTACCATTGAGCTACGCCCGCAAGCGTCGCACCGCAGGTCCGTGGACCGCGGCACGAAGAGCATCGTAGCGGGTCGGCGGCGGTGCCCGCACACCCGTTGTGCCGGCCGCCGGACCGGACCCGTGCCGTGACCGTCCCCGGCCCGGTGGAGCCGCTCCGTAAAGCGGCGGATCCCACGGTCGCCGTGCATGTACCCTACGTGTCGCACCGACGGGGTGTGGCGCAGCTTGGTAGCGCGTCCGCTTTGGGAGCGGAAGGTCGTCGGTTCGAATCCGGCCACCCCGACCACCGGCAAGATCGCATTGTGGGAGTCCTCCCCCTTGCCGTTACTATGCAAAATGCGTGCCCGTGTGTCTGATGTACCGGGCTCGGTCCGCGAAGCCGCCGATCGGCGGTCGAGCAGAACCCCAAGAAGTCAGCCACCAAGGAGACCGAACCGTGAAGAGCGCCGTGGAGACCCTGAACCCGACTCGGGTTCGGCTCAGCATCGAGGTGCCCTTCGAGGAGCTCAAGGACAGCCTCGACGCGGCGTACAAGAAGATCAACCAGCAGGTCACGGTGAAGGGCTTCCGCAAGGGCAAGATCCCCGCCCGGGTCATCGACCAGCGGTTCGGCCGCGGTGCGGTGCTGGAGGAGGCCGTCAACGACGCCCTCCCGAAGTTCTACACCGAGGCGGTCAACGAGGGTGAGCTGAACGTCCTCGGCCAGCCCGAGGTCGACATCACCGAGCTGAAGGACGGCGAGCTGCTGGCCTTCACCGCCGAGGTTGACGTACGCCCCGAGATCGAGATCCCGGACTACTCCGGCATCGAGGTCACCGTCGACGCCCTCGAGGTCACCGACGAAGAGGTCGAGAAGGCCGTGGAGCAGCTCCGCGAGCGCTTCGCCTCCACCAACCCGGTCGAGCGCGCCGCCGCCGACGGCGACGTCGTCACGATCGACCTTCAGGCCAAGGTCGACGGCGAGGTCCTGGAGGACGGCGTGGCCGACGGTGTCTCGTACACCATCGGTTCCGGCGAGCTCCTCGACGGCATCGACGAGGCCGTGACCGGCCTGGAGGCCGGTGGCGAGGCCACCTTCACCTCGCAGCTGAAGGGCGGCTCCGCCGAGGGCAAGGACGCGGAGGTCACCGTCAAGGTCACCGCCGTCGCCGCCCGTGAGCTCCCCGAGCTGGACGACGACTTCGCCCAGATGGCCAGCGAGTTCGACACGCTGGAGGAGCTGAAGGCCGACAGCCGCAAGCGCCTGGAGACCACCAAGCAGTACGACCAGGCCACCCAGGCCCAGGAGCGCGTCCTGGAGGAGCTGCTGAAGCTCGCCGAGGTCCCGATCCCGGAGAAGCTGCTCGCGGACGAGGTCCAGACCCGCAAGCACAACCTGGAGCACCACCAGCTCGGTCAGATGGGCCTCGACCTCGAGAAGTACCTCGAGATCCAGGGCAAGACCCTGGAGGAGTTCGAGAACGAGACCTCCGAGCAGGCCATCAAGGGCATCAAGACCCAGTTCATCCTGGACGAGCTCGTCAACAAGGAGAAGCTGAACGTCAACCAGGAGGAGCTCACCGAGCACCTCATGCGGCGTGCCGCCTCCTCCGGCATGAGCCCCGACCAGTTCGCCCAGGCCGTCGTCGAGGGCGGCCAGGTGCCGATGCTCGTCGGCGAGGTCGCCCGCGGCAAGGCGCTCGCCGTCGTCGTCGAGGCCGCCAAGGTCGTCGACACCAACGGTGAGATCGTCGACCTGGAGGACGACGAGGACGAGGTCGCCGAGGCCACGGAGACGGCCGAGGCCGCCACCGAGGACAAGGCGGACGACAAGGCCGAGGAGAAGAACGAGGCCTGAGCCTCGCTCCGCTCCGCGACAGCCTCGCGCTGACCGTCACGACGGGCCCCGAACGCATCATGTGTTCGGGGCCCGTCGGCGTAGCGCGCCGGATCGCCGCGCGCCCCCGGAACCCTTGTGCGCACTGCGGACCTTGCGCTCCCAGCGAACAGTTGCGGAAGCGGGATGGCGTTGTCCCACCTGCGCGTTAGGGTCCATGAAGAGGAAGGGTGGAGCAGTGACTTCACCCGCCCGGTACGAAGACGCTGAGACGGCCGGAGCCGTCAGAGACGAGCAGGTGGATACGTGACGAATCTGATGCCCTACGCCGCCGGTGAGCCGTCCCTCGGTGGTGGCCTCGGCGACCAGGTCTACAGCCGACTGCTCGGCGAGCGCATCATCTTCCTCGGTCAGCAGGTGGACGATGACATCGCCAACAAGATCACCGCACAGCTTCTCCTCCTTGCCGCCGACCCGGACAAGGACATCTACCTCTACATCAACAGCCCCGGTGGTTCGGTGACGGCCGGCATGGCGGTCTACGACACCATGCAGTACATCCCCAACGACGTCGTCACCATCGGCATGGGCATGGCCGCCTCCATGGGCCAGTTCCTGCTCACCGGCGGCGCCTCGGGCAAGCGCTTCGCGCTCCCGAACACCGACATCCTCATGCACCAGGGTTCGGCCGGTATCGGTGGCACGGCCTCGGACATCAAGATCCAGGCCGAGTACCTGCTCCGCACCAAGACGCGGATGGCGGAGATCACCGCCCACCACTCCGGCCAGACCGTCGAGACGATCATCCGCGACGGCGACCGCGACCGCTGGTACACGGCGGAGGAGGCCAAGGAGTACGGCCTCATCGACGAGATCATCACGTTCGCGTCGGGCATCCCGGGCGGCGGCGGCACCGGTGCCTGATCCGGTAACCACCGGACCGTCGGCACCACTCCCGCACCACCGTCTCGTACGCCGAGACCTCCAGCCCCAGAACGCCACCAGGATGGTGAACACCCACATGAACAACTTCTCCGGCGCCTCCGCGAGCGGCCTCTACACCGGCCCGCAGGTGGACAACCGCTACGTCGTCCCGCGCTTCGTGGAGCGCACCTCGCAGGGCGTGCGCGAGTACGACCCGTACGCGAAGCTCTTCGAGGAGCGCGTGATCTTCCTCGGCGTCCAGATCGACGACGCCTCGGCCAACGACGTCATGGCGCAGCTGCTGTGCCTGGAGTCGATGGACCCCGACCGCGACATCTCGATCTACATCAACAGCCCCGGCGGCTCGTTCACCGCGCTCACCGCGATCTACGACACGATGCAGTTCGTGAAGCCGGACATCCAGACGGTCTGCATGGGCCAGGCGGCCTCCGCCGCCGCCGTCCTGCTCGCCGCGGGCACCCCGGGCAAGCGCATGGCGCTCCCGCACGCCCGGGTCCTCATCCACCAGCCGTCCTCGCAGACGGGCCGTGAGCAGCTCTCCGACCTGGAGATCGCGGCCAACGAGATCCTCCGGATGCGTACGCAGCTGGAGGAGATGCTGGCCCGCCACTCGACGACCCCGCTGGAGAAGATCAGCGAGGACATCGAGCGCGACAAGATCCTCACGGCCGAGGACGCCCTCGCGTACGGTCTGGTCGACCAGATCGTTTCCACCCGCAAGACCACCGCGGGCGCATCGCTCTGACGTCGGTCTTTCCCCTTGGCACATTCCGTTTGCACGACCACGGCCGTGTGAACCGTGCCAAGGGGGGCCCGAACGGGGGCCCAGGCAAGGTACCGTCGGATAGAGGCACCAGGAGCCGCTGAACCAGGCGGCCTCCCAGGCGAAGGGGAAGCACCTCGTGGCACGCATCGGTGATGGCGGCGACCTGCTCAAGTGCTCGTTCTGCGGAAAGAGCCAGAAGCAGGTGAAGAAGCTCATCGCGGGACCCGGTGTGTACATCTGCGACGAGTGCATCGATCTCTGCAACGAGATCATCGAGGAGGAGCTCGCGGAGACGAGCGAGGTGCGCTGGGAAGAGCTTCCCAAGCCCCGCGAGATCTACGAGTTCCTGGAGGGGTACGTCGTCGGGCAGGAGCCCGCGAAGAAGGCCCTCTCGGTCGCGGTGTACAACCACTACAAGCGGGTCCAGGCCGGGGAGAACGGCGGCGGCGCCGGTCGTGAGGACGCGATCGAGCTCGCCAAGTCGAACATCCTTCTGCTGGGCCCCACGGGTTCCGGCAAGACGCTCCTCGCGCAGACGCTGGCCCGCATGCTCAACGTCCCGTTCGCGATCGCGGACGCGACGGCGCTGACGGAGGCCGGCTATGTCGGCGAGGACGTCGAGAACATCCTGCTCAAGCTGATCCAGGCGGCCGACTACGACGTCAAGAAGGCCGAGACCGGGATCATCTACATCGACGAGATCGACAAGGTCGCCCGCAAGAGCGAGAACCCCTCGATCACCCGCGATGTCTCCGGCGAGGGCGTGCAGCAGGCCCTGCTGAAGATCCTGGAGGGCACCACCGCCTCCGTCCCGCCGCAGGGCGGACGCAAGCACCCCCACCAGGAGTTCATCCAGATCGACACGACGAACGTGCTGTTCATCGTGGGCGGCGCGTTCTCCGGCCTGGAGAAGATCATCGAGTCCCGGGCCGGCGCCAAGGGCATCGGCTTCGGCGCCACGATCCGCTCCAAGCTGGAGATCCAGGCGAGCGACCAGTTCCAGGAGGTCATGCCGGAGGACCTGGTGAAGTTCGGGATGATCCCGGAGTTCATCGGCCGCCTCCCCGTGCTGACCTCGGTCCACAACCTGGACCGCGAGGCCCTGCTCCAGATCCTCATCGAGCCGCGCAACGCCCTGGTCAAGCAGTACCAGCGGCTCTTCGAACTCGACGGTGTGGAGCTGGACTTCGAGCGCGAGGCGCTGGAGGCCATCGCCGACCAGGCGATCCTGCGCCAGACCGGCGCGCGCGGTCTGCGGGCGATCATGGAGGAAGTCCTCCAGTCCGTGATGTACGAGGTCCCGTCCCGCAAGGACGTCGCCCGCGTCGTCATCACGCCCGACGTCGTCCGCGACAACGTCAACCCGACGCTGGTCCCGCGTGAGCCGCGCACGATCGGCAAGAACGACGGCGGCCGCCACGAGAAGTCGGCCTAGGGCCTTTCGACTTGTCCTGCGCCGAAGGGGCGCCCACCGGATGAACCGGTGGGCGCCCCTTCGGCGTCGAGCGGTCAGATCTTGGTGCGGCCCGTGTTGTAGAGCTTGGCGGTGAGGGCCGCGGCCTCGTCCTTGGGCACGGACTTCCCGGTCAGCGCCAGCACCTTGTCGGCGGTCGTCGTGATGCCGGCGGTGCTGTAGTCGGCCCAGACGCAGACCGTGAGGATGAAGTGCTGCGGCCCCTTCTCGACCGAGCCGTCGCCGTCCTTGTTGGTCACCTTGAGGTCCTGGCACTTCATCACCGCGCCGTCGAACCCCTCCGGGTCGAAGGCCTCGGCCGAACCGACGAGTTCGATCGAGACCTCGCCGCCGGTCGACTTGGCGTCCTTCTCGACGTCCACGAAGGCGTCGTTGACCACCTTCGCCGGGTCGGCGATCTCGCCCCAGAAGCCCTCGAAGTTGAGCACCTTGGTGGCGGCCTTCCCGGTGCCCACCGAGTAGTCGGCCTTGGTCGCACTGGCGTTCTTGATGCCCAGCGCCTCGATCTCCGTCTTCTTGGAGCCGGTCAGCGGGGCGCTGAGAACCGGCCGCGTGGTGTCCCGCTTGTAGGCGTCGACCGCGTCCGGAGGCGTGATCTTGTAGCCCTTGGTCGCCTCGGAGACATCCGAGTTGCTGACCTTGTCGCCCGAGGTGAGGAAGTACACCCCGCCCGCGATGACCGCCAGGGCCACCACGGCGACACCGATGATCAGCCCGGTCTTCTTCTTCGGCTGCGGCGGCTGCTGGCCGTACCCGGGCTGCCCGCCGTACGGCGGCTGGGGCGGCTGCTGACCGTACGGGCCCGGCTGCTGCGGCTGCGGGTAGCCGTAACCCTGCTGCGGTCCCGGGGGCTGCTGACCGTACGGGTTCGGCTGCTGCGGGGGGACGCCCTGCGGGGCCTGCTGCGGGTAGCCGTAGCCGGGCTGGCCCTGCGGCGGCGGGGCGCCGTACGGGCCCGGCTGCTGTCCGTACGGTCCGGGCTGGCCCTGCGGCGGCTGCCCACCGTACGGGCCCGGCTGGTTGTAGCTCATTCGCGGTATCCCCTCAAGAATCCTTGTGCGTTGCGAACATCCTGACGGAAGCCGCCCCGGCACGGGGGATCGGCCCGGACACCGTTACTGAACCAATCCGTTTCAGTGCAGTCCTGTGACGGCCCTAAACTGTCTCCCGTGACCGAGAACTCATCGCAGCAGCCAGCCAGCAACCCCGAACTGCCGACCACGTACGCGCCGGCCGATGTAGAGGGGAAGCTGTACGAGCGCTGGGTAGAGCGTGGTTACTTCGAAGCGGACGAGCACAGCGACAAGCCGCCCTACAGCATCGTCATCCCGCCGCCGAACGTCACCGGCTCCCTGCACCTGGGCCACGCCTTCGAGCACACCCTGATCGACGCCCTCGTCCGGCGGAAGCGGATGCAGGGCTTCGAGGCGCTGTACCAGCCGGGCATGGACCACGCCGGCATCGCCACCCAGAACGTCGTCGAGCGCGAGCTCGGCAAGGAGGGCAAGTCCCGCCACGACCTGGGCCGCGAGGCGTTCGTCGAGCGCGTCTGGCAGTGGAAGAACGAGTCCGGCGGCCAGATCTCCGGCCAGATGCGCCGCCTCGGCGAGGGCGTCGCCTGGTCCCGTGAGCGCTTCACCATGGACGAGGGCCTCTCCAAGGCCGTCCAGACCGTCTTCAAGCAGATGTACGACGACGGGCTGATCTACCGCGCCGAACGCATCATCAACTGGTGCCCCCGCTGCCTCACCGCGATCTCCGACATCGAGGTCGAGTACCAGGAGGACGACGGCGAGCTCGTCTCCATGACGTACGGGGAGGGTGACGAGACCATCGTCGTCGCCACCACCCGCGCCGAGACGATGCTCGGCGACACCGCCGTCGCCGTCCACCCCGACGACGAGCGCTACCGGCACCTGGTCGGCAAGCAGATCAAGCTGCCGCTCACCGACCGCACCATCCCGGTCGTCGCCGACCACCACGTCGACCCGGAGTTCGGCACCGGCGCGGTCAAGGTGACCCCCGCCCACGACCCGAACGACTTCGAGATCGGCACCCGTCACAACCTGCCGTTCATCACCGTCCTCGACGAGCGCGCGGTCATCACCGTCCCCGGCCCCTTCGAGGGTCTCGACCGGCTGGAGGCCCGCTCCGCCATCGTCGCCGCCCTGCGCGCCGAGGGCCGGATCGTCGCCGAGAAGCGCCCCTACGTCCACTCCGTCGGGCACTGCTCGCGCTGCAAGACCACCATCGAGCCGCGCCTCTCGCTCCAGTGGTGGGTCAAGGTCGCCCCGCTCGCCGAGGCCGCCGGTGACGCGGTCCGCGACGGCAAGGTCAAGATCCACCCGCAGGAGATGGAGAAGCGGTACTTCGACTGGGTCGACAACCTCCACGACTGGTGCATCTCGCGCCAGCTCTGGTGGGGCCACCGCATCCCCGTCTTCTACGGCCCGAACGGCGAGGTCGTCTGCGTCGGACCGGACGACGAGGCGCCCACCGGCGAGGGCTGGACCCAGGACAGCGATGTCCTGGACACCTGGTTCTCCTCCGGCCTGTGGCCCTTCTCCACCCTCGGCTGGCCCGAACGCACCGACAGCCTCGCGAAGTTCTACCCGAACTCCGTCCTGGTCACCGGCTACGACATCCTCTTCTTCTGGGTCGCCCGGATGATGATGTTCGGCCTGTACGTCAACGACGGCACCCCGCCGTTCGGCACCATCGTCCTGCACGGCATGGTCCGCGACGAGCACGGCAAGAAGATGTCGAAGTCCTTCGGGAACGTCGTCAACCCGCTGGACTGGATGGACAAGTACGGCTCCGACGCCCTGCGCTTCACCCTCGCGCGCGGCGCCAACCCGGGCACCGACGTGCCGATCGGCGAGGACTGGGTCCAGGGCTCGGCGAAGTTCTCCAACAAGATCTGGAACGCCACCCGGTTCGCCCTGATGAACGGCGCCACGATCGAGGGCGAACTGCCCCCGGCCGAGGAGATGTCGGTCACCGACCGCTGGATCCTCTCGCGCCTCAACAAGACGGTCGCGGACGTCGACGCGTTCTACGACGACTTCCAGTTCGCCAAGCTCAGCGAGGCGCTGCGCCACTTCGCCTGGGACGAGGTCTTCGACTGGTACGTCGAGCTCTCCAAGACCACGTTCTTCGCGGGCGGCCGCCCGGCCGAGGTCTCGGGCCGGGTCCTCGGCGAGGTCATCGACGTGATGCTGCGCCTCCTCCACCCGGTCGTCCCGTTCGTCACGGAGGCGCTGTGGACCGCGCTCACCGGACGCGAGTCGATCGTCATCGCCGAGTGGCCGGCCGACTCCGGCTTCCGTGACGACGCGGCCGAGAAGGAGATCGAGCTCGTCCAGCAGGTCGTCACCGAGGTCCGCCGCTTCCGCAACGACCAGGGCCTCCAGCCCGGCCAGAAGGTCCCGGCCGAGCTGACCCTGACCGGCACGGCGCTCGCCCCGCACGAGGCGGCCATGCGCCAGCTCCTGCGGCTCCAGCCCGCCGGCGACGGCTTCCACGCCACCGCGTCCCTCCCGGTCGCCGGGGCCACCGTCGCCCTGGACCTCTCCGGCACGATCGACGTGGCGGCCGAGCGCAAGCGCCTCACGAAGGACCTGGAGGCCGCGCGCAAGGAGAAGGCCCAGGCGGAGGGCAAGCTCGGCAACGAGGCCTTCCTCGCCAAGGCCCCGGACAACGTGGTCGACAAGATCCGCGGCCGGCTCACCAAGGCCGAGGCCGACATCGAGCGCATCGGCGCCCAGCTGGCGGGCCTCCCGCAGAGCTGATCTTCTGCGACACGAAGCCCCCGCGCACCCGACCGACCGGGACGCGGGGGCTTCGCCGCACCGCTCGCCGACAGTTCGCCGGGCGCTGCGCGCGATGTCGGTGCCCATCCGTAGACTGGGCCCGTGAGTGAGCCCCGCCCAGACCGGCACGACGCGTCCGATCCCGACGACACCTTCGAGGAGATCGTCGACGAGGCGACCCAGCGCGACCCCGACCTGGCGGTGATCGAGGCCGGGAGCCGCACGCTGCGCGCCCACTCCGGCCAGCCGCAGGGCGAAGCGGTCCCGGCCCGCCCGGCCGACCCCGAGACCGACAAGGCGCTGCGCGCGGTGGAGCAGGAGCTCGCCGGACGCTGGGGCGAGACCAAGCTGGAGCCCTCCGTCACGCGCATCGCCGCCCTGATGGACGTCCTCGGCGAGCCGCAGCGCGCCTACCCCTCGATCCACATCACGGGCACCAACGGCAAGACCTCCACGGCCCGCATGATCGAGGCCCTGCTCAACGCCTTCGAGCTGCGCACCGGCCGCTACACCTCCCCGCACGTCCAGTCGATCACCGAGCGGATCAGCCTGGACGGCTCGCCGATCGCGGCCGAGCGGTTCATCGAGACGTACGGCGACATCAAGCCGTACGTCGAGATGGTCGACGCCCAGCAGCCCTACCGGCTCTCCTTCTTCGAGGTCCTCACCGGCATGGCGTACGCGGCCTTCGCCGACGCCCCCGTCGACGTCGCGGTCGTCGAGGTCGGCATGGGCGGCACCTGGGACGCGACGAACGTCATCGACTCCACGGTCGCCGTCGTCACCCCGATCTCGCTCGACCACACCGACCGGCTCGGCACCACGCCCGCCGAGATCGCCGGCGAGAAGGCCGGCGTCATCAAGCCGGGCGCCACGGTCATCCTGGCGCAGCAGCCGGTGGACGCCGCGCAGGTGATGCTGAAGAAGGCCGTCGAGGTGGACGCCACCGTGGCCCGCGAGGGCATGGAGTTCGGCGTGGCCTCCCGCGAGATCGCGGTCGGCGGTCAGCTCGTCACCCTGCGGGGCCTGGGCGGGGAGTACGAGGAGATCTTCCTCCCGCTGTACGGCGCCCACCAGGCGCACAACGCGGCCGTCGCGCTCGCCGCCGTGGAGGCGTTCTTCGGCATCGGCGCCGAGCAGGCCCGCTCCCTGGACATCGACGCCATCCGCAAGGCGTTCGCCTCGGTGCTCTCGCCGGGCCGCCTGGAGGTCGTGCGCTCCAGCCCGACCGTCGTCCTGGACGCCGCGCACAACCCCGCCGGGGCCAAGGCGGCGGCGGACGGCATCTCCGAGGCGTTCAGCTTCTCCCGGCTGATCGGCGTGGTCGGCACGAGCGACGACAAGGACGTCCGGGGCCTCCTGGAGGCCTTCGAGCCGATCTTCGCCGAGATCGTCGTCACGCAGAACTCCACCCCGCGCGCGATGGACGCGGACGCGCTGGCCGCGATCGCCGTCGAGGTCTTCGGCGACGAACGGGTCCAGGTCGAGCCGCGCCTCGACGACGCCCTGGAGGCGGCGATCACGCTGGCCGAGGAGGAGGACGAGTACGCGGGCGCCGGAGTGCTGGTGACCGGGTCCGTGATCACGGTCGGCGAAGCCCGGCTGCTGCTGGGAAGGGGCTGAGAAGCGGGATGCGGACGCTCTGCGCCTCGACGCTGATCGGTGAGTTCTTCGTGATCGGCTTCGCCGGTCTGGTCGCGATGAAGCTGGACGACGCCTCCATGACCGTGGTCTGGACGGTGTGCGGCATCGGCATGGCCCTGTCGGTGCTGCTGTGCGGAATGATCACCCGGCCCGGCGGCGTCCAGCTCGGCTGGGCGCTCCAGGTCGCGCTGGTCCTCAGCGGTTTCGTGGTCCCGATGATGTTCATCCTGGGACTGGCCTTCGGCGGGCTGTGGTGGGCCTCCATCCACTACGGCCGCAAGATCGACGAGGCCAAGGCCCGCTGGGCCGCCCAGCAGGAAGCCGAAGAGGCCACGGCCTGAGCATCCCCGGTGGCGTCCGACACGCCCGCCTTCGTCCCGGGTTCCGGCGGATTCGGGGCCCGAAGGTGACCCAGGGTGAACCCGGGCGTGGATCCGTTCCCGTACCCCTGTAATCTCGCCTCACCGCACCCGTATGCCTGGCCTTGCAAGGAGCCGTACATGACTCAGCGCACTCTCGTCCTGCTCAAGCCCGACGCGGTCCGCCGTGGCCTGATCGGCGAGATCGTCGGCCGCATCGAGCGCAAGGCGAACTGGCGGATCACCGCCCTGGAGCTGCGCACCCTGGACCACGAGACGCTGGAGCAGCACTACGGGGAGCACAAGGGCCGCCCGTTCTACGAGCCGCTCATGGAGTTCATGGCCTCCGGCCCCGTCGTCGCCCTGGTGGCCGAGGGCGAGCGCGTCATCGAGGGCGTCCGCGCCCTGGCTGGCCCCACCGACCCGATCGCCGCCGCGCCCGGGTCCATCCGTGGTGACTTCGGCACGATCACCCGGGAGAACCTCATCCACGCCTCGGACTCGGAGGAGTCCGCGGAGCGAGAACTGAAGCTTTTCTTTCCGGGACTTTCCTGACCCGATCGGCCAAACAGCGCTGTGAGCGAGGGGCGACCGAAGTAATTCGGTCGCCCCTCGGCATAGGGTTTGGGATCGCGGGAACGCATCCCTCCGACGTAACGTCACCTTGGGTAGAACGGCCACCCGTTCCGCTCACAATGGCGAAGGACCCTCGCGCTGTGTCCGTGCATACGGCACTACGATGGAAGCTTCCACGCCCGCAGCGCCAACCTCGCCTACCAGAACAAGCCATCTCCGCTACCTGGGAAGGCCCGACGCATCCTCATGGGGAACAAGGGGAACTCAATGTCGTTCATCGGCCGTGACATGGCTATCGACCTCGGGACTGCCAACACGCTGGTGTACGTCAGGGGGCGCGGCATCGTTCTGAACGAGCCGTCCGTCGTGGCCATCAACACCAACACCGGCGGAATTCTGGCGGTCGGCGCCGAGGCCAAGAAGATGATCGGGCGCACGCCGGGCAACATCGTTGCCGTGCGCCCGCTGAAGGACGGCGTGATCGCCGACTTCGAGATCACCGAGCGGATGCTCCGCTACTTCATTCTCAAGATCCACAAGCGTCGCTATCTGGCCCGCCCCCGGGTCGTGGTCTGCGTGCCCTCCGGTATCACCGGGGTCGAGCGCCGCGCCGTCATCGAGGCGTCCACGCAGGCCGGCGCGCGCCAGGTGCACATCATCGAGGAGCCCATGGCCGCGGCCATCGGCTCCGGTCTGCCGGTCCACGAGGCCACCGGCAACATGGTCGTGGACATCGGCGGCGGCACCACCGAGGTCGCCGTGATCTCGCTCGGCGGAATCGTCACTGCCCAGTCGATCCGGACCGCCGGTGACGAACTGGACAACGCGATCATCCAGCACATCAAGAAGGAGTACTCGCTCCTCCTCGGTGAGCGGACCGCCGAACAGATCAAGATCACCATCGGTTCGGCGTACGACCTGGACAAGGACGAGCACACCGAGATCCGCGGCCGCGACCTGGTCTCCGGGCTGCCCAAGACGGTCGTCATCTCGGCCGCCGAGGTCCGCAAGGCCATCGAGGAACCGGTCAACGCGATCGTCGACGCCGTGAAGACGACGCTCGACAAGTGCCCGCCCGAGCTGTCCGGCGACGTCATGGACCGCGGCATCGTCCTCACCGGCGGCGGCGCGCTGCTGCGCGGTCTGGACGAACGGCTGCGCCACGAGACGGGCATGCCGATCCATATCGCCGAGGACCCGCTGGACTCGGTGGCGCTCGGCTCCGGCAAGTGCGTCGAGGAGTTCGAGGCGCTCCAGCAGGTGCTGGACGCCCAGCCCCGTCGTTAGCCACAGCGCGGTTTCCGCGGGACACACCCGATCCGGCGAGCGGACGCACCCGCTCCGGTCGCCGGATCGTTGATATAGATCGTTGCTGTACACGTACTGGAGCGGGGACACCTCCGACCGGTACCCCGTACGGAGACGTACACAGGCACGAAGTTTCCGACGAGGAAGGCACGGCCGCCGCACGTGAGGGACACACGAGAGAGCCGGCTGCTCCTGGTGCTCTTGATCGCCATCGCATTCGCCCTGATCACGGTGGATATCCGAGGCGGCGAGGGGTCACCGGTCGACGGAGCGCGGCAGGCCGCGGCCACCGTCTTCGGGCCGGTCGAGAACGGCGTCGCGGCGGCGGTCGACCCGGTGGGCAACGCCATAGGCGCGGTCAGGGACTCCGGCAACCGGCACGACCGGATCTCCACCCTGGAGAAGGAGAACGCGGCGCTGAAGGCCAGGCTCGGCAGCGACGACCGCACCAACAGCCGGGTCCGCCAGCTCGACGCCATGCTGAAGAACGCGGGCGCCGGACAGTACGGCATCAAGGGCGCCGAGGTCATCGCCATAGGAGCGGCCCAGGGCTTCTCCTGGACGGTCACCATCGACGCCGGGGCGAACGACGGCATCCGCCGCGACATGACCGTCCTCAACGGGGAAGGGCTGGTCGGCCGGGTCACCACCGTCGGCCCGAGCACCTCGACGGTCCTCCTCGCCAACGACCCCGACTTCACCGTCGGCACCCGGATGGAGAAGACCGACGAGCTCGGCTTCGCCACCGGCCAGGGCTCGCGCCCGCTGTCGGTGCAGTTCCTCAACGGCAAGGCCAAGGTGAAGGCCGGCGACCGGCTGGTCACCTTCGGCTCCAGCAAGGACAAGCCCTTCGTGCCCGGCGTCCCGGTCGGCGAGGTCGTCCGCGTCGACCCCTCCGGCGGCGCGCTGACCCGGACGGTCTATGTGAAGCCGTACGTCGGGTTCACCAAGCTCGACATCGTCGGCGTCGTCGTCCAGGCCCCCCGCCAGGACCCGCGCGACACGGTCCTGCCCAAGCGGCCCGCCAAGTCGAAGCCCAAGCCGACCCCCACGGTCACCGTCACGGTCCAGCCCAACGGCGATCTGGTGGACGGCTCCGGCAAGGTCGTCGGCAACATCAACGAGCAGCCGGGCGGCGGCGACGCCGGCGACGCGGCAGGCAACCAGCAGGGCAACGCCCAGCAACCCGACAACGCGGCCGACGACCAGGGGCAGGGCTGATCCCCATGCGCATCAACCGGACTCTGCTCTCCACGGCCCTGGTCGTGGTCGCCCTGGTCATCCAGGTCTCCGTCCTCGCCCGTCTCCAGCTCCCCGGCGCCGTCCCGGACCTGCTGCTCCTCACCGTCCTCGGACTCGCCTTCGTGTACGGGCCGGTCAGCGGCTCCCTCATCGGCTTCGGCGCGGGCCTCCTCGCCGACCTCGCGCCGCCCGCCGACCACGCCGCCGGACGCTATGCCCTGGTGCTCTGCGTCATCGGCTACCTCGCGGGCCTGGTCCGGCCGGAGAACGGGCAGCTGAAGTCGGCCTTCGCCCCGATGGCCGTGGTCGTCGCCGCCGCGATCGGCTCGACCCTCCTGTACGCGGGCGTCGGCGCGCTCGTCGGCGACACCGCCGCCCGCCATGTGGGCCTGGGCAGCCTCCTGTTCACGGCCGCGGTCTACGACCTGCTGCTGGCGCCCTTCACGGTGCCGCTCATCATGGCGCTCGCCAGACGTACCGAGAACGACCCGATCGCCGAGGCCTCCTCCGGCTCCAACGACGTCGCCGCCGGCTGGCTCGCCTCGGGCACCGGCCTGCGGATCGGCAACCAGCGCGGCGGCCTGCGGGCCAAGGCGGCCCGCAACCGGGCCGCCCGCGCGGGCCGGATCAAGGGGGTCAAGCGCCTGTGAGGCGGTATTTCCCGGGGGACGACCCCCGTACCCCCAGCTCGACCACCACCGGGGGCGCCCCGTGAGCAACATCCCCGAGACCGGACGGACCCAGCGGGTCCAGATCCGGCTCATCGTCATCCAGGTCCTCGTCTTCTCGCTGCTGCTCACCCTCGGCGGACGCCTCTGGTACCTCCAGATCCGCAACGGCGAGGAGTACACCACCAAGGCGGCGGGCAACGGCGTCCAGCAGGTCGTCCAGCCCGCCGTGCGCGGCTCGATCCTCGACGCCCGCGGTGTACCGCTCGCCGACAACGAGACCCGCCTCGTCGTCTCCGCCAGCCGCACCGAGCTGCTGAAGATGAAGGACGACGGCGTCGGGGTCCTCACCCGCCTCGCGGACGTCCTCGACATGAAGCCGCAGGACGTGCGCGACAAGGTCCGCCTCTGCGACTCCAAGACCCCCCAGCCCTGCTGGAACGGCTCGCCCTACCAGCCGATCCCGGTCACCGACGAGGCCACCACCCAGCAGGCCCTCCAGATCCGTGAGCGCGCCGAGGACTTCCCCGGCATCACCGCCGAACCCACCGCCGTACGCCGCTACGCCGCACCCGGCAAGGCGAAGACCGCGCAGGTGCTCGGCTATCTCTCGCCCGTCACCGACGACGAGATCCAGAAGGCGCTGGACGGCCCGTCGCCCTACCTGCGCTCCGACCAGGTCGGCCGGTCGGGGATCGAGCGCACCTACGACAAGGAGCTGCGCGGCAAGGCGGGCGTCACCCGCTACGAGGTCGACAACCTCGGCCGCGTCATGGGCGAGGCGGAGAGCGACCCGGCGGTGGCCGGCTCCACCCTCGTCACCAGCCTCGACGCCCGCGTCCAGGCGGTCGCCGAGTACGAACTCGCCGCCGCGATGAAGCAGGTACGGGGCGAGACCGACAAGATCACCGGCCGGAAGTACGAGGCCGACTCCGGTGCCGTCGTCGTCATGGAGTCGAAGACCGGCCGCGTCGTGGCGATGGCCTCCCAGCCCGACTACGACCCCAACGCCTGGGTCGGCGGCATCTCCGGCAAGGAGTACGCCAAGCTCACCAGCAAGAAGTCCAACTACCCGCTGCTCAACCGGGCCATCCAGGGCCAGGCCCCGGCCGGCTCGATCTTCAAGGTCGTCTCGGCGAGCGCCGCCGTGCGCGGCGGCCACGCCTTCAACGACCGCTACGAGTGCAGCAGCTCCTACAGCCTGGGCAACCAGACCTTCGCGAACTTCGAGTCCCAGGGCCACGGCCCCATCACCCTCGGCGACGCGCTCAAGTACTCCTGCAACACCGTCTTCTACCGCCTCGGCCACGAGGAGTGGGTGAAGGACGGCGGCATAAAGCCCAAGAAGGACGCCAAGAACTGGTTCTACACGACCGCCCGCGACTTCGGCCTCGGCGCCGAGACCGGCATCGACCTGCCCAACGAGGTCAAGGGCCGCATCCCGGACCGCAAGTGGAAGCAGGACTTCTGGGAGGCCAACAAGGACGCCTGGTGCAAGGAGGGCAAGAAGGGCGGCACCTACGTCCAGCAGATCGCGTACGAGAGCTGCCTCGAAGGCAACCAGCTCAAGGCCTACGACAGCATCAACTACTCGATCGGCCAGGGCGACGTCCTCGTCACGCCCATCCAGATGGCGACCGCCTACGCCGCCATCAGCAACGGCGGCACCCTCCACGAGCCCACCGTCGGCAAGGCCGTGATCAGCCCGGACGGCAAGACCGTCCAGGAGATCAAGCCCAAGGTCAGCGGGAAGCTCCCGGTCAACGCCCAGACCATCAAGGACCTCGACAAGGGGCTGCGCTCGGTGGTCGAGCCCGGCGGCACCGCCGCCTGGCGGTTCGGCGGCTGGCCGCAGGACAAGATCCCGATGCGCGCCAAGACCGGCACCGCCCAGGTGTACGGCAAGCAGACCACCGGCTGGTTCGCGACCTACACCGACGACTACACCATCGTCATGACGATCTCCCAGGGCGGCACCGGCTCCGGCGCCGCCGGACCCGCCGTCCGCAAGATCTACGACGCGCTCTACGGCCTCGACGGCGAGGGCAACCAGGACCTGAAGCGGGCCCTGCTGCCCAAGCCCCAGAAGGCGCTGCCGAAGATCCAGCCCGACGGCTCGATCAACGCGCCGAAGATCAAGCCCTACGACCCCACTCCGGCCACGCCCGAGGAGCAGCCGGGAGGACAGGAACCCCAGTTGCCCCTGCCGCCCGGAGGCCAGCCCGGACTCACCGGATCACCCGCGTCCACGGGGAGGCAGCCGTAATGGCAGGTGGATTCTCCGTCTCCCGGTACGGCCCCGACGAGGGCTCCTGGGCCAAGCTGACGGCCCGCGACTCCCTCGTACGGCGGCTGGACTGGCCGCTGCTCGGGGCCGCGCTCGCGCTCTCGTCCCTCGGCTCGCTGCTCGTGTGGTCCGCGACCCGCAACCGCGACCACCTCACCCAGGGCGACCCGTACTTCTTCCTGCTGCGGCACGCCCTCAACACCGGCATCGGCCTCGCCCTGATGATCGGCACGATCTGGCTCGGCCACCGCACCCTGCGCGGAGCCGTCCCGGTCCTCTACGGCATCTCGGTGCTGCTGGTCCTCGCGGTCCTCACCCCGCTCGGCACCACCGTCAACGGCGCCCACGCCTGGATCAAGCTGCCCGCGGGCTTCTCGATCCAGCCCTCCGAGTTCACCAAGATCACCATCATTCTCGTGATGGCGATGCTGCTGGCCTCCCGCGTCGACGCGGGCGACCAGGCCCACCCCGACCACCGGACCGTCGCCAAGGCGCTGGGTCTCGCGGCGGTCCCGATGGCCATCGTCATGCTGATGCCGGACCTCGGCTCGGTGATGGTCATGGCCGTCATCGTCCTCGGCGTCCTGCTGGCCTCCGGCGCCTCCAACCGCTGGGTCTTCGGCCTCATCGGAGCGGGCGCGGGCGGCGCCGTCGCCATCTGGCAGCTCGGCCTGCTCGACGACTACCAGATCGCCCGGTTCGCCGCCTTCGCCAACCCCGCGCTCGACCCGGCGGGCGTCGGCTACAACACCAACCAGGCCCGCATCGCGATCGGCTCCGGCGGACTCACCGGCACCGGCCTCTTCCAGGGCACCCAGACCACCGGCCAGTTCGTGCCCGAGCAGCAGACCGACTTCGTCTTCACCGTCGCCGGCGAGGAGCTGGGCTTCCTCGGCGCGGGGCTGATCATCCTGCTCCTGGGCGTCGTCCTGTGGCGCGCCTGCCGCATCGCCCGCGAGACCACCGAGCTGTACGGCACGGTCGTCGCCGCCGGGATCATCGCCTGGTTCGCCTTCCAGTCCTTCGAGAACATCGGCATGACGCTCGGCATCATGCCGGTCGCCGGACTGCCGCTGCCCTTCGTCTCCTACGGAGGGTCCTCGATGTTCGCCGTCTGGGTGGCGATCGGACTGCTCCAGTCGATCCGGGTGCAACGGCCCATGTCCGCCTGAACCCGGGCGCTCGCGGGTAGGTGTCCGTACATGGCGGACACCAAACGCGAGATCGAGCGGAAGTACGAAGCCACCGAAGACACCCGGCTGCCCGACCTGACGCGGGCGGCCGGGGTCGGCCGGGTCGCCCCGCGCGGCCGGACCGAGCTCGACGCCGTCTACTGGGACACCGCCGACCTCCGCCTCGCCGCCGACTCCCTCACACTGCGCCGCAGGACCGGCGGGGCCGACGAGGGCTGGCACCTGAAGTTTCCCGTCGCCGCCGGTATCCGGGACGAGCTGCACGAACCGCTCTCCGACGACCTGCCGCGCCCGCTCGCCGCCCTCCTGCGCTCCCGGGTCCGCCACGCCGAGATCGCCCCCGTCGTCCGGCTGCGCTCCGCACGGGACGTACACCACCTGCTGGCCGCCGACGGCGCCCTCCTCGCCGAGGTCAGCGTCGACCGGGTGCACGCCGAACGGCTCGCGGGGGAGGGGAGCGGTACGACCGCCGCCTGGACCGAGATCGAGGTCGAGCTGGCCGACGACGGCGACCCGGCCGTCCTGGACGCCGTGGAGAAACGGCTGCGCAAGGCCGGGATACGCCCCGCCGTATCCTCCTCCAAGCTCGCCCGGGCGCTGGCGGAGACGAACCTGAACCGCGACGACACTGGACGCCCGAAGTCCACGACGTACAACGCGGGCGACCACGTCCTCGCCTACGTACGCAAGCAGATCCGGGCGATCGTCGACCTCGACCCCGCCGTCCGCCGCGACCTTCCCGACTCCGTGCACAAGATGCGTGTCGCCACCCGCCGGCTGCGCAGCACCTTCAAGACCCACCGCAGGATCCTCGACCGCGAGGTCACCGACCCCCTCGGCGCGGAGCTCAAGTGGCTCGCCGCCGAACTGGGTCTCGACCGCGACCAGGAGGTCCTGGACGAGCGCATCGGCTCCCGTGTCGAGGCCCTGCCCGCCGCCCTGGCCCTCGGCCCGGTGCGCGGCCGGCTCCGCGCCTGGTCGGCCGCCCGCCGCACCGGATCGCGCCGCAGGATCATCGACGTACTCGACGGGAAGCGGTATCTGGACCTCCTGGACGCACTCGACGCCCTGAGCACCGACCCGCCCCTGCGCCCCGCCGCCCGCAAGGCACCGGAGAAGGCCCTGCCCCGGGCGCTGCTCAAGGACTACGGGAAGCTCGCGCGCCGCATGGACCACGCCCTGGAGCACCCGCCGGGCCCCGAGCGCGACACCGCGATGCACGAGGCCCGCAAGGCCGCCAAGCGCGCCCGGTACGCGGGCGAGTCGGCCCGCCCCGCGCTCGGCAGGCCCGCCAAGCGGTTCGCCGAAAGGATGAAGGCCGTGCAGACCGTCCTCGGCGACCACCAGGACAGCGTCGTCGCCCGCGAGGCCCTGCGGACCCTCGCGATCGAGTCGCACGCGGCGGGGGAGACCGCGTTCACCTGGGGACTTCTGTACGGGCGGGAGGAGGCCGCCGCCGAGGCCCGGGAGCGCGAGCTGCCCGGGGTCTGGGCGTGCGCCTCCGACCCGGTGCTGCGGGCGGATCTGAAGCACCGGTGACCGGGGTACGCTGGATGGTCACCCCTGCCGGCTCACGAAGGTTCGCGAGATGTCTGCCGCATCGGTCTTCCCACAGCTCGAAGCTCTGCTCCCGCATGTGCAGAAGCCCATCCAGTACGTCGGCGGTGAGCTGAACTCCACGGTCAAGGACTGGGACAGCTGTGACGTCCGCTGGACCCTGATGTACCCCGACGCCTACGAGGTCGGGCTCCCCAACCAGGGCGTCATGATCCTCTACGAGGTACTGAACGAGCGCGAGGGCGTCCTCGCCGAGCGCACGTACAGCGTCTGGCCGGACCTCGAAGAGCTGATGCGCGAGCACGACGTGCCGCAGTTCACCGTGGACAGCCACCGCCCCGTCGGCGCGTTCGACGTCTTCGGGCTCAGCTTCTCCACCGAGCTCGGCTACACGAACATGCTCACCGCCCTGGACCTGGCGGGCATCCCGCTGGAGTCCGAGGACCGCACGGTGGACCACCCGATCGTCGTCGCGGGCGGCCACGCCGCGTTCAACCCCGAGCCGATCGCGGACTTCATCGACTGCGCGGTCATCGGCGACGGCGAGCAGGCCGTCCTGGAGATCACCGACATCATCCGCGCCTGGAAGGCCGAGGGCCGCCCCGGCGGCCGCGACGAGGTGCTCTTCCGGCTCTCCAAGACCGGTGGCGTCTACGTCCCGCGCTTCTACGACGTCGAGTACCTCCCCGACGGCCGCATCGGCCGCGTCGTGCCCAACCGGTCCGGCGTGCCGTGGCGGGTCTCCAAGCACACGGTGATGGACCTCGACGAGTGGCCCTACCCCAAGCAGCCCCTCGTCCCGCTCGCGGAGACCGTGCACGAGCGGATGTCCGTGGAGATCTTCCGCGGCTGCACCCGCGGCTGCCGTTTCTGCCAGGCCGGCATGATCACGCGCCCCGTGCGGGAGCGAAGCATCACCGGCATCGGCGAAATGGTCGACAAGGGTCTCAAGGCGACCGGCTTCGAGGAGGTCGGCCTCCTCTCGCTCTCCTCCGCCGACCACAGCGAGATCGGTGACATCGCCAAGGGGCTCGCCGACCGCTACACCGACGACAAGATCGGCCTCTCGCTGCCCTCCACCCGCGTCGACGCGTTCAACGTGGACCTGGCCAACGAGCTGACCCGCAACGGGCGCCGCTCCGGTCTCACCTTCGCCCCCGAGGGCGGCTCCGAGCGGATGCGCAAGGTCATCAACAAGATGGTCTCGGAGGAGGACCTGATCCGGACCGTCGCCACCGCGTACGGCAACGGCTGGCGCCAGGTGAAGCTGTACTTCATGTGCGGCCTGCCCACCGAGACCGACGAGGACGTCCTCCAGATCGGCGACATGGCGGTCAACGTCATCGCCAAGGGCCGCGAGGTCTCCGGCCAGAACGACATCCGCTGCACGGTCTCCATCGGCGGGTTCGTGCCCAAGCCGCACACCCCCTTCCAGTGGGCCCCGCAGCTCAGCGCCGAGGAGACCGACGCCCGGCTGAAGAAGCTCCGCGACAAGATCCGCGGCGACAAGAAGTACGGCCGCTCCATCGGCTTCCGCTACCACGACGGCAAGCCCGGTGTGGTCGAGGGCCTGCTCTCGCGCGGCGACCGCCGCGTCGGCTCCGTCATCCGCGCGGTCTACGAGTCCGGCGGCCGCTTCGACGGCTGGCGCGAGCACTTCAGCTACGACCTCTGGATGAACTGCGCCGAGAAGACGCTCCCCGAGTTCGGTGTGGACGTCGCCTGGTACACGACCCGTGAGCGCACCTACGAGGAGGTCCTGCCCTGGGACCACCTCGACTCCGGTCTGGACAAGGACTGGCTCTGGGAGGACTGGCAGGACGCGCTCGACGAGACCGAGGTCGAGGACTGCCGCTGGACGCCCTGCTTCGACTGCGGCGTCTGCCCGCAGCTCGACCTGGACATCCAGATCGGCCCCACCGGCAAGAAGCTGCTGCCGCTGAGCGTCGTGAACAAGTAGCGCGTTTCCGAACGATCATCAGGCCCGGTCCGGCAACCCCGGACCGGGCCTGACGCGTCCTCGAAGACATGGACTACGGCAAGCACCAGGCGCCCCAGGGATACGAGCCCGGCGAAGGGATCCTGACCGCCCTGATCAGGATCCCGGTCCGGATCGTCGTCCTGGTGCTCGTCCTGCCCGCCCGTATGGTCTGGGACGCGCTCACCGCGCTCTGGCACGCCGCCGACCGCGTCCTGCTGCGCCCGCTGGGCCGGGCCCTCCTGTGGCTCCTGGACACCCTCGTCCTGACCCCGCTGACCTGGCTGTTCACCTGGGTCGTCGCCCCGCTCGGCAAGGCCGCCGCCTGGCTGGCCGTCGCCCTGCTCATCTGGCCCTGGATCGGGCTGTGGCGGTACGTGATCGTCCCCGTCGCCCGTTACGGGATCGCCGCGCCGGCCGTCTGGCTGTACGGATCCGTCCTCACCCCGCTGGGCCACGGCCTGCGGTGGACCGGCACCGCCCTGCTCCTCCCGGCGCTGTACGGCCTCGGCAACGGCATCGGGTGGCTGATCACCGTGCTGCTGATCGTGCCGCTGGAGTTCCTGTGGCGGTACGTGATCGTCCCGGTGGTCCGTTACGGCCTGGTCGTCCCGGTGGTGTGGCTGTACGCCAACGTGCTCACGCCGGTCGGCCTCGGCACGGCCTGGGTCCTGGGCCAGCTGTGGCAGGGCACCGCCTGGGTTCTGGCTCAGATCTGGCGGGGGATCGCGGCCACCGGACGCGGTCTCGGCCTCGCGGCCGCCTGGCTGGTGATGACGCTGCTGGTCGCGCCCCTCGGCTGGACGTACCGCCGGATCCTCACCCCGGTCGGCCGCGAGATCGCCGCCGCGTTCGAGGTCGCCTGGCGGATCGCCGGGTACATCTCCCGGGCCGTCGGCCGGGCCCTCGCCTGGCTCGCGTGGCACCTGATCGGCGCACCGGTCTCGTGGGCGTACCGCACGGTGTGCACCCCCGTCGGCCACTTCCTGCGCGACGCGGTCTGGGCCCCGGCCCGGCGCGCCGCCGCCGAGGCGGGCCGGGCCGCCCGCGCGGCCCTCGC
>NZ_LZRD01000028.1 GCF_001687325.1 Streptomyces sp. PTY087I2 | reverse complement strand
CCGCGCCCACGCCGCCGCCCGCGCCGCAGCAGCCGATCCACGCGGCGCCGACGATCGCGGCCCCGCTGGCGCCCCAGGCTCCCATGCCCCCGCAGGCGCCCCAGGCCCCGTCCCCGTACGGCCAGCCCCAGCAGCCGCAGTTCGGCCAGGTCCCGGGCCAGGCCGCCCCGCCCGCCGCTCCCTTCGGCCAGCAGGCACCCGCTCCCTACGGTCAGCCCGCGCCGTCCCCGTACGGTCAGCAGCCCCCCGGCTCCATGCCCCCGGGCGTTCCGCAGGGCGTGCCGGCCGCGGGCGCGGGGCTTCAGGCGGCCCTCCAGCCGTACAAGGAGACCGCGACCGGGCAGCGCTGGACCCCGCAGAACCAGCAGCTCATGCGCGTCGACCTGACCATGGGCGGAGCCGGGGTCCTGGCCCGCCAGGGCAGCATGGTGATGTACCAGGGCAAGGTGGACTTCGGCTACAAGGGCGCCGGTTTCGTCGGCCGCGCCGTGGGCAACGCCACCGGCCAGGAGATGCAGCTGATGCGCTGTACCGGCCGGGGCCAGGTCTTCCTCGCCGAGGAAGGCTCGTACCTGCACCCGATCGAGTTGCAGGGCGACGGCATCTGCGTCTCCGCCGAGAACGTCCTCGCCTTCGACGAGTCCCTCCAGTACGAGGTGCGCAGGGTCGAGGGCCACGGCATCCCCGGCGGCGCGCTGTTCACCATGCTGTTCCAGGGCAGCGGCACCGTGGTCGTGAAGACCCACGGCACCCCGGTCGTCCTGCCGGTCACGCCCACCACGTTCGCCGACTGCAACGCGGTGGTCGCCTGGTCGGCCGCCTCGCAGGTGATCGTCTCCAGCCAGGTCCGGCTGCGCCGCAACGCGTACCCCGGACACAGCGGCGAGACCGTGAACCTCCAGTTCCGGGGCGCCCCCGGCAACTTCATCGTCGTCCAGCCCTACGAGGTCTGAGGGAGCCCGTCATGAACCAGCAACTCGCGGGCTTCGCCCCGACCCCCGTCACGGCCCGGATGGAGAACCACGGCAGCACCATGCTCAAGGTCGCCATGGCCTCCGGGCAGGACCTCTTCGCACGCACCGGCTCGATGGTCGCGTACGAGGGCTTCATCCAGTACGAGCCCAACCCGCCCGCCGTCCGGCAGATCGCCTCCCAGTGGATCACCGGCGAGGGCGCACCCGTCATGAAGTGCTCCGGCGACGGGCTCCTCTACCTCGCCGACTACGGCGCCGACGTGGTCGTCATCAACCTCAACAACGAGTCCATCTCCGTCAACGGCACCAACCTCCTCGCCTTCGACGCCCACCTCACCTGGGGCGTCGAGAAGGTCAAGGGGCTCGCCAAGTTCGCCGGACAGGGCCTGTGGAACGTCGTCGTCCAGGGCACCGGATGGGTCGCCATCACCTCCCGGGGCACCCCGATCGTCGTCGACTGCGGACGCGGCGAGGACGAGACGTACGTCGACCCGGACGCGCTCGTCGCCTGGTCCCCGAACCTCAAGGTGAAGGGCAAGCGCAGCTTCAAGGCGGGCTCGCTGATCGGACGGGGCAGCGGCGAGGCGTACCAGATGGCCTTCTCCGGCCAGGGCATCGTCGTCGTCCAGCCGAGCGAGGACAGCACGGACCGCCTGCGGATCCGGAACTGACGGGGAGGGAGAACACACATCATGCAGAGTCCGCTTTTCAACTACACCGAGCAGCAGACCCAGGACCGGTACGCGATCCAGAACCCGCAGCTCCTGCGGGTCGCGCTGACCGGCCACGACGACGTCCTCGCCCGTAAGGGCGCGATGGTCGCCTACCAGGGCCTGATGGACTTCGACGGGGAGTACCAGTCCCAGGGGCAGCGGCGCGCCCGCGCGCACACCGGCGAGGGCCTGGACCTGATGCGGGTGTCCGGCCAGGGCACCGTCTACCTCGCCAACCTCGCGCAGTACATCCACGTCGTGGACGTCGACCGCGAGGGCATGACCGTGGACAGCTCCTACGTCCTCGCGCTCGACTCCTCGCTGCACACCGAGGTCATCGCGGTCGACAGCCAGTACGGCATCTCCGGCAGCGGCAAGTACCAGCTCAACATCTCCGGCACCGGCAAGGTCGCCCTCATGACCTCGGGCCAGCCGCTGATGATGCAGGTCACGCCCGACAAGTACGTCAACGTCGACGCGGACGCGATCGTCGCCTGGTCCAGCTCCCTGCGCGTGCAGATGCAGGCCCAGACGCACTCCTCCGGCGTCTTCCGGCGTCGCGGCAACACCGGGGAGGGCTGGGAGCTGAGCTTCCTCGGCCAGGGCTTCGCCCTCGTCCAGCCGAGCGAGGTCATGCCTCCGCAGAACGCCCAGATCGGCCAGGGCGCCCGCGCCCAGTTCGGCATGGGCCAGCACGGCTCCCACGGCCAGAACCAGAACAACGCCTGGAACTGACCGGCACCCGCGGCACAGCCGGTAGCGGTAGCGGTAAGGGGCGGCCTCCATGGAGGCCGCCCCTTACGCATGTCCGTTCAGCCCGCCGTCACAGCCGTGACCGCGTCGCCTCCAGCAGCCGGACGACCGAGGCGTCGGCCACCTCGGGCACGTCCGCGTAGCCGAACCAGCGCAGCTCCAGGGACTCCTCGCTGATCCGCTCCGCCGCTCCGGCCGGGGCCAGCGCGGCGTACTGCACATCGAGATGCCAGTTGCAGGGGGACGGGATCGGGTGCCGGTCCAGCCGGACCGGTCCGCCGGGCAGCAGGGTGAGCCCCGTGATGCCGGACTCCTCCGTCGCCTCCCGGAGCGCCGCCGCCTCCAGACCGGCGTCCTGCGGCTCGCAGTGGCCGCCCATCTGGAGCCACATCCGGAGCTTCCGGTGCAGGGTCAGCAGAACCTTGCCCCGCTCCGGATCGATCACCAGGGCGCTGGCCGTGAGATGCCCCGCCCCGCACGCTTTCCACATGCCGTCGTCGTGGTGTGCCAGATGGTCCAGGTAGGCCTGACGCAGCTCCGCCTGTTCACCGTGCGTGTCCTCGGGGCCCTCGGGGGCGTACCCCTTCAGTACGAGGACGGCGTCGTCGTGCAGGCTCACTGGTCGGGGCCGCCCTTGCCGTCTTCCTTGCCCTCATCGCTCTCGGAGGGCTTCTGCGGGCCCTTCGCCGCCTCGCCGAGCATCTTGTCCAGCTCGGAGAAGTCGGCCTGCTCGTGGTGGACGAAGCCGTCCGGGTCGTCCAGGTCGTGGGCGGTCGGCAGCATGTCCGGGTGGGCCCAGAGCGCGTCGCGGCCCTCCAGACCCCGGGCGTCCGTGAGCGAGGCCCACAGGCGCGAGGCGTCCCGCAGTCGGCGCGGGCGCAGCTGGAGACCGATGAGCGTGGCGAACGTCTGCTCGGCCGGTCCACCGGAGGCGCGACGCCTGCGCATCGTCTCGCGCAGCGCGTCGGACGAGGTCAGCCGGGACTTCGCGGCCTCGTGGACCACCGCGTCCACCCAGCCCTCCACCAGCGCGAGCGCCGTCTCCAGCCGGGCCAGCGACGCCTTCTGCTCGGGCGTGTCCTCCGGCTGGAACATGCCCTGCTGAAGGGCGTCCTGCAACTGCTCCGGCTGCGAGGGGTCGAACTGGCCGACGACGTCCTCCAGCTTGCTGGTGTCGACCTTGATGCCGCGCGCATACGCCTCGACGGCACCGAACAGATGCGACCGCAGCCACGGCACATGGGCGAAGAGCCGCTGGTGAGCGGCCTCGCGCAGGGCCAGATACAGCCGGACCTCGTCCTGCGGGACGCTGAGGTCCTTGCCGAACCGCTCCACGTTCAACGGGAGGAGCGCGGCCTTGCCCGCGGGACCGAGCGGCAGCCCGATATCGGTGGAACCGACCACCTCACCGGCCAGCGTGCCCACGGCCTGCCCGATCTGCTGACCGAACATGGCACCGCCCATCGACCGCATCATGCCGATCAGCGGGCCCGCCATGGCCTGCATCTCCTCGGGCAGCACATCGCCCATCGCCAGGCCCACCCGCTCGGCCACCGGGTCGACGAGCTGCTGCCAGGCCGGCAGCGAGGCCTCGACCCACTCCGCGCGGCTCCACGCCACCGTGGAGACCGAACCGGACGGCATCGACGTCACACCGTCCAGCCAGAGGTCCGCCAGGCGCAGCGCCTCGTCGACCGACGTGCGCTCCGACGGGCCGACGCTGGCGTCCTTGGAACCGTCCGGGGCGCCCTGCGACACCGTCTGCCGGGCGATCTGCTTGGCCATGTCCCAGTTCACGGGACCGCCCTCGTAGCTCAGCATCTGGCCGAGCTGCTGGAAGGCCGCACCGAGATCGTTCGGATTCATCGAGCCGAACATTGCGGCGAACGGGTTGTCCCCGCCCGCCCCCGGCCCGAAACCGAACGGGTTTCCCGTCCCGCCCGCGCTCTGCCCACCTTCGGTGGGGTCCTTCTTCTTGCCCTCGTCGCCGTTCTCCGGCTCCTCCGGCGGAAGGCCGAATCCGAATGGGGTGTCACTCACGGGTTTCCTCGGCTCGTAGGGCCGCCGGCTCGAACCGACGGCGACTGCCCGACATCACCATCCAGCGTAGACACCACGCCCGCTTCGGGCCTCAGTGCTCCGCCGGCTCCCGGCCTGCGGCAGGATGGACGCCACCTGGTACGTACGCGTCATTCGGGTACGTACTGAAGACAACCGCTGGAGACGCCCGGTGAGTTCCCCAGATCCGCAGGTTCGCGCAGCGCGAAACCTGACCGACCCCTCGCCCGAGAGCACACCCGAAAACAAACGCCCCAGGTCCCCCGGAAACCGGGGTCCCGTCGTCGCGGTCACCGGCGCCGCCACCGGCATCGGCGAGCTGCTGACCGCCCACCTCGCCGCATCCGACGCGATCAAGCAGGTCATCGCGATCGACGAGCGCCGCGGTGAGATCTCCGAGGCGACCTGGCACATCCTGGACGTACGGGACCCGGCGATCGCCGAGAAGCTGCGCGGCGCTGACGTCGTCGTGCACCTGGCCCTCGATCTCGACCTGGAGACCGACCCCGCCGCCCGCACCGCGTACAACGTACGCGGCACCCAGACCGTGCTCACCGCCGCGGCCGCCGTCGGGGTCCACCGGGTCGTGCTGTGCACCTCGGCGATGGTCTACGGGGCGCTCGCCGACAACGACGTGCCGCTCTCCGAGGACGCGGAGCTGCGCGCCACCGCGGAGGCCACCGGCGTCGGCGACCTCCTGGAGATCGAACGGCTCGGCCGCCGGGCCCCGCGCGCCCACCCCGGGCTCAACGTCACCGTCGTACGCCCCACCGTCCTGGTCGGCGGCACCGACACCGCCCTGACCCGCTACTTCGAGTCCCCGCGCCTCCTGGTCGTCGCCGGATCGCGCCCCACCTGGCAGTTCTGCCATGTCGAGGACCTGGTGACGGCGCTGGAGTACGCCGCCCTGGAGAAGATCGACGGCGAGTTCGCGGTCGGCTGCGACGGCTGGCTGGAGCAGGAGGAGGTCGAGGAGCTCAGCGGCGTACGACGGATGGAGCTGCCCTCCGCCGTCGCGCTCGGCGCCGCCGCCCGGCTGCACCGGATCGGCCTCACCCCGTCCCCGGCGGGCGACCTCGCGTACACGATGCACCCCTGGGTGGTCAGCGTCAGCCGGCTGCACGATGCGGGCTGGCGGCCGAAGTGGACGAACGAGGAGGTGCTCGGCGCCCTCCTCGAAGAGGTCGAGGGCCGCCACACGCTCGCCGGACGCCGGCTCGGCCGCAAGGACGCCACCGCCGCCGGAGCCGCCGGAGCCACGGTCGCCCTGCTCGGCGCCGCCGCGGTCGTCCGCCGCGCCCGCAAGGCCCGCCGCCGCATCTGACCGCCCACCCGTTCCGACCACGCACCGCGCCCGGGGCCCTGTAGGAGGCTCCAAAACGGTCGGCCGGCCGCCGGTAGAAGAGGCAATTCCGGGATGTCGGAGCCGTACGGCACGATGGGAGCATGGCACCCACCCACGACCACCCCGGCGAGTACGCGGCGGCCGACCCCGTCCGGCTGCTGGCGATCCGGGACACCCCGCTCTCCGTCGACGAGGTCTTCCGCGCCGTCGGCGACGACGCGGCGGGCGGCATCGCGCTCTTCGTCGGCACCGTGCGCAACCACGACGCGGGGCAGGACGTCGGCGCGCTCGGCTATTCCTGCCACCCCTCGGCCGAGGACGAGCTGCGCCGGGTGGCCGAGAAGGTCGTCGCCGACTTCCCGGTCCGTGCCCTGGCGGCCGTCCACCGAGTGGGTGAACTGGAGGTGGGTGACCTGGCCGTCGTCGTCGCGGTCGCCTGCCCGCACCGCGCCGAGGCCTTCGAGGCCTGCCGCAAGCTCATCGACGACCTCAAGCGCGAGGTTCCGATCTGGAAACACCAGCGCTTCTCGGACGGCACGGAGGAGTGGGTCGGAGCCTGCTGAGCGCAAACCGTACGGGGGCGCATCAGCCCCGATTTGCGTAACCGCACCCCCGCCATGAGCGTTGGTCTTCCGGATCGTTAATCTGCTGATCGGGCATCCGGTCGCTCATGGGGTAGGGAGGTCGTGATGGCGGCACTCGCTTGGCTGTTGATTCCACTTATCGCTGCTGTCGGTGGTGCGATATGGGCGAGTTGGGCAGCCCGCAATCGCACGACCGGCGATGTCACCGAACTCGCCGGCTACGCCAGGTTCCGTGACGCGATGGAGAAATCGCACTCCGGTTCCGAGGCTCTCTGAGACCGACGCACGCCGCGTGACCACCTTCCGCCGCGTTCCGGTCGCCTCGTACGGACCGGCCCCGGCGGTGCACTGACAGGCCCTTCCCGTACTGTCGTTCCATGCCACGCCGCACCGCGACGATGCTCGCCTCCGCTCTCGTCCTCATCGCGCTGCTCTGCGCAGGTGTGCTGATCAAAGTGCCGTACGCGGAGATGTCTCCCGGACCGACGGTCAACACGCTCGGCGAGGCGCGTGGCGAGCCCGTCCTCCAGATCTCCGGTCGCAAGACGTACCCGGCGTCCGGCCATCTCAACATGACGACCGTCCGCGTCACCGGGGCGGACTACCGGATGAACATCTTCGAGGCCGTCCACGGCTGGCTGGCCCACGACAGCGTCGTGGTGCCGCACGACACGCTCTACCCCAACGGCAAGACCGAGGAGGAGTCCACCCAGGAGAACGCCGAGGAGTTCAGCCAGTCCCAGGAGAGCGCCAAGGTGGCCGCTCTGAAGGAACTGGGCATCCCGGTCTCCACGCAGGTCGTGGTCTCCACGGTGGTCAAGGGCAGCCCCTCCGAGGGCAAGCTGCACGCGGGCGACGTGATCAAGGACGTCGACGGCACGGCGGTCAAGGAGCCCGGCGACGTCGCGAAGCTCGTCACCGAACACCGCCCCGGCGAGAACGTCACCTTCACCATCGTCCCGGCGAAGGAGGCCGCCGCGGCCGAGAAGGCCGGCCGCGACCCCGAGGGCGACGAGAAAGTCACGATCAAGACCGTGAAGGCTCCCGCCGCCGAGAGCGACGGCGAGGAGGGCGGCAAGGACCGGGCGATCGTCGGCATCAGGGCCGGGACGGACCACACGTTCCCGTTCGAGATCGACATCAAGCTCGCGGACGTCGGCGGGCCGAGCGCCGGGCTGATGTTCTCCCTCGGCATCATCGACAAGCTCACCCCGGGCGATCTGACCGGCGGCAAGTTCGTCGCCGGCACCGGCACCATCGACGACGCGGGGACCGTCGGACCGATCGGCGGCATCACCATGAAGCTGGTCGGCGCCCGCAACGCCGGCGCCCGCTACTTCCTCACGCCGGACGACAACTGCGCATCGGCCGCCGCCGACACACCGGACGGGCTCACGCTCGTGCGGGTCAAGACGATCGAGGACGCCACGAAGTCGCTGGAGCGGATCAAGGCGGGGAAGACCACCGGCCTGCCGAGCTGCTCGACCGGCTGACGACCGCCCGGCCGGGCCGGTGTACGGGGCCGGGCCGACGGCCGCGCCGCCCGGGGACCCGTACGACGGCCCCGGGCAGCGGCCGGATCAGGACTCGAACGTCGCCGCGAGCGCCTCGGCGAGGCCGGGCACCAGACCGGCGCCGGTCAGCACCTCGGTGGGGGAGTCCTTCTCCCGCAGCCGTACGGCGGACTCGCGCGCCCCGTCCCGCAGGACGGCCACGGTCATCCGCACCTCCTGCCGGTCGGGGTGCTTGGCCACCCACTGGGTCAGCTGCTTGTCGCTGAGCCCGTCCGGCACGGACGCCTCGGCGGACGGCGGCAGCATCAGCCGCTCCACCGTCATGGCGCAGCCGGCCACGGCGTCGGGCCAGGCGATCGTGGCGAGGAAGTCGTCGAGCGCGGTGCCCGGCGGCAGCTCGTCCTGCTCGATCGGGGTGAGGGCGGCGACCGAGGAATTGGGGTCCTCCAGGCCCAGCTGAGCGGCGAGGCCGGGCTCCTGGGTCCGCAGCCGGTCGGTGTCGACCAGGGCGAACAGCCGGGCGGGCTGGTCCCAGCCGAGGTTGGAGGCGTAGGCGTCGATTTCGAGGACGGCGACGGTCAGCGGACTCGCGGCCATCGGGGGTCCTGCGGGGGAAACGTTGGGCATGAGCAATATCCTGCCTCCTTCCGCCCCGGGAACGGGAACTAGGTAAAGCCTCAGTAAGTTGCATAGGTGGGCTCTAGGATCGCTGGGCCTGTTCACACGACCGCGAACTTCGAGGTGCGCACGTTGGCTTTCCAGATGCCGGACCGCGGCGGAGGCCCGACCGGGCCACGGATCAGAGTCGGCCGCCCGTCCCGGCGCGCCCGTACCCTGCTCATGACTTTGGGTGTCCTGGCGGTTCTCGCCATGGCCTTCGTCATGTTCGCAGGGTTCTGGACGGACTGGCTCTGGTACAGGTCGGTCGCGTATTCATCCGTCTTCACCACCACCCTGTGGACCAAGATCGGGCTGTTCCTCGTCTTCGGACTGCTGATGGCGCTCGCCATCGGCGTGAACATCTGGCTCGCGCACCGGCTCCGGCCGCCGCTGAGCGCGATGTCGCTGGAGCAGCAGAGCCTGGACCGCTACCGCATGAGCATCGCCCCCTACAAGAAGTGGGTGCTGCTCGCCGTCACGGCGCTCGTCGGACTGATCGCCGGAGCCTCCGCCTCCGGCCAGTGGCGTACGTGGCTGATGTACGTCAACGGCGTGGCGTTCGGCCAGAAGGACCCCCAGTTCCAGCTGGACGTCTCCTTCTACGCCTTCGACCTGCCGTGGTACCGCTTCATGCTGGGCTTCGGCTTCGCGGCGACCGTGCTGTCGCTGATCGCCGCGGCGCTGACCCACTATCTGTACGGTGGGCTGCGCATCACCAGCCCCGGCGCCCGGGCCACCGGGGCGGCCACCGGCCACCTCTCGGTCCTTCTCGGCATCTTCGTCTCCCTGAAGGCCGTGGCGTACTGGCTCGACCGGTACGGGCTGGCCGTGAAGTCCAGTGACTTCAAGGCCACCGACAACTGGACGGGTCTGAGGTACGTCGACGCCAACGCCTATCTCCCGGCGAAGACCATCCTGTTCTGCATCGCCGCGATCTGCGCGGTGCTGTTCTTCGCGACGCTCTGGCGCCGCACCTGGCAGCTCCCGGTCATCGGCTTCGGCCTGATGGTGCTCTCGGCGATCCTGATCGGCGGGCTCTACCCGGCGATCGTGCAGAAGTTCCAGGTCCAGCCGAACGAGCAGGCCAAGGAAGCGCCGTTCATCCAGAAGAACATCAATGCCACACGCGACGCGTACGGCATCGATGACGCCAAGGTGGACGACTACGACGGTCAGGCGACCACGGAGGACGACACCAAGCTGCGGGCCGCGGCCAACACCGCCGCCAGCTACCGCGTGATGGACCCCAACGTCGTCTCCCCGGCCTTCCAGCAGCTCCAGCAGCGGAGGAACTACTACCAGTTCCCGAAGACGCTCGACGTCGACCGCTACAAGGACAAGGACGGCAAGGAGCAGGACACGATCATCGGTCTGCGTGAGCTGAACATCCAGGGCCTCCCCAAGCGGAACTGGATCAACGACCACTTCACGTACACCCACGGCTACGGCGCCATCGCGGCCCGCGGCACGACCACCGGCACCAACCCGACGGGGTCCCCGGACTTCACCGAGTCGGGTCTGCCCTCCACCGGTGAGTTCGGGAAGTACGAGCAGCGGATCTACTACGGCGAGAAGACCGAGCAGTACTCCATCGTCGGCGGGCCCCAGAAGGAGCTCGACTACGAGGAGGACGGCGAGAAGACCACCAGCTACGAGGGCGACAGCGGGGTCAGTCTCTCCAACTCCTTCAACCGTGCCGCGTACGCGGTCGCCTTCAGCGAGCCGCAGATCATGTACTCGGGAGCCATCGGTGACGGCTCGCGGATCCTGTACAACCGCACGCCCAAGGAGCGCGTCGAGGCGGTCGCCCCGTGGCTGACCATCGACGGCGACGCCTACCCGGCGGTCGTCGACGGCCGGATCAAGTGGATCGTCGACGCGTACACCACGACCAACGGCTACCCGTACGCGTCCCGTACGACGCTCGGCGACACCACGGCCGACTCGCTGACCACCAACCAGCGCGCGGTCGTCGCCCAGCAGAACCAGGTCAATTACATCCGCAACTCGGTGAAGGCCACCGTCGACGCGTACGACGGCAAGGTCAAGCTCTACGAGTGGGACACCGAGGACCCGGTCCTCAAGACCTGGCGCAAGGCGTTCCCTGGCACGGTCGAGTCGCGCGGTGACATTCCGCAGGCGCTCATGGACCACCTGCGGTATCCGCAGGACCTCTTCAAGGTCCAGCGCGAGCTGCTGACCCGCTACCACGTCGAGGACCCCGCGCAGTTCTACAGCGGCTCCGACGCGTGGCAGGTGCCGGACGACCCGACCAACAAGGAGCCGGGCTCCGTCCCGCCGTACTACCTGAGCATGAAGATGCCGGGACAGGACGCGCAGGAGTTCTCGCTGACCACCACGTTCACCCCGAGAGGGCGTCCCAACCTGGGGGCCTTCATGGCGGTGAACGCGGACGCGGCCAGCAAGGACTACGGCACCATGCGGCTGCTGCGGGTCACCTCCACGGTGAAGGGCCCGGGTCAGGTACAGAGTGAGCTCAACGGCAACGACGACGTCGCCGAGTTCGTGAGGAACCTGAAGGGCACCGACTCGGACATCGAGTACGGAAACCTGCTGACGGTTCCGCTGGAGGGCGGCTTCCTGTACATCGAGCCGGTCTACACGCGCGGTGGCAACCAGAACTACCCGCTGCTGCGCAAGGTGGCCGCCTCGTACGGTTCGAAGATCGTCTTCGAGAACAACCTCAAGGACGCGCTCAACGCGGTCTTCGGCGTCGAGGACGACGGGTCCACGACCCCGCCGGACACCCAGGAACCACCGGGTGAGACCGACGATCCGCCGAGCACCGGCAGCGCCGCCCTCAAGAAGGCCATCGCGGACGCCCAGAAGGCGTACTCCGACGGCGAGAAGGCGCTGAAGGAGCAGGACTGGCCGGCTTACGGCAAGGCCCAGGAGGCTCTTCAGGAGGCTCTGGAACGAGCCGCCGCCGCGCAGCCCAAGGCGGGCAGTGAGGGGGAGAAGGCCGACAACGCCGGGAAACCGGCGGGCGACGCCAAGCCGGAAGGCGATGCGAAGCCGGCGGGCGACGCCAAGCCGGACAGCGGCGGTGCCAAGCCGGACACTTCGGCCGAGCAGGCCTCCGACCAGGGCAGCTGAGCAGGGCCCACCCCGCGTCGTGGTACGGTTTCACCACAACGACGCGGGGTGGAGCAGCTCGGTAGCTCGCTGGGCTCATAACCCAGAGGTCGCAGGTTCAAATCCTGTCCCCGCTACTGAAAGACGAAGGCCCGGATTCCCTTGGGATCCGGGCCTTCGTCGTGTCCGTTGTGTGTGCGGGCCGTGTCGGTCCCGGGCTGGGGGCGTGAAGTGCGGTTCGCTGGGCAGCAGTTGCCTCCAGGCGTGTTTGACTTGTCTCCCTGTGGGCATGTCGACAAAACGCTGTAGTGACCTCACTGGCCGCGATATACCAGGTGTACGCGGGTTACAGGTGGTGCGACGATGGTATTTATGGGGGACAGGGCAACTCTGTTGGAGACAGGGCGGTTTGTGCAGCAGCGCGGCCAAGATGCGGAAAGCGCGGTAGACGCGGCTTTCGCCGCTGCCATCGCCGGGACGGGCGCACCGGTCCAGCGGACCGGCGCCGCCGACGTGTGCGCCGACGTCGCCGCCCCGTCCGACGAGGACACCACGGACGCGGTCGACGCCGCGGACAGCGCCGAGAGCGAGGCGCGCCACCGCCGTGCCGCCGACGCGGGGGACACCGCGTCCATGAGCGTCCTGGGCGCGCTGCTGCTGCGTCGCGGGGAGCTGGACGGCGCGGAGCGGTATCTGCGTGCCGCCACCGCCGACGGGGACCGGGCCGCCGCGAACAACCTGGGCGTCCTGCTGCACCAGCGTGGCTACCCGGACGAGGCCGCCGGCTGGTGGCGTATCGCCGCCGTGGCCGGTTCCGCCGCGGCCGCCCACGCGCTCGGCCGGCACTTCCGCGAGCGCGGCGACGAGCCCGGCGCGGAGTACTGGCTGCGCCAGTCCGCCGAGCAGGGGCACGCGCTGGGCGCGTACGCGCTGGCCGACCTCCTGGAGCACCGCAGCGACGTCGGCGCCGAGCGCTGGCTGCGCGCCGCCGCCGAACAGGGACACCGCGAGGCCGCCTACCGGCTGGCCCGCGCCCTGGAGCGGAAGGCCGTCGAGGATCCGCACGACGCCTTCGGCCTGGGCCGGGGCGCCGCCTCCGGCGGAACCGGAACGGGCCTCGGCCTGCCCGGCGCCACGCCCCCGCCGGTGCCGGCCCCCGCAGGAGACAAGAGCGCGACCGGCAAGGGCGCCGCTGGCAAGAGCGCGGCCGACAAGGGCGCGGCCGACGGCGACAGCCCCGTGGCGGGCCCCGCCGCCGGCCGGGTCGGCGAGGCCGAGCAGTGGTACCGCCAGGCCGCCGCCCGGGGGCACCGGCGTGCCGCCCTGCACCTCGGCGCGATCCTGGAGCAGCGCGGCGAGCTCAAGGAGGCCGGCCGCTGGTACCTCACCTCCGCCAAGGACGGCGAGCCCCGCGCCGCCTGCGCGCTCGGCTTCCTGCTGCGCGACGCGGGCGACGAGGAGAGCGCCGCCGTGTGGTGGCTGCGCGCTGCCCAGGACGGCGACGGCAACGCCGCCAACGCGCTCGGCGCGCTGCACGCCGCACGCGGGGAGCAGCAGACCGCCGAGCGCTGGTACCGGGCCGCCATGGACGCCGGTGACGTCAACGGGGCGTACAACCTCGGGCTGCTCTGCGCCGCCCAGGACCGCACCCCGCAGGCCGAGCAGTGGTACCGCCGCGCCGCGTACGCCGGACACCGCGAGGCCGCCAACGCGCTCGCCGTGCTCCTCCTCCAGGCGGGCGACCACGCCGGGGCCGAGCCCTGGTTCTCCAAGGCGGCCGAGGCGGGCAGCGTCGACGCGGCCTTCAACCTCGGCATCCTGCACGCCGGACGCGACGAGGACCGTACGGCGCTGGGCTGGTACGAGCGCGCCGCGGCGGCCGGGCACACCGACGCGGCGCTCCAGGTCGCCATGGCGCTGCTGCGCGACGGCGACGACCAGGAGGCCGAGCGGCACCTGCGCTGCGCGGCGGGCGGCGGCAGCGCCGAGGCCGCGTTCCGGCTGGCCGGGGTGCTGGACGCGCGCCAGCCGCCGCCGGGCCCACCCGCGCTGGGTGAGCCGATGCCGGAGAAGACCGAGTGCGAGGAGTGGTACGAGCGGGCCGCCCAGCAGGGCCACCGCCGTGCTCAGGTCCGGGTCGGCATGCTCGCCGCCGCCCGCGGGGACGTGGAGAGCGCCGCCCACTGGTACCGGGAGGCCGCCGAGGCGGGCAGTCGCAACGGGGCCTTCAACCTCGGGCTGCTCCTGGCCCGCGAGGGCAGCGAGCGCGAGGCCGCCCTGTGGTGGACCCGTGCGGCCGGCGCCGGACACGGCCGGGCCGCGCTGCGCCTGGCGCTCCTCGCCGCCCGCCGGGGCGAGCTCACCGAGGGGCAGCGCTGGTGTGCGCGGGCCGTGGAGCTGGGCCCGGCCGAGGTGGCCGAGCGCGCGGCGCGGCTGCGCGAGGCCCTGCACCAGGAGCTGACCGCGTGACGCTGTGTCAGTCGGCCTCGGGGCCGCGTGACACAGCGGGCGCCTGACCCTGGGGTCGCGTAACGCCAGAGGGCGCCTGGCGCCAGGGCTTGCCCGGCGCCGGAGCCGCGTAACGCCAGGGTCCGCCTGCCCCGGGGCCCGCCCGGCCCAGGGCCGCGTGAATGAATTTGCGCTGCCCGACCCGCTGACGTAATGTTGCATTCACCGACGCGGGGTGGAGCAGCTCGGTAGCTCGCTGGGCTCATAACCCAGAGGTCGCAGGTTCAAATCCTGTCCCCGCTACTGAAGACGAAGGCCCGGATCTCATCGAGATCCGGGCCTTCGTCATGTCCGGGCACGCAAAGAGCCGGGCCCGCCTGTCGCAGCAGGCGGGCCCGGCTTCGGACGGCTCAGGCCGTGGTGGCGCAGTTCGGGCAGATGCCGCGGTACGTCACCTCGACGTCGGAGACCGTGAAGCCGTAGCGCTCGTCCGCCGGCAGGTCCGCCAGCGGGTTGCCCGCCGGATGCACGTCCCGGATCGCGCCGCACCGCGCGCACACCAGGTGATGGTGGGGGCGGTGCGCGTTCGGGTCGTACCGCTTGGCCCGGCGGTCGGTGGAGACCTCCAGCACCTCGCCGAGGGACACCATCTCGCCGAGGGTGTTGTAGACGGTGGCGCGCGAGATCTCGGGCAGCCGGGAAACGGCCCTCGCGTGGACCTCGTCCGCCGTCAGGTGTACGTGGTCCCCGTCGAGGACCTCGGCCACGACACGCCGCTGCGCCGTCATGCGCCAGCCGCGTCCACGAAGTCGTTCCAGCAGGTCGCTCATGCAGCCCAGCCTAACAGTGGGGGAATCGAGTCCCGATCGGGTGTGACTTTGGACGTTCACTTGACTTGGACATTGTCCATTGTAGGATCGAGAATGGCATTGGCCAAGGGACAGGGCTGTACAGGATTTGACCGCTGTGCAGGGATACGACGCAGGAGGCGCACGTGACGCAGGGACCGCTGACGACGGAGGCCGGCGCGCCGGTAGCCGACAACCAGAACAGTGAGACCGCGGGCCCCGGCGGTCCCGTTCTCGTCCAGGACCAGGCGCTGCTGGAGAAGCTCGCCCACTTCAACCGCGAGCGCGTCCCGGAGCGCGTCGTGCACGCCCGCGGCGCCGGCGCGTACGGCACCTTCACGCTGACCCGCGACGTCTCGCAGTGGACCCGGGCGAAGTTCCTCTCCGAGGTCGGCAAGCAGACCGAGACCTTCCTGCGCTTCTCGACCGTCGCGGGCAACCTCGGCTCCGCCGACGCCGTGCGCGACCCCCGCGGCTTCGCGCTGAAGTTCTACACCGAGGAGGGCAACTACGACCTCGTCGGCAACAACACCCCGGTGTTCTTCATCAAGGACGCCATCAAGTTCCCCGACTTCATTCACACCCAGAAGCGCGACCCGTACACCGGCTCGCAGGAGGCGGACAACGTCTGGGACTTCTGGGGTCTGTCGCCCGAGTCGACGCACCAGGTGACCTGGCTCTTCGGCGACCGCGGCATCCCGGCCACGCTGCGCCACATGAACGGGTACGGCTCGCACACCTACCAGTGGAACAACGAGGCCGGCGAGGTCTTCTGGGTCAAGTACCACTTCAAGACCGACCAGGGCATCAAGAACCTCACCCAGGCCGAGGCCAACAAGCTCGCCGGTGAGGACCCCGACAGTCACCAGCGCGATCTGCGCGAGGCGATCGAGCGCGGCGACTTCCCGTCCTGGACCGTGCAGGTCCAGATCATGCCCGCGGCCGACGCGGCGACGTACCGCTTCAATCCGTTCGACCTCACCAAGGTGTGGCCGCACGCGGACTACCCGCCGATCGAGATCGGCAGGCTGGAGCTCAACCGCAACCCGGAGAACGTCTTCGCCGAGGTCGAGCAGTCGATCTTCAGCCCCGCGCACTTCGTGCCGGGCATCGGCCCGTCCCCGGACAAGATGCTCCAGGGCCGCCTCTTCGCGTACGGCGACGCCCACCGCTACCGCGTCGGCATCAACGCCGACCACCTGCCGGTGAACCGCCCGCACGCCACCGAGGCGCGGACCAACAGCCGGGACGGCTTCCTCTACGACGGCCGGCACAAGGGCACCAAGAACTACGAGCCCAACAGCTTCGGCGGCCCCTTCCAGACCGACCGGCCGCTGTGGCAGCCGCTCCCGGTCACCGGTGCCACCGGCAGCACCGAGGCTCCCTCCCACGCCGAGGACGACGACTTCGTGCAGGCGGGCGACCTCTACCGGCTGATGTCGGGGGACGAGAAGAGCCGGCTGGTCGAGAACCTCGCCGGGTTCATCGCCAAGGTCTCGCGCGACGACATCGCCGAGCGCGCGATCAACAACTTCCGCCAGGCGGACGGCGACTTCGGCAAGCGGCTGGAAGCCGCGGTCCAGGCCCTTCGCGGCTGACCGGACGCTTGTCGTCGACGGTGGGCCGGATCCCCTCACGGGGGTCCGGCCCACCGGTCGTTCCGGCCCCCCGGGGGGTCTCAGCCGGCCGCCGCGGCGGGTGTGCGGCGGCGGGCGGGGGCCCAGCAGCGGATGATGTCGCGCACCGACACGATGCCCACCGGGCCGTCGCCGTCCAGCACGATCAGATGCCGGAACCCTCCGTGCGTCATGGCTTCCGCGGCCTCCTCCAGGGTCCAGGCCGGGGCGGCGAACACCACGTCGGTGGTGGTGTGGGCGGACGCGGTCTCCCGGTCGGGGTCCATCCCCGATCCGACCGCGTCGAGGATGTCGCGCTCGGTGATGATGCCGAGCCCGCAGGTGTCCGGGTCGTGGACGACAGCTGCCCCGATACGGCGGGCTGACATCAGCCGGGCCGCCTGGCGGAGCGTATGGGTGGGGCCGATGGTGAGGACCACCGTGCTCATGGCGTCACGGACGAGCATGAATCGAGCCACCTCCTCGGTGAGCCGACTCTGTGAGTCGATTCACAAGTTCACAAGTGGGGGGACTCTCAGAGTTGCACCCTTGGGGCGGGTCGACAAGGGGTGAGCGGGCGCGCGCCGGGGGAGTGCACGCAGCTCAGTAGCGCTGGTTGAGGTAGCCCAGCAGCTCGTCGTGGAGAAGGCCGTTCGAGGCTGCCGCGTTTCCGCCGTCCGGACCGTCCGCCCCGTCCAGCGAGGTGTACCGGCCGCCCGCCTCCTGGACGACGATCGCCGGCGCCGCCATGTCCCACAGCGACAGCTCCGGCTCCGCGCAGATGTCCACGGAACCCTCGGCGACCATCATGTACGGCCAGAAGTCCCCGTACCCCCGCGTCCGCCAGCAGGCCCGGGTGAGGTCCAGGAGGCCGTCGAGGCGGCCCTGCTCCTCCCAGCCCGACAGCGACGAGAACGCGAACGAGGCGTCCGCGATCCGCCCCACCTCCGACACCCGCATCCGGGTCGCGGAGGTGAGACTGCGGCCGGTGAACGCGCCCGCGCCCTTCGCCGCCCACCAGCGCCGGTTCAGCGCGGGCGCGGAGACCACGCCCACCACCGGCCGGAAGCCCTCGTCGCCCGCCTCCATCAGCGCGATCAGCGTCGCCCACACCGGCACACCGCGCACATAGTTCTTGGTGCCGTCGATCGGGTCGATCACCCAGCGCCGCGGACCGGTGCCCTCCACCCCGTACTCCTCGCCCAGGATCGCGTCCCTCGGGCGGGCCCGGTGCAGATGTCCCCGGATCAGCTCCTCGGCGGCCTTGTCGGCCTCGCTCACCGGCGTCATGTCCGGCTTGGTCTCCACCTTCAGGTCGAGAGCCTTGAACCGGTCCATCGTCGCGGCGTCGGCGGCGTCCGCCAGTACGTGGGCGAGGCGCAGATCATCGTGGTAGTCGGGCATGCCGC
This sequence comes from Streptomyces sp. PTY087I2, assembly GCF_001687325.1. Taxonomy (GTDB): domain Bacteria; phylum Actinomycetota; class Actinomycetes; order Streptomycetales; family Streptomycetaceae; genus Streptomyces. The sequence continues at coordinate 81,131 of NZ_LZRD01000028.1, read as the reverse complement.
CACAGTATCCAGCGCCGCCGGACAGGGGCTACAGCGCCCCTGCCGCCCGGAACCCTTGACAGCCCCCGGGAGCGCCTCAACCCTGAACGGCAGGATCCCGGGGCGGGGGAGGCGACGATGCCGACAGCGCGGCAGGCCTTGCTGGACGCCGCCCTCCGGGCCCTGGCCGACCGGCCCTGGCGCGCCGTGCGCATGGCCGACGTCGCCGGCCTCGCCGGTGTCTCGCGCCAGACGCTCTACAACGAGTTCGGCACCAAGGGCGGACTGGCCGAGGCCCTTCTGCGCCGGGCCGCCGACGGCTATCTCGCCGGGGTCGACCGCGCCCTGACCGCCCCCGTGCCCGACCGCCCGGCCGCCGTCGCGCTCTGGACCCTCCGGGCCGCCCGCCAGGACGTGCTGGTCAGGGCGCTGCTCACGGGGCACTGGGCGGAGGGACTGCCCCGCCCGGACCGGCGGTCAGGCTCCTCCCGGGGGCGTCCGGGCGGGAAGCCGCCGCCGGGCCCCGACGAGCTGCTCGCGCTGGTACGGGACCGGATGGCGGCGGCGTCGCCCGGGATCCCCGCCGGGCGCTGCGAGATCGCGCTGCGCCTCGCGCTGTCCTGTGTGATCGTGCCGCTGGTGGAGGACGACGCCGCGGACAGCCGCGCGCTCCGTCTCGTACGGGAGGCGACGCGGCCGCTGGTGCGGGAGCGGGCGGGGCTCAGTGGGCCGAGCCGGACAGCTGGAGGCCGATCACGCCGATGATCACCAGGGAGATCGACACCAGCTTCAGGGTGGAGACCACATCGCCGAGGAAGACCATGCCGTAGATCGCGGTCCCGGCGGCCCCGATCCCGGTCCACACCGCGTACGCCGGACCGACGTCCAGTTTCCGCAGCGCCAGGGTCAGCAGCCCGAAGCTGCCGAGCGCGAAAATGGCGAACGCGATCGTCGGCCAGAGCCGGGTGAATCCGTGGGAGAGCTTCAGACACACGGCGAAGCCGGTCTCCAGCAGTCCTGCGACCACGACCAGCAGCCACGCCATCGTCAGTTGCCTCCCGCGTAGGTGACGGCTTCGTCCCGCTCGGTGCGATTATGCCTTTACCGGTCGTTGAAGCTCGCAAACATGCCCGGGGCGCTCAAGCCGATTCCGGCCGGGACGAGCCGTGCGGAGGGGCTGGCTCCGTCCCGTACGGGAGGGGCCGGTTCCGTCAGTCGCCCTCGCGCCTCTCGCGGGTGGCGAGGAGCCGGCGCAGCGAGTCCAGGCGCGCCGGGTCGGCGTGCCCCTCGGCCACCCAGGCGTCCAGCGCGCATTCGGGCTGGTTGCCGTCGTGGGTGCAGCCGCGCGGGCACTCCTCGGTGCCCGGCTCCAGGTCCGGGAAGGCGTGGATGACGCGCGACGGGTCGACGTGGTGCAGCCCGAAGGAGCGCACGCCCGGGGTGTCGACCACCCAGCCCCGGTCGCCGGGCAGCGGCAGCGCGAGGGCCGAGGTGGTGGTGTGCCGCCCCCGGCCGGTGACCGCGTTGACGTTGCCGGTGGTCCGCCGCCGGTCCTCCGGCACCAGGGCGTTGACCAGCGTCGTCTTGCCGACCCCGGAGTGCCCGACGAACGCGGTGACCTTCCCCTCCAGCAGCTCGCGCACCCGCTCCGCCGCGTCCCCGTTCTCCAGCTCGTCCCGGCTGGTCACGATGTACGGGACGCCGAGCGGGGTGTACGCCTCCAGCAGCTTGTCCGGCGACGCCAGGTCGGATTTGGTCAGCACGAGGAGCGGGGTGAGCCCGCCGTCGTACGCCGCCACCAGACAGCGGTCGATCATGCGCGGGCGGGGCTCCGGATCGGCCAGCGCGGTGACGATCGCCAGCTGGTCGGCGTTGGCGACGACCACGCGCTCGTACGGATCGTCGTCGTCGGCCGTGCGGCGCAGCACCGTACGGCGCGGGGCGATCCGCACGATCCGGGCCAGGGTGTCCTTCTCGCCGGAGAGGTCACCGACGATGGAGACGGTGTCGCCCACCACGGCGGCCTTGCGCCCCAGCTCGCGGGCCTTCATCGCGACCACGGTCCGGCCGTCGACGAGGCAGGTGAGCCGGCCCCGGTCGACGGTGAGGACCATGCCGTCCTCGGCGTCCTCGTGCTTGGGCCGGATGTGCGTACGCGGCCGGTTGCCCTTGCGGTTGGGGCGGACGCGGATGTCGTCCTCGTCGGGGTTCTTCCCGTAGCGGCGCATGATCTAGATCCCGAGCATCCCGGTCCACATGTCCGGGAAGTCCGGCAGGGTCTTGGCGGTCGTGCCCACGTTCTCGATCTCCACGCCCTTCACCGCCAGGCCGATGACCGCCCCCGCGGTGGCCATGCGGTGGTCGTCGTACGTGTGGAAGACGCCGCCGTGCAGCGGGCGCGGGCGGATGTGCAGCCCGTCGGCGGTCTCGGTGACATCGCCGCCCAGCTCGTTGATCTCCTTGGTCAGCGCGGCCAGCCGGTCCGTCTCGTGCAGCCGCAGATGGGCGACGCCGCTCAGCGTGGAGGGGGAGTCGGCCAGGGCGGCGACCGCCGCGATGCCCGGGGTCAGCTCGCCGACCTCGCCGAGGTCCACGTCGATGCCGTGGATCCGGCCCGTACCGGTGAAGGTCAGTCCGCGCTCGGTCAGCTCGCAGGAGCCGCCCATCGCGGTGAAGATCTCGCGCAGCGCGTCGCCCGGCTGCGTGGTGCGCTCGGGCCAGTCCGGGATCGTGACCCGGCCGCCGGTCACCAGGGCCGCGGCCAGGAACGGCTGGGCGTTGGAGAGGTCCGGCTCGATCGTCAGGTCGCGGCCGAGCAGCGCGGAGGGCGAGACCCGCCAGACGTTGGGCTCGCCGCCCGTCTCCGGCTCGTCCACCTGGGCCCCGACGGCCCGCAGCATGTCGACGGTCATCCGGATGTGCGGCATCGAGGGCAGCACGGCCCCGGTGTGCCGGACCTCCACGCCCTGGTTGAACCGCGGCCCCGACAGCAGCAGCGCCGAGACGAACTGCGAGGACGACGAGGCGTCGATCGAGACCGGGCCGCCCTCCAGCGCCCCGCCGCCGTGCACGGTCAGCGGCAGCGCGCCGCGCCCGTCGTCGTCGATCCGCGCGCCGAGCGCCCGCAGGCCCTCGATCACCCCGGTCAGCGGGCGCTCGTAGGAGCGGGGGTCGCCGTCGAAGCGGATCGGGCCGTCGGCGAGCGTGGCGACGGGCGGCAGGAAGCGCATGACCGTGCCCGCGTTGCCGACGTCCACCGTGGCCGGGCCGTGCAGCCCCGCCGGGATGACCCGCCAGGCCTCGCCCGAGCTGTCCGGGGAGGCCGCGGCGGACGGGCTGCTCGCGGACGAGGAGGAGACGGTCTCCTCGATGCCGACGCCCATGGCGCGCAGCGCCTCGGCCATGAGCAGGGTGTCGCGGGAGCGCAGCGGGCGGCGCAGCCAGCCCGGCTCGGCGGCGAGCGAGGCCAGCACGAGCGCGCGGTTGGTGACCGATTTCGATCCGGGCACGGTGACGGTGGCGTCGACGGCCCCGCTCGCGTGGGGGGCGGGCCAGAGGGCGGGCTGCACGGAACTCTCGGTCATGGCCATCACTTTAGTGGCTCCGAGCCGACCCGGATCCTGAACAAATGGGCGGAAACCGGCTCGTAACGAAAGAGTGGTACGGACCGGAGCGGCCATCCCCGCCTCACCAGCCCAGCAGCCACCGTCCGCCGCCGATCAGCGAGCACAGCGACACCGCGTGGAAGAGGAACAGCCACAGCACCGCAGGGGCGTGCGTGAGCCGGGCCAGCTGGTCCGCGTCGGAGTCCGGGGCGCCGCCGTACCGCCGCTTGGACTGGAGCTCGAACGGCGGCCGCACCCCGCCCAGCAGCAGGAACCACACCACCACGTACGCGAACGCCGACTGCACGTCCGAGGAGGCCAGCCAGGACACCAGGAGGAACGTGGTGCCGGTCAGGATGACGGTGAGGGCCCCGTACACATTGCGGATCATCACCAGCATCACCGCGAGCAGGGCCGTCGCCACCCACAGCAGGAGCGTGATCCTGCCGTTCGTCAGCAGCCAGGCGCCGCCCAGGCCCAGCAGGGACGGGGCCGTGTAGCCCGCCGCCGCCGTGAGGATCATGCCGATCCCCGTCGGCTTGCCGCGGCTCACGGTCAGCCCGCTGGTGTCCGAGTGCAGCCGGATACCGGAGAGCTGCCGCCCGGTGAGCAGGGCCACCAGGCCGTGGCCGCCCTCGTGCGCGATGGTGATCGTGTTGCGGGCGAGCCGCCATATCGGGTTCGGTACGACAGCGATGAGCGCGAGCGTGGCCGTCACCACCACCAGCCACTGCTCGGGGGCGGGCTGGGTGCCGGTCACGCGATCCCACAGATCGCCCAATTCGGTGCTGTTCATCGGCCGGGCGACTCCTTGCGGTCGGTGCGGGCGGTCGTGGCAGTCTGGCACTTATGTGCGGACGGTATGCAGCGAGTCGGAAGCCCGAGGACCTGACCGGACTCTTCGGCGTCGAGAAGTGGGAGCCCACCGAGACCCTGGAGCCGGACTGGAACGTGGCGCCGACCAAAGAGGTCTACGCGGTTCTGGAGCGTCCTCTCAAAGACGCGGACGACCGGCGTCCGGTTCGCCAGCTGCGCGCCCTGAAATGGGGACTCGTACCGTCCTGGTCCAAGACCCCCGACGGCGCCGCCCGGATGATCAACGCCCGCGCGGAGACCGTGCACGAGAAGCCCTCCTTCCGCCGGGCCTTCATCCAGCGCCGCTGCATCCTGCCCGCCGACGGCTACTACGAGTGGGTCACCGGCGCGGAGGAGCGGCAGCTGGAGGAGAAGAAGGGCAAGAAACGGCCCCGCAAGCAGCCGTACTTCGTCACCCCCGCCGACGGCTCGGTCTTCGCGATGGCCGGACTGTACGAGTTCTGGCGCGATACGACCCTGCCCGGCGACCACGAGAACGCCTGGTGGGTGACGTGCTCGGTGATCACCACCGAGGCGGAGACCACACCGCTGGCCGTCGCCCCCGCCGAGGGGCCCGGCGCGCTCGCCGACATCCACCCCCGGATGCCGCTGATGCTCACCCCCGACCGCTGGGACGCCTGGCTGGACCCCTCGCACACCGGCGAGGACGAGCTGCGGGCCCTGCTGGAGCCGCCGCCGGGCGGGCTGATGCGCGCCTACCCGGTCGCCACCGCCGTCAGCAACGTCCGCAACAACGGGCCCGAACTGCTGGAGGAACTGGCCGCACCGGAGGAATCGACGCTGTTCTGAGGCGTACGCGGGGGAGTCCACGCTGTTCCGGGGCGTACGCGGGGGAGGATGGCGCGGTGAGTCGTCAACCACGTACGCAGAACGTCACCACCGACGCCGGTGAGGCCCGGATCACCTGGGTTCCCGCCTCCGCACCCCGCCGCGTGCTCGCCGTGAGCCACGGGGCGGGCGGCGGGATCGAGGCCCGCGACCTGAAGGCGCTGGCCGCCTCCCTGCCCGGACACGGCGTCACCGTCGCCCTGGTGGAGCAGCCCTGGCGGGTGGCCGGCAAAAAGGTGGCGCCCGCCCCGAAGACCCTGGACACCGGCTGGCGCGGACTGTGGCCCGCGCTGACCGTCCCCGGGCTCCCCGTCGTCGCCGGAGGCCGCAGCGCCGGGGCCCGCGTCGCCTGCCGGACCGCCGCCGAACTGGGTGCGGAGGCCGTCCTCGCGCTCAGCTTCCCGCTGCACCCGCCGGGCAAGCCGGAGAAGTCCCGCGCCGACGAACTGCTCGGCACCGGCGTGCCCACGCTCGTGGTGCAGGGCGGCAACGACCCGTTCGGGAAGCCCGACGAGTTCCCGCCCGGCTCGTACGAGCTGGCCGAAGTGCCCCACGGCGACCACGGGTTCGCGGTGCCGAAGCGGTCCGGGCTCACCGAGGAACAGACGATGGGCATCCTCACCGGAGCGGTCACCGGGTGGCTCACGTCACTCGGATGACCCAGCGCCCGCCGGCCGCCCCGGTCGTCGCACGCGTGTCCCGCGCCCCGGGAATGCTCCGCGCCGGGGCGCTGTTGTTCGGGACGTCGGTACAACAACGTCGTACGTGGAGAGGGAGTCCGTCGCATGGGTTCGACCATCTGCCCCAGCCGCTCGAACGCCGCTGACCTGGAGTGGACCGTGCTCCCCGCGGCGAGGACCACCTCCGAGCGGCCCCTGGGCGGGGGTAATCGACAGGCCGCCACCAAGCAAGGTCGACTATTCTCCGAGGTGAGCGGGTCCGGTTTCGGCTCCGCCACATCGTTGGAGGAGGTGGGTCCGGTCACTGGGACCGACACAGGGACCGACGACGGCCGCGCACCCGAGACGGACGCCGAGCGCAACGCGCGCTTCGAGCGGGACGCGCTCGGCTTTCTCGACCAGATGTACTCGGCCGCGCTGCGCATGACGCGCAACCCCGCCGATGCCGAGGACCTGGTCCAGGAGACCTACGCGAAGGCGTACGGCTCCTTCCACCAGTTCCGCGAGGGCACCAACCTCAAGGCGTGGATGTACCGCATCCTCACCAACACCTTCATCAACTCGTACCGCAAGAAGCAGCGGGAACCCCAGCGCAGCGCCGCCGAGGAGATCGAGGACTGGCAGCTGGCCCGGGCCGAGTCGCACATGTCGACCGGTCTGCGCTCGGCGGAGTCCCAGGCCCTCGACCATCTCCCGGACTCCGACGTGAAGTCGGCGCTCCAGGCGATTCCCGAGGAGTTCCGTATCGCCGTGTATCTCGCCGATGTAGAGGGCTTTGCCTACAAGGAGATCGCGGACATCATGGGGACTCCCATCGGTACGGTGATGTCCCGGCTGCACCGCGGCCGTCGCCAGCTGCGCGGCATGCTGGAGGACTACGCCCGTGAGCGCGGGCTCGTCGCGGCCGGTGCCGGTGACTCGGACGATCGGAAGGGCTCGGCCTCATGAGCTGCGGAGAGCCGCACGAGACGGATTGCTCGGAGGTCCTCGACCATCTCTACGAGTTTCTCGACCGGGAGATGCCCGAGGGCGACTGCACGAAGTTCGAGGTGCACTTCGAGGAGTGCTCCCCGTGCCTGGAGAAGTACGGCCTCGAACAGGCCGTGAAGAAGCTGGTCAAGCGCTGCTGCGGACAGGACGACGTCCCGACCGACCTGCGCTCCAAGGTGATGGGCCGGATCGATCTGATCCGGGCCGGCGAGACCGTGCCCGATCAGGACGTGACCGTGCAGGACAGCCCTTAGTCACCCGAATGTGCTAATCGGATCCGTAGCGGCTCGGTGAGCCGTACAACTCGCTAGCGTGGCGCGTCCATCGACCATGCTGGGGGGCGAGTGCGGGCGTGAGCGGCACACCGGCGGCGGCGCGTGCCTGCATCCTGGCCGCCGTCCTCTGCGCGATCTGGTGCACGCTTCCCGCGTACGTCCCCGGCGCCCCGGTTCCGTGGGGCACGGCTGCCCTGCTGGCCGCCCTCGGGGCCGGCTGCGAGGCGGCCGGCCGCCGTTCGCCGTCCGGAGGCCCCGGACCGGTCGCCGCCGGAGCGTTTCTCCCGATCCTCCTCGCCGCCGCCTTTCTGCTGCCGCCCGCGGCCGCCGCGCTGGTGGCGGCGAGCGGTTCCCTGGCCGGACGAGTGGAGCGGCCGCCGTACGCCGCCCGTCGGATCTGGCGGGCCGCGCAACTCGCCCTCACCTGCGCCGCCGCCTCCTGGGTCCACGCGGCCCTCGGCGGCCCCGCGACCCTCGGCGGCGGGGGAGCGGCCCCGGACTTCCCCCGCGCCCTGCTGCCCGCGTGCGCCGCGGCGGTCGCCTTCAGCCTGGTGCTGACCGCGCTCGACGGCCTCGTCCTCGCGGCGGCGGAACGCAGGCCCGTGCACCGCAGCGTGTACGCACTCCTGCCGCTCGCGCTCGGTCCGCATCTGGTGCACGCGCTCGCCGGGCTGATGACGGCCGTCCTGTGGCGGAGCCCGTACGGCCCGCTCTCCGCGCTCCTCGTGCTGCTCCCGATGTACCTCTCCTGCTGGGTGTTCGCCCAGTACCACCGCGAACAGGCCGCCCACCGCGCCACCATCCGCGCCCTCGTGCACGCCGTCGACATCAAGGACACCTACACCCGGGGCCACAGCGAACGCGTCGGCCGCGCCTCCGTCCTGATCGCCCGTGAACTCGGCATGGACGAACGCCGGGTGGAGGGGCTGCGGTTCGCCGGGATCCTGCACGACATCGGCAAGCTCGGCGTCCCCACCCGGGTGCTGCGCAAGGACGGGCCGCTCACCCCCGAGGAGCGGCGGGTCATGGAGCTGCATCCGGAGTACGGGCACGAGATCGTCCGGGGCATCGGCTTCCTCGACGAGGCCCGCGACGCGATCCTCCACCACCACGAACGGCTCGACGGCAGCGGCTATCCGTACGGGCTCAGCGGCTCGCGCATCCCCGAGTTCGCCCGGGTCGTGGCCGTCGCCGACGCCTTCGACGCGATGACCTCCACCCGCTCCTACCGCCGCGCCCGCCCGGTCCCCGCCGCGCTCGCCGAGCTGAAGCGGTGCGCGGGCAGCCAGTTCGACCCCCGGATGGTGGGTGCGCTGGACCGCGTCCTGAGCCGGCACGGCTGGAGCGAGGCCGACACGGCGGTCACGGCCGACGAACCGCGTGAGCCTTACGCGTTGCCTGAGCCGCGGGGGCCGCTTGAGCCCCAAGGTCCTCGTGAGCCCCACGGACCCCGTGGGCCGCAAGGCGCGATGCCCGCCGCCCGCCGCGACGCGCCCCCGGTCCCCCGCGCCCGAAGCGCCGCTCCCCTCTCCGGGCCGTCCCGGGACCGCCGCCGGTGAGGGCCCCGTACGGGAGCGCCCCGCTCGCCCCGGCCGTCCTCGTGGTGCGCGGGGCCGCCCTGCTCCTCGCCCTCGTCGCGCTCGCCCGCACCTCGGTGCACGGGCTCGCCGAGCCGGGCCTCGCCCTCGTCTTCGGGAGTCTGGTCGCCGCCGGGGAGCTGGTCCGCCGGGACGCCGCCGCCGGGGAGCGGGAGCCCGCGCCGCTCGCCGCCGCCGGGGCCCTCGCGTACGCCCTGCTCGGGGACAACGCCGGGCGGCCGACCACGCACGGGATGCTCCAGGTGGTCGCCGTGGTGGTCGTCGCCCAGGCGCTCGCCGCCGTACCGCGCAGGGCGCGCGGTTGTCGTACGGACGCCGACCGGGCCGCCCGCCGGACCCTGACCGTGGGCTTCGCGGCGGTCTGCTTCCAGCCGCTGTACGCCTCCGGGCAGGCCGAGCGCTGGTTCAGCGACGGGCCGTACTTCCCGCTGTTCCCGCTCGCGGTCCTGGCGCTGACCGCCCTGTGCGACGCCGTGCTCGCCGCCCTCCTGGCGCGTTCTGCGGCCCGCGCCGAGGGGCCCGGCGCGCTGCCCCCGTACGGATCGCTCCTGGTCGACGAGGTGCGCGCGCTCGCCGGGACCGGCACGGCGATCGGGGTGACGGGGGTCGTGACGGCGCTGGGCGTCGCGGTCGCCGGGCCCTGGGCGCCGGCCCTGCTGTGCGGCCCGCTGCTGCTCACCCAGGTCTCCGCCCGCCGGTACGCCGCCGTCCGCACGACCTGCCGACAGACGATGGCCTCGCTCGCCCGCGCCACCGAGATCGCCGGGTACACCCCGCCCGGCCACGCCCGCCGGGTCGCCGCGCTCGCCACCGCCGTGGGCCGGGAGCTGGGGCTGACAGGGCCCCGGCTGGCCGTCCTGGAGCACGCCGCCCTGATGCACGACATCGGCCAGCTCTCCCTGCTCGACCCGGTCGCGGGCGGCGCGACCGCCCGGCTGCCCGCCGCCGAACAGCGCCGGATCGCCCTGCTCGGCGGGGCGGTGGTCCGCCGTACCGGGGCCGGTCCGGCGGTCGCGGCGGTGGTGGAGCAGCAGGCCGATCCGTACCGGGAACAACTGCTCGCCGCCAGGATCGTCAGGACGGTCAACGCATACGACGACCTGTGCGGGGAAAGCGTCGGCGGGCCGCTCGGGGCGCTGGAGCAGCTCAGGCTCGGCACCGGGCACGACCACCAGCCACAGGTGGTCGAGGCGCTGGGACGCGTCCTCGCGCGGGGCGGTCTGACCCCGGCCCGAGCTGGGTAACCCATGGGTAATGAGCGGGCGTCCGGCCGGGCATGGTTGGATGCGAAAGCAGAGCGGATGACGAGGGTGTCCAGTCGGGACAGGCGGGAATCGTGAGGATCTTCGGGAAGGTACGGCATCGGCCGTCCGCCTCTTGGCGGCAGGCCACGGACCGCGCGTTCACGCTGATCGGCGACGGCCGGTACGAGGACGCGGGGGCACTGCTGACGCGTGCGGCGGATCTGGAGCCCTGGCTCTCGGAGTCCTGGTTCAATCTGGCGCTGCTGCACAAGTTCCGGCACGACTGGGAGCAGGCGCGCGCGGCGGGCCTGCGGGCGGTCGCGCTGCTGGACCGCGAGTCCGGCGCCCCGGACTGGTGGAACGTGGGGATCGCGGCCACCGCATTGCAGGACTGGCCGCTGGCGCGGCGGGCCTGGCAGGCGTACGGACTGAAGGTCCCCGGTGGCGGCCAGCACAGCGCGGCCACCACCGAGCCGACCGGCATGGAGCTGGGCAGCGCGGCCGTGCGGCTCTCCCCGGAGGGCGAGGCCGAGGTGGTCTGGGGCCGCCGGCTGGACCCGGCCCGGATCGAGGTGCTGTCCATCCCGCTGCCGTCCTCCGGGCGGCGCTGGGGCGAGGTCGTCCTGCACGACGGGGTGCCCAACGGCGAGCGGGTCACCGCGGCCGGGCCCGCGTATCCGGTGTTCGACGAGATCGAGCTGTGGGCGCCGTCCCCGGTGCCGACCTGGGTGGTGCTCCTCGAAGCGGCCACCGAGGAGGACCGGGACGCGCTGGAGAAGCTGGCCTCCGACGCCGGGTTCGCCGCCGAGGACTGGTCCTCGTCGGTGCGGTTGCTGTGCCGGGCATGCTCGGAGAGCCGGATGGAGAGCGACGAGGGCGACGGGGAGCACCTGGACCCGCACGACCACAGCGAGCCGGGCCACCCGGGCCCGCTCGGCCACCGCACGGCCGGGGCCGGCGATCTCTGGGTGCCCGAGCGCGAGTGCGGTCTCGCCGCCCCCGCCGGACTGGTGCGCGGGCTGCTGGACGGCTGGGTCGCCGACAGCCCGGACAGCCGCGAGTGGCGGGATCTCGAAGAAGTCTGCTGACCGCTGCCCGTAGGCTGTAGGCGCACCGATCGCGGTGCGGTTCCCCAGGTTTTGCAGGAAGGCGTACGGCGGACATGTCGCAGCAGGAGACGGACGGGCGGATCGACGTGGACGACGAGGGGTTCGTCGTCGACACCGAGGACTGCGAGGAGCGCGAGGCGGCCTACCGCGCGCGCGGCACCTCGCGCCCGATCACGGTCGTGGGCAACCCGGTGCTGCACAAGGAGTGCAAGGACGTCACCGCGTTCGACGACGAGCTGGCCCAGCTGATCGACGACATGTTCGCCAGCCAGAAGACGGCCGAGGGCGTCGGCCTCGCGGCCAACCAGATCGGCGTGGACCTGAAGGTCTTCGTCTACGACTGCCCGGACGACGACGGCAAGCGCCACACCGGTGTCGTCTGCAACCCGGTCCTGGAGGAGCTGGCCCCCGAGATGCGGGTGCTCGACGACTCCAACGAGGGCTGCCTGTCGGTCCCGACCGCGTATGCCTCGCTCGCCCGTCCCGACTACGCGGTGGTGCGTGGGCAGGACGCGAAGGGCAACCCGATCCGGGTCAAGGGCACGGGCTACTTCGCGCGCTGCCTCCAGCACGAGACGGACCACCTGTACGGCTACCTGTACATCGACCGGCTCTCCAAGCGGGAGCGCAAGGACGCGCTGCGGCAGATGGAAGAGGGCACGCCGCGCTACGAGACCGTCCCGAACAGCTGAGTACGCCGCGCCCGGGGCCCGGAGCCGGTTCGCCGGCACCGGGCCCCTGCCGCTTCTGGTCGGCGCCCGGCTGCGGGGTCTGTGCGCGGCGACATGTGCGCCTGCGCGGCCGGCTGCTCCACTGTCATCTCCCGGTCGAGGTGCTGCTCCCTCCCCGCCGGTGTCGAGCCGACCGTGTCGCAGGGACTCAATGCCCGCTGCTTTCGTAATGGCGGGACTGCCGCTCCCAGAAGCGGTACGCGGCGTACATGAGCACGACGCCGATGGCCGGAGCACCCCAGGCGAGCCATTCCGGCACGGCGAGTTCCTCCTCCCGGTCCATCAGCACGGTCGCCGGCAGATAGGCGACGAAGGCCAGCGGGAAGACGAAGGTCAGCCCGAAGCCGGCCACCGGGCCGAAGATCTTCAGCGGGTAGTTGCCGAAGTCGCTGAAGATCATGTCGATGGCGAACTTGATGGGGGAGACCCTCTTCATCCTGAAGACCAGGGCGGAGGCGGCCAGTTGCAAGGAGCCCTCCACCAGCGCACCGCCCGCCACGGCGAGCAGGAGGAAGCAGACGGCTCCCGGTGACCAGTCGACCGGTGCGGAGGCCGAGGCGATGGACAGGAGGACCACCCCGCCCGCCAGGTCGCCGAGCGAGCTCAGCCGCACTCTGCGGGTGAGGAGCTGGACCAGCGGTGGCACCGGACGGACGAGATAGCGGTCGTACTCCCCCTCGATGACGACCTCGTCGACGTGGATCAGCTGGTGGCCGGGGAGCAGCCAGAGGCCGTGGGCGGTGAGCCTGATCCCGTAGAGGAAGGCGATCTCGCCCAGTCCCCAGCCGCCGACCTGCCCGAAGCGGTCCAGCACCGCCCAGATGAAGGCCAGCCCGACGCCCTGGTAGAACAGACCGCCGATGATGTTGATGAGCAGGTTCCCCCGGTACTGGAACTCGGCCCGGAACGCCGCACCGGCCAGCAGCAGATAGACCCGTGGACCTCGCATCGCCCCTCAGCCCCCCTGCGACATGACGCGGCGCCGGGCGCGCGACCAGACGAACGCGGCCAGTGCGCCGAGCGCGCCGATCCACGCGAGCTGGACCCCGAGGGCGGCCGCGATGCCCAGGCCCTCGACCTGGCCCAGGTAGACGGCCGCCGGGGTGTACGCGGTGGCCTGGAAGGGCAGCCATTCCGCGGCCGCCCTGACCGGGCCTGGCATGAACCACAGCGGGACCAGGGCCCCGGAGAAGAACTGTGCGACGAAGCGGTAGGCCATGAGGGCGCCGCTCACCTCCAGCGTCCAGAAGGAGACCAGGCCGAGCAGCAGCCCGAGCAACTGGTTCACGAGCAGCGCTCCCAGCAGGGCCACGGGGTAGGCGAACCCCGCCGCCGTGGAAGCGGGCGCCTGGCCCGCGCCGATCAGCAGCGCGAACGGCAGCGCCACCAGCAGCACCGGGACCGCGGCCGATGCCCACCCGAGCTGGCCGGCGAGCATCTGCCCGGGGAAGCCGACGGGCCGCAGCAGGTCCACGGCGACCTTGCCCTCCCGGACCCGCTGGTCGATGGGGGAGGACCGCCACGGGCTGACCAGCTGGTACTGGAGCGTCGCCAGCGTCGCGTACGCCGTCATGGTGGTGAGGCCGAGCCCGTCCACCTCCGTACGGCCGTCGTAGAGCGCCTTCCAGACCACCGTCAGCAGCCAGATCTGGAGGAGCATCATCACGAAGGACGACAGATAGGCCGTGCGGTAGGTGAGGGCGGCCCGGAACTCCATCCGGGCGCAGGCGAGATGGGCCCGGAGCAGCGTTCCGAGTGGCTGCCTCGCGGCGGCGGGGACCGTCTTCGCCGCGGTGGGGGCCGTCGGGGCGGTCATCCGCGGTCCGCGTAGATCCGGTGGATGACGCTCTCCAGCTCGGGCTCCACGATGGACAGGTCGGTCACCCGGTGCCGCTCCAGCACCGCGGCCACCAGTTCGGCGGGCGGGGTGCGGACGGGGTCGAAGCGCAGCCACACCTTGCCGTCCTCCCGGCGGACGACCTCCGCGCCCTCGACGCTCTCCAGCCGGTCGGTCTGCACCACGAGTTCGCGGTGCGGGGCGTAGCGGGTCTTCAGCTCGTCCACCGCGCCGTCGTAGGCGACCTTGCCGTGGTCGATGAGGATGATCCGGTCGCAGAGTTCTTCGACGTCGTCCAGGTCGTGGGTGGTGAGGACGACCGTCGTACCCGATTCCCGGTTCAGCTCACCGACGAAGGTGCGTATCCGCTCCTTGGCGATGACGTCGAGCCCGACGGTCGGCTCGTCCAGGTAGAGGATGTCCGGGTCGTAGAGCATCGCGGCGGTGAGGTCGCCGCGCATCCGCTGGCCCAGGGAGAGCTGGCGGACGGGGGTGTCGAGGAACGGACCGAGGCCGAGCACCTCGCTGAACTCGCGCTGCCTCTCCCGGAACCGGGCCTCCGGCACGTCGTAGAGACGGCCGATCAGCCAGAGCGAGTCGCGCAGGGGCAGGTCCCACCAGAGCTGGCTGCGCTGGCCGAAGACCACGCCTATCCGGCGGGCGTTGCGGGACCGGTCCCGCCAGGGCGTGACACCGGCGACCGTGACCGTGCCGGAGGTGGGCACGAGGATGCCGGTGAGCATCTTGATGGTGGTGGACTTCCCCGCACCGTTGGGGCCGAGATAGCCGACCATCTCGCCCTGCTGGACCGTGAAGTTCACGCCGTCGACGGCACGCTTGACGATCTGCTCACGGGTCAGCAGCGTACGGATGCCCGCGAAGGCGCCCTCCTGCCGTTTGGGCCGGCTGAACTCCTTGACGAGGTCTGCCACTTCGATGACGGGCATGTGTGCCTCTCCTGGAGCGGGCCGGGCCCGGTCGGGCGTGATCGATTTGAGAGTGTGCACGCCAAAGCTTGGTCTAGTCCAAGCATTTTCCGGTCGGCCGGTCCTCGTCATGCCGTGAGGGCATGCCGTGAGGGAACGCGGAAGGCCCCACCGCGCTCGGCGCGGTGGGGCCTTCTGTCGTACGGAATCCGGAAAGGGCCTAGAAGTCGTCGTCGAACCCGACCGAGCCCTCGACCGCCACCTGGTAGGCGGACGGGCGGCGCTCGAAGAAGTTCGTCAGCTCCTGGACGCCCTGGAGCTCCATGAAGGAGAACGGGTTCTCCGAGCCGTACACCGTCGGGAAGCCGAGGCGGGCGAGGCGCTGGTCGGCGACGCACTGGAGGTACTCGCGCATCGACTCGGTGTTCATGCCCGGCAGGCCGTCGCCGCACAGGTCGCGGCCGAACTGGAGCTCCGCGTCGACCGCTTCCTTCAGCATGTCGGTGACCTGCTGCTGGAGCTCGTCGTCGAAGAGGTCCGGCTCCTCCTTGCGGACGGTGTCCACGACCTCGAACGCGAAGTTCATGTGCATCGTCTCGTCACGGAACACCCAGTTGGTGCCTGTGGCGAGGCCGTGCAGCAGACCGCGCGAGCGGAACCAGTACACGTACGCGAACGCGCCGTAGAAGAACAGCCCCTCGATGCAGGCCGCGAAGCAGATCAGGTTCAGCAGGAAGCGACGGCGGTCCGCCTTCGTCTCCAGCCGCTCGATCTTCTCGACCGAGTCCATCCACTTGAAGCAGAACTGCGCCTTCTCGCGGATCGACGGGATCTCCTCGACCGCGTCGAACGCCGCCGCCCGGTCGTCCGGGTCGGGCAGATAGGTGTCCAGCAGCGTCAGATAGAACTGGACGTGCACGGCCTCCTCGAAGAGCTGCCGCGACAGGTACAGCCGCGCCTCGGGGGAGTTGATGTGCTTGTACAGCGTCAGGACCAGGTTGTTCGAGACGATCGAGTCGCCGGTCGCGAAGAACGCCACCAGCCGGCCGATCATGTGCTGCTCGCCCGGCGACAGCTTCGCGAGGTCGGCGACGTCCGAGTGGAGGTCGACCTCCTCCACGGTCCAGGTGTTCTTGATCGCGTCCCGGTAGCGCTCGTAGAAGTCCGGGTAGCGCATGGGACGCAGGGTCAGCTCGAATCCCGGGTCGAGCAGGTTCTTCTCTTCGTTGGTGGTGCTCATTACTGGCAGGCCTCGCAGGACTCGGGGTTTTCCAAGGAGCAGGCGATGGCGTCCGCGTCGGGCGCCTGCGCCTGCTGTACGGGAATGGGGGCGGCGGCCGACGCCTGGCCGGACGCGGCACGGGCGATCCGGGTCGCCGGGCGCGAACGCAGGTAGTACGTCGTCTTCAGCCCCTGCTTCCAGGCGTACGCGTACATCGAGGAGAGCTTGCCGATCGTCGGCGTCTCCAGGAACAGGTTGAGCGACTGGCTCTGGTCCAGGAACGGCGTACGGGCCGCCGCCATGTCGATCAGACCGCGCTGCGGGATCTCCCACGCCGTGCGGTACAGCGCCCGCACGTCCTCGGGGATCCAGGCGAAGCCCTGCACCGAACCGCTGGCCTCGCGCAGCGCCTCACGGGTGCGGGCGTCCCACACGCCGAGCTTCTTCAGCTCGTCCACCAGGTAGGCGTTGACCTGGAGGAACTCACCGCTGAGCGTCTCGCGCTTGAACAGGTTGGAGACCTGCGGCTCGATGCACTCGTACACACCGGCGATCGAGGCGATCGTCGCGGTCGGCGCGATGGCGAGCAGCAGCGAGTTACGCATACCGGTCTTGGCGACCCGGGCGCGCAGCGCGTCCCAGCGCTCCGGCCAGTTCAGCTCGGTGTCGTAGTGGTCGGGGTGCAGCACCCCGCGCGCGGCACGCGTCTCCGACCACGCGGGCAGCGGGCCCGAGCGCTCGGCGAGGTCGCAGGACGCCTCGTACGCGGCGAGCATGATCCGCTCGGAGATCTTCGTGGAGAGCGCGCGGGCCTCGGGCGAGTCGAAGGGCAGCCGCAGCTGGAAGAAGACGTCCTGGAGGCCCATCGCGCCCAGACCGACCGGCCGCCAGCGGGAGTTGGAGTTCCCGGCCTGCTCGGTCGGGTAGAAGTTGATGTCGACGACCCGGTCGAGGAAGGTGACGGCCGTACGGACGGTGGAGTCCAGACGGTCCCAGTCGATCGAGCCGTTCGCGACGAACGCGCCCAGGTTGACCGAGCCCAGGTTGCAGACGGCCGTCTCGCCGTCGTTGGTGACCTCCAGGATCTCCGTGCACAGGTTCGACGAGTGCACGACCCGGCCCGGCTCGGCGGTCTGGTTCGCGGTCCGGTTGGAGGCGTCCTTGAACGTCATCCAGCCCTGGCCGGTCTGCGCGAGCGTCCGCATCATCCGGCCGTACAGCTCACGCGCCGGCATCGTCTTGCGGGCAAGACCCTTGGCCTCGGCCGCGCGGTAGGCCGCGTCGAACTCGTCGCCCCACAGGTCGACCAGCTCGGGCACGTCCGCCGGGGAGAACAGCGACCACTCGGTGTCCGCGTCGACCCGGCGCATGAACTCGTCCGGGATCCAGTGCGCCAGGTTCAGGTTGTGCGTACGCCGCTGGTCCTCACCGGTGTTGTCGCGCAGCTCGAGGAACTCCTCGATGTCCGCGTGCCAGGTCTCCAGGTAGACCGCCGCAGCGCCCTTGCGCCGGCCGCCCTGGTTCACCGCCGCCACCGAGGCGTCCAGCGTCTTGAGGAACGGCACGATGCCGTTGGAGTGCCCGTTGGTGCCCCGGATCAGCGAACCCCGGGCGCGGATGCGGGAGTACGACAGACCGATGCCGCCCGCGTGCTTCGAGAGCCGCGCCACCTGGTGGTAGCGGTCGTAGATCGAGTCCAGCTCGTCCTTCGGCGAGTCCAGCAGATAGCACGAGGACATCTGCGGGTGCCGCGTACCGGAGTTGAAGAGCGTGGGGGAGGAGGGGAGGTAGTCCAGCTTGCTCATCAGCCCGTAGAGCGCGGCGACCTCGTCCAGCGCGCGCGCCGACTCGTCCTCGGCGAGGCCCGCGGCCACGCGCAGCATGAAGTGCTGCGGGGTCTCGATGACCTGCCGGGTGATCGGGTGGCGCAGCAGGTAACGGCTGTGCAGCGTACGGAGACCGAAGTAGCCGAAGCGATCGTCCGCGCCCTCGGCCAGCGTCCGCTCGACCAGCTCGTCCAGCGCCTTCGCGTGCAGCTCGACGAAGGCGGCGGTGCGGTCGGCGATCAGGCCCTCGCGGTGGCCCACGGCGACCGAGGCGGAGAAGGACGTCGCGCCCTGGCCCGCGGCCTCGTCGGCGATCGAGAGGGTCAGCAGCCGGGCGGCGAGCCGGGAGTACGCCGGGTCCTCGGAGATCAGCCCCGCGGCCGCCTCGGTGGCCAGTGAGCGCAGCTCGGCCTCGTCGGAGCGGGCGTTGCGCCCGCGCAGGGCCGCGGCGGCGACCCGTCCGGGGTCGGTGTCGGGAAGGTCGACGGTGAGGTCGGTCAGGGTCCGCAGCAAAGCGGTCCCGGGTCCGTCGGAGGCATTCCCGGCCGGGGTCGACACGGCGGACTCGGCGGATTCGGTGGCTGAAACCGGATCGGCGGGCGCGATGGTCACTGGGCTTTCCCTCGCTCGGCAGGGGGCCGGCGGAAGGAGGGGAAGCCGGGCAGCGCGAAACCCGGGGCGGGGCGGCACTGCTGACGGCATCCACCGGCCTATCCGCGAGGCCCGGACGTCTGGCATCCGGTTCGGTCGAGCCGGACGCACTGTCGACAGGTCTTCGGACTTGCAGGTGCGCAAAAGCACACTGATCACACCGTTGCGGGACAGTTCCGGATTCCCACCGGATTCCCCTGCGGCGACAGCGAGGTCGAGCATACATGTGGGGGCCGCCAGATGCTGCGGCCCCCACATGTTGTGTCGCGTCGATTTCATATGCCCCTCAGGACACCGCCTCCAGCGGCAGCCGGAAGGTCATGAGCCGCAGGCCCGGCACCGGCTCCCAGTCCCGCTCGGGGGTCCGCAGAAAGCCGAGCCGACGGTAGATCCTATGGGCTGGGAGCATGCCCGGCTGCGTCGACAGCACCAGAGCCCGGACACCTTTCGTGGACCGGGCCCGCTCGACGCACGCCCGTACGAGAGCTTCCCCCACGCCCCGTCCGCGCCCCGCGCGGGCCACGGCCAGCATCCGGAATTCGGCCTCGTCCGGACCGGCGATGTCACGCCACGGTGTACCGGGAGCGGCATACGTCACACCGCCGAGCACCGCCCCGTCCGCGTCGAGCGCGACCAGCACCTCCGCCTCGGCCGCCCGCTGCTCCACCGCCCGCAGTTTGACGAGATACGGGTCCTGCGGCCCGTCCAGCAGGCCGTCGCCGAGATACGCCTCGGCGACGATCTCGCCGAGCACGGCGTACTCGGCGGGCTCCGCCACCCTGATCGTCAGGTCCATCAGCCGCTCGCTCCCACCTCGTTGTCCGGCGCGCCGTCGCCGACCGGCGGCAGATCGCCGCGCTCGACCGGCTGCCGCCCGGCGGTCTCCCCCGCGGTCTTCCCGGCGGGCGGCAGCACCTGGTCCAGCTCGTAGTCGTCGGCGCGGTGGGCGGCCAGGGCCGCCGCGCGCAGCGTCGCCCGGTCCACCTCCTGGCGTGTTCCGCTCAACGTCACCACCAGGTCGCCCTGTTCCCGGGCGTACGCATGACCCGACTCCGTGGCCCGGTACCACTGCTCGCCGTCCCGCTCGCAGGTCACCAGGGGCTCCTGCTCGCTGCCCGCCGCGGGTCCGTCCGTGCAGTCGGCGTCGGTGTGCGGGAGGCGTTCCACCGACAGCTTGATCTGCCCGCCCTCCGGCTCGGTGTAGACGCTGCCGAATCCGTCGTCGCCGAGTACCCCGACCGACTGGCGGGCCAGGGCGTAGCCCGCGGCCTCGGTCACCCACACATGCTCCGCGACGAGCTGGGCGGCGCTCGCCCGCGCCTCCAGCTCCGCCCGGTCGGGTGCTGGACCGGCCGAACCGCTCGGGCCCGCCGCCCGGGTGTCCGGCGCCGGTTCGGTGCCGCAGCCCGTCGCCGTCAGGGCCAGCGCCAGCGTCACGGTCAGCGTCGTGGTCAGGAGGAGGGGCCGGAACCGGGGTGACCGGGAGCGCGATGTCATGGGCACATCCTTTCGTACGGTGAGGGCGCCGTGTCCCGCACGGCCACGTACGGGCGGGACACGGAAAGGGGCCGCCGCGCCCCGGAGGGGACGCGGCGGCCCGATCGGCCGGCGGTGCTCAGCAGCAGCGGAATCCCTCGCGGGGATCCGCCTCACGGGCGTCCGTGCGACTGCGTTCGAAAGCGCGGCGGGTCATCACCGGCGCGTCCGGATCGTGCGTCCTCGCGTGCGCCACATAGCGGTCGTACGTGGACTCACCGGTGAGCTCGCGGACGTACCAGCGGATCCGTCCGGCCACCCGTCGTACGTCCGCGACCGTCATGTTCGGCTCCCCGTCTCCGCCGGTTCCTTGCGGATGCCGCCCTCGGGGCCGACTCCGGCGGCGACCAGTTCGGCCTTCTCCTCCTTGGTGGCGAAGAGCGAGGCCGGGGCGACGAGCTTGGACTCGACGTACGGCGTCTCGTGGAGCTTGACGCTCTCCGGATCGCGGATGGCCTTGTAGCAGACCCGTCCCGCGTCCACGAGGACCACGATGATGAGGAGCGCGAAGAGCGCGCTCAGCACTCCGTCGACCGTGGAGTTGGTGACGACGGTCCGCATGTCGTCCATGGTCTTCGCGGGCGCCAGCACCTCGCCCGCGTCGATGCCCGCCTGGTACTTGTCGCGCTGGGCGAAGAAGCCGACCTTCACGTCGTCGGAGAAGATCTTCTGCCAGCTCGCGGTGAGCGTGACCGCCACGTCCCAGGCGAGCGGGACCGCGGTCACCCACGCCCACTTCAGCCGGCCGGACTTGACCAGCAGGGTGGTGCAGACGGCCAGCGCGACGGCGGCCAGCAACTGGTTGGCGATGCCGAAGAGCGGGAAGAGCTGGTTGATGCCGCCCAGCGGGTCGTGCACACCGACCCAGAGGAAGTAGCCCCAGCCGCCGACCACGACGGCGCTGGCGAACCAGACGCCCGGCTTCCAGCTGACCTCGCGGAACGGCTTGTAGGCGTTGCCCAGCATGTCCTGGAGCATGAAGCGCCCGACGCGGGTACCGGCGTCCACGGTGGTGAGGATGAAGAGCGCCTCGAACATGATGGCGAAGTGGTACCAGAACGCCTTCATCGCCGTCCCGCCGATCACGGCGGAGAAGATCTCCGACATGCCGAGCGCGAACGTCGGCGCGCCACCGGTCCGGGAGAGCAGGCTCGCCTCCTCGACGTCCTTGGCGGCCTGCGCCAGGGCGTCCGGGGTGATGGTGAAGCCGAAGTCGGCCACGGCCTGCGAGGCGGACTGGACGCTGTCGCCGATCACGCCGACGGGCGCGTTGATGGCGAAGTAGAGGCCGGGGTCGATGATGCAGGCGGCGATCATCGCCATGATCGCGACGAACGACTCGACCAGCATGGCGCCGTAGCCGATCATCCGGATCTGCGTCTCCTTCTGGACCATCTTCGGCGTGGTGCCGGAGGAGACCAGGGAGTGGAAGCCGGAGAGCGCGCCGCAGGCGATGGTGATGAAGACGAACGGGAACATCGAGCCGGCGAAGACCGGGCCCGAGCCGCTGGAGGCGAAGTCGGTGACCGCGGGCATCTTCAGGGTCGGCAGCGCTATGACCACGCCCAGGGCCAGCAGCCCGATCGTGCCGACCTTCATGAAGGTGGAGAGGTAGTCGCGCGGGGCCAGCAGCAGCCACACGGGGAGCACGGAGGCGAGGAACCCGTACACGATCATCCAGATGACCAGCGTGCCCGGCTCCAGCGTGAAGAAGTCCGCCCACGACGACTCGGCGACCCAGCCGCCCGCGACGATCGCGAGGAGCAGCAGCGCGACGCCGATGAGGGAGACCTCACTGACCTTGCCGGGCCGCAGGATACGCAGATAGACGCCCATGAAGAGGGCGATCGGGATCGTCATGCCGATGGAGAAGACGCCCCACGGCGAGTGCGCGAGCGCGTTCACGATGACCAGCGCGAGCACCGCGAGCAGGATGATCATGATGATGAAGACCGCGACCAGGGCGGCGATCCCGCCGACCGGCCCTATCTCGTCGCGCGCCATCTGACCGAGCGAACGGCCGTTGCGGCGGGTCGAGAAGAACAGCGTCACCATGTCCTGGACGGCGCCGGCGAAGATGACGCCGACGACCAGCCAGATCGTCCCGGGCAGATAACCCATCTGCGCGGCCAGCACGGGGCCGACCAGCGGTCCCGCCCCCGCGATGGCGGCGAAGTGGTGACCGAACAGGACCCGGCGGTCGGTGGGATGGAAGTCGACACCGTTGTCCAGCCGTTCGGCCGGGGTCGCACGGTTCTTGTCGGCCTTCAGGACCCGGTTGGCGATGAACCGGGAGTAGAAGCGGTACGCGATGGCGTACGAACCGAGGGCCGCCGCCAGCATCCAGGCGGCGGAGACCTCTTCACCCCGCGACAGCGCGAGGGTGGCCCAGCCGATGGCGCCGGCCAGGGCCACCAGGCTCCAGACGGCGATGGACTTCGGGGTCGGCCCTCGCCGCCCCGCTGCTGGTGAATCCGGTGGTGCTGGTGTGGGCGATTCCGGCATATCGATCCGTCCCCTCGCGCGATCCTTGTCGTAACGTGCGCGAAATCTAAGTGGTGTGGCCGCTCTCCGGAACCCCTGTCCGCATACCGGTCGCGCATCACCGATGTCTCCACCGAAGTTCCGCGATTGGTGCACGGACGACAGGGGGAATCGGTTCACGTGATCCTGCTCCACCGGGGATGACCGAAAACGGGCGGTGGCCCGGGGATCGGTCCCCGGGCCACCGCCCGTACGCGCACTGCTGTTTCTCCGCTGCTTCCGCGCCCGCCGTCAGTCCGTCGGGCGTTTGAGGCGCGCCACGAACTTGTAGCGGTCGCCCCGGTACACCGAGCGCACCCACTCCACCGGTTCGCCCTGGCCGTCCACCGAATGGCGGGACAGCATCAGCATCGGCAGCCCCACGTCGGTGCCCAGCAGACCCGCTTCCCGGGGCGTGGCGAGCGAGGTCTCGATGGTCTCCTCCGCCTCGGCGAGACGGACGTCGTACACCTCGGCGAGCGCGGTGTAGAGCGAGGTGTACTTCACCAGCGAACGGCGCAGCGCCGGGAAGCGTTTGGCCGAAAGATGCGTGGTCTCGATCGCCATCGGCTCCCCGCTGGCGAGCCGCAGCCGCTCGATGCGCAGCACCCGGCCGCCCGTCGAGATGTCCAGTAGCCCGGCGAGCGTGTCGTCCGCCGTGACATAGCCGATGTCCAGCAGCTGGGACGTCGGCTCCAGTCCTTGGGCCCGCATGTCCTCGGTGTACGAGGTGAGTTGGAGGGCCTGGGAGACCTTCGGCTTGGCGACGAAGGTGCCCTTGCCCTGGATGCGTTCGAGGCGGCCCTCGACGACCAGCTCCTGGAGCGCCTGGCGCACGGTGGTGCGCGAGGTGTCGAACTCGGCGGCCAGGGTGCGTTCGGGCGGCACCGGGGTGCCCGGCGGCAGGGTGTCCGTCATATCGAGGAGATGCCGCTTGAGCCGGTAGTACTTCGGTACGCGCGCCGTGCGCGTACCGGTACCGGTCTCGCTCCCCGTACTGCCCCCGTCGGCACTCATGGCCCGCCTTCCCGACGCTTGCGTTGCTGCCGTCACCGGCTCCTCCGTCTGTCGCGGCTCACATGGTGGCACGGTCCGGTCACGGGTCGTCGCCCTCCCTTAGGTGTCGGTCCTATAACGGACGCGAGTGCACTTCTTATACACCCTTGACACCCCTAAAGGTCTAGGCCAAGCTCCCGGTACTGGTCTAAACCATTAAAGACCAGGTCCAGCCCCAGCAGAACTCGTCGAATGTCTTCGCGGTGGGTGGGGTTGCAGCATCCCTGAGGAGGGTTTGACGTGAAGCGCAAGCTCATCGCGGCGATCGGTGTCGCGGGCATGTTGGTTTCGGTCGCAGCGTGTGGTTCGGATGACAAGAATTCGTCCGCCGACCCCAAGGACCGCAAGGAAACCCTGACCGTCTGGCTCATGGGCGAGGCCCAGTCCACCTGGCCGGAGCTGGTCAAGGACGTCAACGCCGAGTTCAACAAGAAGTACCCGGGCGTCACCGTCAAGGTTCAGTACCAGCAGTGGGCCGACAAGGTCAAGAAGCTGGACACCTCCCTCGGTGGCGACAAATTCCCGGACGTCGTGGAACTCGGCAACACCGAGACCATGCAGTACATCCTCAATGGTGCGCTCGGAGAAATCGACCCCAAGAAGTACGAGAACTCGGACACCTGGATCAAGGGTCTGAAGGACACGTGCTCCTTCGAGGGCAAGACCTACTGCGTTCCCTACTACGCGAGCGCCCGTCTCGCCGTGTACAACAAGGACATGCTGAAGGCCGGCACCGGCAGCGACGTCCTCCCGCAGACCGAGGACGAGTTCCTCGCCGCGATGGACAAGGTCGGCGCCGAGCTGGGCAAGAAGGACAAGCGCGCCTCCTCCCTCTACTTCCCGGGCCGTTACTGGTACGCCGCGATGTCCTACGTCGCCGCCTACGGTGGCCAGATAGCCACCTACGACGAGGGCGCCAAGGAGTGGAAGGCCGCGCTCTCCACCCCGGAGGCGCAGAAGGGCCTTCAGCACTTCGTCGACCTGGTCAAGAAGTACAACAAGGCCGACGTGACGAAGGACGAGCAGGACCACGCCAACGTCATGGCCAACGAGAAGGCCGCGGTCATCTACGGCCAGGCCTGGGAGGCCGGCAGCGTCACGGGCGGTGAGAACGGCAACCCGAAGCTCGAGGGCAAGATCGCCACGGCCGGTATGCCCGGCCCCGAGGGCAAGGCCCTCCCGTCCTTCATCGGCGGCTCGGACCTCGCGACCATCTCCAAGTCCAAGGTCCAGGACCTCGGCGAGGACTGGATCTCCATCTTCACCAACGCGAAGTCCATGGAGGTCCTCGCGTCGAAGAACATCCTTCCCAACAACGAGAAGCAGCTTGAGCCGCTGAAGCAGAAGCCGGAGACCGCCGCCATCGCCAACGCGGTGCCGGACGCCTGGTTCACGCCGATCGCGCCGGGCTGGGCCTCCGTGGAGAAGGAGGAGATCCTCCAGAACATGCTCCTGGAGATCGTCAAGGGCGCCTCCGTCGCCGACGCTTCCAAGAAGGCCGACGACAAGATCAACGCGCTGATCAACAAGGAATCGGGGGCCCGGCACCAGTGCCGGGCCCCCGCGCCTTTCCCGCAAGAACGCCGTGAATTCCGGGGCCCGCCCCGGACCCGCGATGGAAGGTCAGCCACGTGTCTGCCGCTGATACCAAGGCCGCCGGGCCGCCGGTCCCCGTACCACCCGACCCGCAGGCGGTCGGCACGTCGTCCCACGACGACGATGCGCCCCGGGTACAGAAGAGGAAGCGGAAGAAGGGTGAACTCCTCCCCTACTTCCTGATCCTCCCGGCGATCGTGGCGATCGCCGCCGTCTATCTCTATCCCCTCGGCAAGACGGTCGTCATGTCCTTCCAGGACATGGGCCGCCGCGAGCTGTGGACCGGCGATCCCGCCCCCTGGGTCGGCTTCGAGCAGTTCACCAACATCCTCGGCGACTCCGAGTTCTGGTGGGTCACCTTCCGCACGGTCGTTTTCATGGCCGTCTGCGTGACCCTGACGATGGGCATCGGCCTGCTGGTCGCCCTGCTCATGCGCAAGCTCTCCACCTGGGTCCGGCTGGTGCTCACCGCCTGCCTCATCGCCGCCTGGTCGATGCCGCTGATGGTCGCCGCCTCGATCTTCCGCTTCATGGCCGACTCCGACTACGGCCTGATCAACACCCTGATCGCCAAGGTCGTGGGCGAGGACTGGCTCGGACACAACTGGTACCTCAACCCCGTCCAGGGCTTCGGCATCATCACGCTGCTGGTCGTCTGGGGCGCCATCCCGTTCGTCGTCGTCACCCTGTACGCCGCCCTCACCCAGGTCCCCCAGGAACTGGAGGAGGCCGCCGCCCTCGACGGCGCCAGCGCGTACGGCATCTACAAGTTCGTCACCTGGCCGGTCATCAAGCCGGTCTTCACCATGGTCGCCACCCTCTCGGTGATCTGGGACTTCAACGTCTTCGGCCAGATCTGGCTGTTGCGCGGCAACAAGCCCGAGCCGGAGTACGAGACCCTCGGCCTCTACTCCTACTCCAAGGCGTTCGAGTCCACCTCCTTCAGCCAGGGCTCCGCCATCGCTCTGATCACGGTGCTGCTGCTGTCCGGCGTGGCCGTGTACTACCTGCGCCAGCTCATGAAGACGGGAGAGGTCGAATGAGCAGCACGACCGAGACGACACCGGCGCTGCGGCCCGACCGCAAGAAGACCCGGCTCCACCTCGACATCATCGGCCTCGGTATCGCCCTGGTCATGGTCTTCCCGGTCTACTGGCTGGTCATCAGCGCCCTGCGGCCCAACCACGAGATCCGCAGTTACGACCAGACCCTGTGGCCCACGTCGATCACCTTCGACAACTTCGTCCGGGCCACCGAGCAGCAGAACTTCGTCACCGCCATCCAGTCCAGCCTGATCGTCGCGGTCACCGCGGTGGTCGGCGGCATGATCATCGCGACGCTGGCGGCCCTGGCGATCGGCCGGTTCCGGTTCTTCGGCCGCAAGGCCCTGGTCCTGGTCATGATCCTGGTCCAGATGCTGCCGCCGACGGCGATGCTCATCCCCATCTACGCCCAGCTCAACGCGATGGGCGGCGTCGACGAGTACTGGGGCCTGATCGTCGTCTACCTCGTCTCCACGCTGCCCTTCGCCACCATCATGATCCGCGGCTTCGTCGTGAACATCCCGGTGGAGCTGGAGGAGTCCGCGATGGTGGACGGCTGCACCCGCTTCCAGGCCTTCCGCCGGGTGATCTTCCCGCTGCTCGCCCCCGGGCTCGCCGCCGCGTCGATCTTCGCCCTGGTGAACGCGTGGAACGAGTACCTCTTCGCGTACATCCTGATCAACGACAACTCCAAGTACACGCTGAACGTCTGGCTGATGACGTTCACGACCGAGCGCGGAACGGACTACGGCGCCCTCATGGCCGCATCGACCATGATCGCCCTCCCCGTCGTCGTGTTCTTCATGATCATCCAGAAGAAGATGGCCGCAGGCCTCACTTCCGGCGCCGTGAAGGGATAGTGCGGGCCCATGACCACCCTCGTCTCCACCACGGACACGGTGACGCGCGACGCGCTCGCCGTGCTCCAGCCCGGATTCACCGGGACCACCGCACCGGACTGGCTGCTGCGCCGCGTCGGTGAGGGCCTCGCCTCCGTGGGCCTGTTCGGGCGCAACATCACCTCGCCCGAGCAGCTCACCGCGCTGACCGAGCGGCTGCGCGCCGAGCGGGACGACGTCCTCGTCGCCATCGACGAGGAGGGCGGCGACGTGACCCGCCTGGAGGTCACGCACGGCTCCTCGTTCCCGGGCAACTTCGCGCTCGGCTCGGTGGACGACGTCCACCTCACCCGGGCCGTCGCCCAGGAACTCGGCCGCCGGCTCGCCGAGTGCGGCGTCAACCTCAACTGGGCGCCGTCCGCCGACGTCAACTCCAACCCGGGCAACCCGGTCATCGGCGTACGCTCCTTCGGCGCCGACACCCGGCTGGCCGCCCGGCACACCGCCGCGTACATCGAGGGGCTCCAGGCCGCCGGCGTCGCCGCCTGCACCAAGCACTTCCCCGGACACGGCGACACCGCGGTCGACTCGCACCTCGCGATGCCCCGCATCGATGTGGACCTCGACACCTTGCACGCCCGTGAGCTGGTGCCCTTCCGGGCGGCCATCGCCGCGGGTTCCAAATCGGTGATGAGCGCGCATATCCTGCTTCCCGCACTCGATCCGGACCGCCCGGCGACCCTGAGCCCGCAGATCCTCACCGGTCTGCTGCGCCAGGAGCTGGGCTACGACGGCCTGATCGTCACGGACGCCGTGGAGATGGACGCCATCGCCGGTGCGTACGGCATCGAGCGCGGGTCCGTCCTCGCCCTCGCGGCGGGCGCCGACGCCATCTGTGTGGGCGGCGGCCTGGCCGACGAGGAGACGGTGCTGCGGCTGCGCGACGCCCTCGTCGCGGCCGTGCGCAGTGGGGAACTGACCGAGGAGCGGCTCGCCGACGCGGCCGCCCGAGTACGAGCCCTGGCGTCCTGGACGCAGAGGGTTCGGGGGGACATCCGGGAGTCGGGCGCGGCAGTGCAGGAGGGGACCGCGCCCGGCACCGGAGTCAGCTCCGACATCGGCCTGATCGCCGCCCGCCGCGCGGTCCGGGTGACCGGCACCGGCGACCGTCTCACCGGGGCGGCGTACGTGGCCTCGTTCGGCGCGGTGGCGAACATCGCGGTCGGCGACGAGACCCCCTGGGGCATCGCCGCCGAGCTGGACAGGATCCTGCCCGGCACCGACACGGACACCTACACCGAGGAGACCGCGGCCGTCGCGGACGCGATCCTGGCGGCGGCGGGGGAGCGGCGCATCGTCGCCGTGGTCCGCGACGAACACCGCCACGCCTGGATGGGCGCGGCCCTGGACACCCTGCTGGCGACCCGCCCGGACACGGTGGTGGTCGAGATGGGCCTGCCCCAGTCGGCCCCGAGGGGCGCCCTGCACGTGGCCACACACGGCGCGGCAAGGGTCTGCGGCCAGGCAGCAGCGGAAGCGCTGACCGGCACGAAGTCCTGACCTGACCGGGCCCGTCCGGGCCGACCAATTCCAGCCCGTCCGGCGACATCCCAGCCCGTCCGGCGTTTGAGGACAAGGCCTGAGCCCGAGGGCCCCGCAGCCAAGGCCCGGCCAATTCCAGCCCGTCCGCCGCTTGAGGACAAAGCCTGAGGCCCGGGGGCCCGCAGCCAAGGCCCCGGCCAAAATCAAGCCCGTCCGGCGCTTGAGGACAGAACCTGAGGCCCGGGGGCCCGCAGCCAAGGCCCCGGCCAAAATCAAGCCCGTCCGGCGATTGAGGACAGACCCTCCCGCCGGACGGGCCGCACAACACGGCAAAGGGCCGGGACACCGAACAACGGCGTCCCGGCCCTGCCCCGTACAGCATCAAGGGGCCGAGGGGCGAAGCCCTACAACCCCTGCCACCCCGGCTTCGCCGCATACGTGGCCCGGAAGTAATCCGCCAGCTTCAGCTTCGACGCCGCAGCCTCGTCCACCACCACCGTCGCATGCGGGTGCAGCTGGAGCGCCGACGCCGGCACGATCGAGGCGACCGGACCCTCCACCGTCTGCGCGACGGCCTCCGCCTTGCCCTCACCGGTGGCCAGCAGGATCGGATGCCGGGCATCCAGGATCGTCCCGATGCCCTGCGTGATCACATGGTGCGGCACCTGCTCGATGTCGTCGTCGAAGAAGCGCGCGTTGTCCACCCGCGTCTGCTCCGTCAGCGTCTTGATCCGGGTACGCGAGGCGAGCGAGGAGCACGGCTCGTTGAAGCCGATGTGCCCGTCCGTGCCGATGCCCAGCAGCTGGAGGTCGACGCCGCCCGCCTCCGCCAGCGCCCGGTCGTACGCCTCGCAGGCCGCCTGGACGTCCTCGGCCGCGCCGTCCGGGCCCATGAAGGACGCCTCGGAGAGCCCGAGCGGCTCGATGACCTCGCGCAGCACCACGGATCGGTACGACTCCGGGTGACCCGCGGGCAGCCCGACGTACTCGTCGAGCTGGCAGATCCGGGCGCGCGAGGCGTCGACCGCGCCGGAGGCGACCTTCGACGCGAGCGCGCGGTAGATGGGCAGCGGGGTCGAGCCGGTGGCAACGCCGAGCAGGGCGTCGGGCTTGCGGCGGAGCAGCGCGGCGATGGCCTCCGCGATCAGTTCGCCGCCTGCCGTGGCGTCCGGGACGATGACAACTTCCACGCTGTGCCTGCCGATCTGACTAGAGGAGGAGGTGGTATAGACCAATCAAACTCCAATTTAGCAGAATCGGGCAGCCGTACGGAGAACAGTCCACGAACCGGCGGCCCGCTGGCGGCCCACGGAATTGCCTGGTCGACTTGTCCGGTACGTACGAACACCTACGTACGACGACACCTACGTACGGCGACACCGCAATACGTACGGCGACACCGCACACATGCGGCGACACCGCAGCCGACAGCGCAGGGAGGCCCCCACATGTCCGCCACCTTCCCGGTCGACCCGGGCGGCCGGGGCGACGAGCCCGGACGCATCATGTCCGGCGAGATGGCCGAGCAGCCCGCGATGCTGCGCCGCATCCTCGACCGGGGCGCGCCCCGCATCCGCGAGGTGGCCGCCGAGATCGCCGCCCGCAAGCCCCGCTTCGTCCTGCTCACCGCGCGCGGCACCTCCGACAACGCGGCGCTCTACGCGAAGTACCTGCTGGAGATCCGCCTCGGCCTGCCCTGCGGCCTCGCCTCCATGTCCACCACGACGGCGTACGGGGCCAAGCCCGATCTGCGGGACGTCCTCGTGATCACCGTCAGCCAGTCGGGTGGCTCACCGGACCTGGTGGCCTCCACGAAGGCCGCCCGGGAGGCCGGGGCGGTCACGCTCGCCGTCACCAACAACCCGGACTCCGCGCTGGCGGCCGTCTCCGAGTACCACATCGACATCCTGGCCGGCCCGGAGAAGGCGCTCCCGGCCACCAAGACGTACACCGCGTCCCTGCTCTCCCTGTACCTCTTCGTGGAGGGCCTGGGCGGCCGCGACGGCATCGAGGCCGCCGCAGGCCTGCCCGACCTCGCGGGCGCGATCCTGGGCCGCCGGGCCGAGGTCAAGGCGCTCGCCTCCCGCTACCGCTTCGCCGAACGCATGGTGATCACCTCGCGCGGCTACGGCTACCCGACGGCCAAGGAAGCGGCCCTGAAGCTCATGGAGACCAGCTACATCCCCGCTCTCTCCTACTCCGGCGCGGATCTGCTGCACGGCCCGCTGGCGATGGTCGACAACATCTCCCCGGTGATCGCCGTGGTCACCGACGGCCGGGGCGGCGAGGCCCTCCAGCCGGTGCTGGACCGGCTGCGCGGCCGCGGCGCGGATCTCTTCGTGGTCGGCCCCAAGGCCCAGGTGGAGGCGGCGTCGGCCGGCTTCTCGCTGCCCACGGCGGGCGTCCCGGAGGAGGTGCAGCCGGTCCTGGAGATCCTGCCGCTCCAGATGCTGGCGTACGAGGTGACGATCGCCCGGGGCCAGGACCCCGACGCGCCCCGCGCCCTGGCAAAGGTCACCGAGACCCGCTGAGAACCGGAGGCGGCAGCGCCCCGAAAACACCCGCGGGCCGCGGCGCCGGGATGGGACCCTCAGCCCATCCGGCACCGCAGCCCGGAGCTACCTGGCCGGCGGTGTGCGGTGCCCCCGGCCACTGGAGGCACCGGCGCGGTCAGGGCAGAGAGCGCCGGGTGCCTCGGTCCACTCTCCTGTGCGGGGAGAGCGGAGGTCTTGATGAACATTGTGGACTAGACCAATACTCGTGTCCATCCGTGTGCACGACATTCTCGGGCCGGCCGCCCCGCCTGTCCATCGTCATACCTCCGTACACCTGCACGGCTCATCGGGCCGAGTGGTTCGAACGCCCGAGGTAACCCCAGGTACGCTCCACACGTGCCCTCCATGAACGACCTCGTCCGCCAGCACACCGCTCTGAGCGACACCGACCTCGAGTGGCTGCATCTGCTGGTCTCGGAGTGGCAGCTGCTCTCCGACCTGTCCTTCGCCGACCTCGTGCTGTGGGTGCCCACCCGCGACGGCACGCGGTACGTCTCCGTCGCCCAGATGCGCCCCAACACCGGGCCCACCTCCTACCAGGACGACATGGTCGGCCACCTGGTGCCGCGCGGCCGCCGCCCGCTGCTGGACGCGGCCCTGGACGAGGGCCGGATCGTGCGCGAGGGCGACCCGGAGTGGCGCGAGGAGGTGCCCGTACGGGTCGAGTCCATCCCCGTACGCCGTGACGGCCGGGTGCTCGGCGTCATCGCCCGCAACACCAACCTGCTCACCGTGCGTACCCCCTCCCGGCTGGAGCTCACCTACCTCCAGTCCGCCTCCGACCTGGCCCAGATGATCGCCGCCGGGTCCTTCCCCTTTCCCGGCCAGCAGGTCGACATGGACGCCTCCCCGCGCGTGGGCGACGGGCTGATCCGGCTCGACGCCGACGGGATCGTCCAGTACGCCAGCCCCAACGGCCTCTCCGCCTACCACCGTCTCGGCCTCGCCTCCGACCTGGTCGGCCACCACCTCGGCACCGTCACCGCCGAACTGGCCCCGTCGCGGGGGCCGGTGGACGAGGCCCTGGTCAAGGTGGCCAGCGGTTACGCGCCCCGCGAGTTCGAGGTGGAGTGCGCGGGCGGCGTGATCCAGCTCCGGGCCATCCCGCTCAAGCCCAAGGGCGTCCGGATCGGCTCCCTGGTCCTCCTGCGGGACGTCACCGAACTGCGCCGCCGCGAACGCGAGTTGATCACCAAGGACGCGACCATCCGGGAGATCCACCACCGGGTGAAGAACAACCTCCAGACGGTGGCCGCCCTGCTGCGCCTCCAGTCCCGCCGGATGGACTCCGAGCAGGGCCGCGAAGCCCTCAACGAGGCGGTCCGGCGCGTCGGTTCGATCGCCATCGTCCATGAGACGCTGTCCCAGAATCTGGACGAGCGGGTCGAGTTCGACGAGATCGCCGACCGGGTCATCGCGATGGTGTCGGAGATCTCCCCGGGCAAGGTGACCTGCCGGCGCACCGGACGCTTCGGCATTCTCGACGCCGAGGTCGCCACCCCGCTCTCCATGGTGCTGACCGAGGTGCTTCAGAACGCCCTGGAGCACGCCTTCACCCTGGCCGACCACGGCACGGTCGAGGTCTCGGCCGTGCGCGGCGGATCGCCCACCGAGGGGCGGTTGCTGATCACCGTCACCGACGACGGGCGCGGTCTGCCCGAGGGGTTCGACCCGAAGCAGGCCGGCAACCTCGGGCTCCAGATCGTACGGACGCTGGTGGAGGGGGAGTTGGGCGGCACGTTCGGCATGGTCCCGGCCCCCGGGCGCGGCACCCAGGTGGTGCTGGACCTCCCGGTGCAGGGTCTCAAGTAGCCGAGCGCGCCCCATGCCGGACGCACACAACAGAGCGGGCCCGGACCGTGGTGACGGTCCGGGCCCGCTCCGTGATGCTCACGTTGCGATGCGCTCCGGGGTACTGCGCGCTGCGACTCGAAGGCGGGGCTGTGCGTACGCTCTGTACGCGCCGCCGGGCTGAGGCTTTGTTGCGGGGGTCGCTCAGGCGCTGGCGTTACGCGCCCGGTTGCGAGCGGCGCGGCGCTTCATCGCGCGGCGCTCGTCCTCGCTGAGGCCACCCCAGACGCCGGAGTCCTGGCCGGACTCGAGCGCCCACTGCAAGCACTGCTCCATGACGGGGCAGCGGCGGCAGACAGCCTTGGCTTCCTCGATTTGCAGCAGCGCAGGACCGGTGTTGCCGATGGGGAAGAACAGCTCGGGGTCTTCCTCACGACAAACGGCGTTGTGACGCCAGTCCATGGCTGCTACCTCTCCTTGGTATTACACGTTTGTTGCTTGTGAATGTGAACGCTTTCACGAATCCCCCCGCAGATGACGGGCCGACCCCCAGATGGACTGGGTGTGGTCTGTGATGGTGAGGAGGGGTTCTGGCTCTCAGTGGAGGCCGGTGTTGCGGGCCGTCCCGATCGCCATGAAGAGATTCCCAAACCTCAGCGACGGATACAACCCCTTCTGGAAAGTTTTTTTTGATTCCTCGGTGTCGACTAGGTCACAGGCGCACTTCTTGGGGGTGGGACCCAGTCCAAACGTTCGAGTTAAAGGACTTTCGGCCCTTCCACTCACACAATCACACGCAGTGCACGGCGTACGCCTGTGAACGTCACGCTCGTACGCAGTCCCAGGTGGTCACCGTCCATCTGGAAGGGCAGTGGGACCTTTGAATGCAAGGTGAAGTCCGTGAGGTCATGCCGTGAAACGGCATGCTTCCCGCGCGGCCCCTTCTCGGGGCTCGAAGTGAGCAGCTGGGTGCCGTACAGGGCCACCGCCGGAGTGGACAGACGCTTCAGTCCGAGGACGTCCAGCGCGGTGTCGAAGGAGGCCTTCGGCGAGGCGTAGACCGGGCGATTGCCCAGGTAGGTCCAGGGGGCGGTGTTGCAGATTATGGAGAGCGCGAGGTCGGTCACCGGGTCCTGGCCGGGCACGTCGAGCGTGATCGTCCCGTGCCGGCGGTGGGCCTCGTTCAGGAACTGCCGCACCACCTGGCGTACGTACAGGGCGTGCGTCGAACGCTTGCCGCCCTCGCGTTTCTGTTCGACCCGGCCGACGACTCCGGCGTCGAACCCGAGTCCGGCACAGAAAGTGAACCAGCGTTCGGGAACGGACTCGTCCTCGGTGCCCGGGGTGCCGGCGGCCAGGCCCAGACCAACCGTGCGTTCGGTCCGGTTCTCCAGGGCGTCCAGGATCGCGCCGGTCGCCTCCACCGCGTCGTTCGGCAGCCCCAGGGCGCGCGCGAAGACATTCGTGGACCCGCCGGGGACCACGGCGAGCTTCGGGAGGCTGTCCACGTCCGGGCCCCGGTGCAGCAGCCCGTTCACGACCTCGTTCACCGTGCCGTCGCCGCCGAGGGCGACCACCAGATCGATGTCCTCGCTGTCCGCGGCCCGCCGCCCGAGATCCCGCGCGTGCCCCCGGTACTCCGTGGTCACCGCCTCCAGCTTCATCTCGCTGGCCAGCGCGTGGATGAGCACGTCACGGGTGCGGGCACTGGTGGTGGTAGCAGCTGGATTGACCACGAGGAGTGCGCGCATGACGGCCAGCCTACCTACCGGGCGGTTCGGGACCGAAGCCCCGGTTCACTACGCTCCAGGGCGGTGACGGAGCGTGACGGTCCGCCGCGGTCGACCGCCGAACGGGTGGGGCTCGCGCGCACCCCGGCTTCACTTCCGGGCCCCGGGGATGCCAACCTGAAAGGCGTGAGCACTCAGCAGACACCGTCCACGCCGTCGCCCGCCACCGCGGAGCGCCCGACCAGGATCACCGTCCTCGCCGGGGTCAACGCCCTCGAAGGCGTGGCCCTCGCCGTCGGCGGGATCTACCTGCTGATCATGGGGCTGCTCGGGAAGCTGGAGAGCACGCAGCAGGCGGAGACGGTCGGGATCACCCTGGTCGCGCTCGGCGCCATCCCGCTGATCGCCGCCCGCGGACTGCTGCTGCTGCGCAGCTGGAGCCGGGGGCCCGCGCTGATCACCCAGATCATGGCGCTGCCGGTGGCCTGGACGCTGCTGCGCTCGCAGGGCGCGCTGATCCCCACCGGGATCGTGCTCGCGGTGGTCGCCGTCACCGGCCTCGTGCTCGTCCTGAACCCGGCGACCACCCAGGACCTGGGCATCCGTCGGGGGCCGAGGCCGACCCCCGACGCCTGAGCCCTTCCGGACGCCTGAGCCCTTCCGCCGTACGCGTCACTCCTCGACGAGC
Organism: Streptomyces sp. PTY087I2; assembly: GCF_001687325.1. Taxonomy (GTDB): domain Bacteria; phylum Actinomycetota; class Actinomycetes; order Streptomycetales; family Streptomycetaceae; genus Streptomyces. The sequence goes on along the minus strand of NZ_LZRD01000028.1, from coordinate 45,855 downwards.
AGCCGCTCGCGCAGCTGCGCCAGGGTGCGGGCCAGCAGCCGCGAGACGTGCATCTGCGAGATGCCGACCTCCTGGGCGATCTGCGACTGGGTCATGTTCCCGAAGAAGCGCAGCAGCAGGATCCGCTTCTCGCGCGGCGGCAGGTCCTCCAGGAGCGGCTTGAGCGACTCCCGGTACTCCACGCCCTCCAGCGCCTCGTCCTCCGAGCCCAGCGTGTCCGCCACGGCCGGCGACTCGTCGTCCGTGTCCGGCACGTCCAGCGAGAGCGTGCTGTACGCGTTGGCCGACTCCAGGCCCTCCAGCACCTCCTCCTCGGAGATGCCGAGCCGCTCGGCCAGCTCGTGCACGGTCGGCGAACGGCCGTGCTGCTGGGAGAGCTCCGCGGTGGCCGTGGTCAGCGAGAGTCGCAGCTCCTGGAGGCGACGCGGCACCCGCACCGCCCAGCCCTTGTCCCGGAAGTGGCGCTTGATCTCGCCGACCACCGTGGGAGTGGCGTACGTCGAGAACTCCACGCCCCGGTCCGGGTCGAACCGGTCCACGGACTTGATCAGCCCGATCGTGGCGACCTGCGTCAGATCGTCCAGCGGCTCGCCGCGATTGCGGAAACGGCGGGCCAGATGCTCCACCAGCGGCAGATGCATGCGCACCAGCCGGTTGCGCAGCTCGGCCTTCTCCGGCGAACCGTCGGGCAGCTCCCGCAGCTCGAAGAACAGGGCCCGGGCCCCGCTGCGGTCGTGTGGATCGTGGTGCCCGTGCTCGCTCATCTGGCCTGCCCGCTCTGCCTGCGACTGCTGCTCCACCGCGACGTCGAAGCCCTCGGGCCCGTCCGCTCCGTCCTCCGGATGCGGCCGGGCCTGCTGCTCCGGGATGCCTGCTGGGCGCACCACCCCGGATCGGATCGTCTCGTCCCGCACAGGACCGTCCCCGTTCCCGTCGCTCACGCCGGCCCGGGGCCCGCGCCGCGCTGTTTGTAGAGGCTGATGCTGACCGTACGGTCGTCCGCGACCGTGGAGTCGACCTTGCCGGCCAGTGCGGAGAGCACCGTCCAGGCGAAGGTGTCGCGCTCGGGCGCCCGGCCGTCGGTGGTGGGCGCCGACACCGTCACTTCGAGGGAGTCGTCGACGAGCCGGAAGACGCAGCTGAGGACGGAGCCCGGCACGGCCTGCTGGAGCAGGATCGCGCAGGCCTCGTCGACCGCGATGCGAAGATCCTCGATCTCGTCGAGAGTGAAGTCCAAACGCGCTGCGAGACCGGCCGTGGCCGTTCGCAGCACCGACAGGTAGGCACCCGCAGCGGGCAGCCGGACTTCTACGAAGTCCTGATTCCCGGGCTCGCCTGCGATCTGGGACACCCTCACCTCCAAGGTGGCACAAACTCTTTCGAGGTTCCGGGAAGGGTGGCCCGGAGCCATGCGGTCCGTCGACGGTTCTTCGGCTCGGCGACGTTATCGGATCCATGATGCCGTGTCGTACGGACCCCACACCGCGACCGTCACTCATGGTAAGCCCATGAGTACGGACAGTGGCTAGGGGTCTGCGGCGTCCAATTACGAAGAACCGGCGCCGCATTGACGTACCCAGACGTCAGACGATCGAACCGTCCTCGAAGCACCAGCGCCAGCTCTCGCCCGGCTCGAAGCTCCGCATCACGGGGTGACCGGTCGCCCGGAAGTGTCCGGTGGCGTGCCGCAGCGGCGACGAATCGCAGCAGCCGACGTGCCCGCAGGTCAGACAGAGCCGCAGCTGCACGGGGTGGGTGCCCGCCTCCAGGCACTCGGGACACGTGTCGCCGAGCGGCTCGGGCTCGGGGCGTGGCAGATCCGCTGTATGCGCGCACTCGCTCATGATGGGCAGGTTACGACGGATCGAGGACGGTGGGATGGACGCGCTGCCGCTGATCGCCCTGGTCGCCGTGAGTGCTGCGGTGGCCGGCGCGGCCCGCCGCACCCCGGTGCCCGCCCCGCTCGTGCTTGTGGCCGTGGGGCTCGTGGCCGGCTATCTGCCGGGCGTCCCGACGTACCACCTGGACGCCCATGTCGTCCTTCCGCTGCTGCTTCCGCCGTTGCTCCACACGGCGGCCCTGGACAGCTCCTACCTGGATCTGCGGGCCAACATCCGGCCGGTCGCCCTGCTGTCCGTGGGCTACACCCTCTTCGCGACCGTGGCGGTGGGCTGGCTGGCGTACCGGCTCGTCCCGGAGCTGCCGCTGACCGCCGCGCTGGTCCTGGGGGCGGTCGTCGCCCCGCCGGACGCCGTGACGGCCGCCGCGATCGCCCGCCGGGTCGGGCTGCCCGCCCGGGTGACCACGATCCTCCAGGGCGAGTCCCTGGTGAACGACGCCACGGCGATCACCGCGTTCCGGGTGGCGCTGGCCGCGGCGGTGGGGGAGGGGATGAGCTGGGGCGCCGGGATCGGCGAGTTCCTGCTCGCCGCGATCGGCGGGGTCGGCGTCGGGCTGCTGCTGATGGTGCCGCTGCACTGGCTGCGCACGCACCTCAAGGAAGCGCTCCTCCAGAACACGCTGTCCCTCCTGATCCCCTTCGTGGCGTACGCGGCGGCCGAACGGGTGCACGCCTCCGGTGTCCTCGCCGTGGTCGTCGTCGCCCTCTATCTGGGCCACCGCTCGTGGCAGGTCGACTTCGCCACCCGGCTCCAGGAAGCGGCCGTCTGGAAGATGGTGGCGTTCATCCTGGAGTCCACGGTGTTCGCGCTGATCGGTCTCCAGCTGCCGTTCGTCCTGAAGGAGCTCGGCCCGTTCGGCGTCGGGGAGGCCATCGGTTACGCGGCCGCGGTCTTCCTGGCCGTCGTCGTGGTCCGCTTCATCTGGGTCTACCCGGCCACCTATCTGCCCCGGTGGCTGTCCCGGCGGGTCCGGGAGCGCGAGCCCGGCACCGACTGGACCGCGCCGCTCATCGTGGGCTGGGCCGGGATGCGCGGGGTCGTCTCGCTCGCCGTCGCGTTCTCGATCCCGCTGGTCGCACAGGACGGCGAACCGTTCCCGGCCCGCAGCCTGGTGCTGTTCCTGACCTTCACCACCGTCATCGGAACGCTGGTGATCCAGGGCCTGACCCTGCCCGTGCTCGTCCGCGTACTGAAGCTGCCGGGCCCCGATCCGCAGGCCGTCACGCTCGTCGAGGCGCAGGCCCAGAGCGAGGCGTCCGAGGCGGCGGAGGCCCGGCTGCGGGAGCTGCTCGACGACCCGCGCAACAGCCTCCCGCCACCGCTGGCGGACCGGCTGCGCAGTGTGCTGGAGCGCCGCCGCAACGCCGTCTGGGAGCGGCTGGGCGCCGCCGACCCGGTCACCGGTGAATCGGCGGACGACACCTACCGGCGGCTGTCGCGGGAGATGATCGAGGCCGAGCGCGCGGTCTTCGTCCGGCTCCGGGACGAGCGGCGGATCGACGACGAGATGATGCGTACGCTGCTGCGCCGGCTGGACCTGGAGGAGGCGGCCGCCTACCGGGAGACGGACGACTCCTGAAGCGGCGCGTCCGGGGCGCCAGTGATCACGGCGGCCACCCGGGTACCCGGCACGAACGCCCCCTCGCCGGCCAGCGTGGTCAGCGCGAACAGCAGCTTGGCGACGTAGACGCGCTCCACGGGCAGCCCGTGCCGGTCCTCGAAGCCGTCGGCGAAGGCGTCCAGCTCCGGGGCCGTACGGGCGTAGCCGCCGAAGGCGAAGCGCTCCTCCAGCGACCAGTCCCCGGCCGGCCCGCCGAACGCCTCGCGCTGGAGCCGCGCCACCTCCCCGGCCAGGAAGCCGCCGCCGACCACCGGAACGCCCAGCGCCCGCTGCCCGGGACCCAGCCCGGCGGCAAGTCCGGCCAGGGTCCCGCCGGTCCCACAGGCCACAGCCGCCACATCGACCTCACCGGCCAACTCGCGCCCCAGCGTCGTACAGCCTTGTGCGGCCAGGGCGTTGCTGCCGCCCTCCGGGATGACCACCACGTCCCCGAAGCGGCTCAGCAGCCCCGCCAGGACCTCGGGGGAGGCTTTCGCCCGGTACGTCGTACGGTCCACGAAGTGCAGCCGCATCCCGTCGGCCGCGCACCGGGCCAGCGAGGGGTTGAGCGGCCGGTGTGCCAGCTCGTCGCCACGCACGACCCCGACGGTCCCGAACCCCAGCAGCCGCCCGGCCGCCGCAGTGGCCCGGAGATGGTTGGAGTACGCACCCCCGAACGTGAGCACGGCGCGCCCGGCGGCGGCCTCCAGATTGAGGGCGAGTTTGCGCCACTTGTTGCCCGGCAGATCGGGATGGATCAGATCGTCCCGCTTGAGAAGCAGCCGCACCCCGCGGCGCGCGAAGTGCTCGTCCCGGACCTCCTGCAAGGGGGAGGGGAGCCGGGGGTGGAGGAGGGCGTCGAGGCGGGGCGGGCTGGTCACTTGCCCATTGTGGCCCGCCCGCCGTGTCCGCGGCGTTTCAGGAAGCGGCCAGCCAGAGGTCCGGGCCGAACACCTCGTAGTGGATGTCGGCCGGCCGGACCCCCGCGTCCAGCAGCTGGGCCCTGACGGCCCGCATGAAGGGGAGCGGGCCGCACAGATAGGCGTGCGTTCCCGGGCGTACGGTGATGCCGGCCAGGTCGACGAGGCCGGTGCGGTTCGCCGGCCGGCCCGCCTCCGGGGTCTCGTACCAGAAGTGCGCCTCGGCGTCCGGGAGCTTCTCCGTCAGCCGTACGTGGTCGGTGCGCAGGGCGTGGTCGGCCGGGGAGCGGTCGCCGTGCACGACGGTGACCGGGCCCTGGTGACCCTCCTGGGCGAGGTGTTCCAGCATCGACAGCATGGGGGTGCAGCCGATGCCCGCCGAGGCAAGGAGCAGCGGCGCGTCCAGGTGGTCGAGCACCAGGTCCCCGTAGGGGACCGAGACGCGCAGCAGGTCGCCCACGCGGATGTGCTCGTGCAGGTGGCGGGAGACCTCGCCGTCGGGCGAGCCCTGGCCGCGCACCCGCTTCACGGTGATCGACCGGAGCCGGGAGCCGGGTGCGCAGGAGAGGCTGTACTGACGTATCTGGCGCGCCCCGTCCGGGAGTTCGACCTGTACGGAGACATACTGGCCGGGCCGGAAGGCGGGCGCGGGCGTGTCCTGGGCGGGGCACAGCAGGAACGTGGCGACGTCCTCGGTCTCCTCCACCCGGGCGGTCACCTCCCACTCGTGCCAGACATCGCCCGCCAGGACGCCCTGCTGGGCGTAGAGGCGTTCCTCGACGGCGATCAGGGAGCCCGCCATCAGCCAGTAGACCTCGTCCCAGGCGGCGGCCACCTCCGGGGTGACCGCGTCGCCCAGGACGTCGGCGATGGCCGCGAACAGATGGGTGTGCACCACCTCGTACTGCTCCGGGGTCACCCCGAGCGAGGCGTGCTTGTGGGCGATCCGGTCCAGCATCACGTCGGGCCGGGTGCCGGGCTGCTCGACCAGCGCGGTCGCGAACGCGGCGATGGACCCGGCCAGGGCCCTGCGCTGGTCACCGGAAGCTTGGTTGCCCCGGTTGAACAGGTCCCGCAGCAGCTCGGGGTGGGCGGCGAACAGCTTCTCGTAGAAGAGGTCGGCGATGTCCCCGATGGCCGCGCCGACGACGGGAAGCGTGGCGCGGACGGTGGCGGTGGACCGGTCGGAGAGCATGAAGGCTCCTTATTATTGGAATGCTGGATGCGCATTTAAGGGCAGGGGTGAACTCGCCCGGGTGGGCCGGAGTGTTCGGTGGCTGGACCCCGGGGCGGGTCAGTCGGGCGGCGGGCCGCTGCCGATGCCGAGCAGGAGCGGGCCGGTGGGGGAGGCGACGAGGTCGGCGACGGTGATCGGGTCCAGCGCGGCGTAGAAGGCCTCCTGGGCTCCCCGCAGGGCCCCGCGCAGCCGGCAGGCGGAGCGGAGCGGGCAAGGTGTGTCGCCCTCGCACTCGACGACCTCCTCCGGCCCCTCCAGCTCCCGCACCAGCGGGCCGATCGACGCGGAACGGCCCGCCGAGGTCAGGGTGAGCCCGCCGCCCCGGCCGCGCCGGGCGTCGAGGAGGCCGAGATGCTGGAGCCGGGCGACGACCTTCGCGGCGTGCGTGTACGGGACCCGCATGGTGGCCGCCACCTCCCGGGTGGTCGGCGCTTCCGCCCCCTCGGCGACGGCCAGCCGCATGAGGACGCGGAGTGCCACGTCGGTGAATCTCGTCAGCCGCATGGGCTCAGCGTAGATAAGTTGCACGGGTGATGCAAATTATCGGGGTGGTCCGGTGACGGGCTCAACGTGCCCCACCTGAAGGTGGATTAGTCACACTCTTTTGTGTAATGGCGGTCCTCCTCTCCTGCTGAAAGTCTTTTCCTCGCAGGTCAGTCCATGATCGAGAGGACGTCAGATGTCCGTTGGTGAAGAGGTTCGCGACACGCAGGCGCCGCCGCAGCAGAGTCTGGGGACGGCAGCTGCGCGGAACCTCGCGACGACCACCAAATCCGCGCCGCAGATGCAGGAGATCACCTCGCGGTGGCTGCTGAAGATGCTGCCGTGGGTGCAGGTACAGGGCGGTACGTACCGGGTGAACCGTCGGCTCAGCTATTCGGTCGGTGACGGCCGGGTGACCTTCGTCCAGACCGGGGACCGGGTGGCCGTGATCCCCGCGGAGCTGGGCGAGCTGCCCGCTCTGCGCAATTTCGAGGACGAGGAGGTCCTCGCCGAGCTCGCCCGCAGGTGCGAGCAGCGGGACGTGGCCGCGGGGGAGGTGCTCGCCGCCTCGGGGGACGCGGCGGACCGGGTCTATCTGCTGGCGCACGGCAAGATCGAGAAGGTCGGATCCGGCCTCTACGGGGACGAGACGGAGCTCGGGGTCCTCGCCGACGGCGCGTACTTCGGCGACCAGAGCCTGGTCGACGGCGATGCCGTCTGGGAGTACACCGCCCGCGCGGTCACCCCGTGCACGCTCCTCACCCTGAGCCGGGCCGATGTGTACAACCTCGCGGAGCGCGCCGAATCCCTGCGGAGCCACCTCGCCGGACTGCTCTCCATCCCGCATCAGCGGACCAACCACTACGGCGAGGCGGCGATCGACCTCTCCGCCGGCCATGTCGGCGAGGCGGTCGTCCCGCACACCTTCGTCGACTACGACGCGGCGCCCCGCGAGTACGAACTGAGCGTCGCCCAGACCGTGCTGAAGGTCCACAGCAGGGTCGCCGACCTCTACAACCAGCCGATGAACCAGACCGAGCAGCAGTTGCGGCTCACGGTCGAGGCGCTGCGCGAGCGCCAGGAGCACGAGCTGATCAACAACAGGGAGTTCGGCCTTCTCAACAACTGCGACTACGGGCAGCGGCTCCAGCCGCACGACGGGGTGCCCAGCCCGGACGACATGGACGAACTGCTCTCGCGCCGCCGCGGATCGAAGCTCTTCCTCGCCCACCCGAAGGCCATCGCCGCCTTCGGCCGTGAGTGCAACCGGCGCGGACTCGTCCCGGAGAGCGTCGACATCGGCGGCCACCACGTGCCCGCCTGGCGCGGGGTGCCGATCTTCCCGTCCAACAAGATCCCCGTCACCGACGCCCGCACCACCTCCATCATCTGCATGAGGACCGGCGAGGCCGAACAGGGAGTCATCGGCCTCCAGCAGACCGGCATCCCCGACGAGATCGAACCGAGCCTCTCGGTCCGCTTCATGGGGATCGACGAGCAGGCGATCATCTCCTACCTCGTGACGGCGTACTACTCCGCCGCCATTCTGGTACCGGACGCCCTCGGAGTGCTGGAGAACGTCGAGGTCAGCCGCTGGCGCTGATCCCGAGTCACCCCGGGGGTCCGGGCGGCAGCGGCCGCCCGGACCCCCGGGTCCGCACCCACCGCCTCGCCCCAGGGAGTTGACCGTGACCATGACCAGTACGGACGCAGCGACGGAAGGGCACGAGGCCGCGGCGCTCCTGGAGCGCACCCGTGCCGTCGTCGACCCGCATCTGCGAGCGGCCGTGGAGTCGCTGCCCGGCGGCATACGCCGGATCGCGATGTACCACTTCGGCTGGCAGAACGCCGACGGAACCCCGGCCGCCGGCCAGGCCGGAAAGGCCATCAGGCCGGCCCTCGTGCTGGCCGCCGCCCGCGCTCTGGGCGGCGATCCGGAACGCGCGCTCCGGGCCGCCGTCGCCGTCGAACTCGCCCACAACTTCACCCTCCTCCACGACGACGTCATCGACGAGGACACCACCCGCAGGCACCGGCCCACCGCCTGGGCGGTCTTCGGCGTCCCGGACGCCATCATCACCGGCGACGCCATGCTCGCCCTCGCCCAGCGGCTGCTGGCCGAGGACCCGCACCCGGCCGCCGCGCCCGCCACCGCCCGGCTCTCCACCTGCGTCATCGAGCTGTGCGCGGGCCAGCAGGCGGACTGCGCCTTCGAGGAGCGCGGCCCCGACGAGGTCACCCTCGACGAATGCCTTGCCATGGCGACCGCCAAGACCGGCGCCCTCCTCGGCTGTGCCTGTGCGCTCGGCGCTCTCTACGCCGGGGCGGAGGACCGGGCGGTCCGCGCGATGGACGGGTTCGGCCGGGAGGCCGGGCTCTCGTTCCAGCTCATCGACGACCTGATCGGCATCTGGGGCGACCCCGACCGCACCGGCAAGCCCGTCGGGGCCGACCTCTCCGCCCACAAGAAGTCCCTGCCCGTGGTCGCCGCCCTCACCTCGGGCACCCCGGCCGCAGCCGAGCTCGCCGCGCTCTACCGGGGGCCCATGAACACCGCCGCCGAGGTGAGCCGGGCGGCCGACGCGGTGGACCGGGCCGGCGGCCGGGACTGGGCCCAGGTCTGCGCCGCCGACCGGATGGCCCGCGCGGTCCACCACCTCTCCCGGGCGGTCCCCGACCCGAGCGCGGCGGGCGACCTGCTGGCACTGGCCGAATTCGTCACCCGGCGGACCAGCTGAGCCACCTCGGGTGACCGCCAGCGCCCTTTCAACTCTAGTATTCCGGAGGTTGGTTGAAGGAAGGCAAAGGCAGCGGAGAGGCGGCAGCCCGTCATGGGTATACGGATCCGGCAGGCAGAGCAACGCGACCGGGGGCTCGTCGTCTCGGTCATGGAGGAGGCCTTCCACGACGACCCGGTCAGCAGCTGGGTGTTCCCCGACGAGGCGCACCGGCGCGCGGTGCACGGCACGTTCCTCGGCGTCCTCGTCGACATCGCCCTCGCCGGGGGCCGTATCGACATCGCCGGGGACGAGGCGGCGGTGGCCCTGTGGCTGCCGGTGCCCGCCGGGGCCCCCGAGGAGGAGGACCCCACCCCCGCCCTGATGCGTGAGACCGCCGACCCGGACAACGAGCGCTGCGAACTGGTGGGCAGGCTCACCGGGGCGGTCCACCCGCACGACCGCGCACACGCCTACCTGCTGATGATCGGCGTCCGCCCCGACCGCCAGGGGGAGGGTATCGGGGCGGAGCTGATCGGAGGGGAGCTGGAGCGCTGCGACCGGGAGGGCCTGCCGGCCTATCTGGAGGCGAGCAGCGCCCGGAGTCGTGTGCTGTACGAGCGACTGGGATTCCGCTTCCTCGGCCGGACGGTCGATCTGCCGGACGGACCGCCGATGTACCCCATGTGGCGGGAGCCCCAGGCGGGTTGACGGACGACAGGGGTCCCGGGACAGGTCCCGGATCCGGATCGCCCGGCCCGGAGCCGTCCTGCCGGCACTGACGAACCGCTCGCGTCCGCCCCGTACCGCTTTCCGGTACGGGGCGGACGCGCGTCGCCGCACTGTCGCCCCGCTCTCCCCGTTGCCGCAGCCAAGTTGTTCTACTAGCATGCGAACAACGGAGGTTTTCCATGACAAGCAAGAACCTTGGCCGCGCGTCGCTCGCGGCCCTGCCCTTTGTGCTCGCACTCCTCATCGACCTCACGCTCTACGCCGTCATCGCGGACCGCCTGCCCGACCGGCTCGCCGTCCACTTCGACGCGGGCGGATCCGCCGACGGACATACGAGCCTCACCGCCTATCTGCTCTACACGCTCCCCACGCCGCTCGTGCTCGGCGCGCTGTGGGCCTTCGTCGCGGTCAAGGGCAAGCTCCACGGCCGCGCTCATCAGTGGCTCATCGGCGGAGGCTTCGCCGTGGCCGCGTTCCTCGGCTATCTGCTGATCGCCGTCCTGTTCGTCAACGTGGACGTCCCCGACGGCGGTTCGGCCGGGTTCCCGCTCTGGCACATCGCGGTGGCCCTCGGGGTGGCCGCCCTCGCCGGAGTCCTCGGGCTGCCGCTGTCCCGGCTGGTCCCGCCGCCCGAGGAGGACCCTCGCGACCGGGACCCGGCGGCCCGGGAACGGATCGCGCTCGCCGACGGTGAGGTGGCCGCCTGGGGGCGCGGTATCGGCGCCTGGTGGGCACCCGTCGCCGTGCTGGTGCTGCTGGCGGCCGGTGTCGCCGTCGGCCGGGAGCAGAGCTGGTTCATCGGGGTGCCGCTGATCCTGCTCGCCCTGGTGACGGGCACCTTCTGCCGCCCTCACGTCACCGTGGACCGGCGCGGCCTCACCGTCTCCGGTCTGCTGCCCCGGCCCCGGGTCCGGGTGCCGCTGGAGCGGATGGAGGCAGCGGACAGCCGCCCGGTCAACGCGCTGGCGGAGTACGGCGGCTGGGGCTATCGCATCCGCCCCGACCGCAGCGGCGTCATCACCCGCTCGGGAGAGGCCATCGTCGTCAGCCTGACGAGCGGCCGCGAGTTCGCCGTCACCGTCGGGGACTCGGCCACCGGCGCCGCCCTGCTCAACACGCTGCTCGACCGGCGGCGGGCGGGGCGCTGACCATGCTCTTCCGGGTCGATCCGACCTCCACCGTGCCGCTCGGCGACCAGATCGCCGCCTCGGTCCGGCGTGCGGTCGCCGAGGGTACGGTGGCCCCGGGCGAGCGGCTGCCCGCCGCCCGGGTGCTCGCCGAATCCCTCGGCGTGAACGTCCACACCGTGCTGCGCGGCTACCAACGGCTGCGCGAGGAAGGGCTCATCGAACTGCGCCGCGGACGGGGCGCGGCGATCACCGCGGGCGCCTCGCCGCAGCGCGCCCGGCTGCTGGAGAGGGTGCGCGAAGCGGTCGCCGACGCCCGGGACCTGGGCATGACCGAGGACGAACTGCTGACCCTCGTCCGTAACGAACTCGACGCCTGACAGGGGGAGGCGTCGGGGGACGTCGGGATCGCGAAGAGGACCGTTCCGGAAGCGGAACGGCCCTCTGTCGTGTGGGGGGTGCCGGCCGGTCCCGGGACACGGGACCGGCCGGACGAGCGCGACGGCGTCAGGAAGCGGAACGGGCGAGCGAGGTCAGGCCGTTCTGCCACAGCTGGTTGACGCGGGCCCGCTCGTTGGCGTCCGGCTGCGCGTTGGTGCAGGACGGGCCGGGGCCGCCGCCCGACATCAACTCGCTGCACGGGCCGGAGTAGTTGTCCGGCAGACCGAGCACGTGCCCGGTCTCGTGCGTGGTGACGCGGGTCGAGTCGTACTGCTGGTTCTGGGCGTAGTCCAGGAAGATGTACCCGCGGCCGTGGCCGTCGGTGCTGGCGTAGGAGCCGCGCGGGTCGTTGCCCTCGCGGTACGTGAAGTCCGCGTTGGAGCCTTCCTGGAGCTGGACGTTGGAGACCGAGCTGTTCCAGATCCGCGTGCTGTTGGCTATCTGGGTGCGGAAGGACGGCGCGCTCGACGCGTTGTAGGTGACCGTGACGGCCTTGATGCCCGGGTTGGCCGCGCGCTTCTCGGCGACCGACTTCATGACCGCGTCGAGGAAGGCGCGGTTGGCGGCGGCGTTCTCGCCGGAGCCGTTGTACGCGGCGATGGTGGAGGAGGCGGAAGGGGCGGCAGGGGCCGGAGTGGCGACGGCGACGGGTGCGGTGCCCAGCGCGACGGCGAGGCCGAGGCCGGCGGCGGCGGTGGCGACGGCGGTCCTGAGGTGTCTCATGGGGGGATTTCTCCTACCTGTCCGAACGAACCCGCGCCGTGGGGGTGTCCGCCGGGCGGACAAGGCGCGGGGTGGTACGGGGAAGAGTGTGGTGCAGCGCACAGTCGCCGGGGATGATGCCGAACGGCGATAACGCCGCCTTATCGCCGCCCGGTCCTTCTCTTTGCGCACGTCAGGCGCTCACCGTCATGCCATGCCCACGTCATCAACACGGCATCGTCACAGCCCTCCGGGCCCAACACTCCCTGAATTGCCGCTGTTTGGTGGGGTTGCGACGTCTGGTGCGCGGCGGACGGCGGTCATAGTCTCCGCTGCATGGAGCTGGAGGTGAGACACCTCAAGGCGCTGTGCGCCATCGCCGACGCGGGCAGTCTGCATCAGGCGGCCCGTCGCCTCGGCGTGAGTCAGCCCTCCCTGACCACCCAGCTGCAACGGATCGAGAACGTGCTCGGCGCGGAGCTGTTCCTCCGTGAACGGACCGGCTGCCGCCCCACCTCCCTGGGGCGGGCCGTCCTGAGCCGGGCCAGGCCCCTCGTCGACGGCATGAGCGAGCTGGTCGCCGAGGCGCTGGCGGAGGCCGAGGCCGCCCGGCCCCGCGGCTCCCGGCTGCGCATCGGCTCCACCGCGAGCCGGGTCATCGGCGGCTGGCTGCGCCGGCTGCGGGTCGCCCTGCCCGGTACGGACATCTCCCTGCGGGTCGACGTCTCCGCCCACGCGCTGCTGCGCTCGGTCGCGGCGGGCCGCCTGGACGTCGCCTTCGTGCACGAGGTGGAGGGCTGCCCGCTCGCGCTGCCGGAGGGCCTGGAGCAGCGCGTACTCGTCGACCGGGAGCCGCAGTTCATCTCCCTCTCCCGCGATCACCCGGCCGCCCGCCGCCGGGTGGTGGAGCTCGGGGACCTCGCGGGCGACCCGTGGATGGTCGATCCGACGGTGGACGGCGAGTGGGACGGCGTACGCCGGGTGCTCGGCGCCGCCGGACTGAACCCGCCGGTCCTGCACGGCGACTACCTCACCGCCGCCTCCCTCGTCGTGCTCGGCGAGGCCGTCGCCCCCTGCCAGCCGACGTCGGGCCCGCGCGACGACATGGTGATCCGCCCGCTGCTGGGCGACCCGCTGGCGGTCCGCCTCCTCCTGGTCTCCCGGCCCGGGACGGACATCGAGGTGGTGTACGGGCAGTTGGAGGACGCCTACCGGGACGCGGCGCGCCGGGCGAGCGGCTACCACGAGTGGCTGCTGCGCCACCGCTCACCGCTGGCCCGCACGCCCTGACCCGCAGGGTTCCGCACGCCCCCGGGAGTTCCCCGTTCTGCTGACAGCGTGCACGGGTTCCTCCACCGCCCGCCGGTGGGCAGAGTCGTTCCATGAGGCTTCTGATGCTGGGCGGTACGGAGTTCGTCGGGCGGGCCGTCACCGACGCGGCGCTGGAGCGGGGCTGGGATGTCACCGTGTTCCACCGCGGCCGTCACGCGCCCCCGCCCGGCGTGAGCGCGCTGACCGGGGAGCGGACCGCGGGTGAGCGGGGGCTCGCGGCGCTGGCGGAGAGCGGGCAGGACTGGGACCTCGTCGTCGACACCTGGAGCGGCGCCCCGGCGGCCGTCCGGGACGCCGCCCGCCTGCTGTCCGGCCGGGCGGGGCACTTCAGTTACGTCTCCAGCCGCTCGGTGTACGCCCACCCGGCCGCCCCCGGGCTCGACGAGGACGGCCCCCTGGTGACCGGCGCCTCGCCCGACGACGGCGGGGACGTGCCGTACGACCGGGCCAAGCGCGGCGGCGAGCTGGCCGCCCTCGACGCCTTCGGGGACCGGGCCCTGCTGGCGCGGGCCGGGCTGATCATCGGCCCCGGGGAGAACATCGGCCGGCTTCCTTGGTGGCTGTCGCGGATCGCCCGCGGCGGCCCGGTGATCGCCCCCGGCCGACCCGGCACGGAGCTCCAGTACATCGACGCCCGCGACCTGGCGGAGTGGATCCTGGACGCGGCGGCGGACGGGCTCCACGGCCCGTACAACACCGTCAGCCGCCCCGGCCACGCGACGATGGGCGAGCTGCTGGAGGCCTGTGTACGGGCCACCGGCTCCGGCGCCGAACTGCGCTGGACGGATCCGGAGATCCTGCTGGCCGCCGGGGCCGAGCCCTGGAGCGACCTGCCGATCTGGCTGCCGCCGGGCGAGCTGTACGACACGCTCCACCGGGGCGACCACACCAAGGCGTACGCGGCGGGGTTGCGCTGCCGCCCGGTGGGGGAGACCGTCGCGGACACCTGGGCCTGGCTGCGCGCGCTCGGTGGCACCGCGCCCCAGCGTCCCGACCGCCCGGCCGTCGGCCTCGACCCCGCGCTGGAGGCGAAGCTGCTGGCGCTCTGACGGCCGCCGACGCGTCGGCGGCCCGGCACTCCGGTGGTCCGACACGCCACCCCCGCGCGCGTGTCGCGCGAAGAAACCACCTATAGGCCTACGTAACCAGGCAAGAGCGGCGTGTCATACAAAACGACAAAGTGATGACCATGCATATTGCGCGGCATGGAACAGAAGGCGCGCAGGCGCGGCAACGCAATCCGGGCAGCAGTGACAGTGGCGACGGCCGCGGCGATGGTGGGCGTGCTGGCCCCGGCCGCGGGGGCCGATCCACTGCCGGGCGGACTGGGACCCTGCCTCGGCAGCTCCTGCCCGTCCAGCTGGAACGATCCCAACAACGGTCCGGTCATCGGCTTCGACAGCAACATCAACGTCTTCGTCGGCGGGGACTTCCTGGTCCGCGAGGCGGCGGCCGAGGCGGAGGGCAAGGTCGTCACCCTCGGCGAGTTCGACATGAACAAGCGGGAGGGGGTATCGCAGATCTACAACGTCGGCATCGCGGGCGTCGGTTCGCGGGTGCCGCCGCCGGACGGCTCCGACTATCTGACGACGGGCGGGGACATCACCATCGCCACCGGTCAGCGCCTCCTGGCCGAGGAGGGCGAGCACTCCGGCCGCGTCGCGTACGCCGGGAGTCTTACGGGCACGGTGAACCCCACCGACGCCCCGCGCTTCGACGAGGACGCGGCGGCCCCGTACACCCAGCTGCGCCCGCAGCTCACCGATGCCAGCCACTGCTACGCGTACGACGGCGACGAGCGCCGGGCGGCGACGGGCACATGGCAGCAGGTCGGCGACACGATGACGTTCACCGGCGACGGCACGTCCGCGATCCAGATCTTCGATGTGGACGCGGACCTGGAGTCGGAGGCGGGCGGCAACACGGGGTTCGTCTTCGACGGGATCCCCGAGGGTGCGACCGTCCTGGTCAACGTGTACGGCAGCACCCGCAGCGTCGCCACCTACATGGGCTCGTTCCCCAACGAGGGCCTCCGCGAGCACCTGCTGTGGAACTTCCCGGACGCCACCGATCTGACGCTGGCCGGCCCGGCCCAGTTCGAGGGCAGCATCCTGGTCGGCCAGCCGGCGAGCTCCACCGTGCTCAGCATGAGCGGCACCAACGGCCGCTTCTACACGGCGGGTTCGCTCACGCACACCTCGCAGGGCCAGTCGGGCGGCCAGGAGATCCACGCGTACCCGTTCGACGGTGACCTGCCGTCGTGCGCCCCGGACCCGACACCGACCCCGACGGACCCGACTCCGACGCCCACGGACCCGACCCCGACCCCCACGGACCCGACCCCGACGCCGACGGACCCCACCCCCACGCCGACGGACCCCACTCCAACTCCCACGGACCCCACGCCGACCCCGACCGACCCCACCCCCACGCCGACGGACCCGACGCCGACCCCCACGGACCCGACCCCGACGCCGACGGACCCCACGCCCACGCCGACGGATCCCACCGCGACCCCCACCGAGCCCACGCCGACGCCGACCCACCACACCCCGCCGCCCACGCACTCGCCGAGCCACCCGGGTGAGCTGCCCGACACCGGCTCGCGGGGCGGCGAATGGATCATCGGGTCCATCGCGGCGGCGCTGGTGGCCGCCGGCGGTACGGTCCTCGTGGCCACGCGCAGGGCTCGTCGCCGCACCTACTGACCGGCACGGAGCGGCGCCCGCTAGCGTGGTTCGATGACCGAACCGCTGCTGCACCTCGCCGAAACACCTCTGTGGGAGGCGGCCCGCGGGACAGGGACGTACGAGATGTCCACCCGCGACCGCACCCTCCGGCAGGAGGGCTTCATCCATCTCTCGCTGCCCCACCAACTCCCCGGTGTGGCGCGGATGCTGTACGGGGGCGACGACCGGGACCTCGTGGTCCTGGTCGTCGCCCCCGCCCGCCTCACCGATCCCGTCCGGTACGAGGCGATGAAGCCCGGCGGCGAGGAGTTCCCGCACCTGTACGGACCGCTCCCCGTGAGCGCGGTCGTCGAGGTGCGGCCCCTGGCCGACTGGTACCACGACTGGCACCACGACCGACGAGAGGAAGACGAACCCCAGTGATCGGCCCCCTCACCGCGGTGACCGGAGCGAGCGGAGCGGTCGGCGGCCGGGTCGCCCGGCGGCTGGCCCGGACCGGCGTCCCCGTACGGCTCCTCGGCCGCGACCCCGCCCGGCTCCCCGACGTACCCGGCGCCGACCATGCGCCCGCCGCCCCCTACGGCGACGGGGAGGCCATGCGCCGGGCCCTCGACGGAGCCCACACCCTCTTCCTGGTCTCCGCCCACGAAAGCCCCTACCGGGTCCGCGAGCACACCACCGCGATCGACGCCGCCGTGGCCGTGGGGGTGGAGCGGATCGTGTACGTCTCCTTCCAAGGGGCCGCGCCCGACGCCACGTTCACCTTCGCCCGCGACCACTGGGACACCGAGGCCCACATCCGTACGGCCGAGATCCGCCACACCTTCCTCCGGGACAACTGGTACCTCGCGGGGCTGCCCGCGATGACCGGGACCGACGGTGTCCTGCGCGGACCCGGCGGCGACGGGCGGGTGGCGGCCGTCGCCCACGAGGACATCGCCGACGCGGCGGCGGCCGTGCTGCTGGACGAGGGCACGGACCACGACGGCCGCGTCTACGACCTCACCGGACCCGAGGCGTTCACCCTCGCCGAGGCCGCCGACGAGCTGAGCCGGGTCACCGGACGGCCCGTCGTCTACGTCCCCGAGACCCGGGAAGAGGCCTACGCCTCCCGGGCGGGCTACGGGGCCGAGGACTGGGAGGTGGCCGGCTGGGTCACCTCGTACGAGGCCATCGCCAACGGCGAACTGGCCGCCGTCTCCGACGCGGTGCCCACGCTCACCGGGCGCCCGGCGCAGAGCTTCGCCCAGTTCCTGGTGGAGAACCCGGACAGCTACCGCCATCTGCTCCCCGGCGGCTGACCGGGAGACCCCCGCCTCAGCGCCACGGGATGTGCTTCCACGGACTGCCCTCGCTCTCCGTCAGCAGACGGTGGGCGAGGACGTTCTGTTCGTAGAACGGCCCGTACTCCTCCTCGTCGAACCGCAGCACCCGCCCCAGCGCGTACCCCGCGGAGAACTCCTCCCACGAGCGGTACGCCGACTTGCTCAGCGCCCCGGCGTACACGATCGCCGCCTCCGCGTCGGCCGGACCGCAGAACCGCGCCGACAGCCCCCAGCGCGCCAGGTTCACCGCCCGCCCGTAGTCGTACGCCACCGTCGTGCGCACCCGGCCGTCCGGCGGCAGTAGCCCGTCCGCGCGGAACCGGGCCTCGTAGCGCATGATCCGGCGCACCAGGTCCTCGATGCCCTTGACCGTGCCCGCGTCGGCCCCGAGGTCCTGGGCGTGGCCGGCGGCGGTCTCGCGCCACAGATCGGCGGAGGGCAGCTCGCCGATGGCCGTCGCCAACTGTTCGCGGGCGCGCAGCGCGAAGTCCGGTTCCGGCGGGCTGTTGGCCGCGTCCAGCAGGAAGTCCAGCTGCCGACGCCACCCCTCGTGGTCGGTGATGCCCCAGGAGTCGCGGAGCTGCTCGCGCTCGTCGACGTACTCGCGGTAGACGGTGCCGATCTCGTTCCACGGGACGGCGTTCCCGATCGCGAGATGCACCCCGCAGGCCAGCCCGTACGCCAGCGGCCCGTGCAGCGCGCCGTGCCGTAGGGCGACGAGCCGGTTGCCGGAGGCCCGGTCGTTCTCCGCGTACGCCCGTTGCCACAGGGCCAGGTCGGGCGGGGCGGTGGGCAGCAGCAACTGACCGGGCGTTCCCACGTTCACGCCCAGCCACACCTGCGGATCGGTCCAGCCGAACTCGGCGACCCACCGCAGCGTGACCCCGCGGAAGACCCAGTCCGGGTGCCACGCGGGCAGCATGCCCCGGGTGAGGAGCGGCCGGCAGACGAAGCCCGCCGGGTCGACGTGCCGCCGCCACATCACGGTCTCCGGGTCGGCGTCCACCTCGGCGCGCGGGGCCGGGATGTACAGCTCGGTCCCGGCCAGCGCGGCCAGTTGACCTCGTACGTCGCCGCGCAGGGCGGCTTCGTGGAGGAGCTGCTCGGTCTCGGACGGCGGGACCCAGGGGGCGGGCGTCCAGGGCGCGGAGGCGGGCGCGCCGGGGGCCTGGGGAGTGACGTTCGGGTTCGGCTTCGGGTTCATGAGGTTCGCGACCAGGGGAGGTTCCGGTAGGGACTGGCAGGATCCTGGGTCAGGGCGCGGTGCTCGGCGAGCGACTGCCGGTACGTGGCGTCCGCCGCCTCCGGACCGTCGTCCTCCGCGCGGTGGACCAGCCGGGCCATGAGGTAGCCGAGGGAGAAGTCCGGCCAGGAGGAGTAGGCGCTTCGGGCGAGTTCGCCGAGGCGCAGGACGTCCTGCTCGGCCTCGTACGGATCGGTGTACCGGGCGCCGAGCGCGAGCCGTACGACGTTGACCGCCCGGCCGAGATCGAAGGCGGCCAGGGTGTCGACGCGACCGTCCGGGGCGAGCACGCCGTCGGCCCGGAGCCGGTCCTCGAACAGGGCGACGTGGTGCAACGACCGTTCCGCCAGCGCCCGGTCGTCGGCGTCGCGCGCGGTGAACGCCCGGCCCACCGCCTCGGCCCACTCCTCGCGCGCCGGTGTCCGCCCGGTCCGGGCGGCCAGGGTGTGCCGGGTGCGCAGGACGGCTTCCTGGACGCGCCCGACCAGCTGGTTCTTCATCAGCGACGCGAGGCGGTCGCGGTACTCGGCGCGGTGCTGGATGCGCCACGGGCTGCGCAGCCGGGCGCGGTCCGTCGCGTAGTCGTCGTAGGCGGCACCGAGCCGGTTCCAGATCAGGCCGTTGGTGACGGCCAGATGCGCGCCGAGCGCCAGCCCGTGGGCGAGCGGACCGTGCAGAGGCCCGCCGCTGTCGGTGATCAGCACCCCCTGCTCGATCCCTCCGGAGTGCTCGGCGGCCTTCAGCCAGGCCTTGAGGCGCCCCGGCCGGGCGTCGACCATCGCCGCGTACGGGGTGCCGTGGTTCACCGCGAGGCGGCGCACGTCGTACGGCCAGGTCCGGGCCAGCTCGCCGAGACCCACCTCGCGGAAGACCCACTCGGGGTGCCAGGGCGGCAGCATCCCCTGGGTCAGGACCGGGACGCAGATCCGCCGGGTGGCCTCGTCGCGGACGGTGGGCAGCGGGGCCGTCCAGCCGGGGATGTCCGCGTGCAGCCGGGCGACGAGCACGTACAGCCGGGTCCGCGCGAGCAGCTCCACCACGGCGTCGGCGCTCCCGCCCGCGACCGCCGCGGACAGCGCCCGCTCGATCTCCGTGGGCGGCACCGTACCGACGCCCCCTGTTCCTGCCCCGTTCCCCGTCGTCACGGAGCCGATCCTACGAAACAGGCCCCGCGCCCCGCCCGGGTGGTCAGAGACCCGCCGGACGCACCAGCCCCGACTCGTACGCGAACACCGCCGCCTGGGTCCGGTCGCGGAGGCCCAACTTGACCAGGATGCGGCCCACATGGGTCTTCACTGTCTGCTCGGCGACGATCAGCTGCCGGGCGATCTCGGCGTTCGACAGGCCGCCCGCGATCAGCGTCAGCACCTCCGTCTCGCGCTCGGTCAGGTCCCCGACCCTCTCCTTGAGCGGCGTGCGGGGCGCCCCGGCCGTCCGGGAGAACTCCACGATCAGCCGCTTGGTGATGTTGGGGGAGAGCAGCGCGTCACCCGACGCCACCACCCGTACGGCATGGGCGAGTTCATCGGCGGAGGCGTCCTTGAGCAGAAAGCCGGAGGCGCCCGCGCGCAGTGCCTCGTAGACGTACTCGTCGAGATCGAAGGTGGTCAGGACGAGCACCTTCACCGTCGAGCCTTCGGCGGAGGTGATCCGCCGGGTCGCCTCGATGCCGCCCAGCTCGGGCATCCGGATGTCCATCAGGACGACGTCCGGGGCGAGTTCGGCGACCTTGTCGATCGCGTCGAGCCCGTTCACGGCCTGGCCGACGACCTCGATGTCCGGCTCGGCGTCGAGCAGGACCGTGAAGCCCTGGCGGACCATCATCTGGTCGTCGGCGATCACGGCACGGATGGGCGGGGTCATGGGGCGTCCTCGGTGGTCGTGGTGGCGGGCAGGAGCGCGGTGACCTCCCAGCCGCCGTCGGGCGTCGGGCCGGTGGCCAGTTCACCACCGAGCATCGCCGCGCGCTCACGCATCCCGAGCAGTCCGTGGCGTACGGCGGGGGAGGGGGCGGCCGGGTGGCCTGGCGGGGAGTTGACGACCCGGACGGTCAGCCCGGTGGGCCGGTGGTCGATCACCACCTCGGCGCTCGCCCCGGGCGCGTGGCGCATCACGTTGCTCAGAGCCTCCTGCACGATGCGGTACGCCGACAGCTCCACGCCCGGCGACAGCGGGCGGGGTGTGCCGGTGGTGGAGACGGTGACGGCGAGACCGGCGGAACGCACGGTGGCGACCAGCTCGCCGAGCCGGTCGAGACCGGGCTGCGGGGCATGCCGCGTACTCTGCGCGGGCGCGTCCTCGGAGCGCAGGACGCCCAGCACCCGGCGCAGTTCGGCGAGGGCTTCGAGCGCGTTCTCGCGGATGCCGGTGAGATTCTCCCGCAGCTCGTCGGTGGGGTGCTCCACCAGATGCGGGGCGACCTGTGCCTGGATGGAGATCACCGACATGTGATGGGCGACCACGTCGTGCAGCTCGCGCGCGATCCGGTTGCGCTCCTCCAGCAGGGTGCGCCGCGCCCGCTCCTCGGCCGTCAACTCGGCCTGGACGACGAGGTCTTTACGGGCCAGGCGCAGGCTGCGCAACGCCGCGCCGAGGACCAGGGCGACGACGAACACCGGTGCGGAGCGGTCCAGGTCGAGGTTGTGCCGCTGTGTCTGGTGCAGCGTGAGGGCCATGCCCGCCAGCAGCGTGAGGGCCAGCGCCCCCGTCGCGCGGCGCAGCGGGACGCGCAGTGCCAGCAGGAACAGCGCCCCGCCCTGGAACACCATCCCCATGACGCTCCAGGGGAACAGCCGGTCCGGGCTCATGACCGGCTCGGTGACCAGGACCGTGGTCACCGACAGCGCGGTCGCCGCCCACCAGGCCCCGACCGGGCGGATCATCCCGGCCACCAGCACCACGGACTGTGTCAGGGCGGCCAGCACCGCCCACCCGCTGACTCCGTTGCTCGCCTCCGTGACCAGCTCGTTGGTACGGGGCACCGCGAAGCAGGCGGCCGCGATGATCAGCAGCACCAGCAACGACGGCCGCCACGCCGGTGCGTCCGGCTCGCCCATGCGCGGCACCCGGTCGGCGGGCGCGGCCCACAACTCCTCGTACAGCGCACGCGGAGCCCGGTGCACCGCCGCCCGCAGACGCACCGCCCTCGATGGCGTCACCGCCCCCACCGCCCCCTCGGCTTCACTGGCCCTCAGACTAGGCACGACGCGCCCGCCCCTTCCGCTCGGGTGCGGACGCCCGTACGACGAGGGAGCCCCCGCTGCCGCGCCGCCCGCCCTGCTCGTAACCCCGGAACGCCACCCAGCACCCCAGCAGCGCCAGGGCGAACACCGGCAGCCAGAGCAGTCGGGCGGCCACCCAGCCGGCCCCGTCGGGCACGGTGTGCAGCCCCGGCAGCGGCCCGTCCGCGAGCAGCAGCGCGCTCGTCGTCACGACGATCATCGCGGTCTGGTGCCAGAGGAACACGGTCATCGCGGACAGGTTCACCACCGCCACCACCGCCCACACGGCGGGCCTGCGCAGCACCCGGCGCAGCGGCCCGAGCAGCAGCAGCGCCGCGCCGCACTGGGCCAGGCCGAACGCGACGACGGCCAGGCTCGGCGGGTCCAGATTCGACATCCGGCCGCCCGGAACGCCGACCATGGAGGCCGGATACCCCGCCCACAGCACGAGTCCGGCCGCCGCCGTCGCCCCGCCGAGCAGCAGCGCCCAGCGGCCCGCCCGGCCGCGCAGCCCGCCCCGGGCCACCAGCGCCCCCAGGCAGTACGGCACCAGCCACCCCGCGACCACGTTGACCCACCCCAGCTCGCGCGGACCGCCAAGACCCAGGCGTACGAGGTCGACGTGCAGCACCACCACGAGCGGCCACAGCGGATGCAGCCGCGCCACCAGTGGAGTCAGCGCGGTCAGCACGGCGAAGACCAGCAGGAACCACAGCGGGGACCAGACCAGCTTGCCCAACGCCCGGACGGTGGACTCGCCGACCCCGGCCGCCAGCATCGCCGCGGCCGCGAGCGCCCACACCACGAGCACCGCCGCCACCGGCCGGAACAGCCGAGCCAGACGGCCGCCCACCCACCGCCCGTACGGCACACCCCGCTTCCGCGCCGAGGCCCAACTCCCGGCCGCCACCATCCCGCCGACCAGGAAGAACACCGCGAGCGTCTGGAAGACCCAGGAGACGGGGGTGAGGTGCGGCAAGGCAGTCAGCGGGCTCGCCCCGCGCACGGTGCCGCTGTCGGCCACGAGCGCGGTGACCAGCCAGTGTCCGCCCACCACGCCGAGGATCGCCAGGGCCCGCAGGGCGTCGACGGCCCGGTCGCGGCCGGGCGGGGTGGCGGCCTCGATCCGCGCGACGAGCCCGGTCATCGGGAGGCCCCCAGCGGTTCGGCACCGGCCACGATCCGGGCGAGGTTCGTCAACGACCTTGACCCGGGCCGCAGGTAGTCGCTGTGGCCGCCATCGCCCGCGTCGAACACCTCGGCCCCGAACTCCTCCGCCACCGGATCGGTCCCGAACCCCACCGTGGCGACGAACGGCACCCGCACCCGGACATGCGGCACCCGGGCGATCCAGTCGTCCCCGCCGCGCCCCGCCCACACCCGCGCCCCGGTACGGAGCGCGGCCGCATCGTCGCTGCCGACCCCGGGGCTGCCGTAGAGGACGAGGGCGTCGGCGGAGGTCCCCGGTGCGGACCGGGCGCAGATCACCGAACCGTACGAGTGGCAGAGCAGGCTGATCCGGGCGGCGGGGCGCACCGCGCGCACCTCGTCCACCAGGGCGCGCAGCCCCGGAGCGGCCTGGTCGGCGCGCCCGGTCGTGAGGGTGGCCGGGCTGATGGTGGCGGGGGAGCGGTAGCCCAGCCAGACGATGACGGCCCCGTCCTCGCCCAACTCCCGGTGCAGCGCCCGGGCGTCACGCCGCAGCCGCCCGTACGCGTCCAGCCCGACACCGGCTCCCGGCACCAGCACCGCGATCCACCGAGCCGAGGACAGCTCGCCCACGACCTCCACGCTCCGGCCGCCGTCCCGCCCGTCGAAGGACAGGAACTGCCGCCCCGGCGCGGCCATCCCGCGCAGGGAGGCCGCCCGCTTCAGGTCCCCGTGTGCGTCCGCCGCCGGCTCGGCCGCCCGGATGTCGCTCCGGCTGACCGCGTACCGCTCCTCCAGCGCCGCCGGGCTCGCGTCCCGCAGCGGCCCGAGCGCGGTCGGCGCGGGGGCGGACACGGCCTCGGGCCGGGCCGCCCCGGACACCGGCACGGCCACCGCGAGGGTGACGAGGGCGGCGAGGAGGGCGCGGCGCAGACGGGGTCCGCGCGGGCGGTCGGGCATGGGGTGAGGTCCTTCCGTACCAGGGGCAATGCGTGCTTCCGGTACAGAAGTTATGAATGGGGGCCGGTAGTCGGCGTCCCGCTGGGGAGTGCACCTGAGGGGTGGCTCTCAGGTATGACGCGGGGTGTGCGGCGCCCGGTGTGTCAGCCCCGGCCGGATGGACGCGCACGACGTGGGCGACGCGGCCCGGTGCCTCAGCCCCGGCCCGTGTGGTCCAGGATCGCGGCGGCGAGCGGGGCGTGGACCTCGCGGGGGAGGGCGTGGCCCATGCCGGGGATCTCGACGAGCCGGGCGCCGCGGATGACCTGGGCGAGGTGCTCGGCGTGCGGGGCCGGGGCGACCGGTTCGGCGGGGGCCGAGGTGATCAGCGTGGGCACCTCGGTGGCGGCCAGCTGCTCGGTGCGCTCCATGCCGGAGTAGTCGGCGCGGGCGTGGGCGGTGCCGGCGTGGTGGTGGCCGGTGTGCGCGATGATCCGGCGCTCCCGTTCGCGGGCGTACGCGGCGTCGAACGGGATCAGGCCCCCGCCGAGCACCCGCCAGTGCTCGACGCGCCGCTCCAGCTCCGCCTCCGGACCCCGGTCCTCGACGGGCCGCGACCACAGCTCCATCAGCTCCGGGGAGACCCCGGGCAGCTCCTCCGGCGGGATGCGGCGGCCGTCCGGGGCGACGTACGGCGTGGAACTGAGCGCGTTCGTCCCGATGACGGTGGCGCTGAGCAGCCGCTCGGGATGGTCGGCGACGAGCAGCTGCGTGAGCATGCCGCCCATCGACATCCCCACCACATGCGCGCGCCCCACCCCGAACGCGTCCAGCACGGCGACGGCGTCCTCGGCCAACGCGGTGAGCGGATAGGGCTGTTCGTCGAAGGAGGCGGTGGAGCGACCGGTGTCCCGATGGTCGTACCGGATGACCCGGTGCCGTACGGCCAGCAGCTCGACCAGCTCGTCGGGCCAGCCGAGCCCGGACGCCTGCGCACCCATGACCAGGAGCAGGACGGGCGCGCCCGGAGCGCCGCGCTCCTCCGCCCAGAGGCGGACACCGGGGGCGGCATCGACGAAGCGTTCCATGGTGGACCTCACTGTTCCGGCGATGAATCTGAGACGATACGTATCGTCTTGTTGTGCTTGCAGGGTAGCCCCTTCCCGGCCCCAGGGCCAGTGGCAAGGGTGCGGGCGGGTGGATCTGGCGGACCCGACGGATCCGGTGGGTGCTTCAGGAGCGGAAGGTGCGGCGATAGGTGTCCGGCGGGACGCCGACGCTGCGCTGGAAGTGGCGGCGCAAGGTGGTGGCCGTGCCCATGCCGGCGGCCGCGGCGACGGTGTCCACCCCGGCGTCGGTCGTCTCCAGCAACTCCTGGGCGTGACGGATGCGTTGGGCGTGCAGCCACTGAAGGGGAGTGGTGCCGGTCAGGTGCTTGAAATGGCGGGTGAGGTGGCGCGAGCTCATCCGTGCCCGGTGGGCCAGATCCTCCACGGTGAGCGGCTGGTCCAGTCGCTCCAGCACCCACGGGAAGAGATCGCTCAGCGGATGGCCGCCCGGCGCGGGGACGGGAGTGGTGATGAACTGGGCCTGACCGCCGTCGCGGTGCGGCGGGACGACCAGGCGCCGGGCGATCCTGTTGGCGATCGCCGAGCCGTGGTCGAGCCGGACCAGGTGCAGGCACAGGTCCATGGCGGCGGCCTTGCCCGCGGACGTGAGCACATCGCCGTTGTCCACGTAGAGGACGTCCGGGTCGACGGTGGTTGCCGGGTGGCGCCGGGCCAGCTCCCGGGTGTGGCCCCAGTGGGTGGTGGCGCGCCTCCCGTCGAGCAGCCCCGCCGCGCCCAGGACAAAGGCACCCGTGCACAGGGACGCCACCCGCGCGCCCGCCGTGTGGGCCGCGCGCACCGCGTCGACCAGCTCGGCGGGCGGTTCGCGGTCGGTGTCGGCCCAACCGGGGACGATCACCGTGTCGGCGCGCGCGAGGTGGTCGAGCCCGTGGTCGGGTTCCAGGCGGAAGCGGTCGACCCGCACCGGGCCGCTCCCGCAGAGGGAGA
Source organism: Streptomyces sp. PTY087I2 (assembly GCF_001687325.1). Lineage (GTDB taxonomy): Bacteria > Actinomycetota > Actinomycetes > Streptomycetales > Streptomycetaceae > Streptomyces. The sequence goes on along the minus strand of NZ_LZRD01000028.1, from coordinate 20,039 downwards.
AGTCGTACCAGGGGTCCACGATGTGGGCCAGGTCGGCCCCGAACACCTCCACAGCCACGGACAGTTCGTAGTGCAGGACGCCGTCGGCGACGGCCAGGGCGACAGAGGGCATGTCGGAAACTGTACGGGGTCTGTCGTTTCCGACGATCGCGCCCGAGGCGGACCGCGATCAGGATGAGTGGTGTCAAGCCGCGGCGGCCCACCACCGCGGCGGGTGGTGGAGCAGGTCAACAGCGAGGGGGAGTCCCATGGGGTCGGGTCAGCCGGTGGCGGTGTTCGGAGCGTACGGCCATACGGGCCGGTTCGTGGTGGCGGAGCTGGCCGCACGCGGATACGTCCCGGTGCCGTCCGGGCGCAACGCGCAGGCCTTGGAGAAGCTGGCCCTCGACCATGGCTGGACGGCCCGGGTGGCGTCGGTCGACGATCCGGCCTCGCTGGACCGGGCACTGGCAGGCGTGGTAGCGGTCATCAACTGCGCCGGACCCTTCGCCTCGACCACCGGCCCCGTGATCGAGGCCGCGCTCCGCGCGAAGATTCCCTACCTGGACGTGGCCGCCGAGCTGGAGGCCAACCTCGACACCTTCGGCCAGTACCGCGAACGGGCTCTGGAGGAGGGCGCGATGATCGTTCCGGCGATGGCCTTCTTCGGCGGACTCGGCGATCTGCTGGTCACGGCGGCGATGGGCGACTGGGCCGAGGCCGACGAGGCCCACATCGCCTACGGGCTCAGCAGTTGGCACCCCACGGCCGGAACCCGGCTCTCGGGCGCGGTCTCCCGCGAGCGGCGCGGAGACCACCGGCTCCGCTACCGGGGCGGAAAGTGGGAGCGCCGCACCGACGCCGCGCCCGCCCTGGAGTGGACGTTCCCCGAACCGGTGGGTCGCCGGCCGGTGATCGGGGAGTTCACGATGGCGGACGTCGTCACGGTCCCCCAGCACCTCGCGATCCCCGATGTGACCACGTACATGAGCGCCGAGGCCGCCCGCGACGTCGTCTCACCCGACACGCAGGCACCCGCCGCCGCAGACGAGAACGGCCGCTCGGACCAGACCTTCCTCGTCGACGCCGTCGTCCGCTCCGGCGACACCGAACGCCGGGCCACCGCGAGCGGCCAGGACATCTACGCCGTCACCGCGCCCCTGGTCGCCGAGGCCCTCGACCGCGTCCTCACCGGCCGGACCGGGACGCTCGGCGTCGTCCCCGCCGGTGAGGTCTTCGACGCCCCCGACTTCCTGCGTGCGCTGGAGCCGCACATCGCCTTTGTCCTGCATCAGGGGAAGGCCGAAGTCTGACTCTTACCCGCCCGCGCATCAGGGCCCGCACGCACCTCGCCTGCCCGCGCGCCAAACGTCGCGCCCGGTCCGATGTTCGGCTTCAGCAGCCGTGCGGGCCGGGTCTGCTGATTCCACCTGGATCAGGCCTTCTTCGTACCGGGGCATGGGCAGGGCCGGTGACCTGCGGATCGGCCGGCCGAGAAGCCTCTCGACCTCCGTGGATGCGGCGTCGAGGAATTCCTGACCGAACAAACACAGAGAGTATTCCCAGGGGTGCCCAAAACTGCCCGTACGGAAGTCTTCCGAGAGGTAGATGTAGTAGTCCCCGTCGGGGTACGGACTCAGAGGCCATGCCGGCTGCCCAGGGCCACCGACGCCCCGCGGCGTGAAGCGATACGAGGTGTGCTGCCAGTCGAGCGCGAGCAGGGTCGCATCCGGGCCGATGCAGGAAGTCAGCCCCTGCTCGACCACCTCGACCAGGCGGTCCAAACGCTCGTGTTCAGGGTCGTCGTCGAGCGCGGCAAGGCTCCAGGTAACCGACGGGACGGGCTCCTTGATGGCCGGCCACTTGAGGGAGCTCGTACTCGGCCGAAACGTGAACTCGTCGGAGAAGCGGTCCCAAACGCGTCGGTACTCGGCCTCGAGCAGCTCGACAACAGGACTTTCCATCATGGCCCGATGCTATCGAGAGGCCCGGGAACAGCACCGCACCCGGCCCACCATGGCCGCCGAGATGGCGGTCCGCGGACCGGGTGCGGTCCGGTAGGCGGTGTGACCGGCGGAACCGCAGGTCAGACAGCCCAGCCGGAGATCAGGCCTTCTTCGTCTCCCAGAAGATCCGGTCGACCTCGGCGATCAGGTCCAGCGCCTTCTGGCCCGTCTTCGGGTCGTTCGAGGCCTTGGCCGCGGAGAGCGCCTTCAGGGTGTCGTTGACCAGCTGGTTCAGCTCCGGGTACTTCTCGAAGTGCGGGGGCTTGAAGTAGTCGCTCCAGAGCACCGAGATGTGGTGCTTCGCGAGCTCGGCGCGCTGCTCCTTGATCAGGATGGCGCGGGTGCGGAAGTCCGCGTCCTCGTTGGCCTGGTACTTCTCCTGGACGGCCTTGACCGACTCGGCCTCGATGCGGGCCTGGGCCGGGTCGTACACGCCGCAGGGCAGGTCGCAGTGGGCGCTGACCTTCACCGTGGGGGCAAACAGGCGGGAAAGCATGGAGCTGTCCTCCTCGTGATCGTCTTCTCAGGTGGGACATTACTCCGTGGAGCGCCGCTTTCCGTGGCTGCCCCAGGGGCTTAGGTCAAAAGTCCGGTGTGAGAATCGGGCCGTCGGCCGAATGTACGGGGCGGTCCGCGGAAGGGTGTCCTACGGGACGGTGTACGGAGGAGGAGCGGGCGGTGGCGCAGATGCCGGAGCGGCGACAGGTGTCCGGGGGCGGGCGGGTGACGCGGCGTCCGTTGCGGGTGGTGGAGGTGACGGGGCCTTCGATGGTGCCCACGCTCTACCACGGTGATCTGCTGCTCGTGCAGTACGGCGTGGCCGTGCGCCCCGGTGACGTGGTCATCCTGCGGCACCCCTTCCAGCAGGACCTGCTGGTGGTGAAGCGGGCCGTCGAGCGGCGGCCCGGTGGGTGGTGGGTGCGGGGCGACAACACGTTCGCGGGCGGGGACAGCACGGATTACGGGGTCGTGCCCGAGGAGCTCGTGCTGGCCCGGGTGCGGGCCCGCTACCGGCCCCTGGCGAAGGGTCAGCGGTCGGTGACGGCGGTGCTGGGCTGGGCGGTCTCCGCGCTGCGGCCGGTGCGTTCGGCCTCCTCGCGTTTGCGGGCCCGGTAGGCGGCCACGTTCGCCCGGGTCGCGCAGCGGTCCGAGCAGTAGCGCCGGGAGCGGTTGGTGGACGTGTCCAGGTAGGCGTTGCGGCAGGGTGCCGCCTCGCACAGGCCCAGCCGGTCCACGCCGTGCCCGGTGAGATGGAAGGCCAGGCCCATCGCCGCGATGGCCGCGTAGCCCGCGGTCGCGTTCGACGGGTGGTCGGCCAGATGCATGTGCCAGTCCGGCCTGCCGTCCTCGTCCCGGAAGTCGTGCCCCGAGATCTGCGGGCTCACCGGGAACTCCAGCAGCAGCGAGTTCAGCAGGTCGACCGCGAGCGTCTCGTCCCCGTCGTCGGCCGCCTCGAAGACCGCGCGCAGCCGTGCCCGTACGGAACGGAACCGGGTCACGTCCGCCTCCGCCGCCCGCCGCGCCGCCTGCCGGCTGACGCCGAACAGCTCCCGGACCGCCTCCACGGAGGTGAGCGTGTCCTTGTTGCGGGCCGGCTCCTCGGTGTTGACCAGGCGCACGGCATAGTCCGAGTAAGAGGCCAGTTCCACTTGTAGTCCTTACGGCGTCGGGCTAGAGTCTGGGCATCGACCAGTGTAATGGTCGATCTAGGTTGATGGGCATTACAGCGGGCTTGATGCGGAGGTTGACGTGACGGAGACGGCTACAGGCACCGACTGGCAGTCCTGGCAGGAGAGCTGGGACCGGCAGCAGGAGTGGTACATGCCCGACCGTGAGGAGCGGTTCCGGGTGATGCTGGACATGGTCGAGGCGGTCGTCGGGCCACGACCGCGGGTCCTCGACCTCGCGTGCGGTACGGGAAGTATTACGGACCGGCTCCTCAAGCGGTTCCCGGACGCCACGAGTACCGGCGTCGATCTCGACCCCGCGCTCCTGACCATCGCCCGCGGCACCTTCGAGGGCGACGACCGGGTCACCTTCGTCACCGCCGACCTCAAGGACCCGGACTGGACCGGGCGGCTGCCCCACACCTCGTACGACGCCGTCCTCACCGCCACCGCCCTGCACTGGCTGCACAGCGAGCCGCTCGCCGTGCTGTACGGGCAGCTCGGCGGGCTCGTCCGGGACGGCGGGGTCTTCATGAACGCCGACCGCACCATCGACCCGGCCACCCCGCGCATCAACGCCGCCGAGCGCGCCCACCGGCACGCCGCGATGGACCGCGCCAAGGCCGCGGGCGCCCTGGACTGGGCCGAGTGGTGGGCCGTCGCCGCCAAGGACCCCGTCCTCGCCGCACCCACCGCCGAGCGGTTCGCGATCTACGGCGAGCACGCGGACGGCGACATGCCCTCCGCCGACTGGCACGCCCGTACGCTCATCGCCTCCGGTTTCGGTGAGGCCCGAACGGTCTGGGCTTCGCCGTCGGACAGCCTCGTCCTCGCGGTGAAGTAGGCCGCGCGCGAGCAAAAAAGAGGGCGGTACGGACCCGTGTCCGTACCGCCCTCCCGTATGCGCGCCCTACAGCACCTTCGACAGGAACGACTTCGTCCGGTCGTGCTGCGGGTTGGTCAGCACCTCGCGCGGGTGGCCCGACTCGACCACCACGCCGTCGTCCATGAAGACCAGCGCGTCGCCCACCTCGCGGGCGAAGCCCATCTCGTGGGTGACGACGATCATCGTCATGCCGTCCTCGGCGAGGCCCCGCATGACATCCAGGACGTCGCCGACCAGCTCGGGGTCGAGCGCGGAGGTCGGCTCGTCGAAGAGCATCAGCTTCGGCTCCATCGCCAGCGCGCGGGCGATCGCCACGCGCTGCTGCTGGCCGCCGGAGAGCTGCGAGGGGTAGTTCTTCGCCTTGTCGCCGAGGCCCACCCGGTCCAGCAGCTTCTCGGCGCGGGCCCGGGCCACGGCCTTGGCCTCGCCCTTGACCTGGATCGGCGCCTCCATGACGTTCTCCAGCGCCGTCATGTGCGGAAACAGGTTGAAGCGCTGGAAGACCATGCCGATGTCACGGCGCTGGAGGGCGACCTCGCTGTCCCGCAGCTCGTAGAGCTTGTCGCCCTTCTGCCGGTAGCCGACCAGTTCGCCGTCGACCGAGAGCCGGCCGGCGTTGATCTTCTCCAGGTGGTTGATGCACCGCAGGAAGGTCGACTTGCCGGAGCCGGACGGGCCGATCAGGCAGAACACCTCACGCGGGGCGACCTCCAGGTCGATGCCCTTGAGAATGTGGGCGGCGCCGAAGGACTTGTGGACGCCCTCGGCCTTCACCATGGGAGTGGTCATGAGGAGACACCTCCGGAGGGCCGGTTGCTGAACGCGGCGAGGTTGACCTTGACGCGCTGCCACGGGGTGAGCGGCAGCGAACGCAGCGAGCCGCGGGCGAAGCGGCGCTCCAGGTAATACTGGCCGACGCTGAACACGCTGGTCATCACGATGTACCAGATGGACGCGACGAACAGCATCTCCATCACCGCGTACGACGTGGAGCCGATCTGCGAGGTGGAGCGGAGCAGTTCGTTGTACGTGACCGCGTAGACGAGCGACGAGGTCTTCAGCATGTTGATGAACTCGTTGCCGGTCGGCGGGATGATCACCCGCAGCGCCTGCGGGAGGACCACACGGCGCATGGTCTTCGCCTGGGTCATGCCCAGCGCGTGCGAGGCCTCCGTCTGGCCCTCGTCGACCGACTGGATGCCCGCGCGGCAGATCTCCGCCATGTAGGCGGCCTCGTTCAGCGCGAGCCCCAGCAGGGCGCACATGAACGGGGTCATGACGTCCGTCATCTCGTCCTTGTAGATGAACGGGATGTTCAGGACCGGGAAGATCAGCGCCAGGTTGAACCAGAGCAGCAGCTGTACGTAGACCGGGGTGCCGCGGAAGAACCAGATGTACAGCCAGGCCACCCAGCTGGTGACCGGGTTCTTCGACAGCCGCATCACGGCGAGCACGACGCCGAGGATCACGCCGAGGACCATCGCGAGGACGCTGATCATCAGGGTACGGCCCGCACCGGCGACGACGTTGCTGTCGAACAGCTTGTCGCCGACGGCCTGCCACTGGATGTTGCCCTGCGAGAAGGCGTATCCGAGGGCGACCAGGAGGCCGATCACCACGACGCCGCTGATCCAACGGCCGACATGGCGGACAGGAATGGCCTTGATGTTCTCCGGGGCCGTGGTGGCGCCCTTGGAGACGGACACCTGGCCGGCCGGTGAGGCGGCGGGTGTCTTGTCGAACTTGTCAGTCATCGTGACTGCCCTTCGGTGAAGCGTCCGGTCACTTGCCGCCGTTGATGGCGGCCTTGTCGATCGCTCCGGTACCGGCGCCCCACTTGTCGAGCACCTTCTGGTACGAACCGTCCGCGATGATCGCGTCGACGGCCTCCTTCAGGGCGTCGCGCAGACCGGTGTTGGTCTTCTTGACGGCGATGCCGAACGGGCCGGCGTCGACCTGCTCGCCCACGACCTCGAACGCGTTGCCGCCGTCGGCCTTGCGGGCCAGGTCGACCGCGACCGGGTAGTCGTTGACACCGGCGACCGCACCGCCGGACTTCACGCGGGTCTGGGCCTCGGTGTCGTTCTCGAACGACTCGATCGTGATGGCCTTCTCGCCGCCGTCCGTACAGGCCTTCGACTGCTTCTTGAGGGCCTCCTCGTACGTGGTGCCGCGCTGCACCGCCGCGCGCTTCCCGCACAGGTCCTCGATGGACTTGATGTTCTGCGGGTTGCCCTTCTTCGTGTACACGGCCGTACCGGCGAGGAAGTAGTCGACGAAGTCGACGCCCTCGCCCAGCTTCTTGCCGGAGTCGTCCAGACCCTCCTGGCGCTGCTTGTTGTCCGTGATCGACGACATCGCGATGTCGTGGCGGCCGGAGTTCAGGGCGGTGATGAGGCCGTCGAAGCTGCCGGAGGTGAACTCGAACTTCACGCCGAGCTGCTTGCCGAGCGCTTCGGCCAGATCGGGGTCGACACCCACGATCTTCCCGTTCTCCACGGACTCCATCGGGGCGTACTCGGCATTCGTGCCGACCTTGATCACACCCGACTTCCGGTACTTCTCCGGCAGCTTCGAGAAGAGCGGGGCGCCGGCCTTGCTGGCGGTGCTGTCGCCGCTCCCCGAGGACGCGCTGTCGGTCTGGTCGCCACAGGCGGTGAGCAGCAGGGAGCCGGCGACCGCGATGGCGCCGACCGCCGCGATCCGGGACTTGGCGGTCTTACGACGCATGATGCTTGCGGTCATGTCGGGATCCTCCGGCAGGTGAGGGTGAGGTGCTGGTGGGGCGGCTTGGCACGCACCTTCGAGTGTCGCCACCTCGTGTGAACGGCATCCTGCCATTCGGACTGGCCCATTCAGGGGTCCCGCCATGTCAAAATCGGATAACGGGCGACCCCCGAACATCAACGGCCGGTACCTCGGGACCGGACCTTCTATGGGGATTCCATCCTCTCGCCGGAGAATCTTCGGCACGTCTCGACTGGTGGACGGCATTTATACCGGTTTGCCGACTTGTCCAGATATTCGACTATGAGTCACGTCACCGCGTCGATATGGACTCGTCCGTAACACCGTTCGTCCGGTAAGAAAGACGTTTACACCCCTCATCCGGGGCCCAGGGCGCGTGTGCGGCGCGCCCGCGCGTACGTACCTCTCCCTGCCCGGGCGGGCCAACCGCCCGGCGCGGGGCACGTACGCGGTGCCCGCCCACCCCTCCTCAACCAGGAGTGGCCACCCTCAAACGATGAAGACTTAAGGGGTCAACACCATGGCAGCGGAGATCGTCAATCCTCGCAGCGACAGCACCATCGACAGCGCCACCGACCGTGGCATCGAGCGTACGAGCGCGGCGGACACCGGGGCCGACGAGCCCTTCGATCCGGCCTTCGCCCTTCACCGGGGCGGGAAGATGGCCGTGCAGGCCACCGTCCCGATCCGGGACAAGGACGACCTTTCCCTGGCGTACACGCCCGGAGTGGCGAAAGTGTGCAGCGCCATTGCCGACAACCCCGAGCTCGTCCACGACTACACCTGGAAGTCCCAGGTCGTGGCCGTCGTGACGGACGGCACCGCCGTGCTCGGCCTCGGTGACATCGGGCCCGAGGCGTCCCTCCCCGTGATGGAGGGCAAGGCCATCCTCTTCAAGCAGTTCGGCGGCGTCGACGCGGTGCCGATCGCGCTCGCGACCACCGACGCCGACGAGATCGTCGACACCGTCGTCCGGCTCGCCCCCTCCTTCGGCGGGGTCAACCTGGAGGACATCTCGGCGCCCCGCTGCTTCGAGATCGAGCGCAAGCTCCAGGAGCGGCTGGACATCCCGGTCTTCCACGACGACCAGCACGGCACCGCGGTCGTCACCCTGGCCGCCCTGCGTAACGCCGCGAAGCTCTCCGGGCGGACGCTCGGCGATCTGCGCGGCGTCATCTCCGGTGCGGGCGCGGCGGGCGTGGCCATCGCCAAGTTCCTGCTGGAGGCGGGGATCGGCGACATCGCGGTGGCCGACCGCAAGGGCATCGTCAGCCGCGACCGCGACGACCTCACCGACGTCAAGCGCGAGCTGGCTGAGCTGACGAACCGGGCGGGGATCTCCGGCTCCCTGGAGCAGGCGCTCGCCGGTGCGGACGTCTTCATCGGCGTCTCCGGCGGTACGGTGCCGGAGGCGGCGGTGGCGTCGATGGCGCCCGGTGCGTACGTCTTCGCCATGGCCAACCCGAATCCGGAGGTCCACCCGGAGGTCGCGCACAAGTACGCGGCCGTCGTGGCGACCGGGCGGTCCGACTTCCCGAACCAGATCAACAACGTGCTGGCGTTCCCGGGGATCTTCGCGGGTGCGCTCCAGGTGCGGGCCTCGCGGATCACGGAGGGCATGAAGATCGCGGCGGCGAATGCGCTGGCGGATGTCGTGGGCGACGAGCTGGCGGCGGATTACGTGATCCCGTCCCCGTTCGACGAGCGGGTCGCGCCTGCTGTCACGGCTGCCGTGGCTGCGGCGGCGCGGGCGGAGGGGGTGGCTCGGCGCTGAGGTTGTTGCCGAGCGATGCGTAATGGGCGGGGCCTGTACTTGTACGGGCCCCGCCCGTTTTCGCTTTCCGGCCTTGCCCGCGCGGCGAGTGAGGCCCGCACCACCAGCCCTGCGGTGTTTGGGCCCGCACACCTTGCCCGCGCGGCGAGTGAGGCCTGCACTACCAGCCCTGCGGTGTTTGAGGCCCGCACTTCCAGCCCCTCCGGCGATTGAGGAGCGGGGTCCGGGGCAGCGCCCCGGGGGCTCCGCCCCCAGACCCCCGCTGCTCAATCGCCGCAGGGGCTTATTGGTTCGGGCCCCCGCTCCTCAATCGCCGGAGGGGCTGGGTTTGTTGGTGTGCGTCACACGTGGAGGCTGTTTCGTGGGCGGCGCGCCCCGCCTATCGTCAAGCCATGTTCGCCGCCTACGCAGCCCGCATCGACCCCGACCACCCCCTCGACGGCCTTGAGCTGGGTGGGCGCCCCGCCCCGCAGACCCGTCCCGGGTGGTCCACCGTCACCGTCCGGGCAGCCTCCCTCAACCACCACGACCTCTGGTCCCTGCGTGGCGTCGGCCTCTCGCAGGACCGGCTGCCGATGATCCTCGGCTGCGACGCGGCCGGCGTCGACCAGGACGGCAACGAGGTCGTCCTGCACTCCGTCATCGGGCAGTCCGGGCACGGCGTCGGGCCGAAGGAGCCGCGCTCCATCCTCACCGAGCGCTACCAGGGCACCTTCGCCGAGCAGGTCACCGTCCCCACCTGGAACGTCCTGCCCAAGCCGAAGGAGCTCAGCTTCGCCGAGGCCGCCTGCCTGCCCACCGCCTGGCTCACCGCGTACCGGATGCTGTTCACCAACGCCGGGGTGCGGCCCGGAGATTCCGTGCTCGTCCAGGGCGCCGGCGGCGGGGTCGCCACCGCCGCGATCGTGCTCGGGAAGGCCGCCGGGCTGCGGGTCTTCGCCACCAGCCGGGACAAGGCCAAGCGCGAGCGGGCGGTCGAACTCGGCGCTCTGGAGGCGTACGAGCCCGGCGCCCGGCTCCCGCAGCGCGTGGACGCCGTCATCGAGACCGTGGGCGCCGCCACCTGGTCCCACTCCGTGAAGTCGCTGCGCCCCGGCGGCACCCTCGTCATCTCCGGGGCCACCAGCGGCGACCGGCCCTCGCACGCCGAGCTGACCCGGATCTTCTTCCTGGAGCTGAAGGTCGTCGGCTCCACCATGGGGTCCAAGGACGAGCTGGAGGACCTGCTCGCGTTCTGCGCCGCCACCGGCGTGCGCCCGGTCATCGACGAGGTGCTGCCGCTGGACCGGGCCCGGGAGGGGTTCCAGCGGCTGGAGTCCGGCGACCTGTTCGGGAAGATCGTGCTCACGCCGACCTCCTAGGTTCGTCAAAAACTCCTCCGCCACTCATACTTGAACATCTCTCAGCTTTGCTGATGGGATGCCGCCCATGCGAATGGGCAGAGCACTCATGGCACTTGTCGTCGCGTCCGTGCTCGCGGTGGGGGCCCTCGCCCCCGCCGCCTCGGCGCGCCCCGCACCCGTGGCCTCGTACGAACGCGCCATCCCGCCCCTCACCGACGACCAGGGCCGCACCCTCACCCTGCGCGGCTGGAACGTCGAGGACAAGGCGAACCGCGGCGAGGACGCGCTCAGCGCCATCACCGAACGCCACTTCCGCGACCTGCGCGCCAACGGCTTCAACTTCGCCCGGCTGCTGGTCTTCTGGGACGATCTGGAGCCCCGGCGCGGCCAGTACAGCGCGCGCTACCTCCGTAAGATCGAGCGCATCCTCGACTGGGCCCGCAAGCACCGCGTCCACGTCCTCATCGACGCCCACCAGGACGTCTTCGGGCCCGCGTTCGGGCACCGGGGCATCCCGGAATGGGCCACCAGGACCGACGGGCTGCCGTTCACCCCGAACCCCGACGACTGGTTCTCCGAGTACTTCCAGCCCGCCGTGCAGCGGGCCTTCACCCACCTCTACGAGGACCCCGACCTCCAGCGCGCCCAGGCCGCCATGTGGCAGGTCCTCGCCGACCGGTTCGGCCGCCATCCCGCCGTCATCGGCTACGACCTGATCAACGAGCCCATGGGGGAGCTGCGCCCCGGCGAGGACCTGCCGACCGCCGCCCGCCGTATCGAGGCCCAGCACCTCACCCCGATGTACAACCGGCTCGCCCGCGCCATCCGCGCCGAGGACCGCTCCACCTGGATCTTCGTCGAGCCGACCCCCATCGTGGGGGAGGGCGTCCCCACCGGGCTCGGCCGGATCCATGACCGCCGGACCGTGTACGCCCCGCACTTCTACAACACCGCCATGGAGGCGGGCGCCGACTACGACCCGGACGCCGGCTGGATCGAGGCGTACGAGGCCGCCGTCACCGCCTACCCGGCCCGGTACGGGATGCCCGTGGTCGTCGGCGAGTGGGGGCCGCTCAACAACGCCCTCCCCAACATGGGCCGCTTCTACCGCGAGGCCGTCGCCTCCCTGAACCGCTACAGCTCCGGCTGGGCGGGGTACGTCTGGTGCTACGGCGGTGGCTACTGCGCCGTCGACGAGCGCGGCCGCTTCCGTACGAACAAGGAGCAGACCGCCACCCCGTACGCCCCGGCCGTCGCGGGAACCGTCCGCTCCGACACGTACGACGCGGGCACCCGCACCTACCGCCTCGCCTACCGGGCCGCCGCCCGCCCCGGGGTGACGGAGCTGTCCCTGCCGCCCACGCCCCGGGGCTGGCGTGTCACCGCCACCGGACGTGCTCATGTCCTCGGCCCCTCGTCGCGCGGCGGACGGCCGGTCGTTCTCGCGTGGCCCGGGAGCGAGGTCGTCGTGACCGTGCGGGAAGCTGGCCCGTATGGACGAACTGACCACCCCTGAAGGGTTTCTGCTGCGCCCCTGGCTGCCCGACGACGCCTCCGCCGTGCTCCGCGCCTTCGCCCCGGCCGAGATGGACCGCCAGACGGACCGGCCCGTCGACGACCGATCCGGGGCGCTGGTCTGGATCGCGGAACGCGCGCGCGAACGGGGGGCGCGCACCGGCTACTCCTGGGCCGTCGTGGGCGAGGGCGGCGAGGCGCTGGGCTGTGTGGCGCTCAACGTCGTCAACCGGACGCACGACAGCGGCTGGGTCTCCTACTGGACCACCGAGTCCGCCCGTGGCCGGGGTGTCGCCCCGGCCGGCGTGCGGGCGCTCGCACGCTGGGCCTTCGACGAGCTCGGGCTGTACCGGCTGGAGCTGGGGCACCGCACCGACAACGTCGCCTCCTGCCGGGTCGCGACCCGGTCCGGATTCGCGCCCGAGGGCATCGAGCGGGCCAAGCTGCGGTACGGGAAGGTCCGGTACGACGTCGAGCGGCACGCCCGCCTCGCCGACGATGTTGTCAACTTTGATTGACGAGCGAGAGGTGTCAATGTAGGTTGACATCATGACCGAAGCAACGGATCTGGCCGCGCGCGCCGGTGACCGCGACCCGCGCGTCGGGCTGCGGGCGGTGGCCGCGCTGCGACGGCTGCTGGAGCAGCTCGAAGCCGTACAAGTCAGAAGCGCCCGGGCTCAGGGCTGGTCGTGGCAGGAGATCGCCGCCGAGCTGGGCGTCAGCCGGCAGGCCGTGCACAAGAAGTACGGGAGGCGTTGATGTTCGAGCGATTCACCCGAGGGGCCCGCGCGACCGTGAAGGGAGCCGCCGCCCGGGCCGAGCGGGCCGGGGCCGGCTCGGTCACCGAGGAACACCTGCTGCTCGCGCTGCTGGAACAGGAGGGCGGCCGGGCCGCGTTCGCCGCCACCGCCCTCGGCCTCCACGACCGCCGCGCCTCCCTGGAGGCATCCTTCGCCGAGGCCCGCCGCCGCGGCGGCCTGACCAGGGCCGACACCGATGCCCTCGCCGGTATCGGGATCGACGTCGGCGCGATCGTGTCCCAGGTCGAGGGAGTCCACGGCGAAGGGGCCCTGGACGCCGACCGCCGCGGCCGCCGGTGGTGGTCGTCCGGGCACCGCCCCTTCACCCCGGGCGCGAAGACCGTCCTGGAGAACTCGCTCCGGGTGGCCCTCGGCCGCGGCGACCGGTTCATCGGCGAGGAACACCTGCTCCTCGCCCTCACCGCGAAGCCGGGAGTCGTCGCCGACGTCCTCGCCGAGCACGGTGCGACGTACACGGCCGTGCGGCGCGCGCTGTACGGCTCCGATGCCGATGGGCGCGACGGCGGCGCAGCGGGCCAGGGGCACGCCCAGGCCGGGTGAGGGGATCCCCTCTCAGGCCTGCTTGCTGTCCCCGTCCCCGTCCTCCGCCGTCAGCAGCGCCTCGATCCGTGCCGCCGCCTCGCCCAGGTGGCGGCGGGCCTCCGCGAGCCGGGGCTCCGTCACCCCGTGATCGCGCGCCGTGTCCCGGACGCCGTCGCGGAACCGGTCCAGCAGGCGGTCCAGATCGCGCACCGGGTCGCCGGTCGTCGGCACGTCCTGCCCCCAGTCCGCGCCGGGTGCCGGGTCCTGGACGGGCGGGGCCGCCTCCGGCTCGGGCTTGCCGAACGGGGGCCACGTGCCGGACCGGGCGAAGCCGCCGAGCTGGCCGGTGATCTCCGCGAGACCTTCCCGTACGCCGGAGGGCCAGTCGCCCCGGGCGAAGTGCTCCTGCACCTGACGGGCGGCGGCCTGCATCTGCTCCCGCGCCTTCTCCTGGGCCTCCTTGGCCTGGCGGCGGGCCTGCTGGGCGTCCTCGCGGGCGCGCCGGGACTCGTCCTTCGCCCGGCGGGCCTGCTCCTTCCACTCCTGCTTGGCCCGGCGCAGCTCCTCCTTCGCCGTCCGCCACGCCTCGCTGTCGCCGAGGTCGCCCAGACCGCCGAAGTCCCCGAAGTCGCCGAAGGGGGAGGAGGGTTCGCCCTTCCCCTTCGCCTTTCCGGTCCCGGTCCCCGGTCCCGCCTTCGTACCGTGCCGGGACTCCGATGCCGCCGCCCGCATGTCGCTGCGGAGCCGGCCCGCCGCGCCCCGCACGTCGTCGCGTATCTCGGCGGCCAGCTCGGAGAGCGAATCGCGGATCTCCAGCTCCAGATCGGCCAGTTCGCCGCTGCGGCCCGCCAGCTCCTCGCGGCCCGCGTCGGTGATCGAGTAGACCTTGCGGCCGCCCTCGGTGGCGTGGGTGACCAGGCCCTCGGCCTCCAGCTTGGCCAGCCGCGGGTAGACCGTGCCGGCGGACGGGGCGTAGAGGCCCTGGAAGCGCTCCTCCAGCAGGCGGATGATCTCGTAACCGTGGCGCGGGGCCTCGTCCAGAAGCTTGAGGAGATACAGGCGCAGGCGGCCGTGGGCGAATACGGGGGGCATGTCAGAGAACCTTTCCGGTCGGCTCGGCGGCGTACGCGTCGTCCTCGGCGGGTGGCCTGCGCAGGAGGGCGATCGAACCGGACACGGTCGTCGCCCGCAGGGTCCCCGTCCCGGCGCCCAGCGTGCCGGTGATCTTCTTCGCGCCCCAGTGCCCGCCGACCCGCAGGTCCTCGAAGGCGTTGGAGACGGCCCCGCTCGCGGTGTTCGCCTCGACCTTGGCGTCCGCCGGGTGCGGCAGCCGGATCGCGATCTCGCCGGACACCGTGGTCAGCCGGATGTCCGTGGGCTTCCCGGACGGGTCGACGTCCAGCACCATGTCCCCGCTGACCGACTCGGCCCGGACCGAGGCCCCCGCCCCGTCGATCACCGTCAGATCGCCGGCCACGGACTGGAAGCGCAGGTCCCCCGTGACGCTCTGCGCCTCCAGGCTGCCCGACACCGACTCCCCGCGCACCGCGCCCGTCAGCCCGACGAGCGTGGAGTCGCCCGTGATGCCGCGGACCTCCGTACGGCCGCTGATGCCGGAGACGACGGCCCCGGCGCCGATCACGCCGACCTCGACCGAGGCCGCGGCGGGCACGACGAGCGAGACGACGGCGCTGCGGCGGCGGCCCTTGGGGTCGAGCCAGCGCAGAAGGTCCTGCCAGGGCAGATCCTCGTACGCCACGGTGAGCCGGCCGTCCTCCTGGGTCACGATCAGCGGCGGCCCCTCGATCGAGGAGACCTCCAGCCGGGCGCCCGGCTCGTCGGTCCCGACCACGTTGACCGTGCCGTCGACGATACGCACCTGGAGCGCCGCCACCGGATCGTCGAAGGTGAGCTTCCGAGGCTCATCGATGGTCCATGTCGACACAGGCATGGATGTGACCTCCCGGGAAGCGTGGCAACGCAACATATCGCGTCTCGTTGAGAACACGATATATCGCGGATGGGGGAAGTCAAGGGATGTCGTCTCCCGGCGGCGGTCAGCACAATGCCTGCAACGCGATCAAATGCGGGCAAATTGCCCTAGCGTATGAGCCATGAACGCGACATCCACCGGGGCTCTCCTGCTGTGCCGGGCCGACCCCGAGACCGTACGGCCGCTCGCCCACCTGCTGCGCGAGCAGATGCTGCTGGTCCGCGCGGGTGAGGAGTGGAGTGTGCTGGTCCCGGAGGGGAAGCCCTGGCGGGCCGGGGGAGCGGGGCAGGACGCCGAGCCGGTCGACCGGGTCCTCGGCGGCTGGGCCACCGCGCTCGCCGTCGGCTCCACCTGGCCGGTGCTCGCCCTGTGGTGGGACGCGGACCGGGCCGGATACACCCTCGCCGCGGGATTCCGCCGGCCCGTGGGCTACGTCTGGCTGACCGACGGCACCCCGGTGGGCGAGGACGAGGCCATGCGGACCTTCGCCGCCCGGCTCGGCCTCGACCCGGTGCTCGACGTACAGGCGCTGGAGGAGCTGACCCGCCCCGATCCGGAGACGGACGCGGAAGCCCGGCTGCGCGGACTGCTCGCCGTCCTCACCGGCACCGGACTGACCCTGCCCGCCGGACTCTCCCCGGGCGAGAGCGCCGACCGGCTGCGCAGCGTCGCGGCGGTGCAGCGCCAGGTGGACCGTGTCGAGTGGGCCGGCTGGCGCGATGCCGTACGGGTCGAACTGGACGCGGTCGAGAACAGCCGGGTCGGCCCGTGGGTACGCGGGCCCCGGGCCCGGGCCGTCGCCGCCGTCCAGCTCGCGGCCGGGCTTCCGCTCCTGCTGTGGGGCGCGCGACGCCGCAGCGGCGGCTGGGCGGCGGCCGGGGCGGTGCTGCTGGCGCAGGGCGCGCTGGGACTCGCGTACGAGCGGGCCAGGGCGGGCGCCGAAAGCCAGTAGAGCGGGACCGGGACCTTACTCGTCCTCGTCGTCCTCGTCGTCCAGCCGGGCCAGCCAGGTCGCGAGGCGCTCGACGGGCACCTCGAAGTCGGGGTTGAGGTCGACGAACGTCCGCAGCTGCTCGGCGAGCCACTCGAAGGTGACCTCCTCCTCGCCGCGCCGCTTCTCCAGTTCCTCGATGCCACGGTCCGTGAAGTACATGGGAGAAGGATATCCAGCGGGGAAACGCCGGGGACCCGGCCCCGCGACAAGCGCGGAACCGGGTCCCCGGGGTGTTCAGCCGCGTGGTCCTCAGGCCTCGAAGACCTCGTTGACCAGCTGCGTCTGCTCCGCCTGGTGACGCTTGGCCGAGCCGACCGCCGGGGACGAGCCGTGCGGCCGCGAGATGCGGCGCAGGCGCTCGCCGTGCGGCACGTCCGAGCCGACCGCGAGGTCCAGGTGGTCGATCAGGTTGAGCGCGATGAACGGCCACGCACCCTGGTTCGCCGGCTCCTCCTGCGCCCACAGGTACTTCTCGGCGTTCGGGTACTTCGCGATCTCGGCCTGGATCTCCGCACCCGGCAGCGGGTACAGCCGCTCCAACCGGATGATCGCGGTCTCCTTGTCGCCGCGCTTCTCCCGCTCGGCGTCCAGGTCGTAGAAGAGCTTGCCCGAGACGAAGACGACCTTGCGGACGTCCTCCGCCTTGACGCTGTCGTCGCCGATCACCGGGCGGAAGCCGCCGGAGGTGAACTCCTCGATGGACGAGGCCGCCGCCTTCAGACGCAGCATCGACTTCGGGGTGAAGACGATGAGCGGCTTGTGGTGCGGGTTGTGCACCTGCCAGCGCAGCAGGTGGAAGTAGTTCGACGGCAGGGTCGGCATCGCGACCGTCATGTTGTCCTGCGCGCACATCTGGAGGAAGCGCTCCGGGCGGGCGGACGAGTGGTCCGGGCCCTGGCCCTCGTAGCCGTGCGGCAGGAGCAGCGTGACGCCGGAGGTCTGGCCCCACTTCTGCTCGGCCGAGGAGATGAACTCGTCCACGACGGTCTGCGCGCCGTTGACGAAGTCACCGAACTGGGCCTCCCAGATGACCAGCGACTCCGGGCGGGCCAGCGAGTAGCCGTACTCGAAGCCCATCGCCGCGTACTCGCTGAGCAGCGAGTCGTAGACGTTGTACCGGGCCTGGTCGTCCGCCAGGTACAGCAGCGGGGTGTAGTCCTCGCCGGTGACCTGGTCGACCAGGACCGCGTGGCGCTGGCCGAACGTGCCGCGGCGGCTGTCCTGGCCGGCGAGCCGGACCGGGGTGCCCTCCATCAGCAGCGAACCGATGGCCAGGGTCTCGCCCATGCCCCAGTCGATCGTGCCGTTCTCCACCGAGGCCGCGCGACGCTGCATCTGCGGCATCAGACGGGGGTGGACGGTGATCGACTCGGGGATGTTGACCTGGGACTCGGCGATCCGCTTCACGACCTCGGCGGAGACCGCGGTCTCCACGCCGACCGGGAAGGCGGCCTGCGGCTCCGGGACGTGCGGCGACGCCGGCTGCGAGGTGGCCTCGCGGACCTCGGCGAACACCTTCTCCAGCTGACCCTGGAAGTCCTGGAGCGCCTGCTCCGCCTCTTCCAGCGTGATGTCGCCGCGACCGATGAGGGACTCGGTGTAGAGCTTGCGCACCGAGCGCTTCTTGTCGATCAGCGTGTACATCTGCGGGTTGGTGAACTCCGGGTTGTCGCCCTCGTTGTGACCGCGGCGGCGGTAGCAGATGAGGTCGATCACGACGTCCTTGTTGAACGCCTGCCGGAACTCGAAGGCGAGCCGCGCGACGCGGACCACGGCCTCCGGGTCATCGCCGTTGACGTGGATGATCGGCGCCTCGATCATGCGCGCCACGTCGGTGGCGTACATCGAGGAGCGCGAGGACTCCGGGGCGGCGGTGAAGCCGACCTGGTTGTTGATCACCACGTGCACGGTGCCGCCGGTGCGGTAGCCGCGCAGCTGCGACATGTTGAGCGTCTCGGCGACGACGCCCTGGCCCGCGAAGGCCGCGTCGCCGTGGAGCGCGACCGGCAGGACCGTGAAGTCCGTGCCGCCCTTGTTGATGATGTCCTGCTTGGCGCGGGCGATGCCCTCCAGGACCGGGTCGACCGCCTCCAGGTGCGAGGGGTTGGCGGCCAGCGAGACCTTGATCTGCTCGCCGTCCAGACCGGTGAAGGTGCCCTCGGCGCCCAGGTGGTACTTGACGTCGCCGGAGCCGTGCATCGAGCGCGGGTCGAGGTTGCCCTCGAACTCGCGGAAGATCTGCGCGTACGACTTGCCGACGATGTTCGCCAGGACGTTCAGCCGGCCGCGGTGGGCCATGCCGATGACGACCTCGTCGAGGCGGGCCTCGGCGGCGGAGTCGATGACGGCGTCGAGCAGCGGGATGACGGACTCGCCGCCCTCCAGCGAGAACCGCTTCTGGCCGACGTACTTCGTCTGGAGGAACGTCTCGAACGCCTCCGCGGCGTTCAGCCGGCGCAGGATGCGCAGCTGCTCCTCGCGCTCGGGCTTCGGGCGCGGGCGCTCGACCCGGTCCTGGAGCCACTTGCGCTGCTTCGGGTCCTGGATGTGCATGAACTCGATGCCGGTGGTGCGGCAGTACGACTCACGCAGCACGCCGAGGATGTCGCGGAGCTTCATCATCGTCTTGCCGGCGAACCCGCCGACCGCGAAGTCCCGCTCCAGGTCCCACAGGGTGAGGCCGTGCTCGGTGATGTCCAGGTCGGGGTGCTTGCGCTGGTGGTACTCCAGCGGGTCGGTGTCGGCCATGACGTGGCCGCGGACCCGGTAGGAGTGGATCAGCTCGAAGACCCGCGCGGCCTTGGTGACGTCGTCGTCGTGCGAGGCGTCGATGTCCTTGAGCCAGCGGACCGGCTCGTAGGGGATGCGCAGCGCCTTGAAGATCTCGTCGTAGAACTCGTTCTCGCCGAGCAGCAGCTGGGACAGGACGCGCAGGAACTCGCCGGAGGCGGCGCCCTGGATGACCCGGTGGTCGTAGGTCGACGTGAGCGTCATGACCTTCGAGATGCCGAGCTTGTTGAGGGTGTCCTGCGAGGTGCCCTGGAACTCCGCCGGGTAGTCCATCGCGCCGACGCCCATGATGAGGCCCTGACCGGGCATCAGGCGGGGCACCGAGTGGACGGTGCCGATGCCGCCGGGGTTGGTCAGCGAGGCGGTGACACCGGTGAAGTCGTCCATGCCGAGCTTGCCGATGCGGGCGCGCCGGACGATGTCCTCGTACGCCTGCCAGAACTCGAAGAAGTTGAGCGTCTCGGCCTTCTTGATGGCCGCGACGACCAGCTGGCGGTCGCCGTTCGGCTTCACCAGGTCGATGGCCAGACCCAGGTTGACGTGCTCCGGCTTGACCAGGGTCGGCTTGCCGTCCTTCTCCGCGAAGGAGTAGTTCATCGACGGCATGGCCTTGAGGGCCTGCACCATCGCGTACCCGATGAGGTGCGTGAAGGAGATCTTCCCGCCGCGGGCGCGCTTGAGGTGGTTGTTGATGACGATGCGGTTGTCGAAGAGCAGCTTCACCGGGACCGCGCGGACGGACGTGGCCGTCGGCAGCTCCAGCGAGGCGTTCATGTTCTTCGCGACGGCGGCCGAGGGGCCGCGCAGCGTCACGTACTCCGGGCCGGCCGGGGCCTCGGTGGACTCGTCGGCCTTGGCCTTCGGCTTGGCGGGCGCGGCGGCGGGCTTGGCGGCAGCGGGCTTCGCCGGGGCGGGGGCGGTCTTCGCCGGAGCCGGAGCCGCCGGGGCGGCCTTGGCCGGGGCCGGCTGCGCGGGTGCGGCGGGTGCGGCCTTCGCCGGGG
>NZ_LZRD01000027.1 GCF_001687325.1 Streptomyces sp. PTY087I2 | reverse complement strand
TGTGCAGCCGGTTCAAATTGCAAGCATTCCAGTTACCCCGCCTGCGACAATTTGCAGTACTGCGGGTGTGACTTGGAATGACGCTCACGATAGGGTCTGTGTCACTGACAGATCCGGTTACCTGTGGCAGGTTGATCAAGTTTCATCACGCGTGTTCTGAAGGTTCCCGTGAGGAAGCAGGACCGTGCGGGGAGGTTTCGCGTTGTACACGGCCACGGCTCGGCGACGCTCACAACAGTCGGCTGACGAACAGATCGATATGAGCTTTGAGCTCTCATGCCGTCTCGCTCGGTCGGCAGGAGTGTGCCGTGCGGCATCACGTGCGCGCCTTGATGGCCTGGCAGTGCGGGTTGAGCATAGGTATCGCCGCACAGCAGGTGAGCCAAGGCGAACAGAAGTCTGTCACGGCGGCCGGTAGGTAGGTAGGCATGCCGGCCCTATCCTCTACCAGGAAGTTCATCGCGTTGCGGGCCAGCCAACTGGTAGGCGTCCGAGGTGAAATCATCACCAATCGCGGGCCTGACTCGTCGGTACCCGGGCGCCCATCCAATATCCAACCGAGGGGCATGGATGCATTAATTACCTACGAAATATCAAGAGTCCGAACGGGGGCTCTGCGCACAGAATTGGAGGGTGGCGCAAATGACATGGTATAGCGTTGCGAAAGTTACAATTGCGTTTGAAACTGGCCTCCCAAGTGAGTCCATTTACGCGAACTCGCGGAATCAGGTTGGTGTAATTGTCACCATTTGGCCGGAGGATGAAAACCATAATTCGATCACCGTCGATCAAAGCCATCTGGCCGCTAACACATGGCTCATTGACTATGTCGATGAGTCCGAACTTAATTGGAAGGGCCAATCGAGCTGGTGTTACACGGATACCGAGGATCCGCATTTCAATAATGTCCCGAACCTCGCAGGAATTTCTAACCGAAGGCAGCCTGTAGTTTCTCATGCCGCAGAAGGGGGAGCGCAGCAGCTAAAATACTACGTATACTGCAGCCCGGGCGTGAGTGGCAAATCAATTGCAGTCAAGGTGANATTTCAATAATGTCCCGAACCTCGCAGGAATTTCTAACCGAAGGCAGCCTGTAGTTTCTCATGCCGCAGAAGGGGGAGCGCAGCAGCTAAAATACTACGTATACTGCAGCCCGGGCGTGAGTGGCAAATCAATTGCAGTCAAGGTGAAATCCGATAGCGGGGAGGTTACCGTCACTTCGCAGAATTCGGGGCAGTCCCTCCAGTCCAAGGTTTCCCTCGTGCCGAAGCAGGCAGTGAATTACGATCTCGACAATATTGACTGGGTCAGGGAGGACCTAGTATCGCTTCGCCAGGACGACACTCAATATGTAAATTTCGAGGGCGGAAGTAACTGGTATCTGACTGCGAAGGAGAATTCCGAAGGGCGCGTCTTCTGCCACTTCGAAGTCTCCAACGTTGTGACTGATAACCAATACGACGGTTTCTATGGGTGGCAAAGCGGAAAGGACAATTTTAACGCGAAGTGGTGGAGTTTGCTGTGCGGCGCCTATGTTTGGTACCAGGAGCCACACGACGTCAAGTATCCGGCAAATGGATTTTCCGCAAATTCGAATTCTGCAAACCCTGGTGGAGGGGCAAGCGCCGTAATCCTTAAAATGCCCAACGGGAACAAATGGTGGGACGCGGCAAAGATCTACGATCGGTCTGCGGATGCTGACAACCAGTCGCTGTGCGTGACTTGGGCGAATGCCGGTACTGGTGGAGATGGCTGGGTGCAGAACCAGCCCAATCCGCTACAGAGTGGCACCCCCCTTCATGGGCCTAACGACATCCACAATTACTACAACCCGAAAATTGTGGCATATGACCAGTATGGGAATAGCGGCACCTTCTACCTCGATGGGCATGACGGCCAATACGGAGGCATTATGAAACTCTATACCAGTGCCCCGCCTGCTCCCTACTGAGCTCACTGATTCGTGAATGGTTCGCCGGCTCTGTCGGCGAACCATTCCGCGTTCCTTTGGCTCGACCGGGGCTTGGCAGAAGGAAGGCAAGCACAAGCCCTCTCCAGTCTCAAGATCCGGTCCTGTGCTCAATCGGCCGTATACCGGAGTCTGGCTCTCGTCCAGGTTCATGTCCGGATAGGCGGGCCTCAGCACTCTGAAATCCCCGCCTTGCCCTCGGTCGGGGGCGCCGGCACATCATGGGAACAGGGCGCGAGGTGCTGTGCATGGCGGTGCGGTGTCATGCGGCGCGTATCCCGTAGTCGCAGGGAATGGCGATGCGGGCATAGACGGTCTTGCCGGTCTTGCGGTCCGTGCGGGGCCGCGTACCCCAGTCTTGGGTGAGCCGGTCGACCAGAGCCATGCCGAAGCCGCCGTTCTCGCCGCGTGCCGAAGGAGGGCAGAGGCAGGGCGGAACGGGCCCGGAGTCGTCGACCTCCAGAGTCACATCGGTTCCGTCCCAGTGGGTGCGGAACTCTTCCGGATCCGCGGCGTGCTGGTCGGCGTTCGTCACGAGTTCGCTGACGATCAGCAAGGCATCGTCGATCCGGTCCCGCACGGAGGAGTTCTGCGCGGTGGACAGTCCTTCGATCGTCGAGGGGAACGTCTTCCGTCCAGAGTGCGCTCGTCGCTGATGTCGGCCATGTCGATCCTGTCGGTGTCTACGACGGTCATCGTGCCGCTCCTCCCCGCTGCCGCACGGGCGTGCGGGCAGCCGCGTAGTACAACGATAGGCCCGGCGCCCCGGACACGCCCGGACCTGCCAGACTCGCGCGCATGAGCAGCAGCGATCCCGGCCGTCCGGCCTCCCAGCGCCTTTTCGCCGCCGTCCTGCCGCCCGCGTCGGCCGTGGCCGAACTCCGTACGGCACTCGCACCGCTGCACACCCTGCCCGGGGCACGGGATCTGCGCTGGACGGGCCCCGAGGGCTGGCACGTCACGCTGGCGTTCTACGGGGAGGTGCCCGAGGACGCCACGCCGGAGCTGGAGGCGCGCCTGGAGCGGGCCGCGCGTCGGACCGCGCCCTTCGCGCTCTGCCTGCACGGGGCCGGGCACTTCGGCGGGCGGGCGCTGTGGGCCGGGGCGGCGGGCGGGCTCGACACGCTGCGGCTGCTCGCCGAGCGCGCGGATGCAGCCGCCCGGCGGACCGGGCTGCCGATGGAGCACCGCCGCTTCGCCCCGCACCTCACGCTGGCCCGGAGCCGGGGCGGGGTGGACCTCCGGCCCTTCGCCGCGGCGCTGGCGGGGTTCGAGGGGCAGCGCTGGGAGGCCGCGGAGCTCACGCTCGTACGGAGTCATCTGCCGGTGTCCGGGGTGCCGGGGGAGCGGCCGCGCTACACGGCGGCGCGGGCCTGGCCGCTGGGCGGGTGAGGGGCCGCCATGACGCCCGGGGCGGCCCGGCGGCCGGGTCCGGTGAGCGGTGCCGTTACGCTCGAAGGGTGGACCCGAAGACCAGAAACCGCATCATGGCGGCCGTGCTCGTGCTGATATTCGTCGTCGTCGCCGTGGGGGCCGCCCTGGGCGGCTGAGACCGGCGGGCCGCCGGGTGGCGTCGCGCCTCCCGGAAGCCCGGCGCGTCCGGGGTGCGTGCTTGCCTGGAGTGGACTCGAAGGCGTTGGCTTGGGCGCCATGAAGTACACACAGCTCGGACGTACGGGACTCAAGGTCAGCCGCCTCGTCCTCGGGACGATGAACTTCGGCCCGCAGACCAACGAGTCCGACAGTCACGCGATCATGGACTCCGCGCTCGGCGCGGGCCTGAACTTCTTCGACACGGCCAACGTCTACGGCTGGGGCGAGAACAAGGGGCGCACCGAGGAGATCCTCGGCACCTGGTTCGCCCAGGGCGGTGGCCGGCGCGACAAGGTGGTCCTGGCCACCAAGATGTACGGGAACATGGGCGCCGACGGCGAGGCCTGGCCCAACCACGACAAGCTCTCCGCCGTGAACATCCGGCGCGCGGTCGACGCCTCGCTCAAGCGCCTCCAGACCGACCACATCGATCTGTACCAGTTCCACCACGTCGACCGGAACACGCCCTTCGACGAGATCTGGCAGGCGATCGACGTCCTGGTCCAGCAGGGCAAGATCCTCTACGCCGGTTCGTCCAACTTCTCCGGCTACAAGATCGCCCAGGCCAACGAGCAGGCCGCCCGGCGCGGTTCGCTCGGCCTGGTCAGCGAGCAGTGCATCTACAACCTCGTCGAGCGCCGCGCCGAGATGGAGGTCATCCCGGCCGCGCAGGAGTACGGCCTCGGGGTCATCCCCTGGTCCCCTCTGCACGGCGGCCTGCTGGGCGGCGTCATCAAGAAGACGACCGAGGGCGGCCGCCGCGCCTCGGGCCGCGCGGCCGACGCCCTGGCCGACCCCGCCACCCGCGCCCAGCTCCAGGCGTACGAGGACCTGCTCGACAAGCACGGCCTGGAGCCCGGCGAAGCGGCCCTGGCCTGGCTGCTGACCCGCCCCGGCATCACGGGCCCGATCGTCGGCCCGCGCACCGCCGAGCAGCTGGACAGCGCGCTCCGGGCGCTTGAGCTGGACCTCCCGGAGGCGGTGCTCACCGGCCTGGACGAGATCTTCCCGGGCCCGGGTCCGTCGCCGGAGGCGTTCGCCTGGTAGGAGCCGCGGACACGGTGTACGGGCCCGCCCCCTCCCGGGAATGCTTCAGCCGGGGCGGGCCCGTCTGCCTGCATGCGGCCGGTCCGAAAGGCGGGCCCTATCCCTTCGCCGCGAACCCGTCCAGCGCCGCCAGCACCGCCCGCCGGGTCTCCGTGCCGCCCATGTGGCCCGCGTTGTCGATGATCGTCAGCTTGGCGTCCGGCCAGGCGCGGTCCAGTTCCCAGGCGGTGATCAGGGGGCCCGCGAGGTCGAAGCGGCCGTGGATCAGGGCGGCCGGGATGCCGGTCAGGCGGTGGGCGCGGGAGAGGAGTTGGCCCTCCTCCAGCCAGGCTCCGTGGGCGAAGTAGTGGGCGCAGATCCGGACGAGCGCCAGCTGGTCGCGGTCCGGGCGGCCGCTGTACGGGGGCGGGCCCGGGGGCGCCTCCATCGAGACGACCGCGTCCTCCCAGGCGCACCAGTCCGCCGTCGCCTTCTCCCGTACGGCCGCGTCCTCGCTCTCCATCCGGCGGGCGTACGCCGCGACCAGGTCGGCCGGGTCGCTCACCTCGGGGACGCCCGCGCGGAAGGCCGCCCAGGCCTCGGGGACGAGCTGTCCCGCGCCCCGGTAGAGCCAGTCGATCTCGCTGCGGCGGGTCGTCGTCACCGAGGGGATCACGACCTCTGTGACCCGCTCCGGGCGCTCCTCGGCGTACGCCAGGATCAGCGTCGAGCCCCAGGAGCCCCCGTACAGAAGCCAGTTGTCGATGTTCAGGTGTTCTCGCAGGCGTTCCATGTCGGCGATCAGGTGGGCCGTCGTGTTGTAAGCCATATCCGTTGCCGGGGCGCTCGCGTGCGGCGTCGAGCGGCCGCAGCCCCGCTGGTCGAAGAGGACCACCCGGTAGCGGTCCGGGTCGAAGTACCGGCGGGAGCCGGGCGAGCAGCCGGACCCCGGGCCGCCGTGCACCACCAGAGCCGGCTTGCCGTCCGGGTTGCCGCACACCTCCCAGTACACGAGGTTGCCGTCCCCGACGTCCAGCATCCCGCTCTCGTACGGTTCGATCGGCGGGTACAGGTCGTTCGGTTCGCGGTGCACGGGCGTCGTTCCCCTCGGCGTGGCGGGCGGGTGGGCGGTGGGCCACGTTACGCGGATGCGGTCGTCGGACGAGTCCCGTACGGTCCTGGCCATGCCCGTACGCATCGATCTGACCCTGGACTGCACCGACGCCCAACTACTGCGCGCCTTCTGGAAGTCGGCCCTGGGCTACGTGGATCTCCCACCGCCGCCGCCGTTCGCGACCCGGGAGGAGTGGCTCGCCCAGTTCGATCTGCCGGAGGGCGAGACGGTGGACGACGGGGCCTGGCTCTGCGACCCCGAAGGCGTCGGCCCGCACCTCGCCATCCTCAAGGTGCCCGAGCCGAAGACCGCGAAGAACCGGCTGCACATCGATGTGCGGATCGACGGCCACGGCACCCCGGCCGAGCGGTGGGACCGGGTCCGGGCGGAGGCTGCGCGGCTCGTGGCGGCGGGCGGGTCCGTGCTGGCGGAGGTCGACGAGCACCACGTGGTGATGGTCGACCCGGAGGGCAACGAGTTCTGCGTGGCGGCGGCCGGCGCGCCCGACCCGCAGGACTGAGTGCGCGTGACCCGGCGGCCGCCGCGCGCCCGCCCCGCCGCCGCGGCGTAGCCTGGACGCCGTGAACGCCGACCCCCGAATCCTCGCCGTCCTCGACACGCTCCTCGCCTCCGCCGCTCCCGACGAGCGCGGCGCGCTGTGGCATCTGGCCGAGCCGGGGCGGGAGTTGGACGCCAATCTGGTGCGGCTGCCGCCGGACGCCGAGGTCGGGGAGCATCAGGAGGACGTGCTCGACGTACTGCTTGTGGTGCTGGAGGGGGCGGGCCTCCTGAGGGCGGGCGGCCAGGTCCATGACCTGGACCTCGCGCCCGGCGTCGTTCTCTGGCTGCCCCGGACGTCCCGGCGCGCCCTCGCGGCGGGGCCCGACGGGCTCACGTACCTCACCGTCCACCGCCGCCGCCCCGGCCTCGCGATCAAGCCGCCGAGCGGGGCGTACGAGGGTGGCGAGGGGCCCTGCATGCTGGACCGGGTCTGCCCGGAGTGCGGGCGGCTGTCGCAGGACCCCTCGCCGGTGTTCTGTAGCCGGTGCGGGGAGCGGTTCCCGGAGCGGTGAGCCGGGGGTCGTGAGCCGGGGGTCGTGCCCCGGGGTGCCCCATCGTCGGCGCGGCCCTCAGAACCCCTCGCACTCCGTCAGTTCCGGGCGGCCCGGCGGGTTCTTGTTGCCCACCAGCCCCGACAGGTTCTCCTTGTACATGTCCTCCCACACCCGGCCGGCCAGGATCGTCCGCAGCGCCGAGCACACCTCGCCCTTCAGGATCGGCGACTTCGGCCGCATCGCCACGCCGTAGCCCTCCGCGCCCTGGATGTTCTCCAGCCGCCGCACCTTGCCCGGGTTGGCCTCGACGTACCCGGCGAGAATGATGTCGTCCGAGGCCACCGCGTACACGTCGGACCTCGGGTCCAGCAGCTTGTCCAGGCAGTCCTGGTAGGTGTTGGGCTGCGATTTCGCCATGGTGAAGCCCTGCTTCGGCAGCGCCTTCTCGTACGTCGACTCCCGTGCCGTGCACACCTCGACGCCCAGGTCCCGCAGATCGCTGGAGTCGTTGATCGTGTACTTCGCCGACTTCTCGCGGACCAGGAAGCCCCGGCTCGCCTCGTAGTACGGGCCCGCGAAGTCGACGCTGTAGCCGTCGGGGCCGGCCGTCTTGCGGTCGTCGGTGATGCTGTACGAGGCGATGACCAGGTCCACCTGCTTGGTCTTCAGCGCGGTGGACCGGTAGTCCGTGGCGACCGTCGTGAAGGCGACCTCGTCCTTGCCGTACCCCATGCTCTCGGCGATCGCGTACGCCAGGTCGATGTCGTAACCCTTGTACGTACGCGTCTTCTTGTCGAACTTGCTCAGCCCGGGCTGGTCGTCCTTGACGCCGATCTCCAGGGTGGGGTGCGTGTCCTTCCACTGTTCCTGGCTGCCGTTGCCGGCCCCTCCCCGGCCCTCCGTCGAGCCGGCCCGGTCGCCCCGTTTGCCGTCCTTGCCGTCGCCCCGCGCGGCCAGCCAGCCGGCGCCGGCCAGCAGCGTCACGCACACGACGGCCGCCGCGATCTGCCACCCCCGGTAGCGGGAGCGCCGCTGCCCGCTCGCCGCCGGAGGGTCAGGTGCGGGCTCGGGAGCCCGAACAGCCGTGCGCAGTACGGGCGTCGGGGGCGTCGCGGGGTCCGGCGTGGAGACCTCCGTCGGCGGATGCGTCGCCGCGCCCGCCGCACCGGCGTTCGGCGAGGCCGGGTCGTCGAGCACCTCGCGGAGCATCGCCTCCGCCGTCGCCGCGTCCAGGCGGTCCCGGGGGTCGGTGATCAACAGCCCCTGGATGACCGGGGCGAGGGGCCCCGCGTACCGGAGGACGGGGTCGGGGGAGTGCCGGATGTTCTCCTGGACCTCCCACACCTCGTGCCCGGCGAACGGCACGCGGCCCTCGACCGCCTCGTACAGCGTGACGCCGAGCGCCCACAGGTCGGAGGCGGGCGTGGGGCCGGGAGAGGCGGGGGCGAAGAGTTCGGGGGCCAGGTAGGAGGGGGTGCCGATGACGCTGCCGGTCCGGGTCACCCGGTCCGCGCCCTCGAAGGTGGCGATGCCGAAGTCGACCAGGATCGCGAGGCCGTCGTCCCGGACGAGGACGTTGCCGGGCTTCACATCCCGGTGGACGACCGATGCCGCGTGGACCGCCCGCAGGCCCTGGAGGACCTGGAGGCCGATGTTCGCGGCGCGCGGCACGGCGAGGACCCCGTCGCGGCTCAACAGGTCCGCGAGGGACCGCGCTTCGAGCAGCTTCATCACGATCCAGACCTGGTGGTCGGTCTCGACCCGGTCGTGGACCGTCACCACGTTCTGGTGCTCGATCTTGGCGATGGCCTCCGCCTCGCGCCGCGCGCGCTGCATCGCCGTCGCCTGCGTGCCCCCGGTCACGGCGTTCCGGTCGAGCAGGCCCTTGACCGCGACGAACCGGTTCAGCCGCCGGTCGTGGGCCTTCCAGACCTCGCCCATCCCGCCGCTGCCGATCTGCTCCCGCAGCTCGTAACGGCCGTCGATCACGGTCCGGGGGGCGTCGTCGTCCGCCCGGCGGTCGGCGAGGCGCCCGTCCTGCCCGTCGTCCGCTCTGCCGGTCCGGTCTTCGTTGTGCATACGAAACCCCCTGTGCACTACATGGACCAGCTCAGACTAGACACCTTCTAGCCTGCCGCGCCGCCGTTGCTCTTCAGCAGCTGGCCGTTGATCCACTGACCTTCGGGGGAGCAGAGGAAGTCCACCAGATGGGCGGTGTCCCGAGGGGTGCCGAGCCGGCCGAGCGGGGTGCCCGCGGCCAGGGTCTCGCGCAGGTCGTCGGTCATCCATCCGGTGTCCACCGGGCCGGGGTTGACGACGTTCGCCGTCACTCCGAGGTGGGCCAGCTCGTGCGCGGCGGCGAGCGTGATGCGGTCCAGGGCCCCCTTGCTGGCGCCGTAGGGGAGGTTGCCCACGGTGTGGTCGCTGGTGAGCGCGACGATCCGGCCGGTGGCGGTGCCCGGTGCGCTGCGGAAGCGGAGACCGTACTCCCGGATCAGCAGCCAACTGGCCCGGGCGTTCACCGCGAAGTGCCGGTCGAACGCCTCCACGGTGGTGTCCAGCAGCCCCGAGTCCACCGACTCCGCGTGCGAGAGGACGAGCGCGGTCACCGGTCCGCCGAGGCGCTGCTCGGCCTCGTCGAAGATGCGGGCCGGTGCGTCGGGGTCGGTGAGGTCCGCCTCGATCGCCGCCGTACGGGCTCCGGCCTCGGCCAGCTCCTTCGCGATGGACTCGGCGGCCCCGGCTTCGGCGCCCCACTCCATGCGGCGGTCGTACGGCGTCCAGTAGGTGAAGGCGATGTCCCAGCCGGAGGCTGCCAGCCGCCGCGCGATGCCCGCGCCGATGCCGACACTGCGGCCGACGCCGGTGATCAGGGCGATGGGACGGGACGGAGCGGGCGAAGGCTGTTCGGTGATTGTCACGCGGTGATCCTTCGTGACTCGTACGGCGTACGTCAATGGCCTTTCCGGTCACGCGGGCAGTACCCGTGCGCCCGCGCTGACCTGCGGTGACCCATCTTCCTGGTGGGCCGACGCGATCTTTGTGTTTCCCCGCGGAGGCAGGCGCTCCTAGCGTGGACACCGGAAACCACAACGAACGGCACATATCGGAGAGGGAGTCCGTCATGAGTGAGCAGCAGCAGTCGCTGAAGGGGAAGACCGCCGTCGTCGCCGGGGGCGCGAAGAATCTCGGGGGCCTGATCAGCCGCTCGCTCGGCGAGGCCGGAGCGAACATCGTCGTCCACTACCACGGCGAGAACACCGCCGCCGACGCCGAGAAGACGGCGGAGGCCGTACGGGGCACAGGCGCCCAGGCCGTCGTCGTCCGCGAGGACCTGACCCGCGTCGAGGGGGTGCGGAGCCTCTTCGACCAGGCGCTGGACGCCTTCGGCGGGGTGGACGTCGCCGTGAACACCACGGGCATGGTGCTGCGGAAGCCGATCGCGGAGACGACCGAGGAGGAGTACGACCGCATGTTCGCGATCAACTCCAAGGCGGCGTACTTCTTCCTCCAGGAGGCCGGTGCGCGTCTCAACGACGGCGGCCGCATCGTCAGCCTGGTGACGTCGCTGCTCGCCGCGTTCACGGACGGGTACGCCACCTACGCGGGCGGCAAGGCCCCGCTGGAGCACTTCACCCGGGCGGCGGCCAAGGAGTTCGCCCCGCGCGGGATCGCGGTGAACAATGTGGCCCCGGGGCCGATGGACACGCCGTTCTTCTACCCGCAGGAGACGCCGGAGCGCGTGGAGTTCCACAAGTCCCAGGCGATGGGCGGCCGGTTGACCGAGATCGAGGACATCGCGCCGCTGGTGAAGTTCCTCGTCACCGAGGGCGGCTGGATCACCGGCCAGACGATCTTCGCCAACGGCGGCTACACGGTCCGCTGACCCCTGTCGGCGGTTCGCTGACCTCAGTCGGCCGATGGCGTCCGGGAGGACCGCGTGAGTCTGGACCTGCGCAAGCTGGAGCATCTCGTCGCCGTCGCCGAGGAGGGCGGGTTCACCCGGGCGGCCGAACGGCTGCATCTGAGCCAGCAGGCGCTGAGCACCTCCATCCGCACCCTGGAGCGGCACGTCGGCGTCCGGCTCCTGGACCGGGGCCACCAGCACGTCACCCCGACCCCGGCCGGGCAGGCCCTCATCGACGACGCCCGGGCGCTCAGCGCCCAGGCGCTCGCCGCCCTGGACCGGGCCCGCCGCATCGGGCGCGGCCAGGCCGGGCATCTGCGGATCGGCCACACCCCGGCGGTCACGGCGGAGGAGGTCGTGGAGCTGCTGACCCGGGCCGGTACGGAGGAGCAGGGCATACAGGCCCACGTCCGCCAGCTCTTCCCCGACGAACTGCGCGAGCAACTCCTCACGGGCGCCTGCGACCTGGGCCTGACCCGGGCCATGCCCGCCGACACGGGGCTGACCCGGGCGCGGATCGCCGAGCACCGCCTGCGGATCGCCGTCCCCGCCGGGCACCCGTTCGCCGCCCGGCCCGCGGTGGCCCTGGCCGATCTGCGCGGCCAGCCGCTCACGGTGTGGGGCGAGGCCGGCTCGTCCGCGTACACGGACCTCCTGATCGGCCTGTGCCGTCAGGCGGGCGTGGAACCGGACGTCCGGCGCAACCCGGTCCAGGGCACCCCGCCGGTCACCGCCGTCACCGCGACCGGCCGCATCGCCTTCGTCACGACGCCCCCGGGCCCGGCGGCGGGCGGCGCGGCGTACGTCGTCGACCTGGACCCGCCCGTGCACGTCCCGGTCCACGCGCTGTGGCCCGCGCACACGACGTGCCCGGGCCGGGACCTCTTCCTGAGGGACGACAGGGACGGCAGGGACGACATGCGGGGGTGAACCCGCCGACAGAGACTCGGTGGGTGGAAGACAGAGACTCGGTGGGAGGAAGAAAGAGGAGGAGCACGATGACCACATCGATCAGCGATCCGGTGGTGGAGAAGTTCATCGCCGCGGTGAACGCGGGCGACAAGGACGCCTTCTTCGCCGATGTCCTCACCGAGGACGCCACCATGTCCGACGACGGCAGCGAACGGGACCTGGCGGCCTGGACGGAGAAGGAGATCTTCTCCCCGCAGGCCAACGGCCGTATGAAGGTCGTGGAGGCCTCCGACGACGGCCGGGTCCTCGTCGTCGACTACACGAACGACACCTGGGGCACGATGCGGACCCGCTGGGTCTTCACGGTCACCGGCGACCGCGTCAGCCGCTTCGAGACGGGCCAGGCGCCGTCCTAGCCCTGCTCTCCGCCGCCGCTCACAGCCGGCGGTAGGTGCGCCCGCCGCGCCGGGGCAGGGCCGCCGGGTCGTCGGGACCGGTCCGGGTGGCCCGCAGCGCGAGGTGGATCTCGGCGCGTACGGTGGCGTCGCCGAGGTTCTGGGCGAGGTGTTCGGCGCACTGGGTGAGCCAGTTGGCCAGGGTGGTGCGGTGGACGTGCAGTTCGGCCGCGGCGGGGGCGGTCCGGGCGTGGTGGCCCAGCCAGCAGGTCAGCGCGATCCGCAGATGCGGCTCCAGACCGCCGACCAGACCGCGGGCCCAGGACCGGGCCGCCTCGGTGTCCAGGAGGCCGGCGGGCAACGCCTCCAGCCGGGCGGGGCCGTTCCCGTTCTGGCTCCCGCTGTCGTCGGCGGGGGCGGGCGCGCGGAGGGCGAGCAGCAGATGCGCCTGCACGGTGGCGTCCTCCAGGTCCGCGCCCAGCAGCCGGGACAGCTCGCGTATCCGGGCCCGTACCGTACCGGCGGACAGCCCGAGCGCGGCGGCCGCGCGGGGCTTGGAGCCGGTGCGGAGCCAGACGAGCAGCAGGTGCTGGTGGGCCGGGGTCAGCGGGCGCAGCACGGCCCGCGCCCAGCGGGCGTACGGGGCGGTCGGCAGCAGGGGCGTGAGCCGGGAGGTGCCGACGGCGTCGGCGGGGACGATACGGCGGTCGGGGGTGGCGCTGTGCCGGGCGGCGGCGGCGTCGCTGTGGGCGGTGGGCATCTCGGCCAGGGGCAGCGGCCCGGCCATGCCCGCCAGCAGGTGGTGGCGCTCGCTCACCCGGGAGACCAGGCGCAGGACGCGGCCGTCGTCGCCGCCGCGGTGGAGTTCGGCGACGACGAGTTCGCCGTCGAGCCGGCCCAGCAGGGTGCAGGCGTCGGCGTGCGGGGCGAGCGAGGGGCGTACGGCCCGCCACAGGACCTGGTGGGCGGTGGGGACGTCGGCGCCGGTGAGCCGGTAGACCGTGACATGGGTGAGCCGGTTCCCGCCCAGGGTGTCGGCTACGGCGGTGGTGTGGCCGGCCAGCAGCAGCCGGACGAGCGTGGTGTGCAGCCGCATCTGCTCGCCCCGCAGCTCCGCCGCCCGCTGCCCGCGCACCTCCAGGAGGGCCGCGGTGGTGGTGGCGACGCGGGCGGCCTGTTCGGGGGAGACGGTGGGCCCGGGGGCCAGGACGAGGACGGCTCCGGCGGCCGGGCGCTGGAGGCAGTGCGGGTGTTCCCGCGGGGCGGCGGCCGCGTGCACGCCGTCGGCGGCCGAGGCGGCGGGGGTGCTGTAGACGGCTCCGGCGATCGGGTCGGCCAGCACGGCCCAGCCCTGGACCAGCAGGGCGGCCTCGGCGATCAGATGCGCACCGGACCGGGTCGCCGCCCGCAGCAGCCGGTCCGTCGTCTCCCGCGCGTGCCGGGCGCCGCCGCCCGGACAGGCGGCCTCGTGGCCGGTCGTACCTGTGGTGCTCATGGGAGAGAGCCTCTGCGGGCCGTGCGCGCCGCGTACGGGACATCTGGATATCTCCCGTACGCGACAAGGCTGTTGGGGGTGGGATCGGACGCGGATCAGGGGATGCGGGCGACCGCGCCCCATCCGGCCCGGGCCGTGGTGGTGCCGGTGTTGGCGTCGGGGCGCCAGTTCGGCCAGGACACCATGCCCGGCTCCACCATCTCCAGCCCGTCGAAGAACGCGACCGTGGTCTCCGGCTCCCGGAAGATGTACGGGATCGCGCCGCTCGCGTTGTACTCGTCCTGGACGGCCCGGTGGGCCTCGTCGGACGCGGTGGAGTGACTGAGCGAGAGGTAGCTGCCGGAGGGCAGGCGTTCCACCAGCCGCCGGACCAGGGACAGCGCGTCGTCCCAGTCCACGATGTGCCCCAGGACGTCGCTGATGACGAGCGCGACGGGCTGCGTCAGGTCCAGGGTCTTGGCCGCCCCGGTGAGGACGGTCTCGGTGTCGCGCATGTCCGCCTCGACGTACGCGGTCGCGCCCTCGGGGGCGCTGGTCAGCAGCGCGTGGACGTGCAGGAGCACCAGCGGGTCGTGGTCGACGTACACGATCCGGGACTCCGGGGCTATCCGCTGGGCGACCTCGTGCGTGTTGTTCGCGGTCGGCAGCCCCGCCCCGACGTCGAGGAACTGCCGGATCCCGGCGTCCCGGGCGAGATAGGTGACGGTCCGGCGCAGGAAGTCCCGGGACTCCTTCGCGAACGTCTCGATCAGCGGGTACTTGCCCCGGTAGGCGTCGCCCGCCGCCCGGTCCGCCGGGAAGTTGTCCTTGCCGCCGAGCCAGTAGTTCCAGACACGTGCGGAGTGCGCGACGCTCGTGTCGATCTGCGCGGGCAGTTCAGGCCCATTTCCGGTCGTACTCATCCTGTAGTACCTCTCTGGTTCGGGCCGGCCGTATCGCCATCACGCACGACACGTCCAGCATTCCCTGATACGTCTGCACGGGGTGCGGGCTGTCCCACACCTCCGCCGTGCCGGGCAACCCGCCCTCCCGCACCACATGATCGGCGATCTCCCGGATCTCCACCCGGTACAGGGAGAGGGCCGGTACGCCGGTCAGCGGGTGCGGAGGTGCGTACTCGGGATGCAGTTGCATCGTCACATCCCCGCGCTCCGCTGTCCGTTGAAGCATCTCGAACTGCTCGCGCATCACCTCGTCGTCGCCCACCTGGCAGCGCAGCGCGGTGACGGGCAGGACGGCCCAGAGGCGGGTCTGCTGTTCCTGGAGCCGTTTCTGACGCTCCACCAGGAAGTCTGCCCGCCGCTGCCGGGCCGCCGCGTCCCGTTCGGGGAACATGACCTCGTCCACGGCCATCGCGTACGCCGGGGTGCGCAGCAGCAGCGGGACCAGCGCCGGATGCCAGGTCCGGACGACGCCGGCGGCGGACTCCACGCTCATCAGGTCCATCTGCCAGGGGGCCATGGCGTCCCGCCAGGGGTGCCACCAGCCGGGCATGTTGGCGGCGTTGAGCCGCCCCATGATGTCGTCGGTCTCCGCCGCGCCGGCCCCGTAGAGGCCGAGCAGATCGGACACCTGCCCCACGTCGAGGGAGGTCTGCGCCTGTTCCAGCCGCCGCAGCGTCGAGGGATGCCAGCCCAGTTGCGTCGCCGCCTGCGGTACGGACAGGCCGGCGCCCTCCCGCAGGCGCCGCAGACGGGCCACCAGGACCAGGTGCCGTGCCGTACGGCCCGACCGTTCGCGCGCCACGGTTGCCCCCTTCCGGCTCCGGCTCGATCTGTCCGACATTCCGCGCAGTCTGCGCGCAGTGCACACAGAGCACCTTGCGACGCTCGCACGGCGCTCCCAAGGTAAGCATGTCCGACTCCATCGCACGCCAACTCGGTAAGACCGGGCCGATCTTGCCCCATGCCCCGCAGCTCCCGCCTCCCGCCCCTTCCGGCCCCTTCCGCCTCAGCTTCGCCGCCCCGCCAGCCGCTCCGCGTACGCGCCCAAATGCTCCGGTACTTCCGTACTCCGGTACTCCCGTACTCCCGTACTTCCGCACCCCGTTCTGCCGTTCCGTGCACCGTCGTTCCGGCGGCCCGTTCTCTGGAGCCCACCGCATGAACCACCCGACCGGCCTGACCGACCCGACGCCGCTGAACCACCTGGCGGACGTGACGCCGCTGATCCACCCGAAACTGCGGTCGGTCGTCGCGGCTCCCCGGCCCGCCCAGCCCCGCCCGCTCGACCTGCGCGTCCGCGCCCAGCGGATCCAGATCGACGAACTCGTCGTCGACGACCCCCACCAGGTGCTCGCCCACGCCCGGCAGGCCGCCCTGGACGACCCGGAAACGGCCGAGCAGTTGGGGTACAGCGCGACGGACGAGCTGCCGCTTCCGGACGCGGCGGCGCTGCTGTGCGCGCTGTACGACACGGACACCCTGACGGCCATGGGCCTGCGCCTCACCCGTCACACCACGCGCGTCTCCGCCTCCAACCAGCAGACGGAGCCGGTCTCGTTGGTGCGGTCCACCGCGCCGGAGGGCCAGGAGGGCTGATTCTTCCGGCCGTTGGGCAGCGTGGGTGCGGGCAGACTGGAGTGCATGGACTCTGGACTCGCCGCACTGCTGGGGGCCGCCGTAGGTTCCGCCGCGACGCTCGGGGCGGCGATCGTCAACGGCCGCGCCCAGGCACGGTCGCAGCACGCCCAGCAGAGCCGCCAGCACCGTCGTGAGGCGTACGCCCGGTACCTCGGCGCGCTCCACGACCGCGACCTCGCCATGGACGCCGTACTCGACGCGCTGCGCCCGGACCGGCCCGATCGGACCGCGATCGAGGAACTGACGGTCCGCTTCGTCACGTTGGCCCGTGAGGTCCACCGGACCTGCGAGGTCGTCATCCTCGAAGGCCCGGCAGCGGTCGCGGCCGTCGCGGAACGCGTCTCCAACGCCTCCGCCGACCTCTCGTACGTCATGCGGAGCATGGCCGAGGATGCCCGCGCGGGCGACACCACCCGCAAGGCGGAGCACGCAGCCCTGGCCGCCGAACGGGAGCGGGCCCTCTACGAGACGGTCAAGGAATTCCGCGTGGCGGCCCGTGCGGCCATCGGCCAGGCGGTCTGACGGCAACGGGGTCGTGGGGCGCGGGCCGGGGTGTGACGAGAGGGCTACCGGGACACCGCGTGGCGGATGCCGTACGCGGCGGCGCCGACGAGGAGGACGGCGGCTCCGGTGAGCACGGAGGGCAGCGGCAGGGCGAAGGCGAGGACGAGGCAGCCGGCCAGACCGGTGACGGGGATGATCCGGGCCGGGCGGCCTTCGGCCCGGGTCAGGGTCCATGCGGAGGCGTTGGCGATGGCGTAGTACGCGAGGACGCCGAAGGAGGAGAACCCGATCGCTCCGCGTACGTCGGTGGTCGCGGCGGCCACGGCGACGACGGCGCCGACGAGGAGTTCGGCCCGGTGGGGGACCCGGAAGCGCGGGTGTACGGCGGCCAGGGCGTGCGGGAGGTGGTGGTCGCGGGCCATGGCCAGGGTGGTGCGGGAGACGCCGAGGACGAGGGCGAGCAGGGAGCCGAGGGCCGCGACGGCCGCGCCGACCCGTACGACGGGGACGAGCCAGCCGGCGTCGGCCGCCCGCGCGGCCTCCGTGAGCGGGGCCGCGGCGGAGGCGAGTCCGTCGGGGCCGAGGACGAGGAGGACGGAGACGGCGACGAGGGCGTAGACGACGAGGGTGATGCCGAGGGCGATCGGGGTGGCGCGAGGAATGGTGCGGGCCGGGTCGCGGGCCTCTTCGCCGAGGGTGGCGATGCGGGCGTAACCGGCGAACGCGAAGAACAGCAGCCCGGCTGCTTGGAGCACACCGGCGGCCGTGGCGTCCGTACCGATCTCCAGGTGGGCCGCATCGGCGCTGCCGGAGGTCAGGGAGGCGGTCGCGACGGCGGCGAGCACTGCCAGGACGACCGCCACGATGACGCGGGTGAGCAGGACGGACTTCTGGATGCCCGCGTAGTTGACCGCCGTCAGGGCCACCACGGCGGCCACCGCGACCGCGTGGGCCTGGCCCGGCCAGACGTAGGAGCCGACGGTCAACGCCATCGCTGCGCACGATGCGGCCTTGCCCACGACGAACGCCCACCCGGCCAGGTACCCCCAGAACGCGCCGAGCCGCTCACGCCCGTAGACGTAGGTGCCGCCCGAGGCCGGGTAGAGGGCGGCGAGCCGGGCGGAGGAGGCGGCGTTGCAGTACGCGACGACAGCGGCCAGCCCGAGCCCGAGCAGCAGCCCGGACCCGGCGGCACGGGCGGCGGGGGCGAGCGAGGCGAAGATCCCGGCGCCGATCATCGACCCCAGGCCGATCACCACGGCGTCCGGCACGCCGATACGCCGCTGGAGTTCGCCCGGGGGTGCGGATGCGGATGCGGCTGCGGCTGCGGCTGGGGATGCGGCTCTGCGCGGGGACGGACTGCTCAATCCGTGTCTCCTTGCGGCCATGTTCTGCTTCTGCGGTCCGCCGCACGATAAGCGATCTCGGTGAATCCTTCACCGAGAAGGTGGTGAGGAGAGGAGGCGATCAGGGCGCGTGAAACTGTGCGGCGGCAGGACCTGGGGCAGGGCCTCGGAGGGCCCCAATGCTTCCGGATCGACTGG
This sequence comes from Streptomyces sp. PTY087I2, assembly GCF_001687325.1. Lineage (GTDB taxonomy): Bacteria > Actinomycetota > Actinomycetes > Streptomycetales > Streptomycetaceae > Streptomyces. The sequence goes on along the minus strand of NZ_LZRD01000027.1, from coordinate 88,457 downwards.
GTGCCAGGCTGGCTACTGGGTTGGGGTGGCGTCCACGGCGGCCTCGGCGATCCTTATCGCCTTCTGCTCGCAGTCGGAGGGTTGCGGCTCGTCCCAGAGCTTTACGGACACGATGAGGTTGTCCGCACGGACGGAGAGCGCACATCCGCCGCCGCGGGACGGCGAGGAGTTCCAGTACGCCTCGTCGGCGAAGGCGAGACCGGTCGCGGAGCGCTCGCCCCGCCCGAAGATCTCCTTCTGGAGCGCAGCGCCGCTCTGGGATTCGTACGAACGGCGCAGGTTCCAACTGACCTCGGCGAAGGGAAAGACATTCCAGCTGTCCGGCTTGAGCGGGTTCTTCTTCTGCCAGGAGCAGGTGGTCTCCAGTGAGGAGGTGAGGTCGTCACGGTCTGTGCGCTGTTCCGGCAGGGGGAGCTTCGGCGCCGCTTCGGCGCAGGTCGGCATCCTGAGGTACCGGTCGGTCGGCCCGTCGGTCCGTACGAACCACCAGGCCCCGGCGCCCAGTACGCCCAGGGCGGCCGCGGCTGCGGCCCAGTCCCGGATCCAGCGCCTTCGCCGGGGTGGGGCGGTCCCGGCCGGGGTCGACAGTTGGGTGACGACGGCGGTGAGGGCGTCCGGCCGGGGCGGGACCGCCACCGGCTCGGGGGTGGGGTCCTTGGCCAGGAGGCGGTCGACGCCCGCCCGTTGCTCGGCGATCGCCGCTCGGACGGCCGGCGGCCAGGGGTGGGCGACGGGGGTCACCGGCCCCAGGGCGGCGAGGAGTTGTGCGGGGGTCGGGCGGCCCGCAGGGTTCTTGGCCAGGCAGGCGGCGACGAGACCGCGCAGCTCTACCGGCACGGCGTCGAGCGGGGGTTCGGTGTGCACGACGGAGTAGAGCTCCTGGAGGGGCGAGGGCCCGGCGAACGGGCTCTTCCCCGTCGCCGCCAGGACCAGGACCGAGCCGAGGGAGAACACGTCGCTCGCCGGAGTGAGTTCCCGGCCCTCCGCCTGCTCGGGGGACATGAACGCGGGAGAGCCGACGACCAGCCCCGTGCCGGTCAGCTCGGTGAGGTTGCCGCTCTCGGCGGCCCGCGCGATACCGAAGTCGATGACCCGCACCCCGTCCTCCGACAACAGGACGTTGTCCGGCTTCAGGTCGCGGTGGATCAGCCCCGCCCGGTGGATCTCGTCCAGCGCCGCCGCCAGGCCCACGGCGAGCCGCCGTACGGTCTCGGCGGGCAGCGCGTCCGATCGCTCCACGGCCGAGCCGAGGGAGGGTCCGGCCACGAACACGGAGGCGAGCCAGGGGGCGGCCGCCTCGGTGTCGGCGTCCAGGACGGCTGCCGTGCAGGCCCCGGACACACGCTGGGAGGCAGCAACCTCGCGCCGGAACCGGGCGCGGAAACCCTCGTCGGCCGCGAGCCGGGCGTGCACCTGCTTCACGGCGGCGAGCCGCCCGTCCGGCGCGACGCCGAGGAGCACCCGCCCCATGCCTCCCCGGCCCAGTTCGGCGAGGAGCCGATACGGGCCGACCCGGTGCGGGTCAGCAGGACCGAGGGGGCGGATCACCATGCCTTCACCGCCGCCATGAACTGCTGCCCGGTCTCCTCGGCGACGCTCTCACAGCGGTCCGCCGGAAGGGTGGGACGATCCACCGCCACGAAGAGGTTCAGATTCCCGTCCCGCCCGCGCAGGACGCATTGGTCGCCGGCCCTCTCCCACAGGGCCTCTTCGACGAAGTCGAGGTCCGAGACGCGCGAGGTGGTGCCGCGCCGGTAGAACTCCTCGTAACGCTCCTTCGCCCGCTCGGCGCCGGTCCGGCCTTCGGCGCTGTCGTACTGGTCCCAGGTGATCGTGATCGTGTCCTCGGAGCCGGCGCTCCACCTGCACTGTTCGGACCACCGCCCGCCGGGCGGCGGTCCGGCCGGGTCCCCCGTGGCCGGGTAGCGCTCCGCGACGAGTCCGGCGGGCGTCTCGACCCGCGCGTATATGTGGGCGCAGTCGGGCGGCGCCCCGGTGTACCGGTCGGCGACCCGGTCCAGCGGTACGTCCCCCGGCGTCGGGACCGACTCCGGCACCACCAGGTAGAACACATCCGCCGCCCAGCCCGTCGCCGCGCCCACCGCGCCGGTGACCACGAGGACGCCGGCGACGACGGCTGCCGCGATCCGCCCCGCCGGGGCCGGCGTCGGGGAGCAGGGACGGGAGCCCGTACAGGAGTGGGCGGGGAGGCCGGGTTGGGAGTGGGGGGTGAAGCCGGTACGGGCGCGGGCGGGGGAGCGATGGTCGGCGTGGTATGGACGACCAGCCGCTCGGCCTCCGTCCGCCGGGCCGTGATTCGGGCGTGCACGGCCTGCGGCCAGGGGCGGGCGGCGGCCGGCACGGACCCGAGGCGGGCCGACACCTCCTGCGGGGAGGGGCGCAGTGCCGGGTCCTTGGCAAGGCAGGCGGCGACGAGATCCCGCAGGTCCGGCGGTACGGCCGTGAGGTCGGGCTCCTCATGAACAACGGCGTACAGCATCGCCGGAACCGAAGCGCCGTCGAAGGGTGGCCTGCCCGTGCAGGCCAGGGCCAGGGTGGCACCGAGCGCGAACACGTCAGCGGCGGCGCCGGGATTTCCGCCCTCGATCTGTTCGGGGGCCATGAAGGCGGGGGAGCCGATGAGGGCGCCGGTGTGGGTGATCCTGGTCGCGTGGTCGACGGCCCGCGCGATGCCGAAGTCGATGACCCGGACGCCGTCCTCGGTGAGGAGGACGTTCGACGGCTTCAGGTCCCGGTGGACGAGCCCGGTCCGGTGGACGTCGGCCAGCGCCCGTGCGAGCCCGGAGGCGAGCCGCCGCACCGCCTCCTCCGGCAGCACGCCAACCATCTCCAGGGCCTCACCCAAAGTGGGTCCGGGCAGGAACAGGGAGGCGAGCCAGGGCGCGGGGGCGTCCGGGTCGGCATCGACCACCGGCGCCGTATAGGCCCCGGAAACCCGCCGGGAGGCGTCCACCTCGCGCCGAAACCGGGCGCGGAAGCCCTCGTCCTGGGCGAGGTCGGTGTGCACGCGTTTGACGGCGACGAGGCGCCCGTCCCCGGCCGCCGCCAGCAGGACCCGGCCCATGCCGCCCTGGCCGAGCACGGCGATCGTCCTGAACGACCCCACCTGCGACGGATCGTCCGGCCCCAGTGCCTGCATGTTGAGCTCTCCCCCGCATGGATGACTCGAACCAGCACGTGATCCTAGTGGCGCTTGTCATGTTGGTACGGGGCTGGAGTGAGGCGGTGTCAGGTGGCGCGCCGGCCGCCTTTGCGTCATCCGTTCCAGCCGGCCGCCGGGCTGTTCTATGGCCGGCGAAGGTGGTCGGCCAGGGCCAGGAAGACGAAGAAGTTCGGCATCTCTGACACTACGGGGGTAGTCACCGCAGTGGCGCCCAGCGAACGCCACTTCCCGGCCATCTTGATCTTGACGTAGCCGCCGATCACCCTGATCTCCTCGATCTGAGTCCACTTCGCGGCATCGCGCGCCGAACCCACTGCCTCCCGGGATATCCACAGCTTGCCGAAGTTGAGCGATTCCCCCGAGTGGATCGCGGCGAGGGCCTTGGGGAGCTGTGCTCGGGTCACTCCTTGCTGGATGGCCGTCCCCCACTCCTGTGGTTTGGAGAACTGCCCCTTCTTCACCACCCTGTCCGACCGGCCGCGCAGCACGATGTTCCGCTCGTCGATATCGGTGAGCGTGTACCAGTACTCGGTGTACCCGGTGGCACCTGTGTGCCGGATGCTCCTTTGGAGAACCGATGTGCTGTCGTAACGCACGGCATGGGCCTGGCCCTTCACGACTGCGGTGAGGCCGTGCTCGTACAGGTCGAGCCGAAAGCCCTCATTCCTCTTCGACGTGCGCCGATCGAACCAAAGGCTGATCAGAACCGCTACGAGCAACCCGCCGGGAAGCACTGCCACGATCGGTTCGGTCGTGAGGGCCAGGACAAGTCCGAGCCCTCCGAGCACAATCACCGCGGCCACGGCGCAGCCGCGGAAGCCATCCGTCTGAGATCCGGGATAGGTCGCGGACCGTTTGCCCAGACGCCCGCGGTCCGCGGCTTCGTCGATGCTTGCCTGGAGCTGGTCCTGGGCATGCGATCGCCCGTCTTCTCCGGTCACTTCTCCCCCTTGAGCTCCGGTGTATCGCCCGAGTCCGGCGATGAGCACGAGGGATGCTAGCGCCCCAAGATGGCTCAGCGATGATCATTTCAAGACACCGTCCAAGAGGCGGCGAACTCGACGAGCGATGTCCAGGTGTCGGACGCATGGAGGCCCATGCTCGTTTTCCCGGAATGCATTCGCTACAACAGTGCGCTCTCTGTTCGGTCCCTTGTGCAAGCACAAGGGACCGAACAGCACAGTTGTCCAGCCATTCCCATGTCTGGAACTCGTTCCCGATCGCATACATGTGCTTGACCTTCGTTAGTCTGTCGAGGCGCGAGAGCGAAGCGTAGGCAGACGGGGGAGTTGCGTGTCCGATTCGGAGCGATGGCAGGGACTGTTCGGACCGGCGGAAGACGGCACCGCGATGAGGCTTGCCTCGGCGTCCTCCGGCCCTGGGGCCGGGGCAGGCGGAGCAGGGAACCTCAAATACAGCAAGGGCCCTTGGACCAGTGCGTCCGGCACCGCCGGTGATCTGCGGACAAGGACGGTGACGAGCCGGACGGTGCTCGGGCGCGGCCACGAGGGCGTCGGGGCGGGTGCCACCGGATTCAGCTCCGCCGCGGCCCTCAAGAGCGTGCTGAAGTCCTGGGAAGAACGCCTTCAGGCAGTACGGGACGAGTGCGAGCAGCTCCAGGGGAACCTGCTGACGGTCGCCAAGGAGATGGGGGAGTCGGAGACCGCGGTCAAGGCGTCCCTCAAGGGCGTCCACGTCCCCGGCAAGGCGGACGAGAAGCGATGACCGAAACCCTGACCTGGCAGCTGCTGCGCGACCTCAAGACCTCTGAGTTCACGCAGGCGGGCGACAAATGGCACGAGGTCTCCAGCCGTTCGGCCTCCGACCGGGGGCGGGTCGACCGGGCGATGTCCGCGAAGCTCCGGGAGACCCAGGAGAGCGATTCGGCTGAGGCGGCCCTCGGCCGGCTCCGACGCCTCAGCCGCAACTTCCAGTACGTGCACACGGAGTGCGGTCTCATCCGGACAGCGCTCAACGGGCTGGCCGGCGATCTCGCCGAGCCTCAAAAGCAGTTGAAGCAGGCACTCGCGGACGCCGCCTCCCTGAACTTCACCGTCCACGAGGACGGGTCCGTCAGCTACCCGGCCGTCAAGGTCGAGGACCTGACCGGGGCGAAGCAGGAAGCACCGGGCGGTAGTTCCCAGGGAAGCTCGCGCCTTCCACTGGATCCGCCCGGCCTCGGCTCGCCGGGGCAGCCGTCGCTGTATCCCGGCTACTCGGGCTTCAAGCCGGTGAACCCGAACGCGGAGAAGGCGCAGGACGTGGCCGACCGTATCGCCCGGGCCGTACGGTCCGCGCGCGAGATCGACGCCCGGTACGCGAAGACGCTCAACGGACTGAGGGCGGAGAAGGGCCTCGACGTCACCGCGGCCACGCTGAAGGACGTCGCCCGGGACACCGCCGACGTCCGCTCCACCGCGGGCATGCACCTCGCCGAAGGCATCCCGCAGGACAAGGACCCCGCCGAGCGCAAGAAGTGGTGGGACGGGCTGACCGATGAACAGCGGCAGGAGTACCTGAAGGTCGCACCGGATCTGATCGGCGATCTCGACGGGATTCCGGCGGCGGCCCGCGACGAGGCGAACCGGAACTACCTGCCGGTCCTCATCGATGAGTTGGCGCGGCAGAGCGGCGACGAGGCGAAGACCAAGCTCAATGCCCTCCGCATGATTCAGGGCAAACTGAACGGGTCCAGTCACCCGCCCATGTATCTTCTGGGCATCGGGGACGAGGGCAACGGGCGTGCGATCGTGTCGTACGGCAACCCCGACACCTCCAGGAACGTCTCGGCGTACGTTCCTGGTCTCGGCACCAAGCTCGACGAGGACTTTGTCGAGGAAACGATGAAACGGGCTGAGGACACTGCCCTTGGCGCCCGGGAAGTGGATCCATCTACCGCTTCCATCATCTGGCTCGGCTACGACGCCCCACAGAGCCTGGACGTCATGTCGAAGGGCGACGCCCAACGCGGTGCTCCGGCCTACAACGAGTTCATGGCAGGCCTCTCGGCGACGAATGGGAACGGGGACCCGCATGTGACGGCGATCGGGCATTCCTACGGCTCGCTCACCGTGGGCACGGCCGCGAAGGAGGCCGGCGGGATTCCGGGCGTCGACGATGTGATCCTGCTCGGCAGCCCCGGCGTGGACGCGCAGAAGGCGACGGAACTCGGCGTGGGCAAGGAGCACGTGTTCGTCGGCGCCGCCGACAACGACCCGGTCACCCACCTGCCGACGAAGGCGGAGTCGTACCTCGGCTCGTCGGTCGGCTGGGTGCTGGGAGGTCCGGAGGGGGTCAGGACGGCGAATGACCTCTTCGACCTCGGCAACGATGATGTGTACTTCGGGAAGGACCCGGCGAGCGCGGCCTTCGGGGCACAGCGCTTCGCGGTCGACGACGGGCCGAGGATGGTGCTCGAAGCCGGACGGTTCAAGGCCCACTCCCAGTACTTCGATCCGGATAGGGATCGGGAATCGGCGGACAACATCGCCAATATTGTCGGCGGGCGTCCTGAGGCCGTCGTGAGGGAGAAGCACCGATGAGGCGCATAGCGCGGACTGTTCATCTGACCTGTGCGGGGGTTGTGGCCGGTGTGCTGGTCGCTGGGTGTGGGCTGGTGGGCGGTGCCGAGAGCGGAAATGGGGCGGTGGCAGACATGGACATGCAGGAGGCAGCGGAGCGTGCCGACGAGGTGTTCTACGCGACGGTCGGCGAGATCAAGCCGGAGGTCGACTGGACCCACCGCGCGACAACGACAGGCAGCTGCGACGTAACGCGTTACTGGACGGTCATGACGGTCGTCTCCGAGCAGCGCCGGGGCAACTTCCTGGGGGTGGTTGAGCGCTTCTGGAAGGCGAGCGACTATCGGATCGACATGGTGAATCCGAGCAAAGACCTACCCACGATCATCGCCACGTCGCCGGACGGTTTCGGGATCAGGGTCAAGTTCGGCTACAAGGGGCAGGCGTTCTTCGAAGTCACGAGTCCCTGTGTGGACAAGTCGAAGGTGGCCCCGCCCACGAAGCTCGCGAATGGTCGCACGTACGAGGGCGAGATCCCCACCCCCAACGTCCGCTCCGACTTCTGGTCCGCCGAGTCCCCGGTAGCGAGCCCCGCCCCGTCGTCCTGACGTCGTTACTGACCATTTCAGGATGAACGTCAGCGTCGGCACCCTGTTGAGTTACACGCCGTCGTCGAGGGCGTACAGGTCGCGGCTGCGCGGCATGCCTTCAACCAGGTTTAGGATCGCTTCGTGGAGTAGACCGTTGGTGGCCAACACCGTCATGTCGCCTTCCAGTACGGGCTCGCCTCCGAGGTCCGTCGCCCGGCCGCCGGCTTCCGACACGATGACGGGCATGGGTGCCACGTCCTCGTAACCCATGGGTGGGCCGGCGATCACGACGGCGTCCGCGCGGCCGGTGACGAGGTCAACGATGCAGCCCATCGACGCCATCAGGAACACCTGTCGGTGGAGAGCGGTGAGGAGTTCCTCCGGCCAGCCGGCCGGGTTGAGTGCCTGTGTCCTCGCTCCGCGCGTGCTGGTCCGCTTGGTGACTCGGGCGCGGTGGCCCGATTTCAGGTCCGGGCTCTCCCCGGTCAGCACCCAGCAGCCCAGGCCCCGCCCGGCTACGACCATCTGTCGGCTCATGGGCATGTTGATCACCCCGATAGCGGGACCATATTCGTCCTCGTAGGCGATGTCGTTGGAGAACAGCGGCCACCGGCGGGTGAACGACGTGGTGCCGTTGATGGGGTCGATGATCCATCGTCTCCCTGACAGCCCGGTGGTCGAGCCCTTCTCCTCCCCGTAGATGCCGTCCTCCGGCACACGGCGGGCCAGCTCGTCCCTGACCAGCTCTTCGACGGCGAGGTCGATCTCGGTGACCTCGCTGCCGTCTTCCTTACGGCGGCTTCCCCACTCTCCGAAGAAGCCCTGCGCGGACACCTGGCCGGCCCGCGCGGCCAAGTCGACAGCGAAGTCGAGGAGCTCTCGGTCAGCGGGAGGGGCGTCGAATGTGTGATCCATCCAGTGAGCCTGTCACGACTTCCAACACCAAGGTGCGCCCTCCTTCAACCGACCGGCTCAGGGCGACGTTCGGAGTCGGCGTAGGCAGATGCTCCCGCTTGGCGCTCTTGGTCCAGGCGGCGGTACTTGTCGTAGTCGTAACCACGGTCGCCGAACAGCCGCTTGGGCCTGCGGTGAGGTCGCCCACGAGCACCGCGGATGTGCGGTATCGCGTCCAGCAGCGGGATCAGCTGAGGGACGTCGTGGCGGTTCCCGCCAGTCAGGGAAACGGACAGAGGTGTTCCGTGTCGGTCGGTGATCAGACGGTGCTTGCTGCCCGGACGAGCGCGATCGACCGGCGAAGGCAGCCGGCACGTCGGCCCAGTTCACCCCTTTGCGCAGCACGTAGACGATCCCACGCAAGGCAGCCCGGTCCTCCACCGGCAACCGCCCCGGATACCGACGACGACGCGGCGGGCGAGGAGGAAGCAACGGCGCGATGCGGTCCCAAAGGCCATCGGGTACAAGACCATCCGCCATGGGAAAAGTCCGCCCCGGCCCATGTCACAACAAATCCCCCACCAACTCATTCTGAAATGCTCAGTTAGGCGATACGTCCGCGACGTCTACCGACCGGCGTGCTGCCGGACACCGGGCCGCTCGTGGGTGTGGTGTCCGACGGAGGGTTCCGGACAGCTTCGAGCCGTGAGTGATGCCACGTCTTTGTGTGTTTGACAGGAGATTATTCGGGGATTCGACGGTGAATCCGTAATATTTCCTTGCAGTTCCGATTCGCCCCTCCCGGGACAGCAAGATCAACATCGTCGGACTCTGCCCCTCCCGTTTCGCCGTGTCCGTATGGCGGCGAACCGGATCGCCGCGACTACTCCCGCCCGGGCATGTGGCTGTAGGCATATTCCATGACTGCATGCCGGATGCTCCGACCCTGACCGAGTCGGGCGGCACCGGCAGTGACATGCCGTCATTCGTGGGGTTCTCGAGGGCGCCTGCCTTCGATCCCCGTTCACCCGTCGCCGTACCTGGGGGTTCTTTTCCATGTCTCCATTCACTCGTCGTCGCGCTGTCGGCGCTGCCGCCACTGCTCTGACCGGCCTCGCCCTGACAGGCTTCGCGCGGGCGGCAGGAGGGTCGTCGCCCGACCGCCGGACCGCAAGCGATCAGCTCTCCGGGGGACACGCAGGGCACTCGGAAACGCATGGGCACGGAAGTCCGCAGCCGTTCCGCGAAACCTTTCAGGGGCGCCTCATCGAGGGCGCGCCGACGCATGACGACGGGCACCACGGCGGCTACTCCGTGCGGGTCGACGGCGAGGAACTGCATGTGATGCGGAACGCGGACAGCACGTGGGTCAGCGTCATCAACCACTACGAGACGTTCGCCACCCCGCGCGCGGTGGCCCGGGCCGCCGTGATCGGGCTCCAGGGCTCCGACCTCGTACCCCTGCTGTGATCAGCCCATCCGCCCGCTGAACGTTTTCGAACCGGGGAGCAACCTCATGACCGTACGCAAGAACCAGGCGAGCCTCACCGCCGCCGAGAAGCGACGCTTCGTCGACGCGCTGCTGGAACTCAAGCGCACCGGCCAGTACGACACCTTCGTGACCACGCACAACGCCTTCATCATGAGCGACACCGACAACGGCGACCGGGTGGGTCACCGGTCGCCGTCCTTCCTGCCCTGGCACCGCAGATTCCTCATACAGTTCGAGCAGGCGCTCCAGGCCATCGACCCTTCCGTGGCGCTGCCGTACTGGGACTGGACGGTGGACCGTACCGCCGCCGCCTCGCTGTGGGCACCCGACTTCCTGGGAGGCACCGGCCGCGAAAGGGACGGGCAGGTCGCCGAGGGGCCGTTCGCGGTGAGTGGCGGCAGATGGCCGGTCACGGTGACGGTCGACGGGCGCGGCTTCCTCCGCCGCGCGCTCGGCTCCGGCGTACCGCAGTTGCCGACCCGCTCGGAGGTGGACGCGGTCCTTGCCATGCCCACCTACGACTCCGCGCCCTGGAACAGCGCTTCGGACGGGTTTCGCAACCACCTCGAAGGCTGGCGCGGCGCCAATCTCCACAATCGCGTGCATGTGTGGGTCGGAGGCCAGATGGCCACCGGCGCCTCGCCCAACGACCCGGTCTTCTGGCTGCACCATGCGTTCATCGACCGGCTCTGGGCGCAGTGGCAGGCACGCCACCCCCGCTCCACCTACCTGCCTGCCACCCGGACGAGGAACGTCGTGAGCGTCGACGACGTCATGCGGCCGTGGAACGACGTGACACCTGCTGCCATGCTGGATCACGCGGCGTACTACACCTTCGACACCCTGGCATAGCGCGGCGGCGGGTTCCGGGCCGACCTGTGACGCCGCCTAGGACGCGGCGAACTCCACGAAGGACGTCCAGGTGTCGGGGGAGACGGCGAGCGCGGGGACGGTGAGGTCCTTGGAGTCGCGGACGTGGACGGTGTGGGGGCAGGTGGCTACCTCGACGCAGTCGCCGCCCTGGTTTCCGCTGTAGGTGGACTTGGACCAGGTGAGCGCCACCTCTATGCAGTTGCCGCTGTTCTCGCCGCTGTAGCTGCTTTTGAACCAATGGAGTTCTGTGCTCATTCGGCCAACTTCTCGATCTCTGCGCTGGAATTCTCGGGGTCGAGAGCTTGCGCCCGCATGTTGCCATACTTGCCGAACATGTTGCCCACGGTGGGCTCTTGGTCGGTGAGGGCCCTGTGGTCCTGGACTTCGAGGTAGGCCAGCCGACGCCGTTCCCTCGTTTCCAGGAGGACGAACGGTCCGCTCAAGCCGCTGTGGGTCTCGCGGCGGGGAGACATCACCTGGAGTGTCACATGGCGTAGCTGCGCCACCTCGAGAATGCGGGCGATCTGCCGACGGTGTACGGCCCGGCCGCCGATCGGGCGGGCCAGCGCGCTCAGTTCGAGGACGAAGCTGAGGTCGGGCACGTCCTTGCGCGTGATGAGCGCCTGGCGGGCCAGCCGGTCCGCGACCCGGCCTTCGACCACGTCGTCGCTCACCGGGGGGTAACCGCCCTGTAGAACGGTGCGAGCGTACGCCTCCGTCTGGAGGAGGCCGGGCACCACATGCGTCTCGTACTCGTGCCGGGCCGCCGCGTTCCTCTCGAGTTTCGCGAAGTCCTCGAACCAGTCCGCCAGGTAGCTTCCCGTCACGTCCGCCGCCGCCGCGATGAGTGCACCTTGTGCACCCAATGCGGCGTCAGCGCGCTCGACGAACGGTCCTCTCGGCGGCCGGTTCCCGCGTTCGACCATCGCTACCTGGGACTTGGAGAACCCGATCCTCCCGCCCAGGGCCTCCTGCGACAGCCCGGCCCGCTCGCGGAAGTGGCGCAGCAGTCGGCCGAACATGACGGCGTTGCCGCTCGTCTCGTTTCCCAGGTGCACGGCGCCCCCTACAAGTGCACAGTGGTGCACGGACTCCTCAGAACTCTGGTCACCGTACGTGTCTGCCGCAACGCTGAGCGCATGGAACTGAAGAATTCACCGGATCCGGTCCCCTTCCATTCCTCCTGGATCCCCGCCTCCGGCCACGCCCTCCGCCACGTCGGCATCCACTTCGACGCCGTCCGGGCCATCGGCATGCTCGGCGAGGAAATCGCGTACGAGGTCATGCAGTTCACCGACTTCCAGGCCGGGCCCATCGTCCGCTCCGGCATCGGCGAGCGCAGCATGTACTTCCTGCTCGCGCCCGGGGCCGCCGCCGAGCACCGGTGGCCTCCCGGGGTGGAGGCGATGAGCCGGAGTGCTCGCGGGGACGCGTTCGTCGGGGTGCCCGCGTTGGGTGGCGGCACCTGGCCGCTGGACTGGCGGTCGCGGCCCACGGTCCAGGATCCCTTCGTGGACGGTGCGTTGCTGCACGAGATGGCCTGGCTGCGGGCGGGGTGCGCCGTGCCGGAGTGAGCGAGCGTGCACGACGAAAGCAGCGGGGCTGTGTCAGCACCCGCTGCTTTCGTCGTCGCCCCCCGGCGACAGCCCTGATCAGTGTGCGAGGTCGCCCTTGAAGGTATGGCTGGCGAAGTCCATGGAGATGCTGTACTTGGTGCCGGTCTTGACGTCCACGGCAATCTCGCGCCACTGGTCCAGGGAGTTTTTCTTGGTGAATTCCTTCCAGCTGTTGCACGTCGTGCCGCCGGAGGACGGGTGGAAGCACACCCGCACCATCAGTGTGTTCGCGCTCCCCCAGGTAGTCATCCTCAGGTTGATGTCTTTGCACCGTGAACTGGTGGTGTACGGGCCGAAGCTGTGCGCAGCCTCGTCCGTCCCCATGTTGAAGGTCTTCTTGGTCGCGCCCCCGTAGCAGGTCGCGGCCGCCGCGGGCGACGCCGTGCCGACCGTCAGTGCGCCGGCCGCCATGACCAGTCCACCCGCAACTGCCGTCAGCCGCTTTGCCGTTGTCTTCATGTGCAGTTCCCCCGTTGGTCCCTGTGATCGAGCGGTCGGGCTCGTGGCTCGTCCGGCTCCTGAGCCCGCTGCCCAAGCTACCGAGCCCGCCGCTCACAGGGTCCCTATAACTATTCAGGGTCCGGCCGCGCGCACCATGGAGACATCGATCGGGTCCTGCCTCTTCAGGACGAAGCCGTGGCGCTCGTACAGGCGATGGGCGGGGCGGACCGTTACGCAGCCCGCGAGTTCACCGTCGACCGTGATGACCGACGTGTGCCGCGCGGAGAACGACTCCCGCAGCCGGTGCCGCCGAATCCGATCGCGTACCGCTCTCCGTGCCGTCGGCGTTCATGGCCGAAGTGTCTCGGTCGGCGCTTCCGGTTACGGGACCCGGGCCACGGCCACGTAGATGCCGCTGAACTCCTGCGTGGGCGCGGGCGTTCCGTTGAACCACTCCGGGGCCTTCACCAGGCCGGGGGCGACGATCTCCAGGCCCTCGAAGAACCGGGAGAACTCCTCGCGGCTGCGCAGGGCCAGCTGGATGCCGCCCTTCTTGTACTCGTCCTCGCTCTGCTGCCCGATCTCCTCGTTCACGTCCGACGCGCCGTGGGACAGCACGATGTAACTGCCGGGCGCCATCGCGTCCGTGAACGTACGGACGATGCCGATCGGGTCCTCGGCGTCCGGCAGGAAGTGGAGCAGGCCGAGGAGGGAGAGGGCTATCGGGCGGTCGAAGTCCAGGGTCTCGCGGGCCGCGTCCAGGATGATCGCGGGCTCGCGGACGTCGGCGTGGACGTAGTCCGTCACGCCCTCCGGCCGGCTGACCAGCAGCGCTTCCGCGTGGCGCAGGACGATGGGGTCGTTGTCGCAGTAGACGACCCGGGCCGAGGGGCGGATCTCCTGCGCCGTCTGGTGCAGGTTCGGCTCGGTGGGGATGCCCGTCCCGATGTCCAGGAACTGCGTCACGCCCTCGCCCGCCAGCCAGGCCGTCGCCCGGTTCATGAACGAGCGCTGCTGCCGGGCGCCGACCTTCGCCTCGACGGGCAGGAGTTCGGCCACCTGCTGGTCCACCGGGTAGTTGTCCTTGCCGCCCAGCAGCGCGTCGTAGACGCGGGCCGAGTGCGGCTTGCTGGTGTCGATCGGGGGGTGAGGCGCCTGTGCCGTCATACCGAACTCCAGATACACGTGGTGTGGACCATTCAGTCGACGCAGTCTCCCATACGCCTACGGGGCCCCGGCGGAGACCCAGTGACCCACCAGATCCGCGTAGAGCGGGCTCCTGTGCAGGAGTTGGGCGGGAGAGCCGACGTCCGTGCGATCGCCGTCGAGTACCAGAACGCGCGGCGCGCGCAGCGCTGAGCTGATGCGGTGCGCCACCACGACGAGTGTCGTTCCCCGCTCCGCGAAGGCCCGCTCGGCCCGTTCCTCGGCCGCCGGGTCGAGGTGGCAGCACGCCTCGTCCAGCAGCACGATCGACGCGGGGGATACATGCGCGCGGGCCAGGGCCACGAGCTGCCGTTCACCGGAGGAGAGCGGGGGGCCGTCCAGGCCGACGGGCGCGTCCAGGCCGCCGAGCCGGTCCACCAGGGCGCGGGCGCCCACGGCCGTCGCCGACGCGAGGAGATCGGTGTCCCGAGCCTCCGGACGCAGGTAGCGCAGGTTGTCCCGCACGGTGCCCGTGAACACGTACGCCTCCTGCGGGATCAGGGTCACCGCCCGGTGGAGCCAGGCCCGGTCGACCTCCGTCGCCGGTACGCCGCCCAGGGTCAGCCGGCCGCTGTCCGGCCCGGCCATCCCGGCCAGCAGCGTGGTGAGGGTGGACTTCCCCGCACCGCTCGGCCCGACGACCGTCAGATGTGAGCCGGCGGGGATGTCGAGGGTGAGCCCGTCGATGACGGGTGCCGCTCCCGGTCCGTACGCGTAGACGACGTTCACTAGGGACAGGTCCGGGGAGCGCGGAGTTCGCGGAGTTCGCGGGGTTCGGAAAGTCTGTGGGGGGAGGGCCTCGCCCGAACCCCCCGGAGGGCCGGGCCGCGCTTCCCCGGGTTGGCCGGGCTGCGCTTCCCTCGGAGGGCCGGGCCGCGCCTGCCCTCGAGGGCCGGGCCGCGCTTCCCGCGTCGATCGGCTCAACTGGCCGAGTACGGTCGCCAATTGCACCCCCCACGAGCCGAGTACGGCGACGAGCGCGCGCAGGGCCGGAGCCACTCCGCTGACCAGGTAGCTGGTCGCGCCCAGCAGTTCGCCCACCGACAGTGCACCGCTGTCCAGGAGTCGCGGGGCCGACAACAGCAGGACCAGCAGCGGGAGATGGCTGCCCAGCGACACCAGCAAGGCGTTGGCCGACGCGGTCCGGGCAACCGCCCTGACCGCGTCCCGGTGGTCGGTGATCCGGGCGGACAGCTCGTCGGCCACCCGGTCCCGGGCACCGCACGCGACGACGTCCCGGATGCCGTCGAAGGTCTCGCCCGCAGCCCCCGTGAGCCGCTCCTCCGCCCGCAGCTGGCGGCGCTGGCGGCGGGCGAGGACGCGGAGGCGGGGGACGCAGAGGAGCAGGGTGAGCAGGACCGGGGGCAGGGTGACCGCCGCCACCGGGGCGGACAGGGCGGCCAGGCCCACGAACGCCATCAGCAGGGAGACGCCCAGCTGCCGGGCCGAGCGCAGCAGGGCGGACACCAGCGCCCGCACGGTCTCGACCTGGACCGTCAGCCGGGCCACGCCCGCGCCCGCCGTGTCCCGGGCTCCCGCCGCCGCGCGGTGCACGGCCCCTGCCGCCACGGCCGTCACCAGGTCGTCCCGGAGCGGCTCCACGATCCGCCCCAGCCACGGTGTCAGCGTCCGGGTCATCAGGGCGCGGAAGACCATCGCGGCCCCGAGCAGGCCGATCCAGAAGAAGCCTTCGGCGGGCCGTCCCGCGAGGAAGCCCCGGTCCAGGGCGGCGGCCACGAGCAGCCCGGAGGCGAGCGCCGGAACCGCCTCCAGCAGCGACCATCCCGTCACCGCGACCGCTGCCCCGCGGTGCTGCCGCAGGAACCCGGCGAACAGGTGCCGGTCGATGGGGCGCGGGGCTGCCTCGCTCATACCGACTCCTGGGCGTGCGGGTTCATGTGCGGGGCCGTGCTCGGGTCGGTCCGCGCTTCGGCCCCGGGCCCCGTCCTGTGCGGGGCCGTGCTCTTGCCGGTCCGCGCTTCGGCCCCGGAGCCCGGCTCGTGGTCCGGGGTGGCCTCCGGGGCGGTCCGCGCCTCGGACCCGATCCCCGCTCCGAGGGTCGGGGCCGCCTCCGAGTCCGTGCCTACCGCGAACAGGGCCCGGTAGTCGGTGAGTTGCCACAGATCCGCGTGCGTGCCCAGGGCGCGGATCCTGCCGTCCTCCAGCCAGGCCACCAGGTCGGCCCGCGCGGCGGTCGACACCCGGTGGGCGATCAGCACCCGGGTGCGGTCCGACCAGGCCGAGGCGAGCGCGGAGCCGACCCGTGCCTCAGTGGCGGTGTCCAGGCTCGACAGCGCGTCGTCCAGCACCACCACCGCCGGATCGTGCACCAACGCGCGTGCGAGGCCTAGGCGTTGGATCTCGCCGCCGGAGAGCGGGGCCTCCGTGATCGGAGTGTCGTAACCATGCGGGAGGCGGGCGATGAAGTCGTCCGCCCGGGCGGCCGCGGCGGCCGCCCGCACCTCCTCGTGCGAGGCGTCCGGGCGGGCGAAGGCGATCATCCCGGCCACCGTCGCCCCCAGCAGCGCGGGCCGCTCGAAGGCGTAACCGACGGTGGCGCGCAGGGCTCGGGGAGTCAGCTCCCGCAGCGGTACGCCGTCGATGGCGACCAGGCCCGCGTCGGGCTCCCGCAGCCGCCCGATCAGCGCCGCCAGGGTGCTCTTGCCCGCCCCGGACCGGCCGACCACCGCGAGCGCCGTGCCCGCCGGGACGACGAGGTCCACGGCGTCCAGGACGGTCCGGGCGTCCGAACGTACCGTCACCCCCGACAGGGTCACCGTGCCGGAGCGGCCCGCCGGGCGCGCGCGGGTGCCGGGGACCGGGACCGGCTGGTCGACGACCTCGGCGACCCGACGTGCGCCGGCGGCCGACATGCCGAGCGCGAAGAGGGCGTCGAGCTGGTCCAGCGCGGCCATCGCGAGCGCCGTGTAACCGACGACCGCGGCGAGTTCGCCCGCACTGATGTCACCGTGGAGCAGGGCGAGACCTCCGGCACAGAGCACCAGCACCTCCACGGCCGGGATCAGCAGGTCCACCTGCCATCCGGTGTCCCGCTGGAGCGCCCAGACGCGGTGCCCGGTGCGGGACAGCTCCGGGAGGGGGCCGAGGACCCGGCGCGTCTCGGCCGCCGCCGTGCCGCTCGCGCCGATGGTCCGGGCCCCGCCGAGCGCTTCCAGCAGCAGGGCGGAGATTCTGCCCTGGGTCTCCTGATACCGGAGGAACAGCCCCGAGCCGCGGTTCATGAAGCTCCGGGCGATCAGCGCCAACGGCGGTACGCCCAGCGAGAAGCAGAGCCCGATCCGCCAGTCGAGCAGCCACAGCGCGACCACCCCGCCGAGCGAGGTCAGCACCGCCGTCGAGGCGGTGACCAGCGTGACCCCGGCCGAGCCGGCCTGCGCGCACCCCGCGGAGAGCCGCCCCGCGAGATCCCCGGCGGGAAAGCCGGCCGTCCCCGGTACCCCCGCGTCCAGGGCACGCCGGGCCAGGGAGTGGCGGAGAGCGGCCACCGTGCCGGAGCCGTACCCCCCGTTGGCGAGGGTCTGGAGGGCCCCGGTGGCGACGACGAGGGCGAGGAGCGCGGCGCACACGAGAAGGGGGCCGGTGACGGACCGCCGGGCGACGACCGCGTCCAAAGCCCGCGCCATGGCCCAGGGGAACGCCAGCGTGCCGGCCGACCCCAGGACGGCCGTGACGGAGGCGAGGACGAACCAGCCACGCGTCCGGGCGGTCGCGTCCCACACCAGTCGCTGGGGAGACGTCATCGAACTCCTTCCGGCCGTCCGGCGGTCCGGCGGGGGCGGACGGACACGGATCGCGGTGAGTCGTGCGTACGGGAGATGAGCGGCGGGCGTACGGCGGACACCCGAGTGGTGTGCGTACGGGAGACACGGCGCGCGCCGGACGGGCCCGGGAGGGGCCCGCCCGGCGCACGGCTGCTACTGCTGCTCGAGGCTGGTGATGCGGCACGTCCAGGTACACGTCTTGGTGCAGCCGGCCAGTGCGACGGACTCCTCGCCCTCCAGGGTCTGGAGCTCGTCGACGTCGACGGTCATGGTGTTGTCGATCATGGTGGTGTCCTTTCGTCGTGAGTGATGTGCCCGAACACCGCCGAGGACCGGCGGTGTCGCACGGCCGCGTCGGCGACCGTGAGTTCAGGGGGAGCGGGGGTGCGGCGGCGGTCCGGGACCCGGACTGTCAGGAAGCTCACCAGCCGGTCGGTGAGTTCGGCGCCGCCCCGCTCCTGGAGCGGGTGGTGGCCCGCTCCCGCGATGTCGAGGCAGTCGTGGGGGGCGCGCCCCGGGCCGCCCGCTTTCGCCAGCGACCGGCGCAGCCGGCGCGTCTCGTCCACCGGCACGACGGGGTCGTCGGTGCCGTGCAGGGCGAGCAGCGGTACGCGGATGCGGTGGGCGAGGCGCTCGACGTCCCGGGGGCCCAGGTCGTCGTCCGGCGGCTCGCCCAGGCCGTGCCGGTCGATCAGCGCGCGCACGGCGGGCGACGACCGCTCGCGCAGCCCGCGCGCCGACAGGAACGGGGCGATCACCGCGCAGCGCGCCCAGGCGTACGGGTCGGCGCACACGGCCAGCAGGGCGAGGAAGCCCCCGTAACTGGTGCCGAGGAGAACGGGCGGTTCGGCGTCCGGCGGGCGCTGCTCCGTGAGCGTACGGACCAGGCAGCGGATGTCCGCGAGGTCGGGCACGCCCCAGGCGCCGTGGATCGCCTCCGCGTGGGCCCGGCCGTAGCCGGTGCTGCCGCGCTGGTTGGGGGCGACCACCGCCGCCCCGGCCTCCGACAGGCGCGCGAGCACCGGGTCGTGGCCGAGCGTCCAGTGGTCCTCCGGGCCGCCGTGCAGCGCGACGACGACGGTGGGCGCGGTACGCCAGTCGCCCAGGCGGACGGCCTCGAACCGCCCGGACGGGGTGGCGAACCACTCGGTCGGGGCGTGCGAAGTCCCCGGGGTGTCAGGGGTGTTGGAGGCCGTCCCGAGGGTGCCGGGCGGGGCCTCGCGGGTGTCGGACGGAGCGTCGCGAGTGTCGGACTGGGCGTCGTGCGAGGCGTCGTACAGGGCGGGGAGCGCGGTGGGGTGCGTGGCGGTGTCCGGGACGGTGACCAGGTCGGCGGGACGGTCCGGGGTCGCGTACACGACGCGCAGCCCGCCCGCGCTCCAGCCGGCGACGGGGTGGAACGCGCCCGGCGGCAGCCCGGCGGGACGGGGCCGGTCCGCCCCCACGTCGTACAGGAAGAGACGGGCCTGCGCGCCCCGCGAGACCCGCAGCGCCACCCGCTCACCTGCCGGGTCGGCGACCAGTGGAAGGACCGCGCCGTCCAGGGAGTTGAGCCGGTCCGGGAAGTCGAGCCGGGGCTGGTCGCCGAGGCTGGCGCGGGCGATCCGCAGCCGCCCGTCGCCGGGATCGCTCGCCGTCAGCAGCAGCCCCGAAGCCGGTGCCGAGAGCAGCAGTCGGTGGATGCGGCCGTTCGCCGGTGACGGGAGAGCGTGCCACCTCCCGTCGCGCAGGTCGAGGGAGACGGGGCGGTATCCGTCCGGCCCTTCGAGGTCCGTGGCGTAGCGGCAGCCCGTCCCGTCCAGCGGCAGGAGGGCGGTGACCCGGCCCGGCAGGGTGACGGGATCGCTCAGCCGCAGCGGCGTGGAGCCGACCCGCCAGATGCGGGTACGGCCGTCGTGGTCGGTCTCCACCGCCAGCGCGAGCGTGCCGTCCGGGCCGCCGGGCACCAGGCGCAGGCCCCGCGCCTCGACGTCGAGGTCCTCGGCGGACAAAGGGGCCTCGGCCGGGGAGAAGCCCTCGGGCTCGGGCTGGGCCGGGTGCGGGACTTGGGGTCCGGCGGGGGAGGGGGCCTCGGCTGGGTAAGGGACTTGGGGTTCGGCGGAGGGCGGGATCTCGGCCGGGTACGGGACTTGGGTTCCGGCGAGGGGCGGGATCTCGGCCGGGCAGGAGTCCTCGGGCTCGGGCTCGGGCTCGGCCTGGTACGGGACTGCCGGCCCAGCGGGGGACAGAATCTCTGCCTGGTATGGGACTTGGGGTCCGGCGGAGAGCGGACCCTCGGCCGGGTGCGGGACTTGGGGTCCGGCGGGTAACGAGACCTCGGCTGCGTACGGGACGTGGGGCCCGGTGCGGGAGGGGACCTCGGCCGGTGACGGGGCCCGCGGCTCATCGAGCGGAGGGCCGGCGGGCGCGGGGCGGGACAGCAGGAGCAGGTGGCGGCCGGAGGCCGCCGCGCTCCGCAGCCGCAGCAGTCCGCCGTCCTCGGTCGGCAGCACCTGGGTGGCGGTGGTCTCCGCCGGGGCGCCCTCCCGGTAGTGGGGCGTACCACCGGCGTACGGGGGTCGCGGACCGTCGAGGTCCCACCACCCCGGAGCCAGCGTGCCGTCGAGGTCCCACCACCCCGGGGCCAGCGCGCCGTCCGCCGTGGCCACCAGGCAGGCGGCGAAACGGGACCGCGCCGAGAAGCGGAAGCTGATGCGCTCCGGCCGCCGGTTCATCGCACCCCCACCGCGGTACGCGGATGGCGACCGGCGGGCGCGAAGAGTTCCGGGGTGTCCGGCATCCAGAGCCGCGGGCCCCCGTCCCGCAGGCGCAGCAGCATGCCGACCGTTCCGGCGGCACCGGTCTGGTAGCCGCCCGTGACCGCCTCCAGCGATTCGTCGGGCACCACCAGCAGGCCGTCCTGCCGCACGGCACGCGTGCGGATGCACGCGGCCAGCTCCCCGGCCTGATCGCGGTACCGGGGGTCGTCGAGCGCGGTGGCCATGTCGAGCAGGAACTCCGCGTTCCCGGCGAGCCCGTGGCAGGCGGCGGGGGAGGAGAGCCACATGGCCTCCCGTACCCCGGCCGCCGCGCCCACGGCCGCCTCCCGGTGGCGTTCGTCGCCGGTCCGCGCCCAGAGCCGGACCAGGAACGTGCCGATGCCCGAGGATCCGCTGCACCAGTGCGTCTGCCCCACCGGCCCGTCGGCGTCCCGGTCCCCGGCCGGCCAGACCGCCCGGCCGTCCTCGACCCGGGCCAGCTTCACCAGGGTGTCGCCCGCCGTACGGGCCGCCCAGAGGAGGCCCGCGTGGTCCGCCGCCACCCCGGTGGCCAGCAGGAACGCGCCGATCCCCGCGATGCCGTGGGCGAACCCGTAGTGGCGGGCTCCGGCGAGGTTCGAGTCGAAGGCGGCCGGGACGGGCCAGATCACCCCGGCCGGATGATCCTCGGCCGCCGCGACGATCGCCTCGGCGCAGGCGATCGCCCGGTCGCGGAAGACCGGGTCACCGGTCGTGCGCCAGAAGTGCAGTTGGGTCATGCCGGCCCCCGCCGCCCCGTGGCAGATGTCCCGGTTGGGCCAGTCGACGGGGACCGCGCGCGCCAGTGCGGACGCCTCGGCGGCGACGTCCTCGTCGCCCAGCAGCAGCGCCGCGTCGAGCAGCGCCCAGGCCGTGCCGGAGCGGCCGAAGTGCAGCCCGGGCAGGAGCGTTCCGTCGGCTGTCCGGCCGGTGGGAAGGTCGGCGAGACGCCGCCGCGTCCACTCCGTCAGCTCCGCCACCCCGTGCCGGACGTCGGGCCCCGCGCCCGCCGCCGCGGCCCGGGTGAGCACGGCGAGGACGCCGGCCGATCCGTACTGGACGTTCAGCGGGTCGGTGGTCGCGCCGAACGAACTGACGTCCCAGAGGTGTCCGCCGCTGCCGGGGCGGGTGCGGAGCAGGTACGCCAGGCCATCGGCGATCAGCCGTTCGCGCTCCTCGTCGGGCAGGGCCGGGACGCCGCTCCCACCGGTGGCGCCCGTGCCCGTCACCCGGGTTCCGCCGGTGGGCCGGCGATCGGTTCCGGCCAACTCCGCGAGAACCTTCCGTACCCGGGACAGCTCCCAACGCCCTTCGGGGAGCGGGGCGCAGAGGGCGAGCAGCAGGGGCAGGAGCGGTGCCGCCCAGGCGCGATCGGCGATCGCCAGAGCGATCAGGGCCTCCGTACGTTCGCCCACCGGGCGGTCGTCGGGGACCAGGAGCATGTCGACACCCGTCGCCAGGTGGAGCAGCACCGCGCCGAGGCCGTAGAGATCGCCCGCGTACGTCGGAGCCGTGAAGTCGTAGTCCCGCAGCGAGGACACCTCGGGGCCGACATAGCCCGGGGTGTACCCGCGGCGGACCGGGACGCCCTCGGGGGCCACATACTCGACGTCGATGAGCCGGACCCGGCCGTTCGGCGTGACCATGAGGTTGTTCGGCGAGAGGTCGCGCAGCACCCGCCCGGTGCCGTGGACGGCCGCCACGATGTCCACGATCTGCCGGCCGAGGTCCAGGAACTCCGCGAGGTCCCGCACCGGGCGCTCCACCAGCCGGTCGCGCAGCGTCTGCCCCGGCACGAACTCCTGGGCCAGGAACAGGTTGCCGCCCTGGGCGAACAGCTCGATCGCGGCCGGGGTGAAGCCCAGCGGGGCCAGCACCTCCAGCATCTCGGCCTCGTGGCGCAGGGTGTCCTGGAGGTCGGTGCCGTCCATGCGGACGCCGACGTGCGCCCGCGCCTCCTTCACCACGACCTGCCCGCCGGTGGTCTCGTCGGTCGCGAGATACACCCCGCCCTTGAAGGCGTGCCGGATCGCCTTGGCGACCACGTAACGGTCGTTGAGACGCACGGACTTCTTCCCCGGATTCTTCCCCGGTGTCCGCGTCGGCTTCCTCTCCGGTGCCCGCGTCTGCTCCCGCTGTCCGGTCTGCTCCTGCTGTCCGGTCTGCTCCTGCTGTCCAGTCTGCTCCCGCTGTCCGGTCTGCTCCTGCGACGGGCTCGGCGTCGTCTCCGGGGAAGCCGTCGGTTCCGGGAACGGCGGCGGCGCCCACGCGGGGGTGGTGACCCAGGCCTGACGCCGGTCCTTCTCCAGCCCGCCACCAGGATTGCGCAGCCGTACGTCCGTGTCCCCGTCGTTCGTCGTCGTCCGCACCCCGCTGAACACCCCGTAGCGGTAATGGACGAGGCTGCCCGGGGCGTACGGCTGGTCCGACAGGATGCGTGGTCCGCGCAGTCCCAGCGTCGCCGCGTGCAGCCGTCGGGCCAGCCGGCGGAACAGCTCCGGGTCGTCGGGGTAGACCGTGATGAACTTGCCCCCGCCGCCGCGGTCGGCGCGCCCGCCCGTCAGCAGGGCGACCCGGTCCAGGGCTCCGGCGAACTTGAACGAGGCCCGCTCCTCGACCAGGACATCGGCCGCCACCGCCAGGACCAGGGCCGCGGACAGCGGTGTGGCCGACAGGTGCAGCTTCCAGCCCTGCTCGCCGCTCCGGTGGCCGCGCGGCCGGACCGAGCACCAGAACTCCCCCTGCTCGACCGCCCATTGAGTAGCGCCGCGCCGGTGCAGCACCCCTTCGACGATGCCGGGCAGCAGGCCGGTGTCCAGCGCGAAGAAGTTGCCGCTGTCGTGTTCGTCGCGGTCGGTGCTCACGGGCGATCCTTCCTGGCCGGTGTGCGGCGCATGGGTGCTGGTGACCGAACGTGATGAGTCGTCATATGCGTTTTGGCCAGGGCGCATCGAAAGATCTGCCGAGTTGTCCGGGAATCGCGGACCGTCCTCGGCCACCTCTGTTTATCGTGGCGGCGAGCGATCCCCCGATCGCCACGGGTGACGTTAGCGGTGTGCCGAGGGGCCGGTGCACCACCCGTTCTGGGGGGTTGCGATCAAGGGGGGCCGTCGGATCGACAGAACCGAAACCGGGCTGCACCGGGCTCGGAAGACCATGGTCATCGCCACCGCGCTGTATCGCGGGAGCCACCTGGTCGCGGGGGGTTCCGTGGTCGCGCAGCACCAGCGCGACCGGCTGTTCCCGTGGCTGGCCCTGAGCGCCGCGATCGCGTCGACCGCCCTCATCTGGTTCATGGCGGCCCGGCACCGGCGGCTCGTCACCTGGGCCGTGGGACTCGACGTTCTGGTCATCGGCTGCCTGCTGCCCTTCGGCGCGTACGCCTGGGGCGGGGCCCGCACCCAGGAGTCGATCGCCTGGGTGATGCTCCTGGGCGGATCGGCTTCGGCCATGGCCGCCGTCGCCTTCGGGGCGCGCCTCCTCGCCGTCGCCGTGGCGCTCCTGGTGGCCACACATCTCACCGGGTATCTCATGGCGGATGCGGACGCCGCCGTGACCGGCGCCCATCTGAACGCCCTGGTCTTCTCCGCCGTCGTCTCCTGGGTGCTCACCTGGTACCTCTGCCGGCAGGGCGAGCAGGTGGACTCGGCCAACCGGCGCGCGCTGGCCGCGGAGGCGCAGCGGGCCAGGTTCGCGGAGCGCGTCGCCCATCACAACGCCCTGCACGACACTGTCCTCGCCACGCTGACGGCCATCGCCCGCGGCGGCGTCGACGCCAACACCTCGATGATGCGGGAGCGTTGCGCGCGGGAGGCCGCGTACCTCAGGAGGCTGGTCGAGGAGGCGGACGACCGCGAGCAGGCCTCCGAGGTGCGGGCCGCACTGGAGGAGTCCGTACGCGCCGCCGAAGCGCTCGGGCTGCGGGTGACCGCCCGCTACCACGAACCGCCCGCCGTGCCCGGCGAGATAGCGCTGGCCATGGCACAGGCCACGACCGAAGCCCTCAACAACGTGCGGTGCCACGCCGGTACGGGACACGCCTTCCTGACCGCCGCCGGCGACTCCGGCCGGCTGATCGTCACCGTGGTCGACCGGGGCCGGGGTTTCGACGCCGGCGCCGTCGGGCCGGGTGAGGCAGGCAGACCCGCCGGGCCGGGAGGAGGGGTCGGTTCCGCCGGACCGAGGGGCGGACCGGACGAAGCAGGCAGGCCCGCCCGGCAGGCCACCGGCGGGATCGGGCTCGACCGTTCCGTGTACGCCCGGATGCGCGGCGTGGGCGGCCGGGCCTTCGTGGACAGCGCCCCCGGCGAGGGCGTGCGCGTGGAGCTGAGATGGCCGGGGTGATCACCGTCGCCGTGGTGGACGACGACCGGATGCTGCGCGACGGCATCCGCTCGTGGTTCGCGGGAGTCGAGGAGCTGGACCTCGTCGCGTGCGCCGCCACTGTCGACGAGCTGCTCGCGGGCCCCTGGGAGCCGCCGGACGTCGTCCTGCTGGACCTGATGCTCCGGGACGACCGGCCGCCCGCCGACAACATCCGCCGCCTCCGGGCGGCCGGCAGCCGGGTGCTGATGATCAGCGTGGTGGCGGACCGCGACCGGATCGTCGCGGCCATCACCGACGGCGCCGACGGCTTCCTCACGAAGGACCACGAGCTGTCCGTACTCGTCGAAGCCGTCGGCGAGATCGCGGCCGGGCGCACCGCCCACTCCCCGGAGCTGGCCTTCGCCCTGGCCTACGACCGGGGCTCGGCCCGCCCCCGGCTCTCGCCGCAGGAACGCGAGGTACTGGTGGGGTACGCCTCCGGGCTCACGTTGAAGGCGACCGCCCGCCGGGCCGGGATCACGGTGAACACGGCGAAGTACTACCTGGACCGGGTGAAGGCCAAGTACCAGGAGGCGGGGCGGCCCACCTACACCAAGATCGACCTGGCGACCCGGGTCCGCGAGGACGGCTGGCGTTGACCCGCACGCGGGCGGCAGCCGAAGATCGCTGATGTGAGCCACCCTTCTGACCTGCCTCCGTCCTCGTCCTCGCCCTCACCCTCGGGCGAACCGCCCCGCACGGACGGGCCGCCCTCCCCCTGGGCCCCGCCGTCCTCGGCCGAGTCACCGCACCCGCCCGCACCGGCCTGGCAGAGCGGGCAGCCAGGGCAGCCAGGAAACGCAGGGCAGGCATGGCAGCCAGCGCAGCCAGGGCCGACAGGGCAGCCAGGACAGGCATGGCCGGGCGGGCAGGGCTGGGACAGGCCCCCGGAGTGGAGCCGCCCGCCGACCGGGCCGGTCCGCGCCCCCTCCGGCTCCCGCTACGACGAGCAGGGGCGCAACGGGCAGGGCGGACGGTTCGGCTGGCTCGGTGAGCTGTCGGCCGTCGTGGGGCTGGTCGTGGCGGGCGTCATGGTCATCAGCATCGCCGGGTTCGTCGTCGCGGAGCTGCTGGACGCGGGGCCCGCGTCGGCGGACAGCGAGCTCTTCTTCGAGGACCCGGTCGCGGATCTCGTTGTCCAGCTCCTCGGCATCGCGATCGCGATACCCATCGTCCTGTTCGGCGCCCGCGTGCTGGGCCGGCGCCCCGCCGGAACCGTGTCCTCCGTCGTCGGGCGGCTGCGCTGGGGCTGGCTCGGGCGGTGCGCCGCCGTGGGCGTCCCGCTGATGGTCGTACAGGTCGGCCTGCTGATCGCGTGGACCTGGAACGACGAGCCGGTGGGTGAGTCGGGCACCGGCTTCCCCGGGTGGCCCGTCTTTCTGCTCAGCCTGGCCGTGATCCTGGCGCTCGTGCCGTTCCAGGCCGCCGCCGAGGAGTACGTCTTCCGGGGCTGGCTGGTCCAGGTGATCGGCCGGGTCGCGCGCTCGCCCTGGCCCGCGGTCGTCGTCGCGTCCCTGCTGTTCGCCCTGGCCCACGGGTTCGGCGAACTCTCCGGGTTCGTCCTGCTGCTGTACTCGGCGCTGTGGTGGGGCTGGCTGGTGATCCGTACCGGCGGACTCGAAGCCGTGATCGTCATGCACGTCGCGAACAACCTGCTGGCCTTCGGCCTGGCTGCCGGCTTCGGCGAACTGGCCAGCACGGAGACCGCCGCCGACGCCCCCTGGCAGGCCATGGTCGCCGAACTCGTCTTCGCCCCGCTGTACTGCCTGATCGTGGCCAGGATCGCCGGCCGCCGCGGTATCGAGCGGGTGACTCCCTGACCGGAGCCCGGCCACGCCGGTCATCCCGGTCATCCCGGTCACCCCGGTGGCCCGGGGAGCCGGGGCCCGTCAGAACTCCACGGTCAGCTGCGCCCGCACGTGCGCCCGCAGCACCCCCGCCATGTCCGTCGCGCAGTCGCTGATCAGCCACTGGATCTGGAGGCCGTCCATCAGCGCGATGAGCTGCTGCGCGGCGGCCGACGGGTCGACGTCGTTCCGGAGTTCGCCCGCCTCCCGGGCCTGGAGGTAGGCGCGTTCGGTGTTGGCGACGGACGTACGGTAGCGGGCCTCGAAGTACGCGTGGGCCGGGTGGTCGGGGGCCGTGGCCTCCGCCGCGACCACCGAGAACAGCTCGACGATCCCGCGCCGTTTGGCGTTCAGCTCGGCGAGGTCCACCAGCCGGCGCAGATGGTCCACGCCCCGGGTGACGCCGAGCGCCAGCCACTCGTCGTCCACGTCGTCGCGGCGCTGGAGGACTGCGAGGAGCAGCGCCTCCTTCGTCGGGAAGTGGTGCAGGAGCCCCGGGTGGGAGATGCCGCAGCGGGTGGCGATGACGCGCAGCGACGCGCCCCGGTAGCCGGCCTCGCCGAACAGGGTCATCGCCTGGTCGAGGATCTCGGTCCGCTTGGCCCGGCCCTTGGCGTAGTTACGTCGGGTTCCCGGGGTCACGCGTCTTCACCCGCTGTCATCGCCACGCCTCTCTGCTTCCGCCCCAGATTCTCACAGGGGTGAATACTTACCAAGCGGTCGGGATTGAGCGTACGGTACTGCGAGTGCCGCACCGCGAGTGCGCCGTAGCCGTCGTAGCCCTCGTGGCCGTCGTGAGAGGAAGTCCCGTGGGTCCCAAGCCGCCGTATCTCGACCCCGCGCTGCCCGTCGCGGAGCGGGTCGCCGACCTCCTGGGGCGCATGACGCTGCCCGAGAAGGTGGGCCAGATGCTCCAGCTCAACGCCAAGGAGGGCGTGCGGCATCTCGTCGAGGACCTGCACGCGGGCTCGATCCTGCACGCGTCGCCGGAGCGGGTGCGCGAGGCCGCCGAGCTCACCGCGAGGACCCGGCTGCGCATCCCGCTGCTCGTCGCGGAGGACTGCATCCACGGGCACTCGTTCTGGGAGGGCGCCACGATCTACCCGACACAGCTCGGGATGGCCGCCACCTGGGACCCGGAGCTGGTCGAGCGGATCGCGCGGGCCACGGCGGTGGAGGTCGCGGCGACCGGGGTGCACTGGACGTTCTCGCCGGTGCTCTGCATCACCCGGGACCTGCGGTGGGGCCGGGTCAGCGAGACGTTCGGCGAAGACCCTTTCCTGATCGGCGAGTTGGCCTCCGCGATGGTGCGCGGCTACCAGGGTGAGGGCCTGGACGACCCGACCGCGATCCTCGCCTGCGCCAAGCACTTCGCCGGGTACTCCGAGACCCAGGGCGGCCGGGACGCCAGCGAGGCGGACATCTCCCGCCGCAAGCTGCGCTCCTGGTTCCTGCCGCCGTTCGAGCGGGTCGCGAAGGAGGGCTGCCGGACCTTCATGCTCGGCTACCAGTCGATGGACGGCGTGCCGATCACCGTCAACAACTGGCTGCTGAACGAGGTGTTGCGCGGCGAGTGGGGCTACACCGGGACGCTGGTCACCGACTGGGACAACGTCGGCCGCATGGTGTGGGAGCAGAAGGTCTACGCCGACTACGCGCAGGCGTCGGCGGCGGCGGTCCGCGCGGGCAACGACATGGTGATGACCACGTCGAACTTCTTCGAGGGGGCCCAGGAGGCGGTGGCCCAGGGCCAGTTGACGGAGGCGGAGATCGACGCCGCCGTACGCCGCATCCTCACGCTCAAGTTCGAGCTCGGCCTCTTCGAGAATCCGCGCCACCCCGACGCCGACCGGCAGGCGGAAGTCATCGGCAGCGGGGCGCACGGGGCGCTGAACCTGGAGGCGGCCCGCCGCTCGCTGGTGCTGCTGACGAACGACGGCACGCTGCCGTTCGCGGGCGGCCTGGAGGCCGGCGGAGAGGGGCGGGCCACCGGGCCCGGTCCCCGTACGGTCGCGGTCATCGGCCCCAACGCCGATGACGCGCAGACCCAGTTGGGCGACTGGGCGGGCTCCTCCGGACAGGCCGACTGGCTGCCGGACGGCCAGCCGCGCGTCATGATCCGTACGGTCCTCGACGGCTTCCGCGACCACGTTCCCGCCGACTGGACCGTCTCGTACGCGCCCGGCGCCCGGATCCTGGAGGTCGGGCCGGACCCGGAGGGGGAGTTCTTCCCCGACGGCCAGCCCCGCCCTGAGGTCGTCCACCCGGCCGCCCCCGACGCGGAGTTGATCGCCGAGGCCGTCGCCGCCGCCGAGGCCGCCGACCATGTGGTCGCCGTCGTCGGCGACCGGATCGAGCTGATCGGCGAGGGCAAGTCGACGGCCACCCTCGAACTCGTCGGCGACCAGGTGGCGTTGCTGGACGCCCTGGCGGCGACGGGCAAGCCGCTGGTGGTCGTCGTCATCAGCTCCAAGCCGCTGGTGCTGCCGCCGTCCGCGCTGGACGCGGCGGCGATCGTGTACGCGGCCAACCCGGGCATGCTCGGCGGCCGGGCGATCGCCGAACTGCTCCTCGGGCTGATCGAGCCGACCGGGCGGCTGCCGCTGTCCTTCGCCCGGCACGCGGGCCAGCAGCCGACGTACTACAACCAGGTGCGCGGCCAGCACGGTACGCGCTACGCGGACCTCACCCAGCGCCCGGCGTTCGCGTTCGGCGAGGGGCTGAGCTACTCGACGGTCGCCTACACGGACCTGGAGGTGCTGACGGCGGTGGTCGACGAGTCGGAGACCGTACGGGCCCGGGTCACGGTGACCAACACGGGGGCGCGGCCCGCCCTGGAGACGGTCCAGGTGTACGTGAGCGACACGGTGACATCGGTGACCTGGGCGGAGAAGGAGCTGAAGGCCTACCGGCAGGTGGCGCTGGCCCCGGGGGAGTCGCGCGAGATCGTCTTCGGGCTGCCGGTGGCCGACTGCACGCTCGTGGACGCGGAGGGCGTGCGCAGGGTGGAGCCGGGCCGCTTCGAGCTGCTGGTGGGCCCGTCGTCCCGGGACGAGGCGCTGCTGCGAGGGGAGTTCACGGTCAAGGGCTGAGCTCTGGACGGTGGGCGGCTCTCGGATCGGACGCGATCAGGGATCGTGCAGGGGACGCCGACGGACCTGAGGCGAGTCATTTCCGTTGTGGTCCAACACAGTGGTCCTGCGGCACGGCGCGGTCGTCGTCATGGCTTTGTCGTTGGTATAGACATATATGCTGGGGCAGCAGCTTCCTTAAGAGCGATATAGAGCGCTAACAAGAGGCTCGAAGCAATGCTTTTCTCCAGCCGTATGTGCTGTTAGTTCGGACCATGTTGCTTGTGCGCCATAAGCGAGAGTCGGAGATACTGATATTCGGCTCGATTTGGCATGGCCATTATCTACGCGCGCCCAGAAACTGGGGGACCCGAGCGACGAGAACGATCTGAAGGAATCTGCATGCACCTCCACCCCGCAGCCCTCAGGGCCGCTGCACTGTCCGCAAACATGAGAGGGGTACGCGACCGGGCGGTACCCCGTGCATCCGACCGGCACGGTCAAGGCAGCTGATGAGAACGGTCACGACGGACACGATCAGGGAGGCCGCACCCGACCGGGCCCGATCGCCCTGGCGTTGGGGGCCGTTGGTCCGCTCGGGGTGGGCTCATCGCTGTTCCGGTCCGCGCACCTGCGGCGGCACCCCATGGGATCGCTGCCCATCTTCGTGGAGAGTCGGCCGGTCAGCGATGCATCTTCCTCGATGAGTAGTTACATCGTCCCCTGCGCAGTCCCGCTCATTGCACGCATCGTCGCTGTGTTGGCGAGCGAGGCGGGCGAAGGCGGCGCCGAAGATGCAGGACAGGACGCACCAGGCCGTCAGGCACAGGAGTAGCGCCTCAAGGGGCATGGGCTGTCTCCAGACGTTCCGCCGTGGAAGGGAAGTAAGTTGCTCGATCTCCCCAATGAGGGGTGCAGGTCAACGAGGCCCCTTGCGTCAAGCCGTTTTTGGGTTGAGGCCACCCCCTTATTTGGGATCACCCCCTTATTTGGGATCACCCCCTTATTTGGGATCACCCCCTTATAGGTGGCAAGGGCCTGCCCCTCCCTCGGGCGGCTGCTGATCCGAGCAGCACGCGATGTCGCAGAAGACAGAGCTTCGGTGCCGGCGCCCGGGGCGACGTTCTCCGCTGCGTGTTCGCATCGGCAGCGATTGCCTGAGCTCAGCGATTCCACACGCGAGCTTGGCGAAGGGACCCGCCCTCGCCTGTCGCGGCGATGAGGCCGACGTCGCGTTCCCTATCCGCCCCGGCTCGCTTCCCTGGCAGAACCGCGTCTTCCTCGGTGTGCGGAGCTGGGTCAAGGCACCGCGCACCGCGCGCGACTCAAGAGGTGCACGCCGGGGGAGCCGCCCGTCGAAGCATCGGCCGACCTGGGCGAGCGCCTGACGGACGGGCGCCTTGCTGGGCGGACGCCTGATTCACAGTGGCACGGTCGATGTCTGAAATTTTGCCCTTAGGGATTCGCCTAGAGACTTATCCTCCGGGCTCTCATCACTCCAAGCATTTGCCAGATGTTTCAACAGGCGATTCCATAAGGCGCATGCAAGGGTTGAAGCATCACTTCCGGGGGGACCGGAGGCAGAAATGATTTCTTGGGTGATCATATCGGTGGTTCTTCCTGCGGCCCTATGGGTCAGATGGATTATCTGGAGCATCGAAATGACAGATCGAACGAAATCCAACCCTCGGTTCGGGGCCAAGTCCCGACCAAAAGAGATGGATAGCGATGAGCGTGATGAAGGAAAGCAGTAGATCGGTTCCCGGAAACAGTTGCCGGAGCCGCGGAGAGAGCTTTATGGGGCCGATGCCTCGGAGGGATGATCTCGCGGAATGGTCGCACAGGTGTGCAGATCGTGGAGAGCTTTTCCGGGAATGGAAAAACCTTGAGGAACAGCTGGCCGAGTATGCGATGAAGGTTATTTATCACTGGATCAAAAATGGGACGATCTTTCACCGTGTGCAGCAGATTTCCAGATACAAGGTAGGGGGGAGTCGCGAGACTTTAAGAGAGAGCGACACTGCCCTGGAGTTGGCAGGATGCATTGTGGCAGTCGCCCTGAAATCCTTCCGCAAGAATCTGGAAGCAGGCACCCTTTCCTGGCGTCCGGACGGTGGCGCATCGCTCCCTACATATTTTGTCGGACAATGCCTCCTCTGCTTCCCGAACGAGTACCGAAGGTTCATGAGGGAGTTTCAAAGCGCAAATGAGAGCTCTTTGTCAAGCATCAGCGATGATGCGTTCGGGGCAGACAAGGGAGTCACACCTGATAAGGCCGCCACCAACTATCTGGAGGCTCGAAGAATTCTCAGCGGTCTTCCGAAGCGAACTCAGAGAATGCTCGTCTACGCCTCAGTGGGTTACTCGCAGAAGGAAATTGCAACCTACCTGGGAACCACATCAAAGGCGGTGGAGATGGTGCTGCGACGCTACCGGAACAGTATCCTGAAGAACGATTCGACCTCATACCCATGAACCTCGCCTTCCCTGGTGCGCGATGCCCGAAACGGGCGAGCAGCAGAGCAGAATGCGTAGCGATGAACGCACTCTGCCGATTGCTCGGCCTGCAGATCCAAAATTCGTACCAGCAGCGCAATTTTGCTCCGTGGTGCGCTGGTCCCAGACTGGAGTATTTTGAAGTGTCCAGCCGTATTGATTTGGCGATCAAAGAAGCAGCCAAATCTCTATGCCGACACAAGGTCGGTGCTGTTCTGATAAAGGGGTCCAGGGTGCTGGCCATGAGCAGCAACCGATACCGCAATTCTCCAGGGGTCGACTTCATGAATGCGACCTTTCATGCGGAGGAGGTTGTGCTGCGCAGGTTCACCCCGGCGAGAGGGGCGACCATCTACGTCGCACGCGTGAACCGGATTGGTGAGACGGCTCTGGCCCGGCCCTGCGAGCGCTGCCAGGCGGCACTTCTCGAACGAGGCGTGCGCCGTGCCTGTTACACAACGTCCACAGGGTTTGAAGTACTCAAGTTGACTTCCTTCTGATCCATCTCTCCGTATGTGTAAACCAAGGCGGACGGAGGAGAATCGACATGCCAAATGTACTGAGTGAGGCCCGCAGTGAGTACGAGCTGCATCCTGCGACTCCAACGGTAACGCTCGCGTTCCCCACCCCAACTAGCCAGTCTGACGTGCGTACACTCATTGAAACTTCCGTACGTCTAGGGGTGAGAGAATTTGACATCACTGTATCTGGCTCAGGACATGAAACTGTGGAATCGTGGGTCGGGGAAGGGCTCCGCAGAAGCGGTCTCATCCGTGAGAAGCTGACCATCTCTGCTCGAATCGGGCTGGGGACGCAATGGTGTCCTAGCGCCGGATACACATCCCGAAAGCGCATCCTGTCAGGATTGGACGGAGTTCTCCGACGTGCAGGACTCGATTTTTTAGACGTGCTGTACGTACATCGATTGGACCCGACGACTCCTTTCGAAGAGACGATGGAAGCTCTTTCCTGGACTGTTCAGCAAGGGAAAGCCATGTACGCGGGTGTT
Source organism: Streptomyces sp. PTY087I2 (assembly GCF_001687325.1). GTDB lineage: Bacteria > Actinomycetota > Actinomycetes > Streptomycetales > Streptomycetaceae > Streptomyces. The sequence goes on along the minus strand of NZ_LZRD01000027.1, from coordinate 55,293 downwards.
TCTGCGCTTTCCCCTCGATACCTACTGGCGGCCAGTAGGTATCTACGGAGTCTGGGGACGCCCTTGAGGATGTATCAATCCTCTTACTCATTGAGTAACAGGTGGGTACAGAAAGGAGTGACGGATATCCTCCGGCGGGAAGGGATCGGTCTCTTGGCCGCAGCACCGCTGGCCCACGGTCTCCTCACTTCGCGAACCTGCACCGGAGCCACTAGCGTCTCAAATTCGTTCCCGTCAGAGTTGTCCGCCTTCGGCGCGAGAAAAGGGTGGACGGTCGAGGAAGTCGCCCTTTCCTGGGTCTGTAGTCAGCCGGCCGTCACATCGGTGCTCATCGGTTCTTCTTCGGCCGACCATGTCACAGCCAATGTACTGGCGGCTGAGAAATGCCGGCTGACTCGTCCTGAGCTGCAACAGCTGGATGAGCTCAGCGCAGACTATTCCGCCTGGCTCCAGCGGTGAACGTGATCTCCGGAGATTTCTCGCATCGACTTTCACAGGACGCGCGTATGCGACCCGATCGGTCGGTACGATGCCGCACAGACGGCTGAAGCTGACAGTGGAACTACTTCGCTGCTACCGGGAAACGTTTGTTCGGTTAATCCCCCCCAACGGGTGAAGACCGAAATTCTGACACCTATTCGTTACGGGCAGAACATCTCGGCGGGCAATATAACCGTCTTCATGGGGGTCTTTTATGGAATCGACAATCCTATTTCCTTCGGTGCTTTCGGATAACCTTCCTGTCGCCTTCTGGGTCACAGACCTGGATCTTCAGCTGACGTGGATCACGGCGTCCCCAGTGCTTGAGAGTCTGCTTGCCGGACCCGGATCCGTACGGATGCTGGGCAATAGAAAAGTCCTGGACCTCTCCTACCCGCAGCACCCGAACGTTGTCGCCCACCTCAAGGCGAGAAGAGGGGAGGTTGTGAAATGGAAGACCGGACCGAACCAGTCGCTATGGGCGTGCGTTGCCCCTCTGTTCGATAAAGAAGGCGCCACAGTCGGGCTCTCCGGGGCCGCAGTCGATATGAGCGAGCTGCAGGCAGAAAGATCACAAAGGGAGAGCCTTGAATTTCTTGTCAGGATGGTTCTGAAAAACGGCGGGTACGGAATGGCCGTGACAGATCAGGACGGATATGTTGTCTTTGCGGACGATGAGTACTGCAAAATCTTGAACAGGGAGAAAAGTGAATTGCTCGGCAGTAAGGGGCCTATCGCCCCCCGGGCCCAAGCCGAACTGGCAGACATGAAGGATTCCCCTCACCGAGAAGGAAACGTTTCTTCCCAGGGGAAGTTCAGGATCACCCACACTCCTCTTCGCACTTTCGACGGGCGAACGATGACCTGCCACCTCGCTCGGAGGCAATCCGCCGAGGACGAAGTCACGCAGGAGTTGGGGGGATTGTATGAGGCGCTTTTTCTTGAAGCCTCGAACCCGATGGTCCTGCTGAATCGCGACGGAACGATCAAGAAGGCCAATGGGAAATTCTGCGAAATTCTGGAAGAAAAAGAATCCAGGGTCTGCGGTACCTCAGTCTATGACTGGCTGACGCAGGAATCTGCCGACAAAGTGCATGGCTTGTTCGAGAACAAACCTGGCGAACTGTGCTCGGGCCTGGACATCATCGTGACGGGGAGTCTCGGAAGGCGCTTTATTATGCACTGCGAAGTGCATATGAGCAGAGAGCGATCGAGCGGCAACTCCCATGTCCTACTGTTAGCGAACTCCTGGAGAAGTTCCGCACTCCGGGGCGCTCCCAAGAAGCTGGACGACCTGGACAGGAAAATCTTGGAGATGATAGCCCAGGGGAAGCAGAATTCCGAAATCAGTGGATCTCTTTGCATCAGCCGCCAAGGGCTCGATTACCGTATCAAACGGCTACGGGACATCCTGGGTGCGGATGGCCGTGGAGCGCTGGTAGCAAGGGCATACTTCCTTGGAATGCTCTGTCCCGAGCAGTGGCCTCCGAAAGTATCCGCAGACAACCTTCAGCCTTGCTTCTGATGCTCTGCGAACCTCTTATCTATCGCCTACTGTCACGTCCCCATCAGAGGATTAGCAGAATTCCATGGGTTGGAGTGGCCGTCATCTGTCAGAGCAGATGACGGCCACGGAACGGCTTGCCGGAGAGTGCGACGGAGGAAGAGCGCTGCTGACCTTTAGAGAGCGGGGGTCGGCAGACTGCGTGAAAGACGGCAAGCGCTTATGCGATGACCTTTCACATGACCCTCTTCCCGGCCGTTTACTGGGCTGTTCTCGGGAGCGTTCTTCTCTTCGGCCTCCCACCACTCTGCGCACAGTTCGGCGCACCAGTGAGATTCTCGGTCGTTGCAGGGGGAGCGCCGGTCTCTTGTCCAGTAAGCGTCGAACAGCTCTCTCCAGGCGCCGGAAGCGTATTCGTCATACGACGGTGAGTGTTTACTCATGCCACGATCAACCTCCGGCACCGCAGTTGGTTGCTGGGTGAATGCCCCCTGTCGGACGACCGACTCCGGCACAGCCCTCGCTCAGCCCCATGCAGCAGAGCCCTCTTGCGACGTACATCGGAGGCAGGCGCCCTTGCTCATCAGCCGGCCCTGGCCTTGGCCGTCGGCTCTCCCTCGTCTTCCGGTCACATTGTCCCCGAGCTCGTTCCGTGGCGAGGGCCAAGCGGTGAAGGGCGGCTCGAGCCCCCAGCAAGCCCTCGACTTCCTCGTGGAAGGCCCCACTCGCGCTGGATGTGAACGCGGTCTGACCACCCAGGTGCTGCCGATGGCGGGTCAGCTCACCGCGAAGCCCACCAACGGCGCCGTCAATCTCTTCGTTCCTGAGACCGTCAGCAGCGGCGGCCTCGATGTCACGGCTGGTACCCAACTCGCCTGTACCGCGACCCACGCCAAAATTTCAGACAACTGTCCCGCTACCCACGTCGACATACGCATCCATGAGAATCTCACCCTCTCTCAGACCCCCTGGGCCGTCCGCTGCGGTCCCAACGGAACCCTGACCCCCGTGACCAAGTAGCTATGAGACCGAGGTCAAGGCGGGGGTCTCAGAGCGCTGAGACCCGCATCATTCCTATCTGAACCGCTAGGGTCATCCGGAAGCATGTACCTCGGCAGTCCTGCTGCACCGGCCCACCGCTGTGCTGTCGTATCCGGGGCAGCCATGGCATCGCCGAACTGAAAAACTGTGGCGGGACCTGTGCCGCCACCTCGGCATCATGGGCACACGAGCGACGCTGTCCAAGCCAGCGCGCTTGCGGGGCCCGCCCATCCCACCAGCGGACGTGAACCTGGGCGAGAGCCAGACTCCGGCATACAGATGGTTGAGCGAGCATAAGATCAGATTTTGGGACTGGAGAGGGTCTGTGTTTGCCTTACTTCTACCAAGCCCCGGTCAAGCCAAAGAACGCGTGAATGGTTCGCCGGAGAAAAGAGCCAGCGAACCATTCACGAATCAGGTCGTACTAGTAACGAACCAGCCAGATCAGTAGGGAGCAGGTGGGGCACTGGTGTAGAGTTTCATAGTGCCTCCATATTGGGCGTCATGCCCATCGAGGTAGAAGGTGCCACTATTCCCGTACTGGTCATATGCCACAATTTTCGGGTTGTAGTAATTGTGGATGTCATGGGGCCCGTGATAGGGGGTCCCATCCTGTAGCGGATTGGGCTGGTTCTGCACCCAGCCATCTCCCCCAGTACCTGCGTTCGCCCAAGTCACGCACAGCGACCGGTTGTTGGTATCCGCAGACCGATCGTAGATCTTTGCCGCGTCCCACCACTTGTTTCCATTGGGCATCTTAAGGATTACGGCACTTGCCCCTCCACCAGGGTTTGCAGAATCTGAATTTGCGGAAAATCCATTTTCTGGGTACTTGACGTCGTGCGGTTCCTGGTACCAAATATAGGCGCCGCACAGCAAACTCCACCACTTCGCGTTAAAGTTATCCTTTCCGCTTTGCCGCGCATAGAAACCATCATATTGGTTATCAGTTACAACATTGGAGACTTCGAAGTGACAGAAGGTGCGACCTTCGGAATTCTCCTTCGCAGTCAGATACCAGTTACTCCCGCCCTCAAAATTCACATATTGAGTTTCGTCCTGGCGAAGTGATACCAGGTCTTCTTTGACCCAGTCAGTATTACCGAGATCGTAATTCACCGCCGGCTTCGGCACGAGGGAAACTTTGGCCTGCAGGGCCTGGTCCGAACTCTGCGAAGTGTAGACAAACTTCTCGCTATCAGTTCTCACTTTTACCGCAATTGATTTACCACTCGCGCCCGGGCTGCAGTAAGCGTAGTACTTTAGCTGCTGCGCTCCCGGCCTCTGCGGCGGAATTAAAATCTACAGGCTGGATTCGATTAGGAGCTCCTGCAGAGCTCGGGGCTTTATGGAAATACGGATCCTCGGTATCCGTGTAGCACCAGTTCGATGTCCCATTCCAGTTCATCTGGGACTCGTCCACATAGTCAATTAGCCATGTGTTTGCAGCCAGATGGCTTTGATCGACAGCAATTGACTGACCGTTCTCATCAATCGGCCAAATGGTGACGATTATGCCAACTTGATTCCGCGAGTTCGCGTAAATAGACCCACCCGAGGCACCGCTGTCAAGCTAATTGAAATTTTTGAACAGCTATTTCATTTCATTTGCGCCATCCTTCCGTTCTGTGAAAAAGCCCCGTTCGGGCTCTTACTATTTTCGTAGGTAGTTGAGGTACCCATGTCCCTCGATTGGACTTTGGATTTTCTCGGGTGCCGACGAGCCAGCTGGCGGTTGTACCCGGACGTCCATCAGTTGGGTGGCCTGCAACGCGACGAAGCTCCTGGCAGAGGGATCGGTGCGGAGCCGGCGTTCCTATCTGCAGCGCCGTGACAAACCTTTGCTCGCTCTAGCTCACCTGCTGCACGGCTCACTCCCCGCCGGGCGAGCGAGAGGGACAGCATGAAAGCCCAAGGCCCTTATCGATCTGTTCGTCGTCCGACTGTTGCGAGCGTCGCCCAGCTCTGCCACGACCGTGAACGACGTGATACCGCAGCGCACGGTCGTGTTCCTGTCTAAAATTTCTTGAGGGAGAACCTTTAAACCACACGCGATGAAACTTGATCAACCTTCCACAGGTAACCGGATCTGTCAGTGGCATAGACCCTATCGTGATCTTCATTCCAAGCCGCGCCCGCAGTGCTGCAAATCGCCGCAGGTGGGGTAACCGGAATGGTTGCGATTTGAACCGGCGGTGCACGTATCCTGGACTCACCCTCCAAAGGATCTCCCTGCCACTCGTTACATAGGCATTGCCTAGGCTGTCCAGCGTCACCCCTATGGGCTTACCGAGATTCCCGCCAACCTTTATTGATTTCTTCTTGTCCAGATCGATATTGAACAGTGAGCCGCCTCTGACGTCGGTCACGTATGCATTTTCTCTATCCCCGTCCAGCGATACAACGCCGATCTCGTCAGTTTCAAGGCGGGCCACCTCAGTGGTGTTTATGCCAGGCTGGCCATCCAGGGCTACCCTTAGCAGTGCACCATTTGCAGTGACGTACCCAAAATTCCTGGCCGCGTCCAAAGCGACACCTATGGCGCCCGGTATGTTTGCGACTAGTGTATTTTACGTGCTGTCCACAGATTCATGCAGGCCGGTCACTTTCCATAGTGCATCAGGTGTAGTTATATAGGCGCGGTCTGCGTCGTCTAGCGCCAAATGTGCGACACGGTCGGGTAGCGTTGCAAATACCTCCAAGCTTCCATCGCCCCGCTTTTCGCCCTCCATGCTTTCTGGTTATAGTAGTCGGTGGCATAGATGTTCCCCGATTGAACAGTCCGCCGCTGCTGACCATCCACATGCTCTTCGGCCAGTCATCCGTCTCAACAGGCCCGCCTCGTAATGCTTTTTTTACCTCTACCTCGCGGCAAGCCGCTTCGCGAATTCCGGGTCAGGAGCGTTAGTGGATGCGGTCCAGGTCCACGTCGAGGACCGCGAGACCTGGTTGACCGCGAAGCTGCTGGTCCCGCGCCAGTTCGCGAGGTCGGCTTCGTGTGCGGCTGGCACGGCGTCGGTGGTGGTGCTGGTGGCGGTCGAAAACCCGGGGCAGCCGGAGAAGGGCACCAACACGCAAACGGATCACTTCCGCCGGTCGAGGACGCAGGCGTGATGCCGCTCGTAGTCCGGGGGCGCCGTTGACCGACGGGCAGTGGGCGCAAATCGGGCTGGTGCTCCCGGTTCGGACACCGCAGCGGGCGGCCCATGGCGGGATCACCGAGAAGTGATCCCGCCATCGCTCACGTGATGCCCCGCCTTCGCGTTCCGGGTCCGTCCACGCCGCCCTGTTCGTGCCCCGTTCCGAGGCCGTCGGCTCAAGAGGTGGAAGCGCCGACACCACAGCATCCACACCAAGATCCGATGCCTCGGCGAGCAGGCCATGCCCCTCGAAGAAGTCACCGCGGCTCGCCCGTGGCCGTCACCGGGATCACCGTGCCATGGGGGCCGCACCGGACGGTCCACGGTGTACGGGAGGGGGTGAGGCTCTCGTAGATGTGGATGTCGACCTGGGTGGCAGGGCGGTTGCCGGGGACGTGGGCATGGGCCGCCGTACAGGCGAGTTGGGTGACAGCGGTGACGTCGAGGTCGCCGCTGCTGACCGTGTGGGGTACGTAGAGGTCGACGGCGCCGTCGGCGGCGTTGGCGGTCAACTGCCCGGCCATCGAGGGCACCTGGGTGACCAGGCCGCGGTCGCGTTCGGCGGTCGTGGGGCCTTCCAGAAGGAGGTCGAGTGCCTGCTGGGGGCTGAGGGGACGATCGGTGGGGCGGTTGACGGCGCGAATGCCGTACGGGCCGGTGAAGTAGAGCTTGACGGTGCGGGCTTCGGTGCCCGGACGCTGGATGCCCGAGGCGGGCGCTCCCGCGGGGGTCGGTGCAGTGGACGTGATACCGCATCCGGCGGCGGTCAGAGCGGTGAGCACGACCGTGGCGGCGGCGCGGACGGGAAAGCGGGACATCATCGTGGTTCCGGTGGGGGCGGGGCGGCGAGGGGGAGGGTGAGAGTGAACACGGCTCCGGCACCGACGGCGTTGACGGCGGTCAGTGCGCCGTCGTGGAGGAGGGCGTTCTCGTATGCCAGGGCAAGCCCGAGGCCGCTCCCTTCGGAACGGGCGCGAGCCGTGTCGGCCTTGTAGAAGCGGTCGAAGACATGGGGCAGGGCATGTTCGGGAATGCCATCGCCGTGGTCGACCACGGTGAGGACTGCCCGATCGCCTTCGGCCCGGGCCCGGACGACGACCGGAGGCCGGCCGTGGTGCAGGGCGTTGCCGACCAGGTTGGCGAGGATCACGTCGATGCGGCGTGGGTCGGCGTGAAGGGGGACAGGCCCGGCGAGATCGGTGATGACGCGTTCGTCGTCGTCCCAGCCACGCAGGCGAAGGGTCTTGGCGACGAGGGTGCGGAGGTCGACGTCTTCGGCGCGCAGCGGGGCCGTCTTGGCGTCGAAGCGGGAGACCTCCATCAGGCCCTCGACCATGCGGGCGAGGGCACGGGTCTCGTCACTGATGAGGCGTACGGCGTCGGCGGTGTCGGGCGGCAGGGTTCCGGACGCCGCGTCCTCGTCGAGGACCTCGGTGACCGCGGTCATCGCCGCGAGCGGGGTACGCAGTTCATGGGCGACGTCGGCGGCGAAGCGGCGCGCGCTCCCCTCCAGCCGGCGCAGCTCGGCGTCGTCCCGCTGCAGGGTCTCCGCCATGGTGTTGAACGTGCGTGTCAGGTCGGCGAGTTCGTCGTGGCCCGTAGGCTCCAGCCGGGTACCGAGCTCACCGGCGGCGATGCGTTCGGCACCGTCGTGGAGGCGCCGTACGGGGCGCAGCACACGGCGGGCGGCGAAGAGCGCGGGTACGAGCGCGAGCGCGAGTGCGGGGAGAGCCGCCGCTTGGGCGGCGGTGCGCAGGGCCGCCAGGTCTGCTTGATCGTCGTCGAGGGCGAGGGACGCGTAGACGGTCAGCCCCGAAGACGTACGCCCGCGGCCGGACGACACGGCGGAGTCGGCGGCGTACTCGACCGGCATCGCAAGCGCCAGCCAGGGCCTGCCTCCGTGCTCGACGCGCTGATACGAGGCCTCGCTCCCCTCCCGTGCCCCTGCTCGCAGCTCCTTCGGAACGGGGGGAGCCATGGGCGCGGCGGAGATGAGCGGACCGTCTTTGTAAGCGGCTGCGGAATGCCAGGCGTAGGCGCCGCCGGCCCGGTCGAGCTGGCGGGTGAGGTCGCGCAGGCCCTCAGCGCTCGGTGGAAAGGGCAGACCGGGGGCGAGGGAGTCGAGCTGGGCCCGCAGATCGGCGACGGCGGCGTCCTGAGTGCGGTCAAGGATCGTGGAGCGCGCCTGCTGGAAGGTGAGACCAGCTGTGAGCAGGGAGCCGAAAGCAGCGGCGAGGAGAAAGGCGACCACGAGGCGTACGCGCAGGCCGCGCGGGAAGCGGAGCGGGGGAACCGCGCGGAAGGTCATGTCGGCCCGAACCGGTAGCCGAAACCACGCACGGTCTGCACGTACACCGGAGAGCGGGGGTCGTCCTCGATCTTGGCCCGCAGCCGCATCACGCAGGCGTCGACGAGGCGGGCGTCACCGTAGAAGGAGTGCTCCCAGACCTGTTCCAGGAGCTGCTGACGGGAATAGACCTGCCCGGGGGTGGCCGACAGGAAAAGCAGCAGTTTGAGTTCCGAGGGGGCGAGGGCGAGTTCGGCCCCATTGTCGGACACGATAAGCGCCGTACGATTCACGGTGAGGGTGCCGTGCCGCTCCACGTCTGTCCGCGCGGCCCCGGCCTGTACGTCGTGGTCCTGGGCGGGGGCGACACGGCGCAGGACCGCCTTCATGCGCGCTTCGAGTACCTCACCGCCGGCCGGTTTGATGATGTAGTCGTCGGCACCGGCCTCCAGCCCGACAACCACGTCGATGTCGTCACCTCTTGCGGAGAGGATGATGATCGGAACCTGCTTGCTCTCACGGATGCGGCGGCACACCTCCAGACCGCTCATGCCCGGCAACATCAGGTCGAGCAGCACCAGATCTGGGCGATGGCGTTCGAGCGCGAGCAGACCGGTCTCCCCGCTGGCCGCGACCTCCACCTCGTGTCCTCGGCGCTTGAGCGCGAGAGTGACACCTTTCTGCACGGCGAGGTCGTCTTCGATCAGGAGAACTCGTGGCATGGGAGGGGGCGCTCTTCTCCGGTGTGGTTCGGCCCGGTGGGGCTCCGGGTGTGGTTCGGCCCAGTGGGACTCTCGACGTCGTCCGGTCCTGTGGTGCTCTCGGCATTGTTCGACGAGGATGCTCGAAGCGTATGACGGACAGTTCCGCTTTTCTTGATGAAACGATGACGGTCGGCCCCTCCCCTTGCTCTGGGCGGTTCCGTCGAGGGCATGAGCGATACGCAGCACAGCACGAGGACAGACCACCGGGTGGGAGCGAGAGGCGCAGCCCGACAGGCCGGCTTCGCACGACTGGGGTTGATGGCCGCCATCGTCCTCGCCCTGGCCTGGACCGCGGCCTTCTCCTTCCCCGGCGGCAGAGCACCGGGACACCTCAGGAGCGAAACGGCTGCTGCCCGCGGCGGGCCGAGTGGGGAGGACGTGTCCTTGCCCCGGCCGGTCGTGGACATGGCCATCGTCCGAGAGTCCGAGGACCCCGGAAAGACGGTGAACATCACCCTCGACGACGGTCCCAGCCCCCGCTGGACACCCAAGGCCCTCGAACTGCTCCGGCAGTACAAGGCCAAGGCCACGTTCTGTGTGACGGGCCCGAACGCCGCCGCTCACCCTGACCTCATCCGGCGGATCGTGGCTGAAGGACACCGCCTGTGCGACCACTCCATCAGCCACGACAGCACGATGGACCACAAACCCGTGGCATACCAGGAGAAGGAGATCCTGGACGCCAAGCGCATGATCGACAAGGCGTCCGGCGGCGCGCGTCTCTGGTACTACCGGGCGCCCGGCGGCGCCTTCACGCCCCAGAGCCGCCAGATCGCGGCAGCCCACGGCATGCGCAACCTCGGCTGGAACGTCGACCCGAGCGACTACGAACAGCCGGGCACCAACCGGATCATCCGGGCCGTGCAGCAGCAGATCGAGAAGGGTCCAACCGTCCTCCTCCACGACGGCGGCGGCAACCGTGCCCAGTCGATGGAAGCCCTGGGGCGACTTCTGCCCTGGTTCACCGAGCGGGGCTACACCTTCAGTTTCCCCGAGGCCGGCTGAACCGGTCGCCCCGTCCCGCACCCGTCCTCACAGCTCCCCCGACCGCACCTGAAGACCCGACCGGAGATATCACCATGCGTAAGACCGCTGCTCCTCGACCCGCTCGTCACACGCACCCCCGAACCGTCGGCCTGGCCGCCCTCGCCGCCGCAGCCGTTCTCGGCCTCACCGCCTGTCAGAGCTCCGCCACCGGTACCGCGAGCAGTGCCGACAACCCGGCGGCCCGGTCCGTGTCGAAAGGCGCGGACACCAAGCCGCGCCGACTGCTGTGGATGGGCGACTCCATCGGCGAGGCGGAGGCCCCCGCCCTCGGCGCGGCGATGAAGGCGAGCGGCACCGAGTTCGCGTCGATGGCCGCCGCGGGTGGCGGCGGCGTGATCGGTGAGACAGCCGCCCGCACGTGGCAGCTCCTTCCGGAGAAGCTGGCCTCGTTCAAGCCGGACGTCGTGGCCTACCAGATCACCACCTACGACTGGGGAACCCCCAGTCAACAGCGCGCGGGGTACGAACACCTGGCCAAGGCAGTGCACGACTCCGGGGCCGAGCTCCTGATCGTCTCCGCTCCGCCCTTCAAACTGGACGACTTCTACAAGAAGCATGAGGCCGCTATCAGGACGGCCCCTCAGGCCGCCCGCGGAATCGCCGACAAGCGCCCGGACAGCGTCCGCTTTCTCGACGCCTCCACGCTGTGGGGAACCGACAGCGGCACCGCCAGGGCACAGCGCAGCAAGGACGGCATCCACTCCTGCCAGCAGGGTTCGGCCGCCTTCGCCACTTGGTTCGGCAAGGAGCTGAACAAGCGGTACGGATTTGCTCCCGCTGCCCCGGAGCAGTGGGCCACCGGCGCGTGGACCGGCGACAAGGTCTTCGGCTCACTCGGCTGCGCATAGCAGCGGTGAACCCGTCACACGCCACGTACGCGGCGGCTCCTGTGAGCAGGACCGGGCGCCGTGTACTTCATCGAGGAGCCCCATGACCGCGCCCGTCCCCTCCCCGTCCCGCGCTCCCGCCACCGGCGTCGCGACCCCTGTGACACGACCAGGCGGCAGCACCGGCCACATCAAGGCCCTGGACGGGCTGCGAGGGCTGGCGATCCTCGGTGTCCTCCTTTTCCACGCCGGCCGCTTCGACGGTGGCTTCCTCGGAGTGGACCTCTTCTTCGTCCTGTCCGGCTTCCTCATCACCGGGCTTCTCCTGAAGGAGGCAGGCACCCAGGACGGCCGTATCCGCCTCGTCGCTTTCTGGGGACGGCGAGCACGCCGCCTGACGCCCGCTCTCGCCGTGATGATCACCGGGGTCTTGCTGCTGGTCTGGCAGTTCGGCACGTCACCGCTCCGACAACAGGCTCTCGACGACGCCCCCTGGGCCGTGGCCAATCTCGCCAACTGGCACTTCATCGCTGAGCAGGCGGCCTACTGGCAGTCGTCCGACAGCCAGGTGTTCGGTCACCTGTGGAGCATCAGTGTCGAAGAGCAGTTCTACCTTGTCTGGCCCCTGCTGATCGCCGTACTGGCGCGCACCAGCAAGGCCGAGAGGCTCGTCGCGACGGCGGCGGCCACCGGGGCGATCCTTTCCCTCGCTCTCATGGTCACGCTCGCCGAGCCCGTCGACACGACCCGCGTCTACGAGGGCACCGACACCCGGGCCTTCTCTCTGCTCCTGGGCTCCCTGATGGCCACGGCACCCGCCTCCCGGCTGTTGGACCGTGTCGGCGCACGCGCAAAGGGGTGGTGGGCTCTGATCCTGGCGGGCTGCATCGCGGCCTACTGGCTCAGAGCCGACGGCCAGAGCTCACCCGGCCTGTTCCACGGGGCTCTCTTCTTGCACGCCCTGGCTGCGGCCCTGCTCATCGGTTGTATCGTCCGTGCCCCGTATCACCCTCTCAGCCGCTTTCTGTCGGCACCGCCGCTGCGCGGACTCGGCCTTGTCTCGTACAGCCTCTACCTGTGGCACTGGCCCGTTTTCCTCCTGCTCGGCGAGGCTCTGCCTGGCCTGGTCGGCTGGGGCCGCACTGCCTTCCTCGTGGCTGTCTCTCTCGCCGCTGCCTTCGTCTCCAAGGTCTTGGTCGAAGACCCCATCCGCTTCCGGGCAGGCTGGGCACATGGCCGCACAGGTGCGGCAGCCTTGCTCGCTGCCCTTGTCGTGCTCACGGCCCTGTGGGCGATCCTGCCCCGGCCTCAGCTCGGCGCGGGCTCGGTCGACCTCACCCGCCTCGCCGCACATTCGAAGCCGTGCAGTTCACAGGTCTGCGACCTGTCACGAACGGACGCCGGGGACGTTGGAATGGTCAGCAACTCTACCGAGGGGTAAGGAAGCGGGGGGACATATGAGTGATCGCAGCAACTGGCCAAGTGGCCTTGGGGCCCGGCCCTGAAAGGCGGGATCACCGGCCACGTCGGCTGCGAGATGAACAATCTGTCGTGGGAGGGGAAAAGACAACAGCGCATCGGCATGTGTGTTAAGGCTGCGCCGGGCCGATCGAGGCGGGATCATCGCCTCGCCCAATGTCGGCAGATTTGATCTTTGGGTCGAGAGGCGGCAGTGCCGGACGGTCGGCGCCGACCAACCGGTACTCGGTACTCCTCTCTCAGCGAGGTCCCCAAGCCGGCCGTCCCCGTCATTTCCGAAAAGGTGATGGCGTGTGGCTGAATAGGTGAACGCCTTCTCGGCTTTCGTCTCAAGATGCCCGCCAGCACAGACAACGGCACCCGATTTCCGTGGCGGGGGGCTCCTCCGCCGCGCCCTGGAACAACGAAGGAAGAACGGCTTTGGGAACTCCGCTTCCATTTCCGAGTGATGAGGATGTAGACCGTGCACTCGATATTCTCAATTTGGCCATCACGCGTGCGGGCGACGGGATTCACACCCTTACGCTCAGTGTGGAGGGAGTGGGCGGGCAGGCTCTCGCGCAATTCCATTTTGCTCATCATGTGGACTACGGATTCGTTCCGGTCGAGGAGATGAGTGTCCCCTTCTGTGAACTGCTGGCAGTGGCTGTCAAGGGGGATTGTTCGAGCGGGATGATCCTTCGCTCGTGGGGCCTCAAGGAGCGGGTGCGTGGATGGGAATTCGACGATGCCGGTCATCCGTGCCCTCTCAGCGGATCCGAACTTTTCAACTTCTACCGCAAAGGTTTAGGGGCTGGAGTCCACGATGCGCTGCCTGGGGATACGGATTACATAGACGCCCCGGTCATCTGAGAAATCAGATGTAGGGGAGCCTGGGATGGCTGCTGTCGAGCTGGACGGGCGCGGCGGCAGACGGACTGAGGAAGACATCGACCGCCGCGGGAGCGACTGCGGCCCCAGGGGGAACGCAGACTGGGGTCGCAGTGGTCGGATGAGCATCCAGTCGGGGCCCCAAAGGCCCTGCCCGCTGCTCGCGTTTACTCCCTCACCGCTGACGGACCTCTGACCGGACGAGCCCTGGCTCGCTCCGGTCGGTGGTGTCTCGGTGGCGGCGAAGTTTTCCGGCAAGGGCAGCTGTTCGGGAACGGAGGCCGACAGCGTCTCGCGTGGTACGAGGCAGGGCCGGGCCGTCACGAACCGTCGGACGCCCTCCTCAGCACGTACAGGTCCCAGGAGTCCGGGTCGCCGATGTACTGGTAGAGGGTGGGCCGGCTCGCCGTGCCGCCGACGTTCCAGGCGTCGAAGCTGCACGAGTCGACGGTGATGCCCACCTCCTGCGACCAGGTGCTCCCGCCGGGTTCGTACGTCCAGGTGCCCTGCCCCGTACAGCGGGTGTCCGCGCCCTCCGGACCGTCCGGGCCCGTGGCGTCGTCCTCCGGGCCCCAGCCGCCGAGGTCGTCGTCGATGTCCACGGCGGTGACGCGCCGTCCGCCGTGAAGGTGACCGTCCCGCCCTGCCCGTCGGACCAGCGTCCGACGAGGTCCGCCGAGGCGAGCGCCGGTGGCCGGTACTCCTTGAGCACCCCCGTCCCCAGACCGACACCGCCGAGGACGGCGGTGAGCACGATGGCGGCCACGCCCCACAGGATCACCGGCTTGAAGATCCGCTCCCGGCGCGAGCGCCAGAGCAGTGCCGGGACGGTGAGCGCGGCCGTGGTCAGGGGCCAGCCAAGAGCAACGACACCGGCCCCCGCCCCGTCGGCCAGGGTGACGACGGCGACGATCACGAGCGAGACGGCCCCCGCCGCCACCGGAACCCACCACCACGCTCAGCCAGGCGGTCGGGAGGACGAGGCACACGGACAGGGCGCCGGCGATCAAGGCCGCGAACACGGCGAGCACAGGCAGGAGGAAGATGAACATCCCCGAACCGACCCCTGCGTTCGGTGACTCCTGCGTCACGCCGTACACGACGGACACGACGTACGCGAGGATCGCCTCCAGGAGCAGCACCAGGATCGAGAGCCGCACTGACCGCCCGGAGAGCCACTCCTCCTCCGGTCTTCCTGTCCCCTCCACCGTCAGTCCCCCTTGCACGCGGTGATGCACGTGAGGCCTGCCCGGGGCGGGCCGCTGCGGGCATCGTGGCAGATCCGTTTGAACGCGTTCAACGCGGGGTGCGTGGTGGAGGGGACGTATGTGCGGGCGCACTCGGGGCGCGTAAAGAAGAAGCGTTTCCGCGTACGGCTATTACCCCGTACGGGTGTGGCGCGGCCGTCCGGGCGGCGGTGGGGCGAGCACAATGGGGCGGCGGTTCGTGCAGAGGCGCGCAGGCCCCTCTCCCGCACCTTGCGCTCAAGGAGGACCGGTGGCGGAGAGCTGGACGGTTCAGCGGACCGGGCCCGGGGACGCCGCGCGCACGCAGGCGCGGGAACAACTTCTGGAAGCGGCCAGGGAGCTGTACGGCGTCAACGGATACCGGGCGACGGCCGAGCACGACGTGTGCGAGGCGGCCGGGGTGCCGGTCGAGGTGCTGCGCCAGGAGTACGGCTCACGGGAGGGGCTGCTCATCGCCCTCCACAACCGGGTCACGACGACCGGGCTGCGGGCGGCGGAGCGCGCCCTGCTGACGGAGGGCATCGACGAGTGCTCGATCGAGGAGCGGGTCCGGCTGCTCTTCGACGCGTACGTGGAGGCCGTCACCAGCGACCCGCGCGAGGCCCGCGTGACGTTCGTCGAAGTGCTGGGCGTGAGCGCCGTGGTGGACGAGCACTGCAAGCTCTGGCGGGCGCTGTGGACGGAGTTCCTGACGGGCGAGGCCGAGCGGGCGGTGGACCGGGGCGAGGCGGAGGACCGGGACCACCGGGTCGATGTGATGGTGATGGTCGGCACGGTCCACGAACTGATGGCCCACCACGCCCGCCGCTGCCGCCGGGCCCGCCCCGGCGAGGTCTCGGGCGAACTGACCCAGCTGGCCCTGACGATGCTGGGGTCGCAGCGGAGCGGGTGAGGGCCCTTCCGGGCCCCGGCCCGGGGTGCCCGGTGCCGGCTCGGGCATCACGGAGACCGTGGACCGGTGCCGCCGGAACGGGTTGGTGCCCGTGCCGGCGACTCTGGCCCGGTCTCCGGTCGGCCGTTACCTGACCGACCGCTTCGGCTACGGCCTCGCCTTCTGTAGAGACCTCACACCGGAAGATGGCGCTCGAACGGCTCGGAGCCCGGTGCGAGCCACGCAGGGCAGGCCGCCACGGCACGCTGAGCGTCATACGGGCCCGCTGAAGTCGCGGCGCGCGGTCGCCCTGCGGCTGCGGCTTGTCGGGTTCGGGCAAATGTTCATGCGATCTGGTGTGTCCTTGTAGTCATGAAGACGCGTTCGCCGTCCCGTCGGGGAGACCGTGGCCTGCGGCTGTGGCCCGTCGGCCGTGCTCTTGCCCTCACCTTCACCTTGGCGGTTCTCGTTGCGGCGGGGGTCTTCTACACCGGGTGGGAGCTGCTCGCGGTGCAAGGCCTCAAGCCTCAGCGCCGCATTGACGCGAAGACCCTCTTCGACCTGGTGACGTTGTCCTTCGGCGTGGTCGCCGGCGCGGGTGCCCTGGTCGCCCTGGTGGTGGCCTACCGACGCCAGCGCGTGGATGAGGAGGGGGCCCGGCGGGAAGCGACCCGTCTGCATACCGAGCGGTTCACCACGGCTGTGGGCCAGCTCGGTGACGAATCTCCGGCGGTGCGCCTGGGCGGGGTCCACGCCCTGGCCGGTCTCGCCGACGACGCGCCGGACAGTGGCCTGCGCCAGACATGCATCGATGTCCTGTGCGCTTACCTCCAGCTCCCGTTCACCCCCGACCCAGGCACCGACGATGCCAACCGGAAGGAACACCACCGCTACCTGGCCCTGCGCAAGGTCCGCCACACGATCTTGCGCCTCATCGGCGACCACTACCGGCGGGCGCCAGAAACCCACGGTTCCTGGCAGGGGTGCGACCTTGACCTGACCGGCGTCATCATCGACGGCGAGTTGGATTTCACCGGGGCGAGGTTCTCGGGGGGCAGGGTGTCCTTCGCCGGTGCGCGGTTTTCCGAGGACACGGTGTCTTTCAGCTACGTAGAGTTCGCCGGCGGAGACGTGCACTTCGAGCACGCGACGTTCTCCGACGACGCGATGTTGTTCTTCATCGACGCGGAGTTCTCCGGCGGCGACGTGCACTTCAACAGCGCGACGTTCTCCTGCGACGTGTTCTTCACGAACGCGAGGTTCTCCGGAGGCACGGTGTCATTCGGCCACGCGAGGTTCTCCGGCGGATCTGTGAACTTCAGTGAGGCAACCTTTCTCGGCGGGTTTGTGTCGTTCGCCCATGTGGAGTTTGAGGACTGCGCTGTCTCCTTTGATTCCGTGACGTTCCACGACGCACCAGTGCAGAACGATGACCCGGACTCTGTGCTGTTCATCGGTATGAGGTACAGCGGCGGGAGCATGACCCTCGAAGGCGCCACAGGGCCGGCTCCTGAGGGGCTGTTGGAGGGACTTGGCAGTCCTGTGCCGCCGACGGTGATCCTGCCGCCTGCGTGGACATGAACCGTCCACGCTGGCGGCGCCGGGGTGGTTGCGGAGGTGCTGCGGGCCAACGCTGCGGACAACGGGACCTGGGAGCCGCCCGGGGGTGTGCTCGAACTGGCCGAGGCTCCCGAGGACGGCGTCCGACGCGAGGTCTTCGAGGAGACGGGTGCCAAGGTTCAGGTGGACCGGCTGACCGGCGTCTACAAGAACACCTCCCGAGGCATCGTCGCTCTGGTCTTCCGCTGTCGCGTCGAAGGCGGTCACGAGCAACTGACGGACGAGGCATCGGCAGTTGAATGGCTGACGCCGGACGAGGTGACCAGCCGCATGGCCGAGGTCTACGCGGTCAGGGTCACCGATGCGCTGCTGGGCGGAGCGCCCCGCGTACGTACCCATGACGGTCGAAGGCTCGCTCGGGACGCCTGAGATCGGGGACAACCGGTCGGCCGAGCTGACAGGCTGGCCGGATGACGCAGCGTACGAACACGACCGCGACCGTGACCGTGCACCGCCTCGACCTCGGCTCCTTCGTTCGGCCCGCGTCCGAGACCGGCGGGCCGCACCCCCGGGTCGAACCGGTGCTCGCCTACCTCGTCGAGCACGAGCGCGGCCGGATTCTCTTCGATACGGGGATCGGGGCGGGGGATCCCGGCGCCGAAGCGCACTACCGGCCCCGGCGCCGCCCGCTGGACGGTGCGCTTGCCGCCGTGGGGGCGGCACTTGAGGACGTGGCCCTCGTCGTGAACTGCCATCTCCACTTCGACCACATCGGCGGAAATCCTCTGCTGGCCGGGGTGCCCATCCTGGTCCAGGAGACCGAGCTGGCCGTCGCGCGGCGGGGCGGGTACACCATCGACGCCCTGGTCGACTTTCCCGGTGCGGTGTACGAGGAGCTTTCCGGGGAGGCCGAGCTCTGGCCCGGGGTGTGGATCGTGCCGACTCCCGGCCATACGGACGGACACCAGTCGCTGGTGGTCCGGCGCGATGACGGCACTGTCGTCGCCCTCGCCGGGCAGGCCCACGACTTCGCCTCGCACTACGCGTCCGACGAGCTGGCCCGCCGCGCCGCGCTCGACGGGGTGGCGCAGCCGCTGCCGCCCTACCGGCCCTGGCTGGACCGGCTGGCCGCGTTCGATCCGGCACGGGTGTTCTTCGCGCACGACTCCTCGGTGTGGGAGCCGTGACGGTCGGGCCTCAGACCGTGGCGGAGACCAATGACTCCTGGGGCGCGGGCCCGGCCGCGTACGGGCCGCCCAGCCCCCACGCCTGGTGCATCGCGTCGGCGAAGGTCGCCGCCAGGAGGTGTTCGCCGGTCGGGCCGGGGTGGGTGCCGTCGTACGTGTCCGTGTGGATGTCGTAGCCCGGCGGGCGCGAGGCCAGCAGGAGGGGGGAGGACGGGGTGTCCAGGTCGGCCACGGCCTTGGCCAGCAGTTCGTTGAAGCGGGCGCAGGAGGCGGCGAAGGGGGCGTCCGTCTCGGCCCGGATGTTCGGTATCACCGGGAGCAGGACCATGCGCAGCCGCGGGTTCGCCGTGCGGGCCGCCGTGATGAACGCGCGGGCGTTCGCCGCTGTCTGCTCGGCGTCCGTGTAGAAGCCGAGGTCTATCAGGCCCAGCGAGACCAGCAGGACGTCCGCCTCCGTCTCGCGCACCGCGTCCGCGATCACCGGGGCCATGTGCAGCCAGCCCTCGCCCCAGCCGGACAGATGACGGCGGGCGGCGGGCGGGAAAGACGGGTCGGCGTACGCGTGGGAGAGCGGGGCGTCCGCCTCGGCGTCGTACAGCGTCGAGCGCGGGCCGACGATCTCGTACGGGAGGCCGGGGAACGCCTCCAGGTGCTGCCACATCCGGTAACGCCAGGTGAAGTCGCCGGCGTGCCCGATGGTCATGGAATCGCCGACGAAGAGGAAACGCATGGCGTCATCATGGCCGATCACGGCTCCGGCCTGCGACGTGACGATGGACACTTGGGTCATGCGCCTGTATCCGACCGGGCCGGCCGGCCGCGCCGCCGCCGCTCTCGCCACCTCCCTCGCGGTGCTCGTCCCGCTGTTCGCCGGGGCCGGCCCGGCCGTGGCCGACGACGGGCGGCCCGACCGTGACTTCACGATCGAGGACCCCCGTATCACCGAGTCCAGCGGCCTCGCCGCCAGCCGCGTCCACCCCGGCGTCTACTGGACGCACAACGACAGCGACGACGGCCCCTACGTCTTCGCCGTCGACTCCCGTACGGGCAAGACCGTCGCGACGATCACCATGCGCGGCATCGGGGAGCCGCGTGATGTCGAGGCCATCTCCATCGGGCCCGACGGGAACATCTACGTCGGCGACATCGGCGACAACCTGGACGGCTCCTGGAGCCATGTCTGGATCTACCGGTTCCCCGAGCCGAAGGAGCTGCGCGACGCCACCGTCGACGCCGTCCAGTACGACGTGAAGTACGCCGACGGGGCCCGCAACGCCGAGGCGCTGATGGTCCACCCGAAGACCGGCCGCGTCTACATCGCCTCCAAGAACGAGGACGGCGGCGGCCTCTACGAAGGCCCCGCGAAGCTGACCGCCGGGGCCGTGAACACCTTCCGGCGGGTCGACGAGGTGCCGTGGGTCACGGACGGGGCCTTCTCGCCCGACGGGAAGCACCTGGTGCTGCGTTCGTACTTCAGCGCCCGCGAGTACGCCTTCGAGAACGGCCGCCTCGGCGAGGACCGGTCCGTCGCCGCCCCGTTCCAGCGGCAGGCCGAGTCCGTGACGTACACGGCGGACGGCTCGGCCATGATGTTCGGCTCGGAGGGGGCGCGGAGTGACGTCGTCCGGGTGGAGGTGCCGGGCGGCGGCCCCGGCGGCGATCAGGAGCGGGGGAAGCCCTCCGGGAGTGCCGGCGGCGAAGCCGGTGACCAGGGCGGTGGCGGGGAAGGCGCCGGCAAGAGCGGCGCCGGGCTCGGTGCGGCGATCGTCATCGGGGCGGGCGTGCTGTGGCTCGCACTCCGGCGGAAGCGGGGGCAGGGATAGGGGGCAGGGGTAGGGGGCAGGGCTAGCTCCCCTCAGTCCTCGTCCGTCATCGGCCACACCTCGTAATGCAGTGTCCGGTCCCGCTTCAGCCGGTGCGCGAGCGGGACCAGCACGCCCTGCACGACCGGGTACTTGCGCGACAGCATCCGCGCCGCGTGCGTGTTCTCCTTCGTGCCCGGCCGCAGCAGCCGCGCGTGCGCCCTGATCTGCGGTCCGGTCGGGACGCCCCACACCGTGCAGGGGGCGAGCTCCACCCGCGGGTGGTTGCGCATCCGCTCGACCTTCCAGGCGGACGAGAACGTGCGGATGAACGCGTGATCGCCCTCGACGGCGATGTTGACCGGCGTGCCGACGGAGGTCCCGTCCTGCCGGTGGGTGCTCAGCAGGACGGCGTACTGCTTGACGAAAGGAGCGAGCTCCCGGCTGGCATCCATATATCCATTGGGGCACGCACCGGCCGCCCTGTCATGTGCGGGACGCAGCCCGTTCCGCCGCCCGCTCCCGGACCAGTGCGTCGAAACCGGCGATCAGCCGCTCAAGGCCGAACTCGAAGTGGTCGAACTCGGAGCTGAAGGTGTCCTCCGCCATGGCCGCCATCACCGGGTACGCGCCGCTCAGCATGGCCCGCTCCAGGAACGGGCGCTGGTGGTCCCAGAACGCCTCGTCGCTCAGCCCGGTCTGCGCCACCGCCTCCGCCGCGTCGGCCTGCGTACGGGCCAGGCCCTCCACGAAGCTGTTCACCGCGATGATCACGCCGATCAGCTCGGGGTCCCGCAGGCCCATGTCGCGGAGGCCCGTGAGCGCGAGCTCCAGTCCGCGCAGGGCGCTGGGGCCGAGCACCGTACGGGCCTGGTTGATCTTCAGCAGCCAGGGGTGGCGGCGCAGATTCTCCAGGTGCCCCCGGGCCATCCCGTCGATCGCCGCGCGCCAGTCGGCGGGCGGCTCGTCGGGGCGGGCGGCGAACGGTTCGCCCTGCACCCGGTCGAGCATCAGGTCCAGCAGCTCCGCCTTGCCGGGGACGTACCGGTAGAGCGACATCGTGCCCGTGCCCAGCTCCGTGGAGAGCCGACGCATCGAGACGGCGGCCAGCCCCTCCGCGTCCGCGACGGCGACGGCGGCGGTGACGATCCGGTCCAGGGACAGCCCCGGTTTCGGGCCGCGGCTGGGGCGCTCGCCCGTGCCCCACAGAAGCTCCAGGCTGCGCGCGATGTCGCCGCTCCCGGTGGCCGAACCGTCCGTCTTCGACGCTGTCCCGGCTGTCGTTCCGTCGTTCGTCATGGGCTCAGCGTAATGGGCCGGAGAGAAAGTGGGTACGCCGTACTCATAATCGGGTACGGTGTGCTCAATTCGGGCGGCCGATCTTTCGGCCGTCGAGTGGAATCAGGGGGTACGTCATGTCCGCATCCGCATCCGGATACGCGGTGCTCGCCGAGGGCGTCGTGAAGCGGTACAAGGAGAAACGGGCCCTCGACGGGTTCGACCTCGCCGTCCGCCCCGGCACCGTCCACGGCCTCCTCGGCCCGAACGGGGCCGGCAAGACCACCGCCGTGCGGGTCCTCGCCACCCTGCTGCGGTACGACGCGGGCCGGGCCGAGGTCGCCGGGCTCGACGTGGCCCGCGAACCCCGCCGCGTACGGAGCCGGATCGGGCTCACCGGCCAGTACGCCGCCGTCGACGAAGGACTCACCGGGCGGCAGAACCTGGAGATGTTCGGGCGCCTCTTCCACCTCGGCAACCGCCGGGCCCGGCAGCGCGCCGGGGAACTGCTGGACCGGTTCGACCTGACCGACGCGGCCGACAAGTCCGCCAAGGAGTACAGCGGCGGCATGCGGCGCCGGCTCGACCTCGCCTCCTCGATGATCCTCCAGCCCGACGTGCTCTTCCTGGACGAGCCGACGACCGGGCTCGACCCGCGAAGCCGGGGCGAGGTCTGGGAGGCGGTCCGGGCGCTGGTGGCGGGCGGTACGACGGTGCTGCTGACCACGCAGTACCTCGACGAGGCGGACCGGCTCGCCTCGCACATCACCGTCATCGACCGGGGCCGGGCCATCGCCGACGACACCCCGGACGCGCTGAAGAACCGCGTCGGCGGCGACCGGATCGAGGTCGTCGCCGCCGACCCGGGCGACCTGGACGCGGTCGCGAAGACCGTCGACCGGGTGGCCGGGGGCGGGCTCGTCGTCACCGACGCCCCCGCCCGCCGGGTGCACGCCCAGGTCGCCGACCGGGTGGCCGCGCTCACCGAGGTGGTCCGGAGCCTCCAGGACGAAGGCATCGCGGTGGAGGACATCGGGCTGCGCCGGCCGAGCCTGGACGACGTGTTCCTGCGGCTGACGGGTCACGGTACGGCCGAGAACCACGACGCCCCGGAGGTGGCGGCGGCATGACGACATTCGGACGCAGCGCCGCGACGACGGGCGTACGCCGCCCGGGAGACGGCCCCGGCCCCTCCCGTAACCCCGACTCCTCCCACAGCCTCGTTTACTGGGCCGTCGTCGACTGCTGGAACATCACCCGTCGCACCCTCACCCACTACCAGCGTCAGCCCGCCGCGATCGTCTGGCAGCTCGGCTTCCCGATCCTCTCCCTCCTGCTGTACGGATACGTCTTCGGCAGCGCGATGAAGGTGCCCGGCGGCGGGGATTACCGGGAGTTCCTGATGCCCGGCATGTTCGCCATGACCATGGCCATGGGCTTCATGAACACCGCCGTCGCCGTCGTCACCGACGCCTCGAAGGGGGTCGTCGACCGCTTCCGGTCCATGCCGATGGCCCCGTCCGCGTTCGCCTCCGGGCGCGGGGCGGCCGATCTGGTGGTGGCCTCCGCCGAGCTGACCATCCTGGCCGTCACGGCCCTGCTGATCGGCTGGCGCGCGGACGGCGGGCCGCTGGGCGCGCTCGGGGCGTTCGGGCTGCTCCTGCTGCTGCGGTTCAGCCTGATCTGGGTGGGCGTCTGGCTCGGCATGCTGGTCCCCACCCCGGAGGCGGCGGGCGGGCTGTACGCGGTCGCCTTCCCCCTCACCATGATCTCCAGCACCTTCGTCTCGCCGTCCCTGATGCCGGACTGGCTCGGCTTCGTCGCTGCCTGGAACCCGATCTCCTCGACCGCGACGGCGACGCGCGAACTGTTCGGCAACCCGGTGGCGGGCGGCGGGACCTGGGTCGAGCAGCACGCGGTGCTGATGGCGGTGGTGTGGCCGCTGGTGGTCACGCTGGTGTTCCTGCCGCTGGCGGTGCGCCGCTTCCAGCGCCTGAGCCGGTGAGGGGCTGAACAGCCACTGGCTCGGAAAAGGGCGGTCGGGGCGGACGCCGGCCGCGTAGGGTCGGGCCTCGTGCCGACGACCGCGACCCCCTTGCCCCTCACCCCGCAGCCCTTCGCCACCGCCCGCCTCGACGCGCTCCCGCTCGAACCGGCGTACGCCGAGGAGATGGCTGCCGTCCTCGCGGACCCGGCGCTGTACGTGTTCACCGGGGGCGAGCCGCCCGCCCCGGCCGCGCTGCGGTCCCGGTACGAGCGCCAGTGCGCCGGGTCGCCGGACGCGGGGGAGCGGTGGTGGAACTGGGTGCTCAGGGTTCGTACGGCCGGGGACGAGAAGGCGTACGGGGAACTCGTCGGATACGTCCAGGCGACGGTACGAGGGCCCCGCGCGGAGATCGCCTGGGTCGTCGGAACGCCCTGGCAGGGCCGGGGTTACGCGAGCGAGGCCGCGCAGGGCCTGGCGGCGCATCTGGCCTCGGCCGGGGGCGTCCGGGAGCTCGTCGCCCACATCCACCCCGACCACGTCGCGTCCGCAGCCGTGGCGGTGGCGGCGGGTCTCGGCCCGACCGGGGAGTGGGAGGACAGTGAGCGGCGGTGGGCCGCGAGCGTGACACCGCTGCCGGTGCCGTAAGGCGGAGTTCCGTCAGTCGGGCTGCTTCTCCAGGTGGGCGAGGACGCGGTTCGAGATCCGGGCCAGGGTGTCCAGCTCTTCCTGGGTGAGCGCGTCGATGAACAGCCGCCGGACGTGCTCGACGTGCACGGGCGCGGCCTCCTCGATCGCCTCGCGGCCGGCCGGTGTGGCGACGATGAACGCGCCGCGTCCGTCGTCGGGGCAGTCCTCCTTGGTCACGAGACCGCGCTTGGCCATCCGCGCCACCTGGTGGGACATGCGGCTCTTCTCCCACTCCACCAGCTTGGTCAGGTCCATGAAGCGCATGCGCCCGCCGGCCTCGGTGAGTTTGGCCAGCACGATGTAGTCGGCGGGGGACATGCGGGAGTCGGCCTGGACCCGGCGCGACAGCCGTCCGATGAGCTTCTCCTGCATGCGGATGAAGCCGTCCCAGGCGGCCTGCTGCTCCGGGTTCAGCCAGCGAGGCGTCGCGTTCATGCGAGGAGCGTAGCGAGGCCGCCCCGGGCGTCTCCATCGGAGGCTCGGGGCGGCGTTCGCGGCAAGTCTCCTGCGCCAGACCATGGTTGACGCGTCAACCACCCATGCCTAGGGTGGATGACGTATCAACCAGCTGCTGGAGGGGATTCCCATGAGCGCCCAGAACAAGGCCGGACTCGACGCGCTGCTGACGCCCGAGGAGAGCGTCGTGGTGCTGATCGACCATCAGCCGTTCCAGGTCGCCAACCTGCACAGCCATGAGCCGACGATGGTCGTGAACAACGTCGTCGGGCTCGCCAAGACCGCCAAGGCGTACGGCGTCCCGACCATCCTGACGACGGTGCTGGCGGAGCGCGGCGGCCGGCTGATCCAGGGCGTCCAAGACGTGTTCCCGGACCAGAAGCCGATCGACCGGACGCTCATCAACACCTGGCAGGACGAGCGCGTCGTCGACGCCGTCAGGGCGACCGGCCGCAAGAAGCTGATCCTCGCCGGGCTCTGGACGGAGATATGCCTGGCGATGCCGGCCATCCAGGCGGCGGGCGAGGGGTTCGAGGTCTACGCCGTCACCGACGCGTCCGGGGGCGTGTCGGCCGAGGCCCACGACATGGCGGTACGGCGCATGGTCCAGGTGGGCGTCGTGCCGATCACATGGCTGGCCGTGATGGCCGAGTGGCAGCGCGACTGGGCCCGCGAGGAGACGATCCAGGGGGCCATCGAGGTGCAGGCGCAGCACGGCGGCGCCTCGGGTGTGGCCTTCGCCTGGGAGATGCAGCTGCTGGCCGGGGGTGCCGCCTGACACCCGGACAGCAGGCTTGACGAGCGCCTAGGGTGATGCGCCATGACCACCCCTGACCTGTCGCCCGGCTTTCTGCACGCCACCCGGACCTCGTACGACGCCATGGCCCCCGCCTACGTCGATTTCGCCCGCGGCGAGCTGGCCGCCAAGCCCTTGGAACGTGCGCTGTTGAGTACGTTCGCGGAACTGGCGGCGGCGGGTGGCGGCGGCCTCCCGGTGGCCGATGTCGGCTGCGGCACGGGCCGGGTGACCGGGCATCTCCACGGACTCGGCCGGGGACTGGACCTGTTCGGGATCGACCTCTCCCCGCAGATGGTCGCGGTGGCGCGGCAGGAGCATCCCGGGCTGCGGTTCGAGGAGGGCTCCATGCTCGCCCTCGACCTGCCGGACGCGTCGCTGGGCGGGCTGCTCGCCTGGTACTCGACGATCCACGTCCCGGACGAGGAACTGCCGCGCGCCTTCGCGGAGTTCCACCGCGTGCTGGCCCCGGGAGGCTACGTACAGCTGGGCTTCCAGGCCGGCGACGAGCCGGTGCGGCGGACGGAGGCGTGGGGTCTGGAGATCTCGCTCGTCTTCCACCGGCGGCAGCCGGAGCGGATCGCCGAACTGCTGCGGGACGCGGGCCTGGAGGTGGTGTCCCGGGTGTGGCGGGAGCGGGAGACGGACGGGCCGTTCCCGGAGCGGGCGCCGCAGGGGTTCGTCCTTGCGCGCAGGCCGATTGTCAGTGGTGGCTGTGAGGATGGGGACATCAGCGCAACGGACTGACCGGGCGCGGACCAACCGGCACACGGATTGAGGGGGACCCTATGGGCGCCTGGGACATCGGCCACTTCGACAACGACACCGCGGCCGACTTCGGCGGCCGGGTGGACGACGCGGAGCCGGAGAAGAAGGCGGACGTGCTCCGGGACGTCCTGACCGCCGTGGCGGGCACGGGCCCCGAGGACTACGTGGACGGCGGGGAGGAGGCGGTGGCCGCCGCGGCGCTGGTCGCGGCCCAGTGCCCCGGCGGCGACCCCGTCACCACGCCGTACGGCCCGAAGAACCCCCTGCCGCCGCTCCCCGCCGATCTGCGCCCGCTGGCTGTCCGCGCCCTGGACCGCCTCACCGCGAAGAACGCCGAGCCGCTGGACCTGTGGGCGGACGCCGGCGCGGACCAGGAGTGGCTGGCAGGGATAGCCGTGCTGCGGGCGGTGCTGGCGGGGGCACCGGGGGAGTAGGCCGCCCGCGTCCTCAGCGTTTCGGGCTGCCCGCGCGCACGATCTCGTCGACGTCCAGGGAGACTTCGGCGCCGATGGAGGCGGGCAGCGGGGCCTGCTGGCCGGGGGCGTAGACCTCGTGGCGGTCGTAGCCGGCGGGGAGGGGTTCGGTCAGGACGTGGACCCGGCCGTGCTTGCGGTCGACGATGACGTAGACCGGGATCTTGGCCCGGGCGTAGGCGGTGACCTTGTGGCGGAGGTCGGTCCGGTGGTTCTCGGAGGTGACCTCCAGGACCAGCCGGAAGCAGGCGGGGTCGTAGCAGTTGTTCTCGATCAGGTGGTCGTCGAAGTCGGCGTCGACGATCGACAGGTCGGGGATGGCGTAGTCCTCGGGGCCGCTGGGGAGCCAGAGACCGATGCCCTGGAGGACCTCGGCTTCGGTGTCGCCGTCGCTGAGGCCTGCGGAGAGGAGCGGGAGCATCACCGTGGTCAGCGCGTTGGCATGGGGGCCGTCCCGGAGCGGTGCCACGGTGAGCATGCCGTCGATGATCTCGACCCGGTACCCCGGAAGCCGGTCCATGAGCCGGTTCGCCGCTTCGATCAGCGGTTTCGGCTCATCGGCGCCGGGGCGGTCGACTGCTGCCGTGGGCATGGCGGGCCTCCTGGGCGATAGGGGTGAGGCAGAAACGGCCCGGCACCCACGTGGGTGCCGGGCCGTCCCCGTACAGCCGTACAGAGCCGAGGAGCTACAGCTTTTCGATCACGTAGTCGATGCACGCCGTCAGCGCCTGCACGTCCGCCGGGTCGATCGCCGGGAACATCGCCACGCGCAGCTGGTTGCGGCCCAGCTTGCGGTACGGCTCGGTGTCCACGATGCCGTTGGCGCGCAGCACCTTGGCGACCGCCGCCGCGTCGATCTCGTCCGCGAAGTCGATCGTGCCGATCACCTGCGAGCGCTTCGCCGGGTCCGTGACGAACGGGGTGGCGTACTTCGACTCGTCGGCCCAGCCGTAGAGGTGGCCCGACGACGCGGCCGTCCGGCCCGTCGTGAAGTCCAGGCCGCCCTGGCTGTTCATCCACTTCAGCTGCTCGTTCAGCAGGAAGAGGGTGGCCAGCGCCGGAGTGTTGTACGTCTGGTTCTTCAGCGAGTTGTCGATCGCCGTCGGCAGCGAGAAGAACTCCGGGATGTGCCGGCCCGAGGCGTGGATCCGGGCCGCGCGCTCCAGCGCCGCCGGGGAGAACACGCCGATCCACAGGCCGCCGTCCGAGGCGAACGACTTCTGCGGGGCGAAGTAGTAGACGTCGGACTCGGTGATGTCGACCGGCAGGCCGCCCGCGCCCGAGGTGGCGTCCACCAGGACGAGCGCGCCCTCGTCGGCGCCCGCGACGCGCTTGACCGGCGCCGCGACACCCGTCGAGGTCTCATTGTGGGTGAAGGCGTAGACGTCCACCCCCGCCTCGGCCTGCGGCTCCGGGTGCGTGCCCGGCTCGGAGGCGATGACGGTGGGGTCGGACAGCCAGGGCGCGAGCTTCGCGGCCTTGGCGAACTTCGACGAGAACTCGCCGAAGTTCAGGTGCTGGGACTTCGAGTCGATCAGACCGTGCGTCGCCACGTCCCAGAAGGCGGTCGAGCCGCCGTTGCCGAGGATGACCTCGTAACCCTCGGGCAGGGAGAAGAGCGCGCGCACACCGTCCCGTACCTCGCCGACCAGGTTCTTGACCGGGGCCTGGCGGTGGGACGTACCGAGGAGGGAGGTGCCGGTGGCGGCCAGCGCGTCGAGCGCCTCCGTCCGTACCTTGGAAGGACCGGCGCCGAAGCGTCCGTCGGCGGGCTTGATGTCAGCGGGAATCTGGATGTCGGCCACGGGACGGAGCGTAGTCCCTCGGTGGCACGGCTTCGTAACCGTGTCCGTCCGATGAGACATGCGCTCCGGCCCGTGGACGTCCCCCGCCATGAGCGATCAGGCGTCGCCGCCGAACGGGCAGCCCAGTTTCACCGGCAGCTCGTACAGGTCGTTCTGCGTCACGATCGGCTTGTTGCGCAGCTCCGACGCCGGGACCGCCAGGTCCAGTTCCGGGAAGCGCTCGTAGAGGGCCGGGAGCGCGATCCCCGCCTCCAGGCGGGACAGGGCCGCGCCCGGGCAGACGTGCGGGCCGTGGCCGAAGGCGATGTGGCGGTTCGGGGTGCGGGCGGCGTCGAAGTCGCCCGCTGTCGGGCCGTACTGCTCCTCGTCCCGGCCCAGCGCGCCGAACGAGACGATCAGGCCCTCGCCCTTCGGCAGGATCCGGTCGCCCACCTCGATGTCCTCCGTCGCGAAGCGGATCAGGACGTGCGAGGTCGGAGTGTTCCAGCGCAGCGTCTCCTCGATCACGCCCTCCCATCCGATCTCGCCGTTGAGCACCTTCTTGCGCTGCTCCGGGTGGGTCTGGAGCGCCTCCACCATGTTGACGATCAGGCTGATCGTGGTCTCGTGTCCGGCGGCGATGATCAGTTGCAGGGTGTTGACGATCTCCTCGTCGGTGAGGTGGTCACCGTTCTCCGAGGCCGCGATCAGCGCGCTCGTCAGGTCGTCGCCCGGGTTCGCCCGCTTGTCGTCGACGATCTTCGTGAAGAGGGTCCCAAGGTCCGCCATCATCTGCGGGACCTCCTCCGGCGGGGTCTGCGTCGAGAAGAACTTCTCGAACAGCTCCTTCAGCCGCGGGTGGTCCGCCGCGTCCACGCCCATCAGCTCGCTGATCACGTTCATGGGGAGGGGGTAGGCGAACTCGGCCTTGAGGTCGACCGGCTGCCCGGCCGGGAGCGCGGCCAGCTTCTCCAGGCTCGCGTTCGTCAGCGCCTCGATGCCCGCCCGCAGCCGCTCCACCCGCTTCACCGTGAGCGCCTGCGCCACCAGCGTACGGAGACGGCGGTGGTCGGCCCCGTCGACCGTCAGCATCGAGCGGCCCGGGTTGGCCAGGCCGATCAGCGGCCAGTCCATCGGTATCTCGCCGCGCCGCCAGGCGTTCCAGACGTTGATGTCCTTGACCACCCGGCTGTCGGTGAGCAGCGCGCGGGCCTCCGCGTGGCGGGTGACCGCGTACACGTGTACACCGCCCGGCAGCTCCACCTCCGCCAGCGGACCGGCGGCCCGCAGCGCGGCGCTCTCGCCGTCGAGGTCTCTGACGAAGGGGTCGAGCGCGATACGGGTCATGCGGGGCCTCCGTGGCTTCCGGGTCTGTCCAGGGGGTGTCTGACAATTCGGCGGGGATCAGCGGGCGTCGCCCGCCCGCGCGGAATTGTTCAGACACCCCCGAGGGCGGGGGTGGGAGTGAAGAGCACCGGCAGGTCCGTCAGACCGCGCAGCCACGGCGACGGGCGGCGGGTGAGCTGCTCGGCGGGGACGGCGAGGTCCACGTCCGGCAGCCGGTCGAGCAGGACCTCGATGCCGGTACGGGCGATGACCTCGGCGGTCTCCTGGGCCGGGAACGGACAGCGGTGCTCGCCGTGGCCGAAGGAGAGGAAGGCGTTGTTGCCGCCGGTCAGCGCCGAGCCGTCGGTGCGTACCTGCGGGTCCCCGTTGGCGGCGGCGAGGCCGAGGAGCAGCAGGTCGCCGGCGCGGATGTGGCGGCCGCCGAGGTGGGTGTCGCGGGCGGCCCAGCGGCCGGCCACGTTCTGCGTCGGCGTGTCCTCCCAGAGGACCTCGTTCATGGCCTCGGCGACGCTGTGCCGGCCGCCGGAGAGCGAGGCGGCGAACCGGTCGTCGGTGAGCATCAGGCGCAGCGAGTTGCCCATCCAGTCGGCGGTCGGCTGGTGACCGGCCGCCATCATCACCATGAGGTCCTGGGCGACCTCCTCGTCGGTGAAGCCGCCGCTGTCACCGAGCATCCGGGTGGCCACGTCGTCACCGGGCTCGGCGTGCTTGTCCGCGAGCAGCTGGAACATGGACGTCGCCAGGTGCTGCTGTCCGGCCAGCGCCCGCTCCCGGCCGTCGATCATGTCGTTGATCGCGCCGACCAGCGGGTGGGCCTCCTCGTCGGAGAAGCCGTAGATCCTGGCCAGGACCAGGGCGGGGAGCAGCTTGGCGTACTCCGCGATGATGTCGACCGAGCCCTTCGTGCAGAACCGGTCGATCAACTCGTCCGCGAACTCCTCCGCGTACCGCTTCAGGGAGAACGGGTCGACACCCTCCAGCGCGTTGCTGATCATCATCGCGCGGACGCTGTGGCGTTCGCCGACCGTGTAGAGGATCGAGGGCTGCTTGCGCCCGATCATCGGCAGCAGCGGCCAGTCGTCGGGGATGCGGTCCCACTGGTTCCACAGGTCGGAGTCCCGGCTGAAGAGGACCGGGTCGCCGGTGACCTGGTGCAGTTCGCGGTAGCCGAGGACGAGCCAGGCGGGGACGTCGCCGTCGAGGACGACCGGCGCGATCGCCCCGTGGTCGCGCCGCAGGTCCCGGTAGAGCTGGACGGGGTCGCTCTGGAAGCGCGGCCCGGACAGCGGGACGGAGGTGTGGGTGACGGGGCAGCCGGAGACAGTGGTCACGGGGCGGGCTCCGGGGTCGGGCCGGCCGCCGCCAGGGCCGCCGCGGGCGCGGCCGCCGCGGAGGCGGTCGTTCCGGCGGTCTGGAGGCGGGCGGCGGAGAGCGCGGCGAGATGCTCGACGAGCGTGATCAGCACGTACTTGCTGGACGACCGGTCACGCGCGTCGCACTCCACCAGCGGTACGTCGTCCGAGAGGTCCAGGGCCTCCCGGATCTGCTGCTCGCTGTGGAGCGGGCCACCGAAGTCGTTGCACGCCACGATGAACGGCGTGCCGTGGTGCTCCAGCCGGTCGATGGCGTACCAGGAGTCGGCGAGGCGGCGGGTGTCGACGAGGACGACCGCGCCGAGCGTGCTGGCGAACAGCCGGTCCCACAGGAACCAGAACCGCTCCTGTCCGGGCGCGCCGAAGAGGTACAGCACGGAGCGTTTGTCGAGCGTGATGCGGCCGAAGTCGAACGCCACCGTGGTGGACGTCTTGGCGTGGACGCCGGCGAGGTCGTCGACGGCCTCGCCCGCGCGGGTCATGGTCTCCTCCGTGTTGAGCGGACGGATCTCGCTCACGGATCGGACCATGGTGGTCTTGCCGACGCCGAAGCCGCCCACGACAACGATCTTGAGTCCGTTGTCGGCGGTGGAGCTCAGGGTGGCGCGGTCAGAGGTTGCGGAGTCCAACGAGCACCTGTTCCAGGATGTCGGGGTCGGGGAGCCGGTCCGCGACACGGGCTGTACGGGGGTGGCGGGCGCTGATCCGGCCGGTGTCGAGCAGATCGCACAGCAGGATGCGGACGATGCTGACCGGCAGGTTCAGGCTCGCGGCGATCTCGACGACGGCGGTGGGGCCCTGGCACATCCGCAGGATCGCGACGTGCTCGGACTGCATCCCCGGGGACGGGTCGCACTCGGCGACGACGAGCGTCACCAGGTCGAAGGCGGCGGAGTCGGAACGGCTGCGTCCCCCGGTGAGGGTGTACAGCCTGTCCGGATCGTCGTCGCGGCCCGGTCGGGGGCGGGGCGCCGTCGTCATACGGCCGGGACCTCGGCGGGTTCGCGCGGCGGCGCGACGAGGTGCTCGCCGAGCTGCTCGACGAGCTCGCTCATGTTGTGGCCGACGAGGCCCACGTCGGAGTCCTCGTCGGCGACGACGGCCAGGTGGGCCCCGGCCCCCGCCTCGACGATGAACAGCACGCCGCCGTAGAACTCGGCCATCGCGGACCGTACGCCGCCGGTGCCGTCGCCGAACTCGATGGACGCGCCGTGCGACAGGCTCTGGATCCCGGCGGAGATCGCGGCCAGCTGGTCGGCCTGGTCGACGGAGAGCTCGGGGGTGCGGCACAGCTTGAGGCCGTCGCGGGACAGGACGAGGGCGTGGCGGGTACCGGGGGTGCGGTCGAGCAGCCCCTCCAGCAGCCAGTTGAGCTTCTCGTCGGTGGTCGCGGTCATCGGGTGTTGCCTTCCGGGTGCGGGGAGTTGGCTCGTACCGCCTTGCTGAAGGTGCTGAAGCGCGCTGCCTGGACCTTCGGGTCGGTGGTACGGGCCCGGGGGGTGTCGGCTCCGCCGGGGGCGGCGTTGCCGGTACGGGCTTCGGCGGCGGCCAGCGTGCGGCCGCGGCGGCGCTTGGGCAGCCCGCTCTCGCCGAACTCGGGCACGCTGCCGGTGGACTCGGAGACGGATTCGGACTCGGACTCCGCCGCCGAGGTCGGGGGCGTGAAGGCGTCGTCCTCGGTGCGGGTCCCGGAGGTCCGGGCCGCGTCGTCGGCGGAGGCGAGGTCCGCTTCGGCGGCCGAGGCGTGCGAGGGCTCGGGCTCGTCGGGGAGGACGGGGGCGGGGTCCGCGGGGGCCGGGGCAGTCGGTTCGGCCGCTGCCACAGGGGCTGCCGGGGCCGCCGGTGCAGCAGTCTCCGGGGCCTGTGCCGCAGCCGCCGGGGCCTGTGCCGCGGGCGGCACAGGCGGCACGGCCGGTGCCGCCACGCTCGGTGCGATCGCGCGGGAGATCAGCTCCTGAGGAAGCATCATCAGCGCGCCCGTCCCGCCGCGCGCGGACGGCCGGAAGGAGACCGTCAGGCCGTGTTTACGGGCCAGTCGGCCGACGACTGCGAGCCCGAGGCGGGTGCCGGAGAGGTTGGTGAGGTTCTGGTGGTCGGCGGAGACCGCCCGCTCCGCGCGGCGCAGCTGCACCTCGCTCATGACGAGCCCGCTGTCCTCGACGGTGATGACGATGCCCGCCGGGACCTCCTCGACGTACACATGCACCTCGGCGGTGGGCGGCGAGAAGTTGGCCGCGTTGTCGAGGAGTTCGGCGAGCGCGTGCATGACGCCCTCGGCCGCGTGACCGGCGATCGCGACATCGCTGGTGGAGTGGAGACGGACCCGCTGGTAGCTGCCGATCCGCCCCATCGCGCCGCGCAGGATCGACTCCATGACGATCGGCTTCGCCCAGCGCCGGCCGGAACGGGCCCCGGTCAGCACGGCGATGGAGTCGGCGAGGCGGCCCGCCTGGGCGGTGCGGTGGTCCAGGTGCAGCAGGTCCCCGAGCACGGACTCGTCGGAGTGCCGGTGCTCCATCTCGCGGAGGTCGGCCAGCATGCTGGTGGCCAGGGCCTGCATCCGGCCCGCCGCGTTGGCGCAGGCGGCGACGGCCGCCGAGCGCTCGGTCTCGGCGCGGGTCGCACGGGCCGTCAGCCGGTCGATGGCGAGCTGGAGGCGGGCCTGTTCGGCGGCGGCCGCCGAGACGATCCGCTCGTTCTCGGCGCGGGCCTCGGCGACCAGCCGGGAGGTCTCGGCAGCGGCGGCGCCCTTGATCCGGGCGGTTTCGGCCGTGAAGCGCTGGGCCTCGACGGCGGAGGCGGAGACCAGGCGCGAGGTCTCGGAGGTGAACCGCTGGGCGTCGGCGGCCCGCAGGGAGCGCAGCGTCCGCGCGGTCCCCAGGGCGTGGACGGTGACGGCCACGCAGACGCTCAGCAGCACGGCGGCTGCGCCCGCGCCCCAGGCCAGCGGGGTCCGTACCGTGTCAGGGGCCGCGGCGACGGCCCACAGGGTCAGCGTGCCGGTTGCGGCTGCCGATATCAGCAGGGCGAGTGCGGTGGGCCGGTGTGAGGGGCGCAATCGGAGTCCTCGGTGGCGGACGGTGCGGGATGTCGGGCGGTGCGGGGCGGTAGGGCGGTTCGGTGGGGCGGTTCGGGCAGTGCTGGTGCGGCGAATTCAGGACACTTCGTCACGGGTGCGGGCGATCCTGCACAACTGGAACTGATAGTTCCTGCGCAAGTCTTGGTCACTATAGGAGACTTGACGGTCTGTTTGGGAAGATCTTGTGGGCTTTTTTGTGTGGCTTGTGTACTTTCATCCGTGCGCATCCCAAGAGTTCATCTGTACCGGCGGCATGCTGAGGGAATGGCCGAACAACATCGACCGCATACCGGAGCGCCCACCGGACCACCTGCCGCGGCCTCCCCGCCCTCCCCTGCTTTCGTCGCGGCGCTGCGCTCCGCCGTGCGGGGCGCGAGCGACTTCGGGCCCGCCGCCAGGGCGTTGACGACGATGGACGCGTCCAACTACCGCCGCGTCCCCCTCGGCGTGCTCGCCCCGCGCGACGCCGACGACATCGCGGCCGCGCTGACGGTCTGCCAGGAGTTCGGGGTGCCGGTCGTCCCGCGCGGCGGCGGCACGTCCATCGCCGGGCAGGCCACCGGCACTGGCCTCGTCCTCGACCTCACCCGCCATCTGCGCACGATCCTCGACCTGGACCCGGCCGCCCGTACCGCCGTCGTCCAGCCCGGCGTGATCCTGGACGATCTGCGGGCCGCCGCCGCACCCCACGGCCTGACCTTCGGCCCCGACCCGTCCACCCACAGCCGCTGCACCCTCGGCGGAATGATCGGCAACAACTCCTGCGGCGCGCACTCGGTCGCCTGGGGCACGACGGCGGACAACGTGCGCGCGCTATCGGTGGTCCGGTACGGGGGTGAGGCGCTGCGCCTGGAACAGGTGAGCGGCACGGGCCCGGCGGGCGCCGGCGCCCGCCGGGCGGGGGCGTCCCACGGCCCCCGGGGCGTGAGCGAACTCGTCGCCTCCCACCTCGCCCTCCTCCGCACCGGCTACCCCGAACTCCCGCGCCGCATCTCCGGGTACGCCATCGACGCCCTGCTCCCCGAACACCCCGGCGGCCCCGACCCGGTCCGGGCGTTCTGCGGCAGCGAGGGCACCCTCGGCGTCGTCACCGAGGCCACCGTGCGCCTGGTCGAGGCGCCGCCCGCCCGCGCCCTGGCCGTCCTCGGGTACGCCGACGAGTCCGCCGCCGCCGAAGCCGCCCCGGGCCTCCTCCCGTACGGCCCGCTCACCGTCGAGGGCATGGCCGCCGACCTCGTACGCGAACCGTCCGGGCCGCTGCCGCGCGGGGCCGCCTGGCTCTTCGTCGAGACCGGCGGGTCCACCCCGGCCGAGGCCCGCGCCCACGCCGAACGCGTCCTGCGGGCGGCCGACGCGGTGGACGGGACCGTCGTCACCGACCCGGCCGGGCAGCGGGCGCTGTGGCGGATCCGCGAGGACGCCGCCGGGACCGCGACCCGGATGCCCGACGGCAGTGAGGCCTGGCCGGGATGGGAGGACTGCGCGGTCCCGCCCGCCCGACTCGGCGCGTACCTCCGGGACTTCCGGGCCCTCCTCGCCGAACACGGCCTGCGCGGCACCCCGTACGGCCACTTCGGCGACGGCTGCATCCATGTCCGCATCGACTTCGACCTGATCACCGAGGCCGGGGTGGCCCGCTTCCGCCGGTTCTCCGAGGAGACGGCCGATCTCGTCGTCGCGCACGGCGGCTCCCTCAGCGGCGAGCACGGCGACGGGCAGGCGCGCGCGGAGCTGCTGCCCCGGATGTACGGGAACGAACTCGTCGCGCTCTTCGGTAAGTTCAAGGATCTGTGGGACCCGGACGGCGGCCTGAACCCGGGGATGCTGGCCCGCCCGGACCGCCTCGATACGAACCTCCGCTTCGCCGTCCTCCCGAAACGGCCGGTGGACGTGGAGTTCGGCTATCCGCAGGACGGCGGGGACTTCACGGGCGCGGTCCGCCGCTGCGTCGGCGTCGCCAAGTGCCGTACGACACAGGCGAGCGGCGCGGGCGTCATGTGCCCGTCCTTCCGCGCGACGGGCGAGGAGGCCCACTCGACCCGGGGCCGGGCCCGGCTCCTGCATGAGATGCTGGCGGGCGAGGTCATCACGGACGGCTGGCGCAGCACGGAGGTCCGGGACGCGCTCGACCTCTGCCTCTCCTGCAAGGGCTGCCGCAGCGACTGCCCGGTGGGCGTCGACATGGCCACGTACAAGGCGGAGTTCCTGTACCACCGCTACCGGGGCAGGCTCCGGCCCGCCGCCCACTACGCGATGGGCCGCCTCCCGCAGTGGCTGCGCCTCGCGCGCCCCTTCGCCCGCCCGCTCAACGCCCTCGCCCGGCTGCGCCCGCTCGCCGCGCTCGCGAAGCGGCTGGCGGGCATCGCACCCGAGCGGACGATCCCGGTGCTGGCGACGGAGACGTACAGCCGGTGGCTGCGGGAGCGGCACGGCAAGGGGACGCGCGTCCTCTCCTCGGACCGGGTGGTGCACCTCTGGGCGGACACCTTCACCGAGCATCTGTCCCCGCAGGTGGGCCGGGCGGCGGTGCGGGTCCTGGAGGAGGCGACGGGGCGTACGGTGCTGCCGCCGCCACGCGGGGTGTGCTGCGGGCTCACGTACGTATCGACCGGGCAGCTCGACGCGGCGCGCCGGGTGATGCGCCGCACCCTGGACCGGCTGGACCTCTTCCCCGGCGGTCCGCTCGTCGTCCTGGAGCCGAGCTGCGCCGCGACCCTCCGCACGGATCTGCCCGAACTCCTCCCCGACGACCCGCGTGCCACCGAACTGGCCTCTGCTGTAAGGACGTTCGCCCAGTACCTGGAGGAGTACGCCCCCGACTGGACGCCACCCCGCCTGGACCGCCCGGCCGCAGGCCAGACGCACTGCCACCAGCACGCGGTCCTCGGCGACGCGGCGGAGCGGCGACTGCGCGAACGGCTGGGCCTGACCGGCGAACTCAGCGGCGGCTGCTGCGGGATGGCGGGCAACTTCGGCTTCGAGAAGGGCCATTGGGAGGTGTCGGTCGCCTGCGCGGAGGAGCGGCTGCTCCCCGCCGTACGGGAGTCGGCACCCGGGACGGAACTGCTCGCGGACGGCTTCTCCTGCCGCACACAGCTCGACCAGCTGGCCGGCCGCCGGGCCCGGCACCTCGCGGAGGTGATCGCGGAGGCCCTCCCCGGATCCGGACCGTTGGTCAGTGGGGCCGGCCCCGGGCGATGATCTCGCGGGCGAGGGCGGCCAGTTGGGGGAGGGCCGGGTGGCCGGGTGCGTCGCGGCGGGCGAGGAGGACCGGGACGCCGGGGGCGTCGGCGAGCGGGACGTAGGCGACCCCCGCGTGCGGGTGCAGCTCGGCGGTCGACGCGGTGGACACCCCGCTGCCGCGGCCGGCGGCGATGGCGGTGAGCCAGTCGTCGGTGTTGCCGACGGTGAGGGTGGCGGCCGGGCGGGCGTGCGGCGGCCACAGGTCCACGGTGGTGGTGCCGGAGACGGTGTTCAGGACGACCGGGCCGTCCGCGAGATCGGCGAGTTCGAGCGAGGCGCGCGCCGCGAGCGGCCCGTCCGCGGTCACCGCCGCCACCCGCACCTCGGTGAACAGCACCTCGGCGACCAGCCCCGGCGCGTCCACCGGCCCGCGCAGCAGCGCCGCGTCGACCTCGCCCCGGGTCAGCCCGGCGGTGCGGTCGTCGATCCGCAGCAGCTCCAGCGGGGTGCCCGGGAAGCGTTCCTGCCAGGTGCGCAGCAGCGGTGTGGTGTACGGCCCGAACGCGGACCAGGCGTGCCCGAGCCGCAGCGGCCAGGTGCGCAGCCGCCCGGAGTCCAGCGCCTCGTCGAAGGCGGCGACCGCGGCGGCGGCCTTGTCGCGGAAGGCGACGCCGTCGGGGGTGAGGGCGAGGTGGTGGGTGGAACGGTCGACGAGCCGGACCCCGAGGTGCCGCTCCAGCGCGGCGAGGGTGCGGGACACGGCGGGCTGGGTCAGCCGGAGGCGGGCGGCGGCGCGCGTGATGTTCAGCTCGTCGGCGACCGCGAGGAAGGCCCGCAGATGCCGGAGTTCCACGGGGCGGCCGGTGGAGGGTTCCTCGTTCATGCGCGGGAAGCATAACGAGAGCGTGACCGGCATTTCACGGAACGCGCGGCGGTCCTTACCGTGAAGGGAAACCCGTGGCGGCCACAGTTCCTCATCCTGTACCGTCCAGTGCATTGAAGTGAACTACCCCGCTCGTCCCTCCCTCCCCCCGGAAGGCCCCCGTGAACGACCAGCGCAGCGCCGCCGAACCGGCCGCCGCAGCCGTCGCCGTACCTGAAGCGGTGACGGCACTCGAAGGCGCCGGACGGTCCTGGGCCGACCGCCGGGCGGCGTTGGCGCCGATCGCGCTGGTGGTCGCCGGTGGGCTGTCCGTCCAGTTCGGCTCGGCGGTCGCGGCGCTGCTGATGCCGAAGGCGGGCGCGCTGGGCGTCGTCACCCTGCGGCTGGCGGCCGCCGCGCTGATCCTGCTGGTGATCTGCCGCCCGAAGCTGCGCGGCCACTCGCGTGCCGACTGGGGCACGGTGCTGGCCTTCGGCGTCGCGATGGGCGGCATGAACACGCTCTTCTACCTGGCGCTGGACCGGATCCCGCTCGGTATCGCCGTCACCCTGGAGGTGCTGGGCCCGCTCGCCCTCTCGGTGCTCGCCTCCCGCCGCCTGATCAACGTCCTGTGGGCCGGGCTGGCCCTCGTCGGCGTGGTCCTGCTGGGCGGCGGCGGCTTCGACCGCCTCGACCCGCTCGGCGCGGCCTTCGCCCTGGGGGCCGGGGCGATGTGGGCGGCGTACATCGTGTTCAGCGCCCGCACCGGCCGCCGCTTCCCGCAGGCGGACGGGCTGGCGCTGGCCATGGTGGTCGCCGCGGTCCTCTCGCTGCCGCTCGGCATCATCGAGTCCGGGGCGAAGCTCACGGTCCCGTCCACGATGGCGCTCGGCGCGGCGGTGGCGGTCCTCAGCTCGGTCCTCCCGTACACCCTGGAGCTGATGGCCCTGCGCCGGCTGCCCGCACCCACGTTCGCGGTGATGATGAGCCTGGAACCGGCCATCGCCGCCGGCGCGGGCTTCCTGATCCTGGACCAGGCCCTCTCCACGACGGACGCCCTCGCCATCGCCCTGGTGATCGGCGCGAGCATCGGGGCGGTACGCAGCCGGACGGGCGCGGCACCACGACGCGAGGTGTGAGGCGCGGTCCGCCGGGTCGAGGCGGCTCGCGGCAGCAGCCGTGCGTCCGGGCCGAGGCGGCTCGCATCCAACGGCCGGGCGGCCGGGCGGACATGGTGGGAACCCGGGGCGGGCAGAGCTTCGTCCTGAATCTTGAGGGACGGCCGAGCGCCGGTGATCTCAAGGGGGATGTCCATGCGGTGGAGGTCGAAGGGGCAGGGACCGAGGGGCGGCGGGGCGGAGGCCCTGCGTGAGGCCGCCGAGGCAGGGGATGCCGCCGGAATGACCCGGTACGGCGTGTATCTCGGTCATCACCAGGACCAGGAAGGCGCCGAGCGGTGGCTGCGCCGGGCGGTGGAGAAGGGGCACCCCGATGCCCCCGTCGCCCTTGGCGCGCTGCTCCACCAGTGGGGACGGCGGGACGAGGCCGAGCAGCTGCTACGGGCGGCCGCCGGCGCGGGGCACGTGCGTGCGATGGAGATGGTCGCGTTCGCCCTGCGGTCGCGGGGGGACCATACCGAGGCCTTCCACTGGTACCGGCGTTCGGCCGAGGGAGGCAATGCGTCCGCGATGGCCACCCTCGGGGCCCTGTACGAGGAGCGGGGTTCCGACGCGGAGGCCGAGGACTGGTTCCGCCGGGCCGCCGAGGCGGGGCACGCCGACGCCGCGTACACCGTCGGGCAGCTGCTCCACCGGCGGGGTGAGGTCGTGGAGGCCGAGCGATGGGCCCGTCGGGCAGCGGACGGGGGTTCCACCGCCGCGATGAACACCCTCGGGATCATTTTCCTGGAACAGGGCGACAGGGAGGCGGCGAAGACCTGGTACCGCAGGTCGCTCGACGCGGGCGACCCCGAGGGCGGTCGCCTGCTCGCCGGACTGCTCAGCCGCTCCGAGATTCTCGACATGCTCAGGGCCCAGGTGATCAAGGACGCGCGGAAGGGTGACGTCGAATCGATGATGGCGCTGGGGCGCACCGGGGAACGGAAGGGTGATCTCTACGCGGCACAAGGCTGGTACGAGAAGGCGGCCGAGGCCGGGCACGTGGCGGCGATGACCCGGCTGGCGGAACTCTCGGAACAGGCGGGGCACTTCCGTCAGGCGCGGACGTGGCACCGGAAGGCCGCCGCCGCGAGGCCGCGGCCGGAAGGCGGGGGAGGCGGGCGGTAGTTGGTTTCCCGCCGGGCGTCGGCCGCTCGGCGGGAAGGTATCCGTCGGCCGCCCGACGGCCGGTGAAGGCTCCGCCATAGGGTTACCCGGATGACGACAGACGCGTACCGTGGCTGGGACTCCGAGACACGGTTCCAGCGCTTGCTGGACGAACTGCTCCCGCTCGACATGGGCACCTGGCGGCTGCCGGAGGTGCGGGCCGCGCTCGACTCGCTGGGGTGGCAGGTGCGGCCCGTGACCCCCGGCGGAAGCCCGCCGGACCTGGCGCGGGGCCGCCGTCCCGAGGTGGCATGGGAGTTGGGCGGCCATCCCCAGGGGCCCCGCCAGGGCGTCGGGGTGCTGACCGTGGCGGCCGAGGACCCCGAGCAGGTGCTGGGACTGGAGATCAACCTTTCCTACGGCATCGCCTACGACGACGACCACTCCCACGAGTTCCACTTCGCCCAGACCGCCCGCGAGGTCACCGCGTACGCCCTCGGCGGGCCGCCCACCCGCCTGGCGGGTCCGGGCCTCCGAGCGGTGTGGCACCGGCCGGGAACCAGTGTGGCCGTCACGCTGGACGAGGGCTGCGTGATCCTCCAGTTGCTCTGCACCGACCGGGGCGCCGAGTTCCGCCCGGGGCAGCCGGATCTGTGGCGCGGCTCGGCCCGCGCGGATCTCTCCCCTCCCGAGCCCTCGAAGCCCGTGCGGGACTGGGAGGACGCCCAGGCGCGGCTGGGCAGCGCACTTCAGGCCCTCTGCGCCGAGGTGTTCGAATTTCCCGGCGACTTCAGCCTTCGTCTGTCCTCCGCCCGCGACCCTCTCCGCTTCGCCGTCGCCGCCGCCACGTCCTACACCGATGCCCTCCGGCTGGAGACCCCCGTCGGCACCCCTGGCCTTCCCGACCCCGAGCGGCTCGGCCGACTCGGCTGGGACCGCCACGACACCCTCTGGCAGCGCACGGTGCCCGGCGCGCTGACCATGAGAGATCCCGCCCTCGAGGCGGCGGCCGACCTGGTGGAAGCGGTCCGCACCCTGGAGGTGGACCTCTCCGACCTGGTCCACTCCGGCGAGGTGTCCGTCCCCACGGGGACCCGTCACCTGGAGCTGCCGCAGCTGGGTGTTCCCCGTGCCGTCCTGGACGAGGCGGGGCAGGCGGGGGCGTAGGAGCGAACCGGGGGCTTCGCGCGCGAGCGGGGCCCCTTCTTGCGTGAGCCGGTACGGTCGGGCCCGGGCGTTCCCCGTGTGCGCCGGGGGCCGTTCGCCTGGACCGGATACGGCGCGAAGGCGTCTGCACCTTCGCCCCGACCCCGTACCGCTCGGGCGGGCTACGCGGGGGAGCGCGTTGACTCCGCGCCGCACCCTGGCCGAGGAACACCACTGGCGCCCCCCGCCCTGGGCCGGCTCGTGGCCACCGTGCTCACCACCGTGGTGCTTGGTGCTGCCTGGGCCTGGCGGCCTGACGGCCCTGGCCGTCCGCAATCGCGTCAAACGCTGACGAGCCCCGCGCCGAGGGCTCGCACGCCCCTCACCACCCGCACGGCGGCCCCAGCTCCGTGATGGAGTCGGCCAGCTCCGCCGGGCGCTCGGGCCACCCCGTCCGGTGCCAGTGCTCGATACGC
The DNA here is from genome assembly GCF_001687325.1 of Streptomyces sp. PTY087I2. Taxonomy (GTDB): domain Bacteria; phylum Actinomycetota; class Actinomycetes; order Streptomycetales; family Streptomycetaceae; genus Streptomyces. The sequence continues at coordinate 13,228 of NZ_LZRD01000027.1, read as the reverse complement.
CAGGACAGCCGCCGGGGCCAGAGCGGGGTGGCGGGCAGGCGGTCCACGGGGACCCAGACCGGGGTGCCGCCGTAGTTGTCCAGCGTCTCCGGCGGGCCGACCTCGCCCGTGGCGGACACCAGGAAGTAGTGCTCGTGGCGGCCGTCCTTCCAGACGCGGGCCACCTGGGGCCCGACGGTCCCGGTCAGGCCGGTCTCCTCGTCCAGCTCGCGTACGACGGCCGTCTCCGGCGTCTCGCCCTCCTCGACCCCGCCGCCCGGGATCTCGTAGTGCGACGACCCGTCCTCGTCGGTGAAGCGGATCAGGAGCACGGCCCCGTCGCGGATGACGACCGCCCCGGCCCGTACCCGTACCGGCTCCACCGCCGCGGGGTCGACCAGAGCCACCGGGCCCTCCGGCGCCGCGCCCTCCGACCAGGCGCGCAGAACCGTCTCCGCCGTCCCGGCGGGCCGGATGCGGGCGTGCAGGGCCTCCGCCAGGGGCAGGGCGACGCGCGGGGCGTCAGCGGCGGCGGAGAGCCCGCCGGGGAAGGCGTGGTACGCGCCCTCCGCGTCGTGACGCAGTTCCAGGATCAGCTTGTCGGCGTCGAACAGGACGGTCAGCGGGCGGGTTTCGGCAGTCATCGACGGAGGCTAACGCGCCCGACAGCCGAGCCGCCGCCGGAATACCTTCGTCCGTACGGTGCCCGGTTCTAGAGTCGCCGGATCGACCCCCATCCTGCGCCCCAGGAGGCACGCCATGGAACCGACCGGACCGACCGGCAGCGCCCCGAAGACCGGTGAACGCGAAGACCTGCTGGTCATGGTCGCCGACCAGCGCACCAACTTCCTCTACACGGTCGCCGGGCTCACCGACGAGCAGGCCCGCACCCGGTCGACCGTGAGCGAGCTGACCCTCGGCGGCCTCGTCAAGCACCTCGCTGAGGTGCAGCGCAACTGGCTGTCCGTGATCGACGGCACCGCCGCCCCCGAGGTCGGCTGGGCCGACCTCGATCCGGACGGCAACCGCATGACCGACGACGAAACCCTCGCCGGTCACCTCGACGCGTTCCGGGCCGGGGCGGAGGCCTTCGACCGTGCCGTCCGCGAGGAACCCGATCTCGACCGGGCGATCACGCTCCCGCGCTATCCCTGGTCGCCGCCGGAGCCCCTCGTCTGGACCGTCCGGCACGTCCTGCTGCACGCGTTCCGCGAGATCGCCCACCACAGCGGTCACGCGGACATCGTGCGCGAGGCCCTCGACGGGGCCAGCACGACGGAGCAGATGGCGAAGGCGGCCATGGGCGGCGACTGACCGAGCGGCTAGTGACCGGCGACGAGTGACCGGCGGGCCGGCGCGGTGGGCGTCGTCCCGGCGGTCTGCGGGCAGAAAATCATGCAAGCGTGCTTGATTGTTTCCTGGTGCGCTGCCATGCTCCTGGGCACCACACCCGGTCCCGAGGGGAGCGCACGTGTCCGCTGTCGTAGCCGTGATCGACGATCTGCGCGAAGAGAGCGACGAACTCGACGAGCTGGTGGGGGCGTTGGACGAGCCCGGCTGGCGCGGGCCGACGCCCGCCGAGCGGTGGACCGTCGCCCACCAGATCGCCCATCTCAGCTGGACCGACGAGGTCGCCCTGCTGGCGGCCACCGAGCCGGACCGGTTCGGCGACGAGGTGACCAAGGCCCTGGCCGCCCCCGAGTCCTTCGTCGACGAGGCGGCCGACGCCCTGGTCGCCGCCCATGCCCCGGACGCCCTGCTCGCCCGCTGGCGGGAGGGCCGGGCCCGGCTCGACAAGGTCCTCCGCGACGCCCCGGCCGGCACCCGGATCCCCTGGTACGGGCCGCCGATGAGCGTCGCGTCCATGGCGACCGCCCGGCTCATGGAGACCTGGGCCCACGGCCAGGACATCGCCGACGCCCTGGGTGTCACCCGGGCCCCGACCGCCCGGCTCCGGCATGTGGCCCGGATCGGCGTACGGGCCCGGAACTACGCCTACGCGGTACGCGGGATCACCGCGCCCGAGGAGGAGTTCCGCGTCGAACTCCGCACCCCGGACGGCGAGATGGTCGCGTACGGGCCCGAGGGCGCCGCCCAGCGGATCACCGGCCCCCTCCTCGACTTCTGCCTCCTGGTCACCCAGCGCGCCCACCGCTCCGACCTCGCGATCACCGCCGAGGGCCGCGAGGCCGACCAGTGGCTCGGCATCGCCCAGGCCTTCGCCGGCCCGCCGGGACCGGGCCGGCTGCCGAGCGCGGAGCGGGAGACCCGATGAGCGGCCCCTCCGCCCCCGCGCCCCTCCGCATCGGCAACGCCTCCGGCTTCTACGGCGACCGCTTCGACGCCCTGCGCGACATGCTCACCGGCGGCCCCCTCGACGTCCTCACCGGTGACTACCTCGCCGAGCTGACCATGCTCATCCTCGGCCGCAGCCGCCTCAAGGACCCGCAGAAGGGATACGCCACCACCTTCCTCCGCCAGTTGGAGGAAGGGCTCGGCCTCGCCCACGAGCGCGGGGTGAAGATCGTCGCCAACGCGGGCGGCCTCAACCCGGCCGGACTCGCCGACTCAGTAAGGCAGTTGGCGGAGAAAGTCGGCGTGCCCGTCGCCGTCGCGCACGTCGAGGGCGACAGCCTGCCCGTCCCGGACGGGTTCCTCACCGCCAACGCCTACCTCGGCGGCTCCGGGATCGCCGCCTGTCTGCGGGCCGGGGCCGATGTCGTCGTCACCGGCCGGGTCACCGACGCGGCCCTGGTCACCGGGCCCGCCGCCGCCCACTTCGGCTGGGGCCCGGACGACCTGGACGCGCTCGCGGGGGCCGTGGTCGCCGGGCACGTCCTGGAGTGCGGTACGCAGGCGACCGGCGGGAACTACGCCTTCTTCGGCGAGCACGACCCCGCCCGCCTCCGCCGCCCCGGCTTCCCGCTCGCCGAGATCCACGCCGACGGCTCGTCCGTCATCACCAAGCACGACGGTACGGGCGGGGTCGTCGACCTCTCCACCGTCACCGCCCAACTCCTCTACGAGACCGGCGGATCCCGGTACGCCGGCCCCGACGTCACCGCCCGCCTCGACACCGTACGGCTCACCCCCGACGGCCCCGACCGGGTCCGCATCGACGGCGTACGCGGCGAGGCCCCGCCGCCCACCCTCAAGGCCGGGCTCACCCGGCTCGGCGGCTGGCGCAACGAGGTCGTCTTCGTCCTCACCGGTCTCGACATCGAGGCCAAGGCCCTCCTCGTACAGGACCAGTTCGCCGACGCCCTGGAGCGAGGCGGCGGCCGCCCGCCCGCCGAGGTGCGCTGGGAACTGTCCCGTACCGACCACGCCGACGCCGACACCGAGGAACGGGCCAGCGCCCTGCTTCGGCTCGTCGTCCGCGACCAGGACGCCGACGCGGTCGGCCGCGCCGTCTCCTCCGCCGCCATCGAACTCGCCCTCGGCAGCTACCCGGGCTTCCACGTCACCGCCCCGCCCGGAAAGGGCGCGCCCTACGGGGTGTTCGAGGCCCGGCCCGTACCGGCGGCCGATGTCGAGCACATCGCCGTGCTGCCGGACGGGACCCGGAGGGCGATCGAACCGCCCACCCAGACACAGGAGTTGGTCGACGTCCAGGAACCCCCGCTCCCCGATCCGTACCCCTCCGCCACCCCCACCCGCCCCGCCCCCCTCGGCCTCATCGCGGGCGCTCGCAGCGGCGACAAGGGCGGCGACGCCAACGTGGGCGTCTGGGTCCGCGACGACGACGCGTGGCGGTGGCTGGCACGCGAGCTGACCGTCGAGCGACTGCAAGAACTGCTGCCGGAGACCGCTGACTTGACCGTCGTACGCCATGTCCTGCCCAACCTCCGCGCCCTCAACTTCACCGTCCACGGCCTCCTGGGCGAAGGCGTCGCCGCCCAGGCCCGCTTCGACCCGCAGGCCAAGGCGCTGGGGGAGTGGCTGCGGTCCCGGTGGCTGCCGATCCCCGTAGCCCTGCTCGAAGGCATCGATGCCCCGGAGGTGACCGCATGACCGTCCTGCCCACCGCGCTCGACACCAACAGTCCCGAGTACGCGGCGAATCGGTCCACCATGACGGAGAAGCTCGCCGAGCTGGAGACCGAGCACGCCAAGGCGCTCGCGGGCGGCGGCGAGAAGTACGTGACCCGGCACCGCAAGCGCGGCAAGCTTCCGGCCCGGGAGCGGATCGAGCTGCTCGTCGACCCCGACACCCCGTTCCTGGAGCTGTCGCCGCTGGCCGCCTGGGGCAGCGAGTACGCCGTCGGGGCCTCGCTCGTCACCGGGATCGGGGTGGTCGAGGGCGTCGAATGCCTGATCACCGCCAACGACCCGACCGTACGCGGCGGGGCGTCGAACCCCTGGACGCTGAAGAAGGCCCTGCGCGCGAACGAGATCGCCTTCGCCAACCGGCTCCCCGTCATCAGCCTGGTGGAGTCGGGCGGGGCCGACCTGCCCTCCCAGAAGGAGATCTTCATCCCCGGCGGGGCGCTCTTCCGGGACATCACCCGGCTCTCCGCCGCCGGAATCCCCACCGTGGCCGTCGTGTTCGGCAACTCCACCGCCGGAGGCGCGTACGTCCCCGGCATGTCCGACCACGCGGTGATGATCAAGGAGCAGTCCAAGGTCTTCCTCGGTGGACCGCCTCTCGTGAAGATGGCCACCGGCGAGGAGAGCGACGACGAATCCCTCGGCGGGGCCGAGATGCACGCCCGTACATCGGGGCTCGCCGACCACTTCGCCGTGGACGAGCACGACGCGATCCGCCAGGCCCGTCGGATCGTCGCCCGGCTCAACTGGCGTAAGGCGCACACCGATCCGGGCCCGGCCGAGCCGCCGAAGTACGACGAGGACGAACTGCTCGGCATCGTGCCGGGCGACCTGAAGGCCCCGTTCGACCCGCGCGAGGTCATCGCCCGCCTGGTCGACGGCTCGGACTTCGACGCGTTCAAGCCGCTGTACGGGACGAGCCTGGTGACGGGGTGGGCGCGGCTCCACGGCTATCCGGTCGGCATCCTCGCCAACGCCCAAGGGGTGCTGTTCAGCGAGGAGTCACAGAAGGCGGCCCAGTTCATCCAACTCGCCAACCAGCGCGACATTCCGCTCCTCTTCCTCCACAACACCACCGGCTACATGGTCGGCAAGGAGTACGAGCAGGGCGGCATCATCAAGCACGGCGCGATGATGATCAACGCGGTCGCCAACTCCAAGGTCCCGCATCTGTCGGTCCTGATGGGCGCGTCCTACGGGGCCGGGCATTACGGCATGTGCGGCCGCGCCTACGACCCGCGCTTCCTCTTCGCCTGGCCCAGCAGCAAGTCCGCCGTCATGGGCCCGCAGCAGCTCGCGGGCGTGCTCTCCATCGTCGCCCGCGCCTCGGCCGCGGCAAAGGGGCAGCCGTACGACGACGAGGCGGACGCCGGGCTGCGCGCCATGGTGGAGCAGCAGATCGAGGCGGAGTCGCTGCCGATGTTCCTGTCCGGGCGGCTGTACGACGACGGGGTCATCGACCCGCGCGACACCCGGACCGTCCTCGGGATGTGCCTGTCCGCGATCCACACCGCACCGGTCGAGGGCGCCCGTGGCGGCTTCGGCGTCTTCCGGATGTGACCCGCCCATGAGGAGTGACGTGATCCATACTCTGCTCGTCGCCAACCGGGGCGAGATCGCCTGCCGGATCTTCCGCACCTGCCGTGACCTGGGCATCACCACGGTCGCCGTGTACTCCGACGCGGACGCCGACGCCCTGCACGTACGGGAGGCGGACCTCGCCGTACGCCTGCCGGGCGCGGCCCCCGCCGACACGTATCTGCGCGGCGACCTCGTCGTGGCCGCCGCGCGGGCCGCCGGGGCGGACGCCGTGCACCCCGGCTACGGCTTCCTCTCCGAGAACGCCGCGTTCGCCGCCGCCGTGCAGGACGCGGGGCTCGTGTGGGTGGGCCCGCCGGTGAAGGCGATCGAGCTGATGGCCTCCAAGACCCGGGCCAAGGAGCTGATGGCGGGGGCCGGGGTACCGCTGCTGGTCCCGGTGGACCCGGCGACGGCGGGACCCGACGACCTGCCACTGCTGCTCAAGGCGGCCTCCGGCGGCGGTGGACGCGGGATGCGGATCGTTCGCGAACTCGACGCACTGCCAGGTGAGTTGCTGGCGGCAGCGGCCGAGGCCGCGTCGGCCTTCGGGGACGGGGAGGTGTTCGCCGAGCCGTACGTGGAGCGCGGCCGGCACGTCGAGGTCCAGGTGATGGCGGACGCGCACGACACCGTGTGGGCGCTCGGCACCCGGGACTGCTCGCTCCAGCGCCGCCACCAGAAGGTCATCGAGGAGGCCCCGGCGCCCGGCCTGGACGACGTCCTGCGCGACCGGCTGCACGAGGCGGCGGTGGCTGCGGCACGGGCGGTCGACTACCGGGGCGCGGGGACTGTGGAGTTCCTGGTCTCCGCCGAGGGCCGGCCGTACTTCCTGGAGATGAACACCCGCCTCCAGGTCGAACACCCGGTGACGGAAGCCGTGTTCGGGCTCGACCTGGTCGCCCTGCAACTGCGGGTGGCGGAAGGCGAACCGCTGCCGTCCCCCGAGCCGCCGCAGCCGTCCGGCCACGCGGTGGAGGCCCGGCTCTACGCCGAGGACCCGGCACGGGACTGGCAGCCGCAGACAGGCGCGCTGTTCACCCTGGAGGTGCCGGAGGGGCCCGGTCTGCGCCTGGACACCGGGTACACCGGCGGCGACACGATCGGCGTGCACTACGACCCGATGATCGCCAAAGTGATCGCCCACGCCCCGACCCGCCCCGAGGCCGTCCGGCTGCTGGCCCGCGCGCTGGAGCGGGCCCGGATCCACGGCCCGGTGACCAACCGCGACCTGCTCGTACGGTCGTTGCGCCACGCGGACTTCGCGGCGGCCCGCCTGGACACGGGGTTCTACGACCGGAACCTGGCGGAGCTGACCGGGCCGGGAACCGGTGACTCCGCCACGGCCGCCCTCGCCGCGACTCTGGCGGAAGCCGTACGGGGTCCGGAAGCCGTACGGGGTCCGGAAGCCGTACAGGGCCCGGGAGCCGTACAGGGCCCGGGAGCCGTACAGGGTCCGGAAGCCGTACGTCCCACGCACCCCGGACGCCCCGCCCCCGCCCGCTTCGGAGCCTGGCGCAACGTACCCTCGCAGCCTCAGCGCAAGCGCTACCGCAGCGAACCCGACGGCACGGAACACGAGGTCGCCTACCGCACCCCGCGCACCGGAGTCCCGGAACCGTACGAGGCCCCCGGCACCCGGGTCCTGACCGTCACCCCCGACCGCGTCACCCTCGAAGTGGACGGCGTGACACGGCACTTCGCCATCACTGCCCACGCCGACCGGGTCCACGTCGACGCCCCCGACGCCTCGTACACGTTCACCGCCCTGCCCCGCTTCACCGACCCCACCACGCACACCGCCCCCGGCTCCCTGCTCGCCCCGATGCCCGGGACCGTCGTCCGCCTCGCCGAGGGCCTGGCCGCCGGGGTCGCCGTCGAGGCCGGGCAGCCGCTGATCTGGCTGGAGGCGATGAAGATGGAGCACCGCATCCTCGCCCCCGCCTCCGGCACCCTCACCGCCCTGCACGCCGCGCCCGGCCACCAGGTCGAGGTCGGCGCGCTGCTCGCCGTGGTCCAGGAGGACCCGGCCGCCACCACCCCCGTACCCGTTCCGGAGGAGACCGCATGAGCACCGCACGCACCGCCCTCGAAACCGAAGAGCACCAGGCCCTGCGCGCAGCCGTCGCCGCCCTCGGAAAGCGGTACGGGCGCGACTACATGACCACCGTCATCCGCGAGGGCAAGCACACCGGCGAACTGTGGGCGGAGGCCGCCAAGCTCGGCTACCTCGGGGTGAACCTTCCCGAGGAGTACGGCGGCGGGGGCGGCGGCATGGCCGAACTCTCCATCGTTTTGGAGGAGTTGGGTGCGGCTGGCTCACCGCTCCTGATGATGATCGTGTCGCCCGCGATCTGCGGCACGGTCATCGCCCGCTTCGGCACGGAGGAGCAGAAACAGAAATGGCTGCCGGGGCTCGCCGACGGCTCCCTCACCATGGCCTTCGGCATCACCGAGCCCGACGCCGGATCGAACTCCCACCGCATCACGACCACCGCCCGCCGCGACGGCGACGACTGGGTTCTCACCGGCCGCAAGGTCTTCGTCTCGGGTGTCGACATGGCCGACGCCACGCTGATCGTCGGCCGGACCGAGGACGCCCGCTCCGGGAAGCTGAAGCCCTGCCTGTTCATCGTCCCGCGTGACGCCCCCGGGTTCGGCCGGAACCAGATCGACATGGAACTCCACGCCCCGGAGAAGCAGTTCGAGCTGGTCCTCGATGACGTACGGCTGCCGGCGGACGCCCTGGTCGGCGACGAGGACGCGGGTCTGCTCCAGCTCTTCGCCGGGCTGAACCCCGAGCGGATCATGACGGCGGCGTTCGGCATCGGCATGGGCCGCTTCGCGCTGGCCAAGGCCGTCGAGTACGCCCGTACCCGCCAGGTCTGGAAGGCCCCCATCGGCTCCCACCAGGCCATCGCGCACCCGCTCGCCACCGCGCACATCGACCTGGAGCTGTCGCGCCTGATGATGCAGAAGGCGGCCCGGCTGTACGACGAGGGCGACGACATCGGGGCGGGCGAGGCGGCGAACATGGCGAAGTACGCGGCCGGGGAGGCGTGCGTGAAGGCGGTCGACCAGGCGGTGCACACGCTCGGCGGCAACGGCCTGACACGCGAATACGGCCTCGCGTCCCTGATCACCGCGTCGCGGGTGGCCCGGATAGCCCCGGTCAGCCGCGAGATGATCCTGAACTACGTGTCGCACCAGTCGCTGGGCCTGCCGAAGTCGTACTAGCCGATCTCCCTGATCTGCTCCCATCCGACCCCTCCCCATCCCTCCCCCACAGGGGTGATTCTGACCCTCCACACTCCACACCCGCACGGCGTCCCGCGCCGCCACTCGGGCGGCGCGGGCCACCGCGACGACAGGGGACCGCCATGGTGTTCCGCAGCGAGTACGCAGATGTAACGGCTCTCGACACACCCATCCACGACGCGGTTCTCGGCGAGGCCGCCGGGTTCGGTGACACCGTCGCCCTGATCGACGGGACGAACGGCACCTCCCTCACGTACGCCCAACTCGACGGTTTCCACCGGCGGATCGCCGCCGCGCTGGCCGAGGCGGGGCTCAGGAAGGGCGACGTCCTCGCCCTGCACAGCCCGAACACCATCGCCTACCCGGCGGTCTTCTACGGGGCCACCCGCGCCGGGGCCTCGGTCACGACGGTCCATCCGCTGGCCACGCCCGAGGAGTTCGCGAAGCAGCTCGCGGACAGCGGGGCGAAGTGGATCGTGACGGTCTCCCCGCTCCTGTCCACGGCGCGCCGCGCAGCCGAACTGGCAGGAGGGGTGCGGGAGATCTACGTCTGCGACCAGGCGGAGGGCCACACCTCCATCCTGGACATGCTGTCCTCCACCGCCCCCGAGCCGGAGATCGCGATCGACCCCGGCGAGGACGTGGCGGCCCTCCCGTACAGCTCCGGCACGACGGGCACGCCCAAGGGCGTGATGCTGACGCACCGGTCGATCGCGACCAACCTGGAGCAGCTGAGACCGTTCATCCCCATGGGCGAGGGCGACCGTATCCTCGCCGTCCTGCCCTTCTTCCACATCTACGGCCTCACGGCGCTGATGAACGTGCCCCTGCGCTGCGGCTCGACGGTTGTCGTGCTGCCGCGCTTCGACCTCGCGCAGTTCCTGGAGGCCATCCAGACGCACCGCATCTCCGGCCTGTACGTGGCTCCGCCGATTGTGCTGGCCCTGGCGAAGCATCCGCTGGTCGGGGAGTACGACCTGTCGTCGCTCCAGTACATCGTCAGCGCGGCCGCCCCGCTGGACGCCGAGCTGGCGGAGGCGTGTTCGGCGAGGCTGGGGGTGCCGCCGGTTCGGCAGGCGTACGGGATGACGGAGCTGTCGCCCGGTACGCACGTGGTGCCGCTCGCCGTCGAGCAGCCGCCGCCGGGCACGGTCGGCAAGCTGCTGCCGAACACCGAGATGCGGATCGTGTCGCTGGAGGACCCGGCGAAGGACGCGGAGCCGGGGGCGGACGGCGAGATCCTGATCCGGGGCCCGCAGGTGATGAAGGGCTACCTGGGCCGCGCGGACGCCACGGCCGCGATGATCGACGAGGACGGCTGGGTGCACACGGGCGATGTCGGCCGGGTGGACGAGGAGGGCTGGCTGTACGTCGTCGACCGGGTGAAGGAGCTGATCAAGTACAAGGGCTACCAAGTCGCCCCCGCCGAGCTGGAGGCGCTGCTCCTCACGCACGAGGCGGTGGCGGACGCGGCGGTGATCGGGGTGTACGACGCGGAGGGCAACGAGGTCCCGAAGGCGTTCCTGGTCCGGGGACCGGGGGCGGAGGGCCTGACGGAGGAGGCCGTGATGGCGTACGTCGCCGAGCGCGTGTCCCCGTACAAGAAGGTGCGGCTGGCGGAGTTCATCGAGGCGGTGCCCCGGGCGGCATCGGGCAAGATCCTCCGGCGCGAGCTGCGCGACCGCGAGGAGACGGATCATTCGGGAACATCGGAGGAGCAGTGACCCTGATCGCCACATCCCGGGACCGGGGCATCGCGACGCTGACGCTGGACTCCCCGGCCAACCGCAACGCGCTGTCGGCGGCGCTGGTGGGGGAGTTGCGGGAGGCCCTGGCGGGCTGTGCCGCCGACGACACCGTACGAGCGGTGGTGCTGACCCACACGGGGTCGACGTTCTGCGCCGGGGCGGACCTGACGGCTCCGCCGGACCCGGAGGCGTTCGTGGGCCTGATGCGGGAGATCGTGGCGCTGCCGAAGCCGGTGGTGGCCCGGGTGACCGGCCATGTCCGGGCAGGCGGCCTGGGTCTGCTGGGGGCGTGCGACATCGTGGTGGCGGGCGAGGCGTCGTCCTTCGCCCTCACCGAGTCCCGCCTGGGCCTGGCCCCGGCGGTCATCTCCCTCACGCTGCTCCCGCGCCTGGACCGTACGGCGGCGAACCGCTACTACCTGACCGGGGAGAGGTTCGACGCGGCGGAGGCGGCGAGGATCGGCCTGGTCACGGTGGCTGCCGAGGACGTGGAGAAGGGCCTTGTCCCGGTCCTGGACGGACTGCGCCGGGCCTCACCTCAGGGGCTGGCCGCATCGAAGGAGCTGGTCACGGCTACGGTGCTGAGGAGCTTCGACCAGTACGCCGAAGACCTCATCGCCCGATCAGCAGCGCTGTTCGCCTCCGACGAGGCGAGGGAGGGGATGACGGCCTTCCTCGAACGACGGGACCCGGCATGGGTGCGGTGACCTCTTCCTTCTCTGCTTCCCGGGCCGCTCACGCGCCCAAGCAGGACCGCAGCCGGGCGACGCGGCAACGGCTCCTGGAGGCGGCGGTGGCCTGCCTGGCCGAACACGGCTGGGCGGGCTCCACCGTCTCGGTGGTCGCGGAGCGGGCCGGCGTCTCGCGGGGCGCGGCCCAGCACCACTTCCCGACCCGGGAGGACCTGTTCACGGGTGCGGTGGAGTACGTGGCGGAGGAACGCTCGGCCGCCCTGCGCGCGCTCCCGATGCAGGGCCGCGCGGAGGTGGTCGCGGCCCTGGTCGACCTCTACACGGGCCCGCTGTTCCGGGCGGCGCTCCAGCTCTGGGTGGCCGCCTCCAACGAGGCCCAGCTCCGCCCGCGCGTCACGGAGCTGGAGGCGCGGGTGGGCCGCGAGACCCACCGCATCGCCGTCGAACTCCTGGGCGCGGACGAGTCCCGCCCGGGCACCCGAGAAACGGTCCAGGGCCTCCTGGACATGGCCCGCGGCCTGGGCCTAGCCAACCTCCTCACGGACGACACGGCCCGCCGGGAGCGGGTGGTGGCGCAGTGGGCGGCGCTGGTGGAGGAGGGGTTGGGGTGAGGCCGGGCGGAGGCTCATGCCGGGCCCCCGACGTGCGCCGGTCACTCGGCGACCGGGACGGGCGTGGCCTGGTGGTAGTACATCCGCCAGCCCGTCTCCCCGTCCCGCCTGCGCCACAGCGAACTGCGACGGGCCCGGCGCCCGCCGAAGTCGGTCTCGTACGTGAGGTGCACGATCCCGGGGGCCAGGACGACCCCGCCCATCCGGGAGGTCTCGAACCGGGCCCCGCCCCCGCCGTCCAGCTCGGGGAGGGCGGCGAGCATCTCCTCGTACGTCCACCGCCGCCCCGAGGCCCCGACCTCGACGAACTCCGGGTCGAGGAGGCGCGCGGCGAGCGACCGTGACGCGCGGACGCGGGGGTCCAGCAACTGGAGCTCGGCGTCGATGGCCGCGCTGACGTCCGCGGATTCCTGGGATTCCTGGCTGATCCGGCTCATCGGCTCATGATCGCGGAAGGGCCCGGGAGCGCACGCCCATATGTTTCGGGGGCGACCCCTTGTAGGTAGCTCGTCCTCTCGTAGATCCCCTGTAGCTGTATGGGAGCATCCCCGCACGTGCGGGGACCACTGGAGCTCCTGCGCTCCATGCTCCGCGCCGCGGGGAACACCCCCGCGCGTGCGGGGACCACGGGCCGGCGGACCGGGGCCCGGCGCAGGTCGAGGGAACACCCCCGCGCGTACGGGGACCACCTTCCGGGCGCACTGTCGGCGGCCGCGAGGATGGGAACACCCCCGCGCGTACGGGGACCACGTCCGCTCCACCGCGTACTGCGGCCGGGAGGTGGGGAACACCCCCGCGCGTACGGGGACCACCTGATTCCGGCCTGGTGAACACCTGCCAGGTGGGGAACACCCCCGCGCGTGCGGGGACCACGACGGGCGGCTGATGCCGGTGAGGGTGAGCGCGGGAACACCCCCGCGCGTGCGGGGACCGCCGGCGACATCCACCACCCCGACCACTGCACCCGGGAACACCCCCGCGCGTGCGGGGACCGCAGTTCGTGACCTGCGGCTTTATGCGCTCCGGGAGCGGTTTTTGCTCACTTCTTGAGAAACGGACATACCGCCCCTGGAGTTGTAGTGGTCGCAGTTGGAGTTCGTCAGTGGCGATTCTGCCCTCTGCCCGGCTGTGGGGCGCGGGTTTCTCGGAGGAGAGAGTCGTGGCTTTCGTCCCGTCGGGGTCTGTGTGTTGGTCTTGCTGGGGGCGGTAGGCCTGGCGGTGGCGGGTTGTTCAGGCGTGGTTGGGGTCAGACGGGTTTGAGCAGGGTGCGGAGGTTGGCCATGTGGGCCTTTACGGCGGCGATTTCGGTGGGG
>NZ_LZRD01000026.1 GCF_001687325.1 Streptomyces sp. PTY087I2 | reverse complement strand
CCCCCGCGCCGGCGCCCGCCGCCACCGCCACCAAGGCCGCGCCCGCCAAGCGCACCCGGCCCAAGCGGGCGGACGCGGGCCCGCCGCGCCCCCGGCAGGCCGGTGACGGCCAGGGCGCCCGCCCCGCACCGGCCCTGGACGGGGCGGACCGGGGCCGGCTGCTGGCCGGTGACCACCACGCGCCGCACGATGTGCTGGGCGCCCACCCGATCCCCGGCGGGGTGCTCGTCCGGGCGCTGCGGCCGTTCGCCCGGACCGTCACCGTGCTGGCGACGGGGCTGCGGGCCGAGCTGCACGACGACGGGGACGGCTTCTTCTCCGGTGTGCTGCCGGTGCCGCAGGTACCCGCGTACCGGCTGGAAGTGGCGTACGACGACAACACCATCGAGGTGGAGGACCCGTACCGCTTCTGGCCCGCGATCGGCGAGCTGGATCTGCATCTGATCGGCGAGGGCCGCCACGAGGAGCTGTGGCGGGCGCTCGGCGCGGAGCCGATGGAACACCAGGGGGTGGCCGGGACCCGGTTCACCCTGTGGGCGCCGAACGCGCGCGGTGTGCGGATCACCGGTGACTTCAACTACTGGGACGGCACGGGCTACCCGATGCGGTCGCTCGGCTCGACCGGGGTGTGGGAGCTGTTCCTGCCGGGGGTCGGCGAGGGCGCGCTGTACAAGTTCGACATCTGCCGCCCGGACGGTTCGCACACGGTACGGGCCGACCCGATGGCCCGGCGCACCGAGGTGCCGCCCGCCACCGCGTCGATCGTCACCGCCAAGCATCACGAGTGGCAGGACGCGGACTGGATGGCGCACCGGGGCGACCGGCCGGTCCACGAGGCCCCGTTCTCGGTGTACGAGGTCCACCTCGCCTCCTGGCGGCCGGGACTGACGTACCGTCAACTCGCCGAGCAGCTGCCCGCGTACGTCAAGGACCTCGGGTTCACGCACGTCGAGCTGATGCCGGTCTCGGAGCACCCCTTCGGCGGGTCCTGGGGCTATCAGGTCACCGGGTTCTACGCGCCGACCTCGCGTCTCGGCACCCCGGACGACTTCCGCTTCCTCGTCGACGCCCTGCACCGGGCGGGCATCGGCGTCATCATGGACTGGGTCCCGGCCCATTTCCCGCGCGACGACTGGGCGTTGGCCGAGTTCGACGGGCGCCCGCTGTACGAGCACGCCGACCCGCGGCGCGCGGCGCACCCGGACTGGGGGACGCTGGAGTTCGACTACGGCCGCACCGAGGTCCGTAACTTCCTGGTTGCGAACGCGACTTACTGGTGCGAGGAGTTCCACATCGACGGGCTGCGGGTCGACGCGGTCGCCTCGATGCTCTACCTCGACTACTCCCGCGAGGACGGCCAGTGGTCGCCCAACGAGTTCGGTGGCCGGGAGAACCTGGACGCGGTCGCCTTCCTCCAGGAGATGAACGCGACCGTCTACCGCCGCAATCCGGGTGTCGTCACCATCGCCGAGGAGTCCACCGCCTGGGACGGGGTCACCCGCCCCACCGACAGCGGGGGCCTGGGCTTCGGGCTGAAGTGGAACATGGGCTGGATGCACGACTCGCTCCAGTACATGGCGAAGGAGCCGATCCACCGCAAGTACCACCACAACGAGATGACGTTCTCGATGGTGTACGCGTACAGCGAGAACTATGTGCTGCCGATCTCGCACGACGAGGTGGTGCACGGCAAGCAGGCGCTGGTGACGAAAATGCCCGGCGACTGGTGGCAGCGGCGCGCCAACCACCGCGCCTACCTGGGCTTCATGTGGGCCCATCCGGGCAAGCAACTCCTGTTCATGGGACAGGAGTTCGCGCAGGGAGCGGAGTGGTCCGAGGGGCACGGCCCGGACTGGTGGCTGCTGGACCCGGCGTACGAGGCGTCCGGCGACCACCGCGGGGTGCGGACCCTGGTCGGCGATCTGAACGCGGTGTACGGGGCGGTGCCCGCGCTGTGGCAGCGCGACACCTCGCCGGAGGGGTTCAGCTGGGTGGACGGCGGGGCGGCCGAGGACAACGTGTTCGCGTTCCTGCGGTACGACGCGGACGGTTCCCCGCTGCTCGCGGTCTCGCACTTCTCCCCGGCGGTCCGCAGCGACTACCGCCTGGGGGTGCCGGAGACCGGCGCGGAGGGCTGGGTGGAGGTCCTCAACACCGACGCGGCCCGGTACGGCGGGGGCGATGTGCGCAACGAGGAGCCGCTGAAGGCGGAGGCGGTGCCCGCGCACGGTCGGCCGTCCAGCATCTCGCTGACGCTGCCGCCGCTGGCGACGGTGTGGTTCCGCCCGGCGTAGCCCGTACGGGTCCGTGAACGGCCGGGGCCGGTACCGCGTCTGATGCGACGCGGTGCCGGCCCCTCCCCCGTTCCGGGCCGGTCAGCGGTCGGCGGCGATCACCTCGACGATGCTCGACCAGGACGAGGTGCCGTGGCCCTCGGCGATGGCCCGGTCGGTGACGGACTTCAGCCCCGCCAGCTGCGAGACGTCCAGGCCGTGGTCCTTCGAGGTGTGCAGGATGTGGTCGACACTGGCCGCCATCATGGCGAGGTTGCCGCCGTCGTTCGCGTACGTACGGGTGTCGACGTCGGTCGCCGTGTAGGCCGCGATCGGCGGCAGGATGTGCGCGATCGTGCCGAGGTACGGGGCGAGCGACGCGCCGTCGATGCCCTCGGCGCGGGCCAGCGCGAAGGCGTGGACGAGGCCGCCCATGGCCCCGTAGAAGAAGTCCAGCATCGCCATGTCGTAGGCGGCGGCGAGCCCGTGGTCCTCGCCGAGGAAGGTGGCGGGCGCGCCGAGCGCCTTGAGGGTGGCCTCGTGCGCGGCGAAGGCGGCGCGGTCGCCGGAGTGGAAGACCAGGGCCTCCGCCGAGCCGACCACGTCGACGGGCACCATGATCGCGCCGTCGAGGTAGGACAGGGCGTGCTTCGCGGCCCAGGCGGCGGCCTGCCGCGAGCGGGCCGGGGTGTCCGAGGTGAGGTTGACCAGGACCCGCCCCCGAAGCGCTTCGGCCAGTGGCTCCAGGACCGCGTCGGAGGCGTCGTAGTCGACGAGGCAGACCACGACGAGACCGCTCGCCCGCACCGCCTCCTCGGCGGACGCGGCCCGCACCGCGCCCAGGGCGACGACGTCCTCACCCTTGCCGGGCGAGCGGTTCCAGACGGTGGTGGGGTGGCCGACGGCCAGGAAGGCGCGGGCCAGGGAGCGGCCCATGTCGCCGAGGCCGAGAACGGTGACAGGGGCGGGATCGGTGGGTGCGGTGGTCGGGTGCGCTTGCGTCATGGAGACCATCCTTGGCGCGCGAACAGGGCCTGACCAGAACCCACTTGGCTGTCAGATACGCACTTCGGGGAAAGGATCCAGGTCAGCGGCCGGCCGGGTCGAGTACGTCCGCCAGCTCCTGGAGCAGTTTGCGCTTCGGCCGGGCGCCGACGAGCGACTTCACCGGCTCACCCGCCCGGAAGACCATCAGCGTCGGCGTCGCCAGCACGCCGTACCGGACGGTGATCCCGGGCGCACGGTCGACGTCGAGCTGGACGATCCTGATCCGGTCGGCCTCCTCGCGGGCGATCTCGCCCAGCACCGGGGTGAGTTGGCGGCAGGGGCCGCACCAGTCGGCGGTGAACTGGACCAGCACGGGCAGCGCCGCTTCCAGCACCTCCGCATCGAAGGTCTCCTCGGTGGCCTCGGTGAGGCCTTCGGTCCTGATCATGGCTGTCCTCCCAGTTCGCAGCGGGGTGCCGGACCACCGGGCAGGTCGGCCGACGCCTCCAGTTCGGCTCGGGCGAGCTGGGCGCCGACCTCGGCGCGCACGGAGGTGAGCTGGCCGATCAGCGCGTCCAGCTCGTCCAGCTTGCGCCGGTAGACGGCGAGCGAGGCGGGACAGGAGTCGCCGGCCGGGTGGCCGGCGCGCAGGCAGTCGACGAAGGGCCTGGTCTCCTCCAGGTCGAACCCGAAGTCCTGGAGGGTCCGGATCTGCTGGAGGAGGCGCAGGTCGCCCTCGTCGTAGCTGCGGTAGCCGTTCTCCGCGCGCCGCGCGGGCAGCAGCCCGCGCGACTCGTAGTAGCGGAGTGTCCGCGTCGTCGTCCCGGCCCGTTCGGCCAGCTCCCCGATTCGCATGGGAAGAACGTATTCCTTGACGCCGACGTCAACGCAAGCACGGCAGACGTCGGCGTCGACGCGGGCGAGAGGCCGGGGCGTCAGTTCCCCTGGGCCGCCGACCGCCGGCGCACGGCCCACAGGATGCCGCCGCCCGCCGCCACCGCCGCGGCCGCCATGCCGATGAGCGGGACGGTGGAGTCCGAGCCGGTCGCCGCGAGGTTGCCGCCGGTCTGCGGGGTGGCGCCGGCGGTCGTCGAGCCGCCCGTGCCGGTGGTGCCGGTCCCGCCGGTGGTGCTCGTCGAGCCGGTGGAGCCGGAGCCTCCGGTGGACGGGGAGCCGCCCGTACCGCCGGTGGACGAGGAACCGGTCGAGCCCGAGGAGCCCTCCGTGTCCGACTCCTTGCCGGTGTCGATCACGATCTGCGCGGTGTCGTTCTCGGCGTTGCGGTCGAAGGGGCGCTCCTGGCCGCTGAAGGAGACCTCGCCGGTGGTGCGGCCGACCGCCTTGTCGATGCGCAGGACGAAGGGGTAGCTCTCGCCGCCGTTCACGTCGACCCAGGACTGGGAGGTCCCGCAGCGGTAGTGGGTCTTGGTGACCTCGTCGCAGAATCCGTGCGGCTTGACGACGGACGTGCCCTCGGGGATGCGGATGTCGACGGTGGTCACGCTCTGGTCGCGGGTTCCCTGGACGCGGGCGGGGCCCTTGTTGGTGAACTTCACCGTCGCGGTGACCTTCTCACCGACCTTCCCCTTCTGCTCGTCGCCGGTCAGGGCGAAGTCCGCGGTGTTCGCGGCGGTGACGTCGGCCTCGGCGACCGGCTCGGGGTGGTCCGTGCGGTCGGCGTCGTCGGCCGGGCCCTTCTCGACCAGGGTGAGCGGGTCGCCGGTGCCGGGCACCGGCTCGGTGGAGCCGCCGTCGCCCGGGTCGGGTTCGTCGACGCCGACCGTCACCCGCAGGTCGTCGCGGAACGCGGAGTCCAGCGCCTTGAGCGATACGGGCTTCTCCGTGCCGTAGACGACGCCCGGCTTCAGCGGCTGCTCGATCCGGCAGGAGGCGACATTGCGCTCGGGCATCTCGTCGTACGAGGGGGTGGTGTAGTACGTGCAGTTCTTGTGCGTCTCGTCCGCCGTGAGGCCCGGCGACACGGCGTACGTCACCCAGACCGCGGGGACCTCCGCCGTCCCCTTGTTGAGGAAGGTCAGCGGGGTGGAGAACGTGCTCCCGGGCTGAACTCCCTTGACCGGCGCGATCGTTCCGACGCCGAGGTCCGGCTCCGGGTCGGCGGCGAGCGCCGGTACGGCGCCCAGCGCCACCAGCGCTGCGGCGGCCACGGCGGCGGTCCCGCCGCGCAGGGTACGGCTGCGGGAAGGGGCGATACGCATGGAAGTCCTTCGGTCGTGGGGCGCTGTCGTGGGACGCATGGGGGCTGACTGCGGTCCTTCACCTCTCAAGACCGGTGCCGGACGGGGAGGGTTGTGCCTGCCGTGGCCGTCGTGACAGAACACGGACACAAGGGATCGGTACCGGCCACGGAAGCGGGGTATCGGTACCGGCCGTGGACGCAGGCTCCGGTGCCGGGCCCCACGCAAGAACACCCGTACCGGGGGATAACGGGTGTCCTTGGGTGGGGGGCCTGGCGGTGGTGCGGGTCAGACCTTCGCGGGCTGCTCGGCCGCGCCGTCCCGCTGCTCGGGGACCTCCTCGGCGCCGCCGGACGGGGCGTGGTCGTCCACGAGGGTCTTCTCGTCGAACGGGATCCGGCCGGCCAGCACCTCGTTCACCCGGTCCTTGTCGATCTCCTTGGTCCAGTGGCCGACCAGCACCGTGGCGACCGCGTTGCCCGCGAAGTTGGTCAGGGCGCGGGCCTCGCTCATGAAGCGGTCGATGCCGACGATCAGGCCGACGCCGTCGACGAGTTCGGGGCGGTGCGACTGGAGGCCGCCGGCCAGGGTCGCCAGGCCCGCGCCGGTCACACCGGCCGCACCCTTCGAGGCGATGACCATGAAGACCAGCAGCGAGATCTGCTCGCCCGCGCTCAGCGGGTCCCCCATCGCGTTGGCGATGAACAGCGAGGACATCGTGAGGTAGATCGCGGTGCCGTCGAGGTTGAAGGAGTAGCCGGTCGGCACGGTGATGCCGACGACGGGCTTGCTGACGCCCAGGTGCTCCATCTTCGCGATCAGCCGCGGCAGCGCCGACTCGGAGGAGGAGGTGGAGAGGATCAGCAGGAACTCGCGGCCCAGGTACTTCAGCAGCGAGAACAGGTTCACGCCGGTGATCAGGCGCAGCAGCGCGCCCAGCACCACGAAGACGAACAGGGCGCAGGTGACGTAGAAGCCGATCATGATGATCGCCAGCGACTTCAGGGCGTCGAGGCCGGTCTCGCCGACCACCGCGGCGATCGCACCGAACGCGCCGACCGGGGCGGCCCACATGATCATGGCGAGGATGCGGAAGACGAGGCGCTGGATGTGGGTGATGCCGCGGAGGATCGGCTCACCGGTCCTGCCCATCGCCTGGAGCGCGAAGCCCGCGAGGAGCGCGACGAGCAGGGTCTGGAGGACCTCGCCCGCGGTGAAGGCGGAGACGATCGTGGTCGGGATGATGCCGAGCAGGAAGTCCACGGTGGACTCGCTCGCGCCCGACGCCTGCGCCTCGCCGGCGGCCCGCGCCTGCTCGGTGATGTGGAGGGTGGAGCCGGGCTCCAGGATGTTGCCGACGAGCAGGCCGATGGCGAGGGCCACGGTCGACATGACCAGGAAGTAGCCGAGCGCCAGACCGCCGACCGCGCCGACCTTGGCGGCCTTGCGGACCGAGCCGACGCCCAGGACGATCGTACAGAAGATGATCGGCGAGATCATCATCTTGATCAGGTTCACGAAGCCGGCGCCGATGGGCTTCAGCTCGACGGCCACCCCGGGGGCCGCGAAGCCCACCAGGATGCCGAGCGCCACGGCGGCGATCACGGCGATGTACAGGTAGTGGGTGCGGTCCCGTTGTTTGGCTGCCACAGCCATGGTGGGGCTCCTCGGCTCGGTCACATCGTGCGCCCCCGTCCCTGGGGGCTTCGGTGACTATCCACCGGCCTGTGACCCCGGTCACCCTTGCGTTCATATCGTTCACAGTCGCTTTCCGGCCAACCGGGAGAGCTCTGGGAGCCTCCGGCCGGGCGAGGCAGACTGTGGGGTATGCGTCTCCCCCGTACCCTCCCGCGCAGCCTGGCGGGCCAGCTCTTCGCCATGCAGGTCGTGCTCATCGCCGCCGTGGTGGCCGGGTGCGCCGTGTTCGCGTACGTCTCCGGCAGCGCGCAGGCCGAGGAGACGGCGGCCCGCCAGGTGCGGGTGGCGGCCCTCGCCGTGGCCGATTCCCCTTCCGTACGGGAGGCCATCCGTACCCCGGACCCGTCCGCCGTACTCCAGCCGTACGCGGAGCGGGTGCGCGAGGACACCGGGATCGCCTTCGTCACGATCATGGACACCGAGCGGGTGCGCTGGACGCATCCGGACACCGCCCAGATCGGGGACACCTTCCTCGGCAACACGGCGAAGGCCCTGCGCGGGCAGACCTTCACCGAGACGTACACCGGCACGCTGGGCCCCTCGATACGGGTGGTCACCCCGATCCGCGACGACGGGAAGATCGTCGGCCTGGTCAGCGCGGGCATCACCGTGGACCGGGTCTCCTCGCAGGTACGGGAGCAGCTCGGCGCCCTCGCGCTGGCGGCGGGCGGGGCGCTGGCGCTCGGCGGGTTCGGCACGTACGTGATCAACGCCCGGCTGCGGCGGCACACGCACGGGATGAACGCGGCCGAGCTGAGCCGGCTGCACGACTACCACCAGGCCACGCTGCACGCGGTGCGCGAGGGGCTGCTGATGCTGGACGGGCAGCGGCGGATCGCGCTGATCAACGACGCGGGGCGGGAGCTGCTGGGCCTGGAGCCGGACACGGAGGCGGTCGGCCGTACGGTCGCCGAGCTGGCGCTGCCCGCACCGCTGACCGGGGCGCTGCTGGCGTCGGAGTCGCGGGTGGACGAGCTGCACCTGACGGCGGACCGGGTGATCGTGGTCAACACCCGTCCGGTGGTGGGCGGTGAGCAGCGGGGCACGGTGGTGACCCTGCGGGACCACACCGAGCTCCAGGCGCTGACCGGGGAACTGGACTCCGAGCGCGGTTTCACGCAGGCGCTGCGTTCCCAGGCGCACGAGGCGGCGAACCGGCTGCACACCGTGGTGTCGCTGATCGAGCTGGGCCGGGTGGCGGAGGCGGTGGACTTCGCGACGGCGGAGCTGGAGCTGGCCCAGGTGCTGACCGACCGGGTGGTGGGGGCGGTGGAGGAGCCGGTGCTGGCCGCGCTGCTGCTCGGCAAGGCCGCCCAGGCCAACGAGCGGGGCGTGGAGCTGGTGCTCGCGGAGGACAGCCTGATCGACGACGGGGCGCTGCCGCCGTCGCTGGCCCAGCGGGATCTGGTGACGATCCTGGGCAATCTGATCGACAACGCGGTGGACGCCGCGTCGGAGGGTTCCGAGGACGCGGCGGAGTCCGGGGCGGCGGTGCCCGCGCCCCGGACGGCCGGGGGCCCGGCGGGGCGGGCCCGGGTGACGGTCACCGCGCTCGCGGACGAGCGGGAGCTGCTGCTGCGGGTCGCGGACACGGGGGCGGGCATCGGCCCGGAGGCGGCGGACGAGGTGTTCCGGCGGGGCTGGTCGACGCACGGGGCGGGGCGCGGTCTCGGCCTGGCGCTGGTGCGGCAGGCGGCGCACCGCAACGGGGGCACGGTGGAGCTGGACGCGGGTCCGGACGGCGGCGCGCGGTTCACCGTACGGCTGCCGCTCGGGGAGCGTACGGCCGAGTCGGCGGCGGGGGCCCGGGCGCAGGAGGTCACGGCGTGATCAGAGTGCTGGTGGTGGAGGACGATCCGGTGGCCGCCGACGCCCACCAGATGTACGTGGAGCGGGTGGAGGGTTTCACCGTGACCGCGGTGGCGCACACCCGGGCGGCGGCGGTGCGCGCGCTGGAGCGGACCCCGGTGGATCTGCTGCTGCTCGATCTCTATCTGCCCGACGGGCACGGGCTCGGGCTGCTGCGCTCGCTGCGCGCCGCCGGCCACGGGGCCGATGTGATCGCGGTGACCTCGGCCCGGGATCTGGCGGTGGTGCGGGAGGGGGTGTCGCTCGGCGTCGTGCAGTACGTGCTGAAGCCGTTCACGTACCCCACGCTGCGGGACCGGCTGGTGCGGTACGCGGAGTTCCGGGGCGTCGCCGGGGAGGCGAGCGGCCAGGAGGAGGTGGACCGGGCGCTGGGCGCGCTGCGGGTCGCGCATCCGGCCGCGCTGCCCAAGGGGCTCAGCGGACCGACGCTGGAAGGGGTGACCCGGGTACTGAAGGAGTCGCCGGAAGGGGTGACGGCGGCCGCCGCCGGGGAGCGTCTGGGCATCTCCCGGATCACGGCCCGGCGCTATCTGGAGCATCTGGTGACCGTCGGCAGCGCCGCGAGGCGTCCGCATTATGGGCAGGTCGGCCGACCGGAGTTGCACTACAGCTGGCTGGCCGCGGGGCGCTGACCGGTCGGGACGTTCCGGGTCGACAAGCGCTTTCCGGTCGGTTTCGCGGGCCTGAAGGGCATGAACGGGACCGGAAAAGAAAGCGCTGGTGGGGCGGGTTTCCCGTACCGCCCGCCCGGTTCCCGGCTGGAGGTTCCTACGAAGCGTGTTCTGTGCGGAACGTACCGTAGCCAGGGCGGAAATGGACTTCTACGGTGGGCCCGTGCACCCCACCCCGCCCTTCAACGCCCCCGCCGCGCGCCGTCTCCGCGAGGCACTGGGGATGGCTCCCGGCCATGTCGCCTACGGGCTCGCCGCCCAGTACGGACTCCGGATCAGCGCAGAGACGGTCGTCGCCTGGGAGCGCGGCATCGCGACCCCCGGGGAGCGCGAGCTGACCGCCCTCGCCGGCGTCCTGTGGTGTGCGCCCGGAGAGCTGCTGGCCGCCGCGGCCACCCTGCGCGAGCACCGGCTGACCCGGGACCTGACCGTGGACGAGCTGGCCCGGCAGCTGGGGATGACCGGCGCCTCGTATCTGCGGATGGAGGAGTCGGGGCGCTGGCGGGGCAACGAGAAGCAGTCGGCGGCGCTGTGCCGGGCGCTGGGTCTGACGGCGGCGCAGTTCCTGACGGCGACGGGCCGCGACGGGGAGCTGGCGGAGCTGCTGGGCAGCGCGGTCACCACACGCTGGCAGGCGTACGTCCGGCCGGTGGCCAAGATCGTGCCGCTGGACCGGGCGCTGATCCAGGACGTGCTGGAGCAACTGCACACCGACTACCAGGCCCTGATGGTCTCGACGCTGAGCTGGAGCAGCACCGGCCAGGAGCGTTCCGGGTCGACGGGCGACGCGGGCCGGGCGTTCCTGGCCCGGGTGGTGGAGCAGTTCTGGCGGACCGCCGGGGTATGACTCCGCACGGGCCGCCCGTGCGGCCCGTGCGGTTCGAAGCGACCGGGGCCTAGAAGACCGACTCGGCCTCGTCCATCCGGTCGGTGGGCACCCGCTTCAGCTGGGTGACGGCCTCGGCGAGCGGGACCATGGCGATGTCGGTCCCGCGCAGGGCGGTCATCCGGCCGAACTCGCCCCGGTGCACGGCCTCCACGGCGTGCCAGCCGAAGCGGGTGGCGAGCACCCGGTCGTACGCGGTCGGCGTGCCGCCACGCTGGACATGGCCGAGAATGACCGGCCGGGCCTCCTTGCCGAGCCGGGTCTCCAGCTCGATGGCGAGGCGGTTGCCGATGCCCTGGAAGCGCTCGTGGCCGTACTGGTCGATCTCGCCCTTGGCGTACGGCATGGAGCCCTCGGCCGGGTGCGCGCCCTCGGCGACGCAGATGACGGCGAACTTCTTGCCGCGCGCGAACCGTTCCTCGACCATCTTGACCAGGTCGTCGACCTGGAAGGGCCGCTCGGGCAGGCAGATGCCGTGGGCGCCGCCGGCCATTCCGGACTCCAGCGCGATCCAGCCGGCGTGCCGGCCCATGACCTCGACGACCATCACGCGCTGGTGGGACTCGGCGGTGGTCTTCAGACGGTCTATGGCCTCGGTCGCGACGCCCACCGCCGTGTCGAACCCGAACGTGCGGTCGGTGGAGGAGATGTCGTTGTCGATGGTCTTCGGGACGCCGACGACCGGCATCCCGGCGTCGGCGAGCATGCGGGCCGCGGTGAGCGTGCCCTCGCCGCCGATCGGGATGAGCGCGTCGATGCCGTAACGGCGGGCCAGCTCCTCGCAGTTCTCGGCGGCCTCGCGCAGCCGGTCGCGCTCCAGGCGGGCCGAGCCGAGGATGGTGCCGCCGCGGGCGAGGATGCCGCTGACCGCGTTGAGGTCGAGGGGGCGGAAGTGGCCGTCGAGCAGCCCCTTGAAGCCGTCCTCGAAGCCGATGACCTCGTCGCCGTGGCCGACGACGGCCCGGTGGACGACCGACCGGATCACTGCGTTCAGGCCGGGGCAGTCGCCGCCCGCGGTGAGAATGCCGATGCGCATCGAGGTATGTCTCCTGCTCGCTAGTCGCGCTTTTCCAGGAGGGCGCCTGCCGCGACCTCCCTGCCCTGAACCGCGACGATTGTCCCACGCCCGGCACGGACCCCGCGCTTTCGGCCGGGCCGGGCGGGCCGCTCCCGGGCAGGGGAATCCGGAGGTCCCGCGCCCCCCGGAACCTCCGGCGGGCGATATAGCGGCCCCCACAGGTATCGTCAAGAGGCAATGCAGGCCAATGCCGCACCCGGCGGAACACCGGGCGGGCACGGGGGCAGCACCGCACGTCCGGACGCCCCGCGGGTCGCGGCACCGAACATGGACGGGAGAGCACGCGTGGCGCGGAGCGTGTACGTGACCGGGATCGAGCGGGGGGACGGCCGGCAGGTCGTCGAGCTGGGAGTCATGGAGCTTCTGACGCGTCAGGTGGACCGGGTCGGGGTCTTCCGCCCGCTGGTCCACGACGGGCCCGACCGGCTCTACGAGCTGCTGCGGGCCCGCTACCGGCTCTCCCAGAGCCCGGCCACCGTCTACGGCCTGGACTACCACGAGGCCTCCGCCGTGCAGGCGGAGAAGGGCACCGGCGAGCTGGTCTCGCGGCTCGTCGAGCGGTTCCACCGGGTGGCCAGGGAGTACGAGGCGGTCCTCGTCCTGGGCAGCGACTTCGCGGCCACCCAGCTCCCCGACGAGCTGGCGCTGAACGCCCGGCTGGCCAACGAGTTCGGGGCCTCCGTGATCGCGGTGGTCGGCGGCAAGGGGCAGGCGGCGGAGTCCGTGCGGGCCGAGACCCGTAACGCCTACCGCGCCTACGCGGGCCTCGGCTGCGACGTACTGGCCATGGTGGTGAACCGGGTCGCCGCCGAGGACCGCGCGGCGATAGAGGAGCGGCTGGCGGCCCGGCTGCCGGTCCCCGTCTCCGTCCTGCCGGACGATCCGGCGCTCTCGGCGCCGACCGTCGCCCAGATCACCGCGGCGCTGGGCGGCACGGTGCTGCTCGGCGACGACTCGGGTCTCGCGCGCGACGCGCTGGACTTCGTCTTCGGCGGGGCGATGCTGCCGAACCTGCTGAACGCGCTGACGCCCGGCTGCATGGTGGTCACCCCCGGGGACCGCGCGGACCTGGTGGTGGGCTCGCTGGCCGCGCACAGCGCGGGCACCCCGCCCATCGCGGGCGTGCTGCTGACGCTGGACGAGCGGCCCGGCGAGGAGATACTCACGCTGGCCGCCCGGCTCGCACCGGGGACCCCGGTCGTGTCGGTGGCCGGCGGATCCTTCCCCACCGCCGCCGAACTCTTCACCCTCGAAGGCAAGTTGAACGCGGCGACCCCGCGCAAGGCGGAGACCGCCCTCGGTCTGTTCGAGCGTCATGTGGACACCGCGGCGCTGCTCGACCGGATCTCGGTGGCCCGCAGCGCCCGGGTCACGCCGATGATGTTCGAGCACGAGCTGCTGGAGCAGGCCCGCTCCGACCGCAAGCGCGTGGTGCTGCCGGAGGGCACCGAGGAGCGGGTGCTGCGCGCCGCCGATGTGCTGCTGCGCCGGGACGTCTGCGACCTCACGCTCCTCGGCGATGTGGACGTGATCCGCAAGAAGGCCGCCGACCTCGGCATCGACCTGGCGGAGACCCAGCTGATCGACCCGCAGACCTCGGAGCTGCGGCAGACCTTCGCCGAGCGGTACGCGCAGCTGCGCGCGCACCGCGGGGTGACGGTGGAGCTGGCGTACGACGTGGTGGTGGACGTGAACTACTTCGGCACGCTGATGGTGCAGGAGGGGCTGGCCGACGGGATGGTGTCCGGGTCGGTGCACTCCACAGCGGCCACGATCCGCCCGGCGTTCGAGATCATCAAGACGAAGCCGGACGCCTCGATCGTGTCGTCCGTCTTCTTCATGTGCCTGGCCGACAAGGTCCTCGTGTACGGCGACTGCGCGGTCAATCCGGACCCGAACGCCGAGCAGCTCGCGGACATCGCGGTGCAGTCGGCGGTGACGGCGGCCCGCTTCGGCGTGGAGCCGCGCGTGGCGATGCTGTCGTACTCCACCGGGACCTCGGGCTCCGGCGCGGACGTGGACAAGGTACGGGAGGCGACCGAGCGGGTGCGGGCGGAGCGGCCCGAGCTGCGGGTGGAGGGGCCGATCCAGTACGACGCGGCGGTCGAGCCGTCCGTCGCGGCGACGAAGCTGCCGGACTCCGAGGTGGCCGGCCAGGCGACCGTGCTGATCTTCCCGGACCTGAACACCGGCAACAACACCTACAAGGCCGTGCAGCGCTCGGCCGGCGCGGTGGCGGTCGGCCCGGTGCTCCAGGGGCTGCGCAAGCCCGTCAACGACCTCTCGCGCGGCGCGCTCGTCCAGGACATCGTCAACACGGTGGCGATCACGGCGATCCAGGCGCAGAGCGAGGAGCGCCCCGCATGACCCCGACCGCTCCTTCCGGCCCCTCCCTCGATTCCCCCGATCACGAAAGCACGGCAGCCCCTGTGGAACCGCACCGCGTCCTCGTCCTCAACTCCGGCTCCTCGTCGGTGAAGTACCAGCTGCTCGACATGCGCGACCGCTCGCGGCTCGCCTCGGGCCTGGTCGAGCGGATCGGCGAGGAGACCTCACGGCTGGTGCACACTCCGCTGGCAGGCGGCGGCGCGGAGCCCCGGGAGCGTACGGGCCGGATCGCGGACCACGACGAGGCGCTGAAGGCGGCGGCCGAGGAGCTGGCGGCGGACGGGCTCGGCCTGGACTCCCCCGAACTGGCCGCGATCGGGCACCGGGTGGTGCACGGCGGGCTGCGGTTCAGCGCGCCGACGGTCATCACCGACGAGGTGCTGAAGGAGATCGAGCGGCTCGTCCCGGTCGCCCCGCTGCACAACCCGGCGAACATCACCGGCATCCGTACGGCCCAGGCCCTGCGGCCGGATCTGCCGCAGGTGGCGGTGTTCGACACGGCGTTCCACACGACGATGCCGGAGGCGGCCGCGCGGTACGCGATCGACGTGGAGACCGCCGACGCGCACCGGATCCGCCGCTACGGCTTCCACGGCACCTCGCACGCGTACGTCTCGCGGAAGACGGCCGAGCTGCTGGGGAAGACCCCCGAGGAGGTGAACGTCATCGTGCTGCACCTGGGCAACGGGGCGTCGGCCTCGGCGGTCGCGGGCGGGCGGTGCGTGGAGACCTCGATGGGGCTGACGCCTTTGGAAGGGCTCGTGATGGGTACGCGCTCCGGGGACATCGATCCGGCGGTCACCTTCCATCTGATGCGGGTGGCGGGGATGTCGGCCGACGAGATCGACGTCCTGCTGAACAAGAAGAGCGGTCTTGTGGGCCTGTGCGGCGACAACGACATGCGGGTGATCCGCCGCCGGATCGACGAGGGCGACGAGCGGGCGGCGCTGGCCTTCGACATCTACATCCACCGCCTGAAGAAGTACATCGGCGCCTACACGGCGGTGCTCGGGCGGGTGGACGCGGTGGCGTTCACGGCGGGGGTCGGGGAGAACGCGGCCCCGGTGCGGGAAGCTGCCATCGCGGGCCTGGAGGAGCTGGGCATGGCGGTGGACGCCTCGCTCAACTCCGTACGGTCCGGTGAGCCGCGGCTGATCTCGCCGGAGTACGCCCGGGTGGCGGTCGCCGTGGTGCCGACGGACGAGGAGCTGGAGATCGCCGAGCAGACGTTCGCACTGGTCAGCCGGGGTGACGCCGTCAGCCCGGTGCACAGCGACAACTGAGCACCCCCGCGCCCCTTTGTATCTTCCACCAGACGGAATATTCCGTAGCGAAACAAACCGATAGGATCCGCCTCATGCGCCGTTCCAAAATCGTCTGCACCCTCGGTCCCGCCGTCGACTCCCATGAGCAGCTCGTCGCTCTGATCGAGGCCGGCATGAGCGTGGCCCGTTTCAACTTCAGTCACGGCACCCACGAGGAACACCAGGGCCGTTACGACCGTGTCCGCAAGGCGGCCGCCGAGACCGGCCGCGCGGTGGGCGTACTCGCCGACCTCCAGGGCCCCAAGATCCGGCTGGCGAAGTTCGCCGAGGGCCCGGTCGAGCTGGTCCGCGGGGACGAGTTCACCATCACCTCCGAGGACGTCCCCGGCGACAAGTCGATCTGCGGCACGACCTACAAGGGTCTGCCCGGCGACGTCGTCAAGGGCGACCCGATCCTGATCAACGACGGAAACGTCGAGCTGAAGGTCGTCGCGGTCGAGGGCCCCCGGGTGAGGACCATCGTCATCGAGGGCGGTGTCATCTCCGACCACAAGGGCATCAACCTGCCCGGTGCGGCGGTCAACGTGCCGGCCCTGTCGGAGAAGGACGTCGAGGACCTGCGCTTCGCCCTGCGGATGGGCTGCGACCTGGTCGCCCTCTCCTTCGTCCGGGACGCGAACGACGTCAAGGACGTGCACAAGGTGATGGACGAGGAGGGCCGCCGGGTCCCCGTCATCGCCAAGGTGGAGAAGCCGCAGGCGGTCGAGCACATGGAGGGCGTCGTCGCGGCGTTCGACGGTGTGATGGTGGCCCGCGGTGACCTGGCCGTCGAATACCCGCTGGAGAAGGTCCCGATGGTGCAGAAGCGCCTGGTGGAGCTGTGCCGGCGCAACGCCAAGCCCGTGATCGTGGCGACCCAGATGATGGAGTCGATGATCACCAACTCGCGGCCGACCCGCGCCGAGGCGTCCGACGTCGCCAACGCGATCCTGGACGGCGCGGACGCGGTCATGCTGTCCGCCGAGTCCTCGGTGGGCGCGTACCCGATCGAGACGGTCAAGACGATGTCGAAGATCGTCTGCGCCGCCGAGGAGGAGCTGCTCTCCAAGGGCCTCCAGCCGCTGGTCAAGGGCAAGAAGCCCCGTACGCAGGGCGGTTCGGTGGCCCGTGCCGCCTGCGAGATCGCGGACTTCCTCGACGGCAAGGCCCTGGTCGCCTTCACCCAGTCCGGCGACACCGCCCGCCGTCTCTCGCGCTATCGCACGGCCCAGCCGATCCTGGCCTTCACCACGGACGAGAACACCCGCAACCAGCTCGCCCTGAGCTGGGGCGTCGAGTCGTACGTCGTCCCGCACGTGAACAACACCGACGCGATGGTGGACCTGGTCGACGCGGAGCTGCTGAAGCTGAACCGCTACAGCGACGGCGACACGATGGTCATCACCGCCGGCTCGCCCCCCGGCATCCCCGGCACCACCAACATGGTCCGGGTGCACCACCTGGGCGGCGGCGAGCGGAACTGACCCGCACCCCGCACCACAACGCCGTGGGCCGTACTCCTGGTGAGGAGTACGGCCCACGGCGTTGTGCGGCTCCCGGACGGGTTTCGGGGAGGCGGGCGGGGCTGCTGTCAGCCGTTGCCGCCCTCCAGGTAGTTCTTCAGTCCGGGAACGGTGAGCGTGCCGCCGAACTGGCCGGCCTGCTTGACCGTGACGTTGGTGAACACGGCGATGGGGACGTTCAGCGGCGGCGGGGTCTGCGGGCTGAAGGTGACCGGGATGAGGCCGAAGAGATTGCCCTTCAGCTCCTCCGTGTACATCGTCACCTCGCCGTTGCGGATCGTCGACGTCGAGCCGGGACGGGACTTCACATGGCCCGTCGTGCCCGCCGGACCGACGGTCAGCTGGTGCAGGTCCTTGATGTCGATGGAGCTGGCGGTGAACTTCAGCACCTTCTTGATGCTGCCGTCCGCCTTCTTCACCTCGACGATGCCGTGGTAGTCCAGGCCCCTGAGGGTGAGCCGCGTCGACTCCAGGGTCCAGGGATCGGACGGCAGCAGCGGGATGCCGGGCTCCAGTTCGGCCGCGGCGAGCGCGTCCGGGTCGGCCTCGGGGCACGGGAAGCGGGGCTTCGCGCCGTCGGGGATGTCCTCGTCCTTCTTGGGGTCGAGTCCCTTGACGTCCTCGTCGAGTTCCTCGACGTCCCGGCCGGCCTTCTGGGCCGCCTCGCGGATGGCCTCGGCCGTCTTGCCGGCCGTCTCCTTCGCCTGGTCGGCGGCGCCCTCGGCCGGGTCCTTCGGCTGCTCCTTCGCCGTGTCCTTCGGCTTCTCGGACGCCTTGGGGGCCTCGGTGGTGGGGCTCGGGGACGGGCTCGCCGACTCCTCGTCCTTCTTGTCCTCGTCCTTGTTCCTGTCCGGGTCGAAGAGGTCCTTGAGGGCGTCGCCGAGGCCGAGCGGGTCGAGGGGGTTCTTCGACTTGGTGGGCGTCGGGGTCGCGGACGGCTTCTCCTCCGCGGACTGCGCCGACGTGTCCGCATCCGCGGCGGGCTTCTCGTCCGCCGCCGGGTCCTTGGCCGCACCGGTCGCGGAACCGCTCGCCGAGGGCTTCGGGGTCGCCGCGTCGCCCTTGGCGGGCTTCTCGTCCTTCTTCTCGTCCTTCGCCGTCGCCGACGGGGACGGGGTGGCCTCGGGCGACTCGGACTCGCTCGGCTCGTCGGACCGGGTGACGCAGGGTCCGGGCGCGAACGGGTTCTCGATGCGGTCCTCGGCCAGGGCCAGCTTGGGCGTGAGGCCCATGCCCACGAAGACGGCCGTCGGCATCGCCGCGAGCGCCAGCGCCTTCTTGCCGCTGGGCAGGTGGAGCTTGGTCAGCAGCGACTTCCGGGGGGCCGCGTGGCGGGGACCCTTGCGCTCGGGGAGTCCGTCGCCGAGGCGGGCGTCCGCCCGCTGTCCGTCGTCACCCAGCACGATGCCTCCCGCCCTCGGCGTCGGCCGCCGCGTCGAACTCGGCGCCCTGCTGCTGCGGTACGGCCGCCGCACCCTGGAGCTCGCCCTCGGGGCGCTCCTCGTACGGCTGCTCGCCCGACGGGGCGGCCTTCTCGGCCTGCGTCTCCTCGTCCTCCGGCCGGCCCGGCGCCCAGGAAACGGACAGGGCTCCGCCGATGAGCGCGAAGAGGAACCCGATGAGGAAGCCGCCGATGTTGGCCACGGGTATGGAGATCAGCGCGAGCAGGATGGCCGCGATACCGGCGAAGACCCGCACGATGTGGTGGAACCACATGGTCAGGCCCAGCGTGATCAGCAGTACGCCGATGATCAGGGACCCGGCGCCGGCGGTGGTGGACATCGTCAGCGTCATGTTGCCGAGGTGCAGATCGGCGTAAGGGAAATAGGCGATGGGTGCACCGCCGAGGATGGTGAACAGACCCGCCCAGAACGGCCGGTCACCCCGCCAGGCGCGGAAGCGTCGCCGGGCGACGCGAAGGTAGTGCTCGTTCTGCCCTGTGGACTCGGGGCTCATGGAAAACAGCTCCCTGGAACCGGTACTGCCGTGAAGGAGAAGGGGTGGGCGGCCGGAAAGCCCCGCCGAGGGGCGTTCCGGCCACCCGGGCGAGTGCTAGAAGCACTCCTTGACGCCCGTGTGCAGCCTCAGCTTCAGATCGCTGAGCTTGAAGGTGCCGGCGGTGGTCGCCCACGCCGTCTGCTTCACGTTGGTCAGCGTCGCCTTGTCGGCGCGCTGCGCGAAGCCTTCCTCCTTCGCCTGGGTGCCGGGCTGGATGCCGATGCTCCCGGGCTTGTTCGGCTTCTTCAGCGAACCGGCCGCGACGCCGATGTCGATGTTCTCGAACTCGGCGTCGGCGTCGAGCTGCGCGACGTCCAGGTAGAGGTTGGTCGCCTTGACCGGCTTCTTCGGGTTCGTACCGGCGTTCAGCATGAGGCTGACGTTGCCGATGAAGGGAACCTTCGGCGTGACCACCGACTGGCACATGTTGGTGATCGTGGCGTCGCTGAAGCCCGACACCGCGACCGCGTGCGCCGCTTCCTTGCCCTCAAGGTCCTTGCCGACGGCGACGCTGCCGTACTGGACGAAGTTCTCGCCCTCCAGCTTGTCGGTGCTGACCTTGAAGCTCTGGCCGGAAACGCTGAACGAAGCCGCCAGCGCACCCTGGGCCAGGCCTATGCCCACCGCGGCCGTCGCGGCGACGCTCGGCACCATGACCAGAGCGAACCGCTTCCATCTCGTCCCACCGCGAACCTGGGAACCCATACTTGCTCCTTCTTCTCGGACGTACATCTCAGGCCGGGCATCGTGCCCGTCCTGGGATGGGAGAAGTGCTACGTCCTCGGGAAGGAGAGCGCCCGTATCGGAGACGTGTCCCGCATCCGATCCACCGGCGTTCACCCCCGAGCGACAACCACTGGCCGCGCTTTCCGCACGGCCGGTCGGACAGGCCCCGCCCGTGAGCGGGAACCCCCCTGTCCGCGGTCGGCGCCTCTGCCGCCGACCCACCCGGTGGGGACCCAACAGACCCTCGGACACCGGCTGGAGACCGGGCTGAAGGCATTGGACCGAGCGTGGCCGATCGTGGTGCATTCACGGCCCCGGCACAAGGGGGATCGTTACTGGCTAGTAACGGCCCGATAACCACAGGACGACAGGGCGGCATCGGGCGACGACGCAGGGTGGCACGAAAGGGACATCGGAATAGCGGGAAACATCCTGGAAACAGGACAGAACAGCCCGCCCGGTTTACTGCGAGTAACAGCTTGCATCTTTGTCAAGATTTGGTAAAGCGAAGGCGTGCGGAGCCGTTCTTCGGCGCCGGAACGGCAAAACGGCCGCGCCGCCCGGTGGGCGGTGCGGCCGTCTTGTCACTTCGGCACAATCGGGCTCGTCCGGAGCGGACGGCGGGCCGGGGCGGTGCCCGGCCGGTGTTCCGTCAGAACAGAACGCGGGCCAGCGCGGTGCGTGCGGCGGTGACCCGGGGGTCCTCCGGACCGATCACCTCGAACAGCTCCAGCAGCCGCAGCCGGGCGGTGTTCCGGTCGTCGCCGGCCGTGCGGCGGACGGCCTCGACGAGCCGGCCGAAGGCGTCCTCCACATGACCGCCGACCAGGTCGAGATCGGCGGCGGCGATCTGGGCGCCCACATCGCCCGGGTTGTCCGCGGCCGCCTTGCGGACCGCCTGCGGGTCCATGCCCTGGACCCGGCCGAGCAGCTCCGCCTGGGCGAGGCCGAGCTTGGCCTCCGGGTTGCCCGGGTCGTCCACGAGGACGTTCTTGTACGCCTGGATCGCGCCGGGGAAGTCATTGGCGTCGAGCGCGGACGCGGCGGCCTCCAGCAGTGCGTCGTACGGACCGGCCGGCGCCTCGGCCGGGGCCGCGCCCGGCGCCCCGGCGTCCGGGTCGACGGCGATCCCGGTGAGGCCGAAGCGCTCCTCGCCGACCTGGATCAGCTGGTCCAGCGTCTCGCGGATCTGGGCCTCGGGGGCGGCGCCCTGGAAGAGCGGGAGGGCCTGGCCGGCGACGACGGCGAAGACGGCCGGAATGCCCTGGATGCCGAACTGCTGCATCAGCATCTGGTTGGCGTCGACATCGACCTTGGCCAGCAGGAAGCGGCCGTTGTACTCGACGGCCAGGCGCTCCAGCAGGGGGCCCAGCTGCTTGCACGGCTCGCACCACTCGGCCCAGAAGTCGATGACGACGGGGACCTCGGCGGAGCGCTGGAGGACATCGCGCTCGAAACCGGCTTCATCGACGTCGATCACCAGGGCGGCGGGCGACACGGCGCCGGCGCCCCCGGTGCGGGCGGCCTCCGCGCGGGCCTGCTCCGCCTTGGCCTTGGCCTCTCCGGCCGCCTTGACGGCGGCGAGGTCGACAACGCCGCTCATGGACATGTTCCTAGGCTGCATACGTACATCCTCCCCCGAGAGCGCGCCGTTTTCGAAAAGCGGGCGCGAGAACCGGCCCGGCCCGGGGCCCTCGCCGGCATGCGAGGGCGGACGGACCGGATCGGCGGTGGGCCTCTGAAAGACCCGGGTGGACCTGCCGGATCCCCATCCGGGCCGGTCCGTGCGGCTCCGGGTCCCCACCCGGCGCCTGGGGCCTTCGTGAAGGCCCCGGTGGCTGTCGCTCATGCGTTCCGTGGCGTCCGGGGCGATCCTGGCCGCCTTCCTTACGCTACGACCCGTAGCGTAACTGCCGATCGGCCCGCCGGAACAGGTGAGCCCGGTGATCTGTCTCACGGGCCCCGGGCCACAACCGTTCTCCCTACCGACCGGTATGGTCGCCGCATCATGAGCGACACCGACCCCAAAGCCACCCGAACAGGACGTCCGCGCAGCGTCGCGGCCGATGCCGCGATCCTTGAGGCGACGCGGGCGTCCCTGGTCGATCTCGGCTGGTCGAAGCTGACGATGAGCGATGTGGCGACCCGGGCCGGGGTCGCCAAGACGACGCTCTACCGGCGCTGGGCGGGCAAGAACGAGCTGGTCGTGGACGCGGTCGCGGTCCTCTTCGACGAGCTGGAGCTGCCCGACCGGGGCAGCCTGGCCGCCGATGTGCAGGGCGTGGTGCTCCAGTTCGCCGCGCTGCTGGAGCGGCCGGAGGCCCGTACGGCGCTGATGGCGGTGGTCGCCGAGTCCACCCGGGACGACTCGCTGCGCCGGCGGATCCGCTCGGCCATCGTGGACCGGCAGAAGCGGCTGGTGCTGCTGGGCCGGGAGCGCGCCCAGGCCCGCGGCGAACTGCGGTACGAGGACGACGCGTCGGCCGCGGCCCGCAACGCGGACCTGATCTTCGACGTGATCGCCGGGGCGGTGGTGCACCGGGCCCTGGTGAGCGCGGAGCCGGTGGACGCCGAGTGGGCGAACGGCTTCACCTCACTGCTGCTGCTGGGGCTGGCCGGCGCTCAGGCTGGGTGAGACCCTGCGCGCGGGGCCCGGGCCCGGCGCGCAGGTGCGCGCCCAGCGGGAGGCAGAGGAGGACGAGCCCCGCCCACATGGCGAAGGCGAAGCTCCACAGCCCCATCATCAGCGCGATGGAGAAGTGGAAGACGAAGCCGGCCACCAGCAGGTACAGGCGGTAGCGCCGCGGCAGCAGAAGGGCCAGGGCCAGGCCCAGTTCGATGAACAGGGGCACCCAGGTCAGTGCCGCGACCCCCAGAGGCTGCCGGACGACGAGGTCCACCACCGGTTGGAGCCACCCGGGAGCGCCGAAAGCGAGGTTGTTGGTCCAATACCACATCGCGGTTCCGTCCGCCCACTCCGTGTGGGGAAGCTTCGCGACGCAGGCCTGGAAGTACAGGAACGACATCTGCAACTGGGCCATGAACAGGGCGGAGCAGCAGGCGAAGGCCGTGACCTGCGAGCGTACCGAGCCTGTCCGCTCCTCCGGCGGATCGTCCCAGTGCCAGCGCCGGGGATCACCGAGGGCCGCGAGGGCGAGGAGGACGGCGAGGTTGCACGCGATCTGATCGCCGCCGTCCGGGATGGCGATATTGGCCCAGACGCTGTAGGTGATCCACAGGTGCGGCAGCGCCGTCCACCTGGGCCGCCAGCCGGACGCGACGACGAGCAGGACCGCCACGCACACCAGGCGCGCCACGTCCAACCGCTGCTCCGGAACGTGGCAGAACAGGCCGACCGACCGCAGGCCGTCGCAGCCCACGATGTCGTCGCGGCCCGCGGACGGGCGGAAGAGTGTGTCGGAACCGCTCCACAGAAGGGTGCCCGACGTGGCAAGGGCCAGCAGAGTGCGTGCCAGTCCGTAGACGTTGGTCCACGGCGACGGGAAGGACCTCATCCGCACTTCACCTCCAGGACCCGCACGCTCTCCGGCGTGTGGGTGTCCGCGTAGAAGTCGCGCCAGGCGTACGGAACGGGCAGCTGGTCGACCAGCGCGACGCGGCCGCACAGGGTGGGCGACGGAGACGGGTTGCCGACCGGGGTGATGTCCGCGCTCGCGCGGTCGAGACAGTCCGTCAGCGCCCGGCGTTCACATGCGAAGGGTTTGGTGTCCTGGACCTGGTAGAACAGCAGGCCGATCTCCAGGCCCTGGGCTCGCGACTCCCTGTTGAAGCCGTACTCGGCGTGCCGGCCCGACCGCAGGCCGCGCCAGGCGCCGTCGACCAGGCCGTAGGGGTCCATGTCCGTCTCCCTCGGGGACTTGGTGAAGAACGCCCACCCTTGGGGGACCACGGTCCGCGTCGTGGATTCCACCGAGCGCTGTCCCGGCAACTTCACCGCGTTGTCCGGCAGTTGTGTCTGCACCACATACAGGAGGAGCACCGCCCACACAGCGGTGACTCCTGCCGCCAGGGACCGCGGGACGCGACGGGTACGGGGCGGGGAGACCGACAGCCGGGCCCACCGGCGGCCGCTCGCTGGCCAGTTCATACGAGGTCTTCCTTCGCTCGTTGCTCGACGCGGTCACCGTTCTTCCCCGGCACCGGGGTGCCGGGGAAGAACGGTGCGGGACGGCTGACGTGTCGGTCCGGCGGGGTGTCCGGGCCGAGGGACCGGCTCCGGACACCCCGCCGCCGTCAGGCGTCCTTCAGAAGCGTCGTCAGGAGGGCGATGCTCTCCTCCGCCGACAGCATCGGCCGCTGCTCCATCCAGAAGTGCTGGACGTCCCACGCCACCTCGGCGTTGTAGACGGCGACGACGTTGCCGACCACCGCGACGTTCACCGCGACGACGACGGCGACACACGCCCCGGTGCTGCCGTCCCCGCTCTTCTCGATGACCTTGACGTGGTTCTTGAGAAGCGCCGAGGTGTGGTCCAGTGCCGCTTCGACCCGTCGGGGGTCGCCGCTGCGGAGGTCGGCGGAGAGCCCGGCGAAGAAGCCCGGCTCGCTCTTCTCCATGATGTCCATCAGCTTGCCGACCGCGGCCACGGACTTGGCGCTGCGGTTCTCCTTGAGTATCTCCTTCGAACTCCGGTAGTAGCCGCCCGCGATGAGGCTGTCGGCCACCCGCCCCTGGGTGAAGACCAGGCCGCCGAACAGGGCGCGGCCGTCCTCCGCCGCCGATGCGGCCTTCTCGACCGTCACGGCGGCCGGCGGGGCCGTCTGTGCCGCGGACGCGTGAGCGGTGCCGACGACACCGGCCCCCAGCGCGACGGCCGCCGCGAGGGCGGTGGCGATCACCTTCGGTGAGAACTGCACAGGAATGCCTCCCATTTCTGTTCCGTGCCCACCGCCGCACCGTCCCGCGACCAGGTCCGAGAGCACTGGACCGGCGTGGCTCCGCGTCGAGCGGACGTCAGGCGGAAGACGGCGGGTGAGCGACCATGGAGGCAACCAAAGCAGCCGGTCGGAGACCGGGATACCCACCAGAAAAGGGGGTACCCCGCACGCCCCGCCCTCCGTACGCTCCCGGCAGCCGGACTCGACCGCCGCGCACGACGAAGCGCCCGACCGGGAGACCCCGGCCGGGCGCTTGTTCTCCTGAGCCGACGTCAGAAGCCCGGCGGCTCCGTGTAGACGCCCCACTCGTCGCGCAGCACCCCGCAGATCTCGCCGAGCGTGGCCTCGGCCCGTACGGCGTCGAGCATCGGCGCGATCATGTTCGAGCCGTCACGGGCGGCGGCGAGCATCGCGTCGAGGGCCGCGGTGACCTTGGCGTCGTCGCGGGCGGCCTTGCGGTCGGCGAGCTGGCTGACCTGGTCGCGCTCGACCTCGTGGCTGACCCGCAGGATCTCCAGGTCGCCGGTGACCGAGCCGTGGTGGACGTTGACCCCGACGACCCGCTTGTCGCCCTTCTCCAGGGCCCGCTGGTACTGGAACGCGGACTCGGCGATCTCGCCGGTGAACCAGCCGTCCTCGATGCCGCGCAGGATGCCGGAGGTCATCGGCCCGATGGGGTGCTGCCCGTCGGGGTGGGCCCAGGTGCCGCGCTCCCTGATCTGGTCGAAGATCTTCTCCGCCTCGGCCTCGATCCGGTCGGTCAGCTGCTCGACGTACCAGGAGCCGCCCAGCGGGTCGGCCACATGGGCGACGCCGGTCTCCTCCATCAGCACCTGCTGGGTGCGCAGGGCGATCTCGGCGGCCTGCTCGGAGGGGAGCGCCAGGGTCTCGTCGAGGGCGTTGGTGTGCAGCGAGTTCGTGCCGCCGAGGACGGCGGAGAGGGCTTCGACGGCCGTCCGTACGACGTTGTTGTACGGCTGCTGCGCGGTGAGCGAGACCCCGGCGGTCTGGGTGTGGAAGCGCAGCCACTGGGCCTTGTCGGTCTTGGCGCCGTACGTCTCCTTCATCCAGCGGGCCCAGATGCGGCGGGCGGCGCGGAACTTCGCGATCTCCTCGAAGAAGTCGAGGTGCGCGTCGAAGAAGAAGGAGAGGCCGGGGGCGAAGGTGTCGACGTCCAGGCCGCGCGAGAGGCCCAGCTCCACATAGCCGAAGCCGTCGGCCAGCGTGTACGCCAGCTCCTGCGCGGCCGTGGCCCCGGCCTCGCGGATGTGGTAGCCGGAGACGGAGAGCGGCTTGTAGGCGGGGATGGAGGCGGCGCAGTGCTCCATCAGGTCGCCGATGAGGCGCAGATGGGGCTCGGGCTGGAACAGCCACTCCTTCTGCGCGATGTACTCCTTGAAGATGTCGGTCTGGAGCGTGCCGTTGAGCACGCCCGGGTCGACGCCCTGGCGCTCGGCGGCGACCAGGTACATGCAGAAGACGGGGACGGCCGGGCCGCTGATCGTCATGGAGGTGGTGACGTCGCCGAGGGGGATGTCGCCGAAGAGGATCTCCATGTCGGCGGCGGAGTCGATGGCGACCCCGCAGTGGCCGACCTCGCCGAGCGAGCGCGGGTCGTCGGAGTCGCGGCCCATCAGCGTCGGCATGTCGAAGGCGACGCTGAGGCCGCCGCCGCCCGCCGCGAGGATCATCTTGTAGCGCTCGTTGGTCTGCTGTGCGTTGCCGAAGCCGGCGAACTGGCGGATCGTCCACGTCCGGCCCCGGTAGCCGGTGGGGTGCAGTCCGCGGGTGAAGGGGTACTCCCCCGGCCAGCCGATCCGCTCGAACCCCTCGTACGTGTCGCCGGGGCGGGGCCCGTACGCGGGCTCGACCGGGTCCCCGGAGAGCGTGGTGAAGTCCGCGTCACGCTTGCGGGCCTTGTCGTAACGGGCCTGCCAGCGGAGGCGGCCTTCCTCGATCGCGTCAGCGTCCATACCCTCGAATTTACTAGGACGTCCTACTAAATGTCGATGACCAACCGCCCGGCGCTTTGCGCGCGGGGCGGTTCGGGTGATCCGGAAGCCCTGGCCTCAGGCCTTCGCGGGGGCCGGGGCCGGGTCGGTGACCAGGGCGCGGGCCTCGCGGCTGACCTTCGGTTCGACGAAGAACGAGGCGAAGGGGATGCAGCCGGCGGCCAGCACCCACAGGAGCTTGCCGAAGGGCCACTTCGCCTTGGAGCCGAGATCGAAGGCGAAGACGACGTAGACGATGAACAGCACGCCGTGAATCTGGGAGATCAGCATGGTGTCGCCGGTCTCGAAGCCGTACTTCGCGATGATCGCCGCGGTGAAGACGAGCAGCCAGACGGCGGTGACGTAGGCCATCACCCGGTAGCGGGTGAGCACGTTCTGTTTCATGCCATCGAGCGTAACCGGACGTCCGGGGCGATCTTCGCCCGGCCCCTCCGGCGGGACGGGCCCCACCCGCACGGGAAACCCGCGCTCACCCCTCCTCGAAGTCCTTGGCCGCCACCCGCAGCGGGCGCAGCATGGCGAAGATCTCGGCGCACTCCTCGGAGTCGTACACCCCGAGCCCGAAGTCGACCGCGACCAGGTCCCGGGTGGCCGCCTCGACGACGTCGCGGCCCTTGTCCGTGATGGAGGCGAGGGTTCCGCGGCCGTCGTTGGGGTTGGGCCGCTTGTCGACCAGGCCGGACTTCACCAGCCGGTCCACGGTGTTGGTGACCGAGGTGGGGTGCACCATCAGCCGCTCGCCGATCTTGGACATCGGCAGCTCCCCCGCCTTGGAGAAGGTGAGCAGCACCAGCGCCTCGTACCGGGCGAAGGTCAGCCCGTACGGCTTGACGACGGCGTCGACCTCGGCGAGCAGGATCTGCTGGGCCCGCATGATCGAGGTGATCGCCCCCATCGAGGGCACGGGTCCCCAGCGCTGCTGCCAGAGCTCGTCGGCGCGGGCGATGGGATCGAAGGGAAGGCTGAGCGGCTTCGGCACGGCATTGACCTTACCGACTGGTCATATGCCGGTCAGCCCCGTCTCGTTCTTCGGTACGGGGCGGCTGTCCGGGGCCGTCCGGCGGACTTCGGCGACGAGCAGGAGCGCGCAGACGGTACCGATGATTCCGGATCCGGCGACCACCTGGTGGACCGGGAAGAACTCGGCCGCGAGCCCCGCAA
The DNA here is from genome assembly GCF_001687325.1 of Streptomyces sp. PTY087I2. Lineage (GTDB taxonomy): Bacteria > Actinomycetota > Actinomycetes > Streptomycetales > Streptomycetaceae > Streptomyces. The sequence goes on along the minus strand of NZ_LZRD01000026.1, from coordinate 99,392 downwards.
GCGCCATCCCAAGGCCCTGGACGGTCATCAGCCCGGCGGTGAGCAGGGTCATGGCCCGGCCGCGCAGTTCCTGGGGCACGGCGTCGACGAACCACTGGTCGAGCCCGATGACGTACGCCGCTCCCGCCCCGGCCAGCGCGAGGGCGGCCAGGGCGAGCGGCAGCCCGGGCCGGACCGCGTACACGAGCAGCGGCAGAAGGCCGACGGCGGCGACCGGCAGGACGATCCGGGAGCGGTTACGGGGGCTGAGCGCGGATCCGACGAACAGTTCGGCCCCGATGTGCCCGACGGCCATCGCGCACAGCAGCAGCCCGAGCGCGGCGGGCGAGGCCCCGATCGCGTCGGCGTACGGGGCGGCGAGCGCTTCGGGAGCCACGACGAACATCGCGGGCAGCCAGAACAGCAGCATCAGGGCGCGGATGCGGCGGTCGCCCAGGACGAGGCGGGCACCCGAGAGCGACTGCTTGAGGAGAGTCCCGCCCGCGCCGTCGCCGGTGGTGGAGCGGGCGGGGCGGTCGCGGGTGCCGAAGCGGAGGAGTGCGGCCGAGCAGAGGAAGGTCACGACGGTGACGGTGATCGCGCCGCGCGGGGACAGCACGGTGAGGAGCACCCCGCCGGCGCCGAACCCGATGAGCATCGCGCTCTGCGAGACGATCCGCAGGAGGGAGCGGCCCAGGACGTAGAGGTCGCCCTCGCCGAGGATGTCGGTGAGGGCGGCCATCCGGGTCCCGGTGAAGACGGGCGCGATCGCGGCGACCAGGCAGCGCAGCGCGAGGAGTCCGGCGACCGGGGTGGCGGGCACGAGCATCACGGCGACGCAGGCGGCACAGAGCAGATCGCAGACGACCAGGACGCGGCGAGCGGGGTAGCGGTCGGCGACCCCGGCGAAGAGCGTGCCGCCGACGATGTACGGGAGCAGCCCCAGGGCGAACGTCAGCGCGCTGAGCAGCGGGGAGCCGGTGAGGTCGTAGACGAGCACGGTGAGCGCGAGCTCGCTGACGACGACGCCGAGCAACGAGAGCAGATGCGCGGCGAAGACGGCCCGGAACTCGGCCACGGCGAAGACGGCGCGGTAGCCGCGCGGGGTGGCGGGGGCGGGGGTCGCTCCCGGTGCGGCGGGGGCCGGAGCGTGGGAGTCCCGGGGCCCGGGGGCGCCGGGGGCGGGAGCCGGTGTCGGTGCGGCGGGGGCCGGCGCGTCGGGGGCGGAGGTCGGGGCGTCGGAGATCTGGGCGGCGGAGGCCTGGAGCGCCGGGACGCCGGGGCCTGGGGCCAGGGCCGGTCCCCCTGCGGCCCCCGGCCGGGCGTCGGGGCCCCGGAGCGTGGGCCCGGGGCCCGGGTCACGGTGGGCACGCTCCGGGGCGGGAGCCGGGGCCTGCGCCGCCGGGGCGGGCGGGGTACGGGGTGTGTCCGCCGGGGCGGGGCTGTCGGTCGGCATGGGTCGAGACTGGGGCCAGGCCCCTCGCTCTCCGTAGACTTTCGGCTCAGGCCGAATGTTGGACCGGGCCGGGGCTTCGCGGCGGAGGGAGAGGCGTGCCGTTCCAGTTGCACTTCGGGGAGAGCGACCTGCTGCGCTGCCGGTTCGCCCTGTCGCCGCTGTTCGAGACCCAGGAGGCCGTGCGCACCCTGGCCCGCCGTCACCGGCACGGCTACCACCTGCCGTGGCTCCGCCGGATCCGGGAGGCGGCCGCGGCCCTGGACCTGGAGCCGCTGTGGCTGCTGATGCCGGACGGCGGCCACAACCCGGACTTCATCTGCCCGCCGCCGATCGGCCCGTTCGCCACCTTCGACGAGGAGATCGCGGGCGTCCGGGCGGTCGACCCGGAGGTGGCGTGGGCGGACATGGCGCTGGCGCTGGCGGAACGGCCCGGCGCCCGGGAATCCGCGACGGGCCGGCGCCTGCTGGCCGATCCGGCACGGGCCGTGCACGAGCTCGCCGATCTGCTGGAGCAGGTCTGGCGGACCCTGATCGAGCCGTACTGGCCCCGGCTGCGGGCCCTGCTGGAGGCGGACATCGCCTACCACTCCCGTCGGCTGGCGGACAGCGGCCTGGAAGGGCTGCTGGGCGAGGTGAGCACCCAGCTGAGCTGGAACGGTTCGACACTCACCGTGAAGGGGACGCGGGGCGACCACCACCAGGTGCTGGGCGGCCAGGGGCTGGTGCTGATGCCGAGCGTCTTCGTCTGGCCCGAGGTGGTCGGCGGCCACCTGGAGCCCTGGCAGCCCGGGCTGATCTACCCGGCGCGCGGGATCGGCGGGCTGTGGAGCGAGGCCGGGGAGCGGACGCCGGAGGCCCTCGCCCGGCTGCTGGGCCGGGTCCGGGCCGATGTGCTGTGCGCGCTGGACGAACCGGCCGGGACCAGCACGCTGGCACACCGGCTGGGCCTCGCCCCCTCGTCCGTCTCGGCGCATCTGTCCGTGCTGCGCGGGGCCGGGCTGCTGACCTCACGGCGCTACGGGCACCAGGTGCTGTACGAGCGCACCCCGCTGGGGATCGCGCTGGCCGCATCGGACTGAGGGCGCGGTGGCGGGCGTAGGGGCAGAGGCGTCACGGCCCCGGCGGGCGTGGAGGCCGACGCGTCACAGATCCCGCGGGCGTACGCGCGGACGCGTCACGGACGGTGTCGCGCCACCACTCCCTGTAACCGTTATGTCACGATTGCCCCTGCTTCACCGTGTTTCCCCGTGTCCGTGAGCCACCGCCGTCCGAGGGGTCTGGATGTCCGGCCGCAGCATCGTCCCGCGCGCTCTCCCCCGTACCGTCCGTGTCCTGGCCGCCCTCGCCCTGGCGACCGCCCTCACCGCGGGGTGCTCGACGCCCGAGCCGCGCGTCACCGGGGCCGCCGAGGAGGAGGGCGGACCCGTCCGGGGGGAGCCCGCCCCGGGCGCGGCCTCCCCGTTCTGGGTCGACCCGAACAGCGACGCGGCCCGCCAGGTGCGCGCCTGGGAGAAGGAGGGGCGCGACGCGGAGGCCAAGATGCTGCGGCGGATCTCCGAGCGGCCGGTGGCCGACTGGCCCGCCTGGGACGACCCGGCCCCGGGGATCCGGGCCGCCGTGCGGTCGGCCGCCCGCACGAAGAAGACCGTCGTGCTCGTGGCGTACAACATCCCGCACCGCGACTGCGGGCTGTACTCCGCGGGCGGCGCGAAGGACGCGGACGCCTACCGGTCCTGGATCGGGGAGTTCGCCGCCGCCGTCGGGGACGCGCCCGCCACCGTGATCCTGGAGCCGGACGCCCTCCCCCACATCACGGACGGCTGCACCCCGCCCGAGCACCACGCCGAGCGCTACCAGCTCCTCTCCGAGGCGGTGGACACCCTCAAGGCCCTCCCGAACACCAAGGTCTACCTGGACGCGGGCAACCCGGACTGGATCGACGAGCCGGCCAAGATGGCGCAGCCGCTGCGGCAGGCGGGCGTCGAGCGGGCCGACGGCTTCTCGCTGAACGTCTCCAACTTCCAGTCGAACGCCAGCGTGAAGACGTACGCGGGACAGCTCTCCGACGCGGTGGGCGGCGCGCACTTCGTGATCGACACCAGCCGCAACGGCAACGGCCCCCTGTCCGGGGGCCGTGAGGAAGCCTGGTGCAACCCGCCGGGCCGGGGGCTCGGCACGCCCCCGACCACCGACACCGGCGACGACCGGCTCGACGCCTACCTGTGGATCAAGCGGCCCGGCGACTCCGACGGCACCTGCCGGGGCGGCCCGCCGGCCGGCGACTGGTGGCCGGAGTACGCCCTCGGCCTCGCCCGCCGCGCCGCCTCCTGAGGCCGCCGCGCCGCCGCCTGAACCCGGCCTCTCAGCCCCGGGCGAACACCGGCTCCCAGCGCTTCGGGGAGTGGTCCTTGGGCGTGCGGGCGCCGCTGAGGGAGACCGTCTTCTCGCTGCCGATGCCGACCAGCACCAGCCGGTTCTCGTGCTCCCCGCCACCCGGGGCGATGTCCCAGGCGATCAGCCGCTCGTTGTCGACCCAGACCAGGAGTTCCTGGCCGCGCAGCTTGGCGACGCGCTTGCCCGTCCGGGGGTCGAGGACCTGGGTGGCGGTGGTCTTCACCCCGCCCGCGAAGGGACCGGCGACGAGCTTGCCGTCCGGGGAGAGGCCGGCGGGCGCGAACCTGAGGTCGACGTATGCCTCCTCGGCCGGGACGGCCACCTTCTTGCCGGTGAAGTCGCGGTAGACGACGCCCGGGTTCATGTTGATGGGCTCGTACAGCAGGGTGCCGTCGTTGTTGAAGCGCAGGTTCTCGCCGGAGCCGAAGTTCCCGCCGCCCTCGGAGAACGCGGGCAGGGCGTGCCAGTCGGACTCTCCCGTCGCCACGTCGACGACGGCGAACCCGGTGCGGCAGGGCACCCGCCACGGCTCGTAGGCGCCGTTCACCTCGACCTTGTGGGACCAGTAGGCGCGGTCCGGGTTCTTGTCGTACGTGGTGGCCACCAGCTTGCTGCCGTCGGGCGAGAAGGCCAGCCCTCCGACGCCCTGGGCCAGCGGGATCCAGCGGGTCATCTCGCCGGTACGGAGGTCGAGCAGCCCGATGCGGGGTGCGGGCAGTTCGCGTTCCAGAACGGCGGCGGTCCGCATGCCGGGGGCGACGGCGAGGAAGGACCAGCGCTCGTCCACCTCGTAGCGGCCGGTCTCCTGGTTCAGCACCGAGTAGGTCCGCTCGACGATCTCGTCGCGGTTGGGCTGGCGGACCTTCTCGGAGGTGTAGTAGGCGGCGAGGACCTGGTCGCCGACGGCGATCCTGTCGCGCGGCGGGGACTGGTCGACATGGCTCTGGACATCGTGGGCCGGGACCTCACCGCCGACCACGTGGACGCCCCGCCCCCGGCCGTCGTCCGGTCCGGCGTCGAGCAGCGTGGGTACGCCGACGGCCGCGGCGACGACGAGGGCCGTGGTGCCCGCGACCGCGGCGAGGGTGCGGGCCCGGCGACGCCGTCGTACGGCGAGAATCCGGTCGGCGAACCCGGAGCGCGGGGGCGCGATGCCGGAGGCCTGCTCGCGCAGGGAGTCACGGACGAGTTCCTCGACGTTCACGGTCCTACCTCCACGGCAGCGAGATTGCGGGCCGACGGCTGCTCCGCGCCGGGCCCGCCGAGGGCGGTGAGTTCGGGGGCGTGGGCGCGCAGCCGGGCCAGGGAGCGGTGGGTGGTGGACCGCACGGTGCCCACCGAGCAGCCGAGGAGCCGGGCCACGTCGGCCTCGGGCAGGTCCTCGAAGAAGCGCAGCACGAGGACGGTGCGCTGCCGGGCGGTGAGCCGGGACAGGGCCTCACGCATCACGAGCCGCAGCTCGGTGGCGCCCGCACCGTCCGTGCCGCTGCCGCGGTCGGGCGGCTCGGCGACCGTCAGCTCCCGTCTGCGGCCCTTCAGCCGCCAGCGGCTGACCTGCTGCCGGTAGAGGATCTGACGTACGTACGCCTCGGGTTCGTCGATCTTCCCCCATCGCCCGGCGGCCTTGATCAGCGCGTTCTGCAACAGGTCCTCGCCCGCGTGGCGGTCGCCGCCGCTGAGCAGGACGGCCGTCTTCAGCAACGCCGGTGAACGGTTGCTGACGAACTCCCGGAAGCTCTCCTGGCCTGCCGCGTCCACGGTCACCTTCTCTTCCCGGGCGGGCCCCCTGCCCTCCCTGACCGTACTGACGCGCGCGGGTGCTCCCCGCTATGCCTCCTCAGGCGACCTTGACCCATTTCGCTTCGGAGGGGATGCCGTCGGTGTCGGTGACGAAGAGCATGTACCAGCCGGGCGGCACCAGCGTGGGGTCGTCCGGGACGGTCACGCTCAGCTTGCCGCCGGCCTTCTTCAGCCCCAGTTCGATGGAGCGCTGTTCGACGTCGGTGGTGTGGGTGACGGCGCTCGGGCGCATCAGCCGGGCGGTCGCGATGCGGTCCGCGTCGGCGCTCTCGTACGTCACCGTCGCGCCGCGCTCGGCGTTCTCGGGGCCGTTGCCGATCACCGGGCGCTTGTCCTTGCCGCGGTGCAGGGCGGGCGGGGTGTAGACCTCCATGCGCTGTTCGAACTTGCCGAGCTTGGTGTTGTCCTTGTCGCCGTAGAGGGAGTCGGAGCCGAAGGTCGCCACCCGTCCGTCGGGCAGCAGCAGCGCCTCGGAGTGGTAGTTGCGGCCCACCGTCGGCTCGGCGGCCTCCTTGAAGGTGTTGGTCTTCGGGTCGTAGGACTGCGCCTTCAGGATGTTGCTGTCCCCGCGGCCCCGGTAGTCCTCGGATCCGCCGCTGGTGAAGACGGTGTCGTCGGGCATGATCACGCTGTTGAGGTAGCGGGTGCCCTGCGGCAGGTCGGGTCCGGGCTTGAAGGCCGGGCCGGCCTCCTTGAGGTCGATGACGGCCGTGCGGGCCGTGGACTTCTTGGACTCGCCGACCCCGCCACCGCCCAGCACCATCACCTTCTGGTCCTGCACGGGCGGCAGCATCAGCGAGGCCGCCGTCTCCAGCTGGTCGGTGTCGGTGAGGCCGGGGACCTTGGTGAAGGTGTTCTTCTTCAGGTCCCAGATCCCGGGCTCGCGCCCCTTGTCGGCCGGTCCGTAACCGGCGTTGGCGCCCGGGTAGAACAGCTTGCCGCCCTTGGTGAGGAACAGCGCCGGGTAGGTCGGGAAGTAGTGGAAGGGGCCCTTGGACCACTTCTTGGTCTTCGGGTCGTAGATCTCGTTGTCGCCCGGCAGGATCGCGCCGACGTCGTCGAGACCGGAGACGGAGAGCACCCGGCCGTCCTCAAGACCGACGAGCGTCGGGTACCAGCGGGCCTCCATCATCGGGTCGACCTTGATGTACTTCTCCGCCGTCGGGTCGAACTCGTAGGCGGCCCGGATCCCCTGGAAGTCCTGCTTGTCCATGGTGATCTTCTCGGCGAGGCCGTAGGAGTTGTCGGCCTCCTTGCCCTTGAGCCCGACGATCTCGTACTGGGCGGCGTCCGTCGCCACCGCGTCCGGCCCCTCGTTCACCGCCTCGACGAAGACCCGCTGCTCGGCGGCGGTCACCTTGGTCTTCCACGGCTTCATCTGGCCGCTCTTGAAGTACGTGACCTCGAACTCGCGCTTGGCCTTGGGCACGGTGACGTCGAACCTGGCCTTGTACTCGATGCCCGACGGCGAACGGAAGACCGTGCCCTTCTTCAGCTTCAGCGGCTTGTCCGGGTTCTCGTTCTTGACCCGCATCCCGCCGCCGGCCCGCTTCACCTTGTCGTCGAGCACCTCGTAGCGGGCGGTGCCGCCCGCGATCAGGAGCCGGCCGTCGGGGAGCTGGGCGTGGCCGCCGCAGAAGAAGTCCTCCGGGGTGGGGATCTTCTGGAAGGTGTTCTCGGCCGGGTCCCACAGCACGGTGTCGAAGGTGCCCTCGTCGAAATGCTTCTCGTCGTTGCCGGAGCCCGCGACGATCAGGACCTTCCCGGTGTGCAGGAGCGCCGCGTGGATCGCGTTGGTGCGGTACTCCTTCGGGATGTTCACCCGCTCCCAGGAGCCGTACTCCGCCTTGTACGCGGGCTGGTCGATCTTGTACGCGTGGTACCTGTCCTCGGTGAAGGACAGCGCCGCGGGCGCGTTCAGCCCGGCGAGCAGCACCACCGCGCCGCCGCCCAGGAGCGTCTTCCTCGTCTTCTTCGAGGGCCGGTAGGCCATGGCTCAGTTCCCTCCTGCGGTGGTGGTGGCGGTGGTGCCGGCGCTCGCCGTGGTGGTCGGCGACGGGGCGGGGGCCGTCGTCGTGGTGACGTACGCCGGTTCGGGCGGCGGGGGCGCCGGTACGGGGACAGCGCGGGCGGCCTCGGCGCGCTTGTCCTGCCGCACGGTCCAGGCCCAGACGACGACCGGGGAGAGGGATATCGCGAGGCCCAGCGTCGCCCAGGTGCGCATCGCGACATGGGTGTGGTCGAGGTACACCGAAGCGGCGAGCGAGGACAGCAGGACCGCCGCCCAGAAGAGGTGGATACGGAAGGTGAGCAGCCGGTCAGGGGAGGCCTGGCCGCCCTTGGGCGTGACGACGAACCGGCCGTCGGTGCGCAGCACGGCCGAGCCCAGCGACTTCAGGTAGATCGGCGCGGAGAGCGCGGACATGGCCATGCCCGCGAGGCCGCCGGAGCCCTCGGGCTCGTGCGGCGAGACGTTGTGGCGGCGGTTCCAGAGGTAGAGCCCGATCTGGAGGGCGGCGGCGTCGCTGTAGAGCATCAGCCAGATGGAGGCGGCGACCTGGGTGCCGGACGCGCCGAACCAGAGGAACAGCACACAGCTGAGGATGCCGAGCAGCCAGTTCACGGCGGTCATCGGGTAGTAGACGAGCATCAGCGTGTAGCTGAGGAGCCGCCCGGGGGGCACCCGGAAGAGCGCCTTGCCGTACTGCTTGAACAGCGTCTCGTACGTCCCCCGCGACCAGCGCAGCTGCTGGGTGAAGAAGTCCGTCCAGGAGGCGGGGCCCTCGCCCACGGCGAGCACGTCGGGGGTGTAGACGGAACGCCAGTAGTGCCCGGTGCGCGGGTTGCGGCGGCGGTGGATCTCGAAGCCGGTGGCCATGTCCTCGGTGATCGAGTCGTACAGGCCGCCGACCTGGCGCAGCGCGGCGATGCGCACGACGTTGTTGGTGCCGACGAACATGGGGGCGCCGTAGCGGTTGCCCGCGCGCTGGATCAGGGCGTGGAAGAGGAACTGCTGCGACTCGGCGGCCTTGGTGACGGCCGAGTCGTAATTGCCGTAGACCTGCGGTCCGACGACGAAGGCGACGTCCGGGTCGCGGAAGTAGCCCATCATCCGCTCCAGGAAGTTGGGCATGGGCACGTGGTCGGTGTCGACGGAGGCGAAGAAGTCGTAGTCGCCGCCGTGCAGGGCGATCCAGGCGTTGTAGTTGCCGTGCTTGGTCTTCGCCTTGTGGGCGCCCTTGTCGCGGTTCCACTCGGGGACCCCGCGCCGGGTGAAGTGGTGGACGCCGAGCTCCGCGCAGAGCATCCGGGCCCCGGGGTCGTCGCCCTCGTCGAGGAGCCAGACGTCCAGCGGGCCGGGGTGTTCGATCCGTACAGCGCCCTTGAGGGTGGCGCGGACCATGGAGAGGGGTTCCTTGCCGGGGACGTACGTGGTCAGGAAGGCGACCCGGGTGCCGGGCTCGGGCGTCACCGGGACCGGGTCCCGCGCGACGAGAGTGGCGTGCGCGATGGAGACCACGTTGACCAGCATGAACAGCTCGATCAGGGCGATCGACACCAGCATCACGGTGTCGGCGACGACCAGCCAGCGTTCCCCGTTCTCCCGGTCGGTCCAGTGCGTGGGCCAGACCAGGTAGAGCAGGAGGATGCCGGTGAGCACGGGGGCGAGCGTCATCAGCAGGACGGCTCTTATTCGGTGCTTCTCCGTCGAGAGCAGGCTCTTGTACCGCACCCGGTACCCCGTCGGCTCCGGCTCCGTGAGCGGACCCGCGAGCCGGCTGTAGGTGTCGTAGTCGTAGCCCTCCGACCGCACCGTGCCTCCCACTGTCGAACGGGTTGATATCCCCACAGAAGGGGACAGCTAACGGTGTGTCGACTTGGCAGGTCCGAGTGAGCGGTTTTTGGTCCGGGGCCGGAAAAGCCCCCGGCCGTGTGGCGCCGGGGGCTTTTCGGGTGAACGCGGAACGGGCCGCGCGGACGGTGCGTCAGAGGGGTCAGGAGCCCCCGAGATACCGCTCCACGGTCTCGACCTTCGAGGTCAGACCGTCGGTGACGCCGGGCCGGATGTCGGCCTTCAGTACCAGGGAGACGCGGCCGGCGCGGGCCTCGACGGCGGCCACGGAGCGCTTGACGACGTCCATGACCTCGTCCCACTCACCCTCGATGGAGGTGAACATCGCGTCGGTGCGGTTGGGGAGCCCGGATTCCCGTACGACCCGTACGGCGTCGGCGACGTACTCCCCGACGTCCTCGCCGACGCCGAGCGGCGAGACCGAGAACGCGACGATCATGCGCTGACCGTGCCCTCGCGGCGGGCGCGGGCGGCGATGACGCCGTCGGCCTCGTACTGCTTCAGGCGCTTGTCGCCGTAGAGCCCGCCGAAGGGGATCAGCGACAGCAGGAAGAAGAGGGCGACGCGCCCCAGCGGCCACTTCGCCTTCATCCAGACGTCCAGCAGGAACACGGCGTAGATCACGAAGAGGATGCCGTGGATCATGCCGAGCGGCATCATCAGGAAGTCGATGTCCGAGACCCGGCTGAGGACCGAGCCGAAGAGGATCAGGGCGGGGAAGGACAGCGCCTCGGGAATCGAGATGAGGCGCAGCCGGTGCAGGGCGGAAGCGGTCTTGATGTCCACAGGGGCACCTTCGGTGGGAGGGGGTCGTGTGGGCGGGAAGGGCCGTACGGGCTTGTGAACGCGGGCACAAGCCGCCCCCATTGTGGCATCGCGCCGGGACGTCCCCGGAGCCGGGGGCGTCGCGGGGCGGCGCCGCGCGTATCGCCGCATACCAGGGCCGGTCCGGGTACGCATCAGGGGAGCATCAGGGGCGTAACGGTTCTGTAGGGGGTGCCGCGGGGACGGGGCGGCGGGCTACCTTCGGGGGCGTGGCGATGTTCCGACTCCAAGGCAGCAAGACGCTCGCCGTCGATCTGGCCGGCGATTCCGTCAAGGCGAAGAACGGCTCGATGGTCGCGTACGACGGCCGGATGACCTTCAAGAAGATGACCGGCGGCGGTGAGGGCCTGCGCGGCATGGTGACCCGCCGGCTGACCGGCGAGCAGATGACGGTGATGGAGGTGTCCGGGCAGGGCACCTGCTACTTCGCCGACCGGGCGAGCGAGATCAACCTGGTCGCGCTGCACGGCGACAAGCTGTACGTGGAGGCGAGCAATCTGCTGGCCACCGACGCCGGGCTGCGCACGGGCACCACGTTCACCGGGCTGCGCGGCGGGGCGAGCGGCAACGGCCTGTTCACCACCACGGTGGAGGGCACGGGCCAGGCGGCGATCATGTCGGAGGGCGAGGCGGTGCTGCTGCGGGTGTCGCCGCAGTATCCGCTGATGGTCGACCCCGGCGCGTACATCGCCCACCAGGGCAATCTGCGCCAGCAGCTCCAGAGCGGGGTGAACTTCCGGACGCTGATGGGCGAGGGCTCCGGCGAGGCGTTCCAGATGCGGTTCGAGGGCGACGGCCTGGTCTACGTACAGCCGAGCGAGCGCAACACCGTCGGGGGCGATGTCTGATGCCGTTCCGCGAGATCAACTCCAAGATGGTCGAGGCGACCCTCACCCCGGGCCAGAAGCTGTTCAGCCAGCGCGGCGCGATGCTGGCGTACCGGGGCGAGGTGTCCTTCACCCCGAACATCCAGGGCGGCCAGGGCGGCTTCGCGTCGATGATCGGCCGCCGGGTGGCGGGCGAGGCGACACCGCTGATGACGGTCGAGGGGTCGGGCACGGTGATGTTCGGCCACGGCGGCCACCACATCCAGGTGATCAACCTGTCCGGCGACACCCTGTACGTGGAGGCGGACCGCCTCCTCGCCTTCGACGGGACGCTCCAGCAGGGCACGATGTTCATGGGCTCGCAGGGCGGGGTGATGGGCATGGTGCGCGGCCAGGTGACCGGCCAGGGCCTGTTCACCACCACACTCAAGGGCCACGGCGCGGTCGCGGTGATGGCGCACGGCGGGGTGATCGAACTGCCGATCACCCCGGGCCGGGACATCCATGTGGACCCACAGGCGTACGTCGCCCACCACGGGGAGGTCCGCAACAAGCTCTCCACCGCGCTCGGCTGGCGGGACATGGTCGGGCGGGGCTCCGGCGAGGCGTTCCAGCTGGAGCTGAGCGGCAGTGGTGCGGTGTACGTCCAGGCATCCGAGGAGAAGCTGTGAGCGCGCCCGTGGTCTTCGATCCGATGACGCTGCCGTCGGACGACAACGTCAACTCCTACACCTTCTGCGTGGAGCTCAAGGGGAGCCGGTGGTTCCTCCAGAAGGGCAAGATGATCGCCTACTACGGGCAGATCAGCTTCGACGGCATCGGGCACGGCCGGTTCGAGCGGCTGGTGCGGTCCAGCTTCCATTCGCCGCTGCACGCGAGCGACTGGGTGGTGGCCGAGGGCAGCGGGAAGATGCTGCTGGCCGACCGGGCCTTCGATGTGAACTCCTTCGACCTGGACGACGGGAACCTGACGATCCGGTCGGGGAACCTGCTGGCGTACGAGCCGTCGCTCGCGCTGAAGCAGTCGATCGTGCCGGGGTTCGTGACGCTGATCGGAACCGGGAAGTTCGTCGCCGCGTCCAACGGCGCGGTGGTGTTCATGGAGCCGCCGCTGCGGGTGGACCCGCAGGCGCTGGTGGGGTGGGCCGACTGCCCCTCCCCCTGTCACCACTACGACCACGGGTACATGACGGGCGTGATGGGCGGAATCCGGTCACTGACGGGGATCGGCGGGACCTCGGGCGAGGAGCACCAGTTCGAGTTCGTCGGGGCGGGCACCGTGCTGCTCCAGTCGTCCGAGGCGCTGATGGCGGAGCAGGCGACGGGCCTCGTGCCGAACGCGCCCGGTGTCCCGGGCGGCGGGGGTCAACACGGCTCCACCCCGCGCATGCCCGGCCAGCTGGGGGACCTCCAGCGTCGCTTCGGCTTGTGAACGGTAGTCTGCGGAGTGTGACGTCGAACGTCTGCGCCGGTCGTCACACTCCTCAGACCTCCCTGATTTCGTCCGGCTTTCAACTTCTTAGGTAGAATCCATATATGGAGACCGAGACGGCCACCCGCTGGCTGAGCGACGCGGAGCAGTGCGCCTGGCGCACCCACCTGGACGTCAGCAGGCTGCTGATGCACCAGCTGGAGAAAGACCTCCAGCCGTTCGGCCTGACCATGAACGACTACGAGATCCTGGTCAACCTCTCCGAGTCGGACGACCAGCGGATGCGGATGAGCGACCTCGCCGCCGCCACCCTCCAGTCCAAGAGCCGGCTCTCGCACCAGATCACCCGCATGGAGACCGCCGGTCTCGTGCGGCGTACGCATTGCGAGTCGGACCGGCGCGGACTGTTCGCGGTCCTCACCGAGCACGGCGCGGAGACCATGCGGAAGGTCGCCCCGCACCACGTCGACGCGGTGCGGCAGCACTTCATCGATCTGCTGTCCCCCGAGGCGCTGACCGATCTGCACGCGGCGCTGACCCCGATCGCGGAACACCTGCGCGGCAAGCGCGGGAAGCTGTAACAGCGGGGCCCGCCGGGGCCTCGCGCCCGCCGCCTCAGGCCGGGCGCGGCAGCCACAGGCAAAAGGCCGCGCCGCCCTCGTCCGCCCGGTGCACCGTCAGCGTTCCGCCGTGGCGGGCGGCGACGTCCCGGGCGATGGCGAGGCCCAGACCGGCGCCGCCGTCGTCCCGGCTGCGGGCGTCGTCGAGCCGGACGAACCGTTCGAAGATCCGCTCCCGCTCCTCCTCGGGTACGCCCGCCCCGTCGTCCCGGACCTCGACCCGCACGCCGCGCCCGTCGGCCGCCACCGACACCGCGACGCTCCTTTCGGCGTGCCGCTGGGCGTTGTCCAGCAGATTGCCGATCACCCGGGCCAGCTGCCCGCGCGACCCGGTCACCTCGAACGCGCCGCCCTCCGGGACCTCCACCGCCACCGCGATCCGGTCCCCCGTCCGCTGCGACACCTCCTCGCGGACCAGCGCGCCCAGCTCCACCGTCGCGCTCCCGGGCTTCTCCCCCGCGTCCAGCCGGGCCAGCAGCAGCAGATCCGCCGCCAGCACCTGGAGCCGTACGGTGTCGGCGACCGCGCCCGGCAGGTCCAGCAGTTCCGGGTGGGCCTCGGCCACCTCCAGCTGGGTGCGGAGCGAGGCGATCGGGGAACGCAGCTCGTGCGAGGCGTCCGCGACGAACCGCCGCTGCCGCTCCACCGACGCCTCCAGGACCGTCAGCGTCTCGTTCGTCGTCCTGGCCAGCGCGGCGATCTCGTCCCGTGAATCGGGCTCCGGGACGCGGCGGGCCAGGTCCTCGGACGCGGTGATCGCGGCCATCTCTCGGCGGATGCCCTCGACCGGGCGCAGCGCGCGGCGGGTCACCAGCCAGGTCACGCCCCCGACGACGACCAGGAGCAGCGGCAGCCCGGTGAGCATGGCCCCGCGCACGGTGTTGACCGCCTCCTGCTCGGCGGCGAGCGGGGCGCCCGCGTACACGGTGAGGGTGACGCCGTCGGGGGTGGTCGCCTCGACGGCGGCGAAGCGGTAGTCGGCGGTGGTGCGGTCGACGGTGGCGGTGCCGTCGGAGAACTCCGGGTCGTCGGAGGAGACCTCGCCCCGGCCCGGCCGGCCGCGGTCGTCGTCATCGTCGTCATCGTCGTCGGGTGACGACGTGGCGCCCGCCGAGGCCGAGGGCACGGGGGTGACGCCCGTCGCACCGGTGCCGGTGACGGCCCGCAGGCCCTTGGAGACGAGGACGACCCGGTCCTCCTCGTCGGTCACCTGGACCGGGTGGTCCTCCTCGTCGTCCAGCTCCACGTCCTCGTACGGGGTGCCCGTGGCGAGCTGTCCCGCCGCCTCGCGGGCCGCCACCTCGGCCTGGAGGTCCGCCTGGCCGATCAGGTTGGCCCGCAGGACCAAAAGGACGGCCAGACCGGCCGCGATCAGGGCGACGGCGACGACCAGGGTGGCCCCGATGGCGGCCCTGGCCCGGACGGACCTCATGACGCCTCCAGCCGGTAGCCGGCGCCGCGTACGGTACGGATGGCGGCGGCGCCCAACTTGCGGCGCAGGGTGGAGATGTAGACCTCGACGATGTTCGGGTCGCCGTCGTAGGCGAAGTCCCAGACGTGCTCCAGGATCTCCGCCTTGCTCACCACCTGCCCGGCGCGCAGGGCGAGTTGCTCCAGCACGGCGAACTCCTTGGCGGTGAGGGCGATTTCGTCCTCGCCGCGGATCACCCTGCGGGCGGCGGTGTCGATGCGCAGGGAGCCGACGGTCAGGACGGGCGCGGCGGCTCCGGCCCCGCGCCGGCGCAGCAGGGCCCGTACCCGGGCGACGAGGACGACATAGCTGAAGGGCTTGGTCAGATAGTCGTCGGCGCCGGTGTCCAGGCCCTCGGCCTCGTCGTACTCGCCGTCCTTGGCGGTCAGCATGAGGATCGGCACCTCGTGTCCGGCGGCGCGCAGGTTGGAGCAGACGCGGTAGCCGTTCATGCCGGGCAGCATGATGTCGAGGATCACCAGGTCGTAGCCGCCCTCGCTCGCCCGGTGCAGCCCCTCCAGGCCGTCGTGCACGACATCCACGGCGAAGCCCTCGGCGGTGAGTCCCCCGGCCAGGGACACCGCGAGACGCTTCTCGTCCTCCACGATCAACAGGCGCATGCGCACAGCCTCGCAAACTCCGCCTGAAGAAGGCTTCAGGTGGCTTCAGGCTGCGTTCAGCATCCGGTCGGCAGTGTGGACCCCGTCAACCAGCGCAGCACAGCAGCTCTCGGGGAGGAACCTCATGAAGCGCAACGTCACCATCGCGGCGATCACCGCGGCCGTTCTCATCGGCGGCACCACCGCCGCCACCGTCGCCTTCGCGGACAGCGACGGGGACCGCGACCGTACGCCCACGAGGAGCGCGAGCGCCGCGAGCCTCGCGGACGACCGGGACGACCGGGACGACCGTACGGACGACCGGGCCCCGGCCGCCGCGAAGAGCGTCCGGATCTCCCTGGACCAGGCCGTCGCCGCCGCGCTGAAGAGCGTCCCGGGCACGGTCACCGAGGCCGAGCTGGACGATGACGACGACGACCACGGAGGCCGGGCCGTCTGGGAGCTGGACGTCCGGGGCTCCGACAAGAAGTGGCACGACGTCACGGTGGACGCCGCCGACGGCAAGGTCCTGAGGACCCGCGACGACGACAACGACGACCGCGACCACTACGCGCCCCGTTCCTCCGCCGTCACTCTGAGCCAGGCGGCGGCAGCGGCCCTGAAGACCGCGCCGGGCACCGTCACGTCGATCGACCTGGACGACGATGACGACGACGACAACGGCCGCCGGGGGGACGTCCTGCGCTGGGACGTCGACATCGCGGGCAAGGACGGCAAGCAGCACGAACTGCGCGTGGACGCCCGGACCGGCAAGGTCACCGTGGACCGCGACGACGACGGGGACGACGACCGCGCGGACGACCGGAACGACGACCGTGACGACCACGGCGACGACCGCGATGACCGGGACGGCGACGACGACTGACGCGAACCCGGACCCGTAACACAGCCCCGTACGCGAGAAGGCCCCCTGAGCGGCACACATCCGCTCAGGGGGCCTTCAGCGCACGCTCAGGCGGTCAGGCGCCCTCCGTCAGCCCCGCCACCAGCTCGTCCGCCGCCGCGTACGGGTCCAGGTCGCCGGAGACGATGCGCTCCGCCAGGGCGTGCAGGCGGCGGTCGCCGCGGAGGTCGGCGATCCTCTCCCGGAGCGCGGTGACCGCGATCGACTCGACCTCGTGGGCGGCGCGGGCCGTGCGGCGTTCGGCCAGGACGCCGTGCTCCTCCATCCAGGCCCGGTGCTTCTCCAGGGCCTCGACGACCTCGTCCGTGCCCTGGCCCCGGGCCGCGACCGTCTTCACGATCGGGGGGCGCCAGTCGCCGGGGCCCCGGGACTCCCCCAGGCCCAGCATGTGGTTCAGCTCGCGGGCGGTGGCGTCGGCGCCGTCGCGGTCGGCCTTGTTGACCACGTACACATCGCCGATCTCCAGGATTCCGGCCTTCGCCGCCTGGATGCCGTCGCCCATGCCCGGGGCGAGCAGCACCACGGAGGTGTCGGCCTGGGAGGCGATCTCCACCTCGGACTGGCCGACGCCGACCGTCTCGACCAGGACCACGTCGCAGCCCGCCGCGTCGAGGACACGGATGGCCTGCGGGGCGGCCCACGCGAGGCCGCCGAGGTGGCCCCGGGTCGCCATGGAGCGGATGTAGACGCCCGGGTCGGACGCGTGGTCCGACATCCGGACCCGGTCGCCCAGCAGCGCCCCGCCGGAGAACGGCGAGGACGGGTCGACGGCGAGCACGCCGACCCGCTTGCCCGCGCGGCGGTAGGCGGAGACGAGGGCGGAGGTGGAGGTGGACTTGCCGACGCCCGGCGAGCCCGTCAGGCCGACGACGTACGCATGGCCCGCCAGCGGGGCCAGGGCCGCCATCACCTCACGGAGCTGCGGGGACGCCCCCTCCACCAGCGAGATCAGCCGGGCCACCGCACGCGGCCTGCCTGCTCGCGCCTGCTCGACCAGCGTGGGGACGTCCACGTCCACGTTCACCGCTCCGTTCTCGCCTTGCCTCGTGTCGTTACGGTGTTACTTGCCCGGGACCCGGATGATCAACGCGTCGCCCTGACCGCCGCCGCCGCACAGCGCCGCCGCGCCCGTGCCGCCGCCGCGCCGCTTCAGCTCCAGGGCCAGGTGCAGGACGACCCGGGCGCCGGACATCCCGATGGGGTGGCCCAGCGCGATCGCGCCGCCGTTGACGTTGACCTTGTCCGAGGTGACGCCCAGGTCCTTCATGGACTGGACGGCGACGGCGGCGAACGCCTCGTTGATCTCGATCAGGTCGAGGTCGTCGACGGTCAGGCCGTCCTTCTTCAGCGCGTGCTTGATGGCGTTGGAGGGCTGCGACTGGAGGGAGTTGTCGGGACCCGCGACGTTTCCGTGGGCGCCGATCTCGGCGATCCAGTCGAGGCCCAGCTCCTCGGCCCTGGCCTTGCTCATCACGACGACCGCGGCGGCGCCGTCGGAGATCTGCGAGGAGGTGCCGGCGGTGATCGTGCCGTCCTTGGCGAAGGCGGGGCGCAGCTTGCCGAGGGTCTCCACGGTCGTCTCGGCGCGGATGCCCTCGTCCTTCGAGAAGAGGACCGGGTCGCCCTTGCGCTGCGGGATCTCGACCGGGGTGATCTCCGCCTCGAAGAGGCCGTTCTTCTGGGCGGCGGCGGCCCGCTGGTGGGAGAGCGCGCCGATCTCGTCCTGGGCGGCGCGGTCCAGGCCGAGGCGGCCGTTGTGCTTCTCGGTGGACTCGCCCATGGGGATGTTCTCGTAGGCGTCGGTGAGACCGTCGTACGCCATCGAGTCCAGCATCTCGATCGCGCCGTACTTGTAGCCCTCGCGGGACTTGGGGAGCAGGTGCGGTGCGTTGGTCATGGACTCCTGGCCGCCCGCGACCACCACGTCGAACTCCCCGGCGCGGATGAGCTGGTCGGCCAGCGCGATGGCGTCGAGCCCGGACAGACACACCTTGTTGACGGTGAGCGCGGGGACGTTCATCGGGATGCCGGCCTTGATCGCGGCCTGCCGGGCGGGAATCTGGCCCGCGCCGGCCTGGAGCACCTGGCCCATGATCACGTACTGGACCTGGTCGCCGCCGATGCCGGCCCGGTCCAGGGCGGCCTTGATCGCGACGCCGCCGAGGTCGGCCGCGGAGAAGCTCTTCAGGGAGCCGAGGAGACGGCCCATGGGCGTCCGGGCGCCCGCGACGATCACTGAGGTGGTGGTACCGGTCGTTGCTGGCATGGGCACGGCCCCTTGGGATCGGATGTGAACGAGGGTTTACCTGAATGTACTGAGCGGTCCCGCGCCCGTCATCCGGCTGCCGGTGTGACGGCGCGCACGTTGCGTAACCATGGCGGGAGCGTCGCGGCCGATCCATGCTGAATCCATGCTGACGCGCATCGACCACATCGGAATCGCCTGCTTCGACCTGGACAGGACGGTGGAGTTCTACCGTGCCACGTACGGATTCGAGGTGTTCCACAGCGAGATCAACGAGGAGCAGGGGGTCCGCGAGGCCATGCTCAAGATCAACGAGACCTCGGACGGCGGGGCCTCGTACCTCCAGCTGCTGGAGCCCACCCGGGAGGACTCCGCCGTGGGCAAGTGGCTGGCGAAGAACGGGGAGGGCGTGCATCACATCGCCTTCGGTACGGAGGATGTGGACGGGGACGCCGCGGACATCCGCGAGAAGGGCGTCCGGGTGCTGTACGACGAGCCCAGGACGGGGTCGATGGGGTCCCGGATCACGTTCCTGCACCCCAAGGACTGCCACGGTGTCCTCACCGAACTGGTCACGAGCCGGGCGGACCACTGACCGCCGCATACCCGGCCCGGTAGAGTGGGCGGTTCCGGGCCGGGGCCGGGTCGGGGCCGTACCGCGTCCTCGTCGTTTGTCTGTCACCATTCCCCGGGGGACCGCTTCACCGGCGAGCCCCCGTGTGCAGAGTTGCGACCAGGGTTGGGGTCTCCCCTGCTCGAAGAGAGTTGAGAGCTCGGGGAAGGATGGGACCGCGCAGTGCGGGGCTACGAACGCCAGGAGAGCCACCGAGCTGAAGACGACCATCTCTCGCGGTTCGAAGCCGAGATGGACCGGCTGAAGACCGACCGGGAGAAGGCCGTCCAGCACGCCGAGGACCTCGGTTACCAGGTCGAGGTCTTGCGTGCCAAGCTGCACGAGGCCCGGCGCAATCTCGCGACCCGTCCCGCCTACGACAGCGCGGACATCGGCTACCAGGCCGAGCAGATGCTGCGGAACGCGCAGGCCCAGGCCGAGCAGATGCGCAGCGACGCCGAGCGCGAGCTGCGCGAGGCCCGGGCCCAGACGCAGCGGATCCTCCAGGAGCACGCCGAGCACCAGGCGCGTCTCCAGGCCGAGTTGCACACCGAGGCCGTCCAGCGCAGGCAGCGGCTCGACCAGGAGCTGGCGGAGCGCCGCCAGACCGTCGAGTCCCATGTCAACGAGAACGTCGCCTGGGCCGAACAGCTGCGCGCCCGCACCGAGTCGCAGGCCCGCCGGCTGCTGGAGGAGTCCCGCGCCGAGGCCGAACAGGCGCTGGCCGCCGCCCGCGACGAGGCCGCCCGGCTGGCGGAGGAGACCCGTCGGCGGACCGGCTCGGAGGCGGAGACCGCCCGGGCCGAAGCGGAAGCGATCCTGCTGCGCGCCCGCAAGGACGCCGAGCGGCTGCTCGGCGCCGCCTCCGCCCAGGCGCAGGAGGCCACCAGCCACGCGGAGCAGCTGCGCTCCAGCACGACCGCGGAGACCGACCAGGCCCGCCAGCAGACCGCCGAGCTGAACCGCACCGCCGAGCAGCGGCTCGCGGAGGCGGAGACCCGGCTGCGCGAATCCCGGCTGGAGGCCGAGAAGGTCCTCGCCGAGGCGAAGGAGGCCGCCGCCAAGCAGCTGGCCTCCGCCGAGTCGCAGAACGAACAGCGCACCCGTACGGCCAAGTCGGAGATCGCCCGGCTGGTCGGCGAGGCCACCAAGAACGCCGACACCCTCAAGGAAGAGGCCGAGCAGGCCCTCGCCGACGCCCGCGCGGAGGCGGAGCGGCTGGTCGCCGAGGCGGCCGAGAAGGCCAACACGGCGGCCGCCGAGGACGCCGCCGCCCAGCTGGCGAAGGCGGCCCGCAGCGCCGAGGAGGTGCTCACCAAGGCCTCCGAGGACGCGCGGTCGACGACGAAGGCGGCGCGCGAGGAGGCCGAGCGGATCCGCCGGGAGGCGGAGGCCGAGGCGGACCGGCTGCGCGGCGAGGCGGCCGAGCAGGCCGACGAGCTCAAGGGCGCGGCCAAGGACGACACCAAGGAGTACCGGGCCAAGACGGTCGAGCTCCAGGAGGAGGCCCGTCGGCTGCGCGGCGAGGCCGAGCAGCTGCGTTCCGAGGCGGTCGCCGAGGGCGAGCGGATCCGGGGCGAGGCCCGCCGCGAGGCGGTCCAGCAGCTGGAGGAGGGCGCCCGCACCGCCGAGGAGCTGCTGACCAAGGCCCGCTCCGACGCGGACGAGGTGCGCGCCAAGGCGAACGGCGAGAGCGAGCGCATCCGCACCGAGGCCGTCGAGCGGGCGGCGACGCTGCGCAAGCAGGCCGAGGAGACGCTGGAGCGCACCCGGACCGAGGCCGACGCGCTGCGGGCCGAGGCCGAGGAGCAGGCGGCGGCCGTCACGGCGGCCGCGGAGGCGGCGGCGGCCGAGCTGCGCGAGGAGACCGAGCGCGGGGTCGCCGCCCGGCAGGCCGAGGCCGCCGACGAGCTGACCCGGCTGCACACCGAGGCCGAGTCCCGGCTCGCCGCCGCCGAGGAGGCGCTGGGCGAGGCGCGTACAGAAGCGGAGCGGATCCGCCGCGAGACGAGCGAAGAGTCGGAGCGGCTGCGCGCGGAGGCGGCCGAGCGGCTGCGGACGCTGGCCGAGCAGGCCGAGACGGAGGCCGAGCGGCTGCGCGACGAGGCCGCCGCGGACGCCGCCCAGTCCCGGGCCGAGGGCGAGAACGTCGCCGTACGGCTGCGGAGCGAGGCGGCCGCCGAGGCGGAGCGGCTCAAGTCCGAGGCGCAGGAGAGCGCCGACCGGCTGCGCGCGGAGGCCGCGGCCGCCGCCGAGCGGGTCGGGGCCGAGGCCGCCGAGGCGCTGGCCGCCGCCCAGGAGGAGGCGACCCGTCGCCGCCGGGAGGCCGAGGAGACCCTCGGCGCCGCCCGGTCCGAGGCGGAGCAGGAGCGTGAGCGGGCCCGCGAGCAGAGCGAGGAACTGCTCGCCTCCGCCCGGAAGCGGGTCGAGGAGGCGGAGGCCGAGGCGGGCCGGCTGGTCGAGGAGGCGGACGCCCGGGCGACCGAGCTGGTCGCGGCGGCCGAGCAGACCGCCCAGCAGGTGCGGGACTCCGTCCAGGGTCTGCACGAGCAGGCCGAGGAGGAGATCACCGGGCTTCGGTCGGCCGCGGAGCACGCCGCGGAGCGCACCCGTACGGAGGCGCAGGAGGAGGCGGACCGGGTCCGCGCCGACGCGCACGCCGAGCGGGAGCGGGCCTCGGAGGACGCGGTCCGGCTGCGCCGGGAGGCGAACGAGGAGTCGGGCCGGCTGCGGCAGGAGGCTCACGAGGAGACCGAGGCCGCCAAGGCGCTGGCCGAGCGGACGGTCTCCGAGGCGATCACCGAGTCGGAGCGGCTGCGCGCGGACGCCTCCGAGTACAGCCAGCGGATGCGCACCGAGGCGTCGGACGCCCTGGCCTCGGCGGAGCAGGACGCCTCGCGCGCCCGTGCCGAGGCCCGGCAGGACGCCAACCGGATCCGGTCCGAGGCGGCGGCCCAGGCGGACCGGCTGATCGGCGAGTCGACCACCGAGAGCGAACGCATCCGCAACGAGGCCGAGCAGGCCTCCGAGCAGTTGGTCGTCGAGGCCACCACGGAGGCCAACCGCCGCCGGAGCGAGTCCACCGAGAAGGCGGACCGGATGCTGGCCGAGGCGACGGCCGAGTCCGAGCGGCTGCGCGCGGACGCGGCCGAGCGCCTGGGCGCCGCGCAGGAGCACGCGGCCCGCGCCCACGAGGAGGCCGAACGGCTGCGCGCCGACGCGGAGTCGGCGGCGGAGGAGCTGCGCTCGTCGGCCCTCCAGGAGGCGGACCGGGTGCTGGACGAGGCGCGCGAGGCGGCGGCCAAACGCCGGGCGGACGCGGCCGAGCAGGCGGACCAGCTGATCAACAAGGCGCGGGAAGAGGCGCTGCGTACGGCCACCGAGGCCGAGACGCAGTCCGACACGATGGTCGGCGCGGCCCGCAAGGAGGCCCAGCGGATCACCTCGGAGGCGACCGTCGAGGGCAACACCCTGGTGGAGCGCGCGCGTACCGACGCGGACGAACTGCTGGTGGGCGCCCGGCGGGACGCGACGCAGATCCGGGAGCGGGCCGAAGAGCTGCGGGCCCGGCTGGAGAGCGAGATCGAGGAGCTGCACGAGCGGGCCCGCCGGGAGACGTCCGAGCAGATGAAGACCGCCGGGGAGCGCGTCGACCATCTGATGAAGGCGGCGACCGAGCAGCGCGACGAGGCCGAGGCGAAGGCCAAGGAGCTGATGGCGGAGGCCAATTCGGAGGCGAGCAAGGTCCGTATCGCCGCGGTGAAACGGGCCGAGTCGCTGCTGAAGGAGGCCGAGACCAAGAAGGCCGAGCTGATCCGCGAGGCGGAGAAGCTGCGGGCCGACGCGAAGGCCGAGGCCGAGGCGACGGTCGACGAGGGCAAGCGCGAGCTGGACGTCCTGGTGCGCAGGCGCGAGGACATCAATGCGGAGATCTCCCGTGTCCAGGACGTGCTGGAAGCGTTGGAAGGTTTCGAGACTCCGGGCGGGGGCGGGAAACCGGCCGGCGGTTCCGCGGGAGGCGCCAAGGCTCCGGCGGCGGCGGGCACCCGGTCGGGGGGCAAGTCGTCCGAGCGTTGACCGGTCCGCGGCGCACCGTGCTTCGTCATGGACATTCAAGCCTTCGAGTGGCAAGCACTCCGGGGGTCAGCCACTCAAAAGGGGTGTCATTCTCCAGATCAAACCGGCATCTTCACGCTGACACGCCGCAATGGCCCCTAGGATTCCCTCTATCACCTCACCGGTCTCATTCGACAGGAACCCCATGAGTGACCCTTCCTCCCCCTTCGGCTTCGAGCACGTGCGCCGTGGCTACGACCGCGGTCAGGTGGACGACCGCATCTCCAAGCTCATCGCGGACCGTGACAGTGCCCTGGCCCGAATCACCTCTCTGGAAAAGCGCATCGAGGAACTGCACCTCGAGACGCAGAACGCCCAGGCCCAGGTAAACGACGCCGAGCCGTCGTACGCCGGTCTCGGCGCCCGTGTCGAGAAGATTCTCCGCCTCGCCGAGGAGGAGGCCAAGGACCTGCGCGAGGAGGCCCGCCGGGCCGCCGAGCAGCACCGCGAGCTCGCCGAGTCGGCGGCCCAGCAGGTCCGCAACGACGCCGAGACGTTCGCCGCCGAGCGCAAGGCGAAGGCCGAGGACGAGGGCGTCCGCATCGTCGAAAAGGCGCAGGGCGAGGCGAACACGCTGCGCGCCGACGCCCAGAAGGACGCCCAGCAGAAGCGCGAGGAGGCCGACGCCCTCTTCGAGGAGACCCGCGCCAAGGCCGCCCAGGCCGCGGCCGACTTCGAGACCAACCTCGCCAAGCGCCGCGAGCAGTCGGAGCGCGACCTCGCGTCCCGGCAGGCCAAGGCCGAGAAGCGTCTCGCCGAGATCGAGCACCGCGCCGAGCAGCTCCGCCTGGAGGCCGAGAAGCTCCGCACGGACGCCGAGCGCCGGGCCCGCCAGACGGTGGAGACCGCCCAGCGCCAGGCCGAGGACATCGTCGCCGACGCCAACGCCAAGGCCGACCGGATCCGCAGCGAATCGGAGCGCGAGCTGGCGGCGCTCACCAACCGCCGCGACTCGATCAACGCCCAGCTGACCAACGTCCGCGAGATGCTGGCGACGCTGACCGGCGCCGCCGTGGCCGCCGCCGGCACCCCGGTGGAGGACGAGCCCGCCACCCGCGGTGTCCCGGCCCAGCAGACCCGCTGACACCCTCGTCGGTAACGCCTTACCCCCGTGTGCGCCCGGTTCCGCCTTTGTGGTGGCGCCGGGCGCTCTGGCGTTCTAGCGTAAGCGCATGATCGAGCTCGAGGGACTTACCAAACGGTTCGGCAGCAAGGTCGCCGTCGATCATCTGACGTGCCAGGTGAGGCCGGGCATCGTGACCGGCTTTCTCGGCCCCAACGGCGCGGGCAAGTCGACCACCATGCGGATGATGCTCGATCTCGACAATCCCACCAGCGGTACGGTGCGCATCGACGGCAAGCACTACCGCGACCTCCAGGAACCGCTGAAGTACATCGGGGCGCTCCTCGACGCCAAGGCGATGCACGGCGGCCGCAGCGCGTACAACAACCTGCTGTGCCTGGCCCAGAGCAACCGCATCCCGAGCAGCCGGGTCGACGAGGTGCTCGACATGGTCGGTCTGAGCGCGGTCGCGAGGAAGAAGTCCAAGGGGTTCTCCCTCGGCATGGGCCAGCGGCTCGGTATCGCCTCCGCGTTGCTGGGCGACCCCGAGATCCTGATGTTCGACGAGCCGGTCAACGGACTGGACCCGGAGGGCATCCACTGGATCCGCAATCTGATGAAGACGCTCGCGTCGGAGGGCCGGACCATCTTCGTCTCGTCGCACCTGATGAGCGAAATGGCGCTGACCGCCGACCACTTGATCGTGATCGGCCAGGGCAAGCTGCTCGCCGACACCTCGATGGCCGACTTCATCCACGAGAACTCCCGCAGCTACACGCGGCTGCGCTCGCCGCAGTACGAACGGCTGCGGGACGTGCTGCACCAGGAGGGCTTCACCGCCGTCGAGACGGCGGGCGGCGTCCTGGAGATCGACGGTGCCACGACCGAGGAGCTGGGCGAGCTGGCGGCCCGGCACCAGGTGGTGCTGCACGAGCTGAGTTCCCAGCGGGCCTCGCTGGAGGAGGCGTTCATGCAGATGACCGCCGGCTCGGTGGAGTACCACGCCCACTCGGACCGGGATCCGGGCGCCGAGCCCCCGGTGGTGGGGGCCGGCTGGGGCGAGAACTGGAACAAGCCCGGCTCCACCGACGGCAAGGGGGCGTGACGACCATGGCATCGGTACCCGCGGTTCTCACCTCGGAATGGACCAAGATCCGGTCGGTCTCCTCGACCACCTGGACCCTCATCTCCGCGTTCGCCGTCACGGTCGTGATGGGCGTGGCGCTGAGCGCCCTGCTGAACGCCACGTTCGACGACCTCTCCGAGGCGGAGCAGGCCACGTTCGACCCGACGTTCGTCAGCTTCTCCGGGACCATTCTCGGCCAGCTCGCGATGGTCGTGTTCGGGGTGCTCGTGGTCGGCACGGAGTACAGCTCCGGCATGATCCGCACCTCGCTGGCGGCGGTGCCCCAGCGCGCGACGTTCCTCTTCAGCAAGATCGCGGTGGCCGGCGGGCTGGCCCTCGTTGTGGGGCTGCTCACCAGCTTCGTCTCGTTCTTCCTGGGACAGGCGATGCTCGGCGACCGGGGCACCGGCATCGGCGCGGAGAACGTGCTGCGCGCGGTCGTCGGCGGCGGGCTCTACATGGGTCTGATCGCGATCTTCTCCATGGGCGTGGCGGCGATGCTGCGCAGTTCCATGCTGTCGCTCGGCATCCTGATGCCGTTCTTCTTCCTGGTCTCGCAGATCCTCGCGGCGGTGCCGGGGGCCAAGAGCGTCGCCCGGTACTTCCCGGACCAGGCCGGTTCGAAGATCATGCAGGTCCTCCCGGACGCGTTGAACAGCGATCCCGCCCCCTACGGGCCCTGGGGAGGGCTCGGCATCATGGTGCTCTGGGTGCTGGCCGCGGTGCTCGGCGGCTTCCTGGTCCTGAAGCACCGGGACGCGTAACGGTCCGCTCGCACGCTGTGCACAACTTGGCCGGAACCGACAGCGCCTGGTTATCCTCCTAACTCTTACGGGGGTGTGCGGCCGGGTGGCCCGAGCCCCCAACGACAGAGTGAGTCGATGGGGCTGGAGCATGATCGAGGCAGTAGGCCTGACCAAGCGCTACGGCGCGAAGACAGCCGTGGACGACCTTTCCTTCCAGGTGCGGCCGGGCGCCGTCACCGGCTTCCTCGGTCCCAACGGGTCGGGCAAGTCCACGACGATGCGCATGATCCTCGGCCTGGACCGCCCCTCCGCGGGTCATGTCACCATCGGCGGCCACCCCTACCGCAGCCTGCCCAACGCCCCGCGCCAGGTCGGCGCGCTGCTGGACGCCAAGGGCGTGCACGGCGGCCGCACCGCCCGCAACCATCTGCTGTCCCTGGCCCAGCTGGCCGGCATCCCGGCGGCCCGGGTCGACGAGGTCCTCGGCGTCGTCGGTCTCCAGGACGTCGCCAAGCGGCGCTCCCGCGGCTTCTCGCTCGGGATGGGGCAGCGGCTGGGGATCGCGGCGGCGCTGCTCGGCGATCCGCAGGTCCTGCTGTTCGACGAGCCGGTCAACGGTCTCGACCCGGAGGGCATCCACTGGGTCCGCAATCTGATGAAGACGCTGGCCGCCGAGGGGCGCACGGTCTTCGTCTCGTCCCACCTGATGAGCGAGATGGCGCTCACCGCCGACCATCTGATCGTGATCGGGCGCGGCCGGCTGCTCTCCGACATGAGCGTCACGGACTTCATCTCCGCCAACTCCGCCGACTTCGCCCGGGTCCGGGTGCCCGAGGACGGCCCCGAGGACCGGCAGAAGCTGACGGCCACGCTCATCGAGGCGGGCGGCCGGGTCATGTCGGAGCCGGGCGGGGCCCTGCGGGTCACCGGGCTGCCGCTGCCGAGGATCAGCGACCTGGCCCACGGCTGCGACGTACGGCTCTGGGAGCTGTCCCCGCACCAGGCGTCGCTGGAGGAGGCCTACATGCGCCTCACGCAGGGCCTGGTGGACTACCGCTCGACGGACGACGCCAAGGCGGGCCTCGTGGAGCCGCCGCCGCTGGACGCGTACGGGAATCCGCTCGGCGGCCACGCCGATGTGCCCGTGGCGCCGGTGGAGGTGCCGCAGGAGGGCTGGTTCGCCCCGCCGCCGCCCGGTCCGCGCCCGGCCCCCGAGCCCGCCCCCTCCCCCGCCGCGGAGCCGTCCCCGGCCGCCGAGCCCTCTTCCGCCGCCCCGGCCGGAGAGCAGACCAGCAAGGACCTGAGATGACGTCCCCGGCCACCCCGCAGGACCGCCGGCAGACACCGGAGGCGGGCCTGCTGAGCTTCTACGAGTCGCCGATCCCGATCCGGCCCGCCACGCTCGGCGACGCGATCGCCTCGGAGTGGACCAAGCTCCGTTCCGTACGCGCCACGGTCTGGACGCTCGGTGTGATGGTCGCGCTGATGCTGACGCTCGGCGTGAGCACCGCGCTGCTGCTCGCGGCGGACGGCACCGACCTGTCGGGCGAGCCCGCTCTGGCCCTCGGCTTCTTCGGGGTGCTGCTGGGCTCGATCTGTGTGATCACGCTCGGGGTGCTGACCATCGGCTCCGAGTACAGCACCGGCATGATCCGTACGACGCTGACGGCGTGCCCGAGCCGGGTCCGGGTGCTCGCCGCGAAGGCGATCGTCTTCTTCTCGCTGACCTTCGTGATCACGACGGTGACCGCCACGGTCGTGGCGGTGCTCCAGACCCTGATCCTGAGCGGTACGGTCGCCGCCTCGGGCAGCGCGTGGGTGCTCTCGACAGTCGGCGTCGGGCTCTACCTCGCGGGCCTCGGCCTGCTGTCGCTGGCGATCGGCGCGATCGTGCGGCACTCGGCGGGCGCGATCACCATCATGATCGGCGTGGTGCTGCTGCCGCTGGTCCTCGCGCTGTTCATGTTCGCCGACGACCTGCGGGGCATTCAGCGGTTCCTGATCGAGTACTCGATCCCGAACCAGCTGAGCGCGCTCTACGGTACGTCGATGACCAACTCCGGCACCTCCGCGTGGGAGCCGCTGCTGGTGATGCTGGGCCTGGTCGTGGTGGCGCTGGGCGGGGCGGTCGCGCTGCTGAACCGGCGCGACGTCTGAGAAGGACTTCAGTAGCGCGGGGCGTTGCGGGACCGCTGCACCTTGGTGGTGCGGCGGTCCTTCGCGTTCCAGCAGGCCTTGTGCCAGTGCCTGCGGTCGTCGATGCCGCCGTACTCCGGCCAGGTCACCAGGTGCGGGACGCCGGAGGGGATCTCCTGGTCGCAGCCGGGGCAGCGGTACCGCTTGCCCTGGGCGCTCGCGCCGCTGACCGGGCGCACCGACCACTCCTCGCCCTGCCAGCTCTCGGTGACCCCTCCCCCGCCGTACCGGCCGGGCGCCGTGCCGGGGCGTTCGTCGGGACTCTCGCCGCCACGGGGGCGGTTGCGGCGCGGGGACACGGGACACCTCACGGGAGCGGATCGGGCTTGGGTGCGACCAAGCCTAGGCCCTGGAGTTCGGGGCAGCTGTCCGGTCAGCCCGCCGGTGCGGTCCGGCAGTGGGGTGAGTTAGCGGAAAATCGCAACAACTTCCGCCCGGACCGTGCCTTTGGCACGTGTCAGACGTTGTTGCCGGTGGGGGAGAAACGCGTCGGGCCGCAAGGAGGCAAGAGACGATGCGCATCGGAACGTTCGTTCTGGCAGCCCAGTTCCCGGGACAGGGGCCGGGTGAGGCCCTGCACCGGGCCGTCCGGTCCACCGAGGCCGCGGAGGAGAGCGGGCTCGACTCGGTCTGGCTGGCCGAGCACCACTTCGTGCCGTACGGGGTCTGCCCGTCGGCGACGACGCTGGCCGCGCTGCTGCTGGGCCGCACCCGCAGGATCCGGGTCGGCACGGCGGTCAGCGTGCTGCCCAACCACCACCCGGTGGCGCTCGCCGAGCAGGCCGCGCTGCTGCATCTGACCAGTGGCGGGCGCTTCTCGCTCGGGGTGGGCCGGGGCGGTCCGTGGGTGGACCTGGAGGTGTTCGGCGGCGGTCTCGACGCGTACGAGAACGGCTTCCCCGAGGCGCTGGACCTGGTGCGCGACTGGCTGCGGGAGCCGCGTGTCGCGGGGCGCGGCGAGCGGTTCGGCTTCCGTGAGGTGGCGGTGGTGCCGCGCGCGGACGAGCTGCTGGAGGACCCGGCGGACGCCGGACCGGGCGCCACGGGGCCCGAGGTCGTCGTGGCGTGCACCTCGGCGAAGAGTGTGCGGCTCGCGGCGGCGCGGGCGCTGCCGATGCTCCTGGGCATGCACTGCGGGGACGAGGAGAAGGCGGAGATGGTCGCCCTGTGGCGTACGGCCGCGCGGGAGGCCGGGCATCCGCCCGAGGTGGTGGAGGGGGCCGCACATGTGTCCGCCGGGGTGGCCCAGATCGCGGACGCCGCCGGGGACGCCACCGAGATGCTGGTGAAGACGATGCCGGGCTGGCTGCGCCAGGGGCTCGACGCCCATGTCACGGTCGACGGCAGGCACCGCGTGATGCGGGACCCGGTCGCGTACACGGAACTGCTGTGCGGGCTGCACCCGGTGGGGACGCCACGGCTGGCCGCGGACCGGCTCGCGGCCACCGCCGAGCGGACCGGGATCACGCGGTTCGCACTGCTGGTGGAGGGGTCGGGCGATCTCGCGGCGACCGAGGAGAACGTGCGGCGGCTGGGCGCCGATGTGCTGCCGCTGCTCACCTGACCTGCGTCTGTGCATGGACAAGGACCTCGCGTGGGACATGTGGTGCGGTGGTACGGGAGCTGCCGCCCCGGAGCCAGTTGCACCTCCCGCGGCCCGGAACGGCAGCGGAAGCGTTCAGCAGTCCCGTAGTTCGGGCGACTGGTTGAGCAACTGGCCCCTCACCGAAGTGAACTTGGCCAGTCGGTCGTCGACCGAGGCGTCCAGCGGGAACACCGCCACGCGGTGGCAGTTCTGGAATGCGAGACGCACTCCGAAGTGCCGCTGGAGCGCGCCGCGTATCGCATCACTCGCGAGCGCGCGCAGCAGCTGACCACGAGCCTGCTCGTCCGGCGGCGGCGTCTGGTTGTCGGCGAACTCTCCGCCGTCGACCTTCAGCTGAGCCACCAGCGAGCTGATCATCTCCCATGCGAAGGGCAGGGAGGTCCGGACGCAGTCGACGAAGTCGGCTTCGTCGACCTCGCCTCGCTCGGCCTGTTCCAACAGCGCCGGTGAGACGTCGAGCGACATGGGTTCTCCTCTCGCGACCCCGGAGAGTGGCCGGGGCCTTACGGGCAGGGAAGGGGGGCGACGACGCAGCGTGCACGGGCGGCGACCTCCTGCTTCCACGGTAAGCGCGCAGTCGGGGCCGCACCAGGAGATTGGGAACACAACCGGCCAATAACGAAGGGGCGCAAAGAGGGGCAAGCCCGCGCCGCCCCGGTGCGGCGTGCACCGAGTGACGGGAGGCGACGGATGGGGAAATCGCGCCGGGCCCCTGTCGTCGAGTAGCGTTGCCCACCATGCGTCTCGTCATCGCCCGTTGCTCCGTGGACTACGCGGGCCGGCTCACAGCCCACCTGCCCTCCGCCCCCCGACTGATCCTGGTGAAGGCGGACGGAAGCGTCTCCATCCACGCCGACGACCGGGCGTACAAACCCCTCAACTGGATGTCCCCGCCGTGCACCCTGAAGGAGGGCGCCGACGGTGAGGAAGGCGTCTGGACCGTGGTGAACAAGGCGGGCGAAAAACTGATCATCACCATGGAGGAAGTCCTCCACGACTCGTCGTACGAGCTGGGCGTCGACCCGGGGCTCATCAAGGACGGCGTGGAAGCGCACCTTCAGGAGCTGCTCGCGGACCGGATCGAGATCCTCGGCGAGGGCCACACCCTGATTCGCCGTGAGTACCCCACCGCGATCGGCCCGGTGGACATCCTGTGCCGGGACGCGAACGGTCAGACGGTGGCCGTGGAGCTGAAGCGGCGCGGTGACATCGACGGCGTGGAGCAGCTGACCCGCTATCTGGAGCTGCTGAACCGCGATCCGCATCTGGCGCCGGTGCGGGGTGTCTTCGCCGCGCAGGAGATCAAGCCGCAGGCCCGGGTGCTGGCGACGGACCGGGGCATCGGCTGTGTGGTCCTGGACTACGACGCGATGCGCGGCATCGAGGACGACAAGCTGCGGCTGTTCTGACCGTCCGACGAGAGCCGGGTGGTTCACGCTTCCGCGTGAACCACCCGGCTCTCCGCTGTCCTGCCCGTCCCGTTCAGGCCGCCGCGTCGGACTCCGACGGGCTCGCGGACTCGACGGGCGCGGAGGCGGAGGCCGACTCCGCCGGGCCGCTCGCCGAGGAGGAGTCCTCCACCGGGGGCGGCTCCGGGGGCTCGTCGGTGGGCGTCGGGTCCGGCGACTCGGTCTCCGACTCGGAGGGCGTGGGGCTCGGGCTCTCGCTCGGGGTCTTCGTGGGCCGGGGCGACGTCTTCGTCGGCGTCGGCCTGCCCGATGTGCTGCTCTCCCCGTCCGTCGGCCGGCCCGTCGGCGACGTACCGGCGGAGGAGGAGGCGCTCGGGGAGGGCGAGGCGGAGGTGCTGGGGCTCGCCGGGTCCGAGGCGCTCGGGGCCGCGGACGTCTCGTCGGTGGGCGCCCCGGCCGGGGACGAGCCGTCCTCCGTCCCGTCGGCGGGCAGATCGTCGTCGGGGGCTTCCTCGGTGGCCGTCTGCTCGGTGGTGACGTTGCGGCTGTCCGGCTCGTCGCCGTCCGAGGTGACGCCGAGGGTGACGACAGTGCCGAGCACGGCGATCAGCAGGGCGCCCGCCCCCGCGGCGGCCAGGTTGCGCCGGGCGCCGCCCAGGATCGCGAGGCCGGAGACCTTGCGCGTGGCGGGGCCGGGCGGCAGCGAGGAGATAACCGTGGGCTCCTCCTCGGCGGTGTTGCGGAGGAACAGGGGCGGCCCGGGTATTCCGCCCGGCGGCGTACCGGGAAGGTCCTGGCGTACGGTGGCCGGCTCGGGGCCCGAGGGGGTCCCGCCGAGGGGGGCGAAGTCGCCGGAGCGGTCCGCGACCAGGGCGAGCGCCCGGCGTCCGGCCACGGCCCCGGACTTGTCGGCGAGCACGCCGCGCATCCCGATCGAGGTCTCCAGCTCGGTCCGGGCCCGGTCCGGGTTGCCGGTGCAGAGCGCGAGGACGCCCAACTCGTGGTGGAAGTAGGCCTCTTCGGCGACCTCACCGGCGATCCTGGCGGCCTCCTGGCCGATCCTGAGCGCCCGCTCCCAGGCTCCCCAGCCCAGACCCGCGGCGAAGGCCGGGGAGGCGCTGCGGGCCAGCAGGACGGCCGCGCTGGCCGCTCCCGCCTCGTCTCCCGGGACCAGCCGGGCCAGGGAGGCGACGATCGCGTCGGCCTCGGCGACGGCCCGCTGCGGGGTGACCGAGGGGTGCGAGGTCCACCAGGCGTAGTGCTGGGCGGCGGTACGGGCGTGGGAGGCGGCGTCGTCCTCGTAGCCGGCGGCCACGAGCTGGGCGAGGACTCCGGCGGCGAGGCGGTAGCGCGGGCCGGCCGGGGAGAGCAGATGGCAGCCCGCGAGTTCGCCGAGCGCGGCGTCCGCGTGGGTGTCGCCCACGAGGGCCGGCAGATGGGCCTGGTGGGGCACCTCGCCGCCGAGGGCGACGGCGAAGCGCAGGGTGGCCCGGGCCGCCTCGCTGAGCCGGGAGGCGAGCAGGGCGGCGGGCGCGGCGCCCTCTCCGAGGCTCGGCAGGGGGATGTCGAGGGTTTCGGCGGTGGGCGCTGCGGGCGGCGGGGGCGCGTCGTCCGCGCGTGGCTCGAAGTAGTCGTACTCGTCGAAGGCTTCCTCGGGCGCGGTGCTCAGCCGGTCGCGCTGGACGAGAAGGGAGCCGGCCTGGACGAAGCGGAGCGGCAGGCCCTCGGACTCGAACCAGAGGTCGCCCGCCCAGTTCCGCTCCTCCTCGGTGAGGGGGCGCTCGACGACCTTCTCCAGCAGGGCGAGCGAGGCGCCGCGGCCGAGGCCGGCGAGGAGGACCTCCTCCAGGTGGGCGTCGACGCCGGGGGTGGTGTCGGTGGTGGCGGCGAGCAGGAAGGCGCACTCGGGGGTGGCGGAGAGCAGTTCGTCGAGGGCCGCTCCGCCGATCTCCAGGTCGTCGACGGTGACGACGGCGCCGATGGTGCGGACGAGCGCGAGCAGTTCGTCGCGGTCGGGGCGGTGGCCCGGGGCCTTGTAAACGGCGTCGAAGAGGGCGTGCAGCAGGTCGGTGCCGGTGCGGCCGCGGCCGTTGAGGCGGACGACGCCGTCGGGGGCCAGGCCGGCGCAGTCGGCGGCGACGGCGTCGAGCAGGGCCGTGCGGCCGGACCCGGGCTGGCCGGTGAGGCGGACGCTGCGGCCGCGCGCCAGCAGCCGGACGAGGCGCTCGCGCTCCTCCTGCCGCTCCAGGAGCGGCAGCTGCGGGGCGGGCGGTCCGGCGGGCACGGGAGGTGCGCCGGCGCGTTCGTGGGCGGCGCGTTCGGCGGGGGTGCGGCGGACCGGGGCGTCGGGTCCGGAGCCGGGCGGGACGGCCTCGACCTCGCTGCCGTCGACGGGGTTGACCGTGAGGAGCAGATCGCCCGCGGTCAGCTGGACGACGCGGACCTGCTGCGGTGTCTGCGGGCCGAAGTCGCCGCCGGAGTCGCGGGACGGCCGACGGTGGCCGGGCTCGCCGCCGGAGCGGCCGTGGCCCTGCCCGTACTCATCGGGTGCCCGGTGTGTCGGGTCCATCGCAAAGTCCCCCAGACGCGTCGTGCGCGGTTGCCCCTCCCGGCCTCACACGCGCCCCGCTGTCGCTTCCGGTCCGGTGTCCGCCATGGGTTCGTTGTCATTCGGCGGACGGCCGAACCCTAGACCTTGGCACAGTATTCATGAAGCGCCGGGGTGCCACCCCGTCCAGGACGTCACGTTCCGGTGAGGATTGCGTGACTTCCGTGCCTGATGCCCGTGCCCGTCCGCCGGGCACTCCTCAGACGCGCGGCAGCGACTCGGCGGCGATGCCGCCCTCGATGGCCAGGATGCGGTGCAGCCGGGTGGCCACCAGGAGGCGCTGCATCTGCGGTGGCACGCCGCGCAGCACGAGGCGGCGGCCGGCCCGTCCGGCCCGGCGGTGGGCCCCCATGATGACGCCGAGCCCGGTGGCGTCCCAGGAGTCCAGCTCGGTCAGGTCCAGCACGAGGTCGCCGACTCCGTCGTCCACGGCGGAGTGCAGGACCGTACGGGCGTCCGCCGCGCTTCGGACGTCGAGGCGGCCCCCGACGACCAGCTCGGCGTGGTCGCCCCTGATGTGCATATGCGCTCCCCGGTCATGCTCCGTAGTAAGTCCGTCGGTCTGTCTGTCCGTCTGATCCGCCGTCGCCGCCGGCCGTGCCTCTGCCACCACTGACTGCCGCGGCGACAGGGAAGTTGCCGTCTGTAAGCGAACCGATACCGAATTCACTCGGTGGAGTGACTCCGGTTCGTCGGCTGCCGGTCATCGCCGGGTAGAATCCCCGGCTCCCCCGGCCCGGACGGCGGTGGGCCGGCCGGGCCGGGAGGGCTGGTCCGGTCAGGACCCGTCGAGGATCCGGTCAGTACGTGTAGAAGCCCTGCCCGCTCTTGCGCCCGATGTCACCTGCGTCGACCATCCGGCGCATCAGCTCGGGGGCGGCGAACTTCTCGTCCTGCGATTCGGTGTAGATGTTGCTCGTGGCGTGCAGCAGGATGTCGACGCCGGTCAGGTCCGCCGTGGCGAGCGGGCCCATGGCGTGGCCGAAGCCGAGCTTGCACGCGATGTCGATGTCCTCGGCGGTCGCGACGCCCGACTCGTACAGCTTGGCGGCCTCGACGACGAGCGCCGAGATCAGCCGGGTGGTGACGAAGCCCGCCACGTCGCGGTTGACGACGATGCAGGTCTTGCCGACCGACTCGGCGAACTCCCTTGCGGTGGCGAGGGTTTCGTCGCTGGTCTTGTAGCCGCGTACCAGTTCGCAGAGCTGCATCATCGGGACCGGCGAGAAGAAGTGCACGCCGACGACGCGCTCCGGGCGCTCGGTCACGGCCGCGATCTTGGTGATCGGGATGGCGGAGGTGTTGGAAGCGAGGACGGTGTGCTCGCCGACGACCTTGTCGAGGGCGCGGAAGATCTCGTGCTTGACTTCGAGCTTCTCGAAGACGGCCTCCACGACGATGTCCGCGTCGGCCACGGCGTCGAGGTCGGTGGTCGTGGTGATGCGGGCGAGCGCGGCCTCGGCGTCGGCCGCCTCCAGCTTGCCCTTGGCGACGAACTTGTCGTACGAGGCCTTGATCCCGTCACGGCCCCGGGTCAGCGCGGCGTCGGTGACGTCCCGCAGCACGACGTCCCAGCCCGCCTGGGCGGAGACCTGCGCGATCCCGGACCCCATGAGTCCGGCCCCGATGACGGCGAGCTTCCTGGCCACGTTCGCACCCCTTGGTTTCTGTTCGCCCGTGCGCTTGAGTTCACGGGGGTTCACATTGCTCTCCGGCGGAGGTTAGTACCCGTCGGGCGCGCTGGGGCGGCGAAGAGATGCGCGTCACGTCTCAGATGACGGACATCACACCGGGACGCGTCATTCGGCTCCGCGCCGGGCGTAGTTGAGGACCTGATCGCCGAGCAGCCCCTCGATCTCGTCGAGGACGCCGAGGGCGTCGTGGGAGACGTCGACGGCCTTGCGGCCCTTCATCATCTCCTGGCTGACATAGCCGACGAGGGCGTGTTCGATCCAGGCGATCTGGCCGCCGACGAGGAGCGGCAGCGGGTCGTCCTCGCTCGCGCCGGTGTCCTCGCGGAGGGTGGCGACGACGGTCTGGAGCACCTCCTGCTGGAGGTACCAGAGGCGGGCCTTGAGGGTGGGGGCGTCCTCGATGACGCGCATGAAGTCGGCGAAGCCGTCCATCAGGCCGAACTCCGGGGAGACGGCGACGACGGCGGCGCGCACCTCGCGCAGGACGGCTTCGGCGGCCGACTCGCCCTGGTCGCGGGCGCGGACATAGCGGGCGACGCGCTGGGTGACGCCCTTCATCCGGTCGAGGAAGAGGTCCTCCTTGGCCGGGAAGTAGTTGTAGACGGTGTTCACGGAGACATCGGCCAGTTCGGCGATCTCGGCCACGGTCACCGTGACGAAGCCGTGCTGGAGGAACAGCCCGGTCGCCATGTCCGAGATGCGCTGCTTGGCCTGGCGCTTCTTGCGCTCCCTGAGTCCCTCACCCGTGCCCTCACCCATGCCCTCATCGTAGGGCGCACCGAATGATCATGATGTCCCCGCATTTTTGGGTGGCCATAATTTTTGGAGTCATTGCATTTTTGTGGTCACTCTGTTTTTCTGGCCGCATGACCGTCATCAGCACCGCCGGGCTCGCCCGGACCTTCACGACGCCGAGCGGCCCGGTGGAAGCCGTCCGTTCCATCGACCTGACCATCCGCGCGGGCGAGATCGTCGCCCTCCTCGGCCCCAACGGCGCGGGCAAGACGACCACCCTGCGCATGCTCACGACGCTGCTCACCCCGACCGGCGGCGCGGCCACCGTGGCCGGCCACGACCTGCTCGCCGATCCCGCCGCCGTCCGCGCGGTCTGCGGGTACGTCGCCCAGTCCGGCGGCGTCGACCCGCATCTGACCGTCCGGGAGGAGCTGGTCACCCAGGGGCGGCTGTACCGGCTGGGCCGGGCGGAGGCGGCCGCGCGCGCCGAGGAGCTGGCCGGCGCGCTCGGCCTCGACGGGCTGCTCGACCGCAAGGCGGTGAGCCTCTCCGGGGGCCAGCGGCGGCGGCTCGACATCGCCATGGGCCTCACCCACCGCCCGGCCGTGCTCTTCCTGGACGAGCCGACCACGGGCCTGGACCCGGGCAGCCGGGCCGACCTGTGGGAGCTGGTGCGGAGCCTGCGCGACGAGACCGGCACCACCGTCGTCCTGACCACCCACTACCTCGACGAGGCGGACGCGCTGGCGGACCGGCTGATCCTGATCGACGGCGGCACGGTCGTCACCGAGGGCACCCCCGCCGAGCTGAAGACCCGGTACGCCGGCTCCCTCGACGCCTCCCTCCAGGACGCGTTCCTGGCCGCCACCGGACGCCCCGTCACCCCTGCCGACGCCGCCCCCGTAGCCGTATAGGACCCGTTCCGTGCTCTTCCACGACACCGCGATCGTCTTCGGGCGGTACGCCCGGCAGACCCTGCGCTCCCGCTTCCAGGTCCTCTTCGGCCTGCTGATGCCGCTGCTCTATCTGCTCTTCTTCGGCCCGCTGCTCCAGGACCTCCCGCTCGGCTCCCCCGCCGACTCCTGGCAGATCCTCGTGCCCGGCCTGCTGCTCCAACTCAGCCTGTTCGGCGCGTCCTTCGCCGGTTTCGGGATCCTCATCGAGAAGTCGACGGGCGTGGTGGACCGGATGCGGGTGACCCCGGTCAGCCGGCTGGCCCTGCTGCTGGGGCGGGTGCTGCGCGACGCCCTGCTCTTCACCTTCCAGGCCGTCCTGCTGGTGCTCGCCGCCCTGCTCATGGGGTTGCGCGCGCCGCTGGCGGGCGTCCTCATCGGCTTCGCGTTCACCGCCGCGCTGGCGGCTTCGCTGGCCTCGCTCTCGTACGCCCTGGCGATGCGCGTCAGCACCCCGCAGGAGTTCGGGCCGGTGATCAACGCGGTGACGATGCCGGCCATGCTGCTCTCCGGGCTGATGCTGCCCATCACGCTCGGTCCCGGCTGGCTGGACGTGCTCTCGCACTTCACCCCGTTCCGCTATCTGGTGGACGCGGTACGGGACGCCTACAGCGGCTCGTACGCCACGACGCACATGCTGTACGGGGTCCTGGTCGCCGTGGGCTTCGCCGCCGCGGCCGTGACGGTGGGCACACGGGTCTTCCGCCGGGCCGGAGCGTAACTACGCTGACCCCATGGTCAATCTGACGCGCATCTACACCCGGACCGGCGACCAGGGCACGACGGCCCTCGGCGACATGAGCCGCACCGCCAAGACCGATCTGCGGATCTCGGCGTACGCGGACGCCAACGAGGCCAACGCGGTGATCGGGACCGCCATCGCGCTGGGACAGCTGTCCGAGGACGTAGTGAAGGTCCTCGTACGGGTCCAGAACGACCTGTTCGACGTGGGCGCGGATCTGTCCACCCCGGTGGTCGAGGACCCCAAATACCCCCCGCTGCGGGTCGAGCAGTCCTACGTCGACAAGCTGGAGGCGGACTGCGACCGCTTCCTGGAGGAGCTGGAGAAGCTGCGCAGCTTCATCCTGCCGGGCGGTACGCCGGGGGCGGCGCTGCTGCACCAGGCGTGCACGGTGGTCCGGCGGGCCGAGCGGTCCACCTGGGCGGCGCTGGAGGTGCACGGCGAGACGATGAACGCCCTCACCGCCACCTACCTCAACCGGCTCTCCGACCTCCTGTTCATCCTGGCGCGGAGCGCGAACAAGGAGGTCGGGGACGTGCTGTGGGTGCCGGGCGGTGAGCGCTGACACCTCCTAGAGGCGGTCGGCCGGCTCGCGGTCCGGCGCCTCGTCCCTGGGGGCCTGCTTCGGGAACAGGGTGTAGCTGCCGGCGATGATCAGGTTGATCCCGATCACGAGGCCCATCTTCTGCTGCCAGGACCGCAGCGAGCTGATCGCCCCGTCCGGGCCGACGTACCAGATCGCCGCCTGGAGCAGGCCCAGGGCGACCACCGCGGCGACGATCCAGCGGGCGGCCGTGCGCCACTCGTGGATCGCGCGGGCCGTGCCGTACTTCGGCGGCTTGACCGGTGGCGGGCCGCCGAACCAGCGGTGGGCGACCCAGGCGTCCACCTTCTTGACGGTGTGGTGGCCCAGCCCCACCGTGAAGCCGATGTAGACGGCGGCCAGCCCGTGCTTCCAGTCCGGCTCGGCCCCGTTCTTCAGATCGACGGCCGTCACCACCAGCAGCACGACCTCCAGCAGCGGCTCGCACAGCAGCAGGGCCGCGCCGAGCCGCGGCTTCCTCGCGACGTACCGCAGGGTCAGTCCGGCGGCCAGCAGAACCCAGAACGCGACCTCGCAGGCCACGACCAGTAGGGCGATCACGACTCTCTCCTCCCGTTCCCCTCCAGCCTCCCGGCCGCCGGGCGCGGTTACGTCGTCGGCGGTGACGAAACCGGACTGCATCCTTCGATGTAGTCGCGGATCGGCCCGCGTAGGGAGGTCCGGGAGCGGCGCTGCGTGTTGGATGGAGGGGTGCTCACCTCGATCCGCCCCGACCGCGACGCGGTGGCCCTGGCCGTCTCCGGGCTGCTCGGGGGGCTGCTGCTGTGGCTGCTGGGCCTCCACACCCAGGGCGGCCACCCCTTCTCCGCGCCCTGGGTCACCCTCGTACCGCTGACCGTCATGGCGGCGGCCGAGCTGCTGCGCCGCGACGCCCCGCGTACGGCGCTAGCGATCGGGGCGTTCGCGCTGGTGGCGGACCAGTTCACCCGGGGCAGCCTCGCCACCGTCCTGATGTTCACGGACGTGATGTACGCGGCCGTGCTGTACGGGACCCCGGCCGCAGCCCGCCGTCTCCCGGTGGCCACGCTGTTGATCACCGTGGCGTCGACGATCGGTTTCCTGGCCTGGTTCCGTAAACCCGAGGCGCTGCTGATCGGCCTGGTCATCGGGCTGGTCTCCTTCATCCCCGCCCTCACCGGGGTCAGCGTGCGCACCCACCGCGCCGCCGCCGACGCGGCCCGGCTGGCCGCTGCCCAGACCGCGCGGCTCGCCGAGATGGACCGGACGCAGGCGGTGATCGCCGAGCGGGCGCGGATGGCGCGGGAGCTGCACGACATGGTGGCCAACCATCTCTCCGCGGTGGCGATCCACTCCACGGCGGCCCTGTCCATCGACGACCGGGAGACCTCGCGGAACGCGCTGAAGGTGATCCGGGAGAACAGCGTCGAGGGGCTCGCGGAGATGCGCCGGCTGATCGGGCTGCTGCGGGAGGGCGGCGAGGACCGGGCGCCGGCCGCGGCTCCGACGCTGGCGGCCCTGGACGCTCTGATCGAGCAGACGAACGCCAACGGGGCGTCCGGCGGGCTCGTCTGCACCCTTCAGGACACCCGGGGCCCGGGGGCGGATGCCCTGCCGACGCCGGTCGAGCTGGCCGCGTACCGGATCGTGCAGGAGTCCCTGACCAACGCCCTCAAGCACGCGGCGCCGGGTCCGGTCGTGGTGCGGCTCGGCCAGGGCGGGGAGCTGCTGACGGTCGAGGTGACCAGCGCGTTCGGCAGCCGGACCGGGCCCACGGCGCCCGGATCGGGGGCGGGTCTCGTCGGTATGCGGGAGCGGGTGGCGCTGCTCGGCGGGACGTTCCGGGCGGCGGCCGAACCGGGCGGCGACGGCACGAAGATCTGGCGGGTGCGGGCCGAACTGCCCGTACGGGAAAGGGAGCTGCGGGAATGACGATCCGGGTACTGGTGGCCGAGGACCAGGCGGCCGTGCGCGCGGGGCTCGTACTGATCCTCTCCAGCGCGCCGGACATCGAGGTCGTCGGGGAGGCGGGGGACGGCGAGGCGGCGGTGCGCCTGGCCCGTGAACTCCGGCCGGATCTCGTCCTGATGGATGTGCAGATGCCCCGGCTGGACGGGGTCTCGGCGACCCGCCAGGTGGTGGCGGAGGAGCTGGCGGACGTCCTCGTGCTGACCACGTTCGATCTGGACGAGTACGTCTTCGGGGCGCTGCGCGCGGGCGCCTGTGGCTTTCTGCTGAAGAACTCCGACGCCCGCGAACTGCTGGAGGCGGTACGGACGGTGGCGCGCGGCGAGGGGCTGATCGCCCCGGCGGTGACCCGCCGGCTGATCGCGGAGTTCGCGGGGGCCACGCCCGTACGCGCGAGGGAGACGGCCGATCCGGTGGTGCTGGACACCCTGACCCGGCGGGAGCGGGAGGTGCTGGGGTGTCTGGGCGAGGGCCTGTCGAACGCGGAGATCGCGGCGCGGCTGTCGATGGCGGAGGCCACGGTGAAGACCCATGTCAGCAGGCTGCTCGGGAAGCTGGAGCTGCGCAGTCGGGTCCAGGCGGCCGTTCTGGCACAGGAGTTGGGGATCTGAACCGGGGATCGATCTTTGGTCCAGACCTCTTGACGGTTGGTCCAGACCTTTCTACTGTCACCGAACACACACTGCGGTGAGTACGAGAGCACCCGTACTCAGGGCGGCGCAGGGTTTGCAGTCCACGAATCACCCCCGTTTGCTGGACCTCACCCGAGGAGCACCGTTGAGCACTGAAACCCCCCAACGCCGTTCCAGATTCAGATGGATGCCCGCACTCAGCGGCAGATCCAAGGTCGTCGCGGGCCTGACCGCGCTGGTCGTGCCGCTGGCCGCGATGGTGGGGCTTGCCTCCCCCGCCTCGGCAGCCGCGTCGGCCACCGCCACGTACACCAAGAAGTCGGACTGGGGCAGCGGCTTCGAGGGCCAGTGGACGGTGAAGAACACCGGCACCACCGCCCTCTCCTCCTGGACCATCGAGTGGGACTTCCCCTCGGGCACGTCGGTCGGCTCCGCCTGGGACGCCTCCGTCACCAGCAGCGGCAACCACTGGACCGCCAAGAACCTCGCCTGGAACGGGACCGTCGCGCCCGGCGCCAGCATCAGCTTCGGCTTCAACGGCAGCGGCTCCGGCTCCCCCACGGGCTGCAAGCTGAACGGCGCCTCCTGTGACGGCGGCACCGTCCCGGGCGACAACGCGCCCTCCGCCCCCGGCAAGCCCACCGCGAGCGACATCACCGACACCTCGGTGAAGCTCAGCTGGACCGCGGCCACCGACGACAACGGCATCAAGAACTACGACGTCCTGCGCGACGGCGCGAAGGTCGCCACGGTCACCGGCACCACGTACACCAACACCGGGCTGACCGCGGGCACCGACTACTCCTACGCGATCCAGGCCCGCGACACCGCCGACCAGACCGGCCCGGTCTCGGCCTCCACCGCCGTGCGCACCACCGGTGGCGGCGGCGAGCAGCCCGGCGGCGACAAGATCAACCTGGGCTACTTCACCAACTGGGGCACCTACGGCCGCAACTACCACGTCAAGAACCTGGTGACGTCCGGCTCCGCCTCGAAGATCACGCACATCAACTACGCCTTCGGCAACGTGCAGGGCGGCAAGTGCACCATCGGTGACTCCTACGCCGACTACGAGCGCGCCTACACCGCCGACCAGTCCGTGGACGGCGTCGCCGACACCTGGGACCAGCCGCTGCGCGGCAACTTCAACCAGCTGCGCAAGCTGAAGGCCAAGTACCCGCACATCAAGATCCTCTGGTCCTTCGGCGGCTGGACCTGGTCCGGCGGCTTCGGCCAGGCCGTGCAGAACCCCGCCGCCTTCGCCCAGTCCTGCTACGACCTGGTCGAGGACCCCCGCTGGGCCGATGTCTTCGACGGCATCGACCTGGACTGGGAGTACCCCAACGCCTGCGGTCTGACCTGTGACACCAGCGGCCCGGCCGCGATCAAGACCATGGCCGACGCGATGCGGGCCAAGTTCGGCCCGAACAACCTGGTCACCGCCGCCATCACCGCGGACGGCTCCGACGGCGGCAAGATCGACGCCGCCGACTACGGGGGCGCGGCCCAGTCCTTCGACTGGTACAACGTGATGACGTACGACTTCTTCGGCGCCTGGGCGGCCCAGGGCCCGACGGCCCCGCACTCCCCGCTGACCTCGTACGCCGGCATCCCGCAGCAGGGCTTCACCTCCGCCGACGCCATCGCCAAGCTGAAGGCGAAGGGCGTCCCGGCCAAGAAGCTCCTCCTCGGCATCGGCTTCTACGGCCGCGGCTGGACCGGCGTCACGCAGTCCGCCCCGGGCGGCACGGCGACCGGCGCGGCCACGGGTACGTACGAGCCGGGCATCGAGGACTACAAGGTCCTCAAGAGCAGCTGCCCGACCACCGGCACCTTCGCGGGCACCGCCTACGCCCACTGCGGCACCAACTGGTGGAGCTACGACACCCCGGCCACCATCGGCACCAAGATGACCTGGGCGAAGAACCAGAACCTGGGAGGCGCGTTCTTCTGGGAGTTCTCCGGTGACACCAGCAACGGTGAACTGGTGAACGCGATCGACAGCGGCCTGAAGTAATCCCCACGCTGTAGCACGAAGCACGGAAAGCACGACCCCGGAAAAAGCACCGGGGAGACGGGTCCGTCCCCCGTCTCCCCGGTTTTTCGCTGTGTACGAGCGGGTGTACGGCCCGCTACGCGACGTTCACCCTCTGGCCGGGCGGTGCCGCCTCCAGCCAGGCGAGGAAGCCGGTGAGGGCGTCCTCGCTCATCGCCAGCTCCAGGCGTGTCCCCCGGTGGAGACAGCCGAGCACGACGGAGTCGGACAGGAGCGCCAGCTCCTCCTCGCCCTCCGGCATCCG
Organism: Streptomyces sp. PTY087I2; assembly: GCF_001687325.1. GTDB lineage: Bacteria > Actinomycetota > Actinomycetes > Streptomycetales > Streptomycetaceae > Streptomyces. The sequence goes on along the minus strand of NZ_LZRD01000026.1, from coordinate 55,897 downwards.
GCGGGCGATCACCTCGATCGCAGAACGCTCCAGGCCCCGGCGGGGGCGAGGAGCGTAGGAGAAGACCCGGAACCAGTCGACGCGGTCACCGCTGTAGCGGGCGACGCCGTACACCCAGCCTTTGCCGAGGGAGTCCGGTTCCTCCGAGACATCCCAGCGCAGACTACAGTCGAAGGTCCCTCCGGAGCGCTGGATCAGCCGCCGGCGCAGACCGAAGACAAACAGTCCCAGCAGGACCATGACGACGACGGACAAGCCCACCCACAATGCGAGGACCATCTCCACCGACCTCCTCGCATCGTCGAGTAGCGAACACCGAAACCGTATTGCACCTGCATCGCCTCAGCCGCGACACGGCTGGATCGCTCCAGCTCGGGCCGCGGCTGAGTAAAAACATCTGTCCGTGGGGGTGCTAGAGCACCGCCACCGCACGCAGACGGATCTCGGCGCGCCGCTCGGCGGCAGCGTCGGCATCCGACTTCGCGAGCTCCAGCGCCCGCTCGGCGCGCTCGACATCGATCTCGTCGGCCAGCTCGGCGATCTCGGCCAGCAGCGACAGCTTGTCGTCCGCGAACGAGATGAATCCACCGTGCACGGCGGCGACGACGGTGCCGCCCTCGCTCGTGCGGATCGTCACCGGGCCCGATTCCAGCACACCGAGAAGCGGCTGGTGACCGGGCATGACGCCGATGTCGCCGGACGTGGTACGCGCGACGACCAGGGTGGCCTCGCCGGACCAGACACTTCGGTCCGCGGCGACCAGCTCGACATGCAGCTCAGCAGCCAAGGGTGGCTCCTCGGGTCACCACCCGGCCGCCCGGCCGGGTGTTGGGTCAATTCTACGGGGCGTGGTGAGGGGGGCGGGACACACCCACCCCCCTCGGTGAGCCGGAGGCTCAGGAGACGCCGAGCTCCTTGGCCTTGGCCTTGAGGTCGTCCAGGCCACCGCACATGAAGAACGCCTGCTCGGGGAAGTGGTCGTACTCCCCGTCGCAGATCGCGTTGAACGCGGCGATCGACTCGTCGAGCGGAACGTCCGAACCGTCCAGGCCGGTGAACTGCTTGGCGGCGTGGGTGTTCTGCGACAGGAAGCGCTCGACGCGACGGGCACGGTGGACGACGAGCTTGTCCTCCTCGCCCAGCTCGTCGATACCGAGGATCGCGATGATGTCCTGGAGGTCCTTGTACTTCTGGAGGATCCCCTTGACGCGGCTGGCCGCGTTGTAGTGGTCCTGGGAGATGTAGCGCGGGTCCAGGATGCGGGACGTGGAGTCCAGCGGGTCCACGGCCGGGTAGATGCCCTTCTCCGAGATCGGACGGGAGAGAACCGTCGTCGCGTCGAGGTGGGCGAACGTGGTGGCCGGGGCCGGGTCGGTCAGGTCGTCCGCGGGGACGTAGATCGCCTGCATCGAGGTGATCGAGTGACCACGCGTCGAGGTGATGCGCTCCTGGAGCACACCCATCTCGTCGGCCAGGGTCGGCTGGTAACCCACCGCGGACGGCATGCGGCCGAGCAGCGTGGAGACCTCGGAGCCGGCCTGCGTGAAGCGGAAGATGTTGTCGATGAAGAGCAGCACGTCCTGCTTCTGCACATCGCGGAAGTACTCCGCCATGGTCAGGGCGGACAGGGCCACGCGCAGACGCGTCCCCGGCGGCTCGTCCATCTGGCCGAAGACGAGCGCGGTCTTGTCCAGCACGCCCGAGTCGGTCATCTCGTCGATGAGGTCGTTGCCCTCACGGGTGCGCTCACCGACACCGGCGAACACCGACACACCGTCGTGCAGCTTCGCCACACGCATGATCATTTCCTGGATGAGGACCGTCTTGCCGACGCCCGCACCACCGAAGAGGCCGATCTTTCCACCCTTGACGTACGGGGTGAGAAGGTCGACGACCTTCAGGCCGGTCTCGAACATCTCGGTCTTGGACTCGAGCTGGTCGAAGGCCGGGGCCTTGCGGTGGATCGGCCAGCGCTCGGTGATCTGCGACTCGGCCTCGGGCTCGTTCAGGATCTGACCGAGGGTGTTGAAGACCTTGCCCTTGGTCACGTCACCGACGGGGACGGTGATGCCCGTGCCCGTGTCGGTCACCGGGGCCTGGCGGACCAGACCGTCGGTGGGCTGCATGGAGATCGCGCGGACCACGCCGTCGCCCAGGTGCTGGGCCACTTCGAGGGTCAGCGTCTTGCGGGCGCCGTCCTCGGCCGGGTCGGCGACCTCGACGTGAAGGGCGTTGTAGATGTCCGGCATCGCGTCGACGGGGAACTCCACGTCGACGACCGGGCCGATGACCCGGGCGACGCGGCCCGTGGCAGCGGCCGTCTCAACTGTCGTCGTCATTACTTGTCACTCCCCGCGGTCGCGTCGGCCAGGGCACTGGCACCGCCGACGATCTCGCTGATTTCCTGGGTGATTTCGGCCTGGCGGGCCGCGTTGGCAAGCCGGGACAGGCTCTTGATGAGGTCCCCGGCGTTGTCGGTGGCCGACTTCATCGCGCGGCGGCGGGCGGCGTGCTCGGAAGCGGCCGCCTGAAGCAGGGCGTTGTAGATACGGCTCTCGACGTAGCGCGGCAGAAGGGCGTCCAGGACGTCCTCGGCCGACGGCTCGAACTCGAAGAGCGGGAGGATCTCACCCTTGCGGGTGCTCTCCCCGGCCACCTCGTCGAGCGAAAGCGGCAGCATCCGGGCGTCGACCGCGTTCTGCGTCATCATCGACACGAATTCCGTGAAGACGATGTGCAGCTCGTCGACGCCGCCCTCGGCCGTCTCGTTCTGGATGGCCTCGATCAACGGGGCGGCGATGCGCTTGGCATCGCTGTACGCCGGGTTGTCGGTGAAGCCGGTCCAGGAGTCGACGACCTTGCGCTCGCGGAAGCCGTAGTACGCGACACCCTTGCGGCCGACGATGTACGTGTCGACCTCCTTGCCCTCGGAGGCAAGGCGCTCCCGCAGTCGCTCCGCGGCTTTGATGGCGTTGGAGGAGTAACCGCCGGCCAGACCGCGGTCGCTCGTGATGAGCAGGACCGCGGCCCGGGTCGGGGTCTCGACCTCGGTGGTGAGCGGGTGGTTGGCGTCGGAGCCGGTCGCCACCGCGGTCACCGCGCGGGTGAGCTCGGTCGCGTACGGCTGCGATGCCGCCACCTTGCGCTGCGCCTTGACGATGCGCGAGGCGGCGATCATCTCCATCGCCTTGGTGATCTTCTTGGTCGCGGTGACGGCTTGGATGCGGCGCTTGTAAACGCGAAGCTGAGCGCCCATCGATCAGCCCTCGCCCAGGAGCTTGCCGTCCGAGGTCTCGAACTGCTGCTTGAAGGCGGCGATCGCGTCGGCGATCGACTGCAGCGTGTCGTCGGACATCTTGCCGCCCTCGGCGATGCTGGTCAGCAGGTCCTTGCGCTCGCGGCGCAGGAACTCCAGCAGCTCGCTCTCGAAGCGACGGATGTCCTCGACCGGGACGTCGTCCATCTTGCCCGTGGTGCCGGCCCAGACCGAGACGACCTGCTCCTCCATCGGGAACGGGGCGTACTGCGGCTGCTTCAGCAGCTCGACCATGCGCTTACCGCGCTCCAGCGAGGCCTTCGAGGCCGCGTCCAGGTCGGAACCGAAGGCGGCGAACGCCTCCAGCTCGCGGTACTGGGCGAGGTCCACGCGAAGCCGGCCGGAGACCTGCTTCATGGCCTTGTGCTGGGCGGAGCCACCGACTCGGGAGACCGAGATACCGACGTTGAGCGCCGGACGCTGACCCGCGTTGAACAGGTCGGACTCCAGGAAGCACTGGCCGTCGGTGATGGAGATGACGTTGGTCGGGATGAACGCCGACACGTCGTTCGCCTTGGTCTCGACGATCGGGAGGCCCGTCATCGAACCGGCGCCCATCTCGTCGGAGAGCTTGGCGCAGCGCTCCAGCAGACGGGAGTGCAGGTAGAAGACGTCACCCGGGTAGGCCTCGCGGCCCGGCGGGCGGCGCAGCAGCAGGGACACGGCGCGGTAGGCGTCGGCCTGCTTCGAGAGGTCGTCGAAGATGATCAGGACGTGCTTGCCCTGGTACATCCAGTGCTGGCCGATGGCCGAACCGGTGTACGGCGCCAGGTACTTGAAGCCGGCCGGGTCGGACGCCGGGGCGGCGACGATGGTCGTGTACTCCAGCGCACCGGCCTCTTCGAGCGCACCACGCACGGAGGCGATGGTGGAACCCTTCTGACCGACGGCGACGTAGATGCAGCGGACCTGCTTGTTCACGTCGCCCGAGCGCCAGTTGTCGCGCTGGTTGATGATCGTGTCGACGGCCAGCGCGGTCTTACCCGTCTGACGGTCGCCGATGATCAGCTGACGCTGGCCGCGGCCGATCGGCACCATGGCGTCGACGGCCTTGTAGCCGGTCTGCATCGGCTCGTGCACCGACTTGCGGACCATGACGCCAGGGGCCTGTAGCTCGAGGGCGCGGCGGCTTTCGGTCTCGATCTCGCCGAGACCGTCGATCGGGTTGCCGAGCGGGTCGACGACGCGGCCGAGGTAGCCCTCGCCGACGCCGACGGAGAGCACCTCACCGGTGCGCTGCACCGGCTGGCCCTCCTCGATTCCGCTGAACTCGCCGAGGACGATCGCACCGATCTCGCGCTCCTCGAGGTTGAGGGCGAGACCGAGGGTGCCGTCCTCGAACTTCAGCAGCTCGTTCGCCATGGCGGAGGGCAGACCCTCCACCTTCGCGATGCCGTCGCCGGCAACGCTGACCGTACCGACCTCCTCGCGCGAGGCCGCGTCCGGCTGGTACGACTGGACAAAGTTATCCAGTGCGTCCCGGATCTCCTCCGGCCGGATCGTGAGCTCCGCCATCTGGGTTCCCTGCTCTCCTTGTTGGGCCCGAAGTTTCTTAAGGGGGTCTGGGGGCCGACCCCCAGGAATCTTCTGCAATTTCTGCACGGCCCAACCGGGCCGCTGGTCTTGCTTTGGTCTTGCTCTGTCTCAGCCGGCCATGCGACGGGTCGCATCGTCGAGACGCTCCGCGACGGTGCCGTTGATGATCTCGTCACCGACGCGCACCGAGACCCCGCCGAGGACCGAGGGGTCCACGTCCAGGTTCAGGTGCATCTCGCGGCCGTAGAGCTTCGCCAGAGCGGCGCCGAGGCGCTGCTTCTGCCGGTCGCTGAGCGGCACCGCCGAGGTGACGACGGCGACCATGCGGTTCCGGCGCTCCGCGGCGAGCTTGGACAGCGAGTCCAGCCCTGCTTCCAGGCTACGTCCACGCGGGTGGGTCACGAGGCGGACGATGATCCGCTCGGTGACCGGCTGCGCCTTGCCGCCGAGCAGGCTGCGCAGCAGCTCGCCCTTGGCGGACGCGGTGGCCGTACGGCTGGTCAGCGCGGAACGCAGCTCCTGGTCGGAGCCGACGATCCGGCCGAACCGGAACAGCTCGTCCTCGACGTCGTCGAGGTTGCCGCCGCGCTGGGCCGCGGTGAGGTCGGCGGTGTTCGCCAGCTCCTCGACCGAGTCCACCAGGTCACGGGACTGCGACCAGCGGGACCGGACGAGTCCGGAGACCAGGTCGACGGTCTCGCCGCCGACCTGTCCGCTGAGCAGACGCGTGGCCAGCTCGGCCTTGCTCTCGCCGCTCTGGGCCGGGTCGGTGAGAACCCGGCGCAGGGATACTTCGCGGTCGAGCAGCGAGGTGACCGAGGCCAGCTCCTCGGCGAGCTTCGCCGCGTCGACCGACGTGTTGTCGGTCAGCGCGTCGAGACGCTCGCGTGCGGCAGCCAGTGCTTCGCGGCTCGCGCCGTTCATCGGGCCGCCTCGGCCTTCGCCTCGAGCTCGTCGAGGAACCGGTCGACGGTGCCGCTCTGCCGGGCGTGGTCCTGGAGGGACTCGCCGACGAGCTTGCCGGCCAGGTCGGTGGCGAGCTTGCCCACGTCCTGACGCAGCGCCGAGGACGCTGCCTTGCGGTCGGCCTCGATCTGGGCGTGGCCGGCGGCGATGATCTCTTCGCGCTGCCGCTGCCCTTCCGCCTTCATCTCCTGGATGATGACGGCGCCCTGCTCCTGCGCCTCCTGGCGCAGACGCGCGGCCTCGTGACGGGCCTCGGCGAGCTGGGCCTTGTACTGCTCAAGAACGCTCTGCGCCTCGGTCTGAGCCGCTTCGGCCTTCTCGATGCCACCTTCGATCGCCTCACGACGCTCGTCCAGGGCCTTGTTGATGGCCGGGAGGAGCTTCTTGTAGAAGACGAAGAAGACAATGCTGAAGCAGATCAGACCGATGACGATCTCGGGCCAGACCGGCAGCAGCGGTGACTGCGGCTCCTCGGCTGCCAGATGCAACATGGTGGACCTTTCGTCGAAAACGTATCGTCAGGTCGCCGGGACTACTTCGGGTAGATGAAGGGGGCGACGAAGCCGATCAGGGCCAGGGCCTCGATGACCGCGAAGCCGAGCAGCATGTTCTGGCGGATCAGGCCGGCCGCCTCGGGCTGGCGGGCGATGGCCTGCACACCGTTACCGAAGATGATGCCGATACCGACGCCGGGGCCGATCGCCGCGAGGCCGTAACCGATGGTGCCGACGTTGCCCACAACGGCTGCGAGAGTCTCAGACATTGATCTGTGATTCCTTCTCTTGATTGGCCGGTGGAGATTGCGTCCACCGGACGTTCTAGGGGGTGTCCGGGTGGTGGCCCGGGTGTCCTCAGTGCGCTTCTTCGAGCGCCTGGGACAAGTACGTGGCGGTCAGCACGGTGAACACGTAGGCCTGAAGCGCCTGGATGAACATCTCGAAGACGGTCAGGGCCAGGGTCACGGCGAACGACGCGGTGGCGTAGACGGTGCCGAGCACGGTGCCGAGCATGTACCAGGTCGCGATCGTGAAGACCAGGATCAGGATGTGGCCGGCGAACATGTTCGCGAAGAGTCGGACCGCCAGCGTGAAGGGGCGCACGAAGATGTTCGAGACGAACTCGATCGGCGTCAGGATCACGTAGATCGGCTTGGGCAGGCCGCTGGGTACGCACAGGTTGCGGATACCGCCGACGAAGCCGTTGTTCCGGAAGGTCACCGTCATGTAGACGGCCCAGACGAGCAGGGCCAGTCCGACCGGGTACGCGATGAGCGAGCTCACCGGGAACTGTGCGATCGGGATGATCGCCCAGAGGTTCAGCATCCAGACGAAGAAGAACAGCGACACCAGCAGCGGGACGAAGGGCTCGCCCTTCTTGCCGATGATCTCCTTGGCGATGCCCCGGTGCACGAAGTCGTAGAGCGCCTCGGCGACCATCTGGAGCTTGCCCGGGATGACCTTAGGCTTGGAGAAGCCGGCCCAGAACAGAGCCAGGATGGCGAAGGTCCCGATGATCGCGAGCAGCATCGGCTTGTTGAACTCGACAGGCCCGATGGTGAAGATCGGGTCGAAGATGAACGACCACGCGCTCGGGGCTGGGAATCCGCACGAGCCCTGGAACAGGTGGCAGTCAACCTCGAAGGCGAGCGTCTGGGCGTCAGCAGTCACCAGGAGCTCCTTCTGCATGGCGCATGGATACGGCTACCTCGTTGTATCGGAGCGGCTGGCAGCCGCAGGTCGGCACCGGACTGGTTCTTACGGTGAGGAGGCGGCGGCCGGGCCCGAAGCCTCGCGATGTATCAGGCGACAGCCGTGTTGTCCGCGCCCGCAGTACCGCAACCGAGACCGGACGATAGCAGCATGTCGAACAGGGCTTTATCCCGGCCCTACTGGTCATGCTTCCCCTCGGTTCCGCCCGGGGTCTTCTCGCTCTCCCCGTCGGGATCGACGTACAGGGTCTTGCTCCTGGCGTGCAGCACGGTCTGCGTGACGATCCACGTGATCACCGAAACGACCAGCGTGAGCGCGAAGACCTGGAGGTCGAAGAGAGAGGTGTTCCTGATGGCCATGATGAGGCCGAGCAGGAGCACGAGCTGGACCGAGTAGACCAGCAGTCCCATGCCCTGGAAGAGGTGCGGCATCGACTTCGCGACCCATTGCAGCGCCAGCTGTCCGAGGGCCATGAAGAGGATGACCACCACACAGCCCACGACGGCGCCGATCGCCCCCTTGCCGCCGACGACGAGCCCGCCGACGAGCGTGGCGATGGCTCCCACCGCGGCGGTGGGGGTGGCGATGCGCAGTACTTCGCGCATGTCGGACTGCATGGCGGCAGCTCCACTGGTCTGAGAGGAGGAATGGGGCGTCGTCATGGACGAGCGTAGGCCCGGTCCGCGAGGCGGATTACCAGGCCAATGGACCGTCTCACTAGGGTCCTTCGGCTCCGTCACCGGGTCTCGTGAACGGTATCACAAACTATTTGATGAGGTCTTTACCTGGAAAGTGTGCCAACTGTCACACATGAGAGTTAACCCGCGCGTGTGTGCACGACAAGGCGTCGCAATGTCTGCTAATGCACCGGGACTTCCGAATCGTCAACGGGAGGAGTCGAGAGATCGGCGATCGGAGAACCGCGAACGAGCGCCGATCGCGGTAGCGCCGTTGACGCCGGACACCCCGACCGCCACAGGGGCCCGTTCGGAGTCCTCCTCGCCCATCTGGGCGTCCCCCACGCCCTGTTGGGCCCCGGAGGCCACGGGTACCGGGTTCTCGCCGGAGGAAGGCGAGGAGGAAACCTGCTCCGGGGCGCTGTGCCGGTAGCGCGGTGGCACGAAGCGGTTGGCCCAGTGCGGGGCGCGCGGGGTGAAGCGGGGCATCAGGAGCAGGATCAGGCCGATCGCGCTCGCGCCGACGATGAGGAAGACGATCCACATCGAGGCCGAGTGCACCGAGTAACCGACGGTGCCGAAGGCGATGAGCGCGGACCAGAAGTACATGATCAGCACGGCGCGGCTGTGCGAGTGCCCGATCTCCAGCAGCCGGTGGTGGAGGTGGCCCCGGTCGGCGGCGAACGGCGACTGGCCGTTCCAGGTGCGCCGGACGATGGCCAGGATCAGGTCGGCGGCCGGGATCGCGATGATCGTCAGCGGCAGCAGCAGCGGGATGAAGACCGGGAACATCGCGTGGGTCGCCCCGCGCTCGCTGCCCTCGAAGAAGATCCGCATGTTGTCCGGGTCGACCTGACCCGTGATCGAGATCGCGCCCGCCGCCAGCACCAGGCCGATCAGCATCGAGCCCGAGTCGCCCATGAAGATCCGCGCCGGGTGCATGTTGTGCGGCAGGAAGCCCAGGCACATGCCCATCAGGATCGCCGCGAAGAGCGTCGCGGGGGCCGCCGCCTCGATCCCGTACCCCATCCAGAGCCGGTACGCGTACAGGAAGAACGCCGCCGACGCGATGCACACCATGCCCGCCGCGAGCCCGTCCAGGCCGTCGACGAAGTTGACCGCGTTGATCGTGATGACGACCAGCGCCACCGTGAGCAGCGTGCCCTGCCACTGGGTGAGGGCGACCGTGCCGACGCCGGGGATCGGCAGCCACAGGATCGTGAGCCCCTGGATGACCATGACGGCGGCGGCGATCATCTGGCCGCCGAGCTTGATCAGGGCGTCGATCTCGAACTTGTCGTCGAGCACGCCGATCAGCCAGATCAGGGCGGCGCCGGAGAGCAACGCCCTTGGCTCGTTGGAGAGTTCGAAGACGCCCTTCAGATTGAACAGGTGGTCGGCGACGATCAGCCCCGCACACAGCCCGCCGAACATGGCGATCCCACCGAGCCGCGGTGTCGGCTCCCGGTGGACGTCGCGCGCACGGATCGCGGGCATCGCCCCGATCGCGATGGCGAACTTACGCACCGGTCCGGTCAGCAGATAGGTCACCGCTGCCGTGACACAGAGCGTCAGCAGGTAATCACGCACGGGCTGCCCCACAGGTTTCGCCGGCCATCTCAGCCCCACACCCTAGTCTCTGATACAAGGACTCAACGGTACGGGTGATGGTTCCCTGCGCCTCGCCTACCCCGGATAGGGAGGATTCCGCTCCGCCAGCGCCCGGACCTCCGCCGCGATCGGGCTCACATCGCCCGGCTCCCGTACGGCCGCTCCGAACAGGGCCGCGATCCGGGCCATGTCCCCGTCGTCCATCCCCTGCGTGGTGATCGCGGCGGTGCCGAGCCGGATGCCCCGGGCGTCCCCGTACGGCAGGGCGCACGTGTCGAGGACCATACCGGCCGCCGCCAGGCGCTCACGGGCGGTGCGGCCGTCGACACCGAGCGGGGCCGGGTCCGCGACGACGATATGGGTGTCCGTGCCGCCCGTCGTCACCTCGAAGCCCTCCGCCTCCAGACCGGCCGCGAGCACCCGGGCGTGGGCGACGACCTGGTGGGCGTAGAGCGTGTACGCGGGGGTGGCCGCCTCCCCGAACGCGACCGCCTTCGCCGCCACCGTGTGCATCTGCGCCCCGCCCTGCGTGAACGGGAACACCGCCCGGTCGATCCGTTCGGCCAGCTCGGCGCCGCACAGGATCATGCCGCCGCGCGGTCCGCGCAGCACCTTGTGCGTGGTGGCGCAGACCACGTCGGCGTACGGGACCGGGTTCGGCGCCGCTCCCCCGGCGATCAGCCCCATCGGATGGGCGGCGTCCACGATCAGATACGCCCCGACCTCGTCGGCGATCTCCCGGAACGTCTCGTAGTCCGGGTGGCGGGGGTAGGAGATCGAGCCGCAGACGATGGCCTTGGGGCGGCGGGCGCGGGCCAGGGCGCGGAGCCGGGTGTGGTCGATGAGCCCGGTGTCCGGGTCGACCCCGTAGCCGGCGAAGTCGAACCAGCGGCCGGAGAAGTTGCCCGGCGCCCCGTGGGTGAGGTGTCCCCCGAACGGGAGTCCCATCGCGAGGACCGTGTCGCCGGGGCGCAGCAGCGCGGCGTAGGCGGCGAGGACGGCGGAGGAGCCGGAGTGCGGCTGGACGTTGGCGTGTTCGGCGCCGAAGAGGGCGGTGGCCCGGCGTACGGCGACGCGTTCGGCGGCGTCCGCGTACTCGCAGCCGCCGTGGTGGCGGGCGCCCGGGTACCCCTCGGCGTACTTGTTGGCGAGCGGGGAGCCGAGGGCGGCCAGGACCGCGGGCGAGGTGAAGTTCTCGGCGGCGATCAGCTGGAGGGTGCCCGCCTGCCGGTCCCGCTCCGCGAGGAGGATCCCGGCGATCTCCGGGTCCTGGCTCAGCAGCGGGCCGAAGTCCTGGGGCAGGGCGTCGGGGCGGTCGGGTACGGGCGGCGCGGCCGCGGGTGCGGCGGGAGAGGTGACCGGCATGGGACGGCTCCGGGCCTGGAGGTGGGTGCGCCGGCGAGGGGTGCCGGTGTCAGCTCCAACGTACGCCGGGGCGGGTCGCCGTGCCCGCTGTCGCGGGGCGCCGTACGCCGGTCGGCGCACCGGCGTACGGCGCGGGACGCGCGGGGCCGTCGGGTGGGGCTGCGTACGTACGGCTGTCGGCGCGGCGGCGCTGGACGCGCGGGCCGTCCCGTCGGGCCGTGAACGTACGGTCGCCTGCGCGGCGGCGTGCGCCGGTGCGCGGTCGTGTCCGTCAGTGCGGAGCGCGTACGCCCGTGAGCGCGGTGACCACCGGGTCGAGGGCCTGGTTGATCTCGTCGCCGATGGAGCGGAAGAAGGTGATGGGCGCGCCGTACGGGTCGTAGACCTCGTCCGCCTCGGCGGTCGGGGCCAGCAGCCAGCCGCGCAGCGCGGCGGCGGCGCGCACCAGGGCGCGGGCGCGCTCGACGACGCCCTCGTCGCGCGGGTCGGGCAGGGTGGCCGGGTCTATGGCCCGGACCAGCCGGGTGAACTCCTTGAGCGTGAAGGTGCGCAGGCCCGCGGAGTGGCCCATGGAGATGACCTGGGCGCGGTGGTCGCGGGTGGCGGTGAGGACCAGGTCGGCGCGGATGACGTGCTCGTCGAGGAGTTCGCGGCCGACGAAGCCGCTGGCGTCCGCGCCGAAGTCGGCGAGGACGACCTCGGCGTTGGCCTCCATGGGCGCGCCCTCATGGCCCCAGGTGCCCGCGCTCTCCACGATCAGGCCGCCGCTGAGCGGGTCGCCGAGGCGGTCCACCAGGGCATGGCGGGTCAGCCGCTCGGTGATGGGCGAGCGGCAGACGTTGCCGGTGCTGACGTGGAGGATGCGGAAGGTGTCGGTCCGCCCCGCTATGCCACGCCCCTCGGGGGCGGTCAATTGGCCACCTCGAGGTCGGGGACCACCTTGCGCAGCTCCTCCGCGGAGAGGGCGCCGGCGCGCAGCAGGACCGGGGTGGCGCCGGTGACGTCGACGATGGAGGACGGCACGATGCCGGGCGTCGGGCCGCCGTCGAGGTAGACGGAGACGGAGTCGCCGAGCATGCCCTGGGCGGCGTCGCAGTCCTCGGGCGAGGGGTGTCCGGTGAGGTTGGCGCTGGAGACGGCCATCGGGCCGACCTCGGTGAGCAGCTCGATGGCGACCGGGTGCAGCGGCATCCGGATCGCGACGGTGCCCCGGGTGTCGCCGAGGTCCCACTGGAGGGAGGGCTGGTGCCGGGCGACGAGGGTGAGGGCGCCGGGCCAGAAGGCGTCGACGAGCTCCCAGGCCTCTTCGGAGAAGTCGGTGACCAGGCCGTGCAGGGTGTTCGGGGAGCCGATGAGGACGGGGGTGGGCATGTTGCGGCCCCGGCCCTTGGCGTCCAGCAGGTCCGCGACGGCCTCCGAGGTGAAGGCGTCCGCACCGATCCCGTACACGGTGTCGGTGGGCAGCACGACCAGTTCGCCCCGGCGGACGGCCGATGCGGCCTCGCGCAGCCCGGTGGTCCGGTCGGTGGCGTCGTTGCAGTCGTATCGCCGAGCCATCAGCCGGCCTCCTCGGACAGGTGCGGGTACGGGTGGTGGTGCCGGGGGCCGGTCACGGCATGGCCTTGCGGGCGGTGGCGAACCGGGGGCGCTTGTTGAGGTCGGGGTGGTCGGCCGCGTCGGCCCAGCCCCGCTCCTCGGTGAAGATCCAGGGGACCTGGCCGCCCTGGGTGTCGGCGTGCTCGATGACGACGAGGCCGCCGGGGCGCAGCAGACGGTGGGCGGTGCGTTCGATGCCGCGGATGGTGTCGAGGCCGTCCTCGCCGGAGAACAGGGCCATCTCCGGGTCGTGGTCGCGGGCCTCGGGGGCGACGTACTCCCATTCGGTGAGCGGGATGTACGGCGGGTTGGAGATCACCAGGTCGACCTGGCCGTCGAGCTCGGGAAGGGCGCTCAGGGCGTCTCCCTTGTGGACGGTGACCCGGGACCCCTCGGCGTTCTTCCGGGTCCACCTGAGGGCGTCCTCGGAGAGCTCCACGGCGTGCACGCGGGAGCGGGGGACCTCCTGGGCCATGGCGAGCGCGATGGCGCCCGATCCGGTGCACAGGTCGACGACGACGGGCTCGACGACGTCCATCGCGCGCACGGCGTCTATGGCCCAGCCGACGACCGACTCGGTCTCCGGGCGGGGCACGAAGACGCCGGGTCCGACCTGGAGCTCCAGGTAGCGGAAGAAGGCGCGGCCGGTGATGTGCTGGAGCGGTTCGCGGGCCTCGCGGCGGGCGACGGTCTCCCAGTAGCGGGCGTCGAAGTCGCTGTCGGGGACCGTGTGGAGCGCGCCCCGCTTCACCCCGTGGACGAAGGCCGCGAGTTCCTCGGCGTCGAATCGCGGTGAGGGGACACCGGCGTCGGCCAGCCGCTGGGTGGCCTGGGCCACCTCGGCGAGCAGCAGGTTCATCGCGGTTCTCCGTACGGGGGGTGCGGGGCGGGCGGGTCGCTTACGCGTTGGCGAGCTTGGCGGCGGAGTCGGCGTCGACGCACGCCTGGATCACCGCGTCCAGGTCGCCGTCGAGCACCTGGTCCAAGTTGTACGCCTTGAAGCCGACGCGGTGGTCCGAGATGCGGTTTTCCGGGAAGTTGTACGTCCGGATCTTCTCGGAGCGGTCGACGGTACGGACCTGGCTGCGGCGGACGTCGGAGGCTTCCTGCTCGGCGGCCTCCTGGGCGGCGGCGAGCAGCCGGGACCGCAGGATGCGCATGGCCTGCTCCTTGTTCTGGAGCTGGCTCTTCTCGTTCTGGCAGGAGGCGACGACTCCGGTCGGCAGGTGCGTGATGCGGACGGCGGAGTCGGTCGTGTTGACGGACTGGCCGCCGGGCCCGGAGGAGCGGTAGACGTCGATGCGCAGGTCGTTGGCGTGGATCTCGACGTCGACCTCCTCGGCCTCGGGGGTGACGAGCACGCCCGCGGCGGAGGTGTGGATGCGGCCCTGGGACTCGGTGGAGGGCACGCGCTGCACGCGGTGCACGCCGCCCTCGTACTTCATCCGGGCCCAGACGCCCTGGCCGGGCTCGGTGGCGCCGTTGCCGCCCTTGGTCTTGACGGCGACCTGGACGTCCTTGTAGCCGCCGAGCTCGGACTCGGTGGAGTCGATGATCTCGGTCTTCCAGCCGACGCGCTCGGCGTAGCGCAGATACATGCGCAGCAGGTCCCCGGCGAACAGGGCGGACTCGTCGCCGCCGGCGCCCGCCTTGATCTCCAGAAGCACGTCCTTGTCGTCGCTGGGGTCGCGCGGGACGAGGAGGAGGCGGAGCTTCTCCGTGATCTCCTCGCGCTGCTTCTCCAGCTCCTTGACCTCGGCGGCGAAGTCGGGGTCGTCCGCGGCGAATTCGCGGGCGGTCTCGATGTCGTCGCCGGTCTGCTTCCAGGCCCGGTACGTGGAGACGATCGGGGTCAGCTCCGCGTAGCGCTTGTTCAGCTTGCGCGCGTTGGCCTGGTCGGCGTGGACCGACGGGTCGGCGAGCTTCTTCTCGAGACCGGTGTGTTCACCGATCAGTTCCTCGACCGCCTCGAACATGCGGGGGCTCCTGGTTGGTCTGAAATCTGCGGGCCTGCTGGAGGGCGTACGGCCCGGTGGGGTGTCCGGCGGGTCTCCCCCGGACACCCGACCGGAAAAAACGCCGGTTCCGACGCCCCCGGGGAGAGGGCGCCAGGAACCGGCGCAGTGGCTCGCTACTTGCTGGCGGAGCCGGCAGCCTTGCCGAAGCGGGCCTCGAAGCGGGCCACGCGGCCGCCGGTGTCGAGGATCTTCTGCTTGCCCGTGTAGAACGGGTGGCACTCGGAGCAGACGTCGGCACGGATGGTGCCGTTGTCGATGGTGCTCCGGGTGGTGAACGACGCACCGCAGGTGCAGCTGACCTGCGTCTCGACGTACTCGGGGTGGATGTCGCGCTTCAAGGTGTCTCCTAGTTTCGGGAGGGCTCCGGGTCGTCCGCGCGGATTTGCGGGGCCGTGAACCGGGGCCGACGTACCAGTCTGCCAGGACCGGCCGTATCTCCCAAAACCGGGGGCGGGCCGCAGGTATTCCCCGGGGCCTGTGAGCGGCTACTCGACGACCTTCGCGGCGTCGCCCTTGTCCCCGGCCGACTTCTCGGTGGCGGAGGCGGGGATCGGCCGGTCGTTCTTGAGGGCGGCCCAGACCTGCCGGCCGGCCTTCTCCTGCGGGAGGACGCGGTTCGGGTCGGCCGGGTCGTACTCCACGGGCAGGGTCACCATGTGCACGTTGTCGGCGCCGAGCCCCTTGAGGCCGTTGGCGAAGCCGGTGAGCTTGGTGACGGAGCCGAGTCCGGAGTCGGTGGTGATCGCCTTGGTGGCGGCGTCCGCGAGACCGTAGAGCTTCTTGGGGCTGGAGAACACCCCGACGCTCTTCGTCTGCTGCATGAGCGCCTTGATGAACGCCTGCTGGAGCTGGATGCGTCCCAGGTCGCTGCCGTCGCCGACGGACTTGCGGGTACGGACGAGGCCGAGGGACTGCTCGCCGTTCAGGGTGTGGGTGCCGGGCTCCAGGCTGAGGTGGCTCTTGGAGTCGTCGATCGCGGTCTTCGTGGTGATCTCGACGCCGCCGAGCTCGTCGATGAGCTTCTTGAAGCCGGTGAAGTCGACTTCCAGGTAGTGGTCCATGCGGATGCCGGACATCGATTCGACGGTCTTGACCGCGCAGGCGGGCCCGCCGACCTCGTAGGCGGTGTTGAACATGGCCCGGTGCGCGGCGGGGACCGGGTCTCCGGTGGTGTCGCTCTCGCAGGCGGGGCGCTCGATCAGGGTGTCGCGCGGTATCGAGACGACGCTCGCGGACTTGTGGCCCTTGTCGACGTGGACGACCATCGCCGTGTCGGAGCGGGCCCCGCCCTCGTCCTGGCCGTACTCCCCGTTGTCGCCGGAGCGCGAGTCGGAGCCCAGCACCAGGATGTCCTGCGAGCCGTCGTCCACGTCGTCGGGACGGTCGGCGCCGAGCTTGGCGTCGATGTCGACGCTGGAGAGGTTGCCGTCGAGCGCCAGGTACGCATAGCCGAGCCCGGCCCCGCCGACGACCACGACCCCCGCCACCGTCCAGGCCGCGACGACCTTGGCGCGATGCCTGCCGGACGGTTTCCTCCGTCGGCTGCCGGTGCCGCGTATCCGGCCCGTGCTCCTGCTCTGCTCGCTCACGCGTCTCCCTCGTCACTCCTGTTGTCCGCGTGCCCCCTGCCGTGGTGGTGTGCCACGCGCGGTCGGCCTGTCCACATGCCGTAGGACGGCCGAAGCACCAAGAAGGGTTGCACAGACGCCTGTGGCCCCCGTCGGGGGACGGGGGCCACAGGATGTACGGGCGTACGAGCCGTGAGGCGGCGTTCACCTGGGGTTTCGTGCCCCGTACAGCGATCGTGCGGAGTGCCGGTGAGCCGTACGGGATGTGGTCAAGGTCTCGGGTCAGCCGAAGAGGTCGTAGTTGTTGGCGCCGCTGCCCAGCAGCTTGCGGGCGCCGAAGATGCCGCTGTCGGACTTGCCGGTGCCCGGGTAGAGGTACAGCTCCCCGGTCTTCACCCGGACGATGATGTCCGCGTGGCCGTCGCCGGTGAAGTCACCGGTGGTGACCAGGGCCGTGGCAACGTCCCAGGTCCGGACGAGGACCTTGGGCGCGAACGGGGCGCTCGCCTTGCCGGTGCCCTTGAAGAGGTACAGCTTGCCGCCGCTGCCGCGGGCGATGATGTCGGGCTTGCCGTCGTTGGTGAAGTCGCCGCTGCCGCGGACCATGGTGAAGTTGAGGCCACCGCCGCCGATCTTGATCCGGGCGGCGAAGGTGCCGTTGCCCTTGCCCGGGTAGAGCCAGAAGCCGCCGGAGGAGTCGGTCGACAGGACGTCCGGGTGGCCGTCGCCCGTCAGGTCGCCGGGGGCGAGGATCTGCGTGCGGGTGCCCCAGCCGGTGGCCAGGCGCTTGGTCTGCCACGCGTCGGCCGCGATGCTGTACCACTGCCAGTACAGGTTGCCGTCCTTGCCGCGCACCAGCAGGTCCTGGTTGTCGTCCCGGTTCAGGTCGGTCTGGAGCAGGACGTTGATGTCGCCCCAGCCGCTGCTGTACGTGGCCTTCGTCATGCCGGTACCGGTCGACGTGAACTGGTACATCGTCTTGTTGGACTTGTTGCGGGCCATCAGGTCCGCGCGGTGGTCCCAGGTCATGTTGGTGTCGTAGGCGCGCGCGTTGATGGCGGGCACATAGGTCGTCACCTTGGCGAAGACGCTGTACGCGCCCTGGCCGACGCAGTCCTGGATGCCCCAGGAGACGATGCCGGCGAGCTTGCCGCCGATGACCAGCGGGCCGCCGGAGTCACCGTTGCACGCCCCGACGGTCTCCGCGTCGCTCGCGCCGGTCTTGCCCGCGCAGACCATGTGGCCCGCGACGAAGGAACTGCCGTACGAGCTGCGGCACGCCGCGTCCGAGACCATCGGGAGGGTCGCCGAGCGCAGGGTGGTGGAGATGTCGTCGCTGGTGGAGCTGGTGCGGCCCCAGCCGTAGACCTTGGCCTGGGTGCCCGCGGCGTAGAGGCCGGTGTCCGTGTTGGCCGCCACCGGAAGGGACTTGGCCGTGACCGGCTCGAAGAGGGTGAGGACGGCGACGTCGTTGTCGGCCGCTCCCTGGACGTCCTTGTAGACCGGGCTGTTCCACTGGCGGTAGGGCCAGGAGACGGTGCCGCTGCTGTTGGGCTCGGTGGAGGTGCTGCCGGTGACGACCGCGCCGTTGGCGTTCCAGTCGTACCCCTTGACACAGTGCGCGGCCGTGGCGATCTTCGTGGGCGCGATGACGACGCCGCCGCAGAAGAAGCCGGTGTCGTCGCTCTCGTCGGCGGGGGTGCCCCGGTCGTCGTAGTACCAGAGCTGCGCCATCCACGGGGCGCTGGAGATGGAGGTCTGCGTTCCGCCGATGACCATCGGGGCGGCGGTGCCCGGTCCGTCCCCGGCGAACTTGGCCGGGGGAAGCGCCTCGCGGTCCGACCCGGCCGCGCCGGCCACCCGCTCGCGCAGCTCCGACTCGGCCGGGGCGGCGGGCCGTTCGGGGGCAGCCGTCGGCAACGAGGGCGCCGGCTCCCCGGCCTGGGACGTGGACATCGTCAGCCCGGTGCCGACGAGGGCGAGAACGGTGACGGCCGCCGCCGGAACAGCGAGTCTGAGCCGGCGCGCGTGCCGGCCCCCCGTGGTGCGTATGTGCACGCGGTGATCCTTCGGATAGGAACCGGCGGCACGGAAGAAGGCCCCGCCGGTCGGGAAACGGCGGAGGTGCGTGAACTGTCCGCTGCGCAGGGCGGATCGCCGCAGGGCTCACGCCTCTGCCGTTCCGCCTCGATGGCCCCCCACCTCAACTGCCCCGAACATTACGTCAGTAACAACGGAAGGGGAATGTGCGGAGAAAGAAAAGGAGAGGAAAAGGGAACCGTGGGGACGGAAAAGGGCTCCGCCCCCTCACCGAGGTGAGGGGGCGGAGCCCTTGACGCGTTCGACCCGTCAGTCGTTGCCGTTTCCGCTGCCCGGCGTCGTCTTCTGGATCTGGAGCAGGAACTCCGCGTTGGACTGGGTCTTCTTCATCCGGTCCAGGAGGAGTTCGATCGCCTGCTGCTGGTCGAGCGCGTGCAGCACCCGGCGCAGCTTCCAGACGACGGCCAGCTCGTCGGTGCCGAGCAGGATCTCTTCCTTACGGGTGGAGGACGCGTCGACGTCCACCGCCGGGAAGATGCGCTTGTCCGAGAGCTTCCGGTCGAGCTTGAGCTCCATGTTGCCGGTGCCCTTGAACTCCTCGAAGATCACCTCGTCCATGCGCGAGCCGGTCTCGACGAGCGCGGTGGCCAGGATGGTCAGCGAGCCGCCGTCCTCGATGTTGCGCGCGGCGCCGAAGAAGCGCTTCGGGGGGTAGAGCGCGGTCGAGTCGACACCACCGGACAGGATGCGGCCGGAGGCCGGCGCCGCGAGGTTGTACGCGCGGCCCAGGCGGGTGATCGAGTCGAGCAGGACGACCACGTCGTGACCCAGCTCGACGAGGCGCTTGGCGCGCTCGATGGCCAGCTCGGCGACGGTGGTGTGGTCCTCGGCGGGACGGTCGAAGGTCGAGGAGATGACCTCGCCCTTCACCGACCGCTGCATGTCGGTGACCTCTTCCGGACGCTCGTCGACCAGGACGACCATCAGGTGGCACTCGGGGCTGTTGACCGTGATCGCGTTGGCGATCGACTGGAGGATCATCGTCTTGCCGGTCTTCGGCGGGGCCACGATGAGCCCGCGCTGGCCCTTGCCGATCGGGGCCACCAGGTCGATGATCCGCGTCGTCAGGATGTTGGAGTCGGTCTCCAGGCGGAGCCGGTCCTGCGGGTAGAGCGGGGTCAGCTTCTGGAACTCGGGGCGGCCGCGGCCGGACTCGGGCGCCATGCCGTTGACCGAGTCGAGGCGGACCAGCGCGTTGAACTTCTCGCGCCGCTCGCCGTCCTTGGGCTGGCGCACCGCACCGGTGACGTGGTCGCCCTTGCGCAGGCCGTTCTTGCGGACCTGGGCGAGCGAGACGTACACGTCGTTCGGGCCGGGCAGGTAGCCGGAGGTCCGGATGAACGCGTAGTTGTCGAGGATGTCCAGGATGCCCGCGACGGGGATCAGGACGTCGTCCTCGGCCACCTGCACATCGCCGGCGAAGTCGTCGCGGCCACGACGGCCACGGCGGTCGCGGTAGCGGCCGCGACGGCCGCGGCGGCCGCCCGCCTCGTCGTCGAAGTCGTCCTGCGGACCGTTGTCACGGTTCTGCTGGCCCTGGCCCTGGCGCTGCGGACGCTGCCCGCCGCCGCCCTGCTGGCCCTGGTCGTCGCCCTTGCCGCGGCGGTCGCGCTGGCGCTCGCGGCGGCCCTCGCGGTCACCGCGGCCCTGGCCCTGGCGGTCGCCGCGACGGCCCTCGGCCGTGTCGGCGGCGTTCTCGGCCCGGGCGTCGCCCTTGGGCTCGGCCCGCTCCTCGGTCTTCTGCTGGGTCTCGGGCTCCGCCTTGGCCTTGACCTCGGTCTTCGCCTCGGTCTTGGGGTCGGGGCTGCCCGCCTGCGCGGTGGCACGGCGGCGACGGCGCTCGCCCGCGGGCTGGTCGTCGCTGGCCGGCTGACCGGGGATGTCGATCTGCTGCTGGGCGGCCGTGCTCTTCTCGGCGGCGGCAGCGGCGTCCTCGTCCCCGGTGCGCGCCTTCGAGGTCGCGCGGCGCTTGGGCTTGCTCTCCGCCTCGGCGGGGGCCTCTGCGGCCTTGGAGGAGGTCTTGGGGGCGGCGGATCCGCCACCCGCCTGCGCCTCCTTGATGACCTCGATCAGCTGGCTCTTGCGCATCCGCGCGGTGCCCCTGATGCCGAGGCCGGACGCGACCTGCTGGAGCTCGGCCAGGACCATGCCCTCGAGGCCGGTGCCGGAGCGGCGGCGCCGTGCGGTGGTGCCAGTGGCAGCACCTTCGGCGGGCGCGGCGCTGTCGACGTTCTTGTCGGCAGTCACGCCCATCAGATCGGTGGTGTCGCTCACGAAGGGTCCTTCCCTGGAGCGGACGTCGGCCTTCTGGCTCGGCGACCGGTTGTGCTGTCCGACTGCGGTCTGTTGATCTTGCTGGATCGCGGACCTTGCCGGGGCGGTGGTCCGCCGGGTACGGCGGAGAGATGAACGTGCGGGGTCCGGCGCGAGATCCCCCTGCTCGGCCCACTCCTGGACGAGCGAGGGGTGTCGTGCCGGTTCCGGAGCGTGCTCGAAACTGCTCAGGCAGGCTGCTCAGGCAGTTGGGGAGGCTCCCGGAAGAATGGTGGTCCCGGAGGGGGACACGAAGCAACGCGCCTCAAAGACGTCGGTTGCAGACTTGAGGTTAACACTACCGGCTCCAACAAACATTCCCCCTCTCGCTCACCGGTAATCACATGCGGTTACGCGGCCAGCGGCAGCACACTCGCGCCCGTCGCGTCGAGGGCCAGCCGATTCGCCGCCCAGCCCTCCCCCGCCAGTCGGGCGACCTTGTCGGCCGAACCCTCCTCCGTCAGCGCCAGGACCGTGGGTCCGGCGCCGGAGATAACCGCGGGCACGCCGTCGGCGCGCAGGCGGTGCACCAGCTCCACGCTCTCCGGCATGGCCGGGCCCCGGTACTCCTGGTGGATCCGGTCCTCGGTGGCGGCGAGCAGCAGCTCGGGGCGGCGGGTCAGGGCCTCGACGAGGAGGGCCGCCCGGCCGGCGTTCAGGGCCGCGTCGACGTGCGGGACGGTGCGCGGGAGCAGGCCGCGCGCCGTCTCGGTGAGCACGGGGCGTCCGGGCACGAAGACGACGGGCACGACGGATTCGGCGGGGTCCATCCGGATCGCCCGGGCCGAGCCGCCGTCCATCCAGGCGAGGGTGAATCCGCCGAGCAGACAGGCCGCGACGTTGTCGGGGTGCCCCTCGATCTCGGTCGCCAGCTCCAGCAGGGCCGCGTCGTCGAGGCGGGCGTCGCCGCCGGTCGTCACGGCGCGGGCGGCGACGATTCCGGCGCAGATGGCGGCGGAGGAGGAGCCGAGGCCGCGGCCGTGCGGGATGCGGTTGGCGCAGACGATCTCCAGCCCGCGGGGCTGGCCGCCGAGCAGGTCGAACGCGGTGCGCAGGGAGCGCACGAGCAGGTGGCTCTCGTCGCGGGGCAGGGTCTCGCTGCCCTCACCCGCGATGTCGATGTGCAGCCCGGAGTCGGCGACCCGGACGACGACGTCGTCGTACAGCCCCAGCGAGAGGCCGAGGGCGTCGAAACCCGGCCCCAGGTTGGCGCTGGTGGCGGGGACGCGCACCCGGACGGCGGCGGCTCGGAACGCGGGACCGGCCATCGGTCGGACCACTCCTTGTAAGGCGGCGGGGATGCAGTGCGGTGGATCTGCGGCGGCGGGGTCTGCGGGGGCGGGGGCGGGGGCGGGACACAGTGCGCACCGGGGCGTACAGGGGATCCGGTGGCCCGTCCCGCGTTCGCCCACGACGGCTGCCGTACCGCAGCGGACCGTCGGGCGGGTGTCGGGCGGATGGGGTACAGCTTATCGAAGGAAGGTTCTGTCGCGACATAGGGCGCACAGGAGGCGCACGATGCGTGTCGCCCGCCTCCTATGCGCTCTCCGCCCCGGAAAGAGGGCGGTTGAGCTGGGTTGTCACGGTTGACGGGGGCGTCGCCGCGGTGGGCGGGCCCTGGGCCGCGGCGGTTGCCGCGGCCCGTCCGGGACCGGCTCAGACGAGCCCGAGCTTCTCGGCGGCGGTGGCCGCGTCGACCGGGACCGTGACCGGCTGCGGGGCGCCCGCGACGGCCCAGTCGGGGTCCTTGAGGCCGTTGCCGGTGACCGTGCAGACGATCTTCTGGCCGGGGTCGACCTTGCCCTCCTCGGCGGCCTTGAGCAGACCGGCGACGGACGCGGCCGACGCGGGCTCCACGAAGACGCCCTCCTGGGAGGCCAACAGCCGGTACGCGGACAGGATCTGCCGGTCCGTCACCTCGTCGATGAAACCGCCCGACTCGTCCCGCGCGGCGAGCGCGTAGTTCCAGGAGGCCGGGTTCCCGATGCGGATCGCGGTGGCGATGGTGGACGGGTCCTTGACGACCTCGCCGCGCACGATGGGCGCGGAACCGGAGGCCTGGAAGCCCCACATGCGCGGGGAGCGGGAGGAGACGCCGTCACCGGCGTACTCGGTGTAGCCCTTCCAGTACGCGGTGATGTTGCCCGCGTTGCCGACCGGCAGGACGTGGATGTCGGGGGCGTCGCCGAGCGCGTCGACGATCTCGAACGCGGCGGTCTTCTGGCCCTCGATACGGACCGGGTTGACCGAATTGACCAGCGCCACCGGGTAGTTGTCGGAGAGCGCGCGGGCCAGGGTCAGGCAGTCGTCGAAGTTGCCGTCGACCTGGAGGATCTTGGCGCCGTGCACGAGGGCCTGGCCCATCTTGCCGAGCGCGATCTTGCCCTGCGGTACGAGGACGGCGCAGACCATGCCCGCGCGGACCGCGTAAGCGGCGGCGGAGGCTGAGGTGTTGCCGGTGGAGGCGCAGATGACGGCCTTCGCGCCCTCCTCCTTGGCCCGGGTGATGGCCATGGTCATGCCGCGGTCCTTGAAGGAACCGGTGGGGTTGGCGCCCTCGACCTTGAGGTGCACCTCGCAGCCCGTGCGCTCGGAGAGGACCTGCGCCGGTACGAGCGGCGTACCGCCCTCACGAAGCGTGACGACCGGCGTCGTCGCCGTGACCGGAAGCCGGTCCCGGTACTCCTCGATGATGCCGCGCCACTGGTGGGTGCCCTTGCTGGTCATGGGTCCTTTACTCCCCTTCAACACGCATGATGCTGGCGACACCGCGCACGGTGTCGAGCTTGCGCAGCGCTTCGACGGTCCCGGAGAGGGCGGCGTCGGGCGCGCGGTGGGTGACGACGACGAGGGACGCCTCGCCGTCCTTTCCCTGCTGGCGGACGGTATCGATCGATACGCCCTGCTCGGCGAAGACCGTCGCGACCTGGGCGAGTACACCCGGCTTGTCGGCCACGTCGAGGCTGATGTGGTAGCGCGTGACGACCTCGCCCATGGGGCTGACCGGCAGGCGCGTGTAGGCGGACTCACCGGGTCCGGTGGCCTCGCCCAGTTTGTTGCGGCAGACCGCGACGAGGTCGCCGAGGACCGCGGAGGCGGTCGGGGAGCCGCCGGCGCCGGGCCCGTAGAACATCAGCTGTCCGGCGGCGTCGGCCTCCACGAACACCGCGTTGTACGCCTCGCGGACGGAGGCCAGCGGGTGGCTGAGCGGGATCATCGCGGGGTGGACGCGGGCGGTGACGGAGGCCCCGTCGGCGGCGCGCTCGCAGATGGCCAGCAGCTTGACCGTGCAGCCCATGCGGCGGGCGGAGGCGATGTCGGCGGCGGTGACCTCGGTGATGCCCTCGCGGTGCACATCGCCGATCTTGACGCGGGTGTGGAAGGCGATCCCGGCGAGGATCGCGGCCTTCGCGGCGGCGTCGAAGCCCTCGACGTCGGCGGTCGGGTCGGCCTCGGCGTACCCGAGGGCGGTGGCCTCGTCGAGCGCCTCGGAGTAGCCGGCGCCGCTGGTGTCCATCTTGTCGAGGATGAAGTTGGTCGTGCCGTTGACGATGCCGAGCACCCGGTTGACCTTGTCGCCCGCGAGGGACTCGCGCAGCGGCCGTACCAGCGGGATGGCGCCGGCGACGGCGGCCTCGTAGTACAGGTCGCGGCCGTACTTCTCGGCGGCGGCGTGCAGGGCGGCGCCGTCCTCGGCGAGCAGCGCCTTGTTCGCGGAGACGACGCTCGCGCCGTTCTCGAACGCGGTGGTGATGAGCGTACGGGCGGGCTCGATGCCCCCGATGACCTCGACGACGACGTCGATGTCGCCGCGCTGCACGAGCGCGGTCGCGTCGGTGGTGATCAGTGCGGGGTCGATGCCCTCACGCACCTTCGAGGGCCGGCGGACGGCGACACCGGCGAGCTCGACGGGCGCGCCGATGCGCGCCGCGAGGTCGTCGGCGTGCGTCGTCATGATGCGCGCCACCTCTGAGCCGACCACACCACAGCCCAGCAGCGCCACCTTCAGCGGACGCGTACGCATCATCCGACCTCGTTTCTGTACATGCTCATTGGGGACCAGTCTCACTCACCGGACGGAAGTTCCTACCCTCCGTCCGGATCCTGAGATGACTATTTCATCAGCCGACATCGAGACGCAGGAGATCTTCCTCCGTCTCGCGCCGGACGATCACCCGCGCCTCGCCGTCGCGGACGGCGACGACCGGGGGGCGCAGCGCGTGGTTGTAGTTGCTCGCCATGGAACGGCAGTACGCGCCGGTGGCGGGGACCGCGATCAGGTCGCCGGGTGCCAGGTCGGCGGGGAGGAACGCGTCCTTGACCACGATGTCGCCGCTCTCGCAGTGCTTGCCGACGACCCGGACGAGCATCGGTTCGGCGTCCGAGGTGCGCGAGACGAGGGCGACGCTGTACTCGGCGTCGTACAGCGCGGTGCGGATGTTGTCCGACATGCCGCCGTCGACGCTGACGTACGTCCGCAGCCCCTCCAGGGGCTTGATCGTGCCGACCTCGTACAGCGTGAACGCGGTGGGTCCGACGATGGCGCGGCCCGGCTCGACGGAGATCCGGGGGGTGCGCAGCTTCGCGGCCTCGCACTCGCGGCCGACGATGTCGCTGAGCGCCTTGGCGATCTCGTGCGGTTCGCGGGGGTCGTCGTCGGAGGTGTACGCGATACCGAGGCCGCCGCCGAGGTCGATCTCGGGCAGCTCGACGCCGTGCTCGTCGCGGATCTCGGCGAGCAGCTGCACCACGCGCCGGGCGGACACCTCGAAACCGGCCATGTCGAAGATCTGCGAGCCGATGTGGGAGTGGACGCCGATGAGTTCGAGGCCGTCGAGCGCGAGCGCGCGGCGCACGGCCTCGGCGGCCTGCCCGTCGGCGAGCGCGATGCCGAACTTCTGGTCCTCGTGCGCGGTGGCGATGAACTCGTGGGTGTGGGCCTCGACGCCGACGGTGACGCGGATCTGCACGCGCTGGCGCACGCCGTGGCGCTGGGCGATGTGGGCGACGCGGACGATCTCCTGGAAGGAGTCGAGCACGATCCGCCCGACACCGGCCTCGACGGCCCGCTCGATCTCGGCGACGGTCTTGTTGTTGCCGTGGAAGGCGATGCGCTCGGCGGGCATACCGGCGTCGAGGGCGGTGGTCAGCTCACCGCCCGAGCACACGTCGAGATTCAGCCCCTCTTCCTTCAGCCAGCGCACGACGGCGCGGGACAGGAAGGCCTTCCCGGCGTAGAAGACGTCGGCGTCGGGCCCGAAGGCGTCGGCCCAGGCGCGGCAGCGGGCCCGGAAGTCGCTCTCGTCGAGGAAGTAGGCGGGGGTCCCGAACTCCTCGGCGAGCCGGGCGACGGCGATCCCGCCGACGGTGAGGGCGCCGTCCGCGTCACGGGTGACGGTGCGCGACCAGACCTTCTCGTCGAGGACGTTGAGGTCGGCGGCGGGCGCGGAGTAGTGCCCCTCGGGGAGGACGTCGGCGTGACGGGGGCCTGCGGGATGTGCGGAGCGGCTCATCGTGAAGGTTCTTTCGGGTCTCTTCTGATCGCGTCAGAGGTGTTCGGGCGCACGGATGCCGAGCAGGGACAGGCCGCCTGCCAGCACCGTCCCGGCGGCTTCGGCGATGGCCAGCCAGGCACGGTGGGCGGCCGAGGGTTTCTCGTCACCGGCGGGCAGGGGCGGGCAGG
The DNA here is from genome assembly GCF_001687325.1 of Streptomyces sp. PTY087I2. Taxonomy (GTDB): domain Bacteria; phylum Actinomycetota; class Actinomycetes; order Streptomycetales; family Streptomycetaceae; genus Streptomyces. The sequence goes on along the minus strand of NZ_LZRD01000026.1, from coordinate 29,439 downwards.
AGTCGTGGAAGTCGAAGAACGCGTGCGCGACGGCTTCCAGCTGCCGGGCGACCCGGTCGGGCGCGCGGTGACGGGCCCCGGCGAGGAGGACGCCGGGGTGGTCGGCGATGAGGTCGAGGAGGGGGCGGGCGGCGTGGTCGTAGACGGTTTGGCTTTCGCCGTACGGGGTGGGGTCGGCGGTGAAGCCGAGGGCGGCGGCCCCGCGGGTGAGAGCGCGGGCCCGCGCGTGGGCGTAGCGGACCCGGAAGAGCGCATTGGCCTCGCCCTGGACGAGCAGTTCGGGGCCGAGGGCGGCGCGGTCGTGTCCGGCGGCCCGCAGGAGCCCCCAGCGGGCCGCGTCGGGCCCGAGCCGCTCCAGCAGCTCCCCCGCGGTGGCCCCGGCGGGAACGGGGCGGATCTCGGTGAGGGGTGTGGGGGGTGTCCCGTACGCGTTGACGGTGACGCCGAGGCGGACCCAGTCCGGGTCGGGCGCCTCTTCGCAGGTGGTCCGGCCCCGGGCACCCTGGGCGACGAGGAGCCGGAACACGGCCTGGGCGGTGACGGCGGCGCGGACCTCCCGCGCGTGGTGGAGCTGGTGGATCTCGTCCCGGAGCGCGTCCCCGTGCCCGTACGCGAGGCCCTGTTCCCGTACGGCGGCGAGCACGGCCCGGTCGCTGACGGCCGGGGCGTCGAGGGTGAAGCTCAGGAATCCGGGCCCGGTGATCTCGACCCGCCCGACGCCGGGTTCGGCCGCGACACGATCACGCAGGATGCGGGCGACCTCCAGGGCGGGCAGTGAGGCGGGCCCGGCGAGCTGGAGGGCGACGGCGCAGGCGTAGTCGCCGCTGCCGCCGGGCCGGGTCCGCTCCACCCGCACGCGCGCGGGCACGGGCGCGCGCAACGCATCCTCGTCGACCGCGCGGCGCACGGCGTGCAGCACGGTCCGGGAGAGATCGGCGGGGGTCACGGGTCAAGCGTAGGTGAGAGAGGGGGGCACTTCGCGAACCGGTTTCGCCATCCGGTCAGCGGGGCACGGTTCCAGGGCGCGGGGCAGCCGGTCCCGGCCCGCCGCTCCGGTCAGCCGGCGGTGCTCCCCGCTCGCCCGGCACCGCGCCGCCCGTCCGCCGGCGCCTCTTCCTCCCCGGTCACCAGCCGGCGCATGATCCGCACCAGTTCGCTCGGCTCGAACGGCTTGGCCAGGAACGCGTCGACCCCGGCCGCGACGCCCGCGTCGACCTCGTAGGGCGTACAGGCGCTGATGACGACGATGGGAAGACCGCGGGTACGAGGGTCGGAGCGCAGTCGGGTGGCGGTCTCCAGGCCGTCCAGCCGGGGCATCACGACGTCGAGGGTGACGGCGTCGGGGCGGACTGTGCCGACCAGGTCCAGGGCCTCGACACCATCGGCCGCGGTCACGACCTCGAAGCCCTCCAGCTCGAGATTGACCCTGATCAGTTGCCGGATGACCTTGTTGTCGTCGACAACAAGCACGCGGCCGTACGCCCCTGACACCCTTCGAGAGTAGGTCGGCCGGAGGTGCGGCGTCCGGGTTTTGTCCACTTCCGCCCCGGACGGGTGGCGGCCGCCCACGCGTGCCGCTTCCGCGGAATACCTGTTCACGGACACCCCGCCGGAGCTGGTAGTGTTTCACCCGTCGCAGAGCAACACCGCGATTCGCCCCCGTAGCTCAGGGGATAGAGCATCGGCCTCCGGAGCCGGGTGCGCAGGTTCGAATCCTGCCGGGGGCACCGTTGTTGAGGTGCCAAGCAGACCCTCTGATCAGGCAGTACGCCGGATCAGAGGGTCTTTTGCTGTATGCCTTCAGATGCTCACACGGGGGTCCGCACCGGCGTGGCCTCCGCGTCCCGTTCCCCGCGCATGCGCCGGGTGAAGAGGGTGCCGTGCAGGGTCGGGTCGACGGCGGGCGCGATGCGGTACGGGGTGCTCCGCAGGGCGTGCCACAGCACGGCCTGGTTGGAGGTGATCACCGGCACGCCCAGCGTCTTTTCGAGGGAGGCGACGGCCCCCTGGGCGGGGAACCCGCTGCCGGGCACCAGGACGCTGTCGTAGGTTCCGGCGGCGGCCGCGCGGTAGGCGTCGACGACCTGGCGGTGGACCGCGTCCGGGGCGATCGTCCAATGGGCTCCCGCGTCGAAGGCGTTGTACCGCGTGATGGTGTCCCACGGGGAGGACAGGGCGAACTGGACGATCCGGTCGCCCGCCACGCCCGCCGTACGGAGGTACGCGTCGGTGGCCCGGAAGGTCGGTTCGGTGAACCAGGGCGGCATCACGACGAGGGGCCGGGTCACCGCGACGGCGGTGAGCGCTTCGGTGATGGCGGTGGCCGCCGTGTGCACGGCCGCACCGTGGGCGTGCCGTGCGGCCGCCGCGACGAACGCGGTGTCGAAGCCGGGTCCGCCGAAGAAGCTGCTGGAGCCGAAGCAGAGCGTGATGCTGTCCACTCCGGTCCTGCCCAGGTGGTCCAGCCCGCGGACCACGTCCGGGGCGTCGGCGAGGGCGAGGGCCGGGCTGCCGACGTACTCGGTGTCGTCGGCGCGGGGGCACTCGAAGCGTGCGGTGTGAACGGACACGCCCGCGGGTGCCATGCGCCAGATCTCCGTCTCCGGCACCGGATCGTTGTGGATGACCAGGAGGCCCACCCGGGGTGCGTGGTCCACCGTGCCGTGCGCGGTCGCGGTCATCGGCCGGCGCTCCCCGTCGCGGGCGGCTCTCCGGCGAGAGACCGTTCCGCACGGTCGCGGCCCCTGACGCCCTCGGTCCGGTGGGCGGGCGCGTCCTGGGCGGCCTCCCCGTCCGGTGCGGACGCGGACGCCTTGCCCGGCGTGGCGGCGAATCCGGTCCAGGCGAGGGCGGCCCCCGCCACGGCCAGTCCGGCCGCCAGCAGGAAGGCGGCGCGGAAGGCGCCGTCACCGATGTCGGTGCCGAGCACGAGCACCACGACGGCCACTCCGAGCGCGCCGCCCGCGTACTGCGTCGTCGTCATCATCGCCCCGGCCACACCCTGGTTGTGGTCGGCGACGTCACGCGTGCCGCCCACGAACATCGAGGTGTAGATCATGCCGTGGCCGAGCCCGCTCACCACCAGACCGGGGAGCAGCGCCGTGAGGTAGTCGTGCGAGGAGGTGGAGAGACCCAGCAGGATCAGTCCCGCCGCGCCGATGGCGAAGGCGAGGGTCAGTGTGCGCCGTACGTCCAGGATGTTCAGCAGTCGGCCGGCGAGGACGTTGCCGAGGGTGATGCAGGCCGCCAGCGGCAGGAAGGCGATGCCCGCGGCCAGCGGCTCGTACCCGCGGCCGTCCTGGAGGAGCAGGGTGACCAGGTAGAACTCGACGCCGGCCACGCTCGCCATGTAGAGGGCGGAGGAGCCGCAGCCGACGACCAGGCTCCGGGTGCGCCGGAGCACCGGGGCCACCAGCGGCTGTCGGCTGACTCGTTCCTGTACGACGAAGAGTACGAGCAGTGCCGCGCCCACCACGAGGCTGATCACGGTCGCGGGGGCCGTCCAGCCGGAGTCCGCGGCCAGCGTCAGGCTCAGGGCGAAGACCAGGACCGTGGCGGTGCACAGCACGGCGTTGACGATGTTCAGCGGGATGCGCGTGCCGCCCTCGGCGCGGCCGGGCAGCAGCCGGGGTGCGGCCAGCGCGCACACCACGGCGAAGGGCAGGTTCACGAAGAAGGTCCAGCGCCAGGACACCGTGGTCAGCAGCCCGCCGATGACGACGCCCGCGGCCAGCCCACTCGCGCCCACCGCGCCCCACACCGCGAGAGCCCGGGTGCGTTCCCGGCCCGCCGGGAAGGTGGTGTTGACCAACGCCAGGATGGCGGGCTGGAGTGCCGCGGCGGCGACGCCCTGGGCGCCCCGGGCGATCAGCAGCAGGGAGGCGTCCCCGGCGAGTCCGCCCAGGAGTGAGGAGACGCCGAACAGGACGAGCGCGGCGATGAACATGTTGCGTGCGCCGAGCCGGTCGCCGATCCGGCCTCCGGCGATCAGGAATCCCGCGAAGAACACCGAGTAGGCGCTGACGACCCACTGGACGGCGCTGCCGGACAGGTTCAGCTCCGCGCCCATGCTGGGCAGGGCGACGAAGATGACGGAGAAGTCGAGGGCGATGAGGAACTGGGCCGCGGAGAGGGTGAGCAGTCCTCCCGTCAGCCTTCGCTCAGCCGTGGTCGTTGCGGGAGGGGGGTCGGCCTGCTGCATGGGGAGCCACTTCCGTTCGTGCGTGAGTATGTGTACGTAGGGATGCGTGCGGGGGGATTCGTGCGTGGGGGCTCGTGCGGGGGGATTCGTGCGTTCGGGGGGGGGGGGGGGGGGAGTGGCCGTCAGGCGAGCGGTACGGGCGTTGCGCGCGAGGCCGGGACCGTGGGTGGCAGGAGCTCCTGCCCCAGACTGCGGGCCAGTTCGGCGACCGTTTCCACCACCTGTCCCGCGCCGGATGCGGCCAGCTGACGCGCCGACGCTACGCCGTAGGTGACGCCGATGGCCCGCATGTCCGCGCCGACGGCCATCCGCATGTCGTCGACGGCGTCGCCGACCACCGTGCAGAGGCGGGCGGGGGTGCCGAGCCGTTCCGCCGTGAGGAGGGCCAGGTCCGGGTGCGGTTTGCCGCGCTCCGCCATGCCGTGGCAGACGATGGCGTCGAACTGGTCGACCAGGGATGCCGGTTCGAGCAGTTCCATGGCGCTGGGACGGATCTTGCTGGTGACGACGGCAGTCCGGTACCCGCTCCGGCGCAGTGTGCGGAGGAGCTCGGGGATACCGGGGAACACCAGTGCCGCGGCCTCCGGCACCACGGTCCGGCGAAACAGCTCCCGGAAGAGGGATACGGCTTCCGCCACCTGTGCGCTGCCCTCCGGGCTGCCCGTCAGGTCGGCGAAGACCGCGGTCAGCGGGCGGCCCACGGTGGCACGGACCCGCTCGTCCGGCACCTCGCCGTGGCCCGTCTCGGCCAGCACCCGGTGCAGGGTGCCCGCGATGGCTCCCGGGGTGTCCAGCAGCGTGCCGTCGAGGTCGAAGAGGATCGCGGGGCGCTCGGTGCTCACCGGGACTCCCCCGCGCGCTCGGCCAGTTCGAGGGACATCTGCGCGGCGAACTCACCGGCCAGCGTCGCGGTCGACAGCAGCACCGCGCGGTTGGCGGCGGAGGTGCGCCCCTCGGTCGCTTCGGCTATCGCCTTGAGGAGGTACGGCGTGATCGCGGGGCCGCTCACGCCCGCCGCCTCCGCCAGGGCGGTGGCGTCCGCCAGAGCCGCCTCGATGTCCGCGGTCGGGATGCCGTCCGCTTCGCTGATGGGGTGGGTGACGAGCAGGGAGGTCTCGTTGCCGATCTGCCAGTGGGTGGCCGCCACGGCGGCGATCTCGCGGAGGTCGTCGATGCGGTGCGGGTTGCGGACTCCGGTGCTCACGCTGAGGTAGGCGGGGAAGTCGTCGCAGCGGTAGCCGATGACGGGGACCCCCGCGGTCTCCAGCCATTCCAGGGTCCACGCCGGGTGCAGCATCGACTTGGCGCCGGCGCAGACCACGGCGGTGCGGCTGCGGGTGAACTGCACCAGGTCGGCGGAGATGTCGAAGCTCTGCGGGGCGTCCCGGTGGACACCGCCGATGCCCGCCACGGCGAACACCGGGATACCGGCGAGATCGGCCGCCAGCAGGGAGGAGGACACCGTCGTCCCGCCGGCGCCGCCGCCCGCCAGGGTGAGGCCCACGCCCCGGGTGCTGACCTTGGGGATGGAGGTGTCGGTGGCGAACTGCTCCAGGCGGTCCTTGTCCATCCCGACGAGGATCTTGCCGCCGAGCAGGGCGATCCGGGCGGGGACCGAGCCCGAGGTGCGAACGGCCGCGTCGATGTCGAGTGCCAGGTCGAGGTTGGCCGGAAAGGCCGGCCCCTGCGGAATGGCCGAGGACTCCAGGGCGACGACCGGCCGCCCCTCGTGCAGCGCCTCGGCCACCTCCTCGTCGAGGACCAGCAGGCCGGGGTCTGCGGCGAGAGCCCGGTGCAGGGCGGTGGTCACAGCAGTCATGACGGGACTCCTTTGGGTTACAAGTCACTTGAGTGGAAGGGGAGTTGCGTAATGCCGGGAGTGCGGGGCCGGTGGCTTCAGGCCTCGGTGGCGGCCCGGGCCTCGGCGGCCAGGGAGCCGCCCGGGACGGTCCCGGCCCCCTCCAGGAACCGGGGGTGGGACCGGCGCATGGAGTCCATGACGAACGCGTAGGGCAGGTCGTCGAAGGCGCCGTGGTCCTTCACGAACTCCATGGCCCCGCCGTCCTGGCCGTACGGGTGGTGGAGGCTGTCGGCACGCCCGTCGAACTCCAGCGCCGGCATGCCGTACAGCTTGCAGAGCAGCTTGTTGAAGACCGGGGTGGCCTTCACCCAGGCGCCCTCCAGGTGGACCTGGGTCAGGCCGTGGAAGAAGACGTCGCCGCCGATGTGGGCGAGCAGGCGGGGCGAGGCGAGGTGGTTGCGGACATCGCCGTAGACCAGCCGGGAGGGGATGCCCAGGGCTCGTACCGCCGCCGCGTACAGGGCGGACTTGTGCAGGCAGAAGCCGGACCGGGCGAGCGCGGTGCTGGAGGCCTTGAGGCCGGTGACGGACAGGTCGGCGCCGTAGACCTCGTAGTCGACGGTGTCGCGGACCGCGTAGTACAGCTTCACCGCGTTGGTGCGACGGTCGGCGGAGCGGTCGTCGACCACGTGGTCGACGAACTCCTGGACGGCGTCCGTCTCGTAGTCGAGGAAGGCGGTCGGCCGGGTGAGGTGGACGAACGGGTCGAGCGGGGCGGGCGCGGGCAGAGGGGAGGTCATGGCGGTCCCGTGGGTCGGCGGCGCGAGGCCGGGTGGCAGGGGCGGGCCGGGTCAGAGGCCGAGAAGAGCGGCGATGCGGTTGCGCTGGATCTCGCTGGTGCCGGAGTAGATCGTTCCGGCGACGGAGTTACGCAGATCGCGCTCGACGCCGTGGGCGGTGAGGACGCCGCGTCCGCCGTGGATCTGAACGGCGTCGAGGGCGGTGCGGACGTTGGCCTCGGAGACCACCGTCTTGGCGGAGGCGAGGTCGAGGGAGGCGTCCTGCCGCTCCTCCACCTTGGCGCCGGTGTCGCGCAGCCACTTGCGGGCGGTCTCGACCTCGATGCTCATGTTGGCGATCTTGTGGGACACGGCCTGGTAGCCGCCGATCGGCTTGCCGAACTGTTCGCGCTTCTTGGCGAAGGCGATCGTCTCCTCCAGGCGCCGGGTCATCTCGCCCAGGGTGATGGAGAAGGCGAACAGCACCTCGCGCTTCATCACGTGGTCCAGGACCAGGAATCCCGCCCCTTCCTTGCCGACCCGCTGGGCGACGGGAACCCGCAGGCCGCGGAAGTCCAGGGTGCCGATCGGGCTGGTGCGCAGCCCGATCTTGTCCATGGCGGGGCCCACGGTCAGGCCGGGTGTGCCCGCCTCGACGAGCAGGCAGGTGAGACCGAACGGGCCGGGGGCGCCGGTACGGACGTAGAGCAGGAACAGGCCGGCCACGGGCGCGTTGGTGATGAACATCTTGCCGCCGTCGACCACGTAGTGGTCGCCGTCCCGCACGGCGGTGGTCGCCGTGTTCATGGCGTCGGAGCCCCCGGACTCCTCGGTGATGGCGTGTGCCGTGATCGTCTCGCCGGAGAGGATGCCCGGCAGGTGGCGGCGTTTCAGCTCCTGGCTGCCGAACCGCTGGAGGGGGACGCCCACGGAGACCATCTGGGTGGAGGTGGAGAAGGAGAGACCGGAGTCGCGGGACACGTGTCCCAGGCCCTCCAGCACGCGCATGGTGTCGGTCAGCGACCTTCCGTGGCCGCCGTACTCGGTGTCGAACGGGGTGCGCAGGATGCCGGATTCGCGGACGGCGGACCACTTCTCGCGGGAGAAGACGGCCTCCCGGTCCAGCGAGTCGAGGTCGGTGTTGAGCCGCTCGGCCCACGGGGTCATCAGCGTGAGGAGATCGTCGGGCGGCGCGTTCGGGGGGCGGGGCATGGGGTTCCTTCGGCAGGAGGGGCGAGGGTCCGTCGGGGCGCACGGCACCGGGGCGCGGCGCCCCGACGGCGGGTGTCCGGGCAGGGAGGGGGGCAGGGCTCAGTACTGGGAGAAGCCGTCCTCGGAGAGCGTGTGCTTCTCGTTGCCGACGATCGGCGGGTTGAAGACCGATATGAGATGCAGGTCCTCGTCGTCGGAGGCGACCAGGTAGTGGGGATCGTGCTGGTCGAGGGCGTAGAGCATGCCGGGCAGGATCTTGTGGTGGGTGCCGTCCTTCTCGACGACCTCGCCCGAGCCGGCCACGCAGAAGCACGCCTCCAGGTGGTTGCGGTACTGGAGGGCGCTCGTGGTGCCCGCTCGTACCAGCGTGACGGCGACGGCGAAGCCCATCCTGTCCGCCTCGGTGAGCAGCCTGTGGCTGGTGCCGTTGCCCCACTGGACGGGAACGACGTCGTCGACGCTACGAATGATCATGCGGAGCTCCTTGAAAGGTGAGTAAGGGCGAGAAGGGCACCGGGTGTGGTCAGGCCGCCAGGGCGCGCGAGTTGGCGCCGATGAACGCGGTGATGGCGGCGATGCTGCGGAAGTCGTCGGGACCGAAGTCGAGGTCGTCGACCGGCAGTTCGTAGAGACGTCCGATGTGGGAGACCATCCGGACCAGCCCCAGGCTGTCGATCACTCCGGAGGCGATCAGGTCGTAGTCGTGGGTGAGGTCCTCGCCGTCCTCACCGTCGAGGAACGTGGCCACGATGTACTCGTGGATCTCGGCCGCTAGGTCGGTGCTGGTCATGCTGACTCCTTGAGACGGTCGGCCTTGATGAGGCTTCGGTCGGGCTTGCCGGTGGACGTGCGGGGCAGCGGGGCCTCGGTGACGCGCACCGAGGACGGGATGGCGTGGCGGGGCAGGTGGCGGCCGGCGTGAGCGCGCAGTCCCAGACCGGTGAGGGAGCTGGTGGGGCGGCGTACCACCTGGGCGTGCAGGCGTACTCCGGCCTGGTCGTCGGGAAGGGCGACCACCGCCGCCTCCGCGACGTCGGGGTGGGCGGCGATGACGGTCTCCACCTCCAGGAGGTTGGTGCGCACGCCGCGGATCTTGACCTGCCAGTCGGCGCGGCCCTCCAGGTACAGCAGGCCGTCCGTGCCACGGGTGACGAGGTCACCCGTGCGGTAGTAGAGGTGGCCGTCGATCTCGGTGAACGCCTTGGCGTTGAGGGAGGATTCGAGGTAGCCGCTCGTCTGGAAGGGGGTGGTGACCAGCAACTCCCCCGTGCCGGGCCCGGGGAGCCGCTTCCCTTCGGGGGTGAGCAGCTCGGCGCGTACGCCGTCGACGGGGCGGCCGATGGGCAGCCGGCCCTCCCAGGTGGCGGGTGAGAAGGGGTGGATGAAGGAGTCGTTGGTCTCCGTGCAGCCGAACACGTTGTGGAACCGCGCCCCGGGGAACGCGGCGGCCAGCGGGCGCAGCAGTTCGGGACCGAGCGCCTCGCCCGTGGTGACGACCTGGCGGACGGCGGGGAAGGCCGTGCCGTCGCCGGTCAGCAGCCGGTGCAGCAGGGGTACGCCCTGGACGAAGGTGACGCTGTGCTCGGCGACCAGGTGGCGCAGGTGGGCGCCGTCGGCGGCGCGGTCCTGGTCGACCAGGACGACCTGGGCTCCTTCGCGCAGGAACGTCCAGACGTCCAGCAGGGCGAGGTCGAAGTTGAGCGGAGCGTAGGAGAGGCTCGTGTCGTCCGCGGTGAGGCGGAAGGCACCGGTGGCCCAGTCCGCGAAGGCGGCGAAGCCGTCGAGGGGAAGGGGCACGATCTTCGGGGTGCCGGTCGAGCCCGAGGTGGTGAGCAGCAGCCGCGTGACCTCGGGGTCGGGTGTGCCGAACCGGGAGGCGTCGGCGGCGTCCTGGGCGACCGGCTCGGCCGAGACGACACCGTTGTCGGAGACGGCCAGCAGGTGGGAGGCGCGGGCCTGCCGGCACAGCCGGTCACGGGCCGCGCCGCCCAGGTCCGGGGAGGGTGCCAGCACCACCAGGCCTTCGCGGAAGGCCGCCAGCATCAGCGCGAGGGTCTCCGGTGACTTGCGGGCCGGGACGCACACGGTGTTTCCCGCCGCCGGTCCCAGCCGGCCGAGCCGGTGGCGGAACGTGCGTACGGAATCGGCCAGTTCCCGGTAGGTGACGGTACGCCGGTGGCTCACCAGCGCGACCCTGTCGGGTCTTTCCTCGCCATGGGCGAGAACAGCGTCCACGAGCTGCGGTGACGGCATGGAGGTTCCCCTGTCGGATCGGATCGCGTGGAGCGGCGGAAGCGGCGCTTCGGTGCCGGACAACGGGGCGGCTGTGCCGCGCCGCGGAGCGGGTGGGGCGGGCGTTCTCCCGTGACCGCTCCGGTGCGGTGCCGAGCGGCCGGGTCTTCGGCCCGGCGCTGCGGTGGGTTGTTCGGTCATCACCATGCGAAGCGAGCGGAAGCCCTCACAAGCGGTGTCCTGGCTTCTCGTCAGGTCCGGCGGACTCCGTCAGATACGCCGACTTCGTCAGGTCGCACGCCGGGCGGGCGCGGAGACGGCAGAGGCCCCGGGGTGGTGCCCCGACCACACCTCCGGGCCTCCAGCGGACCCGCCAGACCGGCCCGGACCGGCCCTCATGGTGGTCCGGCCACCACCCGCACGCCGGATGGGGTCGTCGTGACACCTCTGCCCACCGCCGCCGGGCGGGCAGAGTGAAGGTCATCGGAGAGGCAGCGAACAGGACAGGGCGGGAGAGGCATGAGCAGAGCAGTGTTGTCGGGCCGCACGGCCGGACCGGATCTCGGCCAGCCGGCGGCCGTGGAGCCGACGGACGCCGTCACCGAGCTGTTGGCCACGCTGATCTCTCCGGTCCTGCGCCGCAGGGACCAGCGCAGGCGGGCCGAGCAGTACGTACGGGGTCTGCTGTCGGTGGACGGCCGCAAGTCCGTGCGCAGGATCGCCAGCAGTGTCGGCGGCGGCGCGGCCGAACAGGGCCTGCACCACTTCGTCGCGCACTCCACCTGGGAGTGGAACGCCATGCGCGAGCGGCTCGCCCGTCACGTCCAGGGTGTGATGCCGCCACAGGCCTGGGTGGTGCAGCCGGTCTCCATTCCGAAGGTGGGCGTCCACTCGGTGGGCGTGCACCGCCGGTTCGTCCCTCACCTGGGTCAGGCCGACAGCGGCCAGCAGGCGTTCGGCGTCTGGTTCGCCGCGGAGGACCTGAGCGTGCCGGTCAGCTGGCGGCTGCACCTGCCGGGTGACTGGGTGCACGACGAGGAGCACAGGAGACGGGCCGACATCCCCGACTCGGTGGTCGAGGAGACGCTGGAGGAGTGCGCTTCGGCCTCGGTGCTGGGCGCCGTGCTCGGTTGGCGGGTCCCGAGGGCGCCCGTGGTGATGAGCGCCGCGGGCCCGGACGTGGGGAGCACGATGCAACGTCACCGCGCCGCCGGACAGCCGTTGTTGCTGCGGGTCTCCGGGACGACGGGGCTGACCGCGGCCGACCCGTCGATGCCCGGACACGGTGCGGGGCGGGTGAGCGCGCACCGTATCGCCGCGTCCGTACGGGCGCTGCGCCGTCCCGTCGGATGGCCGCTGCCGGGCGGCGCACCGGGCGAGACCGGCCGCTCCCTGGTGGTGGCCGCGCGCGTGGTGCTGCCCGCCCCGGGGCCGCGGGCCTCCCGCGCGGACGCCGGGCGGCCGACGGGGCTGCTGCTGGCGGAGTGGCGCGATCCCGATGGACCGCCGTCCGGGTTCTGGCTCACCGAGATGGCCGGCACCCCGGTTCCGGCGCTGGTGCGGCTGGCCAGGCTGGCCGAGCGGGTGGCCGGGGACTTCGCGACGCTGGGCGACAGGGTCGGGCTCCGGGACTTCGAGGGCCGGTCCTTCACGGGATGGCACCGCCATGTCACGCTCGCCTCGATCGCGTACGCGGCAACCGCTCTCGGCGGCCGTGCCCCGTGGTCAGGGCACGGCGGGCTCGGTGGGGCCGGTGTGCTCGACGGGCCCGGGCCGTTGGACGGGTTCGGCGCGCCGGCGGGTCCCGGTGGGGTCGAGGCGCTGTTCGCACCGACCGGCTGAGGCGAGGTCCGGATGTCCGCCGGCCCGGGGATCGCCGCCCGCCGGCCGCCGGGGGCGTACCGCGGCAGGCCGCGCCGGTGCCGTCACGGTGCTCACGGGCCCGGACGGGAGGGCGGTCCGCCGTCGGGCTCCAGGACTTGGCGGGCGCGTTGCAGACGCAGGGCGAGTTGCACCTCCAGGGCGCGGGCCGGCTCCTGCCAGTCGCTGCCAAGCAGGTACGTGATGCGTTCCAGGCGCCGTGAAACGGTGTTGGGGTGGACGTGCAGCGTCTCGGCGGCCCTGGTCGGGCTGTTGCCCGATGTGAAGTACTCCTCCAGGGTCCGGAGCAGCTCGGTCGCCTGCTGACTGTCGTAGTCCAGCACGGGGCCCAGGGTCGAGGCGATGAAGCCGCCCACGTCATGCCGGTCCGACAACAGCAGCCCCAGGAACCCGAGTTCACGCGGGGAGGCGGCGCCACCCGTGCTGCCCAGAGCGGTCAGCGCGTCCAGGCAGCGCTGGGCCTCCTCGTAGGTGCTCCGTACGGCTCCCAGAGCGGTGACCGGTCCGGCGGCTCCCGCGGTGACGGGGTGGGCGAGCACCACGGACAGTTCCCGGGACACCGTCCGCCCGGCAGCGGTGGCGTCGTCGCCCGGCACCAGCAGCACGATGTGCTCCCCGTCGACGTACTTCAGTCCCGACCGCTGGTGCACGTAGGACGAGGCCCATACGACGGCCCGGCCCTGCGCGCCGCCTTCGGGGCGGGCCACCACGACGACGTGCGGCTGGGCGAGGTTGACGCCGAGCCGGCGGGCACGGGTCGCCAGTTGCTCCGGGGAGAGCTGGGAGGCGAGCAGCTCGTGGAAGAAGTCGTCGCGGACATGTGCCTCGGCCACCACGGTGCTGCGCTGCATGAGCATGAGAACGGCGACCGTCTGGGCGGTGAGCGCCATCAGCCGTCGCCGGTCGTCCTCGACCGGCCCCTTGCGGTGGACGACGAGGGTGCCCAGATGCTCCGAGCCGCCGGTCACCGCGTGGACCCACACCTCGGTGCCGTCGTCCGCCGTGCTCTCGCAGCGGATCGGCTCCCTACGCGCGTAGGAGTCCAGGCAGGCCCGCACGAGCGTGGCCTCGTCCACGGGTAAGCGCCCGCGCCCGGCGGACGGTTCCGGCGCGGCCGATGCATCACCGCGCGCCCGGCCGGCGCCGGGCTCCGGGAATCCCGCGGTCCGCTCCAGGTCCTTGCCGACCGCGTCCCGGACCATCAGTTCCGCGTCGAGTTCGCCGGCCGCCCGCCCGAGCAGGGTGTGCAGGTCGCCTCCCTGGAGGATCAGGTCGATCAAGTCGCTGTGGATGCCGTGCAGTCGGGTGGCGGCGGCCGAGCGGCCCCAGGCCCGGCTGGTGTCCTCCGCCAGCTCGGTGGCCTCGCTCCGCGCCTGCTCCAGCAGGCTGGTCCGTTCGATGGCGACGGCCGCGAGGTCGGCCAGCGAGCTCATGAGGGATATCTCGTCGGGCACGAAGTGCCGGACGTTGCGGTCGGCGGCGTAGAGGACACCGAACGAGGAGTCCGCGTGGCGCAGCGGAACGGCCACGATGGCCCGGAGCCCTTCGACCCGCACGACGTCGTCGATGACCGCGGCGTGCTCGAAGGACTCGTCGCGTAAGTAGTCCGGGGTCCAGAAGGGGGCGGAGCCCTGCCGGGCCTGTCTGCCGACGCCGCCGTCGCTCGGCACCTCGAAACCGACGGTGATCGCCGAAGCGTTGCCGTCGGCGGCGCGTACGCGGGACAGCTCGCCGGCCGAGTCGTGCAGGCTCACCCAGGACATGTCGAGACCGAGCAGCAGCCGGGCCCGCCGGGTGATCACCTTGAGCAGGGCGTCCAGGTTGTACGGGAGCGTCAGGTCACGGGCGGTGTCCACCAGGGCGGACAGTCCCGCCTCCCGCTGCTGGCGCCGGCCGAACAACTGGCGCACGCTCAGCGCGTGGTCCTTGGCCTCGTTGAGGCGGGCGAGGGCGTCCGCCGGGACACCGTCCGCCGCGGCGCGACGTACCGGTTCCTCGAACCGCTCCGCCGGGGCCTCCTGCGCCAGCAGTTCCAGCATGCTCAGGGCGTGGCCGTCGAGCGAGTCGTCCGCATCGGGCGACATGACGTGGTCCCCTCCCAGGAGGCCGCAATTCCTCGTCAGGCACAGGCCATATCGGGCCCTTCCCCCATAGAGGCCTCGAGGAACGTAATCCACATCTCATCAGGTGGTCAACACCACTTGACCGTCGTCACCGGAGGTCACAGCGGTCACGGGTGACGAGATCACCACCCCGCCGGGCGGACGGTGTCGTCGCGTCACCTTCCGGCAGGCACCGACGGCGGACAACGCTGTGCATGCAGGCGTTGCAGAGAGTAGCGCCTTCGTCGAGGAAGAGGTGGGGTCCCGTGTCAGCCGAACCCGTCGCATCCGTCGTCTCCGCACCCCGGGCCGAGGCGCACCGGGTGCGAAGTTTCACCAGGTCCCTGGAGCGCAGCCGCCAGTCGCTGACCCGGGCCGACCGGCCCCGCACCTTCGTCCTCGGGGGCCGGGAGTGGGATCTGCTGGACGAGGTCTTCGCCCCGGTGTTCTCGCCCTCGACCGGTGTGGGCCTGGACTTCCTGGGACTCAACGACCCGCATCCGGCGGAGACGGGTTCCCCGGAGGCGGCGGTCACCACCGCCCCTGTCCCGGGCGTGTCCGGCGGGCGGGGCTCGTTCCTGGAGATCGGCTGCGGCGCCGGAGTCATCGCCGTGACCGCGGCCCTGGCGGCCCACGGTCCGGTGGTGGCGAGCGACATCAGCCCCCAGGCGGTGGAGAACACCGTGCGGAACGCCGAACGGCACGGCGTGCAGGACCGGTTGAGAGCGGTGTGCGGCGACCTGTTCGGCGGGCTGGACGACGGGGAGCGCTTCGACACGGTCTTCTGGAGCTCGAACTACGTCCTCGGCCCCGCCGACTACGTCTACGAGTCGGTCCACGAGCGCGCGTACGTCGACACCGGCTACCAGGCCCACCGGCGCTACCTGGAGGAGGCACCGCGCCGGACCACCGAGGGGGGCGCGGCCCTGCTGCACTTCAGCAGCCGGGGCGACGTCGGCCTGCTCCACCGCATCGCCGCGGAGAGCGGCCGCGAGCTGCGCACCCTCGCCGTCTGCCCCGTCCGGGAGGGCGAGTACGGCAACGACCTGGTCGAGCACATCCTGTTCCAGATCCTTCCCGCCGCGCGCCCCCGCCGCGCCTGAACCGGCGCGCCCCGGAGAGACACGCATCCCCTGTCCGCAGGCCTCGAGCGAGGGAAATCAGACACCGTCATGCGTTCGCTGCTCGTCGACAACTACGACTCCTTCACCTACAACCTCTTCCATTTCCTGGCCCGGGTGGGCGGCCAGGAGCCGGTCGTCGTCCGCAACGACGACCCGTCGTGGCATCCGTCCCTGCTGGAAGGGTTCGACAACGTCGTCATATCGCCCGGCCCCGGCCACCCCGCTCGCTCCGCCGACTTCGGCATCTCCGCGGAGATCATCGACCGTTCTCCCCTTCCGCTGCTGGGGATCTGCCTGGGGCACCAGGGCCTCGGCCTCTCCCGGGGAGCGCGCGTGAGCAGGGCCCCGGAACCCCGGCACGGCCGCACCTCGTCCGTACTGCACGAGTCGCAGGGCCTGTTCGCCGGGCTGCCGTCCCCGTTCGAGGCGGTGCGCTACCACTCGCTGACTGTCACCGACCTGCCCGAGGAGCTGGAGGTCACGGCGTGGACGCCGGACGGTGTGGTGATGGGACTGCGCCACCGGGACCGCCCGCAGTGGGGGGTGCAGTTCCACCCGGAGTCGATACGCACCCGGTACGGTCATGAACTGCTCGCCAACTTCGACCGCTTGACCCGGGACCACCCGAGCCGTACCCGCGCGAGGGTCCTCCTGCACGGCGCGGCCCCGGCGCCCGTCGCCCGCCAGGACCCGGCCGAACCGCGCCCCCTCCCGCCCCTCCCCCGGCGCTCCCTGCGGGTACTGACCGCGGAGGTGCCGACAGGCTGCGACGACGAGACGGTCTACGACCGGCTGTTCCGCGGCGGCGACCACGCGTTCTGGCTGGACAGCAGCCGCCACGACGGCGGCAGCAGCGGCCGGTTCTCGATCATGGGCGACGCCTCGGGTCCGCTCGCCAGGGTGGCGACCGCCGACGTGTCCGCCGGAACGGTCACCGTACGGTCGAACGGTCCGGGATCGCCGGAGACCGTCCGCAGCGGCTTTCTCGCGTGGCTGGACCGTGACTGCGCCGCGCTCGACACCGACGTACCGTCGCTGCCCTGCGACTTCGCCCTGGGCTGGACGGGCTACCTCGGTTACGAGCTGAAGGCCGAGTGCGGCGGCGACGCCGTCCACCGCTCCGAGGAACCGGACGCCGTCATGGTCTTCGCGGACCGCGCCCTGGTCGTCGACCACCTCACCGGCACCACCCATCTGCTCGCGCTCGCCGAGCCCGGCACCGGACGCGAGGAGGACGGGGAGGAGGCCGCCCGCGCCTGGCTGGAGCAGACCCGCTCCCGGCTCTCGGCTCTGTCCGGGGCGGCCCCGGCACCTCCCCCCGCCGCTCCCGCCGGCTCCGCGGAGATCCGGCTGCGTCACGGCCGCGCCGCCTATCTCGACCTGATCGCCACGTGCCACGAGGAGATCGCGGCCGGCGAGAGCTACGAGATCTGCCTGACCAACATGGCCGAGGCCGACGGCACCGTCGATCCGTGGGAGGCGTACCGTCTCCTGCGCCGCACCAGCCCCGCCCCGTTCGGCGCCCTGCTGGGCTTCGGGGACGTGTCGGTGCTCTCCACCTCGCCCGAGCGGTTCCTGCGCATCTCCGCGGAGGGCCTGATCGAGTCCAGCCCGATCAAGGGCACCCGCCCGCGCGGCACCACCCCCGCCGAGGACGCCGCCCTCGCCGCGAGCCTGCTCACCGACGAGAAGGACCTGGCCGAGAACCTGATGATCGTGGATCTCGTACGCAACGATCTCGGCCGGTGCGCGGAGGTCGGCTCCGTCCGGGCCGACGACATCTTCCGGGTGGAGACGTACGCGACCGTCCACCAGCTCGTCAGTACCGTGACCGCCCGCCTCCGCCCGGACAGCACCCCCGTGCGATGCCTGCGCGCGGCCTTCCCCGGCGGCTCCATGACGGGCGCGCCCAAGGTCCGCACCATGCGGATCATCGACCGTCTCGAAGGCGGCCCGCGCGGGGTGTACTCCGGGGCGATCGGCTATGTGTCGCTCTCCGGCGCGGCCGACTTCAGCATCGTCATCCGTACGGCTGTGGTCACGCCCGGCCGGGTGCGGTACGGGGTGGGCGGGGCGATCGTGGCGCTCTCGGACGCGGCGGCGGAGTTCGAGGAGACGGCGGTCAAGGCCGCCCCTCTCCTCGCCCTGACCGGCGCGGCCTTCCCGGAGCGCGCATCCCTGTCAGCGCAGACCGCCGGGGAGCCGGCGCCCGTGCCGGAGCGGCACGCGCCCGCGCCGCCCGCCAAGGAACTGCCGCCCGTGCCGGAGCGGCACGCGGTGCCCGCCCGTTAACGATGGCGGCGCAGCAACTCCGCGGTGCCCGCCTGTTAGGGCGTGTCCGGCGGGCGCGGACCCGGTCAAGATCCGCCGGACACGCCCCGTCGGTGGCGGCGCAGCAGTTCCGCGCCGACCGCCGCCACCTGGACGCCCTGCCCGGCCAGGGCGTCCAGGGCACGGGCGGCCGGAGCGTCACAGCCCAGCAGGGTGTCTCCGCGCAGACCGCCCTCGACGGCCGCCGTCTCGGCCGTCTCCGCGGTGAGCGCGTGCGCGGTGTTCCAGCCGACCAGCGCCGGGATGTGCCCGGAGCCCGTATCCGTCCACACGAGCTTCGGCAGGCGGGCCCCCGCCCCGCTCAGGGCCCGCCACCGCTCCCCCGCCAGCCGTTTCTCCCTCAGCCGGTAGATCAGCTGGGCGGTGGCGGGCCCCGCCGTACCGTGCAGGGCGTGCGGCCCCCCGCCCGCCAGCCGCGTGAGCCGTACGTCGACCTCGGCGTCGAGGACCCCGACGGCGCACGAGGCGGCCACCGCCAGCGCGCCCGGGTCGACGCCGCCCGACAACGCCGTCTCCAGGCCCGCGAGTTGGGCGTCGAGCACCTCTGCGTACTGCTCGACCGTGTAGCAGGGCGAGGAGTCGACCGAGATGCCTTCCTCCAGGCATCCGGCCAGCGCCCGGATCCCGGTACCGTCAGCCGGCAGGCCCACCAGCAGATTCGGCCGGTCGACCCCGCCGCGCAGGACCCGGGCCGACGCCATCCAGTCGCCCGCCGACGCCTCGCGGCCGCCGGTCGGCGCCCCCGCCGGCATGCTCACGAATCCGTCGACGTCGCGCAGCACGTCGCAGGCGGCCCGCACCGCGGCGAGTGGCGCGCTGGGCGACATGCGCATGCCCCGCCACCCCTGCCGGGCGACCTCGGGGCCGGGAGGACGCGTGTCGTTCCAGACCAACCAGGGGTACACCCCCTCCGCGGCGAGGTCGGCGAGCACGCGACCGGCTTCAGCACTGATCATTCCTCGAGGCTAGGGACGGGACGCGGGAGGCGACACACTCCGTACCCGACGACGTCACGTCCCCGCCGACTTCGTCAACTCCCGTTCGTCGACTCCCGAAAAGAAGGGGGAGAATCGTCGCATGCACATCGAACCCGTCGCCTGGGACCACCCCGACGCCGTGATGCTGCGCGCCCGGCAGCGCGCCGAGATGGCCGAGCGGTACGGGACCCCCGACAGTGAGTCGGGCAGCGCGCCTTCCGCGTCGGACATCGCGGTGTTCGTCGTGGCCCGGGCGGCCGACGGGACCCCCGTCGGCTGCGGCGGGCTGCGCGCCCTGGACACGGAGTCGGGCGAGGTCAAGCGGATGTTCGTGGTGCCGGACCGGCGCGGCACCGGTGTGGCTGCCGCCGTCCTGACGGCGCTGGAGCAGTGGGCACAGGCCAGGGGCTGGACCCGGCTGCGGCTGGAAACCGGCCCCGCGCAGCCCGACGCCGTCCGCTTCTACACCCGCTCCGGGTACCGGCGGATCCCCAACTTCGGTGCGTACGCGCGGGTGCCGGACTCCCTCTGCTTCGAGCGCCTGCTCCCACCGGCATCCGTACCTGCCTCGTGAGGGCGGACCGAACGCGGCCCGGCTCGCCCTCACCAAGGGGTGGTCAGTACTTGCCGTCGACCGGGATCCAGCCGGACCAGGACTCGGGCTGATAGAACTTGCCGGTGTCGCCGTCGTAGCGCAGGACGCGCAGGCGTACGTTGCCGGTCTCGCGGTAGTCCTTGTTGCAGGTCGCCCAGGTGTTCACGCCGAGCTTGTTGACGCAGACCTCCTCGGCACGCCCGTAGTCGGTGTAGACCCCGACGGCCGCAGACATGCCGTCCTTCTTGGTGTCGCCCGCCCAGACGATGTCACCGTTGTGCTGGAAACACCCGCTGGAGCCGTAGGCGGCGGTCGCGCCCAGGCAGGTGTTCGACGGCGGGGCGGCCTTGGCGGCCATCGCGCCCGCCGGTCCCGTCGTCTCGTCCTCGTCCACCGGGAAGGGGATCTCCGTGCCGGGTTCCGTGGCGATGCCTTCGACGATCTTCACGTCGGCGGGCAGCTGGACTTCCACAGGGGTCTCCGGGGCGTCGTCGGCGAGCGCCGGCGTCGCGGTGACGGCCGAGAGGGCGAGTGCCGACGCCCCGGCGAGCACGCTCAACTTCGAGCGCCAGTTTTCACGCATGCTTCACTACCCCCGCGCCTGATCTCAGTGGCGAGATCATCAATTATCAAATGTGAACAGGATGTGAGACTAAGAGATCGCTGTGACGGAAGGAAGGGGTCCCTGTGACGCGAGTGATTCATGGTGCCCCTGATCCGGCGGTTCGCAGGGGCGCAGCAGACGGTGCGACACACAGAAAAGGCAGAGAAGGCAGAAAAGGAGGGCGGGCACACCGCTGTGTGCCCGCCCTCCTGCTCCGGCTCTCACCCACTGACGGGCTGAACGCCTACGGCAAAGTGGGCGGCCCGGAGGCCCGCTCCCCCTCGGTGACTTCGGCGAACGAGGGGTCGACGGCGCACTCCGCCGGAATGTCAGCGGCGGAACGCGCGCACTTCTCCGGACCCGCCACACTCTGCCCGTTCAACTCGGGCGCACCCGTCTGACGCTCGCCCGTCTCCATCTTCTCCGCCAGCCCCTCCACGGACGCCGGCCCGGTGCGGGTGGTGGACCGCTCGGCGTCCGCGGTGTCCGGCGAGGACGAACAGGCCGCGAGACCCGCCGTGGCGCACAGGACGAGGGCGGCCGAGGCCGCGGCGGTACGAAGTCGCATGGAAGTCCCCCCTACGCGGATGCCCGGACACCCGGGCATCAGTCGACCAACGGTGCCACAGAGGGGAGTTGGAGCGGCGGAGATCAGGTGAAGAAGGCGCGCAGAGTGCCTCGTCAGCCGACCGGCAGCCCCGGTGCCGGACAGGCGTCCATCAGCTCCTTCACCTCTTCGCGTACCTTCCTGATCGCTGCCTCGTCGCCCGTGCGTGCCGCCTCGACCGCTGTGGTGATCCAGGTGGCGACCGTGCCCATCGCGGAGGCGGGGACGCCCCGGGACGTGAGGGCCGGGGTGCCGATGCGGATGCCGGAGGGGTCGAAGGGCTTGCGGGGGTCGTAGGGGACGGTGTTGTAGTTGACGACGATGCCCGCGCGGTCGAGGGCCTTGGCCGCGGTCTTGCCGGGGACGTCCTTGTTCGTGAGGTCGATCAGCAGCAGGTGGTTGTCGGTGCCGCCGGAGACCAGGTCGAAGCCGCGGGCCGCCAACTCCTCCCCCAGGGCACGGGCGTTGGCCACGACCTGGTGGGCGTAGGAGCAGAAGCCGGCGGTGGCGGCCTCGCCGAGGGCGACCGCGATGGCGGCCGTGGTCTGGTTGTGCGGGCCGCCCTGGAGGCCGGGGAAGACCGCGCGGTCGATGGCGCGGGCGTGTTCGGCGGTGGAGAGCAGCATCGCGCCACGCGGGCCGCGCAGGGTCTTGTGGGTGGTGGTGGAGACGACGTCGGCATGACCGGCGGGCGAGGGGTGTGCGCCGCCCGCGATCAGGCCGGCGATGTGTGCGATGTCCGCGACCAGGACGGCGCCCGCCTCCCGGGCGATCTCCGCGAAGCCCGCGAAGTCGATCGTGCGGGGAACGGCCGTACCGCCGCAGAAGATGAGCCTGGGCCGTTCGGCGAGGGCCAGGTCGCGGACCTCGTCCAGGTCGATCCGGCCGGTGTCGCGGCGGACCCCGTACCGGACGCCGCGGAACCAGCGGCCGGTGGCCGAGACGTCCCAGCCGTGCGTGAGGTGGCCGCCCATCGGGAGGGACATCCCGAGGACGGTGTCCCCGGGCTGGAGGAAGGCCAGGTAGGCGGCGAGGTTGGCCGGGGAGCCGGAGTACGGCTGGACGTTGACGTGATCCATCCCGAAGAGGGCCTGGGCGCGGCGGATCGCCAGTGTCTCGACCTGGTCGATGATCTGCTGGCCCTCGTAGTACCGCTTGCCGGGGTAGCCCTCGGAGTACTTGTTCTGGAGCACGGTGCCCGAGGCTTCGAGCACGGCGGCGGAGACGTAGTTCTCGCTGGGGATCAGGCGCAGGGTGTCGGCCTGGAGCCGCTCCTCCGCGCCGATCAGGGCGGCCAGTTCCGGGTCGGATACGGCCAGGGCGGGGTGCGCCGGCGTGGTGGCGGTGGTGGGCTGCGTGGTCATGGAAGGCGTCCTTCCGGGTCGGCCGCTGTACGCGGCATGGACCCGGATGCCCAGGCGGACGGCTCTCCGGAGATGACGCCCCGGGCCCGCCCGGGGTGTGCCGCTTCCTCGTGGTCGGTTCCACGGAGCACCCCTGTCGGGGCGCGCGCCAGTCGCGGCGTTCGTCAGTTTAGGGGGTGGGGCGTGGCGGCGGTGGTCCGGCGTACGAAGAGGCTGCCGCGGTCGTGCGTGACCGGTGGCGGAACGGGGCAGATTCCCGGGGACCTTTCGGCTCGGCGGTGGGGGACCGTTATGGAGTCCGGTGATCGTTACGGCGTTGCGGGGTACGGAGCCGGGGGCGACGGGGCCGTGCCCCCTCCGCCCTATCACCCGCCGTCCGTCGGGCCGCCGCCGCCCGGTGCGTCGTTGCGGGCCGTCGCCGTCGCGTTGCTCAACTTGACCGGGCTCGGGCTCGGTTACGCCCTGGTGGGGCGGTGGGGGCGGGCCGTGGTGTGCTGGGTGGCCACGGCGGTGCTGTTGTGGGTGGCGTTGCCCGCCGATCCGGACGGGGTGCCCGCGGGTGTGCTCGTCGGGTATCTGCTCGTCCTCGTGGCCGCCGCCGTCGACGGGGGGCGGATCGCCCGGCGTTCGGCGGTGGGCGGGGCGTGGCGGCCCGGGCTGGCGGTCGGGCTTGGTGTGGCGCTGCTGGCCGTGCCGGCCGGTGGGGCCGTGGTGTACGGCTCCGCGCGGGACGAGGCGCGGGAGCAGATGCTGCTGGAGCGGCTGGAGGCCGGGGACGAGCGGGTCGCCACCGCGTCGCGGCAGGACTTCGGGGAGGCGAAGGACGAGTACGGGAAGGCCCTCGGCGTCTATCGCGCGCTCGGCGAGGACCACCCCGGCTCCCGGGCCGCGAAGCTCGTACCGGACCGGCTGAAGGCGTACTACGACGCCGTCTCCGCCCCGTACGCGAAGAAGCGGCACTGCGAGGCCGTCGCGCCGTTGACGTATCTGCGGACCCTGCCGGACTCGGTGGACAAGAAGCTGCTGGGTGATCTGGCCGCCTGGCCCGACACCCCGCTCGCCGAGTCGCTGTACGCGTGCGGTGTCTCGCGTCTGGGTGGGGCGGGGGGTGCCGGCGGCAGTGGTGGTGATGGCGGGGCCGAGCTGGGGCAGTTGTTGCGTACGTTTCCCGAGTCCGCCTCCGCGCGGCAGGTCGCGCCCGCGATCGACGAGCGGATCAAGGACCAGGTCGCGGCCTTGAAAGGCGCCGATCCATGTGCGGCCACCCAGGTACTGCGCGACCTCGGCGCCACCGCCTCCCGGCTTCCCGACGACAGCGTGAAGAAGCTGCGCGCCGATGCCGACAAGGGTGTCGTGGACGGGGTGTACGCCTGCGGGGTCGACCAGTTCAAGGACGAGAAGTTCGGCGCCGCACGCACGACGCTGACCGATTTCGCGCGGACGTACAAGAGCGACAGGCGGGCGGGGCAGGCGCGGAACATCGCGATAGCCGCGGAGATAGCCGACGACCGGCCGGCCGCGGGCAAGCGGCTGCCGCCGTCGAAGCGGCCCGGCGGCGCCCGGATGGAGCTGGTCATCAGCAATGACGCGCCGAACACGGTCGAGGTCCTCTACACCGGTCCGGTCACCGGCACCGTCACGCTGAGGGCCTGCGCCGGCTGCCAGCGGTACAGCGCTTCCGAAGGCCCGCGGCGAGCCTGCAAGGCGAGCGGCAGGAGCTACCCGAAGGCCCGGCTCCAACTCCCCGCCGGGGAGTACCACTTCCTCTACAAGCACGGCACGGGCGCGACCGCCCGCGTGGACAGCTACTCCTCCGGGACGAGGGTCCAGCCGGGCTACACCTACACCAGTTGCACGTACGTCATCGAGCGGAGCCCGTTCGACCTGAATCTGCCGTTGCTCCCCGACCCGATCCAGCCGGTCCTCAGCCCTTGGGGCGCGGGTTCCTCTCGATGACCCGGCCGTCCAGTTCGGCGGTGAGGAAGGCGCCGCCGTGCGAGTCGGAGACGTACACGCGCAGCACCGGGCGGTCGTCGTGGAAGGGCGACGCGGGATCCACGATCACGTAACTGCTCTCCGGGTTCTCGACGTTGAGCGTCTTCTCCGCCGTCTTCAGCAGGGCGGGCAGCGCGTCCCAGTCGACGGAGTTCAGGTCGACCGTCGTGGCCCCGGACATCAGGGTGCCGCCCATGTCGTCGTTCTTCGCCCGGCCGTCGCGGTAGCTGAAGCGGTCGTACAGCGCGGCGTTGGACTTCAGCGGCGCCTCGGCGGAGGCGTGTTCGCCGTAGAGGGTGAAGTCGGTGACCTTCGTTCCGCCCATGAGCGGCTTCAGCGCCTTGATCGCGGCCCGTACCCCGTCCGGGGTCAGAAGGTTCACCGGCTCCGCCTCCGCCTCCGATACGTCCTTCTCGTCGGATCCGTCGGCGATCGGGGTCGGCGCCGAGGCCGAGACCTGTGGTGCGCTCGCCCGGTCGCGCGGGCGGTCGTCGCTGTCGGAGCCCTTGGAGGAGAAGGCTCCGGTCGTCCAGAGGATGGTGCCCGCGATCACCACGGCCGAGACGACGGACGACGCGGCGCTGATCCTCCAGACCCGGCGCTCGATCCGGCGGCCACGCTCCCGCTCGGCGTCGTCGGAAGCGGGGGGCGGGGTGGCGTAACCCGTCGGAACGCGGTCTTCCGGCCCGCCGGGCGTCGGAGGCTTTCGGTCGGATGCGGGTGACCCGAAGGGTGCGTAGGGCGTGGCGGGTGCGGAGGGTGCCGTCTCGGGCCTCGGTCTCGGCGGTGGCGTGGCGGACGGCTGTGTGGGCGCTGCGTGTACGGACCCGGGGTGTACGGATCCGGCGTGTGCGGGGCCCTGGCCTGCGGAGGCCGGGTGCGCGGAGGCGGGGCGTTCCCGTACCGGCTCCGTGGGGGTCGGGGGCGGGGGCGTGCTCGTGCCGCCCCGTGCGGCCTCGGCCAGCAGCCGGTCCAGGGTCTCCGCGTCCGGGCGGTCCGGGATGTCCCGCGTGAGGAGCGCGCTCAGCACCGGGGCGAGGGCCCCGGCCCGTACCGGCGGTGGGATCTCCTCGTCGAGCACGGCGGCCAGCGTGGCCAGGGTGGTGGCCCGGCGCAGCGGGTGGCGGCCCTCGACGGCGACGTACAGCATCATGCCGAGCGACCAGAGGTCGGAGGACGGGTCGCCCTCCGTGCCCCGGATGCGCTCGGGGGCTATGTAGTCGGGCGAGCCGATGAGGGCGCCCGTCATGGTGAGGCTGGTCGACTCGCGGATGGCGGCGATACCGAAGTCCGTGAGGACGGGGCGGCCGTCGGTGCGCAGCAGGACGTTGGCGGGCTTGACGTCACGGTGCTGGATTCCGGCCGCGTGGGCGGCGCGGAGGGCGGAGAGGATGCCGCGCCCCAGCTCGGCGGCGTCGGCGGGGGCCATGGGGCCGGTGGCGAGCCGGTCGTGCAGGGAGGAGCCGGCCACCAGCTCCATCACGATCCACGGGTAGCCGTCCTCGCCGGGGTCGACGATGTGGTGGACGGTGACCACGTTGGGGTGGTCGACCCGGGCCAGGGCACGGGCCTCGCGCAGGACCCGGGCGCGCAGGGTGCGAGCGCCCTCGGGGTCGTACTCCGCGAGCGCCGGGTCCGGGGGCCGTACCTCCTTGAGCGCGACATCGCGGTGGAGCGCCTCGTCGCGGGCCCGCCAGACCATGCCCATGCCGCCGCTGCCGAGCCGCTCGACCAGCGTGAAACGGCCGTCGATCACCCGTCCCGAGGGGACCTCTTCGCTCATGGGCCGTAGCGTACGGGGGACGTCGGACAGCGGGGAGCCGGGGCGGGGTCCGGGGGGTCCGGGGGGCGGGGTCCGGGGGGGCGCCAGCCCTGTCAGGCCGAGGTGCGTTTGCGGGATGACGGCGTCTTCTTCGTCGTCCCACTGCCGCCGCTCGACGACGTCTGCTTCTTCGCCGCCGTCTTCTTCGCGGTGGTCTTCTTCGCCGTCGACGTGGACTTCTTCGCGCCGGTGGACTTGGGGGTGGACTTCTTCGCTGCCGCGGTGCTCTTCTTCGTGGACCGTGTGGACGACTTCCCCGACGTCTTCTTGATGGGGTGTACGTCGGCCATCTCGCCGTCGCCCTCGCCGTCGCCCTCCTCCTCGCCCCGGGACTTCTTCGCCGCCTGCACGCTGTTCTCCAGGGCCGCGATCAGGTCGATGACCTTGCCGCCGCCCGCGTCCCCGGACTCGGCCGGGCGCACGGCCTCGCCGGAGGCCTTCGCGGCGATGAGTTCCTCCACCGCCTCCCGGTAGTCGTCGTGGAGGCTGTCCATGTCGACCTCGCCGAGGGTGTCCATCAGGGCGTCCGCCAGGTCGAGTTCGGCGTCGCGGACCGTGACGTCGCCCTCCGGCGCGACGCCCTCGGGGGCGCGGATCTCGTCGGGCCAGAGCAGTCCGTGCATGGCGATCACGTCGTCCACGACGCGGAGCATGCCGAGCCGTTCGCGGCCGCGCAGGGCGTACTTGGCGACGGCGACCTTGTTGCTGCGCTTGAGGGCCTCGCGGAGCAGGGTGTACGGCTTCGCGGCAGGCACGCCGTTGGCGGAGAGGTAGTACGCCGCGTCCATCTGGAGCGGGTCGATCTGGTCCGCGGGCACGAAGGCGACGATCTCGATGGTCTTCGCGGTGGGCAGCGGGAGCTGGGCGAGATCCTCGTCGGTGATCGGGATCATCGTGCCGTCGGCGTCCTCGTACGCCTTGCCGATCTCGCCGCCCGAGACCTCTTCCTCGTCCAGTTCACAGACCTTGCGGTACCGGATCCGGCCACCGTCGGCGAGGTGGATCTGCCGGAAGTGGATCGAGTGGTTCTCGGTGGCGTTGACCAGCTTGATCGGGATGCTGACCAGCCCGAAGGAGATCGCGCCGTTCCATATGGACCTCACCGTTCACCCCTTTTGACCGCTAAGCACGCTTTGGAGGGTTTCGTGTGACTCTTATCGTATGACGCCGATCACCGAGGTGGAGGGGCGACGGGTCTCGCTCAGCAATCTCGACAAGGTCCTGTATCCGGCCACGGGGACGACCAAGGGCGAGGTGCTGCACTACTACG
The DNA here is from genome assembly GCF_001687325.1 of Streptomyces sp. PTY087I2. Classification (GTDB taxonomy): domain Bacteria; phylum Actinomycetota; class Actinomycetes; order Streptomycetales; family Streptomycetaceae; genus Streptomyces. The sequence continues at coordinate 2,542 of NZ_LZRD01000026.1, read as the reverse complement.
CGGCCACCGTGGGCAGCGTGATCCTGCCCCAGCTGGCCGACCGTCCCGTGTCCTTCCTGCGGTATCCGGACGGGCCGGGCGGTCAGCTCTTCTTCACCAAGAATCCGCCACCCGGTACACCCGCCTGGGTGGAGACCGCCCCCGTCCCCCACAGCGAGGACCAGGGTGCCCGGCAGGTCGTCGTGGGCGATCTGGCCTCGTTGATGTGGGCGGCGAACCTGGTGGTGGAGTTCCACACGCCGCAGTGGCGCACCGAGGCGCCGGGGGTCGCCGACCGGATGGTCTTCGACCTGGATCCCGGCTCGCCCGCGACCGTCGTGGAATGCTGCGCGGTAGCGCTCTGGCTGCGGGAACGGCTCGCGGCGGACGGGCTGGCGACGTACGGGAAGACGTCCGGGTCCAAGGGGCTGCATCTGCTGGTCCCGCTGGAGCCCACGCCGTCCGGCGAGGTGTCGGCGTACGCGAAGCGGCTGGCCATGGAGGCGGAGGAGGCCCTTCCGGCGCTGGCCCTGCACCGGATGAAGCGCGCCCTGCGGCCGGGCAAGGTGTTCGTCGACTTCAGCCAGAACTCCGCGTCGAAGACCACCGCCACGCCCTACACCCTGCGCGCCCGCCCCGAGCCCACGGTCTCGGCCCCCGTGACCTGGGACGAGATCACGGGGTGCCGGGAGGCCGGGGCGCTGGTGTTCCGCGCCGGGGACATGGCCGCCCGGCTGGACCGGCACGGCGATCTGCTCGCGCCGCTGAACGACCCGGAACAGGCGCGTCCGCTGCCCGCGTGACACTCCGAGGCCCGCTCAAAGCTCCGGGCTCGCCGGGGTCTTTCACCGCGACCTCACAGCGACCTCACAGCCGGATCGTCTTGACCCGGTCATGACCTGGTTACGGGCGCGAGGAAAGGCCACAAGTGGCGGGTGGATTGTCGGAGCCGTGGTGCACACTCTGCGCAGGCGCTTTCTACGGGGCGCGCCGGGAGGGGTGTGACGGGCCGGGTGCGCCATGCGGTGCGCCGGGTCCGGGCGCTGTCGTGATCGTGGGGAGGGGATGGCGTGTTCTCGGGGATCGACGAGGTCGACTGGGCCTCGATGGAGCATGCCTACGGGCCGGCCGACGACGTACCGGAGCTCCTGCGGGGGCTCGCGTCGGACGATCCGGCGGAGCGGGAGGCCGCGCTCGACGGCATGTACGGGGCGGTGCACCACCAGGGCGATGTGTACGCGTGCACGCTCGCGTGCATCCCGTTCCTGTTCGAGCTGGTCGTGGATCCGGGGGTGCAGGACCGGGGCGGCGTCGTCGAACTGCTCACCAGCATCGGCGGTTTCGACCTCGACGAGGACGACGAGGCGGAGATCGACGAGGACGAGATCGAGGGCGCCGCGAACTACGCGATGGCGGCGGCCGCGGTGACCGCGGGCGCCGGGGTGTTCTTCGAGCTGATCGCCGACGAGGACCCAGGGGTGCGGCTGGCGGCCCCGCTGGCGCTGGCCACGTTGCACCGGCACCCGGTGCGGGTGCTCGCGCTGCTGCGGGAGCGGCTGCCGGTGGAGCCCGACGAGGAGGTGCGGCTCGCCCTCGTGGAGGCGGCCGGGCGGGTCGCCCTGCGGCACCGGCCGCTGGCGGACCGGGTCGGGAAGTGGCTGGGCCTGCTGGCGTCCCGGGCCGACACCCCGGGACTGCGGCTCGCGGCCCTGGCCCAGCTGGCGCGCTGCTCCCCCGACGGGCTGCCGGGCGATGTGGTGCCGGTGGTCTCGGGGCTGCTGCGCGAGATGCGGTCGGTGCCGGCGGAGTCCGCCGGCCCGGAGGAGCGCGCCGCTCCGGGAGCGGGTGCCTCTCCCGGGGGGATCGCCGCGCGGGACGACGACGAACCGGAGCCCGTGGAGCCCGAACCCGTCGCCCCCGCGGAGGCCGCGCGGGGTGAGCACGTCGTGACGCCGACGCTCGTCGGGCAGTTGCGGTCGGCGGCCGCCCAGGAGAACGCCGGGCGCGGCGCCCCCTGGGCCGCGGATCTGCTGCGCACCCTGCACGTCGGCCTCGACGACCGGGTGGGCGACCGCACCGCGCTGCTCGCCGACCAGTTGCGCAGCCCCGACCGCCGTCAGCGCATCGACGCCGTACGGATGAGCGGCGGGCTCATACGGGCCTGGCGCGGCCCCTACGAGGAGCTGGTGGTGCTCGTCGGCGAGCAGCTGGCCGATCCCGAGCCCCGGCTCGCCGAGGCCGCGTCCCATGTGCTGGAGGAGCTGTTCGGGCTCGCCGCGCCCGCCGCGGACGCCCTGGCCGCCCGGCTGGCCGACGATCCCGGGGGCTGGGTGAGGACCTGGGCCAGCGGGCCGCCCGGGCTCGGCTCCACCGTGAAGGCCCTGGCCCGCCTCGGCGACGCCCGTGCCGTGCCCGCGCTCGCGGCGGCGCTGGAGCGGGAGCAGGTGGCGCACGATGTGGGGTTCGCCGTGGGGCACCTGGGGGCGGCGGCCCGGCCGCGCGCCGGGGCGCTGCGGCGCAGGCTCGCGGAAGTGGAGCTGGACGAGGGCGCCTACGACCGGGC
>NZ_LZRD01000025.1 GCF_001687325.1 Streptomyces sp. PTY087I2 | reverse complement strand
GCCGGTCCCGCCCCCGCCCGTCCCGCCGCTGACGGCCCGAGCCTCGCCCCCGACCGCCCGTCCGCGGCCGGTCCCGCCTCCGCCCGCCCGTCCGCCGACGGCCGTGGTCCCGCCCGCCCCGCCGCCGGGGGCCCCGCCCCCCTCGACGGGAACCTGCATCTCAAGCCCGTCCGGCGTTTGAGGACGGAACCCTCGGCGGAGTGGACCCCGCATCCCTCCTACGGGGCCGAGCCGGAAAGCTCGAAGCGGGAAGCCCGGGACGTCCCCGGCAAGGCGGCCGACCTCGGGCCCGATACCGAGCTGGACCTCGTCCTCGACCTGGCCCCCGGCGACCGCGCCGCCTCCGCCACCTTCTCCGTGCCGGCACCGGCCACCGCACCGGCCACCGCGGCGACCGTGACCACCACCACGTCCGCCAATCCCGGCCGCCGTCACTCCGTCATCGCCAACGAGACCACCGCCTCCATCCCCGTACACCTCCTCTTCCGGGACGACCAGGAGCCGGCCGACGGCGCGGCGGCGCTGCCCGGGCCGGGGGCCGTCGTCCACCGTCCCGGCGGGGACCGCGCCCCCGCCACCCGGCCCCCCGTGCCGCGTTCGCCGCAGACGAGGGTGCGGCCCTCCCCCCGGCCCGCCCCGGTCGCCGACCCCCGCCTCGCGGAACGGCCCGGGCCCGCCCTGTCCGGGTACGCCGCCCTCCTCGCCGGCGCCGCCGGAACCGCGGGCGCGCTGGCCGTCCTGTGGTGGCGCGGCGCGCTCCCCGCCGGCTGGCAGAGCGCCGTCGGCCTCACCCCCCGCCCCGACCTCGGCATCGGCGTCGCCGCCTGGGCCGCGCTCGCCCTCCTCGCCACGGCAGTGCTCCTCGCGCTCGGCGGCCTCGGCCGCGGCCGGGTCGGCTACGCCTGGGTGCTGACGCTGTTCGGCGACTACCGGGGCAGCGTCCGCCGCACCGGCCTCGTCTGGGTCTCGCCCCTCCTGCTGCGCCGCCGCGTCGACGTACGGCTGCGGCACTGGCGCAGCGAACCGCTGCCCGCCGTCGACGCGAACGGCACCGCCCTGCGCGTGGTCGTCCTCGTGGTGTGGCGGATCAAGGACACCGTCCGGGCCGTCCTCGGCATCGAGGACCACGAGGCGTATCTGAGCGCCCAGGTCGAGGCCGCGATGGCCCGGGTCCTCTCGCAGCTGCCCGCCGACGCGTTCCACGAGGACGCCCCGACCCTGCGCGACGCGGAGGCCGTCGGCGACGCGCTGACCCGGATGCTGAAGGCGGACTGCGAACCGGTCGGCGTCGAGGTGTACTCCGCGCAGCCGACCGGCATCGAGTACGCCCCCGAGGTCGCCGCCGCCATGCAGCGCCGCCGGATCGCCGCGATCGACTCCAAGCACCGCGACAGCGTGCTCACCTCCGTGGTGGACGCGGTCGACGACACCGTCAACCGGCTCACCACACGCGGCATCGTCGAGCTCGACGACTACGAACGCAAGGCGCTCGTCAAGGACTTGACGGTGGCCTTCTACACCGGCCGCAGCGGGGGAGGGGACGGGGCCTGAGGCCCCGGGGGAGGTTCCGAGGAGGTTGCGGGGCGACCCGGAGTGCCGCCGGAATCGGACGCTCATTGGTCTGGACATGTTCACGCCGCGTCAATAATCTAAGACTTGGTCTAGACCGCAGCATCCGCGTCACGCACAGCACTCCGTACCAAGCGCGCAGCAGTCGAGCAATGCTCATGGAACCTCCCCCACGTTCTAGAGGAGCGACAGCCCATGCGGAAAAAGGCAAGCGCGGCCGTGATCGGCCTGGCGATAGCGGGCGTTTCGGTGCTCGCGACCACCAGCGCCAGCGGCCACGGCTACACGGACTCCCCGATCAGCCGTCAGAAGCTCTGTGCCAACGGCACGGTGACCAACTGCGGCAACATCCAGTGGGAGCCGCAGAGCGTCGAGGGCCCCAAGGGCTTCCCGGCGGCAGGACCGGCGGACGGCCAGATCTGCTCCGGCGGCAACGGACAGTTCGCCCAGCTCGACGACCCGCGCGGCGGCAACTGGCCCGCCACCCAGGTCACCGGCGGACAGGGCTACAACTTCCGTTGGCAGTTCACCGCCCGCCACTCCACCAGCGACTTCCGCTACTACATCACCAAGGACGGCTGGGACTCCACCAAGCCGCTCACCCGGGCCGCGCTCGAATCGCAGCCCTTCATGACCGTGCCCTACGGGAACCAGCAGCCGCCGGCCACGCTGACCCACCAGGGCACGATCCCCACCCAGAAGAGCGGCAAGCACATCATCCTCGCCGTGTGGAACGTCGCGGACACCACCAACGCGTTCTACGCCTGCTCCGACGTTAAGTTCTGACGCATCATCAGTTATCGTGCGGCGCCATGAGGAGTACCGGCACCGTCGCGGAGCTCGTACGACGTCAATGGGGTGACCACCGGCCCGCCCTGAAGCACGGCCCCACCGTGCTCACTCATCACCAGGTGGTCGAGGGCGCCGCCGCACGGGCGGCGCTCCTCGCGGATCTGCTGCCGCGCGGCGGCGAACCGCACCTCGGCGTACTGCTCGACAACACCCCTGAGTTCCCGCTGTGGCTCAGCGCGGCGGCCCTGGCCGGGGCCGCCGTCGCGGGGATCAACCCGACCCGGCGCGGCCCCGAGCTGGCCCGCGACATCCTGCACACCGAAGCCCCGCTCCTGATCACCGAGCGCGCCCACCTGCCGCTCCTCGCGGACCTGGAACTCCCGGGCGTACGGGTCCTGGCTACCGACACCGAGGCGTACGCTGCCCTGCTCGCCCCGTACGCGGGCGCACGCCCCGGCGACGCCGTGCTCGCCCCGGTCGGCCCCGACAGCCGCATGCTCCTCTACTTCACCTCCGGCTCCACCGGCGCGCCCAAGGCCGCGATCTGCACCCAGGGCCGGCTCGCCGGAGCGGGCGCCTCCCTCGCCGGGCACTTCGGCGTACGGCCCTCCGACACCCACTACATCTGCATGCCGATGTTCCACGGCAACGCCGTCCTCGCCGACTGGGCCCCCGCCCTCGCCGCCGGGGCCGCGATAGCGCTCCGCCCCCGCTTCTCCGCCTCCGCCTTCCTCGACGACGTACGCGGCTACGGGGCGACGTACTTCACCTACGTGGGCCGCGCCGTGCAGTATCTGCTGGCCACCCCCGAGCGCCCCGACGACCGGGACCACCCGCTGCGCCTGGGCTTCGGCACCGAGGCGGGTGCGGTGGACGCGGCCCGGTTCCGGGAGCGGTTCGGGGTGCGGCTGGTGGAGGGGTACGGCTCCTCCGAGGGCGGCGCGGCGATCCAGCACACCCCGGGCACTCCGCAGGGCGCGATCGGCCGGGCCGCCCCCGGGGACGATCTCGCCGTCGTCGACCCGGAGAGCGGCGAGGAACGGCCCCCGGCCCGGTTCGGCCCGGGCGGCCGGCTGCTCAACGGCGACGAGGCCATCGGCGAGCTGGTCAACCGGGGCCCGACGCCCTTCGAGGGCTACTGGCGCAATCCGGCGGCGGACGCGGAACGGGCCCGGGGCGGCTGGTACTGGACCGGGGACCTCTTCTACCGGGACGCCGAGGGCTTCCTCTACTTCGCGGGCCGCACCGACGACCGGCTCCGGGTCGACAGCGAGAACCTGGCCGCCGCGACGATCGAGAACATCCTGGCCCGCTGGGAGGAGGCGGCGGCCGCCGCCGTCTTCGCGGTCCCGGACCCGGTCACCGGCGACCAGGTGATGGCCGCCCTCGCGCTCCGGGCGGGCGCGGCCTTCGACCCGGTGGCCTTCACCGCGTTCCTGCGCGTCCAGCCGGACCTGGGGACGAAGATGGCGCCCCGGTTCGTCCGGATCCTCGACCGGATGCCGGTCACCGCGACCAACAAGATCCACCGGGTGGCCCTGCGCCGGGAGGGCTTCCGCTGCCCGGACCCGGTCTGGTGGGACCGGGACGGCGACGGCGTCTACGTACCTCTGGACGCCGAGGGGCTCGCGGCCCTGCTGGAACAGTACGAGCGGCAGGGGAGGACGCTGTGATCCATTCCCGGAAAAGCGAAGTGGCGGCCTTCGCGAAGAAGACCGCCACCCCGTGTCGTGCGCCGTCAGGGACTCGAACCCCGGACCCGCTGATTAAGAGTCAGCTGCTCTAACCAACTGAGCTAACGGCGCCTGCTGACTCGAAAATAATACCTGGTCCCGAGGGGTGCTGATGACCACCCCGTACGGAGCCCCTTCGGCCGCTACAGCGCCAGCGACAGCAGCACCGGCGCCGCCCGGCGGCTCAGTGTCTCGGCCGCCGACCGCAGCCGGTGCGCGTCCTCGACCGGCAGGGACAGGGCGAGGCAGCCCGCGGCGGAGCCCGCCGTCAGGGGGACGGCGGCGCAGACGGTGCCCACCGCGTACTCCTGGAGATCCAGCACCGGGACCGTGGCGGACTGGGCGTCCAGCTGGGAGAAGAGGATCTTCTCGTCGGTGATCGTCCGCGAGGTGAGCCGGGCCGTCCGGTGCCGGGAGATGTGGTCGCGCCGCCCGTCGTGGTCGAGCTGGGCCAGCAGGCACTTGCCGACCGCGCTGGCGTGCGCCGAGGAGCGGAAGTCCACCCACTCGTTGACCGCGGGCGTGAGCGGGCCGTCCGCGACCTGGGTCACACTGACCTCGCCGTCCACATACCGGCTGAGGTAGACGGCCGCGCCGATGGAGTCGCGCAGCTCGCCCAGGGTGAGCTGGAGGCGGTCCTCCAGGGCCCGGCGGCGGGCCGCCCCGGAGCCGAGCAGCAGAAGGGACGCGCCGATGACGTACGCGCCGTCGCTGACCTGCTCCACATACCCCTCGCGGCGCAGCGTGAGCAGAAGGGAGGCGAGGTGGCCGGTCGGCAGCCCCGTCTCGCGGGAGATCTGGGCATCGGTCACACCGGTGCCGTGCTTGGAGACCGATTCGAGCACGCGCAGGGCGTACTGCACCGAATGGAACGGCGCCGTCGGCTCGGGCTTCAACGCCACGGTGTCCCCCTACCAGGTTGTGACCGCAAGCTTTCGCCCCACGATAGCCGCCGGAAGGCCCCGGCGGGGCGGCAGTTGACGAGTCAGTAGGGGCGCCCCGGAGCTGTCATCTGGGGCGCACCCGTCTGGCATATGCCACCGTCATGGGCGGCGTATCAACCGCGAGGTCACAGCACCGCGTTGAGGAACTCGCGCGTACGTTCGTGTGACGGGTCGGAGAAGATTTTCTCCGGGGATCCGGACTCCACGACCCGTCCCGCGTCGAACATCAGGACCTTCTCCGAGACGTCCCGGGCGAAGTTCATCTCGTGGGTCACGCAGAGCATGGTGATGTCGGTGTTGCGGGCGATGTCCTCCAGCAGCTCCAGCACGCCCGCCACCAGCTCCGGGTCGAGCGCGGAGGTCACCTCGTCCAGGAGCAGGATCTCCGGCTCCATGGCCAGCGCCCGCGCGATCGCGACCCGCTGCTGCTGGCCGCCGGAGAGCTGGGAGGGGTGGGCGTCGACCTTCGCCGAGAGCCCGACCAGGTCCAGCAGCTCCCGGGCCCGGGTCTCCGCCTCCTCGCGGCTCTTGCCGAGCACGCTGACCGGGGCCTCGGTGATGTTCTCGATCACCTTCATGTTCGGGAAGAGGTTGAACTGCTGGAAGACCATCCCGATCTTCTTCCGGGACTCGCGCAGCTGCTTCTCGCCCGCGGGCTTCAGCGAACCGTCCGGGGTGCGGACATGGGTCAGCGGGGAGCCGTCGACCCAGATCACCCCGCCGCTGACCTTCTCCAGCGTCATCAGCAGCCGCAGGATCGTGGTCTTGCCCGAGCCGCTGGGCCCGATCAGGGTGACGTGCTCGCCGCGGTCCACGGTGAAGTCCAGCTCGTCCAGGACCACATGGTCGCCGTAGCGCTTCACCACCTTGTCGAACCGCACCAGCGGCTCACCCGCGCGGTCCGCGGCCGGAACGGCGTCCTCGGGAGCTGCGGCCGGCCCCGGCGACTCCGTCTTTTTCAGGGGAAGGGGTTCAGTGGCCAAGGCGCTTCTCCAGCTTTCTCATCAACAGCGACGTGGGGTAGCTCGCGACCAGGAAGATCAGGCCGGCGAGGGTGAACACCTCGGTGTACGCGAAGTGTTCGGCCCCGTACTTCCGGGCCTCGAAGACCATCTCCTGCACCGTGATCACGGCGAGGAACGGCGTCTCCTTGAACATCGAGATCGCGTAGTTCCCGAGCGCGGGCAGCACATTGCGCACCGCCTGCGGCAGGATCACGGCCTGCCAGGTGCGCCGGGGCGACAGCGACAGCGCGCGGCACGCCTCCCACTGCCCCTTCGGTACGCCGTCGATCCCGGCCCGGTAGACCTCGGAGGTGTACGCGGCGTAGTGGATCCCCAGCACCGCGATGCCGATGTACAGCGGCTCCACCGTGTTGAACAGGGCGGCCGCGCCGACCAGTTGGACCAGCAGCGGGGTGGAGCGGACGAACTCCGTGACGGCGCGCACCGGGACGGTCACGAACCTGCTGGGCGCGCGCCCGGCCACCGCGACGGCGAGACCCAGCACGGCCGCCACCAGGGTGCCCAGCACGGTGGCGAGGAGCGTGATCCTGAACCCGTTGAGCAGGGCGGGCAGGGACTCCCTGACGGCGTTCCAGTCGAAGCCGTTCACCGGGTACCTCCCACAGCGGTCGTGGCCGCGCTACGGCTCTTGAACAGGCTCTTCGCGCCGGTGTCCAGGCCGAGCCGCCGCTTGGCGCTCCGCTCCAGCAGGTTCATCAGCATCGTCAGGGCGTACGCCAGCACGAAGTAGGCGGCCAGCAGGGTCAGATAGGCGGTCACCGTCTCACCGGTACGGTCGCGCAGCTGCTGCACCACCGTCATCAGATCGGCGGCCGAGATCAGCCACAGCAGCGGGGTCGCCTTCAGCAGCTGGATCAGCAGATTGGTGAAGCTCGGGATCATCTGCACCCACGCCTGCGGCAGGATCACCTTCCACAGCCGCCTGGTCGGGCTCAGGTTGAGGGCGATCGCCGCCTCGTACTGCCCGCGCGGTACGGAGTTGACGGCACCCCGCACCACTTCGGCGCCGTACGCACCGAAGTTGAGGCCGAACGCGACCACCCCGCAGATCAGCGGCTCCAGTTCGTAGCCGGTCAGCAGCGGCATCGCGTAGTAGAGCCAGAACAGCTGGACGTACAGGGACGTGCCCCGGAAGAACTCCACGACCACCCGGGAGAACCCGCGGGCCAGGAGCAGCCTGCTGCCCGCCGTCAGCCCGAGCGCGAACGCCAGCACTCCGGCCAGCAGCGCGCCCAGGACCGTGGCCTGGAGCGTCACCCACAGACCGGACCGGACGCGGGGGAGCTCCTCGACGAGGAGGGAGAAGAAGTCACTCATGCGTGCCCGCCCGCCCCGTCAGCCCTTGCACAGGTCCGCCGTCCTCAGGTCCGCCGGCGGGATCTCCGTCTCCCCGAACCCGTACGGCTCCAGCAGCTGCACATAGCGCGAGCGGTCGGAGACGATCTTCTTCAGCTCGCGGTTGAAGGAGTCCCGCAGGTCCTCGTTGCCCTTGCGGAACACCGCGCCGCCCGGCGAGAACTGCTCCTTGCCGTCCACCTTCGGCAGGAACGCCTCGGTGACCTCGGTGTCCGGGTTGGTCTTCGCCAGCCAGCGCAGCGAGATACCGGTGAGCAGGAACGCGTCGATCCGGCCGCCCTTGACCGCGTCCGCCCCGTCCTGCGGCTTCTGGAGCGTCTTGATCTTGCCCTCGGGGATGCCCGCGCCCTTGGCGTAACTGCCCTCGACCGCACCGGACATCACGCCGATGGTGACCCCCGCCTCCTTCGCGGACTCCAGGTCGGTGAGCTTCTTCGGGTTGCCCTTCCTCACCATCAGCGCGGTCGGCGAGATGAACTCCGGCTCGGAGAAGATCGCGTTGCCGCAGCGCTCCGGGGTGATGGCCATGCCCGCGCTGACCACGTCGTACTTCCCGGCCTGGAGCCCCGGAATCAGCCCGTCCCACTCGGAGAGCGTCGGCTTCAGCTCGTCCACCCCGAGGGCCTGGAAGATCTCCCGGTGCAGCGTCGGGGCCTCGCCCTTGAGCTCCTTGCCCTCCAGGTAGCCGTACGGGGCCTCGTTGGCGTACGCCACCCGTACGAAGCCCTGCTTGCGGAGCTTCTCCAGGGCGCCCTCGCCGGTCGCGGAGCCGGAGTCGGTCTTGCTGCACGCGGTGAGGAGGCCGGGCACGACGAGGAGGCCGCCCACGGCCGCCGATCCGTTGAGGAAACCCCGGCGGGACAGGTTCGGGAATTCAGCCATGGTTCGCAATCTCCTGGAGGTCGAACAGTCCGGACAGGGGGAGCGCCTGCCCGATCCCGTACGTCTATGCGGGTAACCGGAGGCCTGTAACCCAACAGTGGCCGGAAGGTGACCTTCCCGTGCCCGGAGAGGAGCCGAGCGCGACCGGAGGTGCGCGGGGCGTGTCCCCCTGTCGCGGACGATTCATGGCTCCACGTCAGCCGTTTCTGTGATCAGCTGGCGCCATGATTGCCATATGGACAAGCGTCGTGGCGGTCGGGGGCACGCTCCTGGGGGCCGTGGTCACGCACCTCTTCCAACGCCTCACCGCCGCGCGCACGGAGAGGTTCTCCCGGTCGGAGGCGCTCCGGCAGGAACGCACGGCCACCTACAGCGCGTTCGCCGCCGCGGCGGAGGAGTACCGGCACGGGCAGGCGGGCCGCTGGTACCGCGGGCGGCAGAGCCAGGTCTCCGAGGCGTACACCGAGGCGCGCGACGAGGCCCACCGCCTGCGTACCGCCGCCCGGCAGGTGCTCTACCGGGTCAAACTGCTCACCGACGACCCGGAGGTGGTCGGCGCGGCGGAAGAGGCCTACCGGTGCACGCGGGACGTCTCGACCGCCCGGGAGCAGGACGAGCACGAGGCGCTGGATGCCCGGGCGAGGGAGGCCATCGAGGCGTTCGTCGTACGCGCCGCGCCGCTCACCCGCTGAGCCCGTTGCCGAGTTCGTCGAGGGCGGGGGCCTCGTCGACCGCGTCGAGGTCCGGGGAGGGGACGTAACCGCGTTCCTTGTCGACCACGTTGGGCAACGGCTCGCCCCGCGCCCAGCGTTCGTACAGCGCGACGAACTGCTCGCCCAGCCGGTCGCGCCACCCCACCGTGTCCCCGCTCAGATGCGGCGAGATCAGCAGCCCCGGTACGTCCCACAACGGGCTGTCCGCGCCCAGCGGTTCGTCCGCGAACACATCGAGCGCCGCGCCCGCGAACCAGTGGCGGTTCAACGCGTCCACCAGGTCGTCCTGCACCACACTCGCGCCGCGCCCCACGTTGATGAAGCGCGCCGACGGCTGGAGCAGCCCGAAGAAGCGGGAGTCGAACATCCCGCGCGTCGCGTCGGTCAGCGGGGCCGCCGCGATCACCCAGTCCGCCCGCGCCGCCAGCCGGTCCAGATCCGCCGCCCCGTGGATGGTGCGCCGGGCGGTCCGGCCCACCAGGGCCACCGTGACCCCGAGGCCGTGCAGCAGCCGGGTGATCTCCCGGCCGATGGGGCCCGCGCCCACGACCACCGCCCGGGAACCGGCGACCTGCTGCCCCTCGCGGTGCTGCCAGCGCCGCTCCCGCTGGAGGGCGAGGGTGCCGGGGAGGTCCTTGGCCATCGCCAGCACCAGCCCCGCCACGTACTCCGCGATCGGCCGCTCGAAGATGCCCCGCGCGTTGGTGAGCACCGTGTCGGAGGCGGCCAGCTCCGGGCAGAGCAGCCGGTCCACGCCCGCGCTCGCCGTGTGCACCCAGCGCGGCCGCCGCCCCGGACCCGGCCAGGCCTCCCGTACGGCGTCCGACGCGAAGTCCCACACCAGCAGCACATCGGCGGCCGGCAGCCGCTCGGCGAGCGTGGTGGCGTCCGCGTACCGCACGTCCACCCGACCGGTCAGCCGGCCGAGCCGCGGGGAGGGTTCGGCGTCGAGGACGAGCAGGACGGGATCCGGCATGGGTGGTCGGCCCTCCGCGACGGAACGGACAAGACGAACGGACAAGATCGACCGCCCACGCTCGCAGCAGGTCAGCGCCGCGTCAACGACGCCCGGCCGCGCGCCCCGGCGGCCGCCCGGGGGAATACTGGGAACAAGTCGGGGCAAGAGTGACCGGTCGCGCGGTCACGGCCGCCGAAGGACCCGCCTGCCGCGCGGCGAGCCGTCGACGTACAGGAAAGGGTGGACATGACGACCGTAGGACTTCTCTACCCGGGCCACGCCGCCGAGGACGACTTCCCACGGACCGAGATCCTGCTCGACACCGACATCCGGCTACCCCTGTTCTCCACCGAGACCGGCGAGGACGTCTACCGCGCCGAAGCGCTGCGCGAACAGGGCGACCCCGACCGGATCGCCGAGGGCATCGAGGAGCTGCGTCTCGCCGGGGCCGAAGCGCTGATCTGGGCCTCCAGCGGCGGCAGCTTCGGGCAGGGCTGGGAGGGCGCCCACGAGCAGATCGCCACGCTCGCCCGCGCGGCCGGACTGCCCGCCTCCAGCACCTCCATCGGCTTCGGCCACGCGGTACGGGAGCTGGGCGCCCGCCGGGTCGCCGTCGCCGCGCCCTACCCGGACGACGTCACCGGGCTCTTCGCCGAATTCCTGGCGTCGGCGGGCATCGAGGTGGTGGCCGCCGCGTCCGGCGGGGCCGGTTCATCGGCCGAGGCCGGATCCTGGGGGCCGGACGAGGTGAAGCGGCTGGTGCGGGAGGCGGACCACCCGGACGCCGAGGTGATGCTGGTCCCGGACACCTCCCTGCACACCACCGCGTACATCCCCGAGCTGGAGGAACTGCTCGGCAAGCCCGTGCTCACCGCCAACCAGGTCACCGTCTGGGAGGGGCTGCGCCTCACCGACCGCCGGACCTGGGCGCCCACGCTCGGCACCCTGTTCGCCACCCGTGAGCCGGTGCTGCGGCAGCTGGAGCCGAAGGGCATCGAGGTACGGGAGTAACGCGCCGGGGCGAGCCCGCGCCCGTCGGGAACGTGCCGCGCGAGCCCGCCCGTCGGGAATAAAGCGGAGTCGACCTCCTGTTGTACTCGTCCGATACGCAGACGTACGGACGAGCGCAGCACCGGGAGAGGCCGACACGTGGACGACATCCGACGCGACGAGACCAGCGGCGACGGGAGCGGCCGGGCGGCCGACGGCGACGGGATCCGGGGCGCCGCAGCCGGAACGGCCACCGTTCCGCTGTCCGTCCTCGACCTGGTCACCGTGGGGCAGGGCCGCACCGCGACCCAGGCCCTGCGCACGAGCGTGGAGATCGCGAAGCTCACCGAGAGCCGAGGCTTCCACCGCTACTGGGTCGCCGAGCACCACTCCATGCCCGGGGTCGCCTCGTCCTCCCCGGCCGTGATCCTCGCGCACATCGCCGCCCACACCGAGCGCATCCGCCTCGGCTCCGGCGGGGTGATGCTGCCCAACCACGCCCCGCTGGTGATCGCCGAGCAGTTCGGCACCCTGGAGGCGATGGCCCCGGGCCGGATCGACCTCGGCCTCGGCCGGGCCCCCGGCACGGACGGCGCGACGGCGGCGGCCCTGCGCCGCAGCGACCGGCTCAACGAGGGCGCCGATGATTTCCCGCAGCAGCTCATGGAGCTGATCCGCTTCCTGGACGACGACTTCCCGGACGGGCATCCGTACGGCCGGATCCACGCCGTACCGGGCCCGGTCCAGGCGACATCCCCCGGCGGGGTGCAGTCCGCGCACCGGCCGCCCGTCTGGCTGCTGGGCTCCTCCGGCTTCAGCGCGCGGCTGGCCGGGACGCTGGGGCTGCCGTTCGCCTTCGCCCACCACTTCTCGGCGCAGAACACCATCCCGGCGCTCGACCTCTACCGCGAGTCCTTCCGGCCCTCCGCCGTGCTGGACGCCCCGTACGCCCTGATCGGGGTCTCGGCGCTGGCCGCCGACGACGAGCGCGAGGCCCGCCGGCAGGTGCTGACCGGGGCCCTGTCCATGGTCCGGCTGCGCACCGGCCGCCCCGGGCTGATCCCGAGCCCGGAGGAGGCGGAGGCGTACGACTTCTCCCCGATGGAGCGGGAGTTCGTCGACGGCTGGCTCTCCAACGTCGTCCACGGCACCGCCGACGAGGTCCGCACCGGCCTGGACGACCTGGCCAAGCGCACTGGCGCCGACGAGCTGATGATCACCGCCAACGCGCACGGCGGGGACGCGCGGCTGCGCAGCTATGAGCTGATCGCGGACGCGTACGGGCTGCCGAAGGCCTCGTAGGACCTGTGCCGTCGGCCGGCCGGGGCGCGGTGGCGGTCCCGGCCGCCCCGAGGCGCGGGCGGGTCCCGCACCGCCCCGAGGCGTCAGCCCTCCAGCGGCCGGGACCCGATCAGCCCGGCGATCTGCTCCGGCGCCACCGCCCGCGAGTACAGCCACCCCTGCCCCGTGTCGCAGCCGATCCGCCGCAGCCGCTCCGCCTGCCCGGCCGTCTCCACGCACTCCGCGGTGACGGTCAGGCCCAGGCGGTGCGCCAGCTGCACCATGGCCTCCACGATCGTTTCGTCGGCCGGGCTCGGATGCGTACCGTCCTCGTACCGGAAGCCCTTCACGAACGCCCCGTCCAGCTTCAGTACGGAGACGGGCAGCCGGCTGAGGTAGGCGAGGTTCGAATACCCCGTCCCGAAATCGTCGATGGCGATCCGTACGCCCATGTCGCTCAGCGCCTGGAGCGCCCGCAGCGGGCGGCCCCCGGAGCCCATCACCGCCGACTCGGTCAGCTCCAGCTGGAGCAGCCCGGGGGCGAGCTCCGTCTCCGCCAGGATCTGCGCCACATCGGCCACCAGGTCGGAGTCCCAGACCTGCCGTACGGCGACGTTGACGCTGATGAACAGCGGCGGCTCGTCCGGGTGGTCCAGCTGCCAGTGCCGCGCCTGCCGGCACGCGGTGCGCAGCACCCACCGGCCGAGCTGGACGATCGAACCGTCCTCCTCGGCGATCTGGACGAACCGATTCGGCGGGAGCACGCCGAACTGCGGATGGTTCCAGCGCACCAGCGCCTCGACCCCGCGCAGCACCCCGTCGGCCATTCCGACCAGCGGCTGGTACTCCAGCGTGAACTCGCCGCGCTCCACGGCGGGCCGGAGCGTGGAGGAGAGGGACTGCCGGGTCATGCGGTGGGCGTTGCGCTCGGGGTCGAACAGCGTCCAGCGGGCCCGGCCGTCGGCCTTCGCCCAGTACAGCGTGGTGTCGGCGGCCTGCATCAGACCGGTGGGCGAGGTGCCCGCGGCGGTCCGCTCGACCACGCCGATCGACGCGGAGACCGAGAGTCGCTGGCCCGCCAGGTCGAACGGCTGCTGGAGCGCGGCGAGGACCGAGCGGGCCAGGTCGGTCAGCTCCTGCGTGCCGGCCGAGTCCTCGACCAGGATCGCGAACTCGTCGCCGCCCAGGCGCGCCACCAGCCGGCTGCCTCCGGCGTTGCGGGAGGCGTCGTTCTCGGCGCAGTCGGTGAGCCGCGCGGCGACGGCGGCCAGCAGCCGGTCCCCGGTGCGGTGGCCGAGGGTGTCGTTGATCGCCTTGAAGCCGTCCAGGTCGAGGTAGCAGAGGCCGATCCGGTCGTGCTGCCGGGACGGCAGGGAGTCGTCCTGGTACGGCGGGGTCTCCAGGGCCGAGGCCAGGCGCTCGAAGAACAGCGTCCGGTTGGGCAGCCGGGTCACCGGGTCGTGCATCTGGAGGTGGCGCAGCCGCTCCTGGAGCTCGCGCCGGTCGCTGACGTCCGCGACCGTCAGCAGCACCCGGGCGGACTCCGCCGCCGAGGCCCCCGTCATCGGTACGACGGTGATCTCGGCCCACAGGGAGCGCCCGTCGGGGTGCTTGAGACGGCGCGTGCAGCGGAACCGGGAGCGGCGGCCGAGCAGGACCTCGCGGTACGCGTGCCAGGTGCGGTCGTCGGTGGCGAGGTCGAGCAGTTCGCACGCCTGCCGCCCGGTGAGGACCGCCGCCGGGGTGCCCAGCAGCCCGCCGAGCGCGTCGTTGGCCCGCACGACATGGCCCCGGCCGTCGACGACGCCCATGGGGAGCGTGGCGGCGTTGAACGCGGCCCGGTAGTCGCGCAGCTCGGCGGCGATGGAACCGGCGTCGCCCCCGGCGGGACCGGTCCGGGCGGAATCGGCCCGGGTGGGACCGGTCCGGGTGGGACCGTTCCTGCCCGGGGCCGTCGTATGACGCTCCGTGACCGGCACGGCGGGCGCGCCCGGGGCCGTGCCTGCCGAGGCGCTGGGCCCTTCGGAGGTTCCGCTCACCGCTCGCTCCCGCTGTGAAGGTCGTTGTGAACTGGTGGGGTCGGACTGGCCACCGGGTGGTGGTCCCGTGAAGGGGCCCGTTCCACGCGGGAAAGCGTGGTGAAGCATAGAGGGTGGCGCGTCGGCCGTTCCAGCTCGCCGTCCGGTCCGGGCCACCGCGCGCGGCCGGAAGTGAGCGGGAGCAGCCGTTCCGCTTTGCCCGGTCCTGGTCATTTCTGCGCGGATCTGTTGCATCGGACGGCTGGACTGACTGATGGTGACGTTCCGTGAAGGTGTGGGCGGCGATTTTGACCGCTGACCCGTGTGGGGCAGCACAACAGGGCGTGGCGTGGTGAAGCGGCACAGGGTGGACGGGATGGACCGTGTTTTCCCACCCGGAGGTCGATGTGCCGTGCCGTCGCGGACCCGGGGGAGACCAGCGGCCGCCCCTGCGCACTCTGGCCGCCGCCGCCACCTCCCTCCTGGCGCTCGCCGCCACGTCCCTCGTCGCGGGCCCCGCCGCGGCCGCCACGGGGGACGCCGCCCCCTGCGCGCTGCCCCGGACGGCGGCCCACCACTCGCTCGGCCTGAACACCTGGAACGCGGCCTACCCGCGCCCCGACCGGGGCCTCGACGCGGTCATGATCTTCCTGTCCTTCCCGGACTCCGAGCCCGTGCTCACCCCCGAGGTGCTCACCGCCGACCACTTCCCGGCCACCACCCGCTTCTTCGAGCGCGCCAGCTACGGCCGGTTCACCCTGCGCCCGCATCCGCAGCGGACCTGGACGCAGATGCCGCGCGACTCCACCTGGTACGCCATAGAGCGGGACTGGAACGCCGAGCGGCGCACCGCCTATCTGCGGGACGCCATCGCCGCCGCCGACCCGGAGGTGGACTTCTCCCGGTACGACGTCGTCTATCTGGTGGCCGACCCGGACGCCCCCGGCGTGGACTCCGACGCCACGAAGGTCGTCAACTTCGACCGGCCCCTGCGGGCCGACGGCAGCGACATCCGGCGCGTCGTCACGGTCTTCGAGCAGCACCCGCCCGACCGCAACGTCCTCGCCCACGAGACCGGGCACGTCTTCGACCTCGCCGACCTCTACCACCGGCCCACCGACGGCAAGGGTGACTGGGACACGTACGTCGGCGACTGGGACGTCATGGGCAGCCAGTTCGGCCTCGCCCCCGACCTGTTCGGCTGGCACAAGTGGAAGCTCGGCTGGCTCGGCGGCCGGCAGGTCGTCTGCGTCCAGGGCTCGGCCGACCTCACCCTGGAACCGGTCGCCGCCGCCCCGGTGCCCGGCGGCTCGATCGGGACCCGGCTCGCCGTCGTCCGTACGGGCTCCGACAGCGCCCTGGCCATCGAGGCCCGCAGTGCCACCGGCAACGACCGGGACACCTGCGCCGAGGGCATCCTGATCTACCGCGTCCGCAGCGAGACGGCCTCCGGCGGCGGGCCCGTCGAGGTCGTCGACACCCATCCGGAGACCGGGGCCTGCTGGGACCGCTCGGTCTACCCGCCACTGGCCGACGCCCCGCTCCGGGTCGGCGAGACCTTCACCGTCCCGGGCGCCGACACCCGCGTCGAGGTCGCCGACCGCACCCCGTCCGGCTCCTGGACGGTCCGGATCACCGCCGGAGTCTGAAGCCCTTTTGCCGGCGTCGCACCGGCGCCGCACGCGAAGAAGCCCCCCGCTTTCGCGAGGGGCTTCTTCCGTCTGTGCGCCGTCAGGGACTCGAACCCCGGACCCGCTGATTAAGAGTCAGCTGCTCTAACCAACTGAGCTAACGGCGCCTGGTGACGTCGTAGACATTAGCACCCGGATCCGTCCGAGGAAAAATCGACGGTGCGGCAGCCCGCGAGGTGGCGGACCGGCTCACCCGCACACACGCCCAGAGCAGCACATCGGGGCCCGGCAGCCAGGGGTTACGGGTGTCGGGGGCGACCACCCAGCGCGGTCCGCCGTCCGACGAAGCGCAGGTCAGCGGCGGTACGGTCACGGCGTCCCCGGTGCCGTGGCAGAGCAGTGGCGGCACCGGACCGCGCGCCTCCCCGGAGCCTCCGGGCTCCCCGGAACCGGCGGTTCCCCACTCCTCCCAGGCGAGCAGCGAGGGCAGCCGCTGGGCCGTGCCGGGGGCCGCGAACAGCAGCATCCGGCCCCGGTGCGTGGCGACCGGACCGGAGCCGGGGCCCTCGGCCCAGAGCCGCTCCAGCATCCGCCGCCCGAACAGCGCCGGTACGTTCACCACGTCGAAAGCGGAACCGCAGGGCAGCACCCCGGGGGCGGTGGGGCGCTCCTCCCACTGGGCGAGCGTGCTGCGCGGGTAGGGCGTCGCCCCGGCCAGCCAGGCGGCGCCGGCCGCCGTGACCTGGGCGGCCTGCGATCCGGACTGGTCCCGCAGCAGGGCGAAGATGTCGACGCCGTGGTGCGCGACGGCGGCACCGGCCTGCTGGGTCGTTGTGTCTTTCAGCCATGCGCTCATGGAGCAAGGTCTACCGGGAGTGACGGAACTGATTCCGAGAGTTGCCGGAAACCGGGACAGGCGAGGAGGGGGAGGGGTATCTTGCGCGCCGGAATATGCCACGGGACCTGACCCCCGGCCTGACGGCACAGCACCTGCCCCGGCCGCCTCACGGGTCACATCGGCCCCATGGCCCCCGCAGGCCCACGGGCTCCCGGGCCTATGCCGTCCGGCAGCCTCCGGGTCCGTCCCGTCCGGCAGCCTCTGGGGCCCGTCCCGTCCGGCAGCCTCCGGGGCCCGTCCCCGTACCGCAGGCTCCGGGCCCGCCCAGCGCGTCAGGCTCTCGGGGAGTCCAGCAGGGAGCGGCCGAACTCGATCATCTTCTTCGCGTAGTCCTCGGTCCACTCCGCGCGCTCCGCGACGTCCGCCGCGGTCAGCCGGTCGAACCGGCGCGGGTCGGCGAGCTGCGCCGCCGCCATCGCCTGGAACTCCACCGAGCGGTCCGTCGCCGCCCGGAAGGCCTGCGTCAGCTCGGTCGCCCGGGCCAGCAGCTCACGGGGGTCCTCCAGCGACTCCAGGTCGAAGAAGTGCTCCGGGTCCGCCGTGGCCTGAGACGGCTCGAAGAGCAGCGGCGCGGGGCGCAGCCGCTGCCGTTCGTTCCGCTCGGACTCTGTCATGTGCTGTTCCTCCCTCGCACGGCCAGGACGGCCACCCTCCATTGTCCAACCCCACGCAAGGGGGCCCCAGGGCCTGAGCTTCGCGGGGCCGGACACCTTCACCGGTTCTACGGTCTCCAGCGCACCCGGTGCTCCGCGAGGTGGGCCAGCACCGCGTGGTTGGCCTCCCAGCCGTCGGGGAACTTCACCGTGACGCCCAGCTGGACCGGCTCCGTGGACGGGTGCTCGTCCAGCAGGTCCGTCACCCCTTCCCGGCACACCACGACGCAGGCGTGCCGGTGCCGGGACGCCAGCACGCACAGGCGGCCCGTCTCCAGGTGGAAGGCCGTGGCGTCGGGGCGGCCCGACAGGGGGTGCAGGACCACCGTGACGTCGAACTCGCGGCCCTGGAGCCGGTTCGCCGTGTCGACCGCGACCCCCGTGACGCCCAGCTCCGCGAGCGCCGCCCGCACCGCGGCCGCCTGGTCCCGGTGGGCCGTGCCGACCGCCACCCGGTCCGCCGTCACCGGCACCGGCTCCTCGGCCCGCTCGCTGGTGGCGACGCCACCCCGGTCCAGCAGCCGCCGGACCACCAGGGCCACCGCCCGTACCGCCTCGGGGTCCGTACGCGGAGTGTGCCGGGCGGGCAGCTCCAGCAGCCCCCACCCGGACTCCGCCGCCTCGTCCAGCACCCGGTCCGGCCCCGACCCGTCCGACGCCACCCCGAACGAGAGCTTCCGGTCCCCGTGGCCCGTACCGCTGCGGAACGGCGTGTACGGGTAGAACGCGTCCGACACCAGCGGGGCCGCCGACGCCGGGAGCCGCCAGGAGACCGGCAGCCGGTGCTGCGGCAGCTCCGGATTGTGCGCGAGCAGCGTGGACACCGCGCTCGCCGAGGGGTCGTAGCTCAGCCCCGCCCACTGGTCCGCGCCCACGATCGAGAACGGGTCCAGCTGGCCCGGGTCCCCGACGAACAGCGCCCGCTCGAACAGCCCGGCCACGGCCAGCAGCGCGTCCGAACGCATCTGGTACGCCTCGTCGACGATCGCGTGCCCCCACGGCTCCACGTTCTTCACGTGCGCCCACTTGGCGGCCGTCGAGATCACCACGTCCAGCCCGGCCAGATCGGCGGCCTTCGCGGACTTGGTGACGTTGGCGAGGCCGTCGAGGACCTTGTCGTACGGGTCGGAGTCGCTGCTGTGCAGCCGCCCCACCGGCAGCTCCGGGTCCTTCTCCGCGAGCCGTACGACCAGATCGTCGACCTGGGCGTTCGTCTGCGCGATCACCATCAGCGGGTGCCCGGCGGCGGCCAGCTCCAGGGCCGCCCGGACCACCAGCGTCGACTTGCCCGCGCCCGGGGGCGAGTCCACGACGACGCCCCGGCTGCTGCCGTGCAGGGTGTCGTCGAGGATCGCGCCGGTCGCACGGGCCGCCGCCGCGCCCGGATCGAAGACGGTGCTCACGGAAGGTCCTCCCGGATGGCAGTGGTCACAGCAGGTCCTCCGGGGTCACGGGGTCGGGTTGCTCCGCACGCGTCGCGGCATCCGCGCCCGGCGGCCCGCCGTGGGTCCAGGGCGTCTCCTCCGGGTCCGGCAGCTTCGGCCCGCCGCGCTGGTCGTGCTCGAACAAGGTCCAGGCGATCCGCTCCCCGGCCTCCGGCACCGACCCGGGCGCGGGCTCCTTGCCCCGGCCCATCCGGTCCAGGACCCGCAGCACCAGCAGGACGTCGCCGTCGGCCGGGACTCCGCCGCCGTCGACCGTCGACCCGTTCGCATCGGCCGGGGCCGCGTCGTCGCCCGGGGTGTCCTCGGAGACGTACCGCACGAACTCCGCCGTCTGCGGCTTGCCCTCCAGCGAGCGGTAGACCTTCGTCCGCTCGCCCAGATGCGGCCGCTCGTCCGTGCGGACGGTGACCAGCGGGCGCGGCGAGGGCCGCTTCGACTCCGTGTACGTCATCTCCACGTCCGTCACCGTCGCGACGAACGCCTCGCCCGCGAGCCGCCGCCCCGCCAGCACCAGCGGATCGTCCAGAGCCTCCTGCGCCTCCAATTGGGCCTGGGCGGTCTCCCGGGAGGCCAGCTTCTGTGCCGCCGTCACCGCGTCGTCGCGGCGCGGCTGCGGCGGCTCGCCCGAGCGCACCCGGTCGCGGTGCGCGGTGAACGACCAGCGGTCCCGGGTCCAGCGGTCCTCGGCCCGGGACCCCTCCGGCAGCTCCCGCAGCAGGTCGAGACCGCGCCAGACCGCGTCCCAGGTCGGCAGCATGACCCGCGCCAGCAGCGAACGGATCTCCCGCTCGGCGCCGCTCAGCTCACCCAGGCGGGCATCCGCCGCCAGTCCGTCCTCGGCGGACGCGAGCGCGGTGCGCGCCCGGTCGTACCGCTCGATCGCCGGGGCGAGGAGCCGATTGTCGAAGTCCGGATCGGTCGCCGGACCGGCCGGCGGGCAGAGCAGTTGGCCCTCCCCGTCCCGGGCCAGCTCCGCCCGCAGCGCCGCCTCGGCCCCCGTGGAACCGGCCGGCGGGTCGATCCAGGACAGCAGCGCGCCCAGATGCTGGTCCTCCAGGCTGCTCTGCCCGGTCGCCCAGTGCCGGTTCAGCAGATCGGTGGCGGCCAGCAGGAGCGAGGAGCCGGGCACCCGGGCCCGCTCCCCGTAGTGCGTTAGCCAGCGGCCGAGCAGCGGCACCCGGGCCGGGGCCGGATACGGGGTGTCCGGATCGTCCTCGGCGGTACGGCGGAACCGCATGGACCGGCCCAGCAGCCGCACGAACTCGACGCCCGCCCGGCTCGGCACGATCAGCTGGCCCGCGTCCGTGCACAGCTCGACCTCGACCTTGGTCTTCCTGCCGGTCGCCGGATCGGTCTCGTTGCGCTCGGCGGGCTCGACGACGTCCGCGTACGCCTCGATGTGCGGCAGGACCGCCTCCGCCAGCTCGGCCAGGAACGCGAACCGCAGGTCCCGGTCGCGCGGCTGGGCGACGGCCAGCAGCCGGGGCGCCTCCCGGTCCGTGCCGACCAGCGCCCCGAGCGGGGCCCCGGCCTCACCGGCGGTGGTCAACGGGACCAGCACCAGCGGCCGGTCGGTCAGATGACGGTGGCGTACGGTCGCGAGCGGCTGGGCGCGGCCGGTGTCGACGGCCTCCAGCCGGGCCAGGGTGGTGATCAGCGACATGCGGCCGCACCTTCCGGACCGTCCGACGCCCCGGCGCTCGCGACGGCGACGGCTTCCCGCGCCCCGGCGCCCGCGGCCGAGGCGGCTTCCCGCGCCCCGGCCCGCAGGTGGGCGGCGCTCTCCAGGGCCTCGGCCCGCAGCGCGGCGGCCCGGCGCAGCGCCGCGACCGTCGGGCGGGATCGCCCTCCTTGCCCGCGGCGGCGGCCAGCACCCCGGCCACCGTCGTCAGCCCGCCCAGCTCACCGCGCACACTCCGGCCCAGCGTCTCCACCGCCCCCTCGGCCCGGGACTTCGCCCGGCAGTGGAAGGCCAGCTCGCAGGCGGCCAGGCACTCCGGGGCGTACGCCGGGGGCACCGCCGCCACGGCCGCGTCCAGCTCATCCGACGGGCACGCCGGGTCGAACGTCGTCCCCTCCGGCAGCTCCGCCGCGATGTCCTCGATCCGGGTCAGCCGGGTCAGCTGCCGCCGGGTCACCGCGCGCTGCTTGCGTACGTCCACGACGGAGGCGGTCGGCAGGTTCGAGAAGTCCTTGGGGCAGACCAGCAGCACCCGCTGCCCGACCTCGGCACCCTCCGTGACCGCCGCGACCCGCTCCAGCGCCAGCACGTACACCGCGGCCTGCCGGGCGGCGGCGCCGACCTTCGACGCGTCGGCGGAGGCGTCGATCATGGGAAACGACTTGATCTCGACGACCGTCCACCGGCCGTCGGGGTGCACGACCACCGCGTCCGGCTCCAGATAGGCGGGGGAGCCCGCCACCTCCAGGGCCAGCATCGGATGGTCCAGCAGCGCCCAGCCACCCGCCGCCGTGGCCTCCCGCAGGGCGAGCGCGGTCCGTGCGGCCCGGCCCTCAGGACCGGCTGCGCTCAGATCGGGCGTGGCGACGTCCGGGCCGGGAGCGGGGGAGGAGCCGCCCAAACGCTCGTACAGCAGACGCAGCAGCTCCGCGCCGCCGTCGGCCTTGACCTTCGCCTCGAAGGCGTTGCCCCGCATGAAGGCGAACTGGGACTGCCCGAAGGGGGCGGGTGAGCCGAGCGCGGTGGCCAGCACGCCCTTGTCGACCCCGGCGCCGTCCAGCAGGGCCCGCCGCTTGCAGCCGGGGTTGGCGGCGAGGGCGGCCAGGGCTCTGGCGTCGAGCGGATGCGGTGCGACGGACGGGCCGCGCAGCTCAGCGAGCCGCTGCCGGAGCGTCGTCGCTCGCGTCCGCGTCGGCGGCGTCTCTGGCTGCCGCGCCGCCGACTGCCGTGCCGGGGGGATCTGCGGAGGTGGTCCGCTGGCCGGGGATTCGCTCACCCGTGGAAGTCTTGCACCCGGCACTGACATCCGGGGACACGGTCGCCGGAATCGCCGCGGCGGCGGTGCTCGCGCCGCCCTGCTTCCGGCCGCCGATGAGGCCGCCGGGGAGGACGCCGGCCAGCCGCGCCTTGACCCCGTCGGCGAACCGGATGACCGGCTTCACCAGCAGGGCCCCGACGCCCATCACGGCCGCGCCCGCGACGGCGTCCAGGAAGTAGTGGTTGGCGGTGCCCATCACGACGATCGTGGTGATCAGCGGATAGGCGATTCCCGCCGCGCGTATGAGTGGGTGACGGCCGTGCCGCCACAGCAGGATCCCGCACCACAGCGACCAGCCGACGTGCAGGCTCGGCATCGCCGCGTACTGGTTGGTCATCCCGCTCAGCCCGCGCGGCGCGCTCGCCCCCGCGCCCCACCAGCCGTACGCGCTGTACTGCGCCATCGTGTCGACGAAGCCGTGGCTCGCGTCCAGCAGCCGGGGCGGGCAGGTCGGCACCAGCGTGAAGCCGACCAGACCCAGCAGCGTGGAGTTCATCAGCCAGACCCGGGCCGCCCGGTACGCCGCCGACCTGCGCCGGAACATCCATATGAGGACGGCCGGGGTGACCACGTAGTGCAGGGAGGCGTACGCGAAGTCGGCGGGTATGCCGAGGGACGGGGTGCTGGTGAAGAGACGGTTCAGCGGGTGCTCGGCGTTGAGGTACAGCGCCTGTTCGAGGCGCAGGATCGCCAGGCCGTGGTCGACGGCCGTCGACACATCGCCGCGCACCAGGAGGCGGCCCACGGAATACAGCGCGTACACCACCGCGATCAGTGGCAGTTCCGTCCACCAGCGAGGCCGATGACCGGTCGCGGGCGGCGCGGTGGCGTGCGGCATCCGGTAGCTCTCCCCATGTTCATGCGGCCGACGAAGAACGTTCAACCGTACGGCGGCACCGTGCCACCGCATCCCCCGGGGGTCCCCTTCCGGACGTCCCGTACGCGGCGGTCCCCCCTGTGGCCCTGGTCCATGGCCGGGGGGACTGCTCAGAAAGGGACGCCCATCAGGGCCGGGAGGTTGCCTGGCGGGGCTGTACGGGATGATGGAAGAACCCAGCACCAGCGTTTCAGGGAGAGCCTTCATGGCACCGCGCATCCTGCTCGCCCGGCACGGCCAGACCCAGTGGTCGGTCCGGGGCAACCACACCGGCAGGACGGACATCCCGCTCCTGGACAGCGGGCGCGAGGGCGCGAAGCTGCTCGGGGAGCGGCTGCACCGGGCGCCGTGGGCGGGGCTGCCCGGCGTCGAGGTCCGCACCAGCCCGCTGGTCCGGGCCGCCGAGACCTGCGAGCTCGCGGGGTTCGGGGAGCGGGCGGAGCGGTGGGACGCGCTGATGGAGTGGGACTACGGGGCGTACGAGGGGCTGACCCCGGCGGAGATCAAGGCGGACCGGCCGGACTGGCTGATCTGGCGGGACGGGGTTCCCGGCGGGGAGTCCGTCGCCGATGTCACCGCCCGCGCGGACGAGATCGTCGCGTGGGCGCGGTCTGCGGACCGGGACGTGCTGGTCTTCGCCCACGGCCACATTCTGCGGGCGCTGGGGGCGCGCTGGCTCGGCGAGGACCTGTCCTTCGGCGCGCGGATCCGCCTGGAGCCGACGTCGTTGTCGGTCCTGGGCTGGGCGTACGGCCTGCCGGCAGTGGAACGCTGGAACGACACGGGCCACCTGGACCGGTGACTTCGCGGGGTGCCCGCACCTCTTGCGCCTGCACCCGCCCTTTCAGCCCGCCCGCGCCACATCCAGCCCGTCCGGCGCTTGAGGACGGAACCCTTCGCCCGGTGGGCGGGAACTTCGCGGACCCCGGGGCGGGGGAGACCCTGATGCGCACCCGGGAAGGTGCTCAACGGTTCCGTCCTCAAACGCCGGACGGGCTGGGTTTGCGCACCCGGGAACGGGCTGAACGGTTCCGTCCTCGAACGCCGGACGGGCTGGGTTTGCGCGCCCCGGAGCGGGCTGTAGGGGGCGCCGCTCGACGGGCTGAAAGGGGTGCCGGTCTACGGGCTTGATTCGTGGCGGGTCAGGAACGACGTCACCTCTGGCGTTCCGGCCCGAGGGGCCAGCGCTCGCGCCGCCCCCGCCAACATCCCCCGGATCCGCGACGACTGCACCCGGGTCAGCAGGTCCAGCACCTGGTGACCCGTCGCCGCCGCCTCGTCCGCCCGGCCCGCACGGGCCAGGTCACCCGTGAGCTGCGCCCGGTACAGGGCGAGGTTCCGGGTGAAGTGCGCGTCCTGGAGCAGCACCGCCCGCCGCCCGTGCCGCGCCGCCCGGGACCAGTCGCCCAGCGCCGACCAGCACTGCGCCTCCAGCAGCTCCAGCTCCGCCTCGCGGAAGAAGCTCATCCACTCGGGGTCACCGGACGCGGGCCCCCGGTCGAACGCCGCCCGGGCCCGCCCGATCGCCCGGTCGCACCCCGTACGGTCACCGAGCCCCGCCCGGCCCCCCGCCTCCCGCAGCGCGAGCAGCGCCAGCAGCCGGGGCGAGCCCAGCGTGCGGGCGGCCCGCTGGCCGGCCTCCGCCGCCCGGACCGCCTCGCGCGGCCGCCCCGCGTCCCGGGCCAGGAACGACGTGTTGCAGAACGCGTGCGCCTCAAGCCCCGCGTCCCCCGCAAGCCGCGCCGTCGCCAGCGCCTCCGCGTAGTGCGAGCGGGCGTCGTCGAAGCGGCCCGAGTCATGGGCCAGCCACCCCACCGAGATGGCCAGCTCACCCGCGCCCGCGTGCAGCCGGTCCGAGGTGGCGCGCCGCGCGGTGCTCCCCGCGTCCAGCAGCTCGTACGCCGCGCGCAGCGGCTGCGCGGCCCGCCGGTAGAGCCCGTCACCGCCGTGCCGGTCGTCCAGCAGCCGGATCTGCCGTACGGCCTTCTCGACGGCGGCCACCTCCGCCTCGCCGACCCGGCGCTGCGTGGGCAGAGAGATCCGGGCGGCGGAGGCGGGCGCCCCGCCGAGACCCAGGGAAGCGGCCGCCACCGTGGCGGTGCCGCTCGTCATGAACACGCGACGCAGCACGTCGCTCTCCTCGGGGATGTCGTCGGTATCGGTGTCGCGGGGCGACGGGGCGGCCGGGGATGCGGCCGTGGGCGGACACGGAGGCGGGGGTTCCGACACGACCCGGGCGCCCCGTCCCCGTACGCTCTCGCGGGCCGAGAACCCCAGATCGGTCAGGGACGCCCCGGGGAACATGTGCAGGAAGACGCGTTCGTAGGCGTAGTTGGGGCAGCGGATCTCCCCGGACTCCACGCGTCCGATGTACCGGGCGTCGCACGCGACCTGCTCCCCGATCTCCCGGGCCGCTCTGCGGACGGCCGCCGCGAACTCCCCGGCGGAGCGCTGTCCGCGCAGCTGACGGAAGGCGAGGTTGGGAACTGCCCCTGTCGACGCCATGCCGGCCCCTCTCTGGTGCAGCCGGGGGTCGTGCCACCCGGCGTCCCCGGGCCTCCCCGGATCTCTCCGGCCTCCCCGGAGTTCCGGTGTCCCGGCGGAGCAAGAACGTACCTGCTGTGATGGTCCGCACACACAGCGTTTCGTTGCGAAACCGGTCATACCACCCGTGATCCGCCATGAACTGCCACCCTTTGCGGCGGTGTGCGCCCGTAGCCCTTGACGCACCCGCGGCGTTGGTCCATGTGGAGACGGAGTGTGGCTCCGTTCGGCGATGAGAGGAGGGGTTCCCTTGTTGCACCTCGGCAGGGAGACCGGCTCACGGACGACCGCGACGACCCCCGCCCCGGCGGACCCGCCCCTGGACCTCGTCACGGTCCCGGCCCGGCAGGGCCTGGAGGCCGTCGACATCCTCCGCCGCGGCGGCGACCAGGAGGCCGTCGGCCCGGTCCTGCACGACGGGGCCTGCGCCACCCTCGGCTTCCTCGTGCCGCCGGGCACCGCCGACGGCTGGGACGTACCCGGCAGCGCCTGTACGCGGACCGACGGCCGCGGGCTGCGCATCCCCGCCGAGCCGCCGGCCTCCGGATCCGGCTGGCTGCTCCCGCCCGCCGAGGACGCCCCGGTCACCGACCCGGCCGTGCTCCGCGCCGCCCTCGACCAGGCGGCCCGCCTGATCGAGGCCGCGGACAGCTGCCGCTGAGCCCATAATGGCCGGACGCGCGGAACACCTCCGCGCATCTCCGCCAGGCCGGCGCCCCCGGGCCCCCACCAGCAAGGACCAGCGAACGTGGCACGTCGAGGAACGCCGGGCCGGGGCAAGGGGAAGGGCGCGGACAGCGCGAAGGCCAAGGGCCGTCCGGAACGCCCGGGCTCCGGGCGCGGCCGAGGTGAGCGCGAGGCCGTCTCCCGGTCGGTCGGCGGTGGCGTCGCCGAGCTTCTGCCCGACCGCGAGCGCCCGCGCGGCTGGACGCTCCTGATCGACAACGCCCCGCAGTCCCACGTGGACCTCGACGACCCCACGTACCTCTCGTTCGCCTACCAGCGCCGCCTCGGCCACATCATCGACCTCGCCGCACCCCCGCTCCAGCCGCTGCACGTCCTGCACCTGGGCGGCGGCGCGTTCACCCTCGCCCGGTACACCGCCGCCACCCGTCCCCGCTCCACCCAGCAGATCGTCGAACTCGACGCGCCCCTCGTCCAGTTCGTCCGCGACCACCTCCCGCTGGACCCCCAGGCCCGCGTCCGGGTCCGGGCGGCCGACGCCCGCGAAGGGCTCGGCAGATTTCCCGACGGCTGGGCGGACCTGGTCATCGCGGACGTGTTCAGCGGCGCCCGTACCCCCGCCCACCTGACCTCCGCCGAATTCCTCGGCGAGGTACGCCGGGTGCTGAAGCCCGAGGGGCGCTACGCCGCCAACCTCGCCGACGGCCCCCCGCTCGCCCATCTGCGCGGCCAGGTCGCCACCGCCGCCGCCGTCTTCCCCGAACTGGCGCTGGCCGCCGACCCGGTGGTGTGGCGCGGTCGCCGCTTCGGCAACGCGGTCCTGCTCGCCTCCGCCCTGCCGCTCCCGGTCGCCGAGTTCACCCGGCGGGTGGCGAGCGATCCGCACCCCGGCCGCGTCGAACACGGCCGTGCGCTCACCGACTTCACCGGCGGCGCGGCCGTCGTCACCGACGCGGCGGCCAAGCCGTCGCCCGCGCCTCCGCCGTCCGTCTTCGAGAACCCCTGATCAGTCCATCAAGGACTACGGTTCGACGATCTGCACCGTCGGCGGCGTCCCGTTCCAGGTGCAGAACACCGAGTACGTCGTGCCGTCCTTCCCGCCCCCGTCGCTGAAGTCCACCCGGATCCAGGCGTCGTTCTTCCACACCTGCATCGACCAGCCCGGCTCGGGCGTCGCCGAGACGAGCTTCGCCGAGTCGGCGCCCAGCTCGAACACCACCCGCCCGCCATCGGTCCGATAGCCCTTCACCTGGCCCGAAGCCTCCGCCGGAGCCGTCCCCGCGGGCGGCTTCGCCGAGGCCGACGGCGTACGCGACGGGCTCGGGGGCGAATCCGAGGGGCGCGCGTCGCCGGTGCTCGGCGAGGCGGAGGCGGACGGGGAGGGCGACGTCCGGTGCGTCGAGGAGACGAGCGGTGCCTCGGTGCTCTGCCCGATGCGCTGAGGAGCCCCCGCGCCCACCGAGATCGGCACGGCGCGGGGCGGGTCGTACGCCGTCCCCGTCATGACCGTGTGCACACCCCACCACGAGAGCGTGACCGCCGCGCCGGTGGCGAGCGACCACGCCAGCGTGTGTACGAGTCCTCGTTGCATCGGGCACATCCTGCACCACCCGGCCCGCTCCTGGAACCGCACAGTCCGCTCCGACTCCCCGAAGGGCCCGCTCCGGCTCCCGCGGAAAGCCCGCTCCGGCTCCCCCGAAGACCTGCCCCGGGCCGCCTCGAATCCGCCCGTGTCGACGGGGCAAACGCCCTTCTCCGGCCTTTGCGGAGGATTCCGACGGGGCCGGGACCGGGCCCCTCGCCATGGCGTACGGTGCCGCCCATGGCAAGTGTGCTCGTGGTCGAGGACGACCAGTTCGTACGTTCCGCCCTCATCCGGCACCTCAGTGAGGCCTCCCACACGGTACGGAGCGTGGGCACCGCGCTCGAAGCGCTGCGCGAGGTCGCGCACTTCCGCTTCGACGTGGTCATCCTCGACCTCGGGCTGCCCGACCTCGACGGCTCGGAGGCGCTGAAGATGCTGCGGTCCATCACCGACGTCCCCGTCATCATCGCCACCGCCCGCGACGACGAGAGCGAGATCGTCCGGCTGCTCAACGACGGCGCCGACGACTACCTGACGAAACCGTTCTCCGTCGAGCATCTCTCCGCCCGGATGGCCGCCGTGCTCCGCCGCTCGCGCGCCGCCGGGGGCGAGGCGCCGCCGCCCCGGGTCATCCGCGTCGGCGGGCTCTCCATCGACCCGCTGCGCCGCAGCGCCGAGCTGGACGGGGCCGAACTCGACCTGACCCGCCGCGAGTTCGACCTGCTCACCTTTCTGGCCGGGCGGCCCGGCGTGGTCGTCGCCCGCAAGGAGCTGCTGGCCGAGGTCTGGCAGCAGTCCTACGGCGACGACCAGACCATCGACGTCCATCTGTCCTGGCTGCGCCGCAAGCTCGGCGAGACCGCGGCCCGCCCGCGCTATCTGCACACCCTGCGCGGCGTCGGCGTGAAGCTCCAGCCGCCGGCCGACGCCCCGGACGCCGGTGCGCCGGTCACGGAGCCGCCCGCATGAGATGGGCCCTGGTCAAGGTCTGCCTGGCGGTCACCGCGATGGTCGTCATCGCCTTCGCCGTACCGCTCGGGCTCGTCATCCGGGAGATGGCCAGCGACCGGGCCTTCTCCGATGCGGAGCGCCAGGCCGGGACGATCGCCCCGACCCTCTCCATCACCACCGACCGCGAGGAGCTGACCCGGGCCGTCCTGTCCACCGAACCGGGCGACCGGGGCCACCTCGCCGTCCACGTCCCGGCCCCCGAGCAGGCGGCGGACGGAGCCGAGGGCGAGGCGCTGGACATCGGCACCCGGCGCGCCACCCCCAAGGACGTCGAGACCGTGCGCAAGGCCGGGCGGGCCTCCATCACCGAGGTCACCGGCGGGTTCGCGCTCCTCCAGCCGACCGCGCTGAGCACCGGCGAGATCGCCGTCGTCGAGGTGTTCGTCCCCGAGGGCGAGGTCTCCAACGGGGTCGCCACCGCCTGGCTGATGCTGGCGGGCGTCGGCGTCGCCCTGATCGTCGGCTCGGTCGCGGTCGCCGACCGGCTCGGCGTACGGATGGTGCAGCCCGCCCAGCGCCTCGCCGGGGCCGCCCAGGACCTGGGGGAGGGGCGCCTGGGCACCCGGGTCCCCGAGGAGGGGCCCACCGAACTGCGGTCCGCCGCCATCGCGTTCAACTCCATGGCCGACCAGGTCGTCCAGCTCCTGGCCAACGAGCGCGAGCTCGCCGCCGACCTCTCGCACCGGCTGCGCACCCCGCTCACCGTGCTCCGGCTGAACGCCGCGTCCCTCGGCGAGGGCCCGGCGGCCGAACAGACCCGGGCGGCGGTCCAGCAGCTGGAGCACGAGGTCGACACGATCATCCGCACCGCCCGCGAACAGCGCCCGCAGACCCAGGGTGTGCAGACGGGGGCGGGCTGCGACGCCTCCGAGGTGATCCGCGAACGCATGGGCTTCTGGTCGGCGCTCGCGGAGGACGAGGGCCGCGAGGTGCGCCTCGCGGGAGTCGACCGTACGGTACGGATCCCCGTCGCCCGCCCCGAACTGGCAGCCGCACTGGACGCGTTGCTCGGCAACGTCTTCCGCCACACCCCCGAGGGCACCGCCTTCGCCGTCGACGTCCACCACAGCGGCGACGCGGTCATCGTGCTCGTCTCCGACGCGGGACCGGGCATCGACGACCCCAAGGCGGCCCTCGCCCGGGGCGCCAGCGGGCGGGACGGGGCGAGCGGCTCCGTCGGCTCCACCGGACTCGGCCTGGACATCGTGCGCCGGGTCGCCGAGTCCACCGGCGGCGACCTGCGCATCGGCCGGTCCGTCCTCGGCGGCACCGAGGTCCGGATCTGGATCGGCCTGCACGGCGACCGCCCCGAGCGCGGCCGGCGCGGCCACGGCCGCCGGGTGGGCCGCCGGATCGGGTGGCGGGAACGGAAGGAGGCCCGGACCACGACCGGCCCGGGGGCCCAGCATTAACCCGCTCCGATGCGTCCCTTAAGCGGAACCTAAGAACACCCACCCCTGTCCGTAACGCCCGCTTCGCCCGTTGCGCAGGCGCTAGCGTTCTTCATGAAGCAACCCCGGGACGTCGTCGAACCCCCACCTTCCCCGGGGCCCCCACGTCGGCCCCCGCCGCCACCGTTCGCCCCGGTGGCGGTGGGGACACCGGCTCCCGTGTCACCCGGTCCGCGCCCGCCACTCCTCCGCGTACGCGTCGAAGATCGCCCGCAGATGGTGGCCGATCTTCAGATAGTCCAGGTCGTCCAGGTTGGCCAGCGACACCCGCACCGACCACTCCGGGCCGTCGAAGCCGCCGCCGTTCAGCAGCACCACCGAGGTCTGCTCGGCCAGCCGGAACAGCGGGTCGACCGGCTCGTAGTTCTGCTCCAGGAAGTCGGCGAACGGCTTCCCGTGGACCCGCTCCGCCTCGGCCAGCAGATCCAGTTCGATGTAGTACGCCGCCCGCTTCGGATCCTCCGAGATCTTCATGTGCGCGCCCTCCAGCAGGAGTTCGAGCCGCTGCCGCACGATCGCCCGGATCCGGTGCTTGTACGCCTGCCCCTCGTCCAGCATGTCGAAGAGCGAGAACAGCGCCATCATCACCTGCTGCGGCAGCGACAGCCCCGCCGTGTGGTTCAGCGCGACCTGCCGGGAGTCCGCCACCATCCGGTCGATGAACCGCATCTTCTCCGGCTCCAACGTCAGTGATCCGTAACGCCTGTTGAGCCGGTCCTTCTGCTCCTGGTCCTGCTCCGCCAGCATCGCGTCGATCACGTTGTCGTCGTGCAGCGCGATCACCCCGAGCCGCCAGCCGGTCGCCCCGTAGTGCTTGGAGTAGGAGTAGACGAGGAGAGTGTTGCGCGGCAGGTCGGCCGCGAGCGAGCGGAAGCCCTCGACGAACGTCCCGTACACATCGTCCGTCACGACGATCAGGTGGGGGTTGTGCTCGCTCACGATGGACACGATCTGCTCGGAGACCCGTGAAGAGAGCGCCAGCGAGGGCGGGTTGCTCGGATTCACGCAGCAGACCAGCTTGATCGAGGGGTCCGCGAGCTTGGCGATCTCCTCCTCCGGGTAGCGCCACTGCCGCACCCCGGTCTCGGTGAACAGGCTCGCCTCCACGTGCACCACGTCGAAGCCGTACGTGTCCAGCTCCGGGATCTCCAGATACGGGGTGAACACCGGCACCATCAGGGCGATCCGGTCGCCCTTCTCCAGGATCCCGTTCTTCATCAGCGAGTCGAAGATGTAGCACATCGCCGCCGTGCCGCCCTCGGTCGCGAACAGGCTCAGCGTCTGCCCCTCCGGCGGCCGGTGGTCGAACATCTCGTCCGCGACATAGCCGCGCACGATCTCCTCGGTGTGGTGCAGGATCCGGTCCGGCACCGGGTAGTTGTCGCCGATCGAGGAGTCCGCCAGCTCGTGCAGGAACGCCTCCCGGTCGAAGCCGAACCGCTTCACCGCCAGATCGACGCTCGCCTTCAGCAGCTCGATACCCGGCAGCTCCGGATGCGTACGGACGAAGTGGTCGAAGCGCTCCGCACACCCGGCCTGCTCCGGCATGCCGCCCAGGTTGTCGGCCGTCCAGACCCGCCGGGACTCCGCGATCGCGAAGTAGCCGAGCGCGTGGTACGCCTCGCGGGGGCCGGTGGCGACCCAGTTCGGGTTGCCGCGACCGGCGTTGAGCATGGCCCGGGTCGTCTTCCCCTTCTGACCCGGCCGGTCGCTCTGCGCGTCCGTGGCGATCCGGATGAACGTGTCCTTCAGCTCGAAGGGGGAGAGCTGGGCGTAGGACCGGATCTCTTCACGGCTGAGGCGGGTCTTCGGCATGGCGGTGTCCGTTCCGTACGGGTCGGGGGCGCGAAGGGCGGTCACGTCAGGCCCCCAGGACGCCGACCAGGATGGGCCCGGTCAGCGGCAGCAGGAAGTTGGAGAGCGTGTACGTGATCGTGTAGCCGAGCAGCGGGACGGAGCTCTGGGCCACCTGGGTGATGGAGGTGATCGCCGGGGTCGAGCACTGCTGGCCGGCGATGGCGCCGATCAGGAGCGGCTTCTCGATCTTCAGCAGCTTGGTCCCGACGATCAGCGAGATCGTCGCCGGGACCAGCACCATGGCGATGCCCGCGAACGGCAGCAGCGCCCCGTACTCCTTCAGCAGCGGCCAGGCCTGCGGGCCCGCCGCCAGTCCCGTACAGGCGATGAAGACGGCCAGACCCATGTCCTTGAGCGTGGTCGCGGCCTGCGGCGGGAACGCCCCGAAGGTCTGGCTGCGGGAGCGGAACCAGCCGAAGACCAGCCCCGAGATCAGACAGCCGCCGCCGGTGCCGAGCGACATCGGGACATCGCCGAGCTTGACGACGATCTGACCGAGCAGCGAGCCCGCCACGATGCCGAAGCCGAGGTAGATGAAGTCGGTGGCGTCGTTCTTGACCACCGCGCCGAGCTTGGCGACCAGCCGGTTCAGTCCGCCGCGGGCGCCGACCAGGGTGAGGACGTCGCCCCGGGCGAGGACCGTCTCCCCGCTGGCGGGCAGATGCTGGTCGTTGCGGAGCACATCGGTGATGTACACGCCGTCCTTGCGGAACTCCGGGTGCCGCTTCTCCAGCCGGTCGATGGTCGCGCCGATCGTCTCCTTCTCGGTGACGGCGACCTGGCTGGTGGCCAGGGGGGTGTCGAGCCCCGGTACGGCCGGGGTCTCCGGGCCGATCTCCCGGCCCGCGTCGATGATCGCCGCCCGCTCCCCGACCACCTGGACGAGATCGCTGAGCGTCAGCTCCAGACCGGGGGAGGGCGTCAGCAGCTTGCTGCCGCGCTTGACCCCCTCGACGGTGATCCGGCCGCCCATGGCGCTCTGGAGATCACCGACGGTCCGGCCGTCCGCCCGCGTCACCAGATACGTACGGCCGACCATGGAGGGCAGCGCCTCGCGCTCGTCGGACTCCAGCCCGGCCTGCCCGCCGCGCATCTTCTCCCACAGCTCGCGCGAGGCGTCCGCCAGGTTGATGCGCAGCAGCATCGGCATGATCTGGCTGGTGAACAGCACGATGGTGATCAGGCCGAAGAGGTAGCAGACCGTGTAGGCGGTGGCCACATGCCCCTGGTACTGGGTGATCTGCTCCGAGGTCAGGTCGCTGAGCTTCCCGATCGCCTCGGTGGCCGTGCCCACGACGGCGGACTCGGTGGCCGCCCCGGCCAGGATTCCGGAGGCCGTGCCCACGTCCAGGTCGAAGGCCTTGGCGAGCCCGAAGGCGATGCCGAGGACGCAGACCAGCTCGATCAGGCAGAGCGTGAAGAAGCGCAGGCTCTTGCGGTTGAGGTTGGCGAAGAACTGCGGCCCGGCCAGGTAGCCGAGCGAGAAGATGAACAGCGCGAAGAAGACCGTCTTGACGTCGTCGTCGACGCTGACGTGCCGGGTGCCGATCAGCAGCGACACGATCAGGGTGCCGCAGATACCGCCGAGCGTGATCGGGCCGACGCGGAGCTTGCCGACGAGATAGCCGGCCGCGAGGCAGAAGAAGAGAGCCAGTTCGGGATGGTCGCGCAGGACGCCCATCCCGCCTCACTCACCGGGGCTGGGGTCGGCGACCAGGGCGATCGAAAGGTGCATAAGGGAGAAATTAACAGGGGTGGTGTGCACCGGCACCTCGCCCGGCCCGGAGTCGCCTCCGTTCACCTTCCGACGGGAGGGTCGCCCGAGACCCCCTCCGTGACGCGCCGGACATCCCTCGGCAACGGAATCGTCTTCAACTCTTGACACCCACCCCCTTGAGGCAGGAACCTTCCGGCAACGATGCATGGGAGCGCTCCCATGCGCCATTGCCGGACCCCCGGAACAAGGAGCAGTGGAATGCGCATCACCCGCAGCGTTGCCGGTCGACGCCACAGAACCGCCCTCGTGGCCACCACGGGCCTCACGGTCACGGCCCTCCTCCTCACCGGATGCGGCGGCTCGTCCGACTCGGACAAGGGAGCCGACGCGAACGGCAACATCACCCTGACCGTCGCCGACTTCGGGCAGTTCGGTTACAAGGAGGCCGGGCTCTTCGAGAAGTACCACGAGCTGAACCCGAAGATCACGGTCAAGGAGGACACCACCGCCGAGGAGAAGAACTACTACCCCAAGCTCCTCCAGCAGCTGAACTCCGGCAGCGGTCTCGCCGACGTCCAGGGCATCGAGGTCGGCCGGATCAAGGAGATCGTCGACACCAAGGCGGACTCCTTCGCCGACCTCTCCAAGGTCATCGGTGTGGACGAGTGGGTCTCCTGGAAGGCGAAGCAGGCCACCGCCCCCAGCGGCGCGGTCATCGGCGCGGGCACCGACATAGGCCCCATGTCCCTCTGCTACAACCGCGAACTGTTCGAGAAGGCCGGGCTGCCCACCGAACGCGACGAGGTCGCGAAGCTGACCGAGGGCGGCTGGGAGGCCTACCTCGCCCTCGGCGAGCAGTACAAGAAGAAGGCCCCCTCCGGCACGTACTTCATGGACTCCGCGAGCGCCATGTTCAACGCCGTGGTCAGTTCCAGCCCCGAGCAGTACTACGACGCGAGCGGCAAGCCGGTCTACAAGGAGAGCGCCAGCGTCCAGAAGGGCTGGGACCTCGCCGCCCAGGCCGCGTCCAAGAAGCTGACGCAGGGCCTGGCCCAGTTCGAGGACCAGTGGCAGGCGGCCCTGCGCAAGAGCACCGTGGCCACCGTCGTCTGCCCCGCCTGGATGGCCGGCCAGATCTCCACGTACGCCGGTGACGCCAACAAGGGCAAGTGGGACATCACCAGCGCCCCCGGCAACACCTCCGCCAACTGGGGCGGCTCCTTCCTCGCCGTCCCCAAGTCCGGGAAGAACGTGGACGAGGCCGCCAAGCTCGTCAAGTGGCTGACCGCCCCCGAGCAGCAGGCCGCCGTCTTCAAGGCGATCGGCGTCTTCCCGTCCAACCAGGGCGCCTACGAGCTGCCCGACGTGAAGAACGCGACCCTGCCGTACTTCAACAACGCCCCCATCGGCCAGATCTACGCCGACGGCGCGAAGTCCATCCCCGAGGCGGTCCTCGGCCCGAAGGACGGCGTGATCAAGGACTCCATCTCCACCCAGATCAACAACATGGAGCAGCGCGGCACCAGCCCCGACAAGGCCTGGGACGCGGCCGTCCGGACGATCGACAAGGCCATCGGCTGACCCCGGTCCGCCCTCCGGGGCGGGCGGCGGCCGCCCCGCCGCCGCCCGCCCCGGCCCCGCCCGACTCCCCAGCCGCACCCAGGGAAGGACTCCCCGCCCGTGGCAACCTCGACCCCCACCCGGGATGCGTACCCGCAGGCGCCCCGCCCGTCGAAGAACGAACCACCCAGCGAGCGGCGGCAGTTGTGGCGCAGCCGGCTGTGGCGCTTCGACGACAAGGCGTCCCCGTACGCCTATATCGCCCCGTTCTTCCTGATCTTCGGGGCCTTCGGCCTCTACCCGCTGCTCTACACCGGCTGGATCGCCCTGCACCGGGTCTCGATGACCGGCCTGGACTCGATGGAGTGGGTGGGCTGGGAGAACTTCGACAAGATCCTCAACGACCCCGAGTTCTGGACCTCGGTCAGCAACACCTTCCTGATCGGCGTCATCTCGACCGTCCCGCAGCTCCTGATGGCCCTGGGCCTCGCCCATCTCCTCAACTACCGCCTGCGGGCCAGCACGTTCTGGCGCACGATCATCCTCACCCCGTACGCCACCTCCGTGGCCTCGGCGGCCCTCGTCTTCGCCCTGGTCTTCCGGGCCGACGGCGGACTGCTCAACTGGACGCTTGGCCTCGTCGGCTTCGACCCGGTCAACTGGGCCAACGGGCACTGGACTTCGAAGCTCGCGATCTCGGTCATCGTCATCTGGCGGTGGACCGGCTACAACGCGCTGATCTACCTGGCGGCCATGCAGGCCGTCCCCAACGACCTCTACGAAGCAGCCTCGTTGGACGGGGCGTCGCGCTGGCAGCAGTTCCGCAAGGTCACCATCCCCTCGCTACGGCCCACGATCCTGTTCACCATCGTCATCTCCACCATCGGCTCCATGCAGCTCTTCGGTGAACCGCTGCTGCTGGAGGGCGGAGCGCTGGGCGCCACCGGCGGCAACGAGAACCAGTACGAGACGCTCAGCATCTACCTCTACAACTACGGCTGGAACCTCGGACATCTCGGCCCGGCCGCCGCCGTCGCCTGGGCGATGCTCGCCCTTCTGCTGCTCATCGCCGCGGCCAACTGGATCGTCGGCCGATTCGCCCGCACGTCCGCGGTCCGACCGGGAGCGCCTTCATGACCCTGACCAGCCCCACGCCGACCACCCCCGTGCAGCCCGCGCCGACCCCGAGGGGCGGCGGGCCCGCCCGCCCGAGCCGCTTCCGGATGGGCGCCGGACAGCAGCTGAAAGGCGGCCCGTTCGCGTACGTCGCGCTCGCCGTCGTCGGCTTCGGCTCGCTGCTGCCGCTCTACTGGACCCTCGTCGCGGCCTCCCGCACCCAGGACGAAGTCCTCGCCTCCACCCCGCCGTTCCTGCCCGGCGGCAAGCTGGCGGAGAACCTCCAAACGGCCTGGGAGCAGGCGAACCTCGGCAAGGCGATCGTCAACAGCGTCATCGTCTCGTCCTCGATCACCCTGGCCACGCTCTTCTTCTGCACGCTCGCCGGCTACGCGTTCGCCAAGATGCGCTTCCGGGGCCGCGGCTGGCTGATGACCGCGGTCATCGCCACCCTCACCATCCCGCCGCAGCTCAGCGTCGTCCCGCTGTTCATGATGATGTCCGGCCTCGGCTGGGGCGGCCAGCTCGAATCGGTGATCTTCCCGACGCTGGTGAGCGCGTTCGGCGTGTTCTTCATGCGCCAGTACCTGATCGAGGCCCTGCCGTACGAGCTGATCGAGGCGGCCAAGATCGACGGCGCGAACAACTTCCGCATCGTGCGCAGCGTGGTGCTGCCGGTGGCCCGCCCAGCGATGATGGTGCTCGGGATGCTCACCTTCGTCCAGGCGTGGAACGACTTCTTCTGGCCCTATCTGGCCCTCAACCAGCAGAACCCGACCCTTCAGGTGGCCCTCGGCCAGCTCAGCGCCTCGTACACCCCCGACCAGTCCATCGTGATGGCGGGCGCGCTGATCAGCACGCTGCCGCTGCTGGTGGTGTTCGTCCTCTTCGGCAAGAAGATCGTCGGCGGCATCATGTCCGGCGCGGTCAAGGGCTGAAGCCCCACCCCTCCCCACCCCTCACTTCCTCTTAGGGAGCGCTCCCGCATGACAGCCGTCCGACCCGACACGGTCCCGCAGCAGGCACCCGCCGCCCAGGCCCCTTTCCCGACCGGCTTCCTGTGGGGCGCGGCCACCGCCGCGTACCAGGTGGAGGGCGCGGTCTCCGAGCGGGGCCGCACCCCCTCCATCTGGGACACCTTCAGCCACACCCCCGGCAAGGTCCTGAACGGTGACACCGGGGACGTGGCCGCCGACCACTTCCACCGCTACCGCGACGACGTCGCCCTGATGAAGCGCCTCGGCCTCCAGGCGTACCGCTTCTCCGTCTCGTGGTCCCGCGTCCAGCCCACCGGCCGGGGCCCCGCCGTCGAACGCGGCCTGGACTTCTACCGCTCGCTCGTCGACGAGCTGCTCCTCGCCGGCATCAAGCCCGTGGCCACCCTCTACCACTGGGACCTGCCGCAGGAGCTGGAGGACGCGGGCGGCTGGCCCGAGCGCGCGACCGCCGAACGGTTCGCGGACTACGCGGCCATCATGGCCCGCGCGCTCGGCGACCGGGTCCCGATGTGGACGACGCTGAACGAGCCCTGGTGCTCGGCCTTCCTCGGGTACGGCTCCGGGGTCCACGCCCCCGGCCGCACCGAACCGGCCGCCGCGCTGCGGGCCGCCCACCACCTCAACCTCGCCCACGGCCGGGCGACCGAGGCGCTGCGCGCGAACCTCCCCGCTGCCGCGCAGACCTCGGTCACCCTCAACCTCCACCAGGTGCGCCCGCTGACCGACAGCGCGGCGGACGCGGACGCGGCCCGCCGGATCGACGCGGTCGGCAACCGGGTCTTCACCGGTCCGATGCTCAAGGGCGCGTACCCGGAAGACCTCCTCGCCGACACCGAACGCATCGTGGACTGGCCCGAGTTGATCCACGAGGGCGACCTCACCGCCATCGCGGCCCCGATCGACGTGCTCGGCGTCAACTACTACACGCCCACCATCGTCTCCACGCCCGCCGACGGCGCCGGCGACACCCGCAACGACGGCCACGGCAGCAGCGACCACTCCCCGTGGCCCGGCTCCGAGCACGTCGCCTTCCACCTGGCCGAGGGCCGCCCGGTCACCGCGATGAACTGGTCGGTCAAGCCGGAGGGCCTGTACGACCTCCTCATGGACGTCGCACGCGAGCACCCGGACCTGCCGCTGATGGTCACCGAGAACGGGGCCGCCTTCGACGACGCCCCGGACGCGGACGGCCGGGTCCACGACCCCGAGCGGATCGCCTATCTCCACGGCCACCTGGAGGCGGTCCGCCGGGCGGTGGCCGACGGGGCGGACGTACGGGGCTACTTCCTCTGGTCCCTGATGGATAACTTCGAGTGGGGCTACGGCTATGCGAAGCGCTTCGGCGCGGTGTACGTCGACTACGCGACCCAGCGCCGTACGCCCAAGTCCAGCGCCCACTGGTACGGCGACGTGATCGCCCGCCACGCGCTGCCCCCGCAGGCCTGAGCTTCCCGGGAACGGTGGGCCCGGTCGTCCCCGCGACCGGGCCCACCGCCGTTCCACCACCGCCGTTTCGCGACCGCTTCTGGGAGCGCTCCCATTACCCTGTCCGTACGCTCGTCGAGGTGATCGATCCAGGACTTGGATTGACGTTACGGCTGTGAGAAATTGACCGGGAACGGGGAGGCGGCCATGGCGGCAGCGCGAGTACGGAGCGGCGGGCGGCCCACGCTCGAAGAGGTGGCGGCACGGGCCGGCGTCGGCCGGGGCACCGCCTCGCGGGTCATCAACGGCTCGCCCCGGGTCAGCGACGCGACCCGGCAGGCGGTCGAGGCGGCCGTGGCCGAGCTGGGATACGTCCCCAACCGCGCCGCCCGCGCCCTGGCGGGCAACCGCACCGACGCCATCGCGCTCGTGGTGCCCGAGCCGGAGACCCGCTTCTTCGCCGAGCCGTACTTCTCCGCCATAGTGCGCGGCGTCGGGGCCGCCCTGGCCGACACCGAGATGCAACTGCTTCTCACCCTCGTCGGCAACGACCGCGAGCGCCGCCGCCTCGCCCAGTACCTCACCGCCCACCGCGTCGACGGGGTCCTCCTGGTCGCCGTCCACGCGGACGACCCGCTGCCGGAGCTCCTGGAGCAGCTGGGCATGCCGTGCGTGATCAGCGGCGCCCGGCACGCGGCCGAGACGCTGCCCTCGGTCGACTCCGACAACTTCGAGGGCGCGCGGGCCGCCGTCGAGCACCTGGTCTCCCGGGGCCGCCGCCAGGTGGCCACGATCACCGGCCGGCTGGAGGTGTACGGGGCCCAGCGCCGCCTGGACGGCTACCGCGCGGCGGTCTCCGCCGCCGGCCTGGCCCCCGACGAACGCCTCATCGCCCCCGCCGACTTCACCGA
Source organism: Streptomyces sp. PTY087I2 (assembly GCF_001687325.1). GTDB lineage: Bacteria > Actinomycetota > Actinomycetes > Streptomycetales > Streptomycetaceae > Streptomyces. The sequence continues at coordinate 91,076 of NZ_LZRD01000025.1, read as the reverse complement.
GGAGGGCGGCGCGGCGGCCATGCGCGACCTCCTGGCCCGCCGCCCCGACCTGGACGCGGTCTTCGTCGCGTCCGACGTGATGGCCGCGGGCGCCCGCCAGGTCCTGCGCGAGGCGGACCGCCGCATCCCCGAGGACGTGGCCCTGGTCGGCTTCGACGACTCGGTCGTCGCCCGCCATATGCACCCGGCCCTCACCAGCGTCCGCCAGCCCATAGAGGAGATGGGCCGCCGCATGGCCCAGCTTCTCCTGGACGAGATCGCGGGCCGCACCCCGGGCGACGAGCGCCCCTCGGTGGTCCTGCCCACGGAGCTGGTGGTCCGCGACTCGTCGTGACGGGGGGCCGGTACGCCGGGGCTTGCGCTGATCTGCTGCTCAGCGTCCGCCGGCGCCGGGCTCGTCGCCCGCCTCCAGCGCCAGGAGGTACTTCTTGGCGTCGACCCCGCCCGCGTAACCGGTGAGCGTTCCCGTCGATCCCACGATGCGGTGGCAGGGCAGCACCACGCACAGCGGATTCGCGCCGAGCGCGGTGCCCACGGCCCGGGCGGCGCGCGGCCGGTCCAGCGCCCGGGCCAGCGCGCCGTACGTCGCCGTGCTCCCGTACGGCACGAACGCCTCCAGGCTCGACACCGTCTCCCGGCTGAACGGCGTGGCCAGGCACAGGTCCAGCGGGAGGCCGAACGAGCGCAGCCGTCCGGTGAGATACGCGTCCAGCTGGGCGGAGGCCTCGTCGAGGACGGTCCGCCGCGCACCCTCGCCGTCCCGGTCGGCCTGCCCGGCCTCCCGCAGCCCCGCGCGCGCGAACCGGGCACGGACCTCGTCCACGGGCTGGAAACCGCAGTAGACCAGCGCGTCCGCGGTGGCGGCCAGTCGCAGCTCGCCGAGAGGGGTCGGGAGGACGGTGAGCGACACGGCGCTCGGGCCGGTCCGTCCGGCAGCGGAAGCGCTCCTGGGCATGGTGGGTACTCCGTGGGTCGTCGAGGGGTGGCCCGGCCGTTCCTGCCGGGGTCAGACAGCCACCGGGCGGCAGCTCTTGCACGCCCGGTAGCCCGCGCCGTGGGCATCCCTGGCCGTACGGAACGGGACGCGGTGCGCCGGGGTGATCCGCCGCGCGTGCGCACAGGTGGGATGGCAGTAGATATGGGTGGTGTCGCTGCCGAGCAGCGTGTCACCGCCCTGCGCCCACTGCCGCACCGTGACCATGTCGATGCCCTCCGCGTCGCGCAGCGCGTCGCCCACCTCGTGGACGTACGCCGCGTCGCACGGGGCGCCGTTGTCGTCGGTCGCCCGGTGACACGGGATGAGCACGGTGACCGGGTTCCTGGCGAGGAAGCCGACCACCGACTTCGCGCCCGACTCCAGCGGCAGCGAGGCCTCCCGGGCGATCCAGGTGACCGGGCGCAGCTGGCCGGGCGGAATGGAGCGCACCGCCTCCAGCACGGCGCGCTCGCCCGCGGGCAGCCCCGACAGATCGATCGGCACCTGCCGGGCACGGCCGGTGCGCAGGGCCGGCCGGAGACCGGCCGGCGCCTTGTCGGTGGGGATCGCGGAGCGGCCGACGCGACGGCGGTGCGACTCCTCGAACCGCTCCGGCGTCAGACGCTCCCGCTCCCGGCCGTACCGCGACTCCAGCACGGCCCCCGTGACGGCCTCCGGACCGAAGGCCACGAACAGCCCTCCCGCGGCCGTCTCCAGGCGCACGTACGTGTCGTAGCGGCTCTGCGAGATGCCCGCACGCCGCAGGACCCGCAGCGCGAAGTCCTCCGGAGTGGTCGCTCCACGCGGGCCCAGGGCGGCCAGCCGGGACCCCAGGTCGCCGGACGAGGGGAAGACCCCCTCGTTGTCGTGGTTCACATCGCCACATCCTTCCGCACCGCTTCCTGCGGTTCGAGCAGCCGGCGCAGATGCCCCAGACCCCGGGACACCTGTGCCTTCGCCGTACCCACCGGGCACCCCTGCACCTGTGCCATCTCCCCGTAGCTCAGGCCCATCACATGCCGGAGCACCACCGGTACGCGGTAGATCTCCGGCAGTTGCGACAGCGCCGCGACCAGCCGGCCGCGGTCCTCCGCCGTCGAGGCCCGCTCCTCGGGCCCCGGCCTCCCGTCGCTCCACAGGTCTTCCGCGTCCTCCACCCGCATCGCCGACACCGGGCGCCGCACGCTGGTGCGTACGTGGTTGCGCCAGACGTTCGCCGCGATGGTCAGCAGCCACGCCCGCGGCAGCAGGGCCCTCCGGCGGTCGCCGGAGTAGCCCCGCAGCGCCGTGTAGGCACGCAGGAACGTGTCCTGTCCCAGGTCGTCCGCCTCGGCGGCGGACCCGGTCACCCGTAACAGGAAGAGGTGAACCACCTGCGCATGGATCCGGACCAGCTCGGTGAAGCCGTCGTCCAGATCCGTGGCGAGTAATTCGGTCAGCTGCTTCGCCTCGTCGTCCATCACTGAGGAAACACCGTCCCGATGAGAAGGGTTGCCGGGGTGGCGAAGCCGCCGGCCCGGAGCGGCCGTGGAGCGGTCACACGGTCCGGGGGGTGAGCGCCGGAACGTCCAGCACGGGGGCGTCGGACTTGATGGCCTCATAGAGGCCCTGCATGCGCGGGGTGGGCTCGATGCCGAGGGTGTCGCGCAGCGCGCTGCTCAGCGCGTGGTGGACGGTGACCGCCCGGGGCCGGTAGCCCGACCGGTGGAGGGCGAGCATGTACTGGGCGTGGATGTTCTCGTGCGTGGGGTGCTGTACGGCGAGGGCGGCGAGTTCGTCCAGGAGTTCACGGTGCCGGCCGACCCGCAGATCCGCCTCGATGCGGCGTTCGAGCACGCACTTGCGGGTCTCCTCCAGCTCGACCAGATGGGTCCTGCTGAGCGGGCCCGTCCTGACGTCCTCCAGGGCCGGTCCGCGCCACAGGGCGAGGGCTTCGGAGAACTGCGCGGACGCCTGCTGGAAGCGGCCCGCCGCCGCGGCTTCCTGGCCGAGCCGGTCCCGGTGCTCGAAGCGGAACCGGTCGAAGGAGCGGGGTGCGACGTTCAGCTGGTAGCCGTGGTTCTGGGTGACCAGGGTCTGGCTGGGAACTTCGGCCGCCGTACAGCGGAGAGCCTGTCTTATGTGGAGCACGTATGTCTGGAGCGTGGACATCGAGCTTTTCGGGGGGTGGGAGTCCCATAACTCCTTGATGCAATCGCTGGCCCGCACCATGCGGTTGGCGTTGAGCATCAGGAAGGCGAGCAGCTGGCGTGGTTTCGGTGCGCTCGGAGTCAGGTCGACCTGGCCGCTGACCAGCACCAACGAACCTAAAACGCCCATTTCCATTGCCTACTCCGTATCTTCGGGAGACTCCGGTACCCACGGAGGGCCGACGTTAGGGACCCGGATTCGGTCGCGTCAATTCCATGGAAACGAATCGAGCCGTTTCGATCCGGCGGGTGCCGGAGTGTTGCCAACTCACGCGTGTACACCGGCGAGCCGCTGTTCGATCTCCGTCGCGGCTGTCGGACCGTAGGTCTTCCTGATTCCGTGGCGGAGACCGGCCACGGAAAGCGTGTACTCCTGAGGCCCCACCGATTCGAGCACCGTGGTGGCCATCGCGCAGCCGAGCTGGGCCGCGCGCTCGTCCGGCCAGCCCCACCCGACGCCCGCCAGGAACCCGGCGCGGAAGGCGTCGCCGACGCCGGTCGGGTCGGCCGGTTCCGAGGTCGGGACGGCGGGGATCCGCAGGGCCGGCCGGCCGGTACGGGCGATGGTGGCGCCGTTGGCGCCGCGGGTGGTGATCCAGGTGCCGACCCGGGCGAGGACGTCGCCGTAGGACCAGCCGCTCCGTTTCAGCAGCAGGGCGGCCTCGTACTCGTTGGTGAAGAGGAAGCGGGCCCCGTCCACCAGCCGGCGGGTGTCCTTCCCGTCCAGGCGGGCGAGCTGCTGGGAGGGGGCGGCGGCGAAGCCGAGCCCCAGCCGGCGGCACTCGTCGGTGTGGCGGCGCATCGCCTCGGGGTCGTTGGGCGCGATGACCACCAGGTCGATGCCCCCGACCCGGCGCGCGGTCGACGCGAGGGTGATCTCCCGGGCCTCCGCCATCGCGCCGGAGTAGAAGGCGGCGATCTGGTTCTGGTCGGCGTCCGTGGTGCACACGAAGCGCGCGGTGTGCAGCGAATCGCTGATCCGCACCAGCTCGGTGTCCACGCCGTTGTCGTGCAGCCAGGCCCGGTAGTCGGCGAAGTCCGCGCCGACCGCGCCGGCCAGCACCGGGCCGAGCCCCAGCCGGCCGAGCCCGACGGCGATGTTGGCGGCGGACCCGCCCGGGTGGATCTCCAGCGAGTCGGCGAGGAAGGACAGCGAGACCCGGTCCAGCTGCTCAGCGATCAGCTGGTCGGCGAACCGTCCGGGGAAGACCATCAGATGGTCGGTGGCGATGGAACCGGTCACGGCGATGCGCACGGCGGCTTCTCCTTGGACCTTGCGGTTCGGTGCGTCGGAAGGGAAAGGGCTTGCCGGACGGCGGTCCCGGCGGGGCGCCGCACGGCCTCTGCGCTCCGGGCGGCCTCGGCCCCAGGGCCGCGTACGGGCGCCCCGTCGATCAGGCCGGACCGGCGGGACGCTCCAGCGCCCGGTCGGTCAACGGACCGGCCGCCCCGGTGTAGCCGAGCGGATCCAGCAGGGCCGCCAGCTCCCGGGCGTCCAGGCGGGCGGCCACATCGGGGAGCGCGGCGAGCACCTCCGCCAGGGGGCGGCCGGTGCGCCGGGCGGTCGCGGAAGCCTCGGACAGCAGCTCCTGGGCCCGGCCGCGCCCCAGCCCCGACGCCAGGGCGGCGGCGACGCGTTCGGACGTCATCTGGCTGCCGGTCATCTCCAGGTTCCCGCGCATGCGCTCCGGCCGGACCACAAGTCCTTCGGCGAGCTCGACGGCGGTGTGGGCCGCGCCCCCGGCCAGCCGCAGACAGGCGCGCAGCAGCGGCCACTCCGCGTGCCAGACCCCCGCCGAGCGCTCGTCCTCGGCGAGCATGCACTGGGTCAGCCCGGCCGCGAGCGCCGGGAGTTGGAGAGCCGCGCTGCGGATGAGAGTGGCGAGAACCGGATTACGTTTGTGCGGCATGGCCGACGAGCGGCCGCGGCCCGCGACGGCCGGTTCGGCCACCTCGCCGACCTCGGTGCGGACCATCGACTGCACATCGACGGCGATCTTCCCGAGCGCGCCCGTGGTGAAGGCGAGCGCGGCGGCCAGGTCCGCGACCGGCGTCCGCAGGGAGTGCCACGGAACCGTCTGCCGCGCGAGTCCGGTCTCCGCCGCGAACGCGCCGTTCAGGGCGTCGAGATACGCGCCGTGATCGACCCCGCCGGACGCCCCGCCCGCCGCGATCTCCGCGTACTCCAGATAACCGGCCAGGGTGCCCGCCGCCCCGCCGAGCGACACGGGCAGCCCGCTCTCCAGCACTCCGGCCACCCGGTCGGCCGCGTCCAGCACCAGATCCCGCCAGCCCGCGGCCTTGAGCCCGAAGGTGGTCGGCACCGCGTGCAGGGCCAGCGTCCGGCCGGCCATCGGCGTGTCCCGGTGCGCGGCGGCCAGGGCGTACAGCGCGTCGGCGGTACGCCGCAGATCGGCCAGAAGCAGTCGCGCCACCCGGGCGGAGACCAGCATCGCACCGGTGTCGAAGACATCCTGGCTCGTCGACCCTCGGTGCACGTACTCGGCGGCGGCCGGATCGCTCCGCGCCACCAGCCGGGTCAGCTCCCGCACCAGCGGCACCACGGGATTGGCCGTCTCGCGTGCGGCCAGCGCCAGCGCCCGTACGTCGAAGAGCTCGGCGCGCGCCGCCTTCGTGATGGCGGCAGCCGCGGCGGGCGGCACGGTGCCCAGCGTCGACTGCGCGCGGGCCAGGGCCGCTTCGGCGTCGAGCATGGCCTGGAGCCACGCCCGGTCGTCGACGGCCGCCTCGACGGGGGTGCCGGCGCACACCGGGGAGAGCAGCCCGGCGTCCGGTCCCGGCTCGGCCGCCGTCATGCCAGCGCCTGCGTGAAGTCGCTGCCCCGGGAAGCCGGTTCGTCCGCCGGTTCGTCCGCCTGGGCGGGAGCCGGCTCCAGGCGGAGCACCGTCCGGGCGAGGGCATCCGCGTCCCCCAGGATCGCCGAGTTGACGCCAGGACGGATACCCGCCGCCGTCACCCAGTGGACCGCCTCGGTGGGCACGCCGTACGCGAACCGGCGCGGATGGGCGCGCCCCTCGGCGTCCACGACCCGGTAGGGCCGCTCGGTGACGGCCAGGCCGCCCGTCTCGTAACTCGTGCCGCAGGCACCGTCGATGAGATAGGGGCGCGCCTGACCGGTGGCCAGCAGATAGGCCAGCAGCGGATCGGCGGTGCGGCGTATGTCCGGCTCGGGCAGCCGGGCCTCGATCAGCACGGCGGCCCGCACCGGTGGCCCGCCCACCCGGTCGGAGGTCGCCACGAAGGACGCCCCGCCGCCGGACTCCCGGCTCCCGTTCTCGATGACGACGTTCATCCCGGGCCCCAGCACGTCCAGCACACCCGACTCCAGCAGCGCGATCATCTCCTCGATGCGCGAGAGCGGCGGGCCGATCGACAGGAACGCGTTGAGCGGCGTGTACCAGCCCTGGAGGTCGTCCCGGTAGGAGTTGCCCTCGACGCGGCCGTGGTCCACCGCGATCCGGATCTCGTTGCGCAGATCGCGCAGCACGTCCAGCGCGGCCTTCAGCGGACCGCTGACATTGCCCGACCGGGCCTCGGCCACATCCCGGGCCAGATGCCCGAGCAGCCAGTCGCGGAAGTCGTCCCGGTCGGCGAACACCCGGTCGCCGTAAGGCCGGGAGATCCGCTCCCAGTCCCAGCGCTCGGCGGGAGCGACGGCGTACGCGTCGAGCAGATCCTGTTCGGCCCCGCCCGGAGGCGCCGCCAGATAGCGGTCGGTGAACTCCTTCACCCCGGACCGGACCTCCGACCGCTCGTTTCGCGCGCGCAGCAGAGCGGCGTAATACACGCTCTCCACCTCCTTCGCGATCAACGGCCACAGGTCCGTGCCGAAATGCAGGCGCTCCCCGTCCACCGAACGCCGGTGCAGCCGGGCGATCGTCTCCTCGGTGAGGAGCACCGGCAGATGACGGCCGTGCGCGCCCTTCTCGTTCTCGCCGCGCGCGTGGTACGGGACACCGCGCCGGGACCCCGCGTACAGGCGCGGCTCACGGCCCGAGGGCCGGTAGACCAGGCGGCCGCCGGAGCGTTCGAAGCGGCCGCCCCGCCCCAGGGTGAGGAGCGCCATGTGGTCGAAGAAGTTCAGCCCGAGCCCCCGCAGCAGCACGGCCTCGCCGGGCCGGACGGCGGACAGGTCCACGTCCGCGGGGTTGGCCGGCAGGATGTGGACCAGGCCGCGCGCCCGCGACTCGCGGGCCAGACGCTCCTCGCCCGGCGAGTTCAGGGCCGGGACATGGCCCTGGGCGAGCACCACGGCGTCCAGACCGGTCAGGCGGGTGCCGTCCGTGAGCGTGAGCGTCTGCGCCTCGGACGCCTCGCCGTCGAGCGCGACGGCGAGGGAGCGGTGGGTCACGACGCGGACATGGGCCGGGGCCGTCGCCACTGTACGGTCGAAGGCCTCCTCCAGATAGCGGCCGTACAGCGCCCTGCTGGGGTACGAGTCCGGGCCCAGGGCGGCCGCCTCGGCGAGGAACCCGCTCTCCCGGCCGGACGCGGCCACCCGTGAACTGCCGCCCTCCGCCAGGGAGACGGCCCACTCGTACAGACTCGGCCCGGCCCGGACCGGCCCCTCCATCGCCACGCTGGCATCGGTGTGCGCGGTGACCTGCGAGGCCACCGTGTTCATCAGCAGATGCGGTGACTGGTCGGTCCGCCAGACCCGGCCCGGCCCCGGTCTGGCGCGGTCCACGACATGAACGGTCACCGCCGTGCGCGATGCGGCCTGCCGTTCGTTGGCGCAGATCCTCTCCAGCACGGCCAGGCCGCGCGGCCCGGCCCCGACTATGCAGACTGTGAGGTACCCGCTGCTCATCCGGATTCTCCGTTACGTCTCGAAGGGGCCACACCGTCGGGCCGGTGTTCCTAGGCCGGGGCGGCGACGAGCAGGCTGGTCTCCAGTGCCAGGGGGCGTACGGATTCCACCCGGAACCCGGCCGCGCCGAGGACGTCCGCGTAACCGGGCCCGGTCCGCTCCCGGCCGCCGGCCGCCATCAGCAGATGGAGGTCCCACAGCAGCGGCAGCAGCTGCGAACCGTCCTCGGGGACGACCCGTTCGAGGACCAGCAGCCGCGAGGCGTCGGGCATGGCCCGGCGGACGGTGGACAGGAGCCGTACGCAGTGCTCGTCGTCCCAGTCCTGGAGGACCCGCGAGAGCAGATAGACGTCGGCGCCGCCGGGCACCTCGCGGAAGATGTCGCCCCCTCGCGTCTCGCAGCGGCCGGGGCCGACGGCCGCGTCGAGGTACCGGGCGGCGATCGGCAGCATGTGCGGCTGGTCGAAGAGCACACCGCGTACGCCGGGGTGCGCCCGCACCACCGTCGCCAGCAGGGATCCGCTGCCGCCGGCCACGTCCACGACGGTGTTCACCCGGCTGAAGTCGTAGGCGTCCAGGACGTCGGGGAAGAACACGTTGCCCGCGTTCATCGCCCGCTGGAACTTCAGGCCCGCGCTCGGGTCCTCGCGCAGATACGCGTGCAGCGAGGTCCCGAAGGCGTGGGCGAAGCCGGAGGTGCCGCTGCGGACGGCGGGCACCACCGCCCCCCAGGCCCGGTGGAACTCCTCGCCGTAGATGCGGACCATGTCGCTCATGGACTGGTCGGCGCCCTCGCGCAGGCACTCGCTGACGGCCGTCGGACGGTAGCCGTCGCGGCCGTCGCCGGCGAACACCTCCATGGCCGTCAGCAGCCGCATCAGCCGCGTGATCGCGTCCTCGTCCGCTCCGGCCGCGGCCGCCAGCTTCTCGTCGGTGACGTGTCCGGCGGCGATGTGGTCGGCGAGGCCCAGGGCCACGGCCGCGTACAGGGCTTGCGACTGCCAGGCGCCGGTGACGATGTCGACGACCCGGCGGGCTGCGCTCCGGTCGACCATGGGAGGGCCTTCCTGTGAGACGGGATGGTGAGGGGCCCGGCGGGTTCAGCCGGTGTGCGCGGATCCGTCGGGGGTGGCCACGGCGACGGCGCCGGCGGCCGGCTCGTGGAGCAGCCGGCGGTGCTTCTCGCGCAGCCGGCGCTTGAGGACCTTGCCCGTCACACCGACCGGCAGCTCGTCGCGTCCGGCGGCCAGGACCAGGGCGTGCAGCCGGGCCAGGCCCGCCCGGTCGAGGGCCTCGTTGCAGACCCGCAGCACATCCGCGGGCACCCGCTCGACGTCGTCCGGGTAGTAGACGACCGCGACGGGCACCGACGCGGTCGAGTCGCCCGGTCCGTCGACGGCGACCACCGCGGCGTCCAGCGCCCCGGTGGTCAGCAGGACGACCTCCTCCAGCGGCAGGCTGTAGACGTCGCCGTCGGCGGACCTGATGACGTCGGGCGTGCGGTCCAGGTGGTACCAGCGGCCCTCGGTGTCCCGGCGCACGATGTCACCCGTGAGGAAGTAGCCGTCGACCAGCGACTCCTCGTTCAGCCGGGGGTCGTCCCAGTAGCCGGGTGTGACGCTGGGGGTGCGGACGCCCAGGCGTCCGGCCTGGCCGGTGGGCGCCTCGCGGCCCGACTCGTCCAGCACGGCCGCGCTGCGCACCACCCGGGCCGGCTTGCCGATCAGCCGCCCGTACTGCGAAGTCTGCGCCGTGTAGGCCTGCTTGAAGAGCACCATGCCCATCTCGGAGGAGCCGAGCCCGTCCAGATAGACGGAGCCCGCGGTCCTCTTCGCCCCGCTGCCCCGGCTGCCGAGCGCGACCAGCGGGCGGACGTGGCGCTCGTGCGAGGCGTCGCCCATACCGTTCCAGAGACGGATGTTCTGGGCCGCCTCCGGGCGGATCCCGGCGGAGTCGATCTCGGCGAGCGTCAGCGGGAAGCCGAGGACCGTGCTGGGGTGGAAGGCGTTGATGGCCCGGACCACCTTCTCGCCGTCCGCGTTGTCCAGGATCAGGGTGGGGATGCCCAGCAGGAGCGCCATGCTCAGATAGCTGATGCCGGCCGAGTGGCTGTGCGGCAGGGCGGTCAGCAGCCGGTCGGTGCGCAGCGACGGGAAGGTGAACAGCCGCTCGCGCTTGCCGATGAAGAACGAACCGTGGTGGAACACCGGTGCCTTGGGGCGCCCGGTGGTGCCGGACGAGTGGGAGATCATCACGAGGTCGTCGGCGGAGTGCCGGTGCGGGAACCCGGCGAGCGGCCGCTCGGGGAAGGCGGCGGTCGCGTCCAGCACCTGGATGTCCTGGAGCCGCGGGGTGTCCTTCGTCCCGGCGGCCTCCCACGCCTCGGCGCACGCGTCCAGCAACACGGTGTCGCCGACGATGAGTTGGGACTTGGTGCGCAGGAAGTAGTCGGCCGCGGTGGCCGGTTCCATCCGCGGGTTGCAGTGCACGGCCGCCGCGCCCAGGCCGGTGAGGGCGATGTGGTGGATCAGCCCGAACAGTCCGTGCCCGGTGATGACGCCGACGTGGCTGCCGGCCGTCACGCCCTGCCCGCGGTACCAGTTCGCGTACCGGATCGCGGCGACACGGATGTCGTCGAGGGACAGGCCCTCCAGTTTCTCCTCCGGCCAGGTGGGGGAGGCCACGTCGGGGTGGAAGAGCAGCGGCCGGTCGCGGTCGGACGCGACCTTCCAGGCATGCCAGAAGAAGTTCCCGGCGCCCAGCCCGCGGTCGGCGAAAAGCCGGAGGCGCTGGGCCAGGGACCGGTGTGTACCGAAGAGGAACATAGAACTACCTCTCGCTCCGCAGGGAGAGCCGCATTAAGGAGGGCGGTGTTCCGGGGTGCCCGGTGGATGATTGCCACCCCGGCCCTGGGAAGTCTGTGAGATCCTTCTAAAGATTCGGTCCACGGCCGCGATTTCGCAGGTCGTCACGTATTCGGCAGCACAGGTGCCGAGCGATCTCGCTCCATCCTTCAGGCACCGCTGCGAGTCTGTCCGTCGGCAGCTGTGCAAAGACCACTGAGCAAAACCACCGTGCAAGGACGCATGCGTACGGCGCATTCGCCGTACGCACCGGGACTACGGCTGGAGGATTGCCGGATGGAGCGCTTGTCGACGACCCCGATCGTCATGGTGGGAGGCGGTCCTGTCGGACTCCTGCTGGCTCTCTTCCTCGACCGGTACGGCGTCGGGTCGGTGGTGCTCAACTCCGGGGAATCGGTGCCGGACACACCACGGGGCAGCACGCACAACGCCCGCACCATGGAGCACTACCGCACCCTCGGCCTCGCCGACCGCATCCGTTCCCTGGGCCTGCCCGCCGGGCACGACGCCGGGATCTCCTTCTCCACCCGGTACGGCGGCCACGGCCTGTGCCTGCTGCCGTGGCCCGGCTCCGGGCAGGTCCGGGCACGGACGGCGGCGGCGGACCGCACCGACCAGGTGCCGGAGCCGATGCACCGGGCCAACCAGATGTACGTCGAGCGCCTGCTGCTCGACCACGCCCGCACCCGCCCCCGTATCACGCTCGGCTACGGCACCACGGTCACCGGCCTCGAACAGCGGGCGGACCGGGTCGTGGTGAGCGCCGAAGGCCCCTCGGGCCCGCGTACCTGGCACGCCCGGTACGCGGTGGGCGCGGACGGCGGCCGCAGCTTCGTCCGGCGCCGCCTGGGCATCTCGTACAGCGGGCAGGGAGCGCTCGACCAGGATGTCCTGGGCCGCCGGGCGACCGCCGCGCACCTGCGCGTTCCCACGCTGTACGGGCAGTTCCTCGGCGACCGCGCGGCCTGGAGCAACTGGGTCTTCAACGGCGAACTCGCGCTCAATCTGATCGCCCTCAACGGCGTCGACGAGTTCTTCCTGCTGACCAGCTCCGTGGACCCGGACACGGTGGACGCCCCGGAGCTGGTGCGGCTCGTGCGACGGGCGGCCGGCGCCGATCTGCCGGTGGAGGTGCTGGGCCACCGGCCGTGGACGGCCGGGGCGGCCCTGGTCGCCGAGCGGTTCTCCGACGGCCGGGTCCTGCTCGCCGGTGACGCCGCCCATCTGTTCACGCCCAACGGCGGCTTCGGCATGAACACCGGCGTCGACGACGCCGCCAACCTCGCGTGGAAGCTGGCCGCCGCCGTGCAGGGCTGGGCCGGCGCGCAGCTGCTCGATTCCTACGAGGCGGAGCGCCGGCCGGTCGCGCTGCGCAACACCGCCGCCGCCCGCGAACTGGCCGTCGGCCTCGGCGCGATCGAGCGGCCCGCCGCGCTGGAGGACGACTCGGCCGAGGGCCGGGCCGCCCGCGAGAAGACCGGCCTCGCGCTCGCCGAGTACGGACAGCGCACGCTGGACACCCTCGGTGTCCAGCTCGGCGCGCGCTACGACGGCTCACCGGTCATCGACGCGGGCGGCGGCACCCCGCCGCCGGACGCGTTCGTCTCGTACACCCCCTCCGCCGTCCCCGGCGGGCGGGCGCCGCACCTCTGGCTCGACGACGAACACGGCCCCGGCAGCTCGCTGTTCGACCGGTTCGGCACCGGCTTCACCCTCCTCCGGGTGGGCGGCCGCGCGGCGGACTGCGACGCCCTGGACCGTGCCGCGCGGGACCGCGGGGTGCCGCTCGAACGGCTGGACCTCGCCGACGCGGCGGCGCGCGAACTGTACGGGCCGGGTCTGGTCCTCGTCCGGCCCGACGGGCATGTGGCCTGGCGCGGCGAGCGGCCACCCGCCGACCCCGCGGCGCTGCTGGATCTGGTGACGGGACATGGACAACGTGAAGCGCACCGGTGAATTCTGCTGAATCCGGTCCGGAGCGGGCTGATTCAGCTGCGTCCGGGGTTTGTTGAAACACGGAAATATTCTCGGAAAAAGATCGGAACGGCCTCTGTGAACCGACCGCGGAGGTTTTCGCTACGACCATGTGCGGGATGATCTCCCGGCGGCAGCGACGAATACGAGGATCAATGGATTTCTGTGTGCTCGGCCCGCTTTCTGTTGTCGACGACGGAATCGACCGCACTCCCAGTGCGCCCAAGCAGCGTCAGATGCTGGCGCTCCTGCTGATGAACGCCAATCACGTCGTGTCCATGTCGCAATTTGTCGAGGAGCTCTGGGAGTACAGCCCGCCCTCCAGCGCCGTCGCGGCTGTGCACACCTACGTCATGCAATTGCGCCGCACCCTCGGCGGACGGCCCAACAGCGCCTCGCCCGGCCCGGCGGGACCGGGCCAGCTGACCACCCGCGACCAGGGCTACGTCCTGCGGGTCGAGCCGGGCGAACTCGACCTGGACGTGTACGAGGACGAGGTCCGCTCCGCCCGGAACAGCCTGGACCGCGGCGCGCTGAGCCGCGGCGCCCGCGAGCTGCGCGCCGCACAGCAGCGATGGCGCGGCCAGATCCTGGTCGACGTGCCCATCGGGCCGCTGCTCCACGCGGCCATCGCGGTCGTCGAGCGCAACCGGCTCGACGCGCTCAGCAGACGGATATCCGCCGACCTCGACCTGGGCCGCCATCACACGCTGATCGGCGAACTGAGCTCCCTCTCGCTCGAACACACCGCGGACGAGAACCTCGCCGCCCAGCTGATGCTCGCCCTGTACCGGTCCGGCCGCCGGGTGGACGCACTGGCCGTCTTCCACCGGCTGCGGCACGCCCTGCGCGACGAGCACGGCGCAGCGCCCTCGCCCCGTATCCAGCAGCTCAACACCGACATCCTCGCGGCCCATCCGCGGCTCGACGCCCCGTCGATGCCGCAGTGGCGGCTGTCGCTCGACCTCGTCGGCCCCTGCCCCCCGGCGGAGCCGTCGTCCCCGACCCGCAGTGGGGCCGGACTTCCGAGGTGAGCGCGGTCATGCAACCCCTTCGGGGCGCGCGGTGTTGAAACCCAATGAGAGTGCAAGGAACCGCTCCGCCCGGGTCCCGGGTGAGAGCCCATCACCAGAAGGACATTCATGGACCTGAAGCTTTCCGGCCGTGTCGCTGTCGTCACCGGAGCGTCGAAGGGCATCGGCCTGGCCGTCACCCGCTCGCTGATCGAGGAGGGCGCCCGCGTCGTGGCCGCCTCCCGCAAGATCAGCCCCGAGCTCGAGAAGCTTGCCGGCCCGAACCTGGTGCATGCGTCGGTCGACCTCATGGACCCCGAGGCCCCCGCCCAGGTGGTGGAGCGCGCCATCGCCGAATTCGGCCGGCTCGACATCCTTGTGAACAACGCCGGCGGCCCGCCGCCCGGCATCACGCTGCCCCGCACGGGCTTCTTCGACGCCGACGACGCCGAATGGCGCGCGATCTTCGAGTTCAACCTCTTCGCCGTCGTCCGCGCGATCCGCGCCGCGATCCCGCAGATGCTCCAGCAGGGCGAGGGCTCGATCATCAACGTCTCGACGGGCCTCGCCCGCCAGCCCGCGCCCGCCAACCCGGAGTACGGGGCGGCGAAGGCGGGCCTGACCAACCTCACGCAGGTGCTCTCCGAGGAGTTCGGCCCGCAGGGCATCCGCGTGAACACCGTCTCGCCCGGCCCGGTGCTCACCGCCTGGTGGACCGACGAGGGCGGCGCCGCCGACGTCATCGCCGGCATGGCGGGCACGGACCGGGACAACGTCATGGAGAACGTGGCGCCCGAGATGATGAACCTCGTCACCAAGCGGCTCGTCACGCCGGAGGAGGTCGCCGACGCGATCCTCCTGCTCGCCTCGCCGCGCTCGGCGAGCACGACCGGCGCGGACTTCGCCGTCGACGGCGGGTTCCTGAAGAGCGTCTGATCCCGGCGGCGCGGGAGCGCCGAGAGGCGCTGCGTGGCGGGCCCCCGGGCAGGGACCGGGAGGCCCGCCACGCTCCGCCGTCCCCGCACGTCCCGCGTCGGCCCAACCGTCCCGGGCACCACGGCCCTGGGCTTCTCATCGACTCGAGCGGAGACCTCTCATGGAGACATTGAAGGGCAAGACTGCTGTCGTCACCGGGAGCAGCCGCAGCATCGGCCGTGGAATCGCCGAGCGGCTGGCCGCCCGGGGCGCGCTGGTCGCGGTCCACTACGCGACCAACGCCACGGCCGCGCAGGAGGTGGTCGAGGCCATCGAGAAGGCCGGCGGCCAGGCCTTCGCGTTCGGCACGGAGCTCGGCCACGAGGGCGACGCCGAGCGGTTCTGGGCGGAGTTCGACATACAGCGGCGCGCCTTCTCCGACGACGGGGACACCGGGGTGGACATCCTGGTCAACAACGCCGCGGTGGCGCTGCGCGACCAGTTCCCGGACGCGACCGTGGCCGACTTCGACCGGATGGTCGCCGTGAACATCCGGGCCCCGTTCTTCATCGTGCAGCACGCGCTCGACCGGCTCCGCGACGGCGGCCGGGTCATCAACATCTCCTCCGCCGTCACCCGCCTCGGCCTGCCCGAGGTCATCGCCTACGGCGCCACCAAGGGAGCGCTCGACAGCTTCAGCCGCATCCTGGCCAAGGAGCTGGGCTCCCGGGGCATCACGGTCAACGTGGTCGCCCCCGGATACGTCGACACCGACTCCAACGCCGACTGGCTGCGCCACGACAAGGACGCCTGGGAGGAGACCGCGGCCAAGTCCGTCTTCGGCCGGGTCGGCGAGCCCGAGGACATCGGCGACGCGGTCGCGTTCCTCGCCTCCGACGCCGGGCGCTGGATCACAGGCCAGCACATCGACGCCAGTGGCGGAACCCGTATGTGAAAGAGCAAAGAATGGCGGTGCCAGAGGAGAGCGGCTGCGAAATCCTCGTCGTGGGGAGTGCGTGACAACCGGCTCCAAGTCAGTGCTCGGTCACCGAATTCACTGGAGGAACGCCATGACTGTCCACTCGGGCGAGGCCTACTACAACCCGCTGTGCCGGGAGAAGCTGGTCATCAGAACACCGGCTTCCCGGACGAGCGGCGAACGCGCCGTGATGGACATGTATGTCGAGCCGGGAGGATTTGCAGCCGGATATCACACGCACCCCTACAGCTCCGAACGCTTCATTCTCGTACGGGGAGAACTGCGGGTGCATGTCGCGGGCCGGGACGTCATTCTCGACAAGCTCGGGCAGAGCGTTCTCGTGCCTCCCGGCACCGTGCACCGCTGGTTCGCCCACAGCGAGACCGAAGAGACTTTCGTCGTGGTGGAGTTGAACAACCGGGCGGACCGTTTCGAACAGTTGATATGCCGGCAGCTCTTCGGTCTGGCCCAGGACGGCAAGACGAACAAAGAGGGGCGGCCCAATATCCTCCAGAGCGCCGTCACCATGAGCGAGTTCTCCGATGTGCTCCGGTTCACCGACCGCCCCTGGCCGGTCCAGCGGGTCATCAACGGTGTGCTTTCCCCCGTCGCGCGGCTTCTCGGCTATCAGGGATGCAATCCCGAATATCTGGAGCGCCGCCCCTTCGAGACGGCCGAGCTGGAGGAGCTGCCGGAAGAGGTCCTGGCACACCTTCACGGCGGAGAGCCGGCCCAGGGTCACCGCTGACCTGTGCGCGGAGTGGCCGTGTTCCCGCTGTCGCGCCCGGGCACGACAGCGGGAACGCAGCCCCGGAGCGGCTAGTTCGGCAGCTCCACGGACTGCCGGTGCCGGAAGACGTTCCTGGGGTCGTACGCCTTCTTCACCCGCTGCAACCGCGGGTAGGCGTCCTTGTAGTACAGCGTGTGCCAGGGCACACCGGACGTGTTGTACTTCGGGTCACTCAGGTCGGCGTCCGGGTAGTTCACGTAGCAGCCGTCGGTGACGCTGTCGGGCACCGGAACCCCGCCCGTCCTCGCGTACACCTCCTGGTAGCTCTCCCGGGTCCACGCCACGTACTTGGCGTCGTCCGCCGTGTCGTTCCACTGCGCCGACCAGAGCATCTTGAACGCGGCGCCCCGGTGCCCGGCCGCGGTCGCGTCCTGGCTCACCCTGCGGACCGCGCCGCCGAACGGCGTCAGCTGGATGTTCAGGTTCGGGCCGGCGATGTCCGTCCGGGTGAGGTGCTTGTACATGGCGTCGAGGTGGGCCTGCGGGAACTCCGCCCGCATGTACGACGACTTGTACTCGGCGCGCAGCGTCGGGTCGTTGAGCAGCGGATTCGTCGTCCCCACGAAGCGGGTGGCCTGGAGCCACGGCAGCCGGCGCGCGGCGGCGAACTGCGGCATCGGGCCGATGTCGCCCATCTGCCGGGTGAGGGCGCCCCGCCCGATGCTGATGCCCCGGCCCATGTACGCGAGGTAGTCGTCCAGCATCCTCTGCGCGCCGGGCGCCCCCGCGTCGACCTGGGTGACCAGGCCGATCTGGCCGTTGGCCTGGTGATTGAGGATCAGGAAGCTGGTCAGGAAGCGCTGCGGGCTGTCCGCCGCACCGTGGGCGACATGCCAGGAGGCGTAGTTCTGGGCCAGCCGCGCGAACCCGCTCCTGGTGAGCTTGGCCCAGGGCCACGAGACCGCGCTGAGCAGGACTTCGGCCGGCGGCTTCGGCAGCAGCGTGCGCGGGTCGGCGCCGGTGGCGTCCGGCGCACGGAAGAAGTAGCGGGTGATGACACCGAAGTTGCCGCCGCCGCCCCCGGTGTGCGCCCACCAGAGCTCCCGGTGGGGGTCGTCCTTCTCCCGGGTGGCCAGCACGGTTCTCGCTCTGCCCGAGGCGTCGACCACCACGACCTCCACCGCGTACAGATGGTCGACGACCAGACCGTCCCGGCGGGCCAGCATCCCCCAGCCGCCGCCGCTGACATGACCGCCCACGCCGACGGAATAGCAGATGCCGCCGGGGACGGTTATCCCCCAGGCCTGGTAGAGCGTCTCGTACAGGTCGAGCAGGGTGGCGCCGGACTCCACGGCGATGGCCCGGCGAGCGGGGTCGTAGTACACGCCGTTCATGTGCGACACGTCGATCACGGTCCGGACATCGGCGTTGTAGACGAAGTCCTCCAGGCAGTGCCCGCCGCTGCGTACGCTGAGCCGCTTCCCCTCCTTCACGGCCCGCTCCACGATGGCCGGTATCTGCTCGGGGGCGTCCACGAACTGCACCGAATCGGGGCGCGCCACATATCGCGCGTTCAGTGCTCTGACCGAATCCTGGTACTGCTGGTCGGCCGGGGTGACCGTGACCGGCCCGATCGACGGGGCCGCCGCGCGCGGACCGGGCTTCGCGGTGGCGGCGAAAGCGCTTCCGCCGCCCGAGAGTAATGCCGCCCCGCCCAGACCGGCCGTGGTGCCTGTCAGGAACTTCCGCCGACCGAGACCCGCTGACCGCTTCATCGTGTTCACCCTTCTCGAAGCCGAAAGACATTACTGGTTTCCAGGGACGCCCTGATGTCCCCGGTGGTTCCGCCGGAATAAACGGAACGTGAGGTTCTGGGGGGAGGATGTCGGACGGGGCACCCGATTGCATACGCAATGGCGGAGTCGCCTCCGGCGAGGGGGGATTGCCGGTGCCCACGGACGTCTGCCGAGGGGCCGGCGGGCTCGCGTCATGTTTCGGCCGACGTGGCGATAATTAGAGCCAGGTGGCCTCGGCCTGTCAAGCGTGTTCATTTTTCTCCGGGCCGGCCGAAAGACCGCAAGAATTGGAGTTCCCCGCCCCGGGACGGCACTTAGCATCATCCGCACCGACGCGTGGGAAGGGTTTGAAAAGTGCGTGATACAGACGGTTTCGAACGGCGCAGATTCCTGACGGCCGGCGCGAGCGTGGCGGGCGCCGCCGTCATCGGAGGGACGGCGACCGCGGGCACCGCGACCGCCGCGGAGCCGACCGCGGGCGCCCCGGCGGCCGTCCGGCCCGCTTCGGCCGTGGCGGTCACCCCGGCCGACAAGCGCTACCCGGACCTGGTGCGCGGCTGGAACCAGCGGTGGGTCGGCTCGCCGGACGCCGTCTATGTGGTCGAGACGACCGAGCAGGTGGCCCAGGTCGTGCAGCTGGCCGTGGACAAGGGCAAGCGGATCACGGTCCGGGGCGGCGGCCACTGCTGGGAGGACTTCGTCTTCAACGCCGACGTCGAGGTCATCGTCGACATGTCGGAGATGGCGACGGTGGGCTACGACCCCCGGATGCACGCGTTCTCCGTCGAGGCCGGCGCCCGGCTGCTGGACGTGTACGAACGGCTGTACCGGCCGTGGGGCGTCACGATCCCGGCGGGCACCTGCTACTCCGTCGGCGTCGGCGGACATGTCAGCGGCGGCGGCTGGGGCATGCTCCTGCGCAAGCACGGTCTCGTCATCGACCACCTGTACGCGGTGGAGGTCGTGGTCGTCGACGCCTCGGGCAAGGTCCGGACCGTGGTCGCCACCCGGGAGCAGAACGACCCGAACCGCGATCTGTGGTGGGCCCACACCGGGGGCGGCGGCGGCAACTTCGGCATCGTCACCCGCTACTGGTTCCGCAGCCCCGGAGCGCCGGGCCGGACCCCCGAGAGCCTGCTGCCGAAGCCGCCCGCCGAGGTGCTGATCAGCGCCGCCGCCTGGGCCTGGAAGGACCTGACCGAGGCCGACTTCGTACGGCTGGTGAAGAACTTCGCGGACTGGCACGTGGCGCACAGCGAGCCGGACGACCCCAATTCCGCGATCTGTAGCCTTCTCTCGCTCAACCACCGCTCCAACGGGGCCGTCAATATCGTCACCCAGGTCGACGCCTCCGTGCCCCGCGCCGAAAAACTGCACGCCGACTTCATGGCCGCGGTGACCAAGGGCGTCGGAGTCAGAAGCGGCCCGGCCGTGACACCGATCGGCGAGTTCAAGCCCATGCCGGAATTCGCGGAGCCGCGCCGCCTGCCGTGGATGCAGGCGACCCAGTACATAGGAACGGCGAACGCGACGACCAACAACCCCACGCTGAAAGGCGACTTCAAGTCCGCCTACATGCGTGCCTCATTCCCGGCCCGGCATATCAAGAAGCTCTACAAGCATCTGTCGCGCGAGGATCTCGGCAACCCGACCGCCTCCCTGATGCTGAGCTCGCACGGCGGGCAGTCCAACGCCGTTCCCGCCACGGCGACCGCCTACGCCCACCGCGACTCCGCCTTCAAGATGGCCTGGATGATCTGGTGGACCGACCCGGCGGACGAGGCCGCGTCCGTACGCTGGATCCGGGAGTTCTACGAGGACCTGTACGTCGAGACCGGCGGCGTCCCCGTCCCCGACGCGGTCACCGACGGCTGCTACGTCAACTACCCGGACGTCGACCTCAGCGACCCCCGGCACAACACGTCCTCGGTCCCCTGGCACGAGCTCTACTACAAGGGCAACTACCCCAGGCTCCAGCGGATCAAGAAGGCGTACGACCCCCGGAACGTCTTCCGCCACCGGCAGTCGATCCAGCTGCCGTCCTGACCCGCCGCGTGGACACACCGCGGCCCTCGCCCCGCGGAATCGGGCGAGGGCCGCGGCTTCCGTACGGCCGCGTCAGCGCTTCAACGCGAAGGTCAGACCGTCCGCGAACGGCAGCAGGCTCAGATCCACGCGCTTGTCGTCGTGCAGCTTGGCGTTGAACTCGCGCAGCGCCCGCGTCTCCGAGTCCTGCACCTCGTGGTCGATGACCGCCCCGTGCCACAGCACGTTGTCCACCACGACCAGGCCGCCCGGACGCAGCAGCTTCAGGGCCGCCTCGTAGTACTCGGCGTAGCCCTCCTTGTCCGCGTCGATGAACACGAAGTCGAACGAACCCGGCGCGCCGTCCTCGCGCAACAGGTCCGCCAGGGTCTCGCGCGCGTCGCCGAGCCGGAAGTCCACCTTGTCGGCCACGCCGGCCCGCTCGCAGAACTCCAGCGCCGTCGCCGCCCAGTCCTCGTCGAGGTCCAGGGCCACCACGGAGCCGTCCGCGGGCAGTGCCAGCGCCGTCGACAGCAGGCTGTAGCCCGTGAAGACGCCGACCTCCAGCGTGCGCTTCGCGCCGACCGCCTTCACCAGCAGCGACAGGAACTGACCCTGTTCGGGAGATATCTGCATCAGATGCAGAGGCAGCTCGGACGTCTTCTCCCGCAGTTCGGCCAGCAGATCGGGTTCGCGCAGGGAGACATCGGCGACATAGTCCTGAATGGCATCGCTCAAATCGACCTGGATTCTCACACCTGATCCCTTCGACGGCATACCTCTGACGATGCGGTCATCTAAACTGCGGCGCGTATTCCCTGTCAAGCACGGAAATGCGCCCGGTGCTCCCTTGATTGATTCTTCAGACACCCCTGCGACACTGGTCGTGTATCGCTGGGGAATGTGCAGCGCATTTCCTTTGTGTCTCACATTTTCGATGTACTCGCATTCCCGATGTGGAGGAATTCTCGTGAGCGCAGGCGAGCGAAGTTTCCGGGACTGCCTGGGACAGTTCGCGTCCGGAGTCACCGTCGTCACCACCCTCCACGGCGACCTCGGAACGGTGCACGGCGCCACCGTCAGCTCGTTCACCTCCGTCTCGCTCCGGCCGCCGCTGATCATGGTGTCCCTGGACCGGCGCTCCAGGCTGAGCGCGCTGCTGGCCGGCGGGCCGTTCGGGGTGAACGTCCTCGCGGCGGACCAGGGCGACCTCGCGCTGCGCTTCGCCGGCCGGAGCGAGGCGCCCCACGAGGACATCGAGTGGCAGGACGCCGGGCCCGCGCCGCGGCTGGCCGGAACCGTCGCGCACCTTGCCTGCGGGCCGTGGGCCTCCTACGACGGCGGCGACCATCTGCTGTACGTCGGCGAGGTGCTGAGCTTCGACGCCCCGGGCGGCGAGCCCCTGGTCTTCCACCGCGGTTCCTTCCACGCCCTGCGCTCGGCCGCCGATCTCGGATCCGCCCGCCGCTGACGCCGGGCGCCCTTCTTCACCGCCGGCCCCTCGCGGGGCTCAACCACCCGAAAAGGAAACCGACATGACGCTTGAGCAGGGCGAGACGGCAGAAGCGGCGACAGCGGCCGGCGGCCCGGATTCCCCGCGCCGGGTGACACGCCCGCTGACCGGCGACGCGTACCTGGAGTCGCTGCGCGACGGCCGGGAGATCCACCTCTACGGCGACCGGGTCAAGGACGTGACGGCCCACCCCGCCTTCCGCAACTCCGCGCTGATGACCGCGCGGCTCTACGACGCCCTCCACGACCCGGCCCGGCGCGATGTCCTCACCGCCCCCACCGACACCGGCTCCGACGGCTGGACCCACAAGTTCTTCCGCACCCCCCGCAGCGTCCAGGACCTCGTCGAGGACCGCGAGGCGATCGCGGAGTGGGCGAGGATGACGTACGGCTGGATGGGCCGCAGCCCCGACTACAAGGCCGCGTTCCTCGGCACGCTCGGCGCCAACAGCGACTACTACGCGCCCTACCAGGAGAACGCCCGGCGCTGGTACCGCGAGTCCCAGGAGCAGGTGCTCTTCTGGAACCACGCGATCATCCACCCGCCGGTCGACCGCAACCGCCCCGCGGAAGAGGTCAGGGACGTCTACGTCCACGTGGAGAAGGAGACCGACAACGGGCTGATCGTCAGCGGCGCCAAGGTCGTCGCCACCGGTTCGGCGATCACCCACTTCAACTTCGTGTCGCACTACGGACTGCCCCTGAAGGACAAGGAGTTCGCGCTCGTCGCGACCGTCCCGATGGACGCGCCGGGACTGAAGCTGATCTGCCGGCCGTCGTACGCGGCGACCGCCGGGGTCCTCGGCACCCCCTTCGACTACCCGCTCTCCAGCAGGTTCGACGAGAACGACACGATCTTCGTCATGGACAAGGTCCTCATCCCCTGGGAGAACGTCTTCCTGTACGGGGACGTCGACCGGGTCAACGGGTTCGCGCCGCAGTCCGGCTTCCTGGAACGCCTCACCTTCCACGGTTCCATCCGCCTCGCCGTGAAGATCGACTTCATCGCCGGGCTGCTGCTCAAGGCCGTCGAGATGACCGGCACCAAGGACTTCCGGGGCGTCCAGGCCCGGGTCGGCGAGGTGCTGGCCTGGCGGAACATGTTCTGGGCCCTCAGCGACGCCGCGGCCCGCAACCCCCAGGAGTGGAAGAACGGCGCACTGCTGCCGCGCCTCGACTACGGCATGGCCTACCGCTGGTTCATGACGATCGGCTACCCGCGCATCAAGGAGATCATCCAGCAGGACGTCGCCAGCGGACTGATCTACACCACCTCCGGCGCCGAGGACTTCAAGAACCCCGAGATCCGCCCGTACCTCGACAAGTACGTACGCGGCTCGGGCGGCCACGAAGCCGTCAGCCGCGTCAAGCTCATGAAGCTGCTGTGGGACGCCGTCGGCACCGAGTTCGGCGGCCGCCACGAGCTGTACGAGCGCAACTACTCGGGCAACCACGAGGCGGTGCGCACCGACATCCTCCAGGCGCAGGAGGCCAGCGGTCAGGTGGCCGCCTACAAGGGCTTCGCCGAACAGTGCCTCCAGGAGTACGACCTCGACGGCTGGACCGTGCCCGACCTCGACTCGTTCGACGGGTTCAAGGGCCTGCGCGGGAACCTCGGCAACTCCGGCTGAGCCGGGACGGGCCCGGCGCGCCTCACACGGCCGCGCCGGGCCCCGAGAGCTCCTGGCGCACCCGCTCGTGCAGGCACACCTCCAGCAGATCCACGGGCAGCAGCGCCCGGCCGGCCGCCGGCGGCTCCGCCCGGCGGACCGCGGCGCTCACCCGCGCCGCGAACCCGCTGTCCCCGGCCGTCAGCCGGGCCAGCGGGAACAGCCGGGCCAGGACCGCCCGGCCCGGCGCCCCGGCCGCCGCCAGCACCGCGCACACGCCCTTGTCCGCCGCCGCGACCAGCACCGGGCCCAGCGACGACGGAGCACAGGCGTACCGGATCACGGTCCCGCGGCCGCCCGAGCGGAACTCCTGCGGCGTCATGCCGAGGATCGCCGGGGACGCGGAGTAGAAGTGCCCGTTGGAGTTGAAGCCCGACCGGTAGATGGCGTCCGACACCGTGGGGGCGTGCGCCAGTTCATGGCGTACGCGACGGGCGCGCACCACCGACACGTACGCGTGCGGGGTCACCCCGGTGAAGGTCTTGAACATCCGGTGGAAGTGGAAACGGCTGTAGCCGGCCGAGTGCGCCAGCTCCTGGAGGTTCGGCGGGGCAGCGGACTCGTCCATCAGCCGGCAGGCCCGCGCCACCGCGAGGGCGTGCGACCCGCTGCGGCCCGCCTTGCCGGTTCCGGTGACGTCACGTCCGTACGCAACGGTGCCTGTCATCGTCGCTCCCGTCTCTCTTGTCGCCGGCCGTCCTGCCGTGCGGCAGGACGGCTGGACCAGCTGCGCCCGTGCAGCCAGTCCCGGTCGCGCAGCACCTTCCCGCCCGCCGTGCGGGGGAGTTCGGGCACCAGGTGGAAGCGCGGCGCGACCCCGGAAGGGCCGAGGAAGCGGTGGCACCAGGCGGCCAGATCCGTGCGCGTCAGCCCGTCGCCGCACGCGACCAGGGCCTGCGGCGGATCGGCCCCGAGCACCACGGCGTCGGTGACGTCCTGGTGGGCACGGAGCACCGCCTCGATCCGCAGCGCGTCGACACCGCCCGGCGCGAGGCTCTCGACCCGGCCGCGCAGCCGCAGCACGCCGGTCGCCGGATCGCGGGTCACCAGGTCCTGCGTGGACAGCCAGCCGTCGTGCGGCGGCAGATCCTCGTACAGATAGGGAGACGCGGGAAGATGAACACCGAGGACGCCGCCGAGGATGCGGGTCCGGACACCGGGCACGGGCGTACCGATCGCCCCCGGCCCGGCCGCCCCCGACAGATCCGTCGACACCATCCCGGTCTCCGTCGTCCCGTACCCCTGCCCCACCAGCACGCCGTACCGGCGGGCGAAGGCCCCGGCGTCCCCGGCGTCCAGCACGTCCCCGCCGGAGACGGCGAGCCGCAGATCCGGCAGGGTGAGCCCGGCGTCCGCGTGGGCCAGCGCCCCGAAGTGCCGGGGGCCGCCGATCACCACGTGCGACCCGTGGGCCGACGCGGCGAGCGCCTCCGGATCCTGCGAGGTGGGGAAGACCACGGTGGCGCCGGCGCCGAGCGCGTACAGAACGCCCGCGACCAGGGCGAACGAGTGGGCCACCGGGCCCAGCACCGCGACCCGTTCGCCCTCCCGGGGCATCTCCGGGAGGGCGCGCAGCCGCTCCAGCTCGGTCAGCAGCGACCGCGCGGTACGGCCGACGGCCTTGGGGCGCCCCGTCGTTCCGGAGGAGAACTGCACGAGGCAGTGGCCGGTGCGCGCCGGGCGGCCGGTGCGCCGACGGCGTACCAGCACCTCGCACTCACCGACGAACAGGTCCTCGCGCCCGTACAGTTCGCCGAAGGTCATGACGTACTGCGGCGCGCAGAGTTCGAGCAGCGCCTCGCGCTCCGCCTGCCCGGGCCGTGGCTCCAGCAGGATCACCTGCGCGTCCAGCGACCAGAGGGCGAACAGCGACCACAGCTGGGTGAAACTCGGTGTTCCGTGCAGCGCGACGGTGCTGCCGGGACCGATCCCGTGGCAGCGGAAGGTGTGCGCCAGCCGGTCCGTCCGGACCCGGAGCGCGGTCGCGTCGACCTCGGAGCCGGGCCGCCCGGCCTGCACCCAGACCGGGCCCCGGGCGCGGTGCACCAGCGACGACAGCGGAGCTTGCCAGGACTGTTGCGACATGGTCCCTTCCCACCGGCCGGATCGTCCGTCCTGCGACAGGTCCGGTCCGGGGCCGCCGCGCGGGCTGCCCCGGACCGGACACCGGGTGCTACTTCTCGACGCAGAACTCGCCGACCGGCCAGCCGACATGCCGCTTGTCGGTGGCGACATGGCCCAGCACCTGGTCGCCCTGCTTGAGCTCGGTGACGTTCAGCACGGCGGCACCGGGCCCGAGGACCCGCACATGCCAGTCGTCCTGGACGATGAGGTTGACCTCGACGCCCTCCGTCGAACGGGCCTTGATGCTCAGCAGCGGCCGGGACTCCAGCTTGATGCGGCCCACCACGATGCGGCGGGTGCGTCCGTCGGCGCCGACCGCGAGGACGGAACTGCCCGCCTTGAGCTCGCTGAGGTAGTTGGTGCGGTTGTCCTGGCCGAAGACATAGCTGTGCAGCGCGCCCGCGTTGATACGGAACGGACGGGTCGGCATGTACGGCAGGGGATGGGTCTCGCTCACGCACAGGATGAACCCGTGCGCGTACGAGCCGACGAGCATCCCCTCGTCCTTCTCGAAATGGGTGCAGGTGTCGATGCACACCCGGTCCCCGAGCCCGAGGTGCTCGATGGATTCGACGGTCAGCGTGGACAGCTGGAGCGCGGGCGTCTTCACCTGGAGCATCTCCACCAGGGCGAAGACGTCGTTGGCGTCCCGGGGCGACAGCAGGACGCCCTCCGAACCCTTCTCCAGGACGTCGACGATGACCTGGGCCTCCTCGATGTCGTCGGCCCGGCAGATCAGCTGGCCCGGCGAACGGTCGGCCGCCGCGATCACGATCTCCAGCGGGATCTTCGTCGGGTCCTTGAACTCCACCACGGTGTACGCCAGCGCGATCGCCGTGTCGCAGGCCAGCGTCAGCGACGGGTCGTCGACCACGTTGACCAGACCGGCGGTGTCCTTCTGACCGTTGCGGTGGAGGGCCTGGAGCTCGCCCAGCCGGCCGCTGTCGGCCACCTCGTTCAGCACGATCACGTCGTCGAGGGTCTGCTCGGCCGGCCGCTGGGCGCCGGCCAGCACCCTTTTCACCGTGTTCGGCAGGGTCGCCAGCGTGGCGACATCGCTGTCGACGATGGCGTCGACCCGGGCGTGGACGGCCGCGTCGATCACCGATTCACGGTGCTCCGCGGGGACGTTACGCATGTCGATCCAGGCAAATTTCACAGCACACCTGCCATGTGTGAGGGCGGAGTCGGCTCGGTCGCGAGCACCCGGCCATGGACGATTTCGGCGAGCTCCCGGACCGTCTGCCGGGGGGACGGGCCGGCGAAGACCCGTCGCCCGACAGCCAGTCCGCTGCATCCGGCGGCCAGGGCCGAGGACGCGAACTGGTGCAAGGTGGGACCGCTGCCCCCGCCTCCGGCCACCAGGACCGGCAGCGGGGAGTTCGCCACGACTTCCGACATCCGGGGCGTCGGCGAGGCGAAGACCGTTTTGACCAGGTCGGCGCCGAGGTCGGCGGCGATGCTGGTGACGTGCGAGACCAGTTCCGGCAGGCTGGGATCCGCCACCCGCGGCCCGCGCGGGTAGATCATCGCCAGCAGCGGCATGCCCCACCGGTCGCACGCCGAGGCGACGGCGCCGAGATCGGCGAGCTGTGCCGCCTCGGTCGGCGAACCGATGTTGACGTGGACACTGACGGCGTCCGCGCCGATCCGTACGGCGTCCTCCACATCGCCGACCAGGACCTTGGCGTCGACGTCCGGAGCATGGGCGGTACTGGCGCTCAGATGCACCACGAGCGCGGTGCGGGTGAGCAGGCCCGGCGGAATCATCCGGGCCCGGCCCTTGTGGACGACGACGGCGTCCGCGCCGCCCTCGCTGATGCTGCGGACCAGCTCGCGGAAGCCCGCACCGCTGACGAAGGGGCCGTCGGACACGGAGTGGTCGAGCGGGACGAACAGATAGCGGCCGTCACCCCGCCTGGACAGCCGTGCCAGGCGCAGCGCCTTGCCACTCAGCGGCATGCTTGACATGACACACCTCTTCCATCGTGATCTCTGCGCGACCGGAGAGGAAACAGGTCGAAGCCGTGGTGGCCGCTCTCCTGGCTGCACTGTCGCAGCGGCCGCTGAAGAATCGAGCCAGAGAGCCGCGCAACCGGGACTGTTCACACGGGGTTTGACCCTGCGACCCCCCACCACCGACGACAGACGGAGCTGCCATGCCCGCCAGCCCCCGGGAGACGGTTCCCACCGCCGTGGACACAGACGTCGCCGTGGTGGGCGGTGGTCCGGTCGGCATGCTGGTCGCCAGAGAGCTGGCCCTCCTGGGCGTCCGCACGACGGTGTACGAGAAGCTGCCCACCCCCTCGCCCGTCTCCAAGGCGAGCACGCTGCACGCCCGCACCGCGCAACTCCTGCACCGGCGGGGCATCCTGGACGCGGTCCAGCCCGGGCCCCCCGCGCGGCGCGACGAACGGGGCAGGGTCCGCTTCCACTTCGGCGCGCTGTTCGACCTGGATCTGTCCCGGGTGGTGGACGAGGGCCCGGCCATGATCACCAGCCCGCAGGCCTGGGCCCAGGAGGTGTTCGCCGGACACGCCCGTACGCTCGGCGCCCGCGTCGAACGGGACAGCGAGCTGACCGGCATCCACCAGGAATGCGACCACGTCCGGCTCGACCTGCGCGACACGGCCGGCCACCCCCGTACGGTCACGGCCCGCTGGGTCGTCGGCGCGGACGGGGCGCGCAGCGCGGTCCGCAAGCTCTCCGGCATCGCCTTCACCGGCACGCCCGCCACGGTCTCCGCCCTGATGGGCGAGGTCCGCCTCCTCGACCCGTGGAACGCCCCGTCGGGGTGGCAGCGCACACCGCACGGCTGGACCCTGCTGTGGGTGTCGCCGTCCGGCCGCAGCCGGGTGTGTACGTACGACTTCCGCGGCCCGCACCCCGACCGGCACTCCCCGGTCACCCTGGACGAGCTACGGACGGAGGTCGCCCGCATCGCCGGCCGCGAGGTCCCGATGGACTCGCCGACCTGGCTCACCCGCTTCAGCGACGCCGCACTCCAGGCCGAGACCTACCGCCACGGCCGGGTCCTGCTCGCCGGGGACGCGGCCCATGTGCACTTCCCGGCGGGCGGACAGGGCGTCAACCTCGGCCTCCAGGACGCCTTCAACCTCTGCTGGAAGCTGGCCGCGCATCTACGCGGAGGCGCCCCCGCCGACCTGCTGGACACCTATCAGGCCGAGCGCCACCCCGACGCGGCCGCCGTCCTGCACAACGTGCGCGCCCAGGTCGCGCTGATGGACCCGGCCCCGCGCACCGACGCGCTGCGCGAGCTCTTCGCGGAGCTGATGCACTTCGACGAGGTCAACGACCACCTCAGCAGCATGATCACCGGCACCTCGCTGGTGTACGACATGGGGCTGCGCAGAAACGCCCCGCTGGTCGGCCGGCTCGCCCCCGACCTCACGCTGAAGACCGCCGAGGGCACCGCCACCCTCGCCGGACTGCTGCACGCCGCGCGCCCGGTCCTCCTCGACCTCGCCGACCACGCCGAGCTGCGCGCGGCGGCCGCCCCGTGGCACGACCGGGTCGACGTCGTCACCGCCACGACCGACGAGCCGCTCGGCACCACGGCCCTGCTCGTGCGGCCCGACGGCTACACGGCCTGGAGCGGGCGGGGCGACCGGCGGGACGGGCCCGAACTGCGGGACTCGCTCACCCGCTGGTTCGGACCCGCCCGCTGACGGAAGCCCGGCCCCTCAGCCGGCAGCCTGCCGCGAGCCCCGGCGGTGGCAGCCCACGAGATGCGTGTCGACCATCCCGATGGCCTCCATGAGGGCGTAACTCGTGGTCGGGCCGACGAAGCTGAACCCGTACGACCGCAGCTCGCGGGCCAGGGCCTTCGACCCGGGGGTGCTCGTCGGCACCTCGGCCACCGTCCGCGGCCGCGGGGTCTCGGCGGGCCGGTGCGACCAGATCAGCCGGTCCAGGCCGCCGCTCTCCCGCAGCGCCAGGACGGCACGGGCGTTGCGCACGGTCGCCTCGATCTTGGCCCGGTTGCGGACGATCCCGGCGTCGGCCATCAGCCGCAGGACATCGGCGTCCGTGTACGCCGCCACCTTCTCCGGGACGAACCCGTCGAACGCCGCACGGAACGCGGGCCGCTTGGCGAGGATCGTCAGCCAGCTCAGCCCGGCCTGGAACGCCTCCAGCGAGACCCG
Source organism: Streptomyces sp. PTY087I2 (assembly GCF_001687325.1). GTDB lineage: Bacteria > Actinomycetota > Actinomycetes > Streptomycetales > Streptomycetaceae > Streptomyces. Next base: position 61,312 of record NZ_LZRD01000025.1, on the reverse strand, counting down.
CTCGAACAGCGCCTGTTCGCCGTGGACCGGCAGCCCCCATTCGCTGTCGTGGTACGCCAGATTCAGCGGATGCCCGGCAGCCCACGGACAGCGCCTGCGCCCGTCCGCCCCCAGCACCGGACCGCCGTCCTCGGCCGCGGCGACCGGGGCAGGAGGCGGCCAGTGCGTCCTGCCGCCGTCGAAGATCTGCCAGGTGCCGCCGTCCGCCGTGGCGCCGCGCAGCCCGTCGAGGACCGGGGCCCCGGCGAGCTCCGCGAGCCGCGGGGTGTCGAGCGAGGCGAAGGCGTACGTACGGTCCGCCGCCCAGTCGGTGCTGTGCGCCAGCCGCCGGCTCATCCGCGCCCAGCCCGGCGGCGCCCCGGCCACCACCCAGGCGTCCGGGGCCCCGGCGGCGAACCGCCGCGCGGGCCGGAGCCAGGAGGCGGCCTCCTCGGGCCAGTCCACGACCGCCGTGACCGTGCGCCCGGTCGCCTCCCACGCCGCGACGAAGGCCTCGGCGGCGGCCCGGTGGACCCCGTCCCGCCCGTGCCCGACGGCGACGTCCCGGACCGAGGACGGGATGAGCCGCAGGAGCGCGTCCAGTTCGGCGGCGGTGTGCGGGGCGTCAGGCGGCGTCATGGAACACCAGCCCGAGGGTGCGGCGGAGACCGGAGCGCACGGTGCTCACCCCGTGCCGCATGGGCGCGGCCGACCAGCCGCGGGCCGAGGCCACCGGCCGGTCCCGGGTGGTGAAGACCAGCCCGCTGCCCTGCGGAAGGACAGCCGAACTGCCCCGGGACTGCGCCCGGGGCCGCTGCTCGACCATGAGGAACTCGCCGCCGGTGTAGTCGGCCGCGTACGTGTCGAGCCCGATGACCACCTGGAGCGGGAAGACCAGGTCCCCGTACAGATCCCGGTGCAGGGCGTTCCAGTCGCCCTGCCCGTAGCGCAGCAGGATCGGCGTCGGCCGGGTCTGCCCCGCCTCGTGGCACATCGCGAGCCACTCCTGGAGGCTGTCCGGCCAGGGCGCGGGCCGTTTCAGCTTCTCGGCCCACTCCCGGGCGATCGGCAGCAGCCGCGGGTAGAAGGCCTCGCGCAGCTCCGCGACGACCTCGGGGATCGGGTGGTCGAAGTACCGGTACTGCCCGGCCCCGAACCGGTAGCGCTGCATGTCGATGGTGGCGCGGAATCTCTCGGTGTCGTCGTATAACTCGGCGATGCTCCGGCACTGCTCCGGATCGAGGACCGGCGAGGTGATCGCGTATCCGTGCGCGTTCATCTCCTCGGAGACCTGAGCCCAGTCGGTCTCCTCGACAGGGGACGGACGGGGACCGGACGGGTTGATGTCGTGGGATGGCATGACCACCACCGTATGTCCGGCGCCACGGGGACCCGCCGAGGATGACGAACTTGCCCCGGGGTTTCCTCCGCCATGGCGCGCGAAAAAGCCCCTGACCTGCGTTTCCGCAGATCAGGGGCTTTCCCTGAAGGGTGAGTAACGGGACTTGAACCCGCGACATCCTGGACCACAACCAGGTGCTCTACCAGCTGAGCTATACCCACCATGTCGCCCGGTCGTTTCCGACCGGCCGAGAAAAAGTGTACAGGGTCCGGGAGGGTGCTCGCGCCCCCGTTTCCCGGGGCCGGTCCGCGGGCGCTTCCACGCCCGTGACCAGCGGGTTCCTACGGTGCGGTCGGGGCCGCCAGACGCGCCGCGATCTCCTTGGCGCGCTCCGAGTCCGGGCCGGGCTGCGGGACGAAGACCGCCTCCCGGTAGTAGCGGAGCTCCGTGATGGAGTCACGGATGTCCGCCAGCGCCCGGTGGTTGCCATTCTTGTCCGGGCTGTTGAAATACGCCCGGGGGAACCAGCGCCGGGCCAGCTCCTTGACCGAGGACACGTCCACGATCCGGTAGTGGAGATAGCTCTCCAGATCCCGCATGTCCCGCGCCAGGAAGCCGCGGTCGGTACCGACCGAGTTTCCGCAGAGCGGGGCCTTGCCGGGCTCCTTCACATGCTCGCGGACGTAGGCCAGGACCTGCTCCTCGGCGTCCGCCAGGGTGGTGCCCCCGGCCAGCTCGTCGAGGAGGCCCGAGGCGGTGTGCATCTGCCGCACCACCTCGGGCATGGTCTCCAGGGCCGCGTCCGGCGGGCGGATCACGATGTCCACCCCTTCGCCGAGCACGTTCAGCTCCGAGTCGGTGACCAGGGCGGCCACCTCGATGAGTGCGTCGTCCGTCAACGAGAGCCCGGTCATCTCGCAGTCGATCCACACCATGCGGTCGTTCATGGGCCCCACCCTACGGGGCACTCCGCTGTCCCGGCAGGGCCGGGCGTCCGGGAACGAACGCGTCGGGGCCGGGCAGGGAGTGCTCCCCGGGACCCGTCGCGGCCGCCATGGCGACCGGTGCGGAGGGCAACGCGGAACCCCGGCGTCCGGACGACGGCCCCTGGCTGGGCACCATCGTCTCGACCACCGTCGCGGCACTCTCCGCCACCCCCTGCGGACGACGGGCCCGGTAGGCGGCCCGGTACGCGGCGGGGGAGGAGCCGAGCTGGCGGCGGAAGTGCCCGCGCAGCGCGACCGGGGAGCGGAATCCGCAGCGGCCGGCGACCTCGTCGACCGAGTAGTCGGAGGTCTCCAGCAGCCTCTGTGCCTGAAGCACCCGCTGGGTGATCAGCCACTGGAGCGGTGCGCTGCCGGTGAGCGAACGGAACCTGCGGTCGAAGGTCCGCCTGCTCATGTAGGCGCGCGCCGCGAGCGTCTCCACGTCGAACTGCTCGTGCAGATGCTCCAGGGCCCAGGCCACGACCTCGGCGAGCGGGTCGGACCCGATCTCCTCCGGTAAAGACCTGTCCAGGTAGCGCTCCTGCCCGCCACTGCGCCGCGGCGGCACGACGAGCCGGCGGGCGAGTGCCCCGGCGGCCTCCGTGCCGTGGTCGGTGCGGACTATATGGAGGCAGAGATCGATACCCGCCGCCGTTCCGGCGGAGGTGAGCACATCGCCGTCGTCCACGAACAGCTCGCGCGGATCGACGTGCACCGACGGATAGCGCTTGGCCAGCGTCGGCGCGTACATCCAGTGTGTGGTGGCCGGCCGGCCGTCCAGCAGGCCGGCGGCCGCGAGCACGAAGGCTCCCGTGCACAGACCGACGATGCGGGCGCCCTCCTCATGGGCGCGCCGCAGCGCGTCCAGTGCCTCGGCGGGCGGCGGCGAGGTGATCGACCGCCAGGCGGGCACCACCACGGTGCCGGCCCTGCTGATCGCCTCCAGGCCGTACGGCGCGGTGAGTTCGAGCCCACCTGTGGTGCGCAGCGGTCCTTCCTCGCCCCCGCAGACCAGCAGGCGGTAGCGGGGAACTCCCGCGTCCTGCCGGTCGATCCCGAAAACGGAGAGCGGGATGGAGCTCTCGAAGATAGGGCCGCCGCTGAACAGCAGCACGGCAACGACTTCCCGGCGTCGCCGCCCGGTCAGCTTGCGTGCGGCCTCCGTCGCGGTGGCGGAGTCCTGGCTCATGACGCTAAGCCCCCCTCGGTGTTCGCGTCTCCCTGGTCCTTACGGGCCTGCCGCTCCTGCACGTTTCCCCTCGGTTTCGCACGGTTCCCAGCCCCCGATTTTCAAGATCGAATCTACTGCGTCGCGTGGTCCCGCCGTGACACCTTCCCCCACCAGCTCGATGTCGATAAGGAAACGTGGCGTGAAGCGTTCGATCACGAAGCGTTTCACCTGCGAAGCGCACAGGGAAGTGCCCTTCGCCAACGTGGCCCGTCCGCGTCGGGTGAAAGCGTACCGCGCGGTCCGTTCCTGCCTGGTGGGCGGTGGGTTGTCCGGCCATCCCGCGAAGGGGTCGGCCCCCGGGCGAAGTTGGCTGAAAACCATCGGTTGCGTGTGCTGTATCCGGTCACGCCGGGCGCACAACCGCCGTGAGGCGGCCGCGCCGGTGCGCTCCCGGGCGGCCGTGGATCCATGGCGTGTTCGGGTCAGGGAAGGCGGTCGCGGCGGGCGTAGCGGCGTGGCCGGGGTCACGGCCGCGCGGGTTCGCGTCACCCGCCGATGTGCCGCGGAACACGCGAACGACGGGTTTCGGATGGAGTTCGGCGATGTGGCCAACAGGGACCGGGTGCGGACCCCGTCGCCGCCTCCGACGGCCGGTCGCGGACCGTCGCGAAAAACAGGACGCCCGACGGTGTTCGCTCCCTCTCAGGCCCGTGTACGACACAACCGGCATTGCCATACCGGACGGGCTCGTGCATGCTCCCTCCAGCGTCACGCACGCTTTTGCGGGGGTCTGGGCGATGGAGGAGTGACGCCGTACCCTTGGGGGTATGGGGTTGGGAAGATGATTCCCGGACAGAGCTTCACCGTCAGCTGACGCACCTTGAACGCACGTCGAAACCGTTCCCTCCTCACGAGGACTCTCTTCGCCGAGACACCGATGGCCGGTCACGAAATCCCTGAACCCAAGGACCGCAAGCCGCTCGCCGACCCCGGGTCGGAGCCGCGGACGGTCGAAGAAGCACGCCATGCGTGCGATCCCGCCTTCCGGCACGGAGTCGTGGTCGGTTTCGACGGCTCCACGTCCAGCGAGCGGGCCCTCGCCTACGCCATCGGCATGGCCGGCCGCTCGGGCTCCGGCCTGATCATCGTCCATGTCGCCAACCGGCTGCCGACCACCGTCTGGGCGGGCTGCGAGCCCCCCGTCTTCGTCGATGTCCCCGACCACCGCACCGAGGTCCTCGGCCTGGAGCTGGCCTGCGCCGACTATCTCTCCGAGGTCCCCTGGGTGCTGGTCGAGCGCGGCGGCGACATCTGCCACGAGCTGGAGGAGGTCGGCCGGGAGTATGCCGCCGACGCCATCGTCGTCGGCTCCACGCACGGCATCGTCGGCCGGATCTTCGGCTCGGTGGCCGGCCGCCTGGCCCGCCGCGCGCAGCGCCCGGTCGTCGTCATCCCCTGAGGGACCGCCAGAAAGCCTTGCGACGGCACACGTTGGGCCCCGTACCGCAGGGGAAGCGGTACGGGGCCCAACGCCGTGCCGACGGCTGTGCGCCGCCGTCTACTCGACCGTCACGGACTTCGCCAGGTTGCGCGGCTTGTCGATGTCCCGGCCCATCGCGAGGGCCGTGTGGTACGCGAAGAGCTGGAGCGGGATGCCCAAGAGGATCGGGTCCAGCTCGTTCTCGTTCTTCGGTACGACGATGGTGTGGTCGGCCTTCTCCTGCACCTGGTGGGCCACGGCGAGGATGCGGCCGCTGCGGGCCTTGATCTCCTCCATCGCGGCGCGGTTCTTCTCCAGCAGGTCGTCGTCCGGCACGATCGCCACGGTCGGCATCGCGGGCTCGATCAGCGCGAGGGGCCCGTGCTTCAGCTCGGAGGCCGGGTAGGCCTCGGCGTGGATGTACGAGACCTCCTTCAGCTTCAGCGAGGCCTCGCGGGCCACCGGATAGCCGCGCACCCGGCCGATGAACATCATCGACTTGGCGTCCGCGTACTCCGCCGCCAGCCGCTTGATCTCGTCCTCGTTCGCCAGGATCTCGCTGATCTGCTCGGGCAGCCGGCGCAGCCCGTCGATGATCCGCTTGCCGTCCGCGACCGACAGGTCGCGGATCCGGCCCAGGTGCAGGGCGAGCAGCGCGAAGGCGACCACGGTGTTGGTGAAGCACTTGGTGGAGACCACGCAGACCTCCGGGCCCGCGTGGACGTACGTACCGCCGTCGGCCTCCCGGGCGATCGCGGAGCCGACCACGTTGACCACGCCGAGGACCCGGGCGCCCTTGCGCTTCAGCTCCTGGACGGCGGCCAGCACGTCGTACGTCTCGCCCGACTGGGAGACCGCGACGTACAGGGTGTCGGGGTCCACGACCGGGTTGCGGTAGCGGAACTCGGAGGCCGGCTCGGCGTCGGCGGGGATCCGGGCCAGCTCCTCGATCAGCTGGGCGCCGATCTGGCCCGCGTGGTACGAGGTGCCGCAGCCGAGGATCTTGATCCGGCGCACCCCGCGCGCCTCGCGGGCGTCCAGGTTGAGGCCGCCCAGGTGCACGGTGGAGAACCGGTCGTCGATCCGGCCGCGCAGGACCCGGTCCACGGCGTCGGCCTGCTCGGAGATCTCCTTGTGCATGTACGTGTCGTGGCCGCCCATGTCGTACGACTCGGCCTCCCACTCCACGGTGGTCGGCGTGGCCGTCGTGGTCGAGCCCTCCGTCGTGTACGTACGGAAGTCGTCGGCCTTCAGCGTGGCCATCTCGCCGTCGTCCAGCGTGACGACCTGGCGGGTGTGGGCGACCAGGGCGGCGACGTCGGAGGCGACGAACATCTCCTTCTCGCCGATGCCGAGGACGACCGGCGAGCCGTTGCGGGCGACCACGATGCGGTCGTTGAACTCGGCGTGCAGCACGGCGATGCCGTAGGTGCCCTCGACGTGGCGCAGCGCCTCGCGGACCTTCTCCTCCAGGGTGTCGGCCTGGGCGCGGGCGATCAGGTGGGTCAGCACCTCGGTGTCGGTCTCGGAGAGGAAGACGACGCCGTCGGCGGTGAGCCGGGCGCGCAGCTCGGAGGCGTTGTCGATGATCCCGTTGTGGACGACGGCGACCTTGTTCTCCGCGTCCAGGTGCGGGTGCGCGTTCTCGTCGCTCGGGGCGCCGTGGGTGGCCCAGCGGGTGTGGGCGATGCCGGTGGTGCCCGCGAACCGCTTGGGGACCTTGGCCTCCAGCTCGCGGACCCGGCCCTTGGCCTTGACCATTTTCAGCGTGCCCGGCCTGCCCGCCGCGGCCTTGCCGGTGATCACGATGCCGGCGGAGTCGTACCCCCGGTACTCCAGCCGCTGCAAGCCTTCCAGCAGCAGCGGAGCGACGTCACGCTTCCCGATGTATCCGACGATCCCGCACATGGATTTCTCTGCCCCTCCATCGATGTACACGTACACACGCGGTGCGGCGCCCCGCGCACGGGCGCCCGGCCCCGCTCAGCCGTAGACGATGCGGCGCAGCTGGCGGAGCGAGAGCTCCGGCGGCGCCACGGCGCGGTGCGGCAGCTCGGCCGCGATCCGCTCGAAGATCTCCGTGTTGACCAGGCCGCCGGACTGTAGTTCGCGGTGGCGGCGCCGGACGAAGTCGTCGGTGCTCTCGTCGAAGTACGCCAGCACGTCGAGGATCACCCGGGCCGCCTCGCCGCGCTGGAGCGCGGTGGAGCGTACGAGGTGATCGATGAGGTCGTCGTGCGACGAGCGGCGTTCAAGCACCCGTCGATATTGCGTGCCCGGGCGCGCTTACGCAAGAAATCTGCCCGATATCGGGCAGGAGATGTGCTGAACGTCGCCCGATGGCGTCACATGCTGCGCAGAACGGCCTGCTTCGCGGTGCTGAACTCCTCGTCGGTGAGGACCCCGCCCCGGTGCAGCTCGCCCAGCTCCCGCAGCCGCCGCAGCAGCGCGTCATGGTCGCTCGCGGGCGGTGCGGCGGGCTCGGCCGCCTTGGTGAGGGCCGGGGGTGCCTCCGGCGCGTCCAGGGCCGCCCGGGCCCCGGGCAGCCGCATCAGCACCGCCGCCGCGACCAGGACGGAGGTGTACTCCTTCTTGGACATCCCCCACAGAACCAGGGCGTACGGGTCGTACTTCGGCGGCGCGGAGACGGGCCCCTCCACCGGCTCGAAGCGCAGATAGCCGTTCTCCAGACCGATCGCGGGCAGCCACCGCACCCCCGCGATCCGCGACAGCGGAAAGGTGGGCGCGCCCCCGGCGGTCTTGGCCTCCTCGGCCTTCCAGTTCCAGGTCAGCCGCACGCTCTCGCCGTCGAAGGACGCCGTGCCGTCGCCGCCCGCGCCGGAGACCGGCAGCGCCGGCCCGGGCAGCAGGAAGCGGTCCACCGGGGTGTCCGGCACCTGCTCGATCAGCAGCGCGTTGCGGACCTCGTCGACGAAGTACTCCGCGACCCCCGTGCGGTCCTTCTCCACGGTCAGCGCATAGGGGTCGGCGCCGTCCTTGAGCCGGCCGTCGGCGGCCCGCAGCACCGGACAGGCGCCCCCGCGCAGCCGCAGCCGCAGCCGGCCGCCCTTGCGGTCCGGTTCGAAGGAGACGCCCGCCACCGCCTCCAGCGGGACGGCGATCTCGCCCAGCTCCTGCCGGACCGGATGCGCCTTTCCGCCCGGCACGATGCGCACGGTGTCCCCGTCGAACGTCCACGTTCCGTCCCGCTGGATGATTTCCGCCATGGCCCCGATTCTGCCAGTCGGCCCCCTCGGGAAAAGGGGGCGAGCGCCCGGGGGACCGTCCTCGGGCGCTCGCCGTCCAGGGGCCGCCGCGCCGCGGCGGCCGGGGTTCAGAACCCGGCGATCGGGTTCTTCAGCCGGCCCACCAACTGCAAGGCGCCCGCAGGGTCGTTGAGGTCGACCATCTGCTGGTTGTCGCGCAGCTGGAGGCGGTTGAGGCAGGACAGCGCGAACTCCGGCTCGAACAGGTCGTACTGCCGGAACTTCTCCGCGAGATACGGCACCGAATCCTGGTAGTCGCGCACACAGGCGGCGACCGTCCGCCAGAAGGTGTCCTCGTCGAGAATCCCCTCGGTGGCCAGGCCCGCGCCGAGGAAGCGGAAGAAGCAGTCGAAGACGTCGGTGAAGACCGACAGCAGCTTCATGTCCTCGGGCACCTCGGCCCGGATCCGCTCGACCTGCGGCGGCAGCACCGCGTCCGGGTCCATCACCGCGATCTCCTCGGCGATGTCCTTGAAGATCGTGCGGGTGACGACCCCGTCCTCCACGACCAGGATCACGTTCTCGCCGTGCGGCATGTAGACCAGGTCGTAGGCGTAGAAGCTGTGCAGCACCGGGACCAGATAGGCGTCCAGGTAGTGCCGCAGCCACACCTGCGGGTCCAGGCCCGACTCGGCGATCAGCACCCCGGCCACCGAACCGCCCTCGTGGTCCGTGTGGAGCAGCGAGGCCATCGTCGCGACCCGCTCGCCCGGCTGGAGGCCCGGCACCGGGCTCTCGCGCCACAGGGCGGCGAGCATCTTCCGGTACGGGGAGCCCTTGGCGGTGGCCGCCTCGTACGAGCGGTGGTGGTAGCCGATCGCGGCCCGCTCCCGGATGATCGAGAACCGGGCCCCGCGCAGCAGGTCGTCGCGCTCGATGAGACCGGCCAGCCAGTCGTTGATGGCGGGCGTGGCCTCCATGTACGCGGCCGAGAGCCCGCGCATGAACCCCATGTTGAGGACCGAGAGCGCCGTTTTGACGTAGTGCTTCTCGGGGTGGTCGGTGTTGAAGAAGGTACGGATCGACTGCTGGGCGAGATAGCCGTCCTCACCCTCCCCGAGCACCACCAGATGGCGCTGGGCCAGCTCCCCGGCGAAGGTGACCGCGAGCTTGTTCCACCACTGCCAGGGGTGGACGGGCAGCAGGAAGTAGTCGTCCGGGTCGAGGCCGAGCCCGCGCAGCGCGCCGTCGAACCGCTCCCGGGTCGCCTCGCTCAGCTCGTCCTTGATCAGCGCGTCGTAGTCGAGCCCGGCGCCCGCCGTGAAAGTGGCCCGTTCCCGCCGGGCGGCCAGCCACACCAGCCGGACCGGGGACGCCGCCTCGGGGGCGTACGCCCGGTACTCGTCCACGCCGAAGCCGAGCCGCCCGTTGTTGGCGACGAAGCACGGGTGGCCCTCGGTCATCCCGGTCTCGACGGCCTGGAAGCCGGCGGCGACGAGCTGGCCGGAGGTGGCCGGTTCCTTGGTGAGTTTGTAGGCGGTTCCGGCCAGCGTGGAGGAGATCTCCTCCAGATAGACCGGCAGGATCTCCTCGGAGATCCCCAGAGCATGCCGCAGCTCGATGAAGAACTCCAGGGTGTCCAACGGGAGTTCGGAGCCGTGCCGGTGCCGGGTGATGGTATCGGCCTCGACCTGCCAGTGGTCCAGGGCGAAGACGCGTGCGGTGAAACGGTACTCGGTGGAGGCGTCGTCGCTACGGACGGTGTAGCGGTCGTCGCCGAGCGGGGTGGGGCTCAGCAGCCGCTCATGGCTGAATTCCGCCAGTGCTTTGCGGACCAGCAGTCGGTTTGCGGTGGCCCAGCGCTCCGGGGAGAGGTGGGCGGCGCTGGCGGTGAGGTCGGTCGTCATCGGTCGTTACCTCCGGTTGCTGCTTCGAACTGCTCACGGGTGCAGGCGCTGAGCAGTGCGTCCTTCTCCGGTTTGGCGATCTCGCGGAGCACCTCGAACCCGACGGCCTTGTTGAGGGCCTGGACGGCGCTGTTGGTCACATCGGGCTCCACGACGACCCGGCGCACCGACGGGTCGGCGAAGAGGAAATCCATCACGGCGGTGATCACGGCCCGGGTGAAGCCGTGCACCGGGGTGTCGGTCGGGGCGACCAGGAAGTGCATCCCGACATCGCCGGGCTCCGCCTCGTACAGCCCCTTCAGCTCGACCTCGGTGGGGTCGTACCGCTCGATCAGGAAGGCGGGTTCGCCGTCGTGCAGTCCGATGAACGCCTCGTGGTGCGGATGGGCGGCGATGGACCGGTACTCCCGCTCCACATCCGCGAGTTCGGCGTCGCCCATCAGCCAGAACGCGGCCTTGGGATGGGTCACCCAGCCGTGCACCAGCGCGGCGTCGGCGCCGGGGTCCAGCGGCCGGACGGTGAACGTGCCGATGGCTGCGGGCTGCTGTTTGTCGGGGCGGGTCATACGGCGAACTCCTGGAAGGCGATGGACTTCTCGACCGGGTAGACCTCACGGCCGAGCAGCTCGCCGATGATGTACGCGTTGCGGTAGGCGCCCATGCCGAGGTCGGGCGAGGTGATCGAGTGGGTGTGGACCGAGGCGTTCTGGAGGAAGACCCCGCGCCCGGTGGTGTCGATGCTGTAGTTGCGGGCCACGTCGAAGCGCCCCCGGCTGTCGTGGCGCAGCCGGCCGGCTATGGGCGCGAGAAAGGCGGGAGCCTCGTACCGGTACCCGGTGGCGAGGATGAGCCCCTCGGTGGTCAGCTCATAGTCCTTGCCCTGCTCCTCCTGGCGCAGCCCCAGGCTGTACGCGCCGCCCTCCTCGTCGTAACGGGCGCTGACGAGCGCGGAGTTGGTGAGCAGCCGGGTCGGCACGGGGCCCGGCAGGTTCTTCTGGTAGAGCAGGTCGAAGATCGCGTCGATCAGCTCCCCGTCGATGCCCTTGAACAGCCCCTTCTGCCCGGTCTCCAGCCGGTAGCGGGTCTCCTCGGGCAGCGCGTGGAAGTAGTCGATGTACTCCGGGGAGGTCATCTCCAGCGTCAGCTTGGTGTACTCCAGCGGGAAGAACCGCGGGGAGCGCGTGACCCAGTTCAGCCGGTAGCCGTAGGTGTCGATCTCGGAGAGCAGGTCGTAGTAGATCTCCGCCGCGCTCTGCCCGCTGCCGACCAGGGTGATCGACTTCTTCTTCTGGAGCTCGGCTTTCCCGTCCAGATAACGGGAGTTGTGGAGGAAGTCCCCGCCGAGCCCCTGGCAGGCCTCCGGGATGTGCGGTGGCGTGCCGGTGCCGAGGACCAGATGCCGGGACCGGAACGCCTCACCGGAGACGGTGGTCACGGTGTAGAGCCCGGAGCCCTCGTCGTACGTCACCGACTCGACGGTCTCGTCGAACCGGATGCTGCTCAGTTTCCCGGCGGCCCAGCGGCAGTAGTCGTTGTACTCGGTCCGCAGCGGGTAGAAGTTCTCCCGGATGTAGAACGAGTAGAGCCGCCCGCGCTCTTTGAGGTAGTTGAGGAAGGAGTACGGCGAGGTCGGGTCGGCCATGGTGACCAGGTCCGACATGAACGGCGTCTGGAGATGGGCCCCTTCGAGGAACATCCCGGCGTGCCACTCGAAGTCCGGCTTGGACTCCAGGAAGACACCGTTGAGTTCGTCGATCGGCTCGGTGAGGCAGGCGAGGCCGAGGTTGAACGGGCCGAGGCCGATCCCGATGAAGTCGTGGGGGTCAGGAAGCGCGGTCAAGGGAGTCTCCCAGGTACTTCTCGGCGTGGCCGGAGATCAGGTCGAGGACCGTGGCGATGTCGTGCGCGGTCGTTTCGGGGTTGAGCAGGGTGAACTTCAGGTACTGGCGGTCGCCCACCTTGGTGCCCGCGACGATCGCCTCGCCGGAGGCGAACAGCGCCTTGCGGGCGTGGAGGTTGGCGCGGTCGATGTCGTCCGGGGAGACGGCACCGGAGGGGATGTAGCGGAAGACGAGCGTGGAGAGCTGCGGCTGGACCACGACGTCGAAGCGCGGGTCGGCGGCGAGCAGCTTCCAGCCCTCGGCGGCCAGGTCGCAGACCTCGTCGAACAGCTCGCCGATGCCGTCGGCGCCCATGACGCGCAGCGTCATCCACAGCTTGAGCGCGTCGAACCGGCGGGTCGTCTGGAGGGACTTGTCGACCTGGTTGGGTATCCGCTCCTCGGCCATCCGGCGCGGGTTCAGATACTCCGCGTGGTACGTGGCGTGGCGCAGGGTCGCCCGGTCGCGGACCAGGACGGCCGACGAACTCACCGGCTGGAAGAAGGACTTGTGGTAGTCCACGGTCACCGAGTCGGCGTGCGCGATGCCTTCGAGCAGCCCGCGCCGCTCACGGGAGGCGAGCAGCCCGCAGCCGTACGCGGCGTCCACGTGCATCCAGGTGGCGAACTGCTCGCAGAGCGCGGCGATCTCGGGCAGCGGGTCGATGGACCCGAAGTCCGTGGTGCCGGCGGTCGCGACGACGGCCATCGGGACGGCCCCCTCGGCGACGCAACTCTCCAGCGCGTGGGCGAGCGCCACGGTCTGCATGCGCTTGTTGCGGTCCACGGGGACGGAGACGACGGCGTCCGGGCCGAGGCCGAGGAGTTTGGCGGACTTCTGCACGCTGAAGTGGCTGCACTCGGAGGTGAAGATCCGCAGCCGGCTGAAGTGCTCCGGCCGGACCTTCGCCTCCTCCCGCGCCAGCAGCAGGGCCTGGAGGTTGGACTGCGTACCGCCGCTGGTGAAGATCCCGTCGGCGGCCGGGCCGAGCCCGATCCGCTCGGTGGTCCAGTCGATCAGCCGGCGCTCGATGAGGGTGCCGCCCGCGCTCTGGTCCCAGGTGTCCAGGGAGGAGTTGATCGCGGAGAGCACGGCCTCGCCGAGCACCGCGGGTATGACGACCGGGCAGTTGAGGTGGCCCAGGTAGCGGGGGTGGTGGAAGTAGACGGCGTCGCGGAGGTAGACCTCGCCGAGCTCGTCGAGGGCGGCGGCGGCGTCGCCCAGCGGCCGGTCGAGGTCGATCGCGTCGACGACGGGGGAGAGCTCGTCGACACCGATCCCGCTGAAGGGGCGCTCGGTGGCGGCGAGGGTGGCCGCGACCCGTTCCACGCCTGCGGAGACGGTGCTCCGATAGTGCTCCGCAGTCGTGTTGTTGAGCAGGTGCGCACGCATGAAGGGGTCCTCCCGGTGAGGGGAACTTCATCGCGTCCCTCCGGGCAGGAAGAGGGTACGAGGGACGCGATCTCAAAGTAAGGTGAGCCTAACCTAACTCGGAATCGATCATTCCCCTCACCCCTCGGCGGGTGTGCGGGTTGCCCGCTTTGCTGCTCCTATCGGGCCACTTGACCCGGACACACCCCTTCGCGATGTTCTGACGCCCCGTTTTCAGCGGATACGCCCTCCGATTCCGCCTTCCGCGCCTGTTCCGCGCTCAGTCCGCGCGTCCAGTACGTGGTGGACGTCACCCTCTCCGGGGCGAACCCCCGCTCCTGGACGAGGTGATGGCGCAGGGCCCGTACCCCGGAGGCCTCGCCCGCGATCCATGCGTACGGTGTGCCCTCGGGCAGCGCGGCGGCCCGCACGGCCTCCACGCCGCAGGCGGCCCCCTCGCTCCGGACGAGCCAGCGGATCCGCGCTTTCGCCGCGGTGTTCAGCGCCTGCCGGTCCTCGGTGCACGGCACCTCCAGCCAGACCCGGGCGGGCAGCCCCGCGGGCAGCCACTCCAGGACGGCGGCCGCGGCGGACAGGGCGGTCTCGTCGGCCCGGATCAGCACCCAGTCGGTGTCGGCCGGCGGCCGGAAGCGTACGGCGGTGTCGTCCGCCACGGCGGGGCCCAGCACGGTGATCCGGTCGCCGGGGGCCGCCTTCCGCGCCCAGCGGGACGCGGGGCCGCCGTCGCCGTGCAGTACGAAGTCGAGGTCGACCTCGGTGGAGCCGTCGGGCCGCGGCCGCTCGGCCCGTACGGCGTACGAACGCAGGAGGGCCCGTTCGCCTTCGGTCAGCGCCCGCCACCGCTCGCGCCCGCTCCCGGCCTCACCCGCCGGGGCCACCGATTCGCGCTGCCCCGGACGGGGAAGAAGGAGGGACAGGCTCTGGTCGCGACCGCCGCCGCGGAACCCCTCGGACCCCGGCCCGCCGAGCGTGATCCGGAGGATGGACGGGCCCAGCCGCTTGGTCCTCACCACGGTCAGATCGAAGAGCTGGAGCGGGGCGACTTCGGGGGTGGCGGCAGTCGTCGACGTCAACGGAAGCTCCTCCGGGGCGGGCCGGAGCGGCGGGCGGACGGGCCCGGCATCCGGCGGGGGCGATCCGAAGGAAGGTTAGCCTACCCTTGCTTGAAAAGGGGGGTGGCGTGACACCCCGAAGTCACCGACTCACCGACTCACCGACTCACGCGACTCGCCGACTCCTCGCCCCCGAACTCCGCCCGGCAGGCGTCGAGCCCCTCCACGACCACGTCCACGCTCCGGTGCGCCTCCCACCGGGCCCGGTCCAGCCGGCGACGGTCCCCAGCACATGCTGGAACACCGCGCGCCCCACCTCTTCGGGCTTCCTGTCGGTCCACGCCACGCTGAACGGCATCCGGTCCGGAGCGTGCACCCCGTACGCGCGATCAGGATCCGAGTCGAGCGGCCTGCTCGGCCTTCCTCGGCGAGCCGCTCCCGTCGGGCGCGCCCCCGGAACCGCCGACAGGGGAAGCAGCGGCCCCCGCCCGCCGGCCACCGAGACCGAACGCACTCACGGCGGCGGCGATCAGGGCGGCGGCCAGCGGGACGACCAGGGCCGCCCGGTAGCCGTCGAGAAGCGCGGCGGGTGAACTTCCGTCCGTGGCCGCGATATGGACGACGGTCACGGCGGACAGCCCCAGCGCGGCACCGAACTGGAAGGAGGTGTAGAGCAGTCCGCCGGCCACACCCTGCTCCTCCTCGGCGACGCCGTCCGTGGCCACGATGGTCAGCGGCCCGTAGACCAGCGAGAAGGCCACCCCCAGCAGGAGCAGGCCCGGGAACATCGCCGCGTACGTCCAGTCCGCGGCGAGCGGCAGGAACAGGGCGTAGGCGAGCGACGCGAGGAGCAGCCCGCCGAAGATGACCCGCGCGTTGCCGAACCGGGCCACCAGCTTCGGGGTCAGGAGCGGCGAGAGCACCGCGTCCACGCCGACGACGATCAGCGCGAGACTGGTCCGCAGAGGCGACCAGCCGCGCAGCTCCTGGAGATAGAGCACGACGATGAACTGGAAGCCGAAGAACCCCGCGGCGAACAGCAGCCCCGCCGCATTGGCGCGGACGAGCGACCCGCTGCGGAAGATCCCCAGGCGCACCAGCGGCGAGGACGAGGCGCGCTCGATGACGACGAACGAGAAGAAGAGGAGCAGCGCCGCGCCGACCGTGCCGGCGGTCCACCCGGCCGGCACGTGCGTGGCCCGCTCGACGCCGAAGACGAGTAGCAGGATCCCGGCGGTGACGGTGACCGCTCCGGCCAGGTCGACGCCCTGCCCGGTGCGGTCGGGCCGGGGCGAGGCGGGGATGAGCGCGAGCGCGGCGAGCAGGATGCCCAGCGAGAGGATGACCGGCGCGAAGAACACCCACCGCCAGTCGACGGCGGCCAGCAGCCCGCCGACGACCAGGCCGATGGAGAAACCTCCGGCGGCGGTGCCCGCGTAGACGAGGAGGGCCCGGTTGCGCTGCGGCCCCTCCGGGAAACCGGTGGTGATGATCGACAGACCGGCCGGGGTCATGAAGGCCGCCGCGATCCCCGTCACGAAGCGGGCGACGATCAGCGTCCAGCCCTCGGTGGCGAGTCCGCCCAGCCCGGAGAAGAGCAGGAACACCACGAGCCAGAGGACGAACATCCGCCGCCGCCCGAAGAGATCGGCCGCCCGTCCGCCCAGCAGCATGAACCCGCCGTACCCGAGGACGTACGCGCTCATCACCCACTGGAGGGTGCCGGTGGACAGATCCAGATCCTCGCGGATCGCGGGGAGGGCCACGTTCAGCATGGCCACATCGATGCCTTCGAGGAAGATCGCGCCGCACAGGACGAACAGCACGCCCCAGGCGCGGCCGGTCATACGGTCACTGCTCGGTCCGGACGGGGACGGTGATGAGGACACGGGAATTCTCCTTGTACGCGGACGGGGTGCGGGGGCGAAAGAGGCATGACGAGCCACCGCAACAGCGGCTGAACAGGACGGATTTCGCGTGCAGAGGCCTCAAGCGACGCGGAGGGAAAGCGAGTTACCCAACCAGCGGTCGGTTCCCTCTTGTAACCACTCGAAGCTTGCGGCACCGTGGGGCGGTATGGAAGAAGGCACTTCGAAGTCACCGAGTCACTGCGCCGATACCGGTACCGGTACCGATACCGGCGTCGGTCCGGACTACGACATCAGCCAGTGGGACGTCCGCGAGGGCTGCGAGGTACGGCAGATCCTCGACCGCGTCGCGGACAAGTGGTCGCTCCTCGCCATCGCCCACCTGGAACGCCGCACGCTGCGCTTCTCCGAACTGCGCCGCCTCATCGAGGGCATCAGCCAGCGCATGCTGACGGTGACCCTGCGCCAGCTCGAACGCGACGGCCTGGTGCGGCGCACGGTGTACCCGGTCGTGCCGCCCCGCGTGGAGTACGAGCTGACGGAGCTGGGCGCGACCCTGCACACGACGATTAGGTCCCTCGTCGACTGGACCGAGAGCCACCAGCAGGAGATCGCGAAGGCGCGGAGCGAGTACGACGCCCGGCAGAGCGCGGAGGCGTCGGCCTCCTGAGGCAGCAAATATGCTTCATATGCGGGCGGTTGGAGCGGCGCTAGGGTGAACCGGTGACCTCACCTCAGCGAGACGCGTCGACGCGCGTGGGCGAAGAAGACCGCGAGAGCGCCGTGTTGCGCGTGCGGGAGGCGTATGCCGAACAGCGCATCACGCACGAGGAGATGGACGGCCGCCTCGACCGGGTGCTCGCCGCCACGACGTACGGCGAGCTCGCGGTGGCCCTGGACGCGCTCCCGGCGGAGGACCCGGGCGCGACGGCGACGATCGCCGCCGCCGGGGGCCGGATCACACGGCGCGGCGCGTGGCAGGTGCCCAGGACCCTCACGGTCGAGTCCGCCTTCGGGCGGGTGCGCCTGGACCTTTCCCGGGCGGTCCTCACGTATCCGGTCGTCGACATCGAGCTCCGCCTCGGCACGGGCAATGCGAGCATCACCGTGCCGCGGGACGCGATCGTCGAGGTCGAGGGTCTGACGACCGGGTGGAAGGACCTGCGCTACCGCCCCCGGCAGCCGTCCCGCCCCGACGCGCCGCGCTTCCGCTTCTCCGGGGCGGTCGGATACGGGCGGCTGAGGATCCGCCACGCCTGGCGCTGAGGCGCCCGGCTCTTCGGGCGAGGCCCGGATGCGGCCCGAAACGCTGTGTTGGCCAGGTCTTCCCATCGCGGCCCTCTCCGGGAAAACTGTGCCGAGCACTGTGGTGCACGCGCCCGGACGGGAGTTGGACAACGTTGTCATCGGTGTCATCGTCCGGCCGGGCCCACGCCTTCCGTCTCCCCCGAGAGGACCGCTCATGCGGGAACCCACCGCCGCCGCACCCCCGCCGCCCCCGACCAGACGGGGGCGGCTGCGCGCCGTCGCCGTGGCCGCGCTGACGTCGGGCGCGCTCGTCGCGGGCCTGGCGCCCGCCACGGCGAACGTCACCGCCGCCGCCACCGGTACGGCCGCGGAGGCCGCCCCGCGCGCCTCGGCCATCAGCCCGTACGACGCCGTCGACCCGTTCATCGGGACGCAGCTGGACCCGGCCCAGAACAAGGGCAACAGCGCGTACGGCAACACCTGGCCGGGTGCGACGACCCCGTTCGGCATGGTCCAGTCGAGCCCGACGACGTACCGCTCGTCGGACGGGGACCAGAAGGGCGGGTACGAGTACAGCGCCGACAAGATCCGTGGCTTCGGGATGACCCGGCTGTCCGGCACCGGGTGCGAAGGCCGGTTCAGCGCCTTCGACTTCCCGGTCCTGCCGTACACGGGCAAGCTCGACGGGGGCGCGCTGCCGACCAGCCCCGGCACGAAGATCGACCCGTACTACCTGGACTTCGACCACCGGGACGAGACGGCGGCCCCCGGCCACTACACGGTCGGCCTCGGCAACGGCGTGGAGACCGAGCTGACGGCGACCACCCGAACCGCTGTCAACCGGTACGAGTTCCCGGCCCGCAAGGACTCCTCCACCCTCATCCTGGACGTGGCCGGCTCCAACAACCGGGTCTTCGACAGCGAGGTCAAGGTCGAGGGCCGTACGGTCAGCGGCTGGGTCGAGACGGCGTCGGTGTGCGACGAGGGCGGCCGCTACCGGGCCTACTTCTCCTCGACGTTCGACCGTGAGTTCACCTCGTACGGCACCTGGCAGGGCGGCGAGGTCACCCCGGGCGCGGCGACCGCGCGCGGCGGCGAGGCCAAGCACGGCTCCGGCGCGTATCTGGTCTTCCCGAAGGGGACGACGGTCACCGCGCGGACCGGGCTGAGTTACGTCAGCGTGGCCAACGCGGCCCGCAACGCGGAGGAGGAGACCGGCGGCCGCACCTTCGACCAGGTGCGGAAGGCGACGGCGCAGGTCTGGAAGGACACGCTGGCCACGGTGAAGGCCACGGGCGGGACGAAGTCGGAGCGGGTGAAGTTCTACACCGCGCTCTACCACTCCCTCCTCCACCCGAACATCGCCGACGACGTCAACGGCCAGTACCCGGGCCACGACGGCAAGGTGCGGAAGGTGGCGGCGGGCCGGCACCACTACGTGACGTACGCCGGCTGGGACATGTACCGGGGGCAGGCGCAGCTCATCGCGCTGCTCTTCCCGAAGGTCGGCTCCGACATCAACCAGTCGCTGGTGGACCTGGTCAAGCAGACGGGCGCGTGGCCCAACTGGCCGCATCTGAACCAGTCGCAGCAGAAGATGAGCGGCGACTCGCTCCAGGTGGTGCTGTCGTCGATCGACGCGTTCGGCAGCGTCGACTACGACCGCAAGGCGGCGCTGACCTCCATGCGGAAGACGCAGTCGCTGCCCGCCGACACGACGAAGCGGGCGCACGCACAGCAGTACTTCAGTGCCGGTTTCATCGACAACGGCAAGGGCGACTCGGCGACGTCGAAGACCCTCGAATACGCCATCGACGACTTCGCGATCGCCCAACTGGCGGGCAGGCTGGGCGAGAAGGCCACCCACGACCGGTTCATGACGCGAGCGCAGAACTGGCAGAATCTGCTCGACCCGGAGACGCAGCGCATCCGCCCGCGCGGCCGTAACGGCTTTGACCGGAGCTTCAACCTCGGTGAGCGCGGCAACCAGTTCGAGCAGGCGACGGGCTACCAGTACGGCTGGATGGTCCCGCAGAACATGGGCACGCTGATCGAGAAGCGGGGCGGCGTCGAGGCGGTCACGCGGGACCTGGACGAGCACACGAAGTCGCTGGACGCGGGCGTCTACAACACGACGGGCGCGTACCTCAGCAACCAGCCGAGCTTCTCGATGCCGTACGTCTACAACTGGCTGCGCCAGCCGCACCGCACGTCGGAAGTGCTGCGCCGGGCGACGGACGAGATGTACGGCACGACCCCGTCGGGCCTGCCGGGCAACGACGACCTGGGCTCGCTCAGCTCCTGGTACGTGTGGGCGAACCTCGGGATGAACCCGACGGTGTACGGCACGGCGAACCTGGCGCTCAGCTCGCCGATGTTCGACAAGGTGACGATCGACAGCGCGGACAGCGACCGCCGGATCACCATCAACGCGCCGGGCGCGGCGGCCGACAAGCCGTATGTGACCGGCCTGAAGGTCAACGGAAAGCCCACGACGAAGTCCTGGCTGACCGAGGACTTCGCGCGGTCGGGCGGCGTCCTGACGTACACGATGGGTGAGGCTCCGGCGGCCTGGGGCACGGGGGCGGCCGATGTCCCGCCCTCGTACACGGACGGCTCGGACACCCGCAACAACATCGGCTCGACCCCGGACGGCCAGGGCAGGCTGGGCTCCCTCGACCTCAGCGACAACTCCCTCTCCCGCGAGAAGCTGGCGGCGGCGGGCGCGTCCCCGGGCGCGAAGCTGCCGCTGGGGGACACGGGGGTCACGTTCACCTGGCCGAACGCCAAGGCGGGGCAGCCGGACAACTGGATCCCGCACGGCCAGCGCATCGACTTCACCGGCCGGACCGGCAAGGGCGCCAAGGCGACGGGCATCTCCTTCCTGGGTCTGGCGACGAACGGCCCGTCGCAGGGTCTGGCGACGGTGGAGTACGAGGACGGCTCGACGCAGAACGTGGCGGTGCAGTTCACGGACTGGACGCCCGGCACCGACTACCTCTACGGCAACGTCCCGTTGGTGGTCACCGAGGGCCGCAACAAGGTGAACGGCACGTCGGACACGACGCGCACGGTGGTGTTCGGCACGGTCCCGCAGGTGCTGGACGGCAAGAAGCGGGTACGTGCCGTGACCCTGCCCCAGGGCACGGACCGGGGCATCATGCACGTCTTCGACGTGGCCCTGACGACGAACCCGGACCTGGAAGCGCCGGGGGTGACCCCGGAGCGCATCGTCCTCACCCCGACGGAGACTCCCGCCACGTCCCAGGCGGTGACATGGCGGACGGGCAGCGGCACGACGCAGGGCGAGGCGCAGTACCGCGAGAAGGGCTCCAACTCGGCCTGGCGCAAGGCGAAGGCGACGACGAACGAGGAACTGCTGAGCAACGGGGTCCCGACGCGCACGCACTCGGCGGTGATGGAGGGCCTGAAGCCGGGCAGGGCGTACGAGTACCGCGTGGGCACGGGCACCAAGCTGAGCGAGAGCTACACGTTCACCGCGGCCGGCAACCCGGGCGAGGAGTTCACCTTCCTCTACTTCGGGGACGCGCAGAACGACCTGAAGGCGAAGTGGGCCCCGGTCGTCGACCAGGCGTACAAGCGCTTCCCGAAGGCGATCGGCAGCGTCAACGCGGGCGACCTGGTCGACTCGGGCGGCAACGACGGCCTGTGGGACGAGTGGTTCGGCGCGATGAACGGCCACAGCCAGACGACGAACGTGATCGCGGCCCCGGGCAACCACGAGTACAACGCGGACCTGTTCCTGAAGACGTGGAAGTCGACGTTCGCGTACCCGGCGAACGGCCCCACGGCGACACCGGCGAAGGACGAGTCACCTTCTGAACGCCAACGGGCCGCGTACGAAGCCCACATGGCGAAGTCGATAGCGGAGACGGCGTACTACACGGACTACCAGAACGTCCGCTTCATCACCCTCAACGCGAGCACGCACGACGCCCGCGAACTGATGACCCCGCCGGACCTGCCGCCGTGCTCCGAGGGCTGCCCGGACCCGCAGAAGCTGTGGCTGGACCTCCAGGCCCGCTGGCTCGACCACATCCTGGCGAACAACCCCAACAAGTGGTCGGTGGCCACCTTCCACCAGCCGGTCTTCTCGGCGGCGGTCGGCCGCGACGAGAAGCCGATCCGCGACGCGTGGCTCCCGGTCTTCCAGCGCAACGACATCGACCTGGTCCTGATGGGCCACGACCACGTGTACGCCCGCGGCTACGTCAACGCGGACGCGACGGACACCCCGGGCGTGACGACGGGCCCCGTCTACGCGGTGGCGATGGCGGGCCCCAAGTACTACGAACTGTCCCCGGCCGACGACAACGTCTGGACCCGCAACGGCGCGACCCAGGTGACCCGCGCGGCGCACACGTCGACGTTCCAGGGAATCACGGTCACGAAGGACACGATCCGCTACGAGGCGGTCATCGGCGCGAAGTGGGACGACAAGTCGACGACGGACAAGGAGGTGGGGGAGACCCTGGACGCGTTCACGATCACGAAGAACGACGCGGGCGTGAAGTACGTGACGGAGGACGGGGTGGCGGTGCCGGGGGCCACACCACAGTAGAGAGCTGTGGCTGGTCAGGTCAGGCGGTCGCCTTGCGCGGGGCGGCCGCCTACCAGGCCGACGGGAGGGGGGCACCTAAATTCCCCATCTCTACATAGGGGCATCAGCATGATGCACAGCCGGACCAGGTGCTACCACGGCCTATGCGATCAGCCGACGCGTGAACCCGGCCCCAACCAGCCGCTCGTACGCGGCCACAACCTCCTCCGGCACAGGCTGCTCGATCATGAAGCCCTGGGCCGGGTAGACGAGCAGCCGTTGCAGGGCCCCGACCAGCATGTCGATCACCATCCGGTCGTCCCCGATCGAGGCCGCGTACTCCTCGAACGTCATCGGGCTCGACGCGCTCACGACGTCGACCCCCGGCCACAGCTTGCGCGCCGTGGCGTACGCGCGCCGCTCCTCGTACGGCTTGCTGACCAGCAGGACGGATTCCACGTCCACCCCGGCCTCCTCGAGGAGGGCACGCGAGAAGCGGATGTTCTCACCGGTGTTACGTGCCTTCGGCTCGACCAGCACGGCGGTCTCCGGCACGCCCAGCTCGACGGCCCGCTCCCGGTAGTGCACGGCCTCGCCGCGCGGCATCCGGTCGCGGGTGGTGGGGCTGGTCGAGCCGGTGAACACGATGACGGGTGCCAGCCCGCGCAGATAGAACCCCGCCGCCGCGTCGGCCACCCCCAGGTCGTGGCTGCCCAGCCCGACGATGACCGAGCAGGGGCGCGGGGTGTGGTGCATGAGGTGGTGATCCCACACCTGCCGGGCGTCCGACCAGGACCGAGCGGAGATCATGCTGCCTCGCCTTTCGCGCTTGCCGAGTCCGGCACGGCCGTGCCGGACGACCAGGGCAAGGGTGGCAGAGAGCAGTGCCCGCCCACACGTCCGCCCCGCCCGCCGCAGAGTGATCCACGGCGGGCGGGGCGGCAGCAGTCAGTGCGGCGGCCTCCGGCTCAGCCCGGCAGGCCCAGCTCCCGGGCGATCAGCATCCGCTGGACCTCGCTCGTTCCCTCGCCGATCTCCAGGATCTTCGAGTCGCGCCACATCCGCGCCACCGGGTACTCGTTCATGAAGCCGTAGCCGCCGTGGATCTGTGTCGCGTCGCGGGCGTTGTCCACCGCGACCGTGGACGAGTACAGCTTCGCGATCGCCGCCTCCTTCTTGAACGGTTCGCCCGCGACCAGGCGGGAGGCCGCGTCGCGCCAGCCGATGCGGGCCATGTGCGCGCGCATCTCCATGTCGGCGATCTTGAACTGTATGGCCTGGTTCGCGCCGATCGGCTTGCCGAAGGCGTGGCGCTCCGCCGCGTATTTCACCGACTCGTCCACGCAGCCCTGCGCCAGGCCCGTCGCCAGTGCCGAGATCGCGATGCGGCCCTCGTCCAGGATGCGCAGGAACTGGGCGTAGCCCCGGCCCTGTTCGCCCAGGAGGTTCGCCGCCGGGACGCGGACGTCCGTGAAGGACAGCTCGCGGGTGTCCGAGGCGTTCCAGCCGACCTTGGAGTACGGGGCCGCGACCGTGAAGCCGGGGGTGCCCGAGGGGACGATGATCGCGGAGATCAGGGGGCGGCCGTCCTTCTTGCGGCCCGTGACCGCCGTGACCGTCACCAACTTCGTGATGTCCGTACCCGAGTTGGTGATGAAGCACTTCGAGCCGTTGATCACCCACTCGTTCGTCGCCTCGTCCAGCACCGCCGTCGTCCGCGTGCCGCCCGCGTCCGAGCCGCCGTCCGGCTCGGTCAGGCCGAACGCGCCCAGCGCCTCGCCCGCGCACAGCTTCGGCAGCCACTGCCGCTTCTGCTCCTCCGTGCCGAAGAGATGGAGCGGCATCGCGCCCAGCGAGACCCCGGCCTCCAGCGTGATCGCCACCGAGGAGTCGACCCGGGCCAGCTCCTCCAGGGCGATCCCGAGCGCCAGGTAGTCGCCGCCCATCCCCCCGTACTCCTCCGGGAACGGCAGCCCGAACAGGCCCATCCGGCCCATCTCGCGCACGATCTCGTACGGGAATTCATGGCGCTCGTAGAAGTCGCCGATCTTCGGCGCGATCACATCGTGCGCGAACTCCTCGACCGTACGGCGCAGTTCCTCGTGTTCGGCGGTCAGCCGGTGGTCCAGGGACATGGGGTCACTCACTCCTTGTGGGAGGCGGAAGAAGGGGGAGGGGGCAGGGCTCGGACCGTGCGGGATGGGCTCGGCCGGCCCAGGAGCGTTGCGAACCAAGCGCTGGTGGCGGCCAGTTCGGCCAGGTCGACGCCCGTCTCGATGCCCAGGCCGTCGAGCATCCAGACCAGGTCCTCGGTGGCGAGGTTCCCCGTGGCGCTCTTCGCGTACGGGCAGCCGCCCAGGCCGCCCGCCGACGCGTCCACCGTCGTCACACCGTGCTGAAGCGCCGCCAGCGTGTTCGACAGCGCCTGGCCGTACGTGTCGTGGAAGTGCACGCCGATCGACGAGGTCGGGACTCCGGCCTCGTTCAGCGCGGTCAGCAGCGCCGTCACGTGGCCCGGCGTCGCCACCCCGATCGTGTCGCCCAGCGACAGCTCGTCGCAGCCCAGGTCCAGCAGGGTCCTGGCCACCCTCACCACCTGGGCGACCGGGACCGCGCCCTCCCACGGGTCGCCGAAGCACATCGACAAGTACCCGCGCACCTGCACGCCCTCCGCCTTCGCGCGGGCCACCACCGGCTCGAACATCGCCAGCGACTCGTCGACCGTACGGTTCAGATTGCGCGCCGCGAACGTCTCCGTCGCCGAGCCGAACACCGCGATCGACCGCGCCCCGAGCGCCAGCGCCCGGTCCAGGCCCCGTTCGTTCGGGACCAGGACGGGGAGGGATACGTCCCCTACGTCGGCGATATCGCCGAGGAGCGGGAACAGCTTCTCCGCGTCCGCCAGTTGGGGCACCCACTTCGGGTGCACGAAGCTCGTCGCCTCGATCGTCGTCAGGCCGGCCACCGCCAGGCGGCGGATGAACTCCGCCTTCACCTCGGTCGGGACGGTCTGCTTCTCGTTCTGGAGGCCGTCACGCGCTCCTACCTCGTGGATCCGGACCCGGGTCGGGAGGCCGGGGGCCGGCACCTTCATGGGGAGTCCTTGTGCGCTCATGCGTCCTCCCCGTCCGCCGACGTCGGGACCACGACCGCCAGGACCTGGTCCATCGCCACTGTCGCGCCCGCCGTGACGTCCAGCTCCGTCACCGTCCCCGCGTGCGGCGCGGAGATCACGTGCTCCATCTTCATCGCCTCCACCACGAGCAGGCTCTGACCCGCCTCGACCTCGTCCCCGACGGCCACCTTCACCACCGTGACCGTGCCCGGCATCGGGGCCGCCAGCGTGTCCGCCCCGCTCCGGCCCGCCCCGCTCAGGGACGCCTCCACCGGGTCGTGGTCCTGCACGTGCCAGGTGTCGCCGTCCCGGCCGAGCCAGTCGCCGGAGCGGTGGAAGTGGTGGGCCATACCGTCCAGTTCGACCGTGACGCGGTCGGCTGTGACCGTCGCGGACGCCGGGGAGCCCTGAGCGACGGGTTCACGTCCCGCTACTCGCAGCGGGAACACCAGCGGCGCCCGCACACCCCCCGTCCGCCACCCGCTCGGCACCGAGAACGGGTCCGTCCAGCCGTCCGCGTCCGGCCGGGGAGCCAGCGCGTCGAGGCGGACCGCCGCCCCCGCCGCGTACACCTCGTCCGGGACACCCTCCGGCACCAGGCCCTCCGCCTCGCGCTCCACCAACCCCGTGTCCAGGTTCCCCGCGACCACGTCCGGGTGCGCCAGCAGGCGGCGCAGGAAGCCCGCGTTGGTCGGGACGCCCAGGATCACCGTGTCCGCCAGGGCGGCCCGCAGCTTGCGCAGGGCCGTCGCGCGGTCGGGGCCGTACGCGATGACCTTCGACAGCATCGGGTCGTACAGGCTGCCCACCGGTACGCCCTCGCTGAGCCCCGAGTCCGTCCGCACCCCGCCGCCCTGCGGCTCGCTCAGCGCCAGCACCGTACCGCCGGAGGGCAGGAAGCCACGGGACGGGTCCTCGGCGCAGACCCTCGCCTCGATCGCCCAGCCGGTCAGGGTGATGTCCTCCTGTGCGTACGGGAGTTGCTCGCCCGCCGCCACCCGCAGCTGCCACTCCACCAGGTCCAGTCCGGTGATCAGCTCGGTCACCGGGTGCTCGACCTGGAGGCGGGTGTTCATCTCCATGAAGTAGTACGAGGACGGGTCGTTGCCCGGGACGATGAACTCCACCGTCCCCGCCCCGACATAGCCGCAGCTGCGCGCCGCCTGGACCGCCGCCTCGCCCATCGCCGCCCGGGTCTCCTCGTCGAGCAGGACGGACGGCGCCTCCTCGATGATCTTCTGGTGGCGGCGCTGGAGCGAGCACTCGCGCTCGCCCAGGTGCACCACATTGCCGTGGGCGTCGGCCAGCACCTGGATCTCGATGTGGCGCGGGCGGTCGATCCACCGCTCCACGAGCAGCGTGTCGTCGCCGAACGAGGCCCGTGCCTCCCGTCGCGCCGCCGCGATCTCCTCGCCCAGCACCGCCGCGTCCCGGACCAGGCGCATGCCCTTGCCGCCGCCGCCCGCCGAGGGCTTCAGCAGGACCGGGGTGCCGATCTCCCGTGCCGCCTCCTCCAGTTCGGCGTCGGTCAAGCCGCTACCGGACGAGCCCGGGACCACCGGGACCCCGTACGCCGCTACCGTCTCCTTGGCCCGGATCTTGTCGCCCATGAGCGCGATCGCGGCGGCGGGCGGGCCGATGAAGACCAGCCCCGCGTCCGCGCACGCCTGCGCGAACTCCGCGTTCTCCGCCAGGAATCCGTACCCCGGGTGGACCGCCTGCGCGCCCGTGCGGCGGGCCGCATCGAGCAGCGCCGGCACGTTCAGATAGCTCTCGGCGGCGGGCGGCGGGCCGATCCGTACCGCCGTGTCCGCCTCCCGGACATGCCGGGCGTCCGCGTCCGCGTCGCTGAAGACCGCGACCGAGCGCACGCCCTGCTCCCGCAGGGTCCGGATCACCCGGACCGCGATCTCGCCGCGGTTGGCGACCAGCACGGTGTCGAACATCGTCGTCATCTGTTCCTCACATCCGGAAGACGCCGAAGCCGGGCCCGGCCGGGTCCTTCTGGGGCAGCGGGGCGTTGGCGCAGGCGGTCAGGGCGAGGCCCAGCACCTGCCGGGTGTCCACGGGGTCGATCACCCCGTCGTCCCAGAGCCGGGCGCTGGCGTAGTACGCGTTGCCCTGGGTCTCGTACTGGGCGCGGATCGGGGCCTTGAACGTTTCTTCGTCCTCGGCGCTCCAGTCGTCGCCCAGCTGGTCGCGCTTGACGGTGGCCAGGACGGAGGCGGCCTGCTCGCCGCCCATGACCGAGATCTTGGCGTTCGGCCACATCCACAGGAAGCGGGGGCTGTAGGCCCGGCCGCACATGGAGTAGTTGCCCGCGCCGTACGAACCGCCGACGACGACCGTCAGCTTCGGCACTCGCGTGCAGGCCACCGCCGTGACCATCTTCGCGCCGTGCTTGGCGATGCCGCCCGCCTCGTAGTCCCGGCCGACCATGAAGCCGGAGATGTTCTGGAGGAAGACGAGCGGGATGCCGCGCTGGTCGCACAGCTCGATGAAGTGCGCGCCCTTCTGGGCCGACTCGGAGAACAGGATGCCGTTGTTCGCGACGATCCCGACCGGGTGGCCGTGGATCCGGGCGAAGCCGGTGATCAGCGTCTGGCCGTACTCGGCCTTGAACTCCTGGAAGCGGGAGCCGTCCACGACCCGGGCGATCACTTCGCGTACGTCGTAGGGGGTGCGGGAGTCCACGGGCACGGCCCCGTACAGCCCCGCCGGGTCCACCTTCGGCTCCTCGGCCGGCTCGACCGACCAGGGGAGCGGGGCCCGGTCCGGGAGGGTCGCGACGATGTTGCGGACGATCCGCAGCGCGTGCGCGTCGTCCTCCGCGAGATGGTCGGTGACCCCTGACGTACGGGAGTGGACCTCGCCGCCGCCCAGCTCCTCGGCCGTGACCACCTCACCGGTGGCGGCCTTCACGAGCGGCGGGCCGCCGAGGAAGATCGTGCCCTGGTTGCGCACGATGACGGCCTCGTCGCTCATCGCCGGGACGTACGCCCCGCCCGCCGTGCAGGAGCCCAGCACCGCCGCGATCTGCGGGATGCCCGCCCCCGACATTCGCGCCTGGTTGTAGAAGATCCGCCCGAAGTGGTCCCGGTCGGGGAAGACCTCGTCCTGCATCGGCAGGAACGCGCCGCCCGAGTCGACCAGATACAGGCAGGGGAGACGGTTCTCCAGCGCCACTTCCTGGGCGCGCAGATGCTTCTTCACGGTCATCGGGTAGTACGTGCCGCCCTTGACCGTCGCGTCATTGGCGACGATCACGCACTCCCGGCCGGAGACCCGCCCGATGCCCGCGATGACGCCCGCGGCGGGCGCCTGGTCCCCGTACATCCCGTTCGCCGCCAGCGGGGCCAGCTCCAGGAACGGCGAACCCGGGTCGAGCAGGGTGTCCACCCGGTCCCGGGGGAGCAGCTTGCCGCGCGCCTCGTGGCGGGCCCGTGCCTTCTCACCCCCGCCCAGCCGTGCCGTGGCGAGGCGTTCCGCCAGGTCGTCGGAGAGCGCGCGATGCGCCGCCTCGTTGGCCTGCCAGGCCTCCGAGGCGGGATCGGCCGCGCTCGCCAGGACCGGTGCCTGCTGCATCGTGTCGAGCCCCCTTGCCCGTACCGCGATCATCTGCGCTCCGTTAATGAGCGTTAACGCGTTTCCCTCAGGTTAACGACCGCTAACGACCCTGTCTAGAATGAATCCTCATGAGCACCCATGCCGCCGCCCGCGTCGCGGCCCCCACCCGCCGCGAGCAGATCCTCCGGGAGGCCGCCCGCCTCTTCGCCGAGCGCGGCTTCCACGGTGTCGGCGTCGACGAGATAGGCGCCGCCGTCGGCATCAGCGGCCCTGGCCTCTACCGCCACTTCCCAGGGAAGGACGCGATGCTCGCCGAGCTGCTGGTGGGCATCAGTGAGCGGCTCCTCGAAGGCGGCCGTCTGCGGGTGGCGGAGGACGAGGCCCGGGGCGACGGCTCCCCGGAGGCCCTCCTGGACGCGCTCATCGAGGGCCATATCGACTTCGCCCTCGACGACCGCCCCCTGATCACCCTCCACGACCGGGAGCTGGACCGGCTGCGCGACACGGACCGCAAGCGGGTGCGCCGCCTCCAGCGGGAGTACGTCGAGGTCTGGGTCGGCGTCGTACGCGCCCTCTACCCGTCGCTGGCCGAGAACCGGGCCCGCGTCACCGTGCACGCCGTCTTCGGCCTGCTGAACTCCACCCCGCACCTGGCCCGCCCCGACGCCCTGCCCGGCCGCGCGGCGACCGCCGCCCTGCTGCACCGGCTGGCCCGGGGCGCCTTCGCCGCGGCGGAACCTTCCTGAGCGGCGGTTTCCCTGTCCGGGCCGCCCTGGGTTCCGCCCGGGCCACCCCGGGTTCCGGGCAACCCGGGACGGGGTACGTGCGTCTCTCCGGTCAACACGCTACGACCGGACGACCGGTCAACGGGCTGCGAATCGGTCGCCACGCTACGAATCGGGGAGCCGCACCATGACCGTCTCACTGGGCGAAGAGATCATGCTGCTGTCGCTGGACGACGAGACCGGCGCGGCGAAGGGGGAGACCGCCGCCCGCTGGGGCGTGGCGGCCGGCATGCTCCTGGAACTGGTCATGGCGGGGCGCGTCACGGTCAAGGGCGGCCGCGTCGAGGTCTTCGACCCCACCCCGACCGGCGACGCCCTGCTGGACGGCCGCCTCGACCGGCTCACGCGCTGGGTCCACGGGGCCTCCAGCACCCGTAAGGTGACCGCCTGGCTGACCCGGGACCACGCCAAGGGCTCGCAGGACGTCGTGGACAGCCTCTGCGCCCGCGGCCTGGTGACCGAGGAGACGCACCGGGCCCTCGGCGTCTTCCCCGTCCGCCGCTACCCGGAAGCCGACGGAACCGTCGAACGCGAGCTGCGCGCCCGGCTGGCCGCCGTGGTGCTGGCGGGCGCCGAGCCGGACGCCCGCACCAGTGCCCTCGTCGCCCTGCTGCACGCCACGGGCATGCACCGACAGACCTTCCCCGGCCTGCCGAAGAAGCAGGTCGCCCCGCGCATGGCCGAGATCGCCGAGGGCCACTGGGCGGGCGTCAGCGTCCGCGAGGCGATCCGCGACCTCCAGGCGGCGATCGCCGCGGTGTCCGTGGTGACGGTCCTCACCGTGGTGTCGTAGGCGGCCCGCGGCCCGCGGCCCGTCGCCCGTCGCTTGACGCCCGTCGCCCGGCGCCTGGGCACCGGTGTCTCCGGCACCGCGGACCGGGCGGCCCGGCTGCGCCGGATCCTCGTCGTGGGCCTGTCTGACGCAGCCACTGGTGTTGGCGCTCGTCTTCACCGGTTACGGGGCGGTCCTGTGCGGCCGGGCGGGGGCGGCGGTCGCGCTGACCGGCAGCGCGCCCGACTCCGTCAGCAGCCGCTCCAGCCTCGGGGCCAGGACGACCGTCGCCACGTTCGTGAGGTGGGCGTCGTCCCGGTAGAGCAGGATCCGGTCCCGTACGGCGGGGCACGTCGGGCCGTCGCCCGGGCACAGCACCGGGTTCACGCTGACGGACCGTACGCCCGGCACCGCGCCCGCCGCGATCCGCCGCGCCAGCGGATCGGCGGGAAGCGCCTGGGCCCGGTCGAACGCGCAGGCCGCCGTCTCGTCCGGAGCGCCGGAGACACACGCCGGGATGTCCGTCCCCGGTACGGGGGTGCCTTCGACGTACACGATCGGCGCGCCGGTCGCCCGGAGCCGCTTCAGCGTCTTCTCCCAGGCGGCGGTGAGGAGTTCGGGGTCGGCGGTGTACCGGTTGAGCGAGGCGATCACGATGAGCCGGGGGCTCGGCCCCGTACGCAGGCGGTCCAGGGCGTCGTCCCGCCAGGTGTCGCACTCCCGGTAGACGCGGCCCAACTGGGGGCTCTTCACGGTAAGTTCCGGCAGCGGGCAGCCCTGCTTGACCAGCTCCTGGAGCGCCCAGCCGCGCCGGGAGGCCAGGGCGAGCAGCGGGGAGAACCACTGGCCGGCGTGCGAGTCGCCGAGCAGCACCACACGGTCCGGGCTGTCCACCGCCCCGAACAGGCACGGCGGGCTGCTCGTCACCGGCGGGGGCACCTGGCAGCCCCCGTCCGGCGGGAAGTCCTCGCGGGCCTGGGCCGGACCCGGCACCACGGGCCCGGCCGCGAGCGCGGAGCCGTCGGAGCGGGCCAGCAGGGACGGCCCGGCGGCCGCACCCGGCGGGAGGCTCCCGACGTCGACCGGGGTGGCCGGGCCCAGCAGACGCAGCGTCGTGGCGCCGACGACCAGCGCGAGCACGACCGGCAGGATCACGGCGGAGATCCCCACCGCCAGTCCCCGGCGCGGGAGTTCGGAGACCGTACGGCTGCGGCGCAGCGGCTGCTCGACCCAGCGCATCGTGGCGAAGGCGGGCAGCACCGCCGCCAGCGTCAGCGCCGTCTTCGCGGGCCAGCCGAGCGCCCCGAGCCGGGCCTCGGCGAGCACGAGCACCGGCCAGTGCCACAGATAGAGCGTGTAGGAGAGCCGCCCGACGGCCCGGGGCGCCCTTCCGGCGAGCAACCGGCCGACCCCGTAAGCCCCTTGGACGTCCCGCTCGCCCCGCCCCGGTATCGCCGCCAGGATCACCGCGGCCGTGCCGAGCGTCGGGACGAGCGCCGCGTATCCGGGGTACGGGGTCGACGCGTCGTACGACACGACACACCAGACGATCGCCGCGGCCCCCGCCCACCCGCACACCAGCCGCAGCGGCCGCGGCCCGCGCAGCAGATGCCAGGGCAGCAGCGCCAGCAGCGCACCGACCGCGAACTGCCAGACGCGCGACGGCGTTCCGAGGTACGCGAGCGAGACGGAGTCCCGCGTCCAGTGCAGGGACAGCGCGAACGAGGCGACGGCCGCGGCGGCGGTGACCAGCGCCACGACCGCGCGCACGGCCCGGCCCCGGCGGACCGCACGGGCGGCGGTCAGCACGATCACCGCCAGCAGCGGGGCCCAGACCAGATAGAACTGCTCCTCGACGGCGAGCGACCAGAAGTGCAGCAGCGGACTCTGGTCGTGCCCGGCGGCCAGATAGTCGGTCTGCTGCGAGACGAACCGCCAGTTGGCGACGGACAGCGCGGCGGCGAGGACGTCGTGCTCCAGGTCGGCGCGGAGCAGCGGTACGGTCAGCCACGCCCCGGCGACCGCGACCGCCGCGAGGACGACGGCGGCGGAGGGCAGCAGCCGGCGGGCCCGCCGGGAGAAGAAGTCGCCGAGCCGGATCCGGCCGGTGGTGATCGCCTCCCGGACCAGCAGCCCGGTGATCAGATAGCCGGAGATGACGAAGAAGACGTCCACGCCGACGAAGCCGCCCGCCGCGCCCGGTATCTGGGCGTGGAAGGCGAGCACCGCGAGGACGGCGACCGCGCGCAGCCCCTCGATGTCGGGCCGGAACGCGGCCCGGTGCGGGCTGGGCCCGGACTCACCGCCGGGGCGGTTGCGAGTCGTGGGCGCGGAGGCATACCGCTTTCGGCGGTGGCCGGGTGCGAGGAGGAAGGGCATCGGGTGGCGCCTTTCGGGACGGCTCAACTCAGCCATGGCAGCATCGGATCGACCCACCCCGAGGCGAGCAGGCCGGTGAGCAGGAGGACGGCGGAAGCGGCGAGGGCTTCGGGCCAGCGGCGGGGGAGCAGCACACGCGAACCGGCCCGGTTCCGCGAACGGAGACCGCCGAGCCGGTCCCTGGCCCATGACCGGGCCCAGGCCCGGGCCAGGGGCGCGGCCCCGGCGAAGGTCCCGGCCCCGGACCCGACTTCGGCGAAGGCCCCGGCCCCGACTTCGGCGAGGGTGCCGGCCCCGGCGAGGGTGCCGGCCCCGGCCCCAGTCCCGGCACCGGCGAAGGTCCCGGCCTCGGCCCCGACCTCGGCGAGGGCGCCGGCCTCGGTTCTGGTCCCGGCTTCGGCCAAGGCCCCAGCCCCAGCCCCAGCCCCAGTCCCGGTCCCGGCCCCGACCTCGGCGAGGGTGCCGGCCTCGGTTCTGGTCCCGGCTTCGGCCAAGGCCCCAGCCCCAGCCCCGGTCCCGGCCCCGACCTCGGCGAAGGTCCCGGTCCCGGCAGCGGCTCCGGCTCCGGCCCCAGCCCCGGCCCCGGCCCCAGCCCCAGCCCCAACCCCGGCCAAGGCCCCGGCCCGTGTCCACCCGCCCCGGCGCAGTTCGGCCGAAAGCTCCCGGATCAAAGGGGCGTTGATGTGCAGCTGGACCAGAAGATAGAGGCCGAGACCCCAGCTGGGTCCCCAGCCGTTACGGGCTACGGTCAGCGCGAGGCCCCCGGCGGCGGCCCCGTTGGACAGGACCAGCCAGACCAGCGAGACGCCCACGACCCGGCGGGCCATCGAGCCCGAACTACCGCTGCTCCGCACCCCCGTGGGCACCCACGCGGCACTGCGGCCCCGCAGCGTGTGCCAGAACGCGGTGGCGGCGGCCACGCTGGTGAGGACGCCCGCGCGGATCACCTCCACCCGCCACCGGGTCCGGCTGATCCGGGGCAGCAGCACATGCCACAGCCACAGCGGCGCGAGCAGCGGCAGGACGTGCCAGGGCCGGACGTGGTCCGGGTACCAGAACATCATGACCAGCGGCGGCAGCGGTGCGGCGAAGGTGTTCACGGCCGTGGTCAGGTAGCCGACGACGCCCTCGTAGAAGCACAGCCGCATCCGCCAGGGCGCGCCCATCCGCTTCAGGACCGGGGTGCCGAGGAGGTGCAGATTGCCCATCGCCCACCGGTACTGCTGGTTGACGAACGAGGTGACGGTGTCCGGCGAGGTGCCCTTGGCGACCAGGACGGGGACGTACTGGGTGCGGAACCCCCGCTCGTGCAGGGCGAGTCCGGTGTACAGGTCCTCGCTGTGGTCGAGCCGGGCGAAGCCACCCGCCAGGTCGATCGCGGAGCGCCGGTAGACGGCGTTGGAGCCGCAGCAGATCGCGGCGTCGGCGGCGTCCCGGGAGGGCTGGATCCAGCGGAAGAACCACTCCTGCGCGGCCCCGGCGGCGCGCTGGATCCAGTCCATGCCCGCGTCGGTGTCGAAGCACTGCGGGCTCTGCACGATGCCGACGGCGGGGTCCGCGAAGTAGGGGACCAGGTGGCGCAGGAAGTCCGGCCGGGGCGCGAAGTCCGCGTCCAGGATCGCGATGAACTCGGCGCCGGAGAGCGTGAGGGCGTGGTTGAGGTTCCCCGCTTTCTTCAGGTGCCCCCGGTCGGGCCGTACGACGTACCGGTAACCGTGCTCGGCCGCCAGGGCCGCCACCTCGGCCCGGTCGGCGTCGTCCAGCACCCAGACGGTGAGCGCGTCGGGCCAGTCGAGGGCGGCGACCGCGCGGTAGGCGTTGGCGAGGACGGGGAGGGGTTCGCCGCAGGTCGGCAGGTAGAGGTCGACGGCGGGCAGCGCGGCCGGCCGCCAGGCGCGGACCAGCACCTCGTGCGAGGCCCGGGTCAGCCGGCGCTGCCGCAGGCTGTTCATCGACGACAGCAGCAGGGCCACCACATTGAGCCCGAGGACCGCGAGGAACGCCCAGAGCGCCGGGGTCCGTAACGCGAAGGCGAACATCGTCGCCGCCGTGAAGACGAAGGCCAGCGAACTGCTCACCAGCACCCACCGGCGTTGCGGCCCGAAGTACCAGTACAGCTCGTCGTCGGACGGAGGTTGCGGAAGGTGATGCACGGTCATAAAGCCCCCCACGGCTGCGAATGTGCCCGTTTATCTGTGCTCGTTCCCGGAGGCCAGCCTAGCGTCAAAGGTATAGACCACTTGGCCGAGAGTGTGGCGACGAAGAGAATCGGACACCGGTTTGGCGTGACTCGATTGGTCCAGACCTCTGGGTGGTTCCATTCGAGCCCGGCGCCCGCCCGGCGAAGGAAGAGCCAGGTCACGCGAGGGTGAACAGTCCCGGAAGAGTTACGGGGGCGCGTGCGGGCCGTACGGCGGAGTGGCCACCGGGCCGAAGGGCCAGCCGTCCGCCGGGCGGAGGGCCGACCGTCCACCGGGCGGAGGGCCGACCGTCCGCCCGGCCGTCCGCGGGATCCGTGCTGTCCGTAGATCAGGACACCGGGCACACGCCGCACACGGGACGGCACAATGGGTCCATGCCGATACCCAGCCGCGCCGCCCTCGTCGACCACCTCGTCCGTACGCGTATCGCGGGGGACGTCGCCACGCCACGCGACAACAACCTCTCCCACTACCGCAAGCTCGCCAACGGCGACCGCCACTACTGGCTCGGCCTGGAGCTCGGCGACCGCTGGACCGACGAGCAGGACGTGCTGGCCGTGATGGCCGAGCGCTGCGGGGTGAACGACGACCCCGCGCACCGGCAGGGGCAGGACACCATCGACCCGGAGCTGACGGTCGACGGCCTGGAGCGGATGGCGGCCCGCCTGCGCAAGGCCGCCGACGGCCGCGAGCGGGTCCTGTTCGCCACCGGGCACCCCGGCGGCCTGCTGGACGTCCACCGGCAGACGGCGGACGCGCTGCGCCGGGCGGGCTGCGAGATCGTGCGCATCCCGTCGGGGCTGATCGCGGACGAGGGGCTGGTCGTCCAGTTCGCCGATGTCGCGATGCTGGAGCGCGGGGCCACCCTCTGGCACACCCACTCCCCGGCCCCGATGGCCGCCATCCTGGACGCCATGGCCCACCTGGGCCGCCCGCTGCCCGACCTGGTCGTCGCCGACCACGGCTGGGCGGGCTGCGCGGGGCAGCGGGGCCTGGACGCGATCGGTTACGCCGACTGCAACGACCCGGCCCTCTTCCTCGGCGAGTCGGAGGGCACCCTCCAGGTCACGGTCCCGCTCGACGACCATGTCACCGACCCGCGCTTCTACGACCCGATGACGGACTACCTGCTGCACGCGGCGGGGCTGCTGGAGGAGGAGCCCGCCGAATAGGGCGTCGGCGATGAGTTTCCGGCGCGGCGGGCGTCTGCACTGACAACAGCCGACGGGAACGCCGGCGGAGACGCCGACGGAGACGAAGGGCGCGGGCCATGAAGTTCAGCACGACGATGTTCCAGACCGGGAACAACACCGGCATCGAGGTGCCGGAGTCCGTGGTCGAAGCCCTCGGCGCGGGCAAGCGCCCACCGGTGAACGTGACCGTGAACGGTTACGCGTACCGCTCGACGATCGCCCCGATGGGCGGCCAGTACCTCATCCCGTTCAGCTCCGACAAACGCAAGGAGACCGGCATCGGCGGCGGCGACGCCATCGAGGTGGAGCTGACCCTCGACACCGCGCCCCGCACGGTCGAGCCGCCCGAGGACCTGGCGGCGGCACTGGCGGCGGTCCCCGGGGCGGCGGAGGCGTTCGCCGCGCTCTCACCCAGCCGCCAGAAGGCGCACGTCACGTCGATCGAGGGCGCGAAGGCGCAGGAGACCCGGGAGCGACGGATCGCGAAGACGGTGGCGGAGCTGACGTCGTAGGGGGTGTCCGGCGGATCTTGACCGGGTCCGCGGCGCCTGGCACGCCCTGGCCTCAGGAACTGCCGCGCCGCAGCCGCTGCGCCCGCCCCGGTGTCGGGTCCAGATACACCCGCCGGACCGACGGGAACCGCTCGCGCAACTGGGCCTCCGCCTCCTCGCAGGCCCACTCGACCTCCGCGGCGGTGGCCATGTCCCGGAAGTCGATCTTCGCGGCGATCAGGATCTCGTCCGGCCCCTGGATCAGCGTGGTCAGCTCCAGGACCTCCACGATGTGCGGCACCGACAGCAGCTCCTCGCGCACCCCGGACCGTACCGCTGGAGGCAGTGGCCGCCCGATGAGCAGCTGGGCGTTGGACCGGCCGAGCACCCAGGCGACGTACACGAGCAGCAGGCCGATCAGGCAGGACGCGACCCCGTCCCAGACGCCCGAGCCGGAGAGCTGCCCGCCCAGCAGACCGCACGCCGCCAGCAGCAGCCCGATCAGCGCCGCCGAGTCCTCCATCACGACGGCCTTCACGGCCGTGTCGGGGGTGTGCCGCAGGTAGTACGTGTCCGGCACCCGCAGCCGGGACGCCTCGCGCCGCACCTGCTTGACCCCGGTGCGCAGCGAGTAGCCCTCCAGCAGGAAGGCGACGGCCAGGACGATGTAGGAGATGAGCGGATCGCCCAGCTCCTCGCCCTCGACGAGGGTGTGCACCCCGTCGTAGATCGAGAAGACGGCCCCGCCGACGAAGGTGGCGATGGAGGCGAGCATCGCCCAGATGTAGCGCTCGGGGCCGTAACCGAGGGGATGGTCCTCGTCGGCCGGCTTCTCGCTCCGCTTGAGGGCGGTGAGGAGCATGACCTCGGTGACGGTGTCGGCGACCGAGTGGGCCGCCTCGGAGAGCATCGCGCTGGAGCCGCTGATCAGACCGGCGACGGCCTTGGCCACGGCGATGCCGAGGTTGGCGAGGGCCGCCACGATCACGGTGAAGGTGGACTCCCCACCATCGGGTTCCCTGCTCGCTTGCGCGTCGCTCATGGTGGGGAGTATGTCGGAATCGCGGCTTCAGGAGCCGTTCATCCTCGCGGGACGCTTGAGAGACCGTTCATCCTCGCGGGATGTTTCAGAGACCGTTCATCCTCGCGGGATGCGGACCACGCCTTCCTGGATGACGGTGATCGCGAGGCTTCCGTCGGCGGTGTAGATACGGGCCTGGCCCAGTCCCCGGCCACCGGAGGCCGAGGGCGACTCCTGGTCGTACAGCAGCCACTCGTCCGCCCGGAACGGCCGGTGGAACCACATCGCGTGGTCCAGGCTGGCCCCGACCACGTCCCCGACCGCCCAGCCGCCCCGCCCGTGGGCGAGGAGCACCGAGTCGAGCAGGGTCATGTCGGAGACGTACGTCGCCATGCAGACGTGCAGCAGCGGGTCGTCGGCGAGCTTGCCGTTCGTCCGGAACCACACCTGGGAGCGGGGTTCGCGCGGCTCGCCCACCGTGCCGAACGGCGGCTCGTCCACGTACCGCAGGTCCACCGCCTGCCGCGCCTCGATCAGCCGGTCCACGACACCGGGATCGCTGAAGCGGTCCGCGTACCGGGGCAGCAGCTCGGCGGCCGTCGGCAGGGTCTCCGGATCCGGGGCGGCGGGCATGGGGGCCTGGTGCTCCATGCCCTCCTCGTACGTCTGGAAGGACGCGGAGAGGTGGAAGATCGGCTGCCCGTGCTGGACGGCGACGACGCGGCGGGTGGTGAACGACTTCCCGTCGCGGATGCGGTCGACGGTGTAGACGATGGGCGCGCCCGGATCGCCGGCCCGCAGGAAGTACGAGTGCAGGGAGTGGGCTCCCCGGTCGGCGGGGACGGTGCGGCCCGCGGCGACGAGCGCCTGGGCCGCGACCTGGCCGCCGAACACCCGGGGCACGAGCGCGCTGCGGCTCTCGCCCCGGAAGATGTCCCGCTCGATCTGCTCCAGGTCGAGCAGGTGGAGCAGATCGAGCAGGGGATCGGGACTCTCGTTCATGGGGGAAAGGTAATCCCTTACAGGCCCATGGACTTGGCGATGATCGACTTCATGACCTCGCTGGTGCCGCCGTAGATGCGGTTGACGCGGTTGTCCGCGTACAGGCGGGCGATCGGGTACTCGTTCATGAAGCCGTAGCCGCCGTGCAGCTGGAGGCAGCGGTCGATGACGCGGTGCGCGACCTCGGTGCAGAACAGCTTCGCGGAGGCCGCCTCGGCCGCCGTCAGCTCACCGGCGTCCAGGGCCTCCAGCGCGCGGTCGGCGACGGCCTGGGCCGCGTCCACCTCGGCCTGGCAGGCGGCCAGCTCGAACTTGGTGTTCTGGAACGAGGCGACGGTCTTGCCGAAGACCGTGCGGTCCTGGACGTACTCCTTGGCGAACCGGACGGCCGCCGCGGCCTGGGCGTACGCGCCGAAGGCGATGCCCCAGCGCTCGGAGGCCAGGTTGGTGCCGAGGTAGCCGAAGCCCTTGTTCTCCTCGCCCATGAGGTCCTCGACCGGGACCTTGACGTCGACGAACGCCAGCTCGGCGGTGTCGGAGACGCGCAGACCCAGCTTGTCGAGCTTGCGGCCGACCGAGTAGCCCTCGGACTTCGTGTCGACGGCGAAGAGGGAGATGCCGAAGCGGCGGTCGTCCTCGCGCGGGGCGGCGGTACGGGCGCAGACGATGACGCGGTCGGCGTGGACGCCACCGGTGATGAAGGTCTTCGCACCGTTGAGGACGTAGTGCGTGCCGTCCTCGGAGAGCTTCGCGGTGGTCTTCATGCCCGCCACGTCGGAGCCGGTGCCCGGCTCGGTCATCGCGAGGGCCCACATCTCCTCGCCGGTCGCGAACTTCGGCAGCCAGCGCTTCTTCTGCTCGTCGGTGGCGAGCATCTTGATGTAGGGGAGGCCGAGCAGCGTGTGCACCCCGGAACCGCCGAAGGAGACACCGGCGCGGGCGGTCTCCTCGTAGATGACGGCCTCGTACTTGTGCGAGTCGATGCCCGCGCCGCCGTACTCCTCGTCGACCTCGATGCCGAAGATGCCCAGCTCGCCCAGCTTGAGGTAGAAGTCGCGCGGCGCCTGGCCCGCGGCGAACCACTCGTCGTAGACCGGCACGACCTCGGCCGCGATGAAGGCGCGGATGGTCTCCCGGAACGCCTCGTGGTCCTCGTTGAATACCGTACGGCGCACGGAATGCCTCCTAGGTCGGCAGTCGATTCGCGGAAACTCGCGGAACGTGGCTAAGCGCTTGCTCAGACTCCCTTCGAAGTTACCCGCCGGTTGCGGTCGCTGTCCAGGGTGATGCTCGGCACGCGACGGACCCGGCGGAGGCCGGCGGAGGCCAAGGGACGGCCCGATTGTCAGTGGCATGGGGGAGTATCGGAACAACGGCGACGGACGCGGCCGACGGAACGCACGGGGGATCACCATGACCATCACGAACGAGCAGCTGGCGGGCCACACCTTCCTGTCCCTGCTGTACGAGGACGAATACTTCCCCGACCACGTCCTGGACAAGGGCACGGCGATCCTGCGTGCCCTGTGCGAGCGGATCGAGGCGGAGCGCCCCGCAGACCTCACCGCGCTGTACGCGCTGACCGCGGTGGCGACCGAGGCCTTCAACGACCTGGAGGCGGAGTTCGAGGCGGCGGGCAGCGAGATCGAGACGGTGGCCCGCGAGGAGATAGGCGAGGCCTTCTGGACGATCGCGACGGCGTACGGCTTCGCGGACGCGGACCCGGAGGAGCTGATCGCGGAGCGCGAGTGGTGACCGGGTTCGGCGACCCGCTTCCGGGCGGCGGGCCGGGCTTCGAGCGACGGGCGGCCGGGCGGCGGGCGGCCGGGCTTCGGGCGGCGGGCCGGGCTTCGGCGGCCGTGGGAGGGTGAGGAGAGGCAGGTGAGGACGTGAGGCTGGAGGACCTGGCCCGGCTGCGGCGGGCCCGTGACCGGATGGACCGCGAGTACGCCGAACCGCTCGACGTCCCTTCGCTGGCCCGCGACGCCCTGATGTCGGCGGGCCACTTCTCCCGCAGCTTCCGCGCCGCCTTCGGCGAGACCCCGTACAGCTATCTCATGACCCGCCGCATCGAGCGGGCCAAGGCGCTGCTGCGCCGGGGCGACCTGTCGGTCACGGACGTCTGCTTCGCCGTCGGCTGTACGTCGCTCGGCTCGTTCAGCTCCCGCTTCACGGAGCTGGTCGGGGAGAGCCCCAGCGCCTACCGGGCCCGCCCCCACGAAGCCGGCGAGACCATCCCCGCGTGCGTCGCCAAGATGCTCACCCGACCGGTCAGGAATGGAGAAGCGGATCGGAGGCCCCGCCCGTAGCGTGAAATCCATGGACATCAAGCTCTCGCAGTGCTTCATCGCCGTCGACGACCACGACAAGGCGCTCGCCTTCTACCGCGACGCCCTGGGAATGGAGGTGCGCAACGATGTCGGATTCGAAGGCATGCGCTGGGTGACCGTCGGGTCCCCCGCGCAGCCGGACGTGGAGATCGTCCTGGAGCCCCCGCTCGCCGACCCGAACGCCCCGGCCGCCGACCGGCAGACCATGGCCGAGCTGCTCGCCAAGGGCATGCTGCGCGGCGTCATCCTCACCTCCGACGACGTCGACGCGGCGTTCGAAAAGGTCCGCGCCGCGGGGGGCGAGGTCCTCCAGGAGCCGATCGACCAGCCGTACGGCGTCCGCGACTGCGCCTTCCGCGACCCGTCCGGCAACATGCTGCGCATCACCCAGGCCAAGAAGTAGCACCCGTCCCCGCACCCGCCCTCCGGGGCCGGAGCCCGGCATTCGGGCCCCGGCCCCCACGCACGGACAGCAGGCTCCGCGCACCAGCAACGGCCGGTTGCCCAGTTATGGAGAGACGACGAGCATGGCTCCGCGAACGAAGACCCAGCAGCCGCCCGCGCCGCACGCTGCCGACAGCCACGATCTGATCCGCGTGCACGGTGCGCGGGAGAACAACCTGAAGGACGTCAGCATCGAGCTGCCGAAGCGTCGGCTGACGGTGTTCACCGGGGTCTCCGGCTCGGGCAAGAGCTCGCTGGTCTTCGCCACCATCGCCGCCGAGTCCCAGCGGCTGATCAACGAGACCTACCCCGCGTTCGTCCAGGGCTTCATGCCCACCCAGGCGCGCCCCGACGTCGACGTGCTCGACGGGCTGACGACCGCGATCATCGTCGACCAGCAGCGCATGGGCAGCGACCCCCGTTCCACCGTCGGCACCGCCACCGATGCCAACGCCATGCTCCGCATCCTCTTCAGCCGGCTCGGCAAGCCGCACATCGGCCCGCCCGGGGCGTTCGCCTTCAACGTCCCCTCGGTGACCGCCAGCGGCGCGATCACCGTCGAGCGCGGCAACAAGAAGGCCGTCAAAGCGACCTTCAGCCGTACCGGCGGCATGTGCCCGCGCTGCGAGGGCCGGGGCACGGTCTCCGACATCGACCTCACCCAGCTCTACGACGACTCCAAGTCGATCGCCGAGGGCGCGTTCACCATCCCCGGCTGGAAGTCGGACAGCTGGTGGACCGTCCGGATCTACGCCGAGTCCGGCTTCCTCGACCCGAACAAGCCGATCGCCAAGTTCACCAAGCGGGAGATGCAGGACTTCCTCTACAAGGAGCCGACCAAGGTGAAGGTCGAGGGTTCCACCCTCACCTTCGAAGGGCTGATCCCCAAGATCCAGAAGTCGTTCCTGTCCAAGGACCGCGAGGCGATGCAGCCCCACATCCGGGAGTTCGTCGACCGCGCGGTCACCTTCGCCACCTGCCCCGAGTGCGAGGGCACGCGGCTCACCGAGGGCGCCCGCTCCTCGAAGATCAAGAAGATCTCCATCGCCGACGCCTGCTCGATGGAGATCCGGGACCTCGCGGAATGGGTCCGCGGTCTGGACGAACCCTCGGTCGCCCCGCTCCTCGAAGCCCTCCAGCAGACCCTGGACTCCTTCGTGGAGATCGGCCTCGGCTACCTCGCCCTGGACCGCCCCTCCGGCACCCTCTCCGGCGGCGAGGCCCAGCGCGTCAAGATGATCCGCCACCTCGGCTCCTCGCTCACCGACGTCACGTACGTCTTCGACGAGCCGACCATCGGCCTCCACCCGCACGACATCCAGCGCATGAACGACCTGCTGCTGCGCCTGCGCGACAAGGGCAACACGGTCCTGGTCGTCGAGCACAAGCCGGAGGCCATCGCGATCGCGGACCATGTGGTCGACCTCGGCCCCGGGGCCGGTACGGCGGGCGGCACCGTCTGCTTCGAGGGCACCCTGGAAGGCCTCCGCGCCTCCGACACCGTCACCGGCCGCCACCTCGACGACCGGGCCGTCCTCAAGGACGAGGTGCGCAAGCCCGCCGGCGCGCTGGAGATCCGGGGCGCGACGGCGCACAACCTCCAGGGCGTCGACGTCGACATCCCGCTCGGCGTCCTCACCGTCATCACGGGCGTCGCCGGCTCCGGAAAGAGCTCGCTCGTCCACGGCTCGATCCCGGCGGGCGAGAACGTCATCTCGGTCGACCAGAGCCCCATCAAGGGTTCCCGCCGCAGCAACCCGGCGACGTACACGGGCCTGCTGGAGCCGATCCGCAAGGCCTTCGCCAAGGCCAACGGCGTGAAGCCCGCCCTGTTCAGCGCCAACTCCGAGGGCGCCTGCCCCACGTGCAACGGCGCGGGCGTCATCTTCACCGACCTCGGCATGATGGCCAGCGTCTCCAGCCCCTGCGAGGACTGCGAGGGCAAGCGGTTCCAGGCCTCGGTCCTGGACTACCACCTCGGCGGCCGCGACATCAGCGAGGTCCTCGCCATGTCGGTCACCGAGGCCGAGGAGTTCTTCGGCTCCTCCGGCGAGGCGCCCCTCCCCGCCGCACACAAGATCCTCGACCGCCTGGCGGACGTCGGCCTCGGCTACCTCAGCCTCGGCCAGCCGCTCACCACCCTGTCCGGCGGCGAACGCCAACGCCTGAAGCTGGCGACGCACATGGCCGACAAGGGCGGCGTGTACGTCCTCGACGAGCCGACCACCGGCCTGCACC
Organism: Streptomyces sp. PTY087I2; assembly: GCF_001687325.1. Lineage (GTDB taxonomy): Bacteria > Actinomycetota > Actinomycetes > Streptomycetales > Streptomycetaceae > Streptomyces. The sequence goes on along the minus strand of NZ_LZRD01000025.1, from coordinate 17,702 downwards.
TGGTGGACGTGGAGCAGCTGCTCGGCCTGCTGGACCGCCTGGTCGACTCCGGAAAGTCGGTGATCGTCATCGAGCACCACCAGGCGGTCATGGCCCACGCCGACTGGATCATCGACCTCGGCCCCGGCGCGGGCCACGACGGCGGCAAGATCGTCTTCGAGGGCACCCCCGCCGACCTGGTAGCGGCCCGCTCGACCCTGACGGGCGAACACCTGGCGGAGTACGTGGGGGAGTGAGGCGGGCCGGGCCCTCGCCGCCCGACCTCCGGGTCAGACGGAGAGGGCCCCGCGCTTGACGGCGCGGGCGTCAGGACGGGCCCTCGCCGTAAAGGGCGGCCAGTTCGCGGGCGGTGGTGGTCAGGCGGTCGCGTAGTTCGGGGGGTTCGACGACCTCCAGGTCGGCGGCGAGTTTCAGGAACTCCGCGTGGGCGTGGTCGAGCGACTCGATGGGTACGGTCGCCCGCGTCCAGCCGTCCGCCTCGGTCACCCCGCTCTCCGCGACGGCCCTCTCCGCCATCTGCCCCAGCCGCTCGCGGACCCGGGCGACGCCGCGCGGCGACAGACGTACGACGGCCTCGCCGGTGTGCAGCCGGGCGGGAAAGCTGGCGAGGTGCTCGCGCCAGTGAGCGGCCAGGTCGAAGGCGGCGGGCGGCTCGAACGGTTCGCCCAGGGCGCGGAGTTCGAGGATCTGGTCGACGCGGTACGTACGCGGGGAGCCGCCGCCCGAGGCCGCGACCAGATACCAGCGTCCCGCCTTGAGGACCAACCCGTACGGTTCCAGGCGGCGTTCGACCTCCGTGGGGCTCTTCCATCGCCGGTAGCGGACCCGTATCGCGTACCGGTCCCAGACGGCGTCGGCGACGGCGGTCAAGTGGGGCGTCTCGTCGGCGTTCCCGTACCAGCCGGGTGCGTCGAGGTGGAACCGCTCCTGGACGCGTACCGCCTGCTCCCGTAGCCCGTCGGGGAGGGCGGCCCGCAGCTTGAGCTGGGCCCCGGCGAGCATCTCGCCGAGGCCGAGTTCGGCGGCGGGGCCGGGGAGCCCGGCGAGGAAGACGGCCTGCGCCTCGTCGGTGGTCAGCCCGGTCAGACGGGTGCGGTAGCCGTCGAGGAGGCGGTAGCCGCCGCCGTGCCCGGCGTCCCCGTACAGCGGGATGCCCGCCGCGCCGAGGGCCTCGACATCGCGGTAGACGGTCCGGACCGACACCTCCAGCTCCGCGGCCAGTTCGTGGGCCGTCATACGGCCCCGGTTCTGGAGGAGCAGAAGGAGGGAGATGAGGCGTCCGGCGCGCATGGCGGGGATTATCCCCGGGCGGGGAAGTCCCCTGACAGCAGATGTCAGGGGACAGGTCCTAGCCTCCGGCCATGAACTCCAGGCCCGTGACCGCGACTGTGACCGTGAACCCTTCCCCCGTCGTCGAACTCCGGCAGTACACGCTGCACCCGGGCGCCCGGGACACCCTGATCGAGCTGTTCGAGCGGGAGTTCGTGACGGGGCAGGAGAAGGCGGGCATCCGCGTCGGCGGCCGGTTCCGGGACCTGGACGACCCGGACCGCTTCGTCTGGCTGCGCAGCTTCCCCGACATGGCGGAACGCGCCCGTGCTCTGCACTCCTTCTACGGCGGCCCGGTCTGGCGGGCGCACCGGGACGCGGCCAACGCGACGATGGTGGACTCGGACGACGTACTGCTGCTGCGCGGACCGGCCGTCCCCGCGTCGTCCGACAAGGGGCTGGTCGTCGCGACCATCTGCCACCCGCGCGACCCGGGGGCCTTCGCGGACCACGTGGAGCGGCGGCTGCGCCCGGAGCTGCCCGCCGGGGCGGTGCCGGCGGAGGTGCTGCGTACCGAGCACGCGGAGAACACCTTCCCCGCCCTGCCCGTACGGACCGGCGAGGACGTGGTGGTCTGGTTCACGGCGGGGGAGCCGGCGCCGCTGCCGGACCTGTCGGCGCACCTGACCCGTCCGCCGCGGCGGCTGCGCCTGCTGCCGACGGTGTCGTACGTGTGAGACGGCGTCGTACATGTGAGACGGCGTCGCGTGTGCGGTACGGCCGGGGCGCGTAGGGGGCTGGGCGGACGCCCCCAGACCCGGCTGTGACGATGAGGCCATGACTCGTACGTTGTCGACGCCGCCCACCCTGCCCTCCGGCTGCCTCGCCGCCGCCCCGCAACCCGTGCTCCCCGTGGCCGAGGGCGTGCTGCTGCGTCCGTGGGAGCGGGCCGACGCGCGGGCGTTCCTGTCCGCGTACGAGGACGAGGAGACGCACCGCTGGCACACGCACCGCCCCTCGACCGTGGCCCAGGTGGAGGACTGGTTCGACGGGTACCGCCGGGACTGGGAGCGGGAGAGGGGCTGCCACTGGGCCGTCGCCCGCGACAGCGGCGAGGTGCTCGGCCGGATGGCCTTGCGCCGCGTGGACTTCGCCGACGGGGTCGCGAACGCGGCGTACTGGGTGCTCCCGGCCGCTCGCGGCGCGGGGGTCGCCTCCCGCGCACTCGCGGCGGTCAGCGCGTGGGCACTGGACGACATCGGCTTCCACCGGCTGGAGTTGGACCACTCGACGCGTAACGACGCCTCGTGCAGGGTCGCGACCAAGGCTGGCTACCGGCTGGAAGGCACCAAGCGCGATGCGGCCGTGCACGACGACGGCCGGCACGACATGCATCTGCACGCCAGGGTCAGAGGTGACCGCTGATCCGCTCGCGCAGCCACGAGTTGACGCCGTCGACCGCGATGGCGGCCAGGGCGGTGGGGTGGCCGGTGAAGCCGTGGGGTGCGGCCGGGTAGATGCGCAGCTCGACGTCGTTCCCGGCCGCCGACAGCCGCCCGGCCATGGTCAGGTTGTCCTCCAGCAGGATGTCCTCGGCGCCCACGACCAGCAGGGCCGGAGGAAGACCGGTCAGATCGGCGTAGAGGGGCGAGATGTCGGGAAGGGTGCGGTCGCGGTCCGGCACGTGGCCGACGTACGCCTGGAGGAAGTACTCGTCCGCGATGAGGCGGCCGCTCGGGGTGTGCGCGCTCAGGTCCCAGGTGCCGAAGCGGAGCGCCGCCCCGGCGAACCGGTCGACGACGCCCCGGTCCCGTAGCCGGAGGAGGGTCGTGAGGGCGAGGGTGGCTCCGGCGGAACTTCCGCCGATCGCGAGCCGCGAGGTCCCGAAGCGGGTTTCGGCCTGCTCGACGAGCCGGAGCGCCACCGCTGCGCAGTCGTCGGGCGCGGCGGGCCAGGGGTGTTCGGGGGCCAGCCGGTAGTCGACGCTGACGACGACGGTGTTCAGGGCGTCGGCGAGAACCCTGTTGCGTACGTCGCTGTGCGCGGCGGAGTCCATGTAGAAGCCGCCGCCGTGGATGTCCAGGTAGACCCCCTGGGGCGGACCGCCGGACGGCAGGAAGACCCGGACCGGGATCCGTACCCCGGCGGCCTCGACCGTCTCTTCGAGGGGCGGCGGAACGGCGGCACGGGGCGCGGGCTTCTTCGCCCGGGCCTCCTCCAGCTCCGCGAAGTCGGCGGGCCCACGGCCTGCCACCCGCGACCGGTAGAAGTCCCGGGCCTCGGCGATCTGCTCGGCGGGCACGTCCGCGAACAGTGCTTCCAGGGCGAATCGCATGTGTTGCTCGCTCCTCATCCGTTCGGGTCTCCCCCGGAGGCTCTCGGGTCTCCACGGATGCTAGCGGCGCTGTCGACCGGACCGGGGATACCGGGCTGGGGTCACGGACGGGGGCCCCGGATTCGGGGCCCGGACTCAGGGCCCCGGACCGGGGTCAGACGATCATGCACGGCGCGTAGGCGTGGCCCTCGCGCGCAGCCGCGGCGAGCCGGTGGTTCCCGTCCGAGATGGAGATGCCGCTCGACGTGACACGGATCTTGATCGGATCGAGCGCGGCGCTGTTCCGCATGCCGGTGGTCGCGTTGCCGAGCCGGCTCTCGACGAGCCCGCCCGCCACGGTCTCCGCGCGACCGCTCGCCCGGCCCAGCAGCGCCACGCTGACCTCGACCAGCTGCCCCGGACCGATGCCCGCGGCCTCGAAGTCCTGCAGGCTGTCGATCCGGGCGTCCTGGAACTGCTTGCCGTTGGCCCGGACGTGGTAGCTGCTGTCTCGCTGCGGCGAGAAGTGGCCGCTCAGGTTCGCCTGGGCCTCCTGCGCTCCGATCTTGCCCTCGACGAGGCTGTAGTAGGTCTGGAGCCCTTCGTCGACCTTGATGTAGCCGAAGCTGCCGTCCCCGTCGAAGATCACCCGCTCCTCGGATCCGCCGAGCTTGAAGATCGTCTCGTAGTACTCGTCGGTCAGGGCCTGGTCCACCGTCAGTCGCAGCCCGGGGTAGTCGGGGTCCACGTGTGTGTGGTCGCCCTCCTCCTCGGCGGGCTTCTCCCGGGGGCGCCGCTGAACGGTGGCGGCCCCGGTGTCGTGGGAGGACGGGCCATGGCCCGCACCCTCTGCCGGACTGTGGGCCGGCGGCCGGGACAGCACCCGCGACGCGTTCGCCTCGGCCTCGCGCTCGTAACGGTCGGAGGGGTCGCTGATCCGCAGACCGGTGCCGTCGTCGGTGCCGGAGACAGGGCCGGTGCGTTGCTGGATGACGTGGGTCAACTCGTGGGCGAGCGTGTGCTGGTCGTCGCCCCCGTCGCCGATCACGATGTGGCTTCCGGAGGTGTAGGCGCGGGCACCGATCTCGGCGGCGGAGTCCCGGGCGGCCGCGCCGGTGTGCAGGCGTACGTCGGAGAAGTCGGCGTCGAACCGGCTCTCCATGTCGTCCTTGAGCGCGGCGTCGAGGGGGCGCCCTGGGGCCCGGAGCACGTTCTGCACGGCGGATCGCTGGACGCCGGGCGCGGCCTCCGTCCCGCCGGACCGGGCCGATTCCTCCGCCCGTCCCCGCTCCTCTTCCAGCATGCGTGTCACCGCCGCGTTGCCCAGGGCCCGTTGCAGCGCGAGGGCGCTCTTCGAGTCAAGGGCTCTGGCGGTGCCGCCCGCGGGGCGGGCCGGAGCCGCGGCCCGGGTCCGGCCACGTGAAGGGCTACCGGCAGGTTCTTTTCCCGATCCCGAGGCATGCGCACGCACAGAGAGGTTCCTTCGTCGCGTCGATGGCTAGCCTCCCAGGCTGCTTGACGGTGTACGCCCGGCGGAAGGGACAGCAGGGCAGCACACGATGCCCCAGGGGGCCGACGATGCTGCCTGCTTCCTCATGCCTTCAGGTCTTCATGCCTTCAGGTCTTCAGGTCTTCCTGGGCCGGGCGGGCCATCCATGTCCGGCGCGTGGACCGTACGACGAGGTCGTCGCGGTGGCGTACGTCCTCGGGCCCGCCGTCGATGAGCCGGTCGAGCGCGGCCAGGTCGTCGGCGGCGACGCGCCCGTCGAGAGAGCCGCGGATCCGCTCGAAGACCAGGAAGGCGTACCGCCCGGCCCCCTCGGGCAACGGGGCGCGCAGCTCCCACGGCTCGGCTCGCTCCTGCTCGACGGAGAATCCGGCGGCCGTCAGCAGGGAGCCCCAGTCGGCACCCCGGTGCGGCATCCGCTCGGCGTGCAGGCCGTCGAGCGCCGCGCGGCAGCGGGCCTCCAGCTCGCCCGGCTCCCCGTCCGCGGGCAGGAAGGACGGCATCCCGTCCGCCTCCGCGACGGCCAGCAGCCCTCCGGGGCGCAGCGCGGCGCGGATCCCGGCCAGGGCGGTCGCGGGGTCGTCCAGGTGGTGCAGGGACGCCGACGCCCAGACGAGGTCGGCGTCGACCACCCCCGGCAGCCCCGCACCGGCGTCGGCCTCCAGCGTGCGCACCCGGTCGCCCAGTCCTCGCTCGCGGGCCGCCGAGACGAGCAGTTCCAGCATCGCGGGCGAGCTGTCGACGGCGGTCACACGGGCGGTCGGGAACTGCTCCAGCAGGGCGAAGGTGCCGGTCCCGGTGCCCGAGCCGAGGTCGACGATGTGCCGGACGTCGTCACCGGCCAGGCAGGCGATACGCCCGGTGAGGGCGGTCAGGCGGGGCGCGAAGAGGGCTGCGTCGAGATCGAGGATCTCGGGAAGGCCGTTGGGGGTCGCGTCGGAGTCGTGGGCGTGGGCGGAGGGCGCCGCGTGGTGGTGCTGACCGTGCTGATGCTGATCGCGGTGGTGCTGGTGTGCGTGAGCCATGCGATCGAGCGTACGGACTCCTGCGTTTGGCGCATGCAATGTTGCGTACAACGCAAGAAGATGGCGCCGAAACCAGCCACGTAGGCAAAGGCACAGGCACCTCGCAGGTGATCGTCCGGAACCGGGGTGCACAACCATTCGCCGCACGGATGGTCTTTCCGGGCAGATGGCGGGCAGCAGGCCCGCCCGCAGTACGCACGCGCGCATCCGGGGGGATGACCCATGCAGACTTCTCGACTCCGTACCGCTTCGGCGATCTTCGTGACGCTCGCCGCCACGGCGACCGCCGCCCCGGCCCTCTCCGGTACGGCGGTGGCGGCCGCGCCGGCCTCCGTCGTACGGCAGCCGGTCGACTTCAACGGGGACGGGTACGAGGACATGGTCGCCTCGGTGCCGGACGGGACCGTGTCCGGCATCAAGAAGGCCGGTTACAAGGCCGGTTACGTGGTGGTCTATCCGGGCGACGCGAAGGGCATCAACCCGGCCCGGCACCAGGTGATCAACCAGAACACGGCCGGAGTCCCCGGTTCGGCCACCGCGAACGCCCGCTTCGGCGGGTCCGCGCCCGCCGACATCGACGCCGACGGCTACACCGACCTGCTGGTCTCGGCCGGTAACGACCGGCCGATCATCCTGTTCGGCGGCAAGAGTGGTTTCGGCACCCGGGCTGTCGAGTTCCAGGGTCCGGGACAGGGCGAAGCGGTGGGTGACTTCGGCGGCGACGGCCGGGCGGACGTGGCCGGGATCGACAACGCCGACTGGGCCGGGAAGGTCGTGCTGAGCGAGAACGTCGGCGCGACGGCTCGGTCGGGAGCACCCGCACGGTGCTGACGGCCGATGGCGTCACGACCTACGAGGGCGTACAGGCCGCGGACATCAACAACGACGGCAAGGACGACCTGCTGGTAAGCACCGGCTGCAACGACGAGCCGGACTGCGGCGGGACGTCGCTGTACCTGTCGACCGGCAAGGGCTTCACCCGCGCCGACATCGTCACCGCGCCGGGAACGCACCTCAACCACGCCTCGGTGACGGTCGGTTCGGTCAACGGCGACGCGTACCCGGACCTGGTCTTCACCTGGCGGCCCACCGGCCTGGACAGCGACGTGGACTTCCCGAGCAAGGGCGGCGCGGTGGCGGTCGCCCTCGGTGGCCCCAAGGGGCAGAACACGTCCGTGAAGCCGAAGTGGATCACCCAGGCCACCGCCGGGGTGCCGGGCGCCGACGAGCAGGGCGACGCCATGGGCGCGAGCGCCGCGGTGGGGGACCTGGACGGCGACGGCTACGGCGAGGTCGTCGTGGGCCTGCCGGGCGAGGACGTGGGCACGGCGAAGGACGCCGGCGGGGTCCTGATCTTCAAGGGCCGCGCCACGGGCATCACGGGCGCCGACACGAAGGTGATCGGCCAGTCCACGGCGGACGTTCCGGGCGTCGACGAGCAAGGCGACGGCTTCGGCGGCGAGGTCCACGTGGTGGCCGGAGCCAAGGGTGTACCGGCCACGCTGGCGGTGGCGGCCCCCGGCGAGAACACGAACCAGGGCGGCGTCTGGCTCTTCAAAGGCAGCCGCACGGGCCCGGTCACCAAGGGCAGCGTCTCCTTCGGCGAGGCGAGCCTGGACGTGACGCCGTCGGCGGTCCGCTTCGGCAACTGGCTGGGCTGAGGGGGCCGTTCACGAGCCACCGGCGCCCGCCACGGCTGGACTGTCGTACCCCGCCCCTAGGCTGATACGGAGAGGCGATCAAGGAGTTCGGTAGTGCGTATAGAGCGTCACCAGGTGGGCGGGGCCGTCGTGTCGGCGGCACGTGAAGACTTCAGCAACCGCATCGGGGGCCAGGTGCGGTCCGCGTCGAGGGCAGGGCGGATGGCTACCTACGAGTGGCAGTTCATCGCCGAGGAGTTCCTCGACTATCTCGGGGCGCTCTCGGCCGAGACCCCCGACCTCGGTACGGCGGAGGCCCGGGCCGTGCTGAAGGACGCTTCCGAGGCCGCGGCCGGCGCCGTCGCCTATGCGGCGTACCACCCGCACTGCAGTTTCCAGATCTTCCTGGAGTACGTGAACTTCGGCATGAGCTACGACCCGGGAGAGGACGCCCCCGAGGAGAGCGTCACGCCCGGGGAATGGATCGACGCGCTCTGCCTGGCGGTTCTCAGGGACAAGGCCTCGTTTCACGGCGAGGCCTTTCACTTCGCCCGGGAGAGGTTCGTCGCGCGGGTGCAGGGCACGCCCACCGGAGAGCTCGCCACCGCACTGATGGTCGTGGTGCTGGACGACACCGGCGACGATGAGGACTACCCGCCGAGTGCGCAGGCCAAGCTCGCCGCCGTCGACGCGGCCCTGGACCGTGTCCGTGCCCGTGACAGTGGCGAGCCCCTCCTGGACCGCCCGGACAGCGGTGCCCTGCGTGCGCTGCGCGCCCTGGCCTCCGAGGACCGCGATGCGTTCGACGCCGAACTCGCCGGTCTGTTGGCCGGCCACGCCGCCGCGCACGGACCGGGGGCTCCCGCCAGGACGCTTCTGCCGCTCGTGCCGATCGCCCTCGCCGCGTTCGCCCGCAGGACGCTGGGCTGGGAGCCCGCCGTCCACACCGAGTACCTGCCGCATGCGCTGGTCACCGGCTTCGAGGCGCGGGGCCCCCGGGCCGAAGGGTTCGGCCGGAACCGGCGGCCGGACGCGGTCGCCGCGCTGGCTGCGGGCCCGCTGGTGGTGGACCGGCCTGCCTACGAGCGGACCCTGGACGCCCGGGTCACGGCCATCTACCGGGAACGCCTCCAAGCTGCGTCCACCCCGGCCGACCGGGGCGACCGGATCGACGCCGGCGCCTGGCAGCGGGCTGTCGCCTTCGCGCTGATCACCGGCGTACGAGAGGACCTCGCCCCGCTCGTCCTCGCCGGCCCCCAATCCGTCGGCCCGGACGGCTCCGCCTTCAGCGCGTACCGCGAAGCTCTCCACGCCTATCTGAAGGGCACCGATCCCGAAGCGGCCGCGCAAAAGGCCTTGGAGCAGGCGGAGAGGGCCAAGGACTGGGGCTTCGCCATGCCGCCGGCCGTGCTGCTGTCACAACTGGTGGAGGGCGATGAGGAGAGCTTCAACCTGGCCCTCGCCGACGCACTCGAAGCCCACCGCGACCACTACGAGGTCGCCGACCGCGCCAACGATTCGGACGCCTCGATCAACCTCGACATTCTCGCCCTGGCCTGCCACGCCCGCCGACGCGGCTGGGCGATCCGGGTCGATTCCGCCTACCTCCCGAAGGAGCTTCTCCGGGCTGCCGAACCCTTCCAAGGCGTTGCGCATGGCTGATGATCCACTGATGTTGAACGTCACCAGCCCGGACGAGGCCGCAAGCATGGCTCTCTTGCTGACCACGATGCATCGGCCGCACAAGGAGCTGGACGATTTCACCACCCAGCTCCACATCGCCTACGACTTCGGGAATGAGTCCGGGCTGGTGCCTGCCATCGAGATCGAAAACCACGCTGAGGGACCTGAGCTGAGGGCCTGCCATCGCTTCGGCTTCTTCGCGGAGGATGATGCGGATGTCAGTGAGCTGTGGTTCTCGGCAGGTGTGACCATCACGTCGACCGGGTGCATCGTTGAAGCTATGGTCGATGTCGACCTTGAACGGCCATGGGGAGAGTTCGGCGCCGTTGTCCACACCCTCTACCGTGAGCGGATCGATCAACTCTCCCTCACGGATGCCCTGAGCTGTTTGGAGAAGCAAGTCACGGCGCTCTGCACCATGGGTGATGTGCCGAATCGTCTGGGTTTCGATGCGAGTTGATCAGTCAACCCCTCGGCGGCACTACAGGAGACGGACGTGAGGATCACGCCCGCATGAGGAGCGAAGCCAGGGTGACGGCGCTCAAGATGCGCGGCCCCTGTTGGCCCGGTCCGCCGACTGCCTATTCTTGGGATCATGACTGCTCAGCCTCCGGAGCCCACTCCACGCTCTGTCCCAGCAGGACAGCTCCGCGCTTCTCACGACGACCGGGAAGCAGTGGTGGAGCAGCTGCGCGATGCGGCGGCCGAGGGGCGCATCGACCTCGATGAGCTGGATTCCCGCCTGGAACAGGCGCTGACATCGAAGACGTACGCCGAACTGGCTGTCCTGACGGCCGACTTGCCGAAGTCGCCGTCATCGGCAGCGGCAGCCGCAGCGGAGAACCTGCCGCCGCTGGTGCTCAAGGGCGGCATGTACGGAGCATCCCGGGGCCCCGGCCGCTGGGAGGTTCCCGGGCACGTGATCGCGCACGCAGGCCTGGGAGGGGTGAGCATCGACTTCACCCGGGTCGAGTGCCGCCTCACGGAGGTCGTGGTGGAGGCGTACGGGGAGACCTCGGGCGTCACGATCGTCATCCCCGACGGCTGGGCCACGGACACCACCGGCATGGACCCCGGCGTCGGCGGCCTGAAAGACAAGACCACGCCCGACCGCCTCCCGGGCACCCCGTTGATCCGGCTCACCGGGTCCGGCGGGATGGCCGGAGTGGTCATCCGCCACCCCAACAAGCGGGAACGCCGCAAGCTGGAGGGCAACGCGAAGCGGGATTGAGCCTGAACGTCGCTCAACAACGAATCCCGACAACGCCCCAGCCGCGCTGCTGGGCTTGGCCGATGACATCACCCCACCCGCGGAGCAGCCCGGCGAACGCGTCGAAGTCCTTCACCCTCCCCAAGCCGAAGCCGGCGTACCGCTCGAACGGAACTCGGAGCGCTGCGAGTTCGGCGTCGACGGAATCCCAGAGAAGTCTCAGCAAAGAGACAGCTTCCGGCGGACACCACAGGAGGTGATCCGACGGTGCATCAGGCAAGACCACCGACACGTGTGCCGCGGCTCCCTCGGCGTCCCGATCGGCCATGTACTCCAGCCCGCCCCAGAAGAGCGGATCGATGAACCGGTCCACGGCCGACCGCACCGCAGGCGCGACGAACGCCCGGATATCCTCCCACCGTTCGCCCGCCCAGAAGTGATCCTTGTACGAGGAGCCGACAGCCCCGAAGTCGAACTTTCCGAACCAGTCGGCGTCCGGGGGAGAGGGCCAGAGCCACTGAGGCCCGACGGAGGGCGAACGGTCCGGCCAGGCGTCCTCGTCGTTCACCGAGATGGCGGCGCCGTGCAGTATCCCGTACCGCTGATCATCGCCCGGCACGGACATGAGGTGGTCCCAGTCGACGATCAGTACGTCGATGCATATGCCCATACCGGTAAAGGATAGTGAGGCCCGCGGTATCGATCGCGACCAGGGGTGTCAGCTGGGGCACTAGTAACCCGGCGGCATCGGCTGCTCGGGCGCACCATTGAATAGGTAGTCGAACATGTCTCGAAGATAGGCGTGGAGAGTTTCCCTGTCGGGGAACTCGATATCGGTAAGCCCTTCGTACTCGGCCGGCCCAAAGGAATCGTCCGATATGATACGCTCGAACCCTTCGCGGATCAATTTCACGTAGGAATCACTAAAACTCAGCAATGTGAGCCTCAGATTTCCTGTGTTCTCGTAGCCTCGTTCAAGATCGAGATACACTCTGAAGAAATTCCTGAAATGCGCTTCCACGGGAACATTTCCTTACGGAAGATAGTCTGCAGACGGTGCGCGCCTCCGGCCGTAGGATACGTTCGGGCGCCCCGGACCATGGGAGCGTTCACCGCCGCGGATGTACTGCTTGAACAGATCCTCGAGGTGTGCCGCCGAGTACGGCATGCTCGATGAGCCGGGCGGCATCCTGGTCGTAAATTTGTATGCATTCGATACCGTCCTCAGAGGTGGACAGTTGGGTCGTGGTCTGCCACCCCAGCGTCGCGCTGAATACCTCATCGCGCTGCCCACCACCCTGCGGAAGGAGGCGCCTGAAGACTGCCGTTCGATCCTTTTCGGAGGTATAAAATGTGACCCGGCCTTCGGCGTCCAAGGCATCGAGCACGGCATCGTGGAGCGCGACGACGGGCGTGTTGTAGGCGTAACCCTGCAAGCTTCCATGACGAAACGAGACACCTGTCAGATCCAGGGCTCCGGAATTGTCTCTGATGAACTCGCCACCTCGCTCATAAAAGCGAATCAGTGGCTCATAGAGGCCCGGGAGGTCATGAGCCTCCGCTGCAGGATTATGCGCACGAATTTCTGCGAGACGAACGGCGCCACGGCAGGTGGTTTTGACCTCACTCGGTCGGTCGCGAAGAAACTCTTCCAGCCTTCGTGTCACGCTGGGTGAAAGTTCACATCCGGAGTCCAGATACTCTGTGATGTCGAAGAACGGCCAGGCGCTCTCGGCGGAGTATTCCTGGGCCCACAAGGCGGCTCGCCTCAGGTACTCTCGCATCAACAGTCGCCGCGACATCGCTTTCCCGAAAATGTCGCTCCACTCGCCAACCCATTCCACTGCGCAGAGACGCTCCAGCACCTCGGATGCCGCCTGCCCGCCTCGCTCGTCAATCACTTCAGATCAATCTCCTCGGACGTGTTTTCCGCTGGAGAACCATATGGGCGACCTTGGGGGCACCACTGCCCGCATGGTTCGAGTAAGAAAGGTATTCGGAAAACCGCGGCGTGCCGTAGAGCATCGGACTCCCGTGGTTGCCGGTCGAGTGGCCCCGCACTTGCGTCGGCGCTCTCTCGGCACCATTGCGGAGATGATCAGGTGGGAAATTCGCCGATCCAAGTGCGCTGGAGAAGGTGCTTGGGGAGGTAATCGGATTCGATGTCGAGGGGGAACTCGGCGTCGTAGGCGAGGCAGGCGATGGCGAGGGGGCCGAGGGCGATGCTGCCGTCGATGTCTGCGGCGCGGTCTTCGGTGAGGGTCCAGTAGGTCCTGTGGAGTTTGAGGGCGTCGGCGAGAGCGGGGGCGAAGCCGTCCCTGTCATTGCGCACGTAGTGGTAGAAGAGGTTGATCGGGGGATAGAGCACGGCCTGGAGCAGGTCTTGTGGTGCGATGCGGGCGACAGCCGGGTCGGATGCCTGGATGGTGGCGATGAGCTTGTCCGCGAGGTCGGGCCGGCGGAGCCACCAGCCCTGGAGAGTGTCGACCCAGTGGTAGATGTACTCGTCGTAGGACCCCTCGGGTGAACGGAGCCGGTCCAAGGGGATCTCGCTGAGCTGGGTCATACGGTCCTGGTCACGGCAGATGACAGCCAGCCAGAACGCGGACAGCCAGGTGCCCGCATCAGCGAACGAACGAGGGCCGGTTGCAGGGATGGAACGGAGCTCCCTGTCGATGCGACACTCCACCCGCTCCTCGTTTGTGGTGGTTACAGCGAAGAGGGCCGACCCCACCTGCATTGCGGTGACGGCGGACTCCCATGTTTCCACCGTTGCTGAGCGCGGATCGACGATGCACCTGGAGCGCAACGTCATAAGCGCCGTGCCGAATGTTGAGCGGATGGCTTCAGAGGAATGTTCGAGACGTCCGATCCCCTTGGCCAGATGTGCTCCGACGCGTTCCGTGAACTCCTCGGCCTCGGGCCCTGTGGGCAGAGCATGGCGGGAAATTTCTAGAGTCACGGAAGGGTCCCCTTGCTGATGTCGAAGCGGCGATACCGGTAGCCAGTATACGTGCCCTTATTCTTCTCGCCCTTGACAACTACATAGTCCAGCCGGTTGTCTTCGAGCGCTCTTTCCAGGGCTTCTACCGTGTCGAACTCACCTCGCTTCTTCATGGCTTCGATGATGTCCAGGAAGTATTCCTGGCTTCCCTGGGATGCTCGTCGACCGTCCGGAAGTCTACGACTGCCCAGTTCTGTCCCCGTGCTGCTCTTGGCTTCAATGACCGCAACGCGGCCGTCCTCATGTATCCATACCTGATCGAACCGGTCATTGCCATTCTTCGGACCGAGGAGCGGTTGATTTTCGAAATCAGGGTACCGTTCTGCAACGAAGTGGTGCTCCGCAGCCTTTTCCCCGAAGTCCTCCGCCATTTTTCCCATCTGGGTATGGGATTCCTTGTAGGTGCCCCGAGCTTCGGCCCAATCGGCTGCTGTTTCGGAGGTCCCCAACCTTTCGTGGAGGGTCGCTGAGTCGCCCTTCCATTTGGCTACGAGATTGTCCCACTGGATGCCGAAGTAACGTTTTTCTGCGGCCGCGTCAAGAAGCTTCAGCCTGGCACGGCTCGTGACGGTGTCTGCTCCCACCGCTATGTAGTCCCCGTCGAGGAAGTGCGGGCTCGGAGGCGGAGGAACATCCTTGGCTCTGACCCAGGGCCCGCCAGGCGTGGGCTGGACTAGCTGCGGGGGAGCGAATCCACTCTCGTCGTGAACCTCGACCCGACGACGAGTCCCGTCCTTCCGGTAGTACTGCTCGCGGTACCCAGGTTCTTCGTTCGCACGATAGACCTGAATGTCCTCGATCTGGTCCAGGGTGAGTGAACCTGGCCGACCGTACGGGTTGAGGCCGTCGCGCATGAAACTCGGCCGCGGAACGGGCTGGCGCGTCGAGCCTGCCGACGCGGGGGTGTCATCGGAACCGCGCGCCGCGCCACTCGCACTACCAAGATCGGCACCGCCGGGGTTGCGGGGGCCGGGCACTCCGCTGTCGGTGCCGCCGCTGCCGACGCCGCTGCCAGCAGCGGAACTCCCTTGGACGTCTCGGCCGCCTATGCCCGTCGGGTTGCCCCCGTCCAGGCTGTTCGCCGGGATGTGCCCGTCCTGGCCGCCCCGTGAGCCGCCGCCTGGCGTGCTGTTGTCCGCCGAGGTCGTCGCCGGCCCGTCCCGTGTCGCCCGGGTCCGAGCCCAGTCGGATCGTGTCGCTGCCGCTGCGTGCGCCCGCGCCGGCCAGGGCCGGCTGTTCTGCCGGTGTGCGGGGCAGGGGGCTGTCCGCGTCCGTCCTGGCGGGAGCGGACGTGGGCGGGTTCTCGCGCCGGGCGTCGGTGTGGTGCTGTTTGAGGGTGCCGTCCTCGCCGAGGATGTTGCCCTGGCGGTCGAGGTGAACGACGTTGCCCTGGGCGTCGACGTCCCTGAAGGTGCCCTCGGGTAGCGCGGTGGTGCCCTCGGGGAGTTTGAGGGTGCCCTCCCGTATGGGCAGGGAGCCGGCGGGCGGGGCCATGCCTTCGGGGAGGTGGACGATGCCGTCGCCGAGGTCGACCGCTCCGGCGGGGATCTCCGCGCCGGCCGGAAGCTTGACCGAGCCCTTCGGGATCTCGAACGCGGCCTCCGGGACAGCCGCCCCCTCGGGGAGCGTCAGAGTGCCGTCGGCCGCCTTGTACGCGCCGTCCGGCAGGGCGATCGTCCCCGCGGGCAGTGGCGGGATCTCGACGGTGCCCGTGCCCTTCAGGCCGGCCATGACATCGGTGATTTTGGTGAGGCCCGCGCCGGCGCCCTTGAAGAGGTATGTCGTCGGGTCGACGACGCGGCTCGCCTTGTTCGCGAAGGAGAGGGCCTTGCCCGCGAGCGCCGCCTTGCCGGCGCCCGAGGCGCCGCCCCCGGTGCCGCCGGTGAAGACCGTTGTCAGGACGTTGAACGTGACCGCACCCCCGGCGCGCGCCGGGTTCTCGCCCCACTGGTCGTAGGCGATCAGTGCCTTGCCGGTCTCCTTCATCGCCTGGCGCGCGTCCCGGGCGAAGCCCGGCAGTTGGTCCTTCGGGGTGAGCCACAGTGCGTGCGGTGCGGCGATCGTGAGGATCACACCCGTGGTGAGGTTGCCCAGGCCCGTCCAGGCCTGCTTGGCGGTGTCCCAGCCTTCGGTGCCGAACAGGGTGCCCAGGCCCTTGACCGTGCCCCACACCCCGTCGACGACGAAACCCTTGCCGAAGTCCCAGACGTGTTCGTAGAACTGGTACCAGCGGGTCGACTCCTTGACCGGATCGCCCCAGGGCAGCCCCTTGGCCTGCTTCAGGGCCTCGGCGTCGTACCCGTACAGGTGCTTGCCGCCCGAGCCGTCATTCGCCGTGAGCGGCTTGCCCCCGGGCACCAGGGCGATGATCTTGTTGTAGCAGGCGCGTTCCACCGCCTGGAACGCCGCCCAGGTCTCCCGGATCTCGTCGCGCCGGTGATTGTTCTCCTCGACCAGGTCGCCGTCCTCGCGCCACTTGTCGTCCGCGTTGACCTTGACGAGGAACGCACCCGCGTCCCGCTTGAGCTGCCTCAGCTTCTCCACCAGCGGGTACGCCTCGTCCGAGTACGTGCCAAGCGCACCCGTGATCGTGGCCAGGTCGGCCTTCAGCGCCGCCCCCCGGTCGGCCACGGGTTTCGTCGTCGCGAACAACTGATCGGCCTCGGGGGCCTGGTAGAAGGCCTGCAGACCGCCGAAGCTGCTGTGGATGTCGCCCGCGGCCGTGGCGACCCTCGCCCCGTCCCGGGTCAGCTCCCTGACTGTGGCGTCCAGCAGGGCGAGGTCACCCGTGAAGACCGGTATGCCCTCCAGGACCACCGGCTGGTCATCACTCACTTCGCACCCCGCAGGTCCTTCAGCAGGTCCAGACGCACCGACTTCGCCGCGTCCTGCGCCTGCTTCGCCGTGTCGAGGTCCCCCTCCACGTACTCGTTCGTCGCCGTCGCCGCACCCAGCACCGCCGCCTGGATCCGCTCCGACATCGACTTCAGCTGCGCCTGCCGGCCCGTCACGTACTCACCCAGCGCCGCCGCCACCGGCCCCGACGCCGCCCGCGACAACGGCGCCTGCCCCGGCGCCACCGGACCGTGCAACCGCGTACTCGCCGCCGTCCCCGCAACCGCGGTCCCCGCCGACCGCGCGGCCTCCCCCAGGTCCTTCATCAACGCGCTGAGTGCCTTCTCCAGCTCACCGGCATGCACCCCGACGACCCTCAACTGGCCCTGCACACCCTGCGGCTTGATATCCCACCCGCTCATCCCACATCCCCCGTACGCACAACAAAGCCGAGCCGCCCACCCGCACGACGGGCGACAACACGAAACCCGGCAGAGACCGGTCAGCCGATGCTGTCGACCGCGGCCTTCGCCCGCGCCAGCGTCTGCGCGGCCGTCCCGTCGTTCTTCTCCAACGTCGACCGCAGCAGCCGGATAATGTTCCGCACCTCCTGCGACGTCGCATACCACCGCAACTCCTTGCCGTGGTACTCCTCCGCCACCCCATCAGCCGCGAAATCATTCATCGCCACCTTCACCTGCGCATCCCGCGCCGTGATCACCTGCTCCAAACGGCTGATCACCACCTGCAACGCCGCCTGCACCTCCGTCGACGCCCCCGTGTCGTACGAACGCCGATCCGTACTGCCTGCCATCAACCCTCAACTCCCCGTTGAACAAAACCTGTATGAACCGGTCGCCACGCTCGGTGTCAGCGGCCGCCGAAACGCGCCGCGTCGAAATTCGCCGACGCCATCTGCGACTTCGCGTTCTCACCCTGCTCCTGATCACCCGAACCGAACGCCGCGTCCATCCCCGCCTGACCACCCAGAATCCCCGACAACGACGCGTTCAACGCCTTCGTGATCTCGTCCGAACGCGACTTGAAGTCATCGAACGCGACCTTCCCCGCCCCGTTGAACTTCCCCTCCAACGGCTCCGCCGCCGCGATCAACTGCTGGATCAACGTCCCCAGATCCGTACTCGCACCCTGCGAATCCGACAACAACCTCGACAGGACCGACGCCCCCATATCGAACTTCACAACATCCCCCGT
>NZ_LZRD01000024.1 GCF_001687325.1 Streptomyces sp. PTY087I2 | reverse complement strand
GGGCGGTGTCGGCGGCGGCCTCGTCTGCCTCGGCGCGGGCGGTGCGGGCCTCGGCGAGGGCGGCTTCGGCGCTCTCCGCGGCCGTACGGGCGGTGGCGGCGGCCTCGGCCAGTTCGGCGAGCATGCCGGGCGGGCAGTCGGCGCGCCAGGAGCCGATGCGGGAGGCGAGGGCGCGGTCGCCGGAGAGGCGGGCGGCCAGCGTCCTGATGTCCTCGTCGCGGGCGGCGGCGCGGCTGCGCAGCGCGTGGCGTTCCTCGTCGGCGGCGTGTTCGTCGTGCATGGCCGGGTTCGGCGGGACGAGGAAGACGCCGTCGCTCGCGGTCTCGGAGCCGGTGCCGGGGGCCGGGACGGGGGCGAGGAGGGCGGCGGCGGTGCCGACGGCGACGGCCGAACGGGGCAGCAGCGCGGCCCCGGCGAGGACTTCACGGGCGCGGGTGTGGGCGTCGGGGTCGGTGATGACGACGCCGTCGACGAGTTCGGGGCGGGCGGCGAGGACGGCGGCGTGGTCGGCCGGGTCGACGGCCTGCGCGAGGTAGCGCCAGCCGGGCAGGGCGGGGATGCCGTGCTCGCCGAGGTATTCGACGGTGGCCAGGACGTCGGGGCCGGGCGGCAGCAGCCCGCCCTCGCCGAGCGCGCCGAGGATGCGGGCGTCGTCGGCGGCGGCGGTGCGCAGGTCGAAGAGGCGGCGTTCGGCGGCGGCGACGGACTGGTCGAGGAGCTCGCGCAGTTCGTCGGCGCTGCGGTCGAACTCCTCGGCGGTCAGGGGCTGCTGGGCGGTGGGCTGGTCGGCGAGGGCGACGGCGCGGTCCGGGGAGGCGTCGGGCGCGGTGCCCGTACCGTCGCCGCGGCCGCCGGTCGTCGTGGCGTCGTCGCCGGTGGGAGTGGTGCGGGCGCTGCCCTGGTCGGGGCCCGGCACCTCGTCGCCGGACTCCCGGCGGGGGTGCGGGACGCCGGTGCCCGTGGGCAGGCCGAGGAGGTCCGCGAGGCGGGGGTCGGCGGCGATCGACGCGGCGGCCAGGTACTCGTCCTCGTAAGCCCGCTCCGCGGCCTTGGCCGCGTCGGCGGCGCGGGCGGCGGCCAGTTCGGCGCGGCTCTCGGCGGCGGCCGTCTCGCGGGCGGTGTCGGCGGCGGAGCGGGCGGCTTCGCGGGCGGTGTCCCAGGCGGCGACGGCGGACTGTTCGGCGTCGCTGGCGGCGAGGGCCGCGCGGGCGGGGTCGGCGTCGGGCGCGGTGTCGTCGAGCCAGCCGGCGCGGACGGCTTCGGCGGTCTCCTGGCCGACCTCGGCGAGGCGCTGGCGCAGGTGTCCGGCCTCGCTGCGGGCGCGCTGGGCCTCGGTGGCGGCGACCGTGGCATCCCGGTGGGCCCGTTCGCCGGTGGCCTGGAGGGTGTCGGAGCGCTCCTCCTCCTCGTTGGCGAGGCGTTCGCCCTCCTCGGCGGCCCTGTGGAGGGCGCGGACGAGGTCGGTGGCGGCGGCGGAGCGGGCGGCGAGGGCGGGGGCGGCGTCGCGTTCGGCCTCGCGGATGGCGGCGGCGACCCTGGCGGAGCGGTCGGCGGCGGCGCGGTGGCGCAGGACGGCTTCGGCGGCCTGCCAGGCGGAGTGCAGGGTGCGGGCCTCGACCAGCTCCTTGCGTCCGGCGGCGGCGCTCTTCTCGGCCGCGGTCAGAGCCAGCGAGGCGTGCCGGTAGGCCAGTTCGGCGGCGATCAGGGCCCGGCGGCCCCGGGTGGACTCGGCTTCGGTGACGGTGTGGGCGGCGGCGGTGACGCGTTCGGCCAGCTCGGCGGTGCGGCCGCGCTCCTCGGCGGCGCGGGCGGAGAGGCGGCGGGCCAGGGTGCGGGTGCGGCGTTCGGCACCGGCGTGGATGTCGCGGGCCCGGGTGCGGGTGTCGGTGGCCTCGACGATGCGGCCCAGGAGATCGACGGAGCCCGCGGTGAAGTCGCGTTCGGCGGTCAGCTCGGCGCGGCGGCCCAGTTTGTTGCCGAAGCCGCTGACCAGGTCGGCGAGGCCGTCGGTGTCGCGGGTGTCGGTGACGGCGCGGAGCAGGAGGTCGGTGAAGTCGGAGTCCTTCTTCACCGCGAAGAGGCCTGCGGCCTCGCCCTCGTCGGCGTTCATCTCGCGCTGGTAGCGGAAGAGCTCGGGGTCGAGGCCGAGGTCGCCGAGGTGTTCGTTCCAGCGGTCGTGGATCTCTTCCCAGTGCACGTCGAGGTGCGCGTAGAACTTGCCCGCGTCCATCAGCGCGTCGCGGAAGCCCTTCATGGTGCGCCGCCTGCCGCGCGCCCCGGAGACGCCTTCGGCGGGGCGGCCCACGGCGGAGGCCTCGGCGACGGGCAGGCTGTCCAGGCTGAGCCCGGGGCCGGGGCGGAACGAATACCAGGCCTCGGCGAACTTGCGCGGGTCGTTGGAGACCTGGCGGCCCCGCCATTCGCTCACCTTGCCGACGACGACGCACTCCCCGGTGAGGGTGTGCTGCCACTCCAGGGCGACGTGCCCGCAGTCGTCGGCGAGGAGGAACTTGCGCAGCACGCCGGAGCTGGCCCCGCCGAGGGTGTTGCGGTGGCCGGGGAGCATCACCGAGAAGATCAGCTTGAGCAGGACGGACTTGCCGCCGCCGTTCTCCAGGAACAGGACGCCCGCGGGCGCGGGGCGGCGGGGCGGGCCGACCGGCTCCTCCTCGAAGAACTCCGCCTGGGCGGGGGCGGGGTGGGGGACGGGTGCGCCGACGCCGCGCAGGTCGAGGACGGTGTCGGCGTAGCGCGCACCGGCAGGCCCGATGGAGTAGAGGCGGACCCGGGACAACTCGTACATGGCGGCGGACTCTCGTCGTTCGGTGAGCGGGGGTGGAGCGGCGGGGGGTGGTACGGGCCGGTCGGGGTCAGGAGTGGAAGGGCAGGCCCGCGTCGGCGGCCAGTTCCACGCTGTCAGGGTCGGGCGGCGGCAGCAGGGTGGCGGAGCCGTCGGTGACGGGGACGACGCCGAGCTCCAGCAGTTCGGCCATGGCGGCGCTGCCCGCCAGGTCGCGGACCTGGAGCTGGTAGCGGGCGGTGGTGCGGTAGGCGCCGCCCGCGTCGTCGCCGGTGCGCTGGAGGAAGCCGGAGTCGGTGAGGAAGGCGACGGCCTTGCCGATGATGCCGGTGGTGGATCCGGCGAGCCGGCGGGCGTCCTTGGTGGCGCCGGTGGCGCTGCGGCGGGCGTAGATCCGCCAGCCGGCTTCGAGGCCGGGGGCGTCGCTGACGGGGTCGGTGTTGTCGCCCTGTTCCTCGGCGCGCTCCTCCAGCCGTCGGCAGGCCTGGCGTACGAAGGCGTCGACGCCGTTGACCGTGATGCGGCCGATGTACGCGTCGTCGGCGAGGTCCTCGGGGCGCGGGAAGGCGAGGGCGGCGACGGCGAGGTGGGCGAGGCCGTGCAGGAAGCGGTCGGCGGCGTCGGAGGAGGCGCGGCGGGCGTAGTCGCCCATGCGGACGGCGAAGACGGAGTCCTCGCCCGCCGTGACGGCCATCCCCGCGCGCGGGGAGACCTCCAGAACGACGAGGCCGAGACCGGTGGCGACGGCGTCGGCGAGCCGGGCGAAGGCGCTCTCCTCCCGGTAGCGCCGCAGGAGGTCGGCGTATTCGGCGTCGCGGGCGGGCAGCAGCTTGGGCTGGAGCCCGAAGGAGACGAGCCGGGCGGCGTCGGCGGCGTCGGCCGGGGTGACGGGGGTCTGCCCGGCCGGCTCGGCGGTGTGCGCAGAGGTGTGCGCGGAGTCGCCCGCGTACGTCGTGGAGGGAGCCCCGTACGTCGTGGAGGGGCCGGCGTGCGCGGAGGGCTCGGTCCACGCGTCGGGGTGCTCGGCGTCGTGGTCGCTCACGGCTGGGACTCCTCGATACGGATACGGATGTGGTGCGGGTGCGGAAGGTGGGCGGGGCCGGCCGCGACGGGAGAGACGGCGGAGGGCTCGGGGCGGGCGGGGCCGGTCACGAGGCCTCCTGGCGGTCGGCGGCCATGCCGACAGCGTCCAGCAGCGCGGTGCCCACGATGAGGTCGGCGCCGCCGAACTCCGGGTCGTCCAGCTCGGCCCCGTCGTCCACGGCGAACAGCAGGCGCCGCTCGCCCTGGCGGTAGGCGGTGCCGACGGGCGGGCTGGCGGCGTGGACGGCGAGCAGGGCGACCAGGTACGGCAGGTCGGTGTCGCCGGTGCGGCGGGCCTCGGCGAGCAGTCCGGAGAGCCGGCGCGGGGCGTCGTGCTCCAGGTCGAGCAGGGTCATGGCGCGGGCGAGCTGCTCCTCGCTGAACCGGCTGTCGTCCGGGGTGGCGATCAGATCGGGCTCGGGCATCTCCGCGCCCAGGTGCTCACGCTCCAGGGGCGGGGTGAGCAGCATGTCGACCAGGTCCCCGATCCGTACGGAGGTGGGGGTGCGCAGTCCGGTGCCGTGGGCGAAGAAGGCGTCGGTGGCCCGGGTGGACTGCTCGACGGGGAGCGGGAGGAGCGGGGCGAGGAGTTGCCCGTACAGATCGAGTCCCACGTGGGGGGCGGGCGGTGCGAAGGCCTGGCGGTCCTGCTCGGCGCGGAAGAGGGGGCCCGCTTCCAGCAGCCGGGACTGGAGCTGGGTGTGGCGGCGGATGCAGTCCTTGACGATGTCGACGAGCTCGGCGGCCCGGCGCTTGTGCTCGGGGTCCTCGGCCTCGTCGCGGGCCTTGCGGATGTTGGTGAGGATCGCGTTCTCGTGGCGGTAGCGGTCGGCCACGTGGTCGAGGGCCTCGGCGATCATGTCCGGGACGGTGTTCAGCCAGTCGACGGCGCGGACGTTGCGCCGGGTGGCCTCCAGGGTGCGGCGCAGGGTCTCGGCGTACTGCACGGTGCGGTAGCGGGCCTGTTCGGCGGCGAGCTGGGCGTCGGCGAGGCGACCCCGGCTGATGAGGACCTCCAGCTTGACCTCGGCGGCGATCTGGGCGCTGGTGACGTCGGTGTCCAGCGCGCCGACGAGGACGTTGACCGCTTCGTCGGTGGCGCGGAGGTAGACCGTGCCGCCGTAGCCGGGGACCTCTTCGATGAGCTTGAAGTCGTAGTCGCGGCGGACGTAGACCCCGTCGGTGTTGAAGGTGCCGTAGACCGCGCGGAAGCCGCGGTCGACGCTGCCGACGTTGATCAGGTTCTCCAGGACCCAGCGGGCGACCCGTTCGTGCTCGGCGACGGGGCGGCCGGGGGCCTGGGCGGCGACGCGGGGCAGCAGCCTGGCCACTATCTGGTCGTGGTCGGCCCCGGTGTCGAAGTCCATGTTGAGCGTGACGTGGTCGATCGCGGCGAGGGCGACCTCCGCCATGGCGTACACCGTGTACTCGCCGGCCAGATTCGCCTTGCGGACGTCCAGGTCGTGCAGCGGCGCCGTGCACGCGAGCGCGCGCAGCCGCCGCGAGAGCCCCTCGTCGGCGGCGGGGCCCGGGGCAGGCCGCGGCCCCGCGCTGAGCTGCGGCGCAGCGGTGTCCGTGTTGGCAGGCGAAGTCACGTGGGACAGATTAGGTCCTCGCACTGACAACGGTCGAAACGGCGTTTATGCGACCGGCGCCAGGCGGCTGCGCCACGGCTTCCGGACGACCCCGCGCGCCCCGGTCACGCCCCGGGTCACGCCCCCTGTCACGCACCCGACGGCCCGTAGCCCCCACCGCCCGGTGTGCGGATCACCAGCACGTCGCCGGCCTTCAGTTCGGCGGTGTCGCAGCCCTCCAGCGGGACCACTTCGCCGCCCGCCCGCTCGATGTACTGCTCCCCGAGCGCCCCCGGCGCCCCGCCGCCCGCTCCGTACGGCGGGACGCGGCGGTGTCCGGAGAGCAGGGCGATCGTGACGGGTTCCAGGAAGCGGATGCGCCGCTCGACGCCGTGGCCGCCGTGCCACCGGCCCGCTCCCCCGCTGTCCTCCCGTACGGCGAAGGACTCCAGGCGGACCGGCAGCCGCCACTCCAGGATCTCGGGGTCGGTGAGCCGGGAGTTGGTCATATGGGTCTGTACGGCGTCGGCGCCGTCGAAGCCGTCGCCCGCCCCGGAGCCGCTGGCGATCGTCTCGTAGTACTGGACGTGGTCGTTGCCGAAGGTGAGGTTGTTCATGGTTCCCGAGCCCTCGGCCTGGCCGCCGATCGCCCCGTACAGGGCTCCGGTGACCGCCTGGGAGGTCTCCACGTTGCCCGCGACGGTCGCCGCCGGATAGCTGGGGTCGAGCATCGAGCCGGGCGGAATGGTCACGTCCAGGGGCTTCAGGCAGCCGCTGTTGAGCGGGATGTCCTCGCCGACGAGGGTGCGGAAGACGTAGAGGACGGCGGCCATGACGACGGAGCGGGGCGCGTTGGCGTTGCCGGGCTGCTGGGGGGAGGTCCCGGTGAAGTCGAGGTGGGCGCTGCGGGCGTCGCGGTCCACGGTCAGGCGGACCTGGATCACGGCTCCGCTGTCGGTCTCGTAGCGGCAGTGGCCGTCGTACAGTCCGGCGACGATGCGGCGTACGGACTCCTCGGCGTTGTCCTGGACGTGGCCCATGTACGCGTCCACGACGTCGGCCCCGAACTGGTCGGTCATCCGTCGCAGTTCGGCGATGCCCTTCTCGTTGGCGGCGATCTGGGCGCGCAGGTCGGCGAGGTTGGTGTCCGGGGAGCGGGAGGGGTACGGGGCGGAGGCGAGCAGGTCGCGGGTCTCGGCCTCGCGGAGCCGGCCGTCGCGGACGAGCAGCCAGTTGTCGAAGAGGACGCCCTCCTCGTGGATCGTCCGGCTGAAGGCGGGCATGGAGCCGGGGGTGATGCCGCCGATCTCCGCGTGGTGTCCGCGCGAGGCGACCAGGAACCGGAGCTTCCCCTCGTCGAAGACGGGCGTGACCACGGTGACGTCGGGCAGGTGGGTGCCGCCGTGGTACGGGTCGTTGACGGCGTACACGTCACCGGGGCGCAGGGTCCCCTCGTTGCGCCGGAGCACCTCCTTGATGGACTCCCCCATGGAGCCGAGATGGACCGGGATGTGCGGGGCGTTGGCGATCAGGTTTCCGTCGGCGTCGAACAGGGCGCAGGAGAAGTCGAGGCGTTCCTTGATGTTGACGGAGTGGGCGGTGTTCTCCAGGCGGACGCCCATCTGCTCGGCGATGGACATGAAGAGGTTGTTGAAGACCTCCAGCATCACCGGGTCGACCCGGGTGCCGACGGCGGTGCGTTCGGGGCGGGGGCTGCCGCGGGTGAGGACGAGATGTCCGGTGGGGGCGGCTTCGGCCTGCCAGCCGGGGTCGACGACGGTGGTGGCGTCGTCCTCGGCGACGATCGCGGGCCCGGTGACGGTGGTGCCGACGTGCAGATCCGCCCGCCGGTGCAGCGGGGCGCGCTGCCACCGCCCTTCGGCGTACAGGTCCACGGTGTCGGCCGGGGGCGGTGGGGGGTCGTGGGAGTCGGGGCCGAGGCCAGGGACGGGCGCGGCGCCATCGGCGGTCGCGTCGGCGGTCCCTTCGTTCTCGATGGCCCCGATGGCGTCCGTGGCCCCGGTCGTCCCCGTGGCTTCCACCGAGACCGTCTCGACGACGACGGGCTTGTCCATCGTGAACCCGAACCGGGTCCGGTGGGCGGTGGCGAACGCCTCGGCCATCGCGGCCTCGGTGTCCAGGTCCACCGGCAGCGCCGCGTCCGTCCCCGCGTACCGCAGCAGGATCCGGGCCCGGGTGGTGATCGCGGAGTCGGGCACTCCGTCGGCGCGCAGGGCTTCGCGGGTACGGTCGGCCAGCTCGGCGCAGAGCCGCTCGACCCGCTCCCGTACGGTCTCGTCCAGCTCCGCCTCCACCGACTGCTCGCGCATCGCGGTCGCGTCGGCCAGGCCGATGCCATATGCGGAAAGCACCCCGGCGAGCGGGGGTACGAGGACGGTGTCGATGCCCAGCGCGTCGGCGACCGCGCAGACGTGCTGGCCGCCCGCGCCGCCGAAGCCGGTGAGCGCGTAGCGGGTGATGTCGTGGCCGCGCTGCACGGAGATCTTCTTGACGGCGTTGGCCATGTTGAGCACGGCGATCTCCAGGAATCCCGCCGCCGCCTCGGCCTCGTCCGGCCGCCGTCCGGTGGCGCGCCCCACCTCGTCGGCGAGCTCGGCGAACCGCTCGCGTACGAGGTCGGCGTCGAGCGGAAGGTCTCCGTCCGCGCCGAAGACCGCCGGGAAGTGGGCGGGCTGGACGCGGCCGAGCATGACGTTGGCGTCGGTGACGGTGAGGGGGCCGCCCCGCCGGTAGCAGGCGGGGCCGGGGTCGGCGCCGGCCGAGTCGGGGCCGACGCGGTAGCGGCTGCCGTCGAAGTGCAGGACGGAGCCGCCGCCGGCCGCGACGGTGTGGATGCTCATCATCGGGGCGCGCATCCGGACCCCGGCGACCTCCGTGCCCAGTTCCCGTTCGAACGCTCCGGCGTAGTGGGAGACGTCGGTGGAGGTGCCGCCCATGTCGAAGCCGATGACCCGGTCGTGGCCGGCCTGCTGCGAGGTGCGGACCATGCCGACGACGCCTCCGGCCGGTCCGGAGAGGACGGCGTCCTTGCCGCGGAAGCGGGCGGCTTCGCGCAGGCCGCCGTTGGACTGGAGGAACATCAGCCGGATCCCGTCGAGGCGGGCGGCGACCTCGTCGACGTACCGGCCGAGGACGGGTGAGAGGTAGGCGTCGACGACCGTGGTGTCGCCGCGGGGGACGAGCCTGATCAGCGGGCTGACCTCGTGGGAGCTGCTGACCTGGGTGAAGCCCGCCTCCCGGGCCGCCTCGGCGACGGCCCGTTCGTGGTCGGGGTGGCGGTAGCCGTGCATCAGGACGACGGCGGCACTGCGCAGGCCCTCGGCGTGGGCGGCGCGCAGCTGTTCGTGAACGGGGTAGAGCTCCAGGGGCCGTACGGTGCGGCCGTGGGCGTCGATCCGTTCGGGGACCTCGATCACGCGCTCGTGGACGGTTTCGGGCAGGACGATGTGCCGGTCGAAGAGGCGCGGCCGGTTCTGGTACGCGATCCGCAGCGCGTCCCGGAACCCCTCGGTGATCAGCAGGACGGTCGGTTCGCCCCGCCGTTCCAGCAGGGCGTTGGTGGCGACGGTGGTGCCCATCCGGACGGCGGCGACCCGGTCGGCGGGCACCGGTTCGCCGGGGTCCAGGCCGAGAAGCAGCCGGATTCCGGCGACGGCCGCGTCGTCGTAGCGGCCGGGGTCGTGGGAGAGGAGCTTGCGGGTGATCAGCCGGCCGTCGGGGCGGCGGCCCACGATGTCGGTGAAGGTGCCGCCCCGGTCGATCCAGAACTCCCAGCGTCCGGTCATGGCGCCATTCTGTGCCCGCGCCCTTGACCTCGCAGGGGCGGGAAATCGTTCGGAGCGCTCGGTCCAGGACTCAGTCCAGGGCTCAGTCCAGGGCTCAGTCCAGGGCTCAGTCCAGGAAGAGCGCGGCCAGCCGGGGCAGCCGCCTGCGGTTCGCCTCGTCGTCCTCGGCGTCCCAGCTCTCGCCCGCCGGGGCCGCCGGGCGTATGCGTCCGCGCAGCGCCGCCTCCACGGCCGCGTCGAGCGAGTCGGTCTCGCCCCGGACGCGCCGGTAGGCCTCGGTCACCGGCGCGCTCAGCGACTCGTATCCGATCCAGCCGCGCTCGCCCCGGCCCATCCGGACCACCACCGGCAAGGCGGCCAGTGAGTCGGGATCGGCCACCGCCCGGGTGAAGGTCTCCCGCCCCAGCAGGGCGAGCCCGTCGCGGAAGTCCATGAAGCCGTCGTCACCGCAGCCGCCCTCGATGAGGTAGGCCGCGTTCCAGAGGGGCCACCGGTAGGCGGAATCGGTCACCTGCACCGCCATGACGGCGAAGTCCACGATCCGCTGCGGCTCCAGGGCCGCGAGCACGTCCGTCAGCGCGCCCGGCAGCGGATCGTCGGGCGCGTCCCGGTCGTCCGCCCGGTCCCCGACCCCTTCACGAGCCCGTTCGACGAGCCCCCACCACTCGTTGCTGTCCATGGTGAAAAGCGTAGGAGGAGGGTCTGACAGCGACCCTCCTCCCAAGGAACCGTGCGGTCAGACAGCCGACGCGTCCGGCCCGATCCGGCTGCGTACCGCCGTCTGGACCTCGGCCTCCTCGGCCGGGTCGGCGGCGAGGCGGCGCAGGCGTTCGGCGACGCGGATGTCGCCGGTCTCGGCGTGCAGGGCGGCCACCTCGCGGGTGGTCTCCTCGCAGTCCCAGAGGCACTCGACCGCGAATCCGGTCGCGAAGGACGGATCGGTGGCGGCCAAGGCGCGGGCGGCCCGGCCCCGCAGGTGCGAGGAGGACGTCTCGCGGTAGACGTGGCGCAGGACGGGGGCGGCGCAGGCGATGCCGAGGCGGCCGGCTCCGTCGACGAGGGTCCACAGCCGGGGGGCGTCGGGTCCGTCGCCGCGTACGGCCTCCCGGAGCGCGCCGAGGACTTGGGGAGCGTCCTGGGCGGTGCCTCGGCAGGCGAGCACTCCGGCGGCGGAGGCGCCGAGTGCGTCGGGGCGGCGGGCCCAGCGCCGGGCCCGCTCGACGGCGTCGTCGCCGGTCATCCGCTCGAAGGCGGCGATGGCCGCGTGGGCGACGGTGCGGGAGGGGCTGAGGGCGGCGGCCTCGATGAGGTCGAGGACGACGGGTTCGCCGGTCTCCGCGAGGTAGTGCAGGGCGGCGCAGCGGGCGCCTTCCGGGCCGCTGCGGGCGGCCTCGACGATCTGGGGAAGGTCGTCGGGTCCGGCGACGGCGGTGAGGCAGCGGGCCGCGGGGACGTGCAGTTCGCTGCCGCGTTCCAGGGCCTGCTGGGCCCAGTCGAAGACGGCCTGGACGCTCCAGCCGGGGCGGGGACCCCCGGGGCGCATCTGGCGCTGCCATCGGTCGAACGAGCCCTGTTCGCCGGCGGCGCGGACGCGGGCGCCGACCGCTTCGCGCGGGTCGTCGGCCCACAGGCGCCAGGGGCGGGGCTCGAAGGAGTCGCGTACGGCGGCGGCGAGGTCGGCCGCGCCCTGGTCGGTGGCCGGGAAGCGGGCGAGGACGGGCAGCGCGAGGGAGCGCAGGCCGGCGTCGTCGTCGCGCAGGGCCAGCTCGTCCAGGGCCCAGGCCCAGTTGGCGCCGGTCGCGGCGTAGCGGCGGAGCAGGGCCAGGGCGTCGTCGCGTCCGTAGGAGGCGAGGTGGCCGAGGACCGAGAGCGCCAGACCGGTGCGGGAGTCGTCGGTGTCGATGGGGTCGTCGGGATCGGCGAGGTGCCGCTCGATCTCCTCGATACCGCCGTCGAGGTCGAGGTAGAGGCGCGCGTAGTAGAGGGAGCGGTTCTCCACCTGCCAGTCGTGGCGGGGGTCGCTCACGACGCAGTGGTTGAGGGCCGCGAGGGCCTCGGGGCGCGGTGCGGCGAGCGCGTGGAGCGTGCCGTCGCCGCGGCCCCTCTGCAACAGGCCGAGCAGGGTGCCGCTCGGCGCTATGAACGGATCGAACATGGGAGAAAGCCTCACATCAAGCTGTCGACGCAACCGGGACTGTGCAGTGCCCCGTGCCTCTCGGCACGTGGGGATGTCCGGGGGGACACCGTTACGCCGCGCAGTGACATGATCGGCCGACCGCCGTCTTTCGCCTGGTGTAGAGCATCTTCCTCTGCCTCTCGTCGGTGGCCCTGAGCGGGCCCGCGACGTCATGATGACCCAGCCATTTCGCCACCGCGACCACATTTACGACGGACCGGTCAGCGAAGCCCACGGCGGACGCGCCCAGCGGCGCCCCCGCCGGCGTCTCACCGCGCACCGAAGCGTTCCAGCAGGTCGGCCTTGCCGAACATCCGGGCCGTGTCCAGCGCGGACGGGGTTCCGGCGGCCGGGTCGGCGCCGGCGGCGAGCAGGGCGTCGATGACGGCGTCCTCGCCCTTGAAGACGGCTCCGGCCAGCGGGGTCTGGCCCCGGTCGTTGGCCCGGTCCGGGTCGGCGTCGCGGGCGACGAGGGCGGCGACCGTGGCGGCGTGCCCGTGGTAGGCGGCGAGCATCAGCAGCGTGTCGCCCCGGTCGTTGGTGAGGTTGGCGGGGACTCCGGCCTCGACGTACGCGGTGAGGGCCTCGGTGTCGCCGGTGCGGGCCAGGTCGAAGACCTTGGTCGCCAGCTCGACCACCTCGGGATCGGGGGTTTCGCTCATCGGGACAAAGCCGCCTTCCTTTGACTGCTGCCACGGCTGCTCACCGCCGTGGTTGACCTGGTGGGGAGTACGGCGGGGGGGCCGTACGAGTGAATCGACAGGGTACTGCTCCCGGGCCGACATGACCCGGCCCGGATGCGGCAAGGGATCACCGCAGCTGATCCTGCCCGGCACGGGCCGGGTGATGCCGCTCCCCAGGCGCCTACTTCTGTGAGCCAGTCAAGTGAAAGCGCGGGATATTCACTCGATTGCACCTTTTGTCGTATAGATACTTCCCGTGATGCTGGAAGGACTCATGGTGACTGTCCCCTTCAACCAGGAGAGAACCGCTCATGATCCTTTCCATCTCGGGCGTGGTCCTGCTCGCCATCATCGTCTTCCTGTTCTTCAAGAAGGACGGGCTCAAGGCCTCCCACGCCATCGTCTGTGCCCTGTTCGGCTTCTATCTGGCCGGCACCGCCATCGCCCCGAGCATCACGGCGGGCGGGGCGAGCCTCGCCGGCCTGCTGGGCGGGATCAAGTTCTGACGCTCCGCAACCGCTCCCACCCCTTCAGGAGACCGACGTGGCCCGGCGACCACTCCCCCGCATTCTGAGCAGCGGCAGCGCTTCGATCACTCGCGGCAGAGAGATCGCGCGCACGGCCGCCGACAGTGCCACCGATGTCCTCCATCCGCTGATCACGGTGGTCCGCGGACTGCGGCTGCTGGCCGTGTCGGGCCGGCAGAAGTGGGTCGCCACCCCCAAGGAACGGCGTGGTCCCAAGCTGTTCCTCGCCGCGGCCTGCGTGCTGGTGGTGGCGCTCGTCCCGTACGGGCCGATCCTGGCCCTGATCACGGTGATGGGCGCTGCCGCGTGGAAGGGGCGGGAGCGGACCCCCGTGCGGACCGGGCCCGACGAGTCGGAGACCGCGCGCCTGCGGTCGCTGTACGAGGCGCTCGTGCCGTACTTCTCCACCGCCGACGACCCCGATCCGCTGTTCGCCCATGGCGGCGACTGGTCGAAGGCCTTCGACGCGTACGCCTTCGACCAGGACGGGCGGCTCACGAGCCTCCGGATCTCCTACCCCGCGTACTTCATGGACGGCGACGCCGCCGCCCGCTCCCGGATCGAGCAGTTGCTCCACACCAAGTCCGGCCGGGGCCGCGAGTACCACTTCGGCTGGGACGAGGAGGCCAATCGCCTCGTTCTGACCGTGCTGGACGCGCTCCCCACGACGATCGCCGCCCAGCGCTTCGTCGCCGCCCCCGGCGAGACGGTCCTCGGCTTCACCGACCCGCACTCCGTCTCACGCACCGTCCCCGTGCGCGACGGCGACACCACGGTGGACGCCTCGCCGGTCGTCTGGCGGACCGGCGGCCGCTCCACCGAACCGCATCTGCTGGCCGTGGGGCAGCCCGGCGGCGGCACCACGACCCTGCTCCGCTCGATCGCTCTCCAGGCCCTCCAGCACGGCGACGTGATCATCGTCGACGGCGGCGGGACCGGTGAGTACGCCGCTCTCACCGGCCGGAACGGCGTCCTCGCCGTGGAGTCCGGGCTCGGCGGGGCGCTGGCCACGCTGGAGTGGGCGGCGCACGAGACGGAGCGCCGCCTGATCACCGCCAATCTGGCCCGCCAGAGCGGCCGCACGGCGCCGGACGACATCCGCCGCCCGCTGTGGATCCTGCTGGACCGCCCCGGTGTCCTCGGTCATCTCGCGGCGGCCGACGGCAGGCCCGACCCGCAGGAGCTGCTCCGGATCCCGCTGCGGCACGGCCGGGCGGCCCAGGTCACCGTCGTGCTGGCCGAGCAGTTCGACGCGCTGGACACCCTCACGGAGACCGTCCGGACCCACACCCGCGCCCGCGCGGTGCTCGGCCCTGCCTCCCCGGAGCAGATCGAGGCCGTCCTCGGCGCCGGACCGCACACCACTCCCCCGCCCGAGGTCCCCGCGGGCCGCGGCTACGTCCGGCTCGGCACGGGCCCTGTCCTGCGGCTCCAGGTGCCCGCCACCCCGGACCCGTACGACGACGCCACGAGCGACGCGCACCGGCAGGCGGTGCTCGACCTGCTGCCCGGCCGGGGCGACCCGATGGAGGCGGCGCCCGTGCGGGAGCCCGACGACGAGGGCCCGGCGACGGCGTCGGTGCCGGTGGCCGGGGAGGCGGCGGCCGTTCCGGTGGAGGCGATGGTCGCCGAGGCCCGGCCGTCCGAGCCGCTGGCGAAGGCGCAGCCGGCCGGCGCCGAGAGCTGAGCCGGGCGGATCCGAACAGGACGGCGGGCGGGGAGCGGGCCATCAGGCTCGCGCGGGGAGCGGGCCATCAGGCTCGCTCCCCGCCCGCCGTCCTGTCGCGTCGGTCCTCAGGCCACGAAGGAGCGCGGGGTGTCGGCCCCCGCGCCCGCCCCGGAGCGCACCAGGTCCACTGCGGCGGCCAGGCGTACGGCCGCCTCGTCGGCGACCGGCCCGCTCACCGTGAACGGCAGCCGTACGTACCCCTCGAAGGCCCCGTCGACCCCGAAGCGGGGGCCCGACGGCACGCGGACGCCGACGCGTTCGCCCGCGACGGCCAGCCGCGACCCGGAGATGCCGCCGGTGCGCACCCAGAGCGTCAGCCCGCCGCGCGGCACGGTGAACTCCCAGTCCGGCAGCTCCCGGCGCACCGCCGCGACCAGGGCGTCCCGGTTCTCCCGGGCCTGGCTCCGGCGGACCTCGACGGCCTGTTCCCAGCCGCCGGTGCTCATGAGCCAGTTGATGGCGAGCTGTTCCAGGACGGGCGTGCCCATGTCGGCGTAGGCGCGGGCGGCGACCAGGCTGCGGATGACGTCCGGGGCAGCGCGCACCCAGCCGATGCGCATACCGGCCCAGAAGGCCTTGCTGGCCGATCCGACGGTCAGGACCGTGCTGCCGGCCGGGTCGAAGGCACAGACCCGGCGCGGCATGTCGATGTCGGCGTCCAGGCGGAGTTCGTTCATGGTCTCGTCGACGACGAGGACCGTTCCGGCGGACCGGGCCGCCTCCACCAGGTCGCGGCGCTGCTGTTCGTCGGCGAGCGCGCCGGTGGGGTTGTGGAAGTCGGCGACCACATAGGCGAGCCGGGGCGCGGCGTCCCGCAGCACCTGGCGCCAGCGGTTCATGTCCCAGCCGCCGAGCCCCTCCTCCATCGCGACCGGGACGAGGCGGGCGCCCGTCTCGCGCATCAGCTGGAGGATGTTGGCGTAACTGGGGGACTCGACCGCGATCCGTTCGCCGCGGCCCGCGAAGAGGTGACAGATCGCGTCGATGGCACCCATCGCGCCGGTGGTGACCATGATCTGTTCCGGCATGGTCGGGATACCGAGAGCGGTGTAGCGGTCGGCGATCATCCGGCGCAGGGCGGGCAGCCCGGCCGGGTAGTCGCCGTGCGTGTGGGCGTACGGCGGCAGCTCCTCCAGCGCCCCCTGGACCGCCCGGGTCAGCCAGGGCTCGGGCGCGGGCAGGGCCGCGCAGCCCAGGTCGATCATCGAGCCGAGCGACTCCGGCGGCAGCGGTTCGAGGCCGCGGGCGGGCAGCGGGTTGCCGGCCGGGACGGCGGTCCAGCTGCCCGCGCCGCGCCGGGACTCCAGGAACCCTTCGGCGCGCAGCGCCTCGTAGGCGGCGGCGACGGTCGTGCGGCTCACCGACAGGGCGAGGGCCAGTTCGCGTTCGGCGGGGAGCCGGGCGGCGACCGGAACGCGGCCTTCCAGGACGAGCAGCCGTACACCGTCGGCGAGCGCGCGGTACGCGGGCGGCTTGCGGCCGCCCGGGCCGGTGGGCCGGGCCTGTTGTGACCGGAGCTGCCGGGCGAGCTGGGCCGCTCCCACCGTCGATGTCCACTGCGCCATCGAAATCAGTCCACCTTCCTCGCATTGGCCATAGTTGGTGGCCGATCCCCTGCCACAGGGTGGCACAGAGCAGTCCACCACCACTACATCAGGGGGCACAACGTGGCCAGGACCACCGACCGGAGCACCACGCATCTCACCCGGCGGCTGGTCCAGCTGTACGCCGGCCTGGCGCTGTACGGGGCGAGTTCCGCGCTCCTGGTGCGCGCGGGGCTGGGGCTGGAGCCGTGGGGTGTGCTGCACCAGGGCCTCGCGGAGCTGACCGGGATCTCGATCGGTGTGGTGTCGATCATCGTCGGCGCGGTGGTGCTGCTGCTGTGGATCCCGCTGCGCCAGCGGCCGGGGCTCGGCACCGTCTCGAACGTCTTCGTGGTCGGTCTTGCGATGGACGGAACGCTCGCGGTGGTCGGCGATCTGGACGCACTCGGCGTCCGTATCCCGGTGATGGTGCTCGGCATCGTCCTCAACGGCGTGGCGACCGGGCTGTACATCGCGGCCCGGTTCGGCCCCGGCCCCCGGGACGGCCTGATGACCGGGCTGAACCAGATCACCGGCCGCTCGATCCGGCTGGTCCGTACGGCGATCGAGGTGGCGGTCGTGGTGACCGGCTTCCTGCTGGGCGGCTCGCTGGGAGCGGGCACGGTGCTGTACGCGCTGGCCATCGGCCCGCTGGCCCAGTTCTTCCTGCGGATGTTCGCGCTCCCGGAGGCGTCCGGCCCGGGTGTGGTCGTCGCCTCGGGCGAGCCGTCCACCCCCGCGCCGGCCGCCGGTTCCGGGCCCGTTGCCGCTCCGACGTCCGGGCAGGCCATACTGCCGCAGTGAATCCGAGCCACCCCTATCTCGACCACCCGACGCCGATCGCCTTCGCCCATCGCGGCGGGGCGGCGGACGGCGTGGAGAACACCGTGACCGCCTTCCGCCGGGCGTCGGACGCGGGCTACCGCTACTTCGAGACCGATGTGCACACCACGGCGGACGGCCGGCTGGTCGCCTTCCACGACGCGACGCTGGACCGGGTCACCGACGCCCGGGGCCGGATCGCCGAGCTGCCCTGGAGCGAGGTGAGCCGGGCCCGGGTCGGGGGCGCCGAACCGCTTCCGCTCTTCGAGGAACTGCTGGAGGAGTTCCCCGAGGCCCGCTGGAACGTGGACCTGAAGGCCGAATCGGCGCTGGAGCCGCTGCTCGCCCTGATCCGCCGGACCGATGCCTGGGACCGGATCTGCGTCGGCTCGTTCTCGGAGGCCCGGGTGGCCCGGGCGCACCGGCTGGCGGGGCCCCGGCTGGCCACGTCGTACGGCGTGCGGGGCGTGGTGGGGCTGCGCCTGCGGTCGTACGGGATCCCGGCGGCGCTGCGGGCGGGCGCGGTCTGCGCGCAGGTCCCCGAGCGGCAGGGCCCCATCCCCGTGGTGGACGCCCGCTTCGTCCGTACCGCGCACGCGCTGGGGCTCCAGGTGCACGTCTGGACGGTGAACGAACCGGAGCGGATGGCGGCGCTCCTGGACCTCGGCGTGGATGGCATCATGACCGATCACATCGAGACGCTGCGTACGGTGCTGAGCGAGCGGGGGGCCTGGTCCTGACGCCCGGTCCGTCCACGTCCACCGGGGACGAGCGAGGGGACGCCGGGATGAACACGGGGACAACGGGGAAGGCCGATCCGTCGGGGCAGCCGCCGGACGGCACGACGGCCGCCGCCCGCAAGCGCGAGCAGCAGGGCTGGTACTTCTACGACTTCGCGTGCTCCGTCTACTCCACCAGCGTGCTGACCGTCTTCCTCGGTCCGTATCTGACGTCGGTCGCCAAGGCCGCGGCGGACCCGGACGGTTTCGTGCACCCGCTGGGGATACCCGTGCGCGCGGGCTCGCTGTTCGCGTACTCCGTCTCGGCGTCCATCGTGGTGGCCGTGATCCTGATGCCGATCGTGGGCGCGGCGGCGGACCGTACGGGGCGCAAGAAGCCGCTGCTGGCGGCGGCCGCGTACACGGGGGCGGCGGCGACGGCCGGGATGTTCTTCCTGGACGGCCACCGCTATCTGCTGGGCGCGTTCCTGCTGATCGTGGCGAACGCCTCGATCTCCGTGTCGATGGTCCTGTACAACGCCTATCTGCCGCAGATCTCCGAGCCGGAGGAGCGCGACGAGGTCTCCTCGCGCGGCTGGGCCTTCGGCTACACCTCGGGCGCCCTCGTCCTGGTCCTCAACCTGATCCTGTACACCGGTCACGACTCCTTCGGGCTCTCGGAGTCCGACGCGGTGCGGATCTGTCTGGCCTCGGCCGGTGTGTGGTGGGGCGCGTTCACGCTTGTACCGCTGCGCCGGCTGCGCGACCGCCGGGTGAGACCGGACGGCGAGGGGGCGGTCGGCTCCGGCTGGAAGCAGCTGCGGGCCACCCTGCGCGACATGCGCCGCCACCCGCTCACGCTCTCCTTCCTGCTGGCCTATCTCGTCTACAACGACGGGATCCAGACGGTGATCTCACAGGCCTCGCTGTACGGCTCCGAGGAGCTGGGCCTGGACCAGACGACGCTGATCGTCGCGGTGCTGCTGGTGCAGATCCTGGCGGTGGCGGGGGCGCTCGGCATGGGGCGGCTCGCCCGGACGTACGGCGCGAAGCGCACGATTCTGGGGTCGCTGATCGTCTGGACCCTGATCCTGCTCTCCGCCTATCTGCTGCCCGCCGACGCGCCGGTGTTCTTCTTCGTTCTGGCCGCGGCGATCGGCCTGGTGCTGGGCGGAAGCCAGGCCCTGTCCCGGTCGCTGTTCTCGCATCTGGTGCCGCGCGGCAAGGAGGCGGAGTACTTCTCCGCGTACGAGATGAGCGACCGCGGACTGAGCTGGCTGGGGCCCCTGGTGTTCGGCCTGGCGTACCAGCTGACCGGCAGCTACCGGGACGCGATCATCTCGCTGGTGGCGTTCTTCGCGCTCGGCGCGGTGCTGCTCGCGCGGGTCCCGGTGAGGCGTGCGGTGGAGGCCGCGGGCAACCCCGTGCCGGAACGGATTTAGACGTTGAAGTCAAAGGCCGGTAGTATACGTCTTTGGCCTGCCCGGAGGACCGTTACTGCCAGTGGAAGCGGCTCAACCGTTGGGTGACAACATCCACCAGAGGTGACAAACCGGGCATGGGCGGGTACTCAACCCAGATAAAGCAGCGGCACGACGGGCGACGTATGACCCGCAACGGGAATCTTTACCGCCGACCGGACGTTGACCGGATGACGACGACAGCGACATTTTGTCCTGTGGGCGACAAGCCCGGGAGGCACGATTCATGAGTGAGCGAGCTCTCCGCGGCACGCGACTTGTGGTTACCAGCTACGAGACGGACCGCGGCATCGATCTGGCCCCGCGCCAGGCGGTGGAGTACGCATGCCAGAACGGACATCGATTCGAGATGCCGTTCTCGGTAGAGGCAGAGATTCCGCCGGAGTGGGAGTGCAAGGCGTGCGGCGCCCAGGCACTCCTGGTGGACGGGGACGGCCCCGAAGAGAAGAAGGGCAAGCCGGCGCGCACGCACTGGGACATGCTCATGGAGCGGCGCACCCGCGAGGAGCTGGAAGAGGTGCTGGCCGAGAGGCTGGCGGTTCTCCGTTCCGGAGCCATGAACATCGCCGTGCACCCGCGGGACAGCAGGAAGTCTGCCTGACCGCGTAACACCGCACAGCAGTACAACAGCACCGTGACACAGAACGTGTGTCACGGCCCGCGGCTCTTGGTGCGTACGCCCGCTCAGGGCGTGAGGGGCGGGCGCCGGTCCTGGGGGTCGTCGTCGGGGCCGCCGGGCCTTTGGGGGTCGTCGTCGCGAATGACCTCGCCCTGGACGACCTTTCCGTCCGGGCGGTGCATCCGGGCCTGCTGGAACGCGTCCCCGAGGCTGCCGGGCGACGCGGTCCGCATCCGGCGTTCCAGCGAGCGCTCCGCGTAACGGCTGATCATGGTCCGCACCGGCGGGACCAGCAGGAGCAGCCCGGCCGCGTCCGAGATCAGTCCGGGGATCAGGAGCAGCAGCCCGCCCAGCATCAGCAGCCCGTTGCCCCGGGTGCCCTTGCCGCCCGCGGGGGCCGCCGGTGGCGTGGCGGGAGCGCCGGGCTGCCCCGGCATCTGCTGGAGGGTCTCGGTGAGGTTCTTGAAGGCGCGCCGGCCGGCGCTCTTGATGACCACGGCGCCGAGCACGGCCCCGGCCACCAGGATCAGCAGGACCACGAGGCCGCCCGCGGCCGAGGCGACCAGGGTCAGGAGCCAGATCTCCAGGACCAGCCAGGCGGCCAGGGCCAGCGGCAGGAATCTACGGGCGCGCGAGCGCCGGGGACGGGTCGGGGGCGGAGTGCCGGTCGTCATGCCCCCAGTGTGCCCGTACCGGCGTGCAAACGGCGTAAGAGGGTGATCATGAAGCGGACCGGGCGGGCGGGCCCCGGGCGCAAGCCCCGGCGCCGCCCCCGAGGCGGTCAGAGGGTCTTGCGGCCCAGGACCTTGTTCGCGCGGGAGGTGATGCCCCAGCCGGTGACCCGCCAGAGCGCCTCGACGAGGATGTCCCGGCTCATCTTCGAGTCGCCGACCTCCCGGTCGACGAAGGTGATGGGGACCTCGACCACGTGGTAGCCCGCCTCGACCGCGCGGCGGGCGAGGTCCACCTGGAAGCAGTAGCCCTGCGAGGCGACCTCGCCGAGCCCGAGGCCGTTCAGCGTCTCGGTGCGGAAGGCGCGGTAGCCGCCGGTGACGTCCCGGACGGAGAGGCCGAGGGCGAGCCGGGAGTAGAGGCTGCCGCCGCGCGAGATGACCTCACGGCTCTTGGGCCAGTTGACCACGCGGCCGCCGGGCACCCAGCGGGAGCCCAGGACCAGGTCGGCGCCCTTGAGCGCAGTGAGCAGCCGGGGCAGCTCCTCGGGCTGGTGGGAGCCGTCGGCGTCCATCTCGACGAGGACGCCGTAGCCGTGCTCGGAGCCCCAGGCGAAGCCCGCGAGATAGGCGGCGCCGAGCCCTTCCTTGCCCTTGCGGTGCAGGACGTGGACCTGGTCGTCGGCCGCGGCGATCTCGTCGGCCGCCTTGCCGGTGCCGTCGGGGCTGTTGTCGTCGGCCACCAGGATGTCGGCGTCCGGGACGGCGGTGCGCACCCGGTCGACGATCGGCTTGATGTTCTCGACCTCGTTGTAGGTCGGAATGATCACCAGAACCTTGCCGAGCGGGCCGAACTGCCTCTGACCGCCGTCGTTCACTACTGCCCCTTAGAGTCCGTACACAGAGGGACACCATATCCAGCACACCGGCCGGCGGGACGCGCCCCCACGGTGGAACTGCGGATCGGGGCCCGGCGCCCTTCGGGCCGACCTGGGACCCGCTGGCTGCGGGTCGACCGAAAGCCGTTGTCTACTGAACGTCCGGGCCCCACCCGGGTCCCACCCTCCGTCCGGCTGAAACCTTCCCTCGCCCCCGAGGCGCGGGCGCTGAACCTGGCTGTCAGCGGTGGTGCGCCGGTGCGGCACACCGCCTCATGACCCAGCGGCGTTCGACGACTGCGTGGAGGTTCAACCGGTCGGACGTCCTGTGGTGGACCCGGCCGAACCTACCGGCCCGTGGGCGCTTTCTGTCAACAGCCGTGCGACCTGCGACTTTTTCCGAAATGGCCTGGTCAGTGCCGAAGGGCCGCAGGTCGCGGACCGGCGATCGGGCCATCGATCGGCGGTACGAAATGTCCCGACGTCACTCGTTCGGTCGCACGTAGACCGTTTGTCCGAGGACCACGGTCCGCAGGCAGACCGGCAGCTCGGCGCCGGGCGTCAGGTCCGGCAGGCCGGGCGTGCCGGACCGGGGGTCGGTGGACCAGCGGGCGACCCGGTCGTCGGGGGCCTGGACCAGCAGTTCGGCGGTCCGCCAGACGGCGTAGTCGGCCGGGGCGCCGGGCACCAGGAGGCCCGCGTCGTCGCGGCCGATGGCGCGCCAGCCGCCCCGGGTGTGGGCGGTGAACCCGGCGCGGACCGAGACGCGGTGCTCCGGGGTGCGGTGGTGGGCGGCGGCCCGCACGGTGCCCCAGGGGTCGAGCGGGGTGACGGGGCTGTCGGAGCCGAAGGCGAGCGGCACTCCGGCCCGCAACAGCGCGGCGTACGGGTTGAGGGTGGCGGCCCGCTCCGCGCCGAGGCGTTCGGCGTACATGCCGTCCGGGCCGCCCCAGGCGGCGTCGAAGGCGGGCTGGACGGAGGCGGTGAGGCCCAGCTCGGCGAAGGCGGCGATCGTCTCGGGGGTGAGCATCTCGGCGTGCTCGACGCGGTGCCGGGCGGCCCGGATCCGGTCGAGGCCGAGCGTCGCGGCGGCGGCCCTGACCCCGTCCACCACGGCGGTGACCGCTCCGTCGCCGATGGCGTGGAAGCCCGCCTGGAGGCCGGCCTCGGTGCAGGCGGTGACATGGGCGGCGATCCGGGCGGCGTCCAGGTGGGCGGTGCCGGTGTGCGGGGCGTCCGTGTAGGGCCGGTGCAGGCAGGCGGTGTGCGAGCTGAGGGAGCCGTCGACGAACAGGTCTCCGGCGGCGCCGATCGCGCCGAGTTCGCGGATGCGACGGGCGTCCTTCTCGTCCGCGATCTCCTCGGCCCAGAGGCCGAAGACGCGCGGTCCGGGCCGCTCGGCGGCCAGCGCGAGGAGACCGGTGAAGTCCTCCTCGTCGGAGATCTCGGGCCCGCCGCACTCGTGGACACTGCCGATGCCGAGGGAGGCGGCGTGGTCGAGGGCGGCGCGCTGGGCGGCGGCGCGCTGGGCGGCCGGGAGCGCGTTGTGGGCGGCGGCCCGCACCGCGTGGTGGGCGTCGCCGGTCAGCGGCCCGTCCGGGTGATATCCCGTCATCGCGGTGACGCCGGGGACGAGGTCCAGCAGGGCCGTCGTGACGACCGCCGAGTGCACGTCGATGCGCGGCAGGTAGAGGGCCCGGCCGCCGGCCGCCTCGTCGAGCTCGGCGCGCGAGGGGTGGCGCCGCTCGGGCCAGCGGGCGGCGTCCCAGCCGTGTCCGAGCAGGACGTCCCCGGGGGCACGGCCTTCGCCGAACGCCCGGACGAGGCCCAGCGCCTCGGACAGGGTGCGGGCGTTCGAGAGGTCGAGCCCGGTCAGGGCCAGGCCGGTGGCGGTGGTGTGCACATGGGCGTCGGTGAACGCCGGGGTGACCAGGGCGCCTTCGAGGTCGACCACCTCGTCCACGCCGCTCGCGAAGGCGTCGGCGGCCCCTTCGGAACCCACCCAGGCGACATGCCCGCGTTCGACGACCATCGCGGTGGCGAACGGGTCGGCGGGGCTGTGGACGTCTCCGCCGCGCAACAGGACGGTGCGGTGGTCGGGGGTGCTCTGGGGGGCGGTGCTCTGGCTCATGGGACCAGTCTCGCGCCTGGCGGGGGCCGCCCGGACTGCGGCCCCCTCCGGAGGGCCGGTGCCCGCGCCCGTACCCACGGCGGCCCGAGGCCCTGAGCCGGGGATGCGGGGCTCAGATCCGCGGGGGCCGGGCCTCGTACGGGGTGGAGAGGACGACGGTGGTCCGGGTGGACACGCCGGCCAGCGTACGGATCCGGGTGAGCAGGTGCTCCAGCTCCAGCGGGGTCGCCACCCGCACCTTGAGAATGTAGTTCTCGTCCCCGGCGACGCTGTGGCAGGCCTCCAGCTCGGGCACCCCGGCGAGCCGTTCGGCGATGTCGTCGGGGGCGCTCGGGTCGAACGGCTTCACCGAGATGAACGCGGTGAGGGGCAGCCCGACGGCCTCGGGGTCGACGACCGCGGCATAGCCGCGGATCACCCCGCGCTGCTCCAGCCTGCGGACACGCTGATGAACCGCCGAGGTGGACAGGCCCGTGGCCTTGCCCAGGTCGGTGTAGCTCATCCGCCCGTCCTTGACGAGCAACTCAACGATCTGACGGTCCAGCTCCTCCATGCGGATCAACCTATGGCCCCGGGCACCGCTCGGCACAGTCGCGCGGGTCACGGAACGGCACCTGCGGGCGGCATGTGACGAACGCCACAGGCTCGCGGGTCGGTAGCGGACCGCCTCGCGATTACCGGCCACGCGCGGCGGGAAGTGCTTGCTGTGGTCGAGGCCGTGTCGCCTTGTCGGCCCACCCGAGGGGGGAATTCCATGCAGAGCCTGAAGCTCACCGAACGTACCGAACCGGAGCCTGTCGATCCGGACGACGACGGCGGCTCCGACGCGTACGACATGTTCGAGATGGTCCGGGTGGTCTGCCCGGACTGCGCCCAGCCCATCGCCCTGCTGGCCGATGAGGACGTCCTCCCGGAGCACGCCCGGTGCCCCACGCCGTGGAACCCCTTCGTGCTCACCGTGTGCGCCGGAACCGGCCGCGGCGCGGGCGAGGGCCGGCCCGCGGACGAGACGCTGGAGCTCCAGGAGCAGGAGGCCGGGCTGCTGCTGACGCTGCCCCAGGGCCTCGACTGGCGGATGCAGCCCTTCTCGCACGCCGGAGGCCCCGGCTCCCGCCCACTGCGTGTGCCGCGGATGCGGCGCGAGGCCGCCTGACCCGTACCGCGTATGCCCTGCCCAGCACCACGACGGCCCGCCGCCGTGGTGCCCGCGGCTCTCCCGCTCGCCGCCCCGGAACGTGGGCACCCGCGAACGAGCGCTCGAATCGGCGGGACAGTGACCCCGGCCCGCCCCACGGCGTTGGCCCCGTATGACCACGCTGCATTCACCAGTCGGTTCGGGTCGCCGCCGGCTCGCCGCACCCGCCCCCGAAGAATCGGTTCCGCAGCCGGGAACGCCCGCACAGCCGCTGCCTCGCTCCACGGGGAACTCGCCCATGGGCGCCCCCGTGGATCCACCGATCTACAGCGCGCTGCTCAGACAGTGGGAGAGCGCCGGCCGGACCGTGCCGGGGCGCCGCGACCCGGAGTGGACCCAGGCCGCGGCCCTGCCCGCATGGTCCGAGGGACCCTTGCGGTTCAGCGCGTCTCGGGACCCGCGAGGTGGCGCGCGATGACCATGCGCTGGATCTGATTGGTGCCCTCCACGATCTGGAGCACCTTCGCCTCGCGCATCAGCCGTTCGACCGGGAAGTCGAGCGTGTAGCCGTATCCGCCGAGCACCTGGACGGCGTCGGTGGTCACCCGCATGGCCGCGTCCGTGCAGAACAGCTTGGCCATGGCTGCCTGCCGGGAGAAGGGCTCCCCCGCGTCCCGCAGCCGTGCCGCCTCCAGATACAGCGCCCGGCCCGCCTCGATCTGGGTGGCCATGTCGGCGAGCATGAACCGCAGCCCCTGGAAGTCCGCGATGGGGCGGCCGAACTGGCGCCGGTCGGTGGCGTAGCGGACGGCCTCGTCCAGGGCCGCCTGGGCGACCCCGATGGCGCACGCGGCGATGCCGAGCCGCCCGGAGTCGAGGGCGGACAGGGCGATGGCGAAGCCCTGGCCCTCCTCGCCGATGCGCCGGTCGTCGCCGACCCGTACGCCGTCGAAGTGGAGCTGGGCGGTGGGCGAGCCCTTCATCCCCATCTTCTTCTCGGGGAGGGCGGCGTTCAGCCCCTCGGCGTCGCCGGGGACGAGGAAGGCGGTGATGCCGCGGGCACCCTCGACGCCGGTCCTGGCCAGCACGGTGCAGAAGTCCGCGACGCCGCCGTGGGTGATCCACGCCTTGGTCCCGGTGATGATCCAGTCGTCCCCGTCCCGTACGGCTTTGGTACGCAGCGAGGCGGCGTCGGAGCCGGAGGCGGGCTCGGAGAGGCAGTAGGCCCCCAGCAGGCCGCCGGAGAGCATCGCCGGGAGGTGTGCGGCCTGCTGCTCGTCGGTGCCGTATCCGGCGAGTGCGTGGCAGGCGAGGGAGTGGACGCTGACGCCGAGTCCCACGGTGAGCCGGGCGGCGGCCAGTTCCTCCAGGACCTGGAGGTAGACCTCGTAGGGCTGGTCGCCGCCGCCGTGGGCGGAGCCGTACGGGAGTCCGAGGAGTCCGGACTCGGACAGGAGGGTGAAGATCTCGCGGGGGAAGACGCCCGCTTCCTCCTCCTCGGCCGCCCGGGGAGCGATCTCCTTGGACACGATGTCGCGGACGAGCGCGACGAGCTGCCGGGACTCCTCGGTGGGCAGACGGCGTTCCACCGGCTGCGGGGCACGGTCGGACATGACGGCGCTCTCCTCCCTGTCGGGCGTTGCGGCGGTCGCGCGCTCGGGGTGGGAGAGGCGCCGCCGGGTGATCTCCCGGAGGTGATCCCGGGAAAAACAGACTGCGCAGCCGATCCTGCCCTCCCGGGTCACGGGTGGCGCGGTCATCGGCTGTGGCGGGTTGAGTATGCCCGATCGGCCGTCTTCCGTCACGGGGGCAAAGGGCAGGTCGGAGGCGTGAAGGGGGCGGGAACGATCAGTGAATTGGTCCGAACCATTGACCCAACTGGTCTAGTCCTTCTACGGTTCCACCGAACGCCTAACGCGTTCATGTCAAACCGGGCGCAGGCCCGGAGTTCGGCCGGCACCCCCACGCACCAGCCCTCCCCCACGAGGAGCCACGATGCTCAAGCTGCACCGTCCCCGCGCCCGGTTCCGGGCGCTCGCCGCGGCCGCCTGTACGGCGGCCCTCGGCGCCACCCTGCTCGGCGTCACCGGTATGTCCCAGGCCGGCGCCGCCCCCGCCGCCACCGCGAAGGAGGCCGCCCCCACGGCCGCCGCGGGCGACAAGGTGATCGGATACTTCACCAACTGGGGTACGTACGACCGCAATTACCACGTCAAGAACATCGTGACGTCGGGTTCCGCGGACAAGCTCACCCACATCAACTACGCCTTCGGCAACGTGACCGGCGGCAAGTGCCAGATCGGCGACTCCTACGCCGACTACGAGAAGGCCTACACCGCCGAGGAGTCGGTCGACGGCGTCGCGGACACCTGGGACCAGGAACTGCGGGGCAACTTCAACCAGTTGCGCAAGCTGAAGGAGCTCCACCCCG
The DNA here is from genome assembly GCF_001687325.1 of Streptomyces sp. PTY087I2. Classification (GTDB taxonomy): domain Bacteria; phylum Actinomycetota; class Actinomycetes; order Streptomycetales; family Streptomycetaceae; genus Streptomyces. Next base: position 113,932 of record NZ_LZRD01000024.1, on the reverse strand, counting down.
ACCTCAAGGTCCTGTGGTCCTTCGGCGGCTGGAGCTGGTCCGGCGGCTTCGGTGAGGCCGCGCAGAACCCGGCCGCGTTCGCCCAGTCCTGCTACAACCTGGTGGAGGACCCCCGCTGGGCCGATGTCTTCGACGGCATCGACATCGACTGGGAGTACCCGAACGCCTGCGGGCTCACCTGTGACACCAGCGGCCGTGACGCGTACGGCAATCTGCTGGGCGAGCTGCGCAAGGCCTTCGGGAACGACAACCTGATCACCTCGGCGATCACGGCGGACGGCTCCGACGGCGGCAAGATCGACGCGGTGGACTACGCGGGGGCGGCAAAGCATCTCGACTGGTACCTGCCGATGACGTACGACTTCTTCGGCGCGTTCGCGGCGCAGGGCCCGACGGCCCCGCACTCCCCGCTGACCTCCTACCCGGGCATCCCGTCGGAGGGCTTCAACTCGGACGCCGCGATCTCCAAGCTGAAGGGGCTGGGCATCCCGTCGGAGAAGCTGCTGCTGGGCATCGGCTTCTACGGCCGCGGCTGGACCGGCGTCACGCAGTCCGAGCCGGGCGGCACCGCCACCGGGGCGGCGGCGGGCACGTACGAGCCCGGCATCGAGGACTACAAGGTCCTCAAGAGCAGTTGCCCGGCCACGGGTACGGTCGCGGGCACGGCGTACGCGCACTGCGGGAACAACTGGTGGAGCTACGACACCCCGGAGACCATCGGCACCAAGATGACCTACAAGAACGAGCAGGGCCTCGGCGGCACGTTCTTCTGGGAGCTGAGCGGTGACACGACGAACGGCGAGCTGATCAAGGCGATCGACTGATCGACCAGCCGGGCGCGCGGCTGTGGGGGGTGGCGGTTCGCCACCCCCCACAGCCGTTTCCGGCCGCCCGGCGATCCCGGGGCGGGTGTGGGAACTTTTTCGGCCATCCGGCCGACTACTGCCCCATGGGAAGAGACCGCGGCACCGAGCCGCACGCCGCACCCCCCGCCGAGCCTCCCGGGGCAGCTGGCTATTTTGTGTCCATGCGTGCACCGGGCGGCCTGCCGAGGCGAGCGGCCAGGGGCCTGCTCTGCGGTTCGGCGTGCCTGGCCCTCGGTGCCGGGAGCCATGTCGCGGCGGGCGGACGCCTGCCCGGCGCGGGGGTGCTCGCGCTCCTGTTCCTCGCCCTGACCGTGCAGGGCGCCCTGCTGCTCGGCGGCCGGAAGCGGCGCTTCGACGTCGTGGTCCTGGTGCTCGGGGCGACCCAGTTCGCCCTGCACAACGCGTTCCACTTCCTCCCGGCCCCCGGCGGAGGCCCGCATCCCGGAATGCCCGCCGGGCACGGGCACGGGGCCCGGCACCACATGGCCGGGGCATCCGAGGACGTGGCCGCCGGGCATGCCATGGACGCCGGGATGCCCCTGGCCCACGCGGCGGCCACGCTCGGGTCGGCCCTCTGCGTGCTGTACGGGGAGCGGGTGCTGCGACGCCTCGGGGCGCTGCTCGCCCCGCGCGTCGTCCTCCGGCCGGCCCCGTCGCTCCCCTGCCCGCCCCGGTCGCGCCCGGTGCCGCCGGTGGTGGTGCGGATCCGGTTCGGGGCGCTCCTCGCCCGGTCCCGGTCCCGGCGCGGGCCGCCCGTGGCGGCCTCGGCCTGACCTCCTCCCCCACCTGCCCCGACGCCGGAACCGCTCCGGCGTCCGTCAGGCATGCGTGCGGGAGGCGTCGGGCGCGCGTCCGTCACCGTCCGCCCTCCGAGGAGCACCATGTCCCGCAGAACCGAAGAAATACCGCAGAACGAGCAAGAGCAGAGCGAGAAGGAGCAGAACGGGCAGGAGGGGAAGGCCCACGATCCGGCCGCCGGAAGACCGGGCGGCCCCGCGAAAGACTCGTCCGGGCGGCCGGATCGCCCGGCCCGCTCCTGGGCGGAGGTACGGCATCTCCTGGTCCGGCTGCACTTCTACGCCGGGGTGCTCGTCGCCCCCTTCCTGCTGGTGGCCGCGCTGACCGGGCTGGCCTACACGCTGACACCCCAGCTCGACCGGATCGTCTACGGGGACCAGCTCCGCGTCGACCGGGTCGGGGACGAGGTACGCCCGCTGGCCGAGCAGATCGCCGCCGCGCGGGCCGCGTACCCCGAAGGCACCCTGGCGTCGGTGATCACTCCGCCGGGCCCCGAGGACACCACCCGGGTGGTGCTCGCGGTGCCGGAGCTGGGCGAGAACCAGCGCACGGTGTTCGTCGACCCGTACACCGCCGAGGTGCGAGGCGAGCTGACGACCTGGTTCGGGTCGACGCCGCTCACCACCTGGCTCGACGACCTGCACCGCAATCTCCACCTCGGCGAGGTGGGCCGCCTGTACTCCGAGGTCGCCGCGAGCTGGCTGTGGGTGGCCGTCGTGGGCGGCCTGGTGCTGTGGCTCGGGCGCGCCCGGGGTCTGCGCGCCAAGTCGGCCCGGGGCGTGCTGCTTCCGGACCGTAAGGCCAAGGGAGTCCGGCGGACCCGCGGCTGGCACGCGGCCACCGGGGTGTGGCTCGCGCTGGGGCTGCTGTTCCTGAGCGCCACGGGCCTCACCTGGTCGAACTACGGCGGCGAGCGGTTCGGCCGGCTGCTGGACGCGGCCAACGGCAACGCCCCGGCTCTGGACACGGCGCTGCCGGGCGCCGATGCCCCGGCCGAGGACCACTCGGAGCACGCCGGGCACGGCGGTTCCGGCGGAGCGACCGCCGACGCCGATCCGGCGGACTTCGACGCGGCCCTGGCTGCGGCCCGGGGCGCGGGTCTCGGCGGGATCGTGGAAGTGACGCCCCCGGCGGACGCGGCGAGCGCGTGGGTCGTGGCGCAGACCGACAACACCTGGCCCGTGCACTACGACCGGGTGGCCGTGGACACCACGAGCGGCGAGATCACCTCGCGCACCCGCTGGGCCGACCACCCGGCCCTCAACAAGCTCAGCAAGCTGGGCGTGCAGGGCCACATGGGGGTGCTGTTCGGGGTCGCCAACCAGATCGTGCTGGCGATCGTCGCCCTCGGCCTGACCGCGGTGATCGTCTGGGGCTACCGCATGTGGTGGCAGCGCCGGCCCACCCGGGGCGACCGGCGCGCGCCGGTCGGCAGGGCCCCCGAGCGCGGGGCGTGGCGGCGGATCCCGCTGCCCGCCCTCGTCCTGGGCATCCCGGCCGTGGCCGCCCTGGGCTGGGCGCTGCCGGTCCTGGGGGTGACCCTGGCCGGGTTCCTGGTGGTCGACGCGGTCGTGGGGGCGGTGCGCCGACGACGTACCGCCTGACGGTGACGGGGTGAGGCTCCCGGGGCCGGCGGCGAGGAACGCCGGCCCCGGGAGCGAGCCGTCACTTCCGGCCGACGCCCGCGTACATCGCGACATCCTGCGTCGGCGTCGGGGCCCGCCACGCGGAGCACGACACCACCCCGGGCTCCAGCAGTTCCAGGCCGTCGAAGTAGCGCGCGACGGCCGCCGGGGTGCGCTGCGTCAGCTTCGGGGTGCCGTGTTCGTTCCAGAACGCCACTGCCTCGTCGACGTCCGGCATGTCGGGGTGTGTGACCGTGTGGGACAGGACGAGGTGGCTGCCGGGCGCGAGCGCGTCCATGAGCCGGCGCACGATCGCGTACGACTGCTCGTCGTCCTCGATGAAGATGACGACGCCGAGCAGCATCAGCGCCACCGGCTGCGAGAAGTCGAGCGTCTTCGCCGCCGCGGCCAGGATGTCGTCGACGTCCCGCAGATCGGCGTCCAGGTAGTCGATGCGTCCCTCGGGGGTCCCGACCAGCAGCGCCTGGGCGTGTGCCAGGACGAGCGGGTCGTTGTCCACGTACACGACGCGGGCGTCGGGGGCCACGCGCTGGGCGACCTCGTGGGTGTTGTCGGCGCTGGGCAGCCCCGTTCCGATGTCCAGGAACTGGGTGATGCCCTCCTGCTCGGCCAGGTGGCGCACCGCCCGCCCCAGGAACAGCCGGTCCGCCTTCGCGTAGTCGCCGATCCCGGGGTGCAGGGCCCGGATCTCGTCACCGGCCGCCCGGTCGACCGGGTAGTTGTCCTTGCCGCCGGTCCAGTAGTTCCAGATCCGGGCGGTGTGCGGCCGGGTGGTGTCGATGCGCGATTCGATGTCGGTCACACGTTCAACATAGCGCGCCCCTCCGGCAACTCCGTTACGCCGGGGGCGCTTTGCTCACGCCCGGTGCCGCGGCCGTCATCGGGGCGGCCGCGGAACCGGGCTTGCTCAGACCAGGCCGAGCGACCTCAGGACCCGCTGGCGGGAAGGCGTCGGCCGAGTCGGCCAGTAGACGTAGCACACCCCGCCCGTACCGCTTCTGACCCTCCCCTCGGCGTCATAGCGCTTGGTCCTCAACCACACGTTCTCGAATTCGCGCCTGCGGTAGACCCGGCGTACCGCGTCGTTGTCGGGTGACGCGGGGTCGTTCGCGACGACGTCGCCCTCGGGGGTGAAACCGATGACCGTCATCAGATGGCCCGACGTGCCGTATCCGGCGCCGGTCAGCTCCTCCTTCAGGAAGGACTGGGAGGTGATGACGGGGATTCCGGCGCGGACCAGCCGCTCCACGTCGGTGAGCGAGCCGAGCCGGGTGACGGCGGCGTTCATGTCGCGGTACGTGGCGGCGTAGGCGGCGTTGAACGGCCAGTTGCCGCAGCCCCCGTACGCGTAGTCGTAGGTGTTGCGGGCGGCGTGGCAGACCTGGGGGTCGGGCAGGCCGGGCTTGACCCAGGCGAGGTCCTCCGCGGTGGGCTTCCGGCCCCAGTACTCGATGATCATCTGCGAGGAGGTGGGGCTGCACCACGCCTCGCCGCCGTTGTCGTACTCGGGGTACTGCCCGATGTGGATGTTCTGCGAGTAGCGGGGCACGGGCAGTTCGCGGGCCGGGCCGGGGGCGGTCTCGGGCACGGTGAAGCGGTCCGGCACGTCGGAGGCCATCGCGCCGACCCGCCACACGGTCGGGGTGAGGCGGCTGCCCGGGGCGCGGTACAGCGTCACCCGCAGCCGGTGGGAGACCAGGCGTACGCCGCTCGCCGGGTCGTCCACCGCGAGGGTGTCCGTCCATACGGAGCTGTGCGGGTCGCCCTGGTCGTCGACGGAGGTACGGCGGATGTCGCCGTCGCCCGCCGCCCAGCGGCCCATCACGAACCAGGGGGTCGCGGTGCCGTCGGCGTAACGCCCGCTCAGCTCGACCTGGATCCAGGTGCCGGCCGGTGTACGGGCGTTCCAGGAGGCGATCACCTCGGTGGCCGGGACGGTGGAGCGGTGGACGGGCGAGGTCCAGGTGGCGTAGTCCCAGGCGGCCGTCTCACCGGTGTGCGGGTCGGTGTAGTCGGTGCGGCCGGCCGGGGCGGCGATCACCAGGCCGGGGCGGGCGCCGGGGAGGATCCGGGTGCCGTCGCCGGTGCCGCAGCGCCAGTCGGTGTACGTGTGCCAGAAACGGTTGTCCACGAGGGCCGCCGGGGTCGCGGAGGGGCCCGCAGGCGAGGGCGAGGACGGGGCGGCGGACGAGGGCGCGGCGGAGGAGGCCACCGTGCCCGCACTCGCCGCGGCGGCGAGCGCGGCGGTCAGAACGGTTCTGCGCGAAGTCGGACTGGTCATGGTCGTGACCCCCGGTCGGATGCGGAAGAAGGTGGTCTGCGGATGCCGTGCGGTTCGGGCGCCGTGCGGTTTGCGGTTCGGATGCCGTGCGGTTCGCCAACTATCCCGGTTCCGGGGCGGATCGGGCCAGCGGTTCGGCGGTCGCCGCCGAACCAATATGGGTCTGGACCACTGGCATGACCTGCGGCGGCTCCCTGGTGCCCGCGTGCCGGAACGTACCCTGGGGCCATGGACGACCTGGCCCGCCACGCCGATGACCTCGCCGCACTGCCCCCCTCCTGCGGGCCGGTCCGGCTCGTCGCGGTCGACGGGCACGCCGGTTCGGGCAAGAGCACCTTCGCCGCCCGCCTCGCGACGGCGCTGGGCGGCGCCCCGGTCCTCCATCTGGACGATCTCGCCACGCACGAGGAGCTGTTCGGCTGGACGGGCCGGCTGCGGGAGCAGGTGCTCGGGCCGCTCTCGCGCGGCGAGTCCGCCCGCTATGCCCCGTACGACTGGACGGAGCGCCGCTTCGGGCCCGCGCGGACCCTGGAGCCGGCCCCGGTGGTGCTGGTGGAGGGGGTCGGCGCGGGGCGCCGAGAGGTGCGGCCGTGGCTGGCGGCGCTGTGCTGGATGGAGCTGGACCGGGAGACGTCCTGGGAGCGGGGCCGGCGCCGCGACGGGGCCGGGCTCACCGGGTTCTGGGACGGGTGGACGCTCGCCGAGGAACGGCACTTCGCCGCGGACCCCTCCCGGCCGTACGCCGACACTCTGGTACGGCAGTTGCCCGAGGGGTACGCGTGGCTGCCGGGGCCCGGGCGACAGCCGGGAGCGCACCGGAGCGTCACGTACCGTAGCCACGGCACCGCGCCATACTGAGCAGTCGGAAATCAGCTCAGAAGAGCCTCAACTCTGCTTGACCGAGGGGCCTTACTGGTCTTACGTTCTCATTGTGCGGCTTTTCGGAGCCCCCGCAGACGCGAAGCCCCCGGTTGTTCCCCCGTGATCGGGGGCTTCGCCCTGTGCTCCCTCCGCCGCTCCGGCGACTACGCAGAGCGATTCACTCACCCTCGGTGACCACCCCCGAGGGCCGGCCGTTGCGCGGCTCCTCCCCCGGTGCGCGGGTACGATGCAGCTCGGTGTGGTCAATTCCCTTCCTCCACGCCGTGATTCAGCACGCTCAGGTGGGCATGCTGTGCGGGCGGGACATCCTGGGGGCACGGTTTGTGGGGGACCTGATGGACATCGGCACACAGGGCGCTGGAGCCCCCGCCGACCTCGCCTGGCTGCGTGGCATGGACGCCTACACGATGGGCGCCTACCCGCAGGCCGAGGAGGAGTTCAGAGCCGCGGTGCGGTTCGATCCCGGCATGGCGGACGGCTGGCTCGGCCTCCACGCGCTGCGCATCGACACCACCACCGCCCTGTTACGCATGTACCGGCACCGCGACCGCTTCGGCGAGCAGCGCGCCCGTCACCGCCGCGCGCTCAACTCCTGGTACTGGCTGGGCTGGTGGGTGCAGCCGGTGCTGGAGAGCCCGCGCGATCTGCTGCTGGCGCACGCCTCGCACTGGCTGGACGGACGCCATGTGCCGGAGCTGGACCGGGCATTGGCCGGGCTGCCGCCGGTGGACACGGATCCGCAGGTGCGGTTCCTGCACGCCTGCCGCTCGTATCTGGTCAAGGACTGGGAGCAGTTGGTGCGCTGCACCGAGCAGCTCGTCGACGATCCGATGCTGGGCATCGAGGCGGGCCTGTTCGGCGGGATGGCCCGGGTGCGGCTGGAGATGTTCGGGCAGGCGGAGCCGCTGCTGTCGGCCGCGCTGATGCGCTGTCGCAGCGAGCAGCCGCAGCGCAAGGAGCTGCGCTACTGGCTGGCGCGGGCCCACGAGGGCACCGGGCGCAGCGCCGCCGCCCTGCCGCTGTACCGGGCGGTGCACCGGGTGGACCCGGCGTTCATGGACACCTCGGCCCGGCTGGCGGCGCTCGTGGAGGGCGACGGGTTCGACGAGTCGGCGGATCTGGCCGCCGTGTCCCTGACCGGTTTCGGTTCGGGGGGCGCGGGGGCGGAGGCGCAGCCGGAGGGCGACGCGCTGCTCGGCACCGATCTGGTGGACGGGCGCGAGTCCTGGCCGGTCGGCGAGGCCGGGCTGCTCGGCGACGAACCGGCCCCCGGTCCGCCCGTTCCCGTCGAGGGGGCCCGGCGCACCAGGACCCGTAAGGCGCCGCCGTTCCCGGCCGGGCCCAGCGATCCGGTCCTGCTGGCCGAGGCGCTGGCGCAGCTGGAGCGGATGGTCGGCCTGGAGCCGGTCAAGCGGCAGGTCAAGGCGTTGTCGGCGCAGTTGAACATGGCCCGGCGGCGGGCCGAGCAGGGTCTGCCCGTGCAGCCGCCGAAGCGCCACTTCGTCTTCTCCGGCCCCTCCGGCACCGGCAAGACCACGGTGGCCCGCATCCTGGGCCGGGTCTTCTACGCTCTCGGGCTGCTCGGAGGCGATCATCTGGTCGAGGCCCAACGCTCGGATCTCGTCGGGGAGTTCCTGGGGCAGACGGCGGTCAAGGCGAACGAGCTGATCGACTCGGCGCTCGGCGGGGTGCTGTTCGTCGACGAGGCGTACAGCCTGGCCAACTCCGGTTACAGCAAGGGCGACGCGTACGGCGACGAGGCGCTTCAGGTGCTCCTCAAGCGGGCCGAGGACAACCGGGACCATCTCGTCGTCATCCTCGCGGGGTATCCGGAGGGCATGGACCGGCTGCTCGCCACCAACCCGGGTCTCTCCTCCCGGTTCACCAGCCGGGTCGACTTCCCCAGCTACCGGCCGCTCGAACTCACCGCGATCGGCAGCGTCCTGGCCGCCGAGAACGACGACGTGTGGGACGAGGAGGCGCTGGACGAGCTGCGCTCCATCAGCGGCCATGTGGTGGACCAGGGGTGGATCGACGAGCTGGGCAACGGCCGCTTCCTGCGGACGCTGTACGAGAAGAGCTGCGCCTACCGTGATCTGCGGCTGTCCGGTTATGCGGGCGAGCTGACCCGGGAGGACCTGTCGACGCTGCGGCTGGCGGATCTGATGCAGGCCTACGGCGAGGTGCTGTCGGGGCGCGGTCCGGTGGGCCGGGGCAAGCAGGAGCCGGGCGCGGTGTGAGGTCCGGGCCGGGGGAGCTGGCCCCCCGGCGCGGCCTCATACCGCCGGTCCCGGCCCCGTGCCGCCGTCTCAGTGCACCAGCGCCCCGGACGACGGCCGCCCCGGTGTCCTGGGGACGTCCACCGTACGGCGGGGTACGGACACCACCCGGTGGGCCGGGTCGCGTACCTCCCCCACCAGCATCTCCAGGACGTCCTCCATCGCGACCAGGCCGAGGACCCGGCCCGATCCGTCGGCGACCTGGGCGAGGTGCGTCGCGGCGCGGCGCATCACGGTCAGGGCGTCGTCCAGCGGGAGTTCGGCCCGTACGGTCGCCATCGGGCGCCAGATCTGCTGCGGGACCGCGCGGTCGGCGTCCTCCAGCTCCAGGACGTCCTTGACGTGGAGGTAGCCCATGAAGGGGCCGCCGTCCTCCGCGCAGACCGGGAAGCGGGAGAAGCCGGTGCGTACCGTCAGCTCCTCGATGCGGCGCGGGGTGACCGACGGGTCGACGGTGACCAGGGAGGCCCGCTCCAGCAGGACGTCGGCGACGGGCCTGCTGCCCAGTTCGAGGGCGTCCTCCAGTCGTTCGGCGGCCTCCGGTCCGAGGAGGCCGGCCTGTCCGGAGTCCTCGACGAGCCGGTTGAGCTGCTCACTGGTGAAGACGGCCTCCACCTCGTCCTTCGGCTCGACGCCGAACAGCCGCAGCACCAGACCGGCGCAGGCGCCGAGCGCGGTGGTGACCGGGCGGCAGAGCCGGGCGAAGGCGACCAGGCCGGGGCTGAGCCAGAGCGCGGTCCGCTCGGGCGCCGCCATCGCGAGGTTCTTCGGGACCATCTCGCCGATGACCAGGTGCAGGACGACCACGGTCAGCAGCGCGAGGGCGAAGCCGAGGGGGTGGACGAGCCCGTCGGGGACGTGCGCCGCGTGGAAGACCGGCTCCAGGAGGTGGGCGACGGTCGGCTCGGCGACGGCTCCGAGGGTGAGGGAGCAGACGGTGATGCCGAACTGGGCGGCGGCCATCATCTGCGGCAGGTTCTCCAGGCCGTGCAGGACGGTACGGGCCCGGCCGGACCCCTGGGCGGCCAGCGGTTCGATCTGGCTGCGGCGGACGGAGACGAGGGCGAACTCCGCGCCGACGAAGAACCCGTTCGCCAGCACGAGGAGGGCGGCGAGGAGGAGTTGGAGCAGGCTCATCGCGCGGCCTCCAGCAGCCCCGGTGCGGCCGTCTCCGGCAGCGGACCGGACGTCCGGGTGAACCGGACGCGTTCGGCGCGGTTGTGGCCGACCTGGCGGACGGTGATCCGCCAGCCGGGGAGTTCGGCCCGGTCGCCGGGGGCGGGGATGCGGCCCAGGAGTTCCGCGACGAGCCCGGCGACGGTCTCGTACGGTCCGTCGGGGACGTCCAGCCCGTTGCGGCGCAGGGTGTGGACCCGGCAGCTGCCCTCGGCGTCCCACGCGGGGCGACCGTCCTCGGCGGTGGCGGCGGTCAGCTCGGGGCGGCCGGCCCCTTCGGCGTCGTGCTCGTCGCGGACCTCGCCGACGAGCTCCTCGATGATGTCCTCCAGGGTGACGACGCCGGCGGTGCCGCCGTACTCGTCGACGACCACGGCTATCGGCTGTTCGTGGCGCAGCCGCCGCAGCAGGTGTTCCACCGGCAGGGTGCCGGGCACCAGCAGCGGGGCGACGGCGATCCGGCCGGCCGGGGTGCGCAGCCGCTCGTGGGCGGGGACGGCGAGGGCGTCCTTGAGGTGGACCATGCCGATGACCTCGTCGATGCGGTCCCGGTAGACCGGGAAGCGGGAGAGGCCGGTGGCGCGGGTGAGGTTGAGGACGTCCTCGGCGGTCGCGGAGGAGTGCAGGGCGCTGACCTTCACCCGGGGGGTCATGACGTGCTGGGCGGTGAGACCGGCCAGCGAGAGGGTCCGCACGAAGAGGTCGGCGGTGTCCCGTTCCAGGGCCCCGGCCTCGGCGGAGTGCCGGGCGAGGGAGACCAGTTCGCCCGGGGTGCGGGCGGAGGCCAGTTCGTCGGTGGGCTCGACCCCGAAGAGGCGGACCAGCCGGTTGGCCAGGGCGTTGAGGAGGGTGATCACCGGTCGCAGGAGCGCGGCGAAGCGGGCCTGGGGTCCGGCGACGAAGCGGGCCACCTGGAGCGGCCGGGAGACCGCCCAGTTCTTGGGCACGAGTTCGCCGACGATCATCTGGACGGCGGAGGCCAGCAGCATCCCGACGACGACCGCGACCCCGGACACGGCCCCTGCGGGCAGTCCGGTGGCCGTGAGGGGTCCGGCGAGCAGCTGGGCGAGGGCCGGTTCGGCGAGCATGCCCACCACCAGGGAGGTGATGGTGATGCCGAGCTGGGTGCCGGAGAGCTGGAAGGAGAGTTCACGCAGGGCGCGGACGACGGTACGGGCCCGTCGGTCGCCCTCGGCGGCGGCTCGTTCGGCGTCCGGTCTGTCCACGGTGACGAGCCCGAATTCGGCTGCCACGAAGAAGCCGTTGGCGAGGATGAGGAGGAAGGCCGCCGCGAGGAGCAGCAGGGGGGTGGTCATGAGGCCGCCGCCTCCGAGGAAGGGGCGGCGCAGGTACTACCGGACGATCCGTCCATTGCTGGAAGGAGTCACTCCTTGGGTCGCAGGAAGAACCCCGCGGGCCCCGGGGCGGGGCCGTGGTACGGGCGGGGCGGGGCGCACGGGGCGCCGCCGCCCACCAGAGTAGACAAGAAGGCGCCGTGCCGGGCAGGGGCTCAGCCGCCGGCGGGAGTGTCGTCGCCGCCGGTGCCGCGCGACTCGGCGAGGGAGCGCAGGGCGCGGGCGTCGCGGATGGCCTGCTGCTTGGCCAGACCGGGCTGGATGCCGAGGACGGGCAGGCTGGTGCCGTCGCTGAGGTCGAGGAAGACCCAGGGGTCGCCGGAGCGCAGGTTGACGCGGAGGATCTCCTCCCAGGCCAGCCTGCGGGTCCGGGTGAGGTTGACGACGGTGACCCCGGTGTCGTCGGCGGCGACCTTGGGCCTGCTGAGCAGGGCCAGGACGCCGAAGAACAGCGCCGCGACGAAGATGAAGCTGGCCCGCTCCCCCGGGTTGAGCCGCTCCAGCATCAGCGCGACGACGGTGATGACGAGGAACATCGCCAGGCCCACGCTCAGCAGGACCACCCGGGTGAGGGTGGGCCGGAAGGTGACCGGCAGGGTGGGGAGTTCGGGCCTGGGCGCGGACATCGGGGTCTTCTCTCGGGAGGTGCGGGCGGCCGGGGCCGGGGCCGTCAGAGGCGGCAGGCGTGGATGGCCGTGGTGAGGATGGCGCGGGCGCCGAGCTCGTACAGGTCGTCCATGATCCGCTGGGCCTCCTTGGCGGCGACCATGGAGCGGACGGCGACCCAGCCCTCGTGGTGCAGCGGGGAGATGGTCGGCGACTCCAGGCCCGGGGTGAGGGCGACGGCGCGCTCCAGGTGCTCGACGCGGCAGTCGTAGTCCATCATCACGTAGGACCGGGCGACCAGGACGCCCTGGAGGCGGCGGAGGAACTGCTGCACCTTGGGGTCGTCGGCGGGGGCGCCGGTGCGGCGGATCACCACGGCCTCCGACTTCATGATCGGCTCGCCGATGATTTCGAGGCCCGCGTTGCGCATGCTGGTGCCGGTCTCGACGACGTCGGCGATGATCTGGGCGACGCCGAGCTCGATGGCGGTCTCGACGGCGCCGTCGAGGTGCACGACGGAGGCGTCGACGCCCTCGTCGGCCAGGTGCTTCGCCACGATGCCCTCGTAGGACGTGGCGATCGTCATGCCGGCGAAGTCCTTGGGGCCGGTGGCCGTGCCGGGCTTCGTGGCGTAGCGGAAGGTGGAACGCGCGAAGCCGAGCTGGAGGATCTCCTCGGCCCGGGCCCCGGAGTCCAGCAGCAGGTCGCGTCCGGTGATGCCGATGTCCAGCTTGCCGGAGCTGACGTAGATCGCGATGTCGCGCGGCCGCAGGTAGAAGAACTCGACCTCGTTCGCCGGGTCGACGAGGACCAGTTCCTTCGACTCCTTGCGCTGCCGGTAGCCCGCCTCATGGAGCATCGCCATCGCAGGCCCGGAGATTGCACCCTTGTTGGGGACGGCGATGCGCAGCATGAGGTCAGGTTTCCTTTGAGCGAAGGGGTGGTGGGACGGGCGGGGTGTGCTCAGAGATGGGCGTAGACGTCGTCGAGCGAGATCCCGCGGGCGACCATCATCACCTGGACGTGGTACAGCAGCTGGGAGATCTCCTCGGCGGCGGCTTCCTTGCCCTCGTACTCGGCGGCCATCCAGACCTCGGCGGCCTCCTCGACGACCTTCTTGCCGATGGCATGGACGCCCTTGTCGACCAGTTCGGCGGTGCGGGAGGTCGCGGGGTCGCCCTCGGCGGCCTTGAGCTGGAGCTCGGTGAAGAGCTCTTCGAAGGTTTTGTTGGCCATGATGGTCCTCAGAATACGGGGTCGCCGGAGGGCACTCAGCGCCAGGGTTCGCTGACGGTCCGCAGCGTGGCGGCGGTGGCGACAGCGGCGGTGACCGCTTCGTGCCCCTTGTCCTCGTTGGACCCTTCGAGGCCGGCCCGGTCGAGCGCCTGCTCCTCGGTGTCGCAGGTCAGTACGCCGAAGCCGACGGGAACACCGGTGTCGACGGTGACCTGGGTGAGGCCGAGGGTGACGCCCTGGGAGACGTACTCGAAGTGGGGGGTGCCGCCGCGGATGACCACGCCGAGGGCGACGATCGCGTCGTAGCCGCGTCCGGCGAGCACCTTGGCGACGACGGGCAGCTCGAAGGAGCCGGGGACCCGGAGCAGGGTCGGCTCGTCGATGCCCAGCTCGTGCAGGGCGCGCAGCGCGCCGTCGACGAGTCCGTCCATGACCTTCTCGTGCCACTGGGCCGCGATCACGGCCACGCGGAGGTCGCCGCAGTTGCGTACGGACAGTTCGGGTGCACCCTTGCCGCTCATGTCTCTCCTGTTGCTGGTTAAGAGGTGTTCGTTACTGGTTGGCGCAGGTCGACGCGGGGGCGTCGAGCCAGGGCAGATCGTGGCCCATGCGGTCGCGCTTGGTGCGCAGGTAGCGCAGGTTGTGCTCGCCGGCCTGGACGGGCATGGGCTCGCGGCCGGTGACGGCGAGTCCGTGGCGGACGACGGCCGCGGTCTTCTCGGGGTTGTTGGTCATCAGCCGCAGGCTGGTGACGCCGAGATCCTTGAGGATCCGGGCGCCCGCCGCGTAGTCGCGGGCGTCGGCGGGCAGGCCGAGCTCCAGGTTGGCGTCGAGGGTGTCGACGCCGCGCTCCTGGAGTTCGTACGCGCGGAGCTTGGACAGCAGGCCGATGCCGCGTCCCTCGTGGCCGCGGAGGTAGACGACGACGCCCCGGCCCGCTTCGGTGATGCGCCGCATGGAGGCGTGCAGCTGGGGGCCGCAGTCGCAGCGCTGGGACTGGAAGATGTCGCCGGTCAGGCACTCGGAGTGGATCCGTACGAGGACGTCCTCGCCGTCGCCGATGTCGCCGTGGACCAGGGCGACGTGTTCGACGCCGTCGGCGATGGAGCGGTAGCCGTACGCGGTGAAGTCGCCGAACGCGGTGGGCAGCCGGGTCTCGGCCTCGCGGCGGACGGTCGGCTCGTTGCTGCGGCGGTAGGCGATCAGGTCCTCGATGGAGATGATCGTCAGGCCGTGCTTGCGGGCGAACGGGATCAGCTCGGGCAGCCGGAGCATCACACCGTCCTCGCCCGCGATCTCGACGATGGCCCCGGCGGGGCGCAGTCCGGCGAGCCGGGCGAGGTCGACGGCGGCCTCGGTGTGGCCGTTGCGGACGAGGACGCCGCCGGAGCGGGCGCGCAGCGGGAAGATGTGGCCGGGCCGGACGAAGTCGCCGGGTCCGGCGACGCCGCCCGCGAGCATCCGCAGGGTGGTGGCGCGGTCGGCGGCGGAGATGCCGGTGGTGACGCCGTGCGCGGCGGAGGCGTCGACGGAGACCGTGAAGGCGGTCTGCATCGACTCGGTGTTGTCCTCGACCATCTGCGGCAGTTCGAGGCGTTCCAGCTCGTCGCTCTCCATGGGCGCGCAGATCAGACCGCGGCACTCGCTCATCATGAAGGCGACGATCTCGGGGGTGGCCTTCTCGGCGGCGATGACGAGGTCGCCCTCGTTCTCGCGGTCCTCGTCGTCCACGACGACGACGGGGCGGCCGGCGGCGATGTCACGGATGGCCTGCTCGACCGGGTCCAGCGAGAGGTCCTCAACGAGCGGGTCGTGGCCGGGGTGCAGCCAGGTGGGCTGAGCAGTCATGCCGTGGCTCCTTCCAGAGCGGGTGTCCGCGTACGCAGCCACCAGTCGCGCATCCCCCACAGGACGAGGGCGCCGTAGATGATGTAGACGAAGCCGGAGAAGGCGAATCCGTTGGCGAAGTTCAGGGGTACGCCGACCAGGTCGACCAGCAGCCAGGCGAACCAGAACTCGACCATGCCGCGCGCCTGGGCGTACATCGCGACGACGGTGCCGACGAAGATGTACGCGTCCGGCCACGGGTCCCAGGACAGCGACGGGAAGGCGGTGAACAGGCCGCCGACGGCGAGGGTGCCGAGCGCGGCGCCGCCGATCAGCACGCCGCGCTCGCGCCAGGTGGCGAAGCGGACGGCGATGGAGCCGTCCTGGGCCTGCTGCCTGCCGCGGTTCCAGGACCACCAGCCCCACAGAGCGACGACGATGACGACCAGCTGCTTGCCCGCGCTGCCGGAGAGGTGCGCGGAGGCGAAGGCGACGAGCAGGATGACGCCGGAGAGGAGCTGGGCGGGCCAGGTCCAGATGGAGCGCCGCCAGCCGAGGGCCAGGGCGATCAGGCCGACGATGTTGCCGATCATGTCCGACCACTTGATGTGCTGGCCGAACACGGTGAAGGCCTCGGAGTTGAGCCAGTTCGCGAGGTTCATCGCGGGTCCTGTCCGGCCCGGTCACCGAGCATCCGCTCGACGTACTTGGCGATGACGTCCACTTCCAGGTTGACCGGGTCGCCGGGCTGCTTGTGGCCGAGCGTGGTCAGGGCGAGGGTGGTGGGGATGAGGCTGATGGTGAAGTAGTCGGCCGCCGCCTCGACGACGGTGAGGCTGACGCCGTCGACGGTGATGGAGCCCTTCTCGACGACGTACCGGGTCAGCTCGGGCGGCAGGGAGACCTTGACGATCTCCCAGTGCTCGGAGGGGGTGCGCTCGACGATGGTGCCGGTGCCGTCCACATGGCCCTGGACGAGGTGTCCGCCGAGCCGGCCGCCGAGCGCCATCGGGCGCTCCAGGTTGACCCGGGAGCCGGGGGCGAGCGCGCCGAGGCTGGAGCGCTTCAGCGTCTCGGCCATCACGTCGGCGGTGAATTCGCCGTCCGCGGTGTCCACGACGGTGAGGCAGACGCCGTTCACCGCGATGGAGTCGCCGTGCTTCGCGCCCTCGGTGACGAGGGGGCCGCGCAGCCGGAAGCGGGAGGCGTCGGCGAGCTGCTCGACAGCGGTGACCTCACCCAGTTCTTCGACAATTCCGGTGAACACTCAGTTTCCCTTCCGAGCAGGGGCGGGGGCGGCGGGGACGGCGGTGACACGCAGATCGGGGCCGATGGCCACGGTCTCGGTCACATCGAGGCGCAACGCCTGGGAGATGGTGGAGATTCCGGCGTCGGCGAGGGCGGCGGGGCCCGCGCCGAGCAGGACCGGGGCGAGATAGCCGACGACCTTGTCGACCTTTCCGGCGGCGACGAAGGCGCCCGCGAGGGTGGGGCCGCCTTCGAGGAGTACGGAGCGGACGCCTCGCTCGTGCAGGGCGGCGAGGAGGGCGTCGAGGTCCAGGCCGGGGCCGGTGGCCGCGCGGGGCAGCCGCAGGGCGGCGGCCTCCGGGAGGTGGCCGGCCGGGGCGTCGTCGGCGACGGCGATCAGGGTGGGCGCGGTGGCGTCCAGGACCCGGGCGCCGGGCTTGACGGCGGTGGCGTTCGTGTCGACGACGACCCGCAGCGGCTGGGTGGCGCCGTCGATGCCGCGCACGCCGAGCTGGGGGTCGTCGGTGCGGGCGGTGCCGGAGCCGACGAGCACGGCGTCGGCCTCGGCGCGCAGCCGGTGGACGTCGGCGCGGGCCTCGGGCGAGGTGATCCAGCGGCTGGTGGCGTCGGCGGCGGCGATCCGGCCGTCGAGGGTGGCGGCGTACTTCCACAGGACGTACGGCCGGCCGAGGCGCACCGAGGTGAGCCAG
The DNA here is from genome assembly GCF_001687325.1 of Streptomyces sp. PTY087I2. Classification (GTDB taxonomy): domain Bacteria; phylum Actinomycetota; class Actinomycetes; order Streptomycetales; family Streptomycetaceae; genus Streptomyces. Next base: position 97,022 of record NZ_LZRD01000024.1, on the reverse strand, counting down.
GCGGCGTTGCCCGCCTCGGCCTCCTTGGCGAGGAGGCCCTGCTCGGCCCGGACCCCGGCCGCGCGCAGGGTGTCGCCGCCGCCGGTGGCCTGCGGGTTCGGGTCGCCGACCGCGTACACGACACGGCTGATCCCGGCGGCCAGGAGGGCCTGGGCGCAGGGGCCGGTGCGGCCGGTGTGGTTACAGGGTTCGAGGGTGACGTAGGCGGTGCCGCCACGGGCCCGGTCGCCGGCCGCGCGCAGGGCGTGGACCTCGGCGTGCGGACCTCCGGCGCGCTGATGGAAGCCTTCACCGGCCACGGCTCCGGCGGCGTCGGTGATCACGCATCCGACGACCGGATTGGGGCTGGTGGAGCCGAGACCGCGGGCGGCGAGCGCGATCGCTCGGCGCATGGCGGTGATGTCGGCTGCGGTGTCCACCGGGTCCTCCTGCCTCTTCGGGCACGGACTCCGGGGCCTGTCGATGACGACAGAGAAAGCGGATCACCAGCGGGAACGCCGCGGACCCGGGAACGGGAAACGCCAGGAACGCACGGCTTCCGGGAGATTCCCGGCCATGCGTCCGCCGACGGCGGCGTACCGATGACGAACCGCCGCGCACTGCCTCCCATCCGGACTTTAACCGTCGGTCCAGGAATTTCACCTGGTCAACCGGCCGCTGGCTGCGGACGGGTCGCGGACTGTAACCGCCGGTTCGGAATTGCACCGACCCCGGAGTGCGCTGCTACTGGTACGGAACCAGTCTGCCACGGACGCCTCTCGGCCATGCGGGTGAGCGCTGTGGGCTGGGTCACAGGATCCATGGATCGCGTCACACCGGGTCACGGAAAACGTGGCGCATTCCCGTCGGGACGAACGCGACAACGTAGTCATTCACAAAGTTGAGCCTTAAAGGTCCAGACCTATTGACGCACTGGTCTAGTCCTCTTAATCTCTGCGTCACCTCCGAGGTTCGGTCCCACGGTGGGCGCACACCGGGACCCCGACAGACCCACCCCCTTTTCAGCCAGTTGTGTTCTGCCGACCTCCCCAGGAGGAACGACCACATGCTGTCCCCCACCCGAGCGAGAGCCACGCTCCTCGCCGCCGGCGCCGCCGTCGCCGGACTGCTGCTGAGTTCGCTCGCCGCAGGCCCCTCGGCCGCCGCCGACCAGAACTCCTGTCGCCCCGACGGGCTTTACCAGACCCCCGGCGTCGATGTCCCGTACTGCTCCGTCTACGACGCCGACGGACGCGAGAAGATGGGCGCCGACCACCAGCGGCGCGTCATCGGCTACTTCACCAACTGGCGTACCGGCAAGGACGGCAAGGACGCCTACCTCGTCCCGGACATCCCGTGGGACAAGGTCACGCACCTCAACTACGCCTTCGCACACGTCGACAGCTCCAACAAGCTCTCGGTCGGGCCCGACAGCGCCGACAACGCCTCCACCGGAATGACCTGGCCCGGTGTCGAGGGCGCGGAGATGGACCCGACGCTCCCCTACAAGGGGCACTTCAACCTGCTGACGAAGTACAAGAAGCAGCACCCGAACGTGAAGACCCTGGTCTCCGTGGGCGGTTGGGCCGAGACCGGCGGCTACTTCGGCCCCGACGGCGAGCGCGTCGACTCGGGCGGCTTCTACTCGATGGCGACGAACGCCGACGGTTCGGTCAACCAGGCGGGCATCAACACCTTCGCCGACTCGGCCGTCGCCTTCATCAAGAAGTACGGCTTCAACGGCGTCGACATCGACTACGAGTACGCCACCACGATGAAGGACGCGGGCAACCCGCTGGACCACACGCTGGCCAACGGCCGCCGCGCGGGCCTGGTCAAGGGTTACGACGCCCTGATGAAGACGCTGCGCGAGAAGCTCGACCGCGCGGGCGAGGCCGACGGCAAGCACTACCTGCTGACCGTCGCCGCCCCCTCCTCCGGCTATCTGCTGCGGGGCATGGAGACGTACCAGATGCAGAAGTACCTGGACTACGTCAACATCATGTCCTACGACCTGCACGGCGCCTGGAACGAGTACGTCGGACCCAACGCCTCGCTGTTCGACGACGGCAAGGACAACGAGCTGGCGCAGGCGGGTGTCTACACCACCTCGCAGTACGGCGGCCTCGGCTACCTCAACACCGACTGGGCCTACCACTACTTCCGCGGCTCGATGCCGGCCGGCCGGATCAACATCGGCCTGCCGTACTACACCCGCGGCTTCAAGAACGTGCAGGGCGGCACCGACGGCCTGTGGGGCAAGGCGGCCACGACCGACTGCCCGGCGGGCGCGGGTCTGACCAAGTGCGGTGACGGCGCCGTCGGCATCGACAACCTGTGGCACGACAAGGACACCAACGGCAAGGAATCCCCTGCCGGTTCCAACCCGATGTGGCACGCGAAGAACTTGGAGAAGGGCATCGTCGGCGATTACGTCACCGACTACGGCTTCCCCGCGAACACCCAGCTGACCGGCACGTACGCCCGTAAGTACGACTCGACGCTGGTCGCCCCGTGGCTGTGGAACGCTGAGAAGAAGGTGTTCCTCTCCACCGAGGACGAGCAGTCGGTGAAGGCCAAGGCCGACTACGTCGTGGACAAGGGCATCGGCGGCACGATGATCTGGGAGCTGGCGGGCGACTACCAGTGGAACGCGGCGAAGGGCCAGTACGAGACGGGCTCCACGCTGACCTCCGCGATGTACGACGCGTTCAAGTCGGCCACCCCGTACGGCGCGAAGCGCTCCACGATCGACCTGCCGACCGAGGCGCTGGACATCGACGTCTCCTTCGGCCAGTTCCCGCTGGGCGACTCCAACTACCCGATCAGCCCCAAGCTGAAGATCACCAACCGGACCCAGGCCACGCTGCCCGGCGGTACGGAGTTCCAGTTCGACTACTCCACCTCCGCCCCGGCCAACGCCAAGGACCAGTCAGGCTTCGGTACGACGATCATCCGCAGCGACCACACGGCGGCCAACAACATCGGCGGCCTGAAGGGCGACTACAACCGTGTCTCGCTGAAGCTCCCGGCCTGGCAGAGCCTGGCCCCCGGCGCCTCGGTCGAGCTGGACTTCGTCTACTACCTGCCGACCTCCACCCCGTCGAACTGGACCGTGACCTTCGGCGGGAAGTCCTACTCCCTCGCCGGTGACCTGGCCCGCGGCACCACGGTGGTCGAGCCCGGCACCGGGACCGACCCGACGCCGACCCCGACCCCGGACCCGACCGGTCCGACGCCGACTCCGACCCCGACGCAGCCGGGCGGCAGCTGCTCGGCCCCGGCGTGGGACGCGGGCACCGAGTACGGCGGCGGCTCCACCGTCAGCCAGGACGGCCATCAGTGGAAGGCGTCCTGGTGGACGAAGGGCGAGAAGCCCGGCACCACCGGCGAGTGGGGCGTCTGGAAGGACCTCGGCGCCTGCTGATCCCTCCCGTGCCCTCCGGCCCGGCGTGAGCGGTCCTCCCCGCTCGCGCCGGGCCGTTCGGCTCTCCCCCGGTAGCCGCCGGGCCCGGACCGCGTTCTGGGAGGCGGCGGGTGGTACCGGTCCGGCCGTCCGCCGTTTCCCCGGTCCGCCCGCTCAGCCCTCCGGGGCGAACAGCGCGTCCTGGGCCGCGTCCCGGGCGGTGAGCAGCGCGCCGCGCAGCACGGCCCCGTCGCCCAGCGAACCGGCGCGGACCTCGGTGCGCAGCGGTGACATCGTGGCGAGCCGCTCCTCGACCCGGGCGGCGAGCGCGGCCCCGCCCGCGTGGCCGACGGCCCCCGCGAGCAGCACACAGCCCGGGTCGAGCACCGAGACGACGGCGGCGGACCCGAGGGCGAGGCGGTCGGCGACCTCCTTCAGGAAGGGCTCGCCCGCCTGCCCCGCCTCCAGGGCGGCCCGCACCGCGGCCACGGCGGCCGACTCCTCCTGGCCCTCGGCCACTGCCGCCCGGTCCACGAGTCCGTGCGCGGCCGCGAGTTCGCACAGCGCGACGGAGCCGGCCAGGGAGTGGAAGCCGCCCTCGCAGTTGACCGCCGACGGCAGCCCGCTCACCCCGGGGACCGGCAGGAAGCCGATCTCCCCCGCGCCGCCGGACGCCCCCTGACGCAGCTTGCCGTCCAGCATCACGGCGGCCCCGATCCCCTGGCCCAGCCAGAGCAGGACGAAGGTCTCCCGGTCGTGGGCGGCGCCCTCCCGGTGCTCCGCGACGGCCGCGAGGTTCGTCTCGTTCTCCACCAGGACCGTGGCCGGGAGCCGCCGCTGGAGCTCGCGGACCAGGCCCCGGTGCCAGGCGGGCAGGCCGGAGCTGTCGCGGAGTTCGCCGGTGGCCGGGTCGATCAGGCCCGGGGCGCCGATGCCGACGCTGTGCAGGGGTACGGACCCGGCGGCGCGGGCGGTGCGCTCCAGGAGGGCGGCGGCCCGCTCGACGGCGGGCCCGGTGCCGGTGTCGCTGCCGATGGGCAGCGAGTCCTCGGCGAGCGTCGTCCCCAGCAGATCGGTGACGACCACGCTGACACTGCCGAGACGCACGTCGAGCGCGGCGAGATGGGCCCGGTCGGCGACGATCCCGTACAGCTTGGCGTTGGGGCCGCGGCGGACGGCTCCGGACTCGCCGACGACCTGGATCAGACCGGCGCTCCGGAGCCGTTCGACGAGGTCGGCGACGGTGGGCCGGGAGAGCCCGGTCAGCGTCTTGAGCTGGGTGGCCGTCAGCGGGCCGTCCTGCTGGAGCAGGCGCAGGGCGAGCCGGTCGTTGATGGCCCGAGCCGTGCTCGGAGATGCGGGCATACCGGGGATCCTTCCAGATGGCCGCCCCGCCGCTTTCCGGCCGCTTTCCGGCCGCTTTCCGGGCCGATGAGAAACGACTATTTATCAGGCAGGGTTCCTGATAGTTTACGCGACGCATCGTCACGCATCGCCACACGGAAGCGGCGAAAGCGGCGGCAGCGCCGGACCGGCCGGCATCCGAGGATTCCCAGGGGAGGGGCTCGACGGCATGACGAAGGACTCGACGACCGTCACGGTCTACAGCACACAGCAGGTGAAGCGGGCGCGGATCGCCGTCGCCGCGGTCTTCACCGTCCACGGGGCGGTGACCGGCAGCTTCGCGACCCGGGTGCCGTGGATCCAGGACCACGCCGGGGTGAGCGCGGGCCAGCTCGGCCTGGCGCTGGCCTTCCCGGCGATCGGCGCGTCGATCGCGATGCCGCTGGCGGGCCGGATCAGCCACCGGTTCGGCGCCCGGACCGCACTGCGGGGGCTGCTGGCGCTCTGGACGCTGGCGCTGATCCTGCCCGCGCTGGCACCGAACCTGCTCACCCTCTGCGCCGCGCTGTTCGTCTACGGGGCGACGGCGGGCATGTCCGACGTGGCCATGAACGCGCTGGGCGTCGAGGTGGAGAACCGTCTCGACAGGTCGATCATGTCGGGGCTGCACGGCATGTGGAGCGTGGGCGCGCTGATCGGTTCCGCGGCGGGCACGGTCGCCGCCCACACCGCGACCGACGCCCGGCTGCACCACCTCGTCGCGGCCCTGGCGCTCACGGCGCTGGGCCTGATCGCCTGCCGGGACGTCCTCGACATCCAGAGCCGCACGGACGAGGAGCCGCCGCCGCGGTTCACGCTGCCACCGAAGTCGGCCCTGGTCATCGGGGCGGTCGGGTTCTGCGCGGTGTTCGCCGAGGGGGCCAGCCTGGACTGGTCGGCGGTCTACCTGCGGGACGTCCTGGACAGCTCGGACGGTCTCGCGGCCGCGTCCACCACGGCGTTCGCCCTGACGATGGCGGTGGCCAGGATCGCCGGGGACCGGATCGTCGACCGGTTCGGCGCGGTCCGCACGGTGCGGACCGGCGGAGTGATGGCCACCGCGGGCGGGCTGCTGGTCGTGCTCTCGCCCTCCCCCGCGGTCGCGATGTGCGGCTTCGGGCTGCTGGGCCTCGGTGTGGCGGTCGTGGTCCCGCTGGCCTTCGCCGCGGCGGGGCGCAGCGGGCCGAACCCGAGCCAGGCCATCGCGGGCGTCGCCACCATCACGTACACCTCCGGTCTGATCGCCCCCTCCGCGATCGGCTCGCTGGCCGAGGCGACCTCGCTGGTGGTGTCGTTCGGCGTGGTGACCGCGCTGGCCTTCGGCCTGGTGCTGGGCGCCGGGGTGCTGCGGTCGGCCGACCGGAAGGTCGCGGGATCGGCGGTCGGCGGGGGTACGACGACGAAGAGCGCCGCCGGAAGCTGACGCGGAGCCGGACGGGGACGGCGTACGCGACGGAAACGACGTACGCGACGGGAAGACCGCTCGCGTACGGGTGCGCCCCGTCCCCGTACGGGCATGGCGCGGCGGCGGCGCGCGGTGGGTGACCTCCGCGCGGCCGCCTCCGGGGGCACCACTACCATGGCGCTGATCTTTTCCGCAGGTGAACACCGAACCCCGGGTCGCAGACCGGTCGGCACACCGAGCAGACCTTCAGGGAGCAACCATGAGCCTCGGCGTGCGCTGGACCTTGCACGGCGACGGGAAGACCCCCGAGCCCGGGGCGGTGGTGCGCCCCGACGAACGGCTCTCCTGGCCCCGTACGTTCGGACTCGGCGCCCAGCATGTCGTCGCGATGTTCGGGGCGTCGTTCGTCGCCCCGGTCCTGATGGGCCTGGACCCGAACCTCGCGATCATGATGTCGGGTGTCGCGACCGCGATCTTCCTGCTGGCGACCAAGGGCCGGGTGCCCAGCTATCTGGGCTGCTCGCTCTCCTTCGTCGGCGTCGCGGCCACGATCCGGGCGAGCGGCGGGGACAGCGCGACCGTCACGGGCGCGGTGCTGGTGGTCGGCGCGGCGCTGTTCCTGGTGGGTCTCGCCGTGCAGCGGTTCGGCGCGCGGATCATCCACGCGGCGATGCCGCCGGTGGTGACGGGCGCGGTCGTGATGCTGATCGGCTTCAACCTGGCGCCGGTGACCGCCTCGACGTACTGGCCGCAGGACCAGTGGACGGCGCTGGCGGTGATGCTGTTCACCGGCCTCGCCGTGGTGTGCCTGCGCGGTTTCCTCTCCCGGATCGCGATCTTCCTGGGGCTGGTCTTCGGGTACGTGCTGTCGTGGGTGCTGGACCTGGTGTTCGGGAAGATCCACTCCCCGGCGGGCGGGGCCGAGGCCGTCGACCACTGGCGCCTGGACCTCTCGGCCGTCGGCCAGGCCGACTGGATCGGGCTGCCGTCCTTCCACGCCCCGGCCTTCGAGTGGTCGGCGATCCTGGTGGCGCTGCCCGTGGTGATCGCGCTCGTCGCGGAGAACGCCGGACACGTCAAGGCCGTCGGCGAGATGACCGGCGACCCGCTGGACGACAAGCTCGGCACCGCCATCGCGGCGGACGGCGCGGCCTCCATGCTCTCCACCGCCGTGGGCGGCCCGCCCAACACCACGTACTCCGAGAACATCGGCGTGATGGCCGCCACTCGCGTCTACTCCACGGCCGCGTACTGGGCGGCGGCCTGCTTCGCCCTGCTCTTCGGTCTGTGCCCGAAGTTCGGCGCGGTCGTCGCCGCGATCCCGGGCGGGGTGCTCGGCGGGATCACGGTGATCCTGTACGGGATGATCGGCCTGCTCGGCGCCCAGATCTGGCTCAACGGCCGGGTGGACCTGCGCAATCCGCTCAACCTGGTCCCGGCCGCCGCGGGCATCATCATCGGCGTCGGCGGGGTCAGCCTGAAGATCACCGACAACTTCGAGCTGGGCGGCATCGCGCTCGGCACGCTCGTCGTGATCACCGGCTACCACGTGCTGCGGGCCTTCGCCCCGGCGCACCTCAAGTCGCAGGAACCGCTGCTGGATTCGGGGACGTCGGCGTACGACGAGAAGCCGGGGCCCGAGAAGGGCTGAAGGCCGTACGGGGGCGGCCGGGGCTCACCCGGTGGCCAAGGCGTAGGCGTACTCCGGGGTGAAGGAGCCCGCCGCGCCCGAGCAGCCGTCGGACTCCCCCGGCAGCTTCACCCACAGGTACGCGTCGATCCGGGCCTCGCCGGTGCTCGTCGTCGGGGGCTGCCCCAGGGCCCGGCCCGCCGGGTCGCACCACTGGCCGGCGGCCGGTGCTCCGTTGCCGTTGCGGCTGGTGTCGATCACCGCGCCGAGGCCGGCCGGGCCGCCGAGTGCGGCGAGGACCCGGCGGGCGTAGGCGGTCTCGTCGGCGGTGCGGTGGAAGTTGGACACGTTGGTGAAGATGCCGTCGCCGTCGGTGGCGGCCCCGGCGGTCCGGAGCGCGGCGGCCTGTTTCGCGGGGGTGTGCCAGCCCGAGTGGCCGCCGTCGAAGTAGACCCGGGCCCGCGGATTGGCTGTGCGCAGAGTGCGTCCGGCGCGGGCCAGCGAGGCGAAACGGGCGGCCCGTTCCGAGGCGGTGAGGCAGTCGGACAGGGCGATGGCGTCCGGTTCCAGGATCACGATCGCCGGACCCGCGCCGAGCCCCTGGGCGAACTCCCGTATCCACGCGTCGTACGCCGCGAGGTCCGGGGCGCCGCCCTGGGACGCGCCGCCGCAGTCCCGGTCGGGTATCGCGTACGGGACGAGCACCGGGGTCCGGCCCGCGGCGGCCGCGCCCCGGGTGACCTCGCGGACCTGCCCGGCTATCTCGCCCGGGTTGTGGGCGGCGAACCAGACGGCGGCGGGCTGCGCCGCGATCCGGGACTCGATGACCGGGCGGCGCGGGTCGTCGGGGTTCGCCCGCACCCAGTCCAGGACCTGGGAGCGCGGGTGCCGGAAGAGGCCGCTGAGGGGCGCGGGTGCGGGCGCCGTCGACCGGGCGGGCGCGGGCGGCGGTGCGGCGCTCGGGCGGGCCGTGGTGCGTGAGGGCGACGGTGCCGGAGCGGGGCGCGTCGATGAGGCGGACGGGGCGGGGGCCGTGGGCGTCGGCGTGGGGATCGCGGGGAGGGGCTGGAGGAGCGGCGAGGGCGTCGGTTCGGGACGGGCCGTGTCGCGCCCGTCCTGGTGGCCCGCGTCGATCAGCCCGGCCGTCGCGCCGATCGCCACGACCGCCGAGGCGACGGCGAGCAGGGCGTGGCGGCGGGCCGCGCGGCGGCGTTCACGGTGAGCGGTGCGGCGTCGTACGCGGGTGCCCGGCACTCCTCGATCCCCTTTTCCGGCACCGCTGTTCGTCCGTTCCGATGAATACTCGGGCCGGTCGGCGCCGTGGCGAGCCTAAGGCTGGGACGCTCCGCGCATGACGCAGATCGAGCAGTTCGCAGGAGCGGCCGGGGTCGGCGGCCCGTCGGCGGGCACCTCACCGGTGATCGAACATATGCGGGAATTGCGGTCCCGCTGGCCGTCCGGGGAGGGGGTGGCGGTCTTCAACCGGGTCTATCTGGAGGTCCTGGAGACGGCCGAACCGAACCTCGGCCGGGGCGGGCCCGACGGCCGGGAAGCCGCCGCCCTGCTGGGCGTACGCTGCGCCGGGCACTATCTGTCGGCCGCCGATACGGCCACGGCGGGCGGGCGGCCGCCGGAGTGCTGGCGCCCGCTGCTCCCCTGCCGCCGTCATCCCGGCGTACGTCCGGTGCAGTTCGCGCTGAGCGGTCTCCAGGCGCACGTGGGCCACGATCTGGTCCTGGCGCTGGTGGACACCTGTCGTACGCTCGGCTGCGATCCGCCGGACCTGGAAGGGGAGTTCGAGCGCGTGGGCGATCTCCTCGCCTTGCTGGAGGAGCGGATCCACGACGAACTGATGCCGGGGCCCGACCTGTTGGAGATCGCGGATCCACTGACCCATCTGGTGAGTTCCTGGAGCCTGGAGCGGGCCCGCGAGGCGGCCTGGTCGGCGGCCCGGGTGCTCTGGCGGCTGCGCGGATTCCCTTCGCTGGCCGAGGAGTTCAGGCAGCGGACCGACGCGGGCGCGGGGCTGGTGGGGCGGCTCCTGCTCACCCCCTGCCGCTGACGCCCGCGTCGGTACGCTCGGGACTCAGTCCATCGGTACGCTCCCGGGGCTCAGTCCTCCGGAAGCTCGACCGGGGCGATCTCGTCGAAGACGTCGCCGGGGCCGGGGTTGGTCGCGTCCGTCGCCCCGCCGAACTGGTGCATGACGCCCCACACCGCGTTCAGCGCGGTCTGCACGGCGCCCTCGGCCCAGCCGGCCGTCCAGGAGATGTCGTCCCCGGCGAGGAAGATGCCCCGCTTGTCCTCGGGCAGCCGGTCCTGCATGAAGTGGGTGAACAGCCGCCGCTGGTAGCGGTAGTGGCCGGGCAGGTTGGCCTTGAACGCGCCCATGAACCAGGGCTCGTTCTCCCAGGAGACGGTGACCGGGTTGCCGATGATGTGGCTGCGGATGTCGACGTTCGGGTAGATCTCGCCGAGCGACTTGAGCATGACCTCCATGCGCTCCTTCGGGGAGAGCGGCAGCCACTTCAGGCTGTCGTCGCACCACGTGTAGGAGAGACAGATGACGGCGGGCTTGTCAGGACCGTCGTCCAGGAGGTACGTCCCCCGGGTCATCCGGTCGGTGAGCGTCATCGACATGGTGTCGCGGCCGGTGGTCTCGTCCTTGTCCAGCCAGAACGGCCGGTCGACCGGGACGAACAGCTTGGACGACTCCATGTAGTGGGTGCGCTCCATCGCCGTCCAGTGGTCGATCGGGAAGAGCGCGTCATCGCAGTCGATCTTGGAGAGCAGCAGCCAGGACTGGCCGGTGAAGACGGCAGCCCGGAAGGTGCGGATGTCGCCGGTGGCGTCGGTGACCGTGATGCGGTTGCCCGCCGTACGGGTCAGCCGGGTCACCGCGCCGCGCGGCTCACCGCCGTGCAGGGAGGACAGCGAGGTGCCGAGCGGCCAGTGGACGATCTTCTGCGGCTCGCGGTCCCACAGGCGCAGCGGGAGCTGCTGGCTGCCGCCGACGATGCCGCGGTGGTGGTCGTCGGCCTCGGTGTAGACGACGCGCAGGATCTCCAGGATGGAGTTGGGGAAGTCGGTGTCCCAGCCGCCGGTGCCGAAGCCGACCTGGCCGAAGATCTCGCGGTGCCGGAACGACTTGAAGGCCTCGGACTCGCAGAGGAAGCCGTAGAAGGTCTGGTTGTCGAGCCGCTCGACGAGCTGCGACCAGATCTCCCGGATGCGCGGGACGTCGCGCTCACGCAGCGCCCGGTTCATGTCGGAGAAGTCGGCGCCCTCCTCCAGACAGGCGTTCCAGGCCTCGGCGACGTCACGGTAGACCTGCGGCAGGTCGTCGATGGTCTCGGCGTAGTGCGACTCGCCCTTGAGGTCCACGACGGTGGAGGGCGTGGCCGGGGAGAGCGGGTTGGGGAAGGGCCGGGTCTGGAGGCCCACCAGGTCGATGTAGTGCTGGAGCGCCGTGGACGAGGGCGGGAAGCGCATGGCGCCCATCTCGGCGGTGAGGTCGCCGTCGCAGCCGTCGAAGCCGACGGTGCGCAGCCGGCCGCCGATCTGGTCGGCCTCGTAGACGACGGGCTTGAGGCCCATCTTCATCAACTCGTACGCGGCGATGATGCCGGAGAGACCGCCGCCGATGACGGCGACCTCCTGGCCGTGCTCGGTCGCCGGTATCTGGCCGAGCCCGGCCGGGTGGGCGAGGAAGTCGTCGTACGCGTACGGGAAGTCCGGCCCGAACATGGTGATCGGCGGGGCGGCCGCGTCGGTGTGCTGGACGGCGTTGGGCACCGTGGACGTCATGGGGTACGGACTCCTTGCGCGGTACGGAAGTTCAGGGGAGAGGAGGGGCTCAGGCGAGGGAGCCGTAGAGGCCGGGGCGGCGGTCCGCGAGATAGGGGTTGGCAGCGCGCGAGGCGGCCAGGAACTCCGGGTCCACCTCGCCGATCACGAGTTCCTCGCCGCGTCCGGCGCGGGTGCGGACCACCCCGTCGGGGCCGGCCAGGCAGCTGAGCCCGACGAACTCGAACTCCCCTTCCGGGCCGGTGCGATTGACGTACGCCACGTACATCTGGCTCTCGAAGGCCCGTACGGGGACCACGGATTCGGCGACGAACTGGAAGGGGTGCATCTGCGCGGTGGGCACCAGCAGCAGATCGGTGCCGGCCAGGGCGTGCGCCCGGACGTTCTCGGGGAACTCGACGTCGTAGCAGATCAGCAGGCCGATGCGGATGCCGTCGAGGTCGGCCTGGACGACGGTCCGCTCGCCGGGGGTGAACCACTCCTGCTCGAAGCAGCCGAACAGGTGGGTCTTGCGGTAGTTCGCGAGCCGGACGCCGTCGGGGGCGATGAGCTGGGAGGCGTTGAAGATCCGCTCCCCGTCGCGCTCCGGGTAGCCGTAGAGGACGGCGAGGCCGTGGCGTACGGCGATCTCGGCGATCGCTTCGGCGCCGGGTCCGTCGGCGGGCTCGGCCAGGACGGGCACGGCGTCGCCGATGGCGTATCCGGTGAGGAACAGCTCAGGGGCGACCAGCAGCCGTGCTCCGGCACCGGCGGCCCGGGCGGCGGCCTCGTCCAGCGTCTTCAGGTTCTCGGCGACGGCGCCGGGCCGTCCGGAGCTCTGGAGCAGGGCGGTGCGCAACGACGGCATGGCTGACCTCGGGCGGTGCGGGCGGGGTGGGGAGACGTATCGAAGGTACGTGGCCCGGATCGGCCCGGACAAGGCGCGAGCGTTGCGCGTCGACCGTTGATTCGTTGCGCGGGAAGGGCCTCGGGCAGCGAATCGTTGCGTCGGGCATCACCGCAGGTCAGCGGGGTGATGTGCGCCACCCGTCTCAGGCCGGCGGGGCCTCCGCGGAGTACCGGCGCAGCAGCGGCGAGAGCACCAGCACCGACTTCGTACGCTCCACGTACGGCTCCCCCGCGATGCGCTCCAGGACCTGTTCGAAGTGGCGCATGTCGGCGGCGAAGACCTGCACCACGGCGTCCGCCTCGCCGGTCACCGTGGAGGCCGAGGCGATCTCCGGGTAGCGGGCGAGGCCCTGCTTGATCGCGTCCGGGGAGGTGTTGCGGCTGCAATAGATCTCGATGAACCCCTCGGTCTCCCAGCCGAGCGCCGCCGGGTCGACCCGCACGGTGAAGCCGGTGATCGCGCCCTCGGCGCGCAGCCGGTCGACGCGGCGTTTCACGGCGGGGGCGGAGAGGCCGACGAGGGCGCCGATGTCGGCGTAGGAGCGCCGGGCGTCTTCGGCGAGGGCGTGGACGATGCGTTCGTCGAGGTCGTTCAGGCGCACGTCGGGCGGTTCACTATCTCTGCGGTGGGTCGGCTTGCGGGAGGCGGTGCGTGCCGCCTCCCGCAGTAGACCACGGGCCGCCGCTCCGGGCGCGCCCGGAGCGGCGGAACCGGCCGTCAGAAGGGGAACCGCGAGCGGCCGTGCTGGATGGAGATCCACTTCTGGGTGGTGAAGGCCTCGATCATCGAGTCGCCGTTGAGCCGGCCGAGACCGGAGCTCTTCTCGCCGCCGAAGGGGACGATCGGCTCGTCGTGGACGGTGCCGTCGTTGATGTGGATCATGCCGGTGTGGATGCGCTGCCCGATCCGTACGCCGCGCTCGATGTTGCCGGTGTGGACGGCGCCGCTGAGGCCGTACGGGGTGTCGTTGGCGATGCGGACGGCCTCGTCCTCGCCGTCGAAGGGGATCAGCAGGGCGACGGGCCCGAAGATCTCCTGGTGCAGGACGGGCGAGTCGGCGGCGAGGCCGGTCAGCACGGAGGGGCTGACGAGGTTGCCGTCGGCGCGGCCGTGCAGGAGGGCCGTCGCCCCGGCCGCCACGGTCTGGTCGACGAGCTTGGAGACGGACTCGGCCTGCGAGGAGTTGATCAGCGGGCCGATCTGGGTGGCCGGGTCGGCGGGGTCGCCGACGGTGAGCGATGCGACCTTGGCGACGAACTTCTCGGTGAACTCGGCCTCCACCGCGCGGTCGACCAGGATGCGGTTGGCGGCCATGCAGACCTGGCCCTGGTGGACGTACCGGCTGAAGACCGCCGCGTCGACGGCGTAGTCCACATCCGCGTCGTCGAGCACGATCAGGGCGCTGTTGCCGCCGAGTTCGAGGACGGCGCGCTTGAGGTTCTGGGCGCAGACGGTGGCGACGTGGCGGCCGACCTTGTCCGAACCGGTGAAGGAGATGATCTGCGGAATGGGGTGCTCCAGCAGGGTGTCGCCGATCTCCGCGATGTCGGTGATCACGACGTTCAGCAGCCCGGCGGGCAGCCCGGCGTCCTCGAAGACCTTGGCGAGCAGGGTGCCGCCGCAGATCGGGGTGTTCTGGTGCGGCTTGAGGACGACGGCGTTACCGAGGGCCAGCGCGGGCGCGACGGACTTCAGGGAGAGCAGGAAGGGGAAGTTGAACGGGCTGATCACGCCGATGACACCGGCGGGCACGCGGTAGACGCGGTTCTCCTTGCCCTCGGTCGGCGAGGGGAGGATCTGGCCTGCGGGGCGCAGGGCGAGCTGGATCGCCTCGCGGAGGAACTCCTTGGCCAGGTGCAGTTCGAAGCCGGCCTTCAGCCGGGTGCCGCCGAGCTCGGCGACGATCGCCTCGCCGATCTCCTGCTCGCGCTCCTCGACGATGCCGAGCACCTTCTCCAGGACGGCCCGCCTGCTGTACGGGTTGGTGTCCGCCCACGCCTGCTGGGCGCGCTCGGCGGCCCGGTAGGCCTGGTCGACCTCGTCGGCGGTGGCGACCGGGATCGAGGCGAGCTTCTCCCCGTCGAACGGGTTGAAGTCGATGATGTCCCAGGACCCCTTCCCCGGCCTCCACTCGCCGTCGATGTACTGGTGGGCCAGGTCAGTGAAGAAGGACATGAGATCCCTTACCGCAGAGAGGCAGGCAGCTGAGTGCGGTTCATATTACTTAGTTTTCAACAGAGTTGAAGCGCGTCCCCGGCCACGCGGGCAGGCCGGAAACGACCCCGCCCCCTCCGGCGTGGAACAGCCGGAGGGGGCGGGGTCGTTGCGGCGCTCGGGGTATCAACTCCAGCTGGCGTGCAGCGGCTTGCCCTCGGCGTAACCGGCGGCGCTCTGGACGCCGACGACCGCCTTCTCGGCGAACTCCGCCAGCGAGCCGGCGCCGGCGTAGGTGCAGGAGGAGCGGACGCCCGCGATGATCGAGTCGATCAGGTCCTCGACGCCCGGGCGGGCCGGGTCGAGGAACATCCGCGAGGTGGAGATGCCCTCCTCGAAGAGCGCCTTGCGGGCGCGGTCGTAGGCGGACTCGTCCGAGGTGCGGTTCTTCACGGCGCGGGCCGAGGCCATCCCGAAGGACTCCTTGTAGAAGCGGCCGTCGGCGGACTGCTGGAGGTCGCCGGGCGACTCGTACGTGCCCGCGAACCAGGAGCCGATCATCACGTTGGACGCGCCGGCGGCGAGCGCCATGGCGACGTCTCGCGGGTGCCGGACGCCGCCGTCCGCCCAGACGTGCTTGCCGTGCTTCTTCGCCTCGGCGGCGCACTCCAGGACGGCGGAGAACTGCGGGCGGCCGACGCCGGTCATCATCCGGGTGGTGCACATGGCGCCGGGGCCGACGCCGACCTTGATGATGTCGGCGCCCGCCTCGATCAGATCACGCACGCCCTCGGCGGCGACGATGTTGCCCGCGACGATCGGCACCCGCGGGTCGAGGGCCCGCACGGCCTTCACCGCGCTGATCATGGATTCCTGGTGGCCGTGGGCGGTGTCCACGACGAGGACGTCGGCGCCCGCGTCCAGGAGCTGCTTGGCCTTGCCGGCCACGTCGCCGTTGATACCGACGGCGGCCGCGATGCGCAGCTTGCCCTCGGCGTCGGTGGCGGGGGTGTAGAGCGTGGCGCGCAGGGCGGCCTTGCGGGTGAGGATGCCGACGAGGCGGCCGTCGGCGTCGACCGCGGGGGCGAGCTTGCGGTTGGCGCCGTCGAGCTTGTTGAAGGCGTCGCGCGGGTCGATGTCGGCGTCCAGCAGCACGAGGTCCTTGGACATGACCTCGGAGAGCTGGGTGAAGCGGTCGACGCCGCTGAGGTCGTGCTCGGTGACGACACCGACGGGGCGGCGGTCGGCGTCGACGACGACGCCCGCGCCGTGCGCCCGCTTGGGCAGCAGCGAGAGCGCGTCGGCGACGGTCTGGCCGGGGGCCAGCTCGATCGGGGTGTCGAGGACGAGGTGACGCGTCTTGACCCAGGAGATGACGTCGGTGACGACCTCGATCGGGATGTCCTGGGGGATGACGACGAGGCCGCCGCGGCGGGCGACGGTTTCGGCCATCCGGCGGCCCGCGATGGCGGTCATGTTGGCGACCACGAGCGGGATGGTGGTGCCGGTTCCGTCGGGCGACGAGAGGTCCACGCCCTGGCGGGAGCCGACCGCGGAGCGGCCGGGGACCATGAAGACGTCGTCGTACGTGAGGTCGTACGGGACCGCGGGGGACTCTGTGTAGCGACCGGTACCCGGCTCAAGAAAACGCATAAGACTCATTTTTTCATACGAAACCGCGCAGGTCGTTTCCCCGAAGACACAGCAAAAGACCCCCGTGTTCGTCTGATCCTCCGAAGAGGCGGCCGGGGGTCCCGGGCAAGTGAACCTGCCTTACCCACGGACTGTACCCGAACGGTATTCGAATCATTCGTGATCACCATCCCTGGACCGGGTGACAAGGGGTCAGGTAGCTTCAAAGCCGCAGGTCTCGGGGGTGTCGGAAGCGTCGATCCGGCTCGTCGGCAACCCTGGGCACACCGTATGACCGGAGAGGATCCCGATCCGCCTGTGGACAGCGAACTGCCGGACATCTACTGCCCGTTCCCGCAGCGGACCAACCCGCACGTGGGGCACACCCGGGGGCATCTGGACGCCTGGACCAGAGCGACGGGTCTGGTCCATCGCGAGTCCGCGAGGAACCGATTCGAACAAGCCGATTTCGGGGCGTTCGTCGGCATGGTCTACCCGACGGCCGACGAGGAACACCTCGATCTGGTGGCCGACTGGTTCGTCTGGCTCTTCCTGGTCGACGACCAGCTCGACGACGGCCACCTCGGCCGTTCACCCGACCGGGTGAGAAGTGTGGTCGAACGGATGCGCGCCGTGGTCGACGGCTCCGCCCCCGAGCCGCTGCCGGGGGAAGAGGTCCCGGCCGCCGTGACCGCCCTGGCCGATCTGTGGAAACGTACGACACCGAACGCGGCCCCGCACTGGCGGACCCGGTTCGCCTGGCATCTGGTCACCTACCTCACGACCGCCACGACCTGGGAGGCGGGCAATCGCGCCGAGGACGTGGTGCCCTCGGAGGAGACGTACATCGCCAAGCGGCGGCACACCGGGGCCATCCACGTCTGCATGGACCTCATAGAGATCGTGGCGGGCATCGAGGCCCCGGAGTCGCTCCACAACGACCCCCGCTTCATCACCGCCCTGGAAGCCGCGTGCAACCACGTCTGCTGGGCGAACGACGTGTACTCCTTCGAGAAGGAGCAGGTGCTCGGCGAGATCCACAACCTCGTCCACCTGGTCCGCCACCACCGGGGCCTCGGGGAGCAGCAGGCGCTGGACCACGTCGCGGAGCGGCTCGCGATGGAGACCGAGCGGTTCCTGACCGCCGAGGACGAGCTGCTGGAGCTGTATCCGGAGCTGTCCGGGCTGCTGGTGCCCTACCTGGACGGGATGCGGAGCTGGATGCGCGGCAACCTGGACTGGTCGCGCCAGACGCCCCGCTACAACCCGGCGGACGTGGGGCAGTACGAGGAGCCCGAGGAGTATCTGGAGGAGACGGTGCTGGGCGTCCCGCACGCGCGCACCGAGGCCGCCGCCCCCGCCCCGTGCGCGGCCAAGGCTCCCCCGGCCGGCTGAGGGAGTAGCAAGGACCGAGGGCCGTGCACCTTGCGGGGTGCACGGCCCTCAGCGCGTTCTCGGGGTCACTCGCCGTCGGGGTCGGCCCGCTCCAGCGCCGGGCGGACGCCCGCCGCGGACTCGGTGAGCAGATAGTCGGCCGCGGCGGTGTCCGTGACCAGGCTGGTGACCAGGCCGGAGCGGAGCACCGCGCCGATCGCCGCCGCCTTGCGCTGGCCGCCCGCGATCGCGACCACCTCGGGGATCCGGCGCAGCCGGTCCGCCTCCACGGTGATGCAGCGCTCCCCGAGGTCGCGCCCGACCCGGCGGCCCTCGGCGTCGAAGAGGTGCGCGGACATCTCGGCGGCGACGCCGAGCGAGGCGTAGTGGGCGCGCTCCTCGTCCGAGAGCATGTCGTGGACGGTGGAGATGCCCGGCTCCCAGGAGCCGATGGAGACGGCGGCGACGGTGACCTTGTCGAAGTACTCGAAGGCGCGGGCGATGCCCGTCTGGTCGCGCAGCGCGGCGGCCGTCGCGGGGTCGGGCAGCAGCATGGGGGCGTAGATGGGGTGGGCCTCGCCGCCGGAGACCTGGGCGGCCCGGCGGACCGCCTCGACCGAGCCGCGCTCGGCGGTGCCCGCGTCGTACACCCCGGTCAGCTGGACGACCGTGCACGGCGGGAGCCGGTCGAGGGCGGCCGCCATGTGGATGGTGGAGCGGCCCCAGGCCAGGCCGAGCACATCGCCCTCGGCCACCAGTTCGCCCAGGAGGTCGGCCGCGACCTCGCCCAGGTTCTCCGGGTCGGGGGCGTCGTCCTGTTCCTCGGCCGGGGATTCGACGACCACCGCGTGCCGCAGCCCGTAGCGGGCGCGCAGGGCGTCGGAGCGTTCGGCGTCCAGCTCGGCCGGGACCCGGATCTCGATGCGTACGAGATCGCGTTCGAGGGCGGTCTCCAGGACCCGGGCCACCTTGAAGCGGCTCACGCCGAACTCCTCGGCGATCTGGATCTTGGACTTGCCCTCCAGGTAGAACCGGCGGGCCATGGCCGCCGCCTGCACCAGCTCCGCGGGTCCCATCCGCATGGCTGACCGACCCGCCGAGATGCCAGACACCGCGATCTCCTCACTGCTGTTCACACGCCCGATACGCCGTTCATCCTGTCAGATCCGGCGATCCTTGATCGGCCCTGTCGGACCGCGTTCATCTGCCCTTGGTTCAGTGGTCGCATGCCCAGGGGGCCGCGGCCGTCGCCACGTCCGCCAGGGCCCGCAGGTCCCGCACCGCCGCCGCCGGGTCCGCCGCCCCGTAGACCGCGGATCCGGCCACGAAGACATCGGCTCCGGCCTCGGCGCAGCGCTCGATGGTGGAGGCCGAGACGCCGCCGTCGACCTGGAGCCACAGTTCGAGACCGTGCTTGCCGATCAGCTCCCGGGTGCGGCGGATCTTCGGCAGCATGATGTCCAGGAAGGCCTGCCCGCCGAAGCCCGGCTCGACCGTCATGATCAGCAGCATGTCCAGCTCGGGGAGCAGGTCCTCGTACGGCTCGATGGGCGTCGCGGGCTTGAGCGCCATCGAGGCGCGCGCCCCCTTCGCCCGGATCTCCCGCGCGAGGCGCACCGGAGCCGCGGCGGCCTCGGCGTGGAAGGTGACGGACCCGGCGCCGGCCTCGACGTACTGCGGGGCCCAGCGGTCCGCGTCCTCGATCATGAGGTGGCAGTCCAGCGGGGTGTCCGTCGCCTTGCTCAGCGCCTCGACGATCGGCACGCCGAGGGTCAGGTTGGGCACGAAGTGGTTGTCCATGACATCGACATGGAGCCAGTCCGCGCCTTCGACGGCCTTCGCCTCCTCGGCGAGACGCGCGAAATCGGCGGACAGGATGCTGGGGTTGATCTGCGCCATGACCCAAGCCTGCCACGTCTCCGGCCGGTTCCCCGACTCGATGCCCTCCGAAGCCTCACACAGCCCTCACAGTCCGCACATTCTGGGCATTTTGCCAGCGCTTTGCCGTTCTTTTACCGTACGGGCGGGCGCGCTGACGCGGTGATATTCAGCCGGTCCGGCGCAGCAGAGCCAGATACATCGCGTCCGTGCCGTGCAGATGCGGCCAGAGCTGGATGTCGGGCCCCTCGCCCAGGGCGGACACCCCGGGCAGCAGCGGGCGGGCGTCGATCCACTCCGCCTCGACCGGCTCCCCGCCGCGCCCCTTGAGCACGTCCTCGACGACCACGCGGGTCTCTGCGAGATGCGGCGAGCAGGTGGCGTAACCGACCACACCGCCGACCCGTACGGCCTTCAACGCCTCGCGCAGCAGGCCGCGTTGGAGCGGGGCGAAGGCCTCCAGGTCCTCGGCGCGCCGCCGCCAGCGGGACTCCGGGCGGCGGCGCAGCGCGCCGAGGCCGGAGCAGGGCACGTCCATCAGGACGCGGTCGAAGGTGCCGGGCAGCCACGGCGGGCGGGTGCCGTCGGCGGTGATCACCTGGTACGGGCCGGGGTTGCCGGCGAGCGCGCGCTCGACCAGCCGGGCGCGGTGCGGCTGCTTCTCGGCGGCGAGCAGCGTCGCGCCGCGTTCGGCGGCCAGCGCCGCGAGCAGGGCGGCCTTGCCGCCGGGACCCGCGCAGCCGTCCAGCCAGCGGGTGTCACGACCCTCGACGGGGACGGCGGCCAGGGCGGCGGCGACGAGCTGGCTGCCCTCGTCCTGGACGCCCGCCCGGCTCTCCCGGACGGCCTCCAGCGCACCGGGCTCGCCGCCCTCGGCCATCCGGACGGCGTACGGGGACCAGCGGCCGGGCAGGGAGTTGTCCTCGCCCAGAGCCTTGACCAGCTCCTCGGTGGTGGAGCGGCCGGGGCGGGCTACCAGGGTCACCTCGGGCCGCTCGTTGTCCGCCTCCAAGAGGTCCTCGATGCCGGCCCGGCCGCCGCCCAGCGCGTCCCAGAGGGCGGAGACGATCCAGCGGGGGTGGGAGTGGACGACCGCGAGGTGGTCCTCGGCGTCCTCGTCGTACGGCGGGGCGACCTTCTCCACCCAGCCGTCGAGATCGTGCGCGGTGACCTTGCGCAGCACCGCGTTGACGAACTTCGCACGCCCCTCCCCCAGCACCACCCGGGCCAGCTCCACACTGGCGGAGACGGCCGCGTGGGTGGGGATACGGGTGCCGAGCAGCTGGTGGACGCCCATGTTCAGGACGTCCAGGACCGGCGGGTCGACCTCGCGCAGCGGCCGGTCGATGCAGGCCGCCACGATCGCGTCGTACGTGCCCTGGCGGCGCAGCGTCCCGTAGACCAGCTCGGTCGCCAGCGCCGCGTCCCGGCCGTCGAAGTCGCCCTTGGCGCGGGCCTTCTTCAGCAGCGGGGGCAGCACGAGGTTGGCGTACGCGTCCCGTTCGTCGACGGCCCGCAGCGCCTCGAAGGCGAGGAAGCGGACCGGGTCCTTCTTGGGACGGCGGTGAGGCTTGGCGGGACGGCGACGCGGCTGGTCGTTCACGTGAAAGGTGCTCCGCTGAAGGTGCTGAAGGTCAAGGGGCGAACCCTCCCAGCGTACGACGCTGTCCGCGGCCGCCCGAACGGCAGCCCGGGGCTCGCGGAACGCCGCCCCGGGCCCCGGAAGCCCGCTACAGGCCCAGCAGCTCGCCGTGGGCGATGCGGACGCCGCGCGCCCAGTCGGCGGCCCGCATCGGCTTCTTGCCCTGCGGCTGGACCCACAGCAGCTCGACGGCGTGCGAGCCGGTGCCCACGTACACGTTGTTCTTGGCGGCCGACAGCTCGCCGGGGGCCAGGTCCGTACGGTCCAGGACGGGGGTCGCCTGGATCAGCTTGAGCCGCTCGCCGCGGAACAGGGTCCAGGCGCCGGGGGCCGGGGTGCAGCCGCGCACCACCCGGTCGACCCGCAGGGCGGGGTCGGACCACTGGACCTGGGCGTCCTCGACGGTGATCTTCGGGGCCAGCGTGACGCCCTCGTGCGGCTGGGGCACGGCGTGCAGGGTGTTGTCCTCGATGCCGTCCATGGTGGCGGCGAGCAGCCCGGCCCCGGCGAAGGCGAGCCGGGTGAGCAGATCGCCGCTGGTGTCGGTGGGCCGGATCTCCTCCGTGAGGACGCCGTAGACCGGGCCGGAGTCCAGGCCCTCCTCGATCAGGAAGGTCGACGCGCCGGTCACCTCGTCCCCGGCCATCAGGGAGTGCTGCACGGGGGCCGCGCCCCGCCAGGCGGGCAGCAGCGAGAAGTGCAGGTTGACCCAGCCCCGGGCGGGCACGTCGAGGGCGGCCTTGGGCAGCAGGGCGCCGTAGGCGACGACCGGGCAGCAGTCCGGGGCGATCTCGCGCAGCCGGGCGAGGAACTCCTCGTCCCGGGGCTTCACGGGCTTGAGCACCTCGATCCCGGCCTCCTCCGCCCGCTCGGCCACCGGGCTCGCGACGAGTCGGCGGCCCCGCCCTGCGGGGGCGTCGGGACGGGTCACGACGGCGGCCACCTCATGGCGGTCGGAGGCGATCAGGGCGTCCAGGGCGGGGACGGCGACTTCGGGGGTGCCGGCGAAGACGAGCTTCATGGGTGGCTGACTGCCTCTCGGGCCAAGACGTACGGTGACGAGCAGCACACCAGTCTAGGGTCTCGGATCGGACCGGGTCCGGCCGCTCCCTTACGCGGACGGCAGCTCCCTCACGCGGGGGGGCGGCGATCCCTTACGCGGGGGCGGCGACCAGGGGGCGTACGTGCGCCGCGCACGCCCCGTGCATATGCACATACGCCCCGATAGCGTGACCACATACCCGGCTCGGGCGTTGGTCAAAGGAGATTGACCGAAGCGGGCCGCCCCGATTGCGGCCCGATCCCTTTCAACGCCGGTTCGAGAGGCTTCTTCATGGCCGACCACGCAACGCACGACGCCCAAGCGCGGGCCAGTCTGCATCTTCTGGTGCGGGACATCGAGCGGGTCAGGCGGCAGGTGGACGCGCTGCGCACCCTCACCGCCCAGCTGGGCAATGTCTACCGTCCGCGCCGCTCCGGCCCTTCCGCGGGCTTCGTCGTCTACGGCAGGGCCCCGGCCCCCACCGTCCGCCTCGCGCAGGAGCTGCGGGACAGCGTCGAGACCCTGGTGACGGCCGCGGTGGACTTCGACCGCTCGCTGGGCTTCTCCTGGGACGCGGTGGGCTCCGCCCTCGGTGTCACCAAGCAGGCCGTTCACCGCCGTTACGGAGCGCGCCGCGCCACCCCGCAGCCCGCCGCCGAGACGGGCGGCGAGAACACGGCCACGCCGCGCCCGGTCTCCGTCGGCACCGGCCTCACCGGATCCTCCGCCAAGGGGTCCGGCTCCCCGGTGCCCTCGGTCCCGGCGGCCCGCTCGATGCCGCCGCAGCCGTCGACAGCCCCGCAGTCGGCCCGCGAGGAGCTGCGCCCCGGCGCCTTCCCGGGCCCGCGCAACGGCTGACCGTACGTCACGCCCTTCTGCCCCACCGTGCCGGTCGCACGGCGGGGCAGTCCCTTGTCCGCCCGTCTGGGCCCGGGCCCAGACGGGCGGACATACAACCCGCGGGCACCGGCTCACCCAATGTCCGGCGGATCGATCCTGATCCGGATCGGGTCGCCCGCCCCCTTCGCCGTACGGGCCGCGAGCGCCTTCTTGAGGGCGCGGGCCAGCGCCGCCCCGCGCCCCGGGACCACCCGGATCAGGGCCCGCTCCCAGGTCTCGCCCGGCGGCGCGTCCCCCGGCCTGCGGGCTCTTCCGGGCGCGGCCGAAGGGGCCGGCACCGGGCCCAGGATCTCGGCCTCCGGCGGCAGTCCGGCGGTCCGGAGGAAGGTGGCCAGAGCCTCGGGCGGGCCGGTCACCGAGGCCATCCGGGAGACGGGCGGGAAGCCCAGCTCGGCCCGTTCCGCCAGCTCCCGCCGGGCGAACCCCGCCGGATCCCAGCGGACCAGCGCCTGCACCGCCCGCTCCGTCGGCTCGGCCACGATCACCACCGTGCCGCCCTCCTCCTGCCCCCGCACCAGCGCCGACGCCGCCAGCCACCGGCGCAGCGCCTCCTCCCCCGCGCGCAGATCGGGCCGCCCGAGCATGGCCCAGCCGTCCAGCAGCAGGGCCGCCGCGTACCCGCCATCGGCGACGGGCTCCGCGCCGGGTGTGGAGACGACCAGGGCCGGGGCGTCGGGCACCGCGTCGAGGATGTGGTCGCGCCCCGAGGTGCGGACGGGCACGGCGGGAAAGGCCCGGCCCAGCTCCTCCGCGGTGCGGCGGGCGCCGACGATCCGGGCGCGCAGCCGGGTGGAACCGCACTCCGCGCAGCTCCAGGCCCGCTCGGCCTGCCCGCACCAGGCGCAGTTCAGATCCTGCTGGTCCGGGGCCTCCAGAGGGCCAGCGCAGTGCCGGCAGCGGGCGGGGGTGCGGCAGCGTTCGCAGGCGAGGCGGGGAGCGTAACCCCGCCGGGGGACCTGGATCAGCACCGGTCCGGTGCGCAGACCGTCGCGTACGGCGCCCCAGGCGAGGCTGGGCAGCCGGGCGGAGCGGGCGGCCCCGTCCCGGGCCAGCTCGCCGTCCCCGACCGTACGGATGAGGGGCGCGGCCCGGCGCAGCCGCTCGCGGTCCGCGAGGAGCGGGAGCGCCCAGCCGCTCTCGACGAGCTGGGCGGCCTCGACCGTGCAGCCGGTGGCGCCGAGGAGGAAGCCGCAGCGGCCCTGGGCCGCCCGCAGCTCCAGGACCTCGCGGACATGCGGGAAGGGGGCGTTGTCGTCGCTGTGGCTGGAGTCGCCGTCGTCCCAGACGACGACGAGGCCGAGGTCGCGGACGGGGGCGAACATGGCGGCGCGGGTGCCCACGACCGCCCGCACCGAGCCCCGGCGTACCGCGAGCCACTGGCGGTAGCGCTTCTCGGGGCCGGATTCGGCGGTCAGCAGGGCGTGCCTCCCCGCGCCGAGGGCTTCGGTGAGGGCCGCGTCGACCCGTGCGGCGGCCCGGCCGTCCGGGACGACGACGAGGGCGCCGCGCCCGGAGGAGAGCGTCGCCGCGACGGCTCCGGCGATCTCCGCGGGCCAGTGCGGTCCGGGCAGGGCGGTCCACACCGCGCGCGGGGCGCCGCCGTCGGCCAGGGCGCGCAGGAAGGCCGGGCCCTGCCCGTACCGCTCCCAGGTGCCCGGCTCCGGCGGCGGGGGCGGCGGCAGCGGGTCCGGGGAGGGCTTGGCCTCGGCGCGGCCGTTGCGGGGCGGGACGGCGAGCTGGAGGACGTCGGCGAGGCTGCCCGCGTACCGGTCGGCGACGGCGCGGCAGAGGGCGAGCAGCTCGGGCCCGAGGACCGGCTCCGGGGAGACCACGGAGGCGAGGGCGGCCAGCGCGCCCCGGTAGTCGGAGTCGGCGCGGCGCTCGACGATGAAGCCGTCGATCAGGCCGCCGCCCTCGCGCCGCCCGCCCTGGACGTTGCGCCCGCCGGCCCCGAACCGGACCCGGACCCGGACGCCCGGCTGTGCGTCGGCGTCCAGCTCCTGGGGCACCGCGTAGTCGAAATACTGGTCGAGGTGGAGGACGCCCTTGTTGACCAGGACGCGGGCGACGGGCAGCTCCTCGGCGAGGGGCGCGCCGCGCCAGGTCCGCGGCTTGGCGCGCGGCACCTTGGCCCGGCGCACGGTCTCCCGGATCAGCGCAAGCTGCTCCGGCGCCCCGGCATCCGGTTCGGCGGACCGCTCGTTCTCGCTGCTCACAGCTGCATTCCTACCAGAGGGCACGGACAGTCCGGAGCGCGCCGACCGTCGCGGGGGCACGGCAGCGGGGCCCGGCCACCGCGTTCGGTGTCCGGGCCCCGCCGTCGCTCACTGCTGATGCTTTACGTGCCTCTACAGACCCGCGGCCGCGCGCAGCGCGTCCACGCGGTCGGTGCGCTCCCAGGTGAAGTCGGGGAGCTCCCGGCCGAAGTGGCCGTACGCGGCGGTCTGCGCGTAGATCGGGCGGAGCAGGTCGAGGTCGCGGATGATCGCGGCCGGGCGGAGGTCGAAGACCTCGCCGATCGCGTTCTCGATCTTCTCGGTGTCGACCGCGGCGGTGCCGAAGGTCTCGACGAAGAGACCCACCGGCTCGGCCTTGCCGATCGCGTACGCGACCTGGACCTCGCAGCGGGCGGCGAGACCGGCGGCCACGACGTTCTTCGCGACCCAGCGCATCGCGTACGCAGCCGAGCGGTCCACCTTGGACGGGTCCTTGCCCGAGAAGGCGCCGCCGCCGTGGCGGGCCATGCCGCCGTAGGTGTCGATGATGATCTTGCGGCCGGTCAGGCCGGCGTCGCCCATCGGGCCGCCGATCTCGAAGCGGCCGGTCGGGTTCACCAGGAGGCGGTAGCCCTCGGTGTCCAGCTTGATGCCGTCCTCGACGAGCTGCGCGAGCACGTGCTCGACGACGAACTCGCGGATGTCGGGCGCGAGCAGCGAGTCCAGGTCGATGTCCGAGGCGTGCTGCGAGGAGACGACCACCGTGTCCAGCCGGACCGCCTTGTCACCGTCGTACTCGATGGTGACCTGGGTCTTGCCGTCCGGGCGCAGGTACGGGATGGTCCCGTTCTTCCGCACCTCGGACAGCCGCCGGGAGAGGCGGTGCGCGATGTGGATCGGGAGCGGCATGAGCTCCGGGGTCTCGTCGCAGGCGTAGCCGAACATCAGGCCCTGGTCACCCGCGCCCTGCTTGTCGAGCTCGTCCTCATCGCCCTCGACCCGCTTCTCGTACGCGGTGTCGACGCCCTGCGCGATGTCCGGCGACTGCGCGCCGATCGACACCGAGACGCCACAGGAAGCACCGTCGAAGCCCTTTTTGGAGGAGTCGTAGCCGATCTCCAGAACCTTGTTGCGCACGAGGTTGGGGATGTCGGCGTAGGCCTTGGTGGTGACCTCGCCCGCGACATGCACCAGACCGGTGGTGATCAAGGTCTCGACGGCGACACGCGAGGAGGGGTCCTCGCTCAGGAGCGCGTCGAGAATCGTGTCGCTGATCTGGTCAGCGATCTTGTCGGGGTGACCCTCGGTGACAGATTCCGAGGTGAAGAGACGGCGGGACACATCGCTCCCTGGGGTTGCAGCGGCTGCTGGCTGATCATGGGTGGTACGTCCGAGAGCTGCGCTCGGCGCGTACCGTCGGCCAGTTTATCGGTCACTTCCGGCGACCGGGCCAGGTGTCTCGCCCTTTGGGAGGTTCGTGACGTGCGCCACGTGGGTCACCAGTAGGACAATCCACCCTTCCCGGCCGCCATTTTGTGCCTTATGGGGCGATTTCACTCGCCCGGAGGGTTGATTATGAAATCGGCTGGAACCTTCCTGAAACCAGATCCCAGACCGTGTCGGCAAGCGCTTCCTTGGGTCCGTACGGCACCGGCGTCTCCTGGCCGTCGGCGGCGAGGACGACCGCCTCGTTCTCCTCCGAGCCGAAGGTCTTGCGCTCCCCCACCTCGTTGACCACGAGGAGGTCGCAGCCCTTGCGGCGGAGCTTGGCACGGCCGTTGGCCAGCACGTCGTCGGTCTCGGCGGCGAATCCGACGACGATCTGGTCCGGCCGCGCCCGCTCCTTGGAGACCTCGGCGAGGATGTCCGGGTTACGGACGAGGCTGAGCGCGGGCGCCTCCTCGCCGTCCTTCTTCTTGATCTTGCCGGTGGCGTACTCGGAGGGACGGAAGTCGGCCACCGCGGCCGCCATCACCACGGCGTCCGCGTCGGCGGCGGCCTTCAGCACGGCCTCGCGCAGCTGGACGGCCGTGCCGACCCGCAGGACGTCGGCCCCGGCCGGGTCGGGCAGCCCGGTGTTGGCCTCGATCAGGGTGACCCGGGCCCCCCGGGCCACGGCGGTGCGCGCCAGCGCGTACCCCTGCTTGCCGGAGGAGCGGTTGCCCAGGAAGCGCACCGGGTCGAGCGGCTCGCGGGTGCCTCCGGCGCTGATCACGACATGGCGGCCCGCGAGGTCGGACTCGGGAACCCCGCGCGCCAGCACCCGGCGGCAGACCTCGAAGATCTCGCCGGGATCGGGCAGCCGACCCTTGCCGGTGTCGACGCCGGTGAGCCGCCCGACGGCGGGCTCGATGACGACCGCGCCCCGGCGGCGCAGGGTGGCGACGTTCTCCTGGGTGGCCGGGTGCTCCCACATCTCGGTGTGCATGGCGGGGGCGAAGACCACCGGACAGCGGGCGGTCAGGAGCGTGTTGGTGAGCAGGTCGTCGGCGAGCCCGTGGGCGGCCTTGGCCAGCATGTCCGCGGTGGCCGGGGCGACCACCACGAGGTCGGCGCCCTGCCCGATCCGCACGTGCGGGACCTCGTGGACGTCCTGCCAGACCTCGTCGGAGACCGGGTGCCCGGAGAGCGCCGACCAGGTGGCCGCCCCCACGAAGTGGAGCGACGCGGCGGTCGGGACGACCCGTACGTCGTGGCCGGACTCGGTCAGCCGGCGCAGCAGCTCGCACGCCTTGTAGGCGGCGATGCCCCCGCTGACCCCCAGGACCACCTTCGGCTTGTCCACTGCGTCTCCCCGCACTCGGCACCGTAACGGCAATATGTGCGTCCCATGCTGCCTCACCGCGCGCGGCCCGTTCACCTGGCCCCGGACACACCTCAGGCCCGGCGGACGGGCCGCCGGGCCTGGAGTGAAGGTGCTGCGGTGCTGCTGCGTTACTGCGCGGGGCCCTCGATGGCCTCGGAGGTCAGCAGGCCCGCGTTGATCTCGCGGAGCGCGATCGACAGCGGCTTCTCGTGCACGTGGGTGTCGACGAGCGGACCGACGTACTCGAGGAGGCCTTCACCGAGCTGCGAGTAGTACGCGTTGATCTGACGGGCACGCTTGGCCGCGTAGATCACCAGGCTGTACTTCGAGTCGGTGGCCTCGAGGAGCTCATCAATCGGCGGGTTGATGATGCCCTCGGGCGTGGTGATGGAAGAGGACACTCTCTGCCTTCCGAAGGGGGTGTAGATCAAAGATCCGAGTGATCTTGACGATCGCCGGGATCTAGGCCTGAAGCATCAAGGCTAGCAGCTCGCGTGCCACATCCTCGACGGAGGTGTTGACGAGCGTCGTATCGAACTCCGCCTCGGCGGCCAGCTCGACCTTGGCGGCGGCGAGCCGGCGCTCGATGACCTCGGGCGCCTCGGTGCCCCGGCCGGTGAGCCGGCGCACCAGCTCCTCCCAGCTCGGCGGGGCCAGGAAGACCAGACGCGCGTCGTCCATCGACTGGCGGACCAGCCGGGCACCCTGGAGGTCGATCTCCAGCAGGACCGGCTCGCCCGCCTCCAGGCGGTCCAGCACGGCCCGGCGGGGTGTGCCGTAGCGGTTGCCCGCGAACTCGGCCCACTCCAGCAGCTCGCCGTTGGCGATGAGCTTGTCGAACTCCTCGTCGTCCACGAAGAAGTAGTGGACGCCGTTGCGCTCCCCGGGGCGCGGCTTGCGTGTCGTCGCCGACACGGAGAGCCAGACCTCGGGGTGCACGGAGCGCATATGGGCGACGACCGTGCTCTTGCCGACCCCCGAGGGGCCGGAGAGCACGGTCAGCCGCGGACGTACGTCCGGGGGTACGGGGGACGTCCCCCGGGATGTTGCAGCCATGGAGCGATTATCCAGGTTCCCAGGAGTGCCTGAGAACGTCAGGCGGGACTGCCGCCGAACTCACGCTCCAGGGATGCGATCTGGTTGGAGCCGAGACCCCTGACCCGGCGGCTCTCGGAGATGCCGAGACGCTCCATGATCTGCTTGGCGCGGACCTTGCCGACGCCCGGCAGGGATTCCAGCAGTGCGGAGACCTTCATCTTCCCGATGACGTCGTTCTCCTGGCCCTGCTTGATGACCTCGTGGAGGGAGGCGCCGGAGTGCTTGAGTCGATTCTTGACCTCGGCCCGCTCCCGGCGAGCCGCGGCGGCCTTTTCGAGCGCGGCTGCGCGCTGTTCAGGGGTAAGGGGCGGAAGAGCCACGCCTACGTCACCTCGGATGTCGATCTGTCGGATACGGACCGGCGGGGAAGCTGGACGCCACCCCACCAGGTGAGCGACGAAACACACTGTGCTCGGCCGCTCTTCGACGGAGACTAGCGGCAAGGGCCGCTGTAGTCAGCGAGAACAGACGAAAAGTCCTGGTCAGCTGTGGCCGACCAGGATTTTCCCGACATATCGACCAGGTTTCTCGTCAGTAATTCGTCAACACGCTGTAAACGTGTCAGGGTCAACTGCCGGATACGGCGGCGCGGATCTCGTCCGCGAACCGTTCGGCTGCTTCGCGCAGCCCGGACGCGTCCGGGCCGTGGCGCAGCACGCCCCGGCTCACGCTGGGCACCACGTTGCCCACCGCGTCGCCGAACACCGCCGGAAGATCCGCCGGGGTCGCTCCCTGGGCGCCGATGCCGGGCGCGAGCAGCGGCCCGTTGATCGCCAGGTCCACCCCCGCGTCGCCGAGCGTCGCGCCGACCACCGCGCCGACCGAGCCGAGCGGGGTGGCCCCCTCGTTCTCGGCGGCCATGTGGTCGAGCATCAGCTGGGCGAGCGAGCGGCCGTCGGCGGCCGTGGCCCGCTGGACCTCGGCGCCCTCCGGGTTGGAGGTGAGGGCGAGGACGAAGACGCCCGCGCCGGAGACGGCGGCGGCGTCCAGCGCCGGGCGCAGCGAGCCGAAGCCGAGGTACGGGGAGACGGTGACCGCGTCGGAGAAGAGCGGCGAGTCCTTGTCCAGGTAGGTCGCCGCGTAGGCGCCCATGGTGGAGCCGATGTCGCCGCGCTTGGCGTCCATCAGGACGAGGGCCCCGGCGGCGCGGGCCTCCTCGACGGCCTTCTCCAGGACGGCGATGCCGCGCGAGCCGAACCGCTCGAAGAACGCGGACTGCGGCTTGAGCACGGCGACCCGGTCGGCCAGCGCCTCCACGACGGTCCGCGTGAAGCGCTCCAGGCCCGCGATGTCGTCGTTGAGGCCCCAGGAGGTGAGCAGGGACGCGTGCGGGTCGATGCCGACGCAGAGCGCCCCGCGGGTGTCCATGGCGTGGCGCAGGCGGGCGCCGAAGGGTTCGAGCGTCACAGGGCGGCCTTCTTCCGGGTCTCGGCGCCGACGGCCTCGGCGAGGGTGGTGTACGGGGAGGCGGCGAGCCGGGCGGCGAGACCCTTGTGGATCGCGCGGGCGTAGAAGGGACCCTCGTAGATGAAGGCGCTGTAGCCCTGGACGAGGGTGGCCCCGGCGAGGATGCGCTGCCAGGCGTCCTCGGCGTTCTCGATGCCTCCGACGCCCACCAGGGTGATCCGGTCCCCCACGCGGGCGTACAGGCGGCTCAGGACCTCCAGCGAGCGCGCCTTGAGGGGGGCGCCGGAGAGTCCGCCGGTCTCCCCCAGCAGCTCCGGTCCCGACTTCAGGCCGAGGCCCTCGCGGGCGATGGTGGTGTTGGTGGCGATGATGCCGTCCAGGCCCAGTTCCACGGCGAGGTCCGCGACGGCGTCGACGTCCTCGTCCGCGAGGTCCGGGGCGATCTTGACGAGCAGCGGGACGCGCCGGGTGGTGACGGTGCGGTCGGCGGCCTCGCGTACGGCGGTGAGCAGCGGGCGCAGCGACTCGGTGGCCTGGAGGTTGCGCAGGCCGGGGGTGTTGGGCGAGGAGACGTTGACGACCAGGTAGTCCGCGTGGGAGGCCAGCGCCTCGGTGGACTTCACGTAGTCGGCGGCGGCCTCGGCCTCGGGGACGACCTTGGTCTTGCCGATGTTGACGCCGACCGTGGTACGGAAGACGGGGTTACGGGCGGCGAGGCGGGCGGCGACGGCGGCGGAGCCCTCGTTGTTGAAGCCCATGCGGTTGATCAGCGCGCGGTCGGCGACGAGCCGGAAGAGGCGCTTCTTGGGGTTGCCGGGCTGCGGTTCGCCGGTGACGGTGCCGATCTCGATGTGGTCGAAGCCGAGCATCGCCATGCCGTCGATCGCGACGGCGTTCTTGTCGAAGCCGGCGGCGAGCCCGAAGGGGCCGTGCATCCGCAGGCCGAGGGCCTCGGTGCGCAGCTCCTTGTGGCGAGGGGCGAGGGCGGCGGCGACGAAGGTGCGCAGGACGGGGGTCCGGGCGGCGAGGCGGATCCAGCGGAAGGCGGCGTAGTGGGCCTGCTCGGGGTCCATCCGCTTGAAGACCAGCCGGAAGAAGAGCTTGTACATGAAGAGATGTCCTCACAGAGAGGGGGACACCGTTTCCGGTGTCCCCCTGCTGGGCTGCTAGTCGCGGGCCGCGGTCAAGTGTTCCGCGTGTTCCTGGAGGGAACGGACGCCGACGTCGCCGTGGTTGAGGGCGTCGATGCCCTGGACGGCGGCGGCGAGCGCCTGGACCGTGGTCAGGCACGGTACGGAGCGGGAGACGGCCGCGGTGCGGATGTCGTAGCCGTCGAGGCGGCCGCCGGTGCCGTACGGCGTGTTGACGATGAGGTCGACCTCGCCGTCGTGGATGTGCTGGACGATCGTCTTCTCGCCGTTGGGGCCGGGGCCCTCCGACTGCTTGCGCACGATCGTGGCGTTGATGCCGTTGCGCTTGAGGACCTCGGCGGTGCCGGAGGTGGCCATCAGCTCGAAGCCGTGGGCGACCAGCTCGCGGGCCGGGAAGATCATCGAGCGCTTGTCCCGGTTGGCGACCGAGATGAACGCGCGGCCCTTGGTGGGCAGCGGGCCGTACGCGCCGGCCTGCGACTTGGCGTACGCCGTGCCGAAGACCGAGTCGATGCCCATGACCTCGCCGGTGGAGCGCATCTCCGGGCCGAGGACCGTGTCGACGCCCCGGCCGTGGATGTCGCGGAAGCGCGACCACGGCATCACGGCCTCCTTGACGGAGATCGGCGCGTCCAGCGGCAGGGTGCCGCCGTCGCCGGTCTTCGGCAGCAGGCCCTCCTCGCGCAGCTCGGCGATGGTCGCGCCCAGCGAGATGCGGGCGGCGGCCTTGGCGAGCGGGACGGCGGTCGCCTTCGAGGTGAAGGGGACCGTGCGGGAGGCGCGCGGGTTGGCCTCCAGGACGTAGAGGATGTCGCCGGAGAGCGCGAACTGGATGTTGATCAGGCCGAGTACGCCGACGCCCTTGGCGATGCCCTCGGTGGAGGCGCGCAGCCGCTTGATGTCGAAGCCGCCGAGCGTGATCGGGGGCAGGGCGCAGGCCGAGTCGCCGGAGTGGATGCCGGCCTCCTCGATGTGCTCCATGACGCCGCCGAGGTAGAGCTCGTGGCCGTCGTAGAGGGCGTCCACATCGATCTCGATGGCGTCGTCGAGGAAGCGGTCGACCAGGACCGGCCGGGTGGGGCTGATCTCGGTGGACTCGGAGATGTACGCGGCGAGGCGCGTCTCGTCGTACACGATCTCCATGCCGCGGCCGCCGAGGACGTAGGACGGCCGTACGAGGACGGGGTAGCCGATCTCGTCGGCGATGGCCTTGGCCTCGGCGAAGGTGGTGGCCGTGCCGTGCTTGGGCGCGGGCAGTCCGGCCTCGGCGAGGACCCGGCCGAAGGCGCCGCGGTCCTCGGCGGCGTGGATCGCCTCCGGGGAGGTGCCGACGACGGGCACGCCGTTGTCCTTGAGCGCCTGGGAGAGGCCGAGCGGGGTCTGGCCGCCGAGCTGCACGATGACACCGGCGATCGGGCCCGCCAGCGATTCGGCGTGCACGATCTCCAGGACGTCCTCCAGGGTGAGCGGCTCGAAGTAGAGCCGGTCGGAGGTGTCGTAGTCGGTGGAGACAGTCTCCGGGTTGCAGTTGACCATGACGGTCTCGAAGCCCGCGTCGCTCAGGGCGAAGGAGGCGTGGACGCAGGAGTAGTCGAACTCGATGCCCTGGCCGATGCGGTTGGGGCCCGAGCCGAGGATGATCACGGCCGGCTTGGTGCGGGTCGCGACCTCGCTCTCCTCGTCGTAGGAGGAGTAGAAGTACGGCGTCTTCGCGGCGAACTCGGCGGCGCAGGTGTCGACCGTCTTGTAGACCGGGCGGATGCCGAGCGCGTGCCGGACCTCGCGGACGACGTCCTCGCGCAGCCCGCGGATCTCGCCGATCTGGGCGTCGGAGAAGCCGTGCCGCTTGGCCTCGGCGATCAGGTCGGCGTCCAGGCGTTCGGCGGAGGCCAGCTCGTCGGCGATCTCCTTGATCAGGAAGAGCTGGTCGACGAACCAGGGGTCGATCTTCGTGGCGTCGAAGACCTCTTCCTGGGTGGCTCCGGCGCGGATCGCCTGCATGACGGTGTTGATCCGGCCGTCGGTCGGGCGGACCGCTTCGGCGAGCAGTTCGGCCTTGTCGCCGACCGGGCCGGTGAAGGCGAACTGCGAGCCCTTCTTCTCCAGCGAGCGCAGGGCCTTCTGGAGGGCCTCGGTGAAGTTCCGGCCGATGGCCATGGCCTCGCCCACCGACTTCATGGTGGTGGTGAGGGTGGCGTCGGCGGAGGGGAACTTCTCGAAGGCGAAGCGGGGGGCCTTGACGACGACGTAGTCGAGGGTCGGCTCGAAGGAGGCCGGGGTCTTCTCGGTGATGTCGTTGGGGATCTCGTCCAGGGTGTAGCCCACGGCCAGCTTGGCGGCGATCTTGGCGATCGGGAAGCCGGTGGCCTTGGAGGCGAGCGCCGAGGAGCGGGAGACGCGCGGGTTCATCTCGATGACGATGACCCGGCCGTCGGTGGGGTCGATGGCGAACTGGATGTTGCAGCCGCCGGTGTCGACGCCGACCTCGCGGATGATCGCGATACCGACGTCGCGCAGCCGCTGGTACTCGCGGTCGGTGAGGGTCATCGCCGGGGCGACGGTGATGGAGTCGCCGGTGTGGACGCCCATCGGGTCGAAGTTCTCGATGGAGCAGACGACCACGACGTTGTCGTTCTTGTCGCGCATCAGCTCCAGCTCGTACTCCTTCCAGCCGAGGATGGACTCCTCCAGGAGCACCTCGGTGGTCGGGGAGAGCGTGAGGCCCTGTCCGGCGATGCGGCGCAGCTCCTCCTCGTCGTGGGCGAAGCCGGAGCCGGCGCCGCCCATGGTGAAGGAGGGGCGGACGACGACGGGGTACCCGCCGAGGGTGTCGACGCCGGCGATGACGTCGTCCATGGAGTGGCAGATGACGGAGCGAGCGGATTCGCCGTAGCCGATCTTCTCCTTGACGGCTTCCACGACACCCTTGAAGAGGTCGCGGTCCTCGCCCTTGTTGATCGCCTCGACGTTGGCGCCGATGAGCTCGACGCCGTACTCCTCCAGGACGCCGTTCTCGTGCATGGAGATCGCGGTGTTCAGCGCGGTCTGGCCGCCGAGGGTGGGCAGGAGCGCGTCGGGGCGCTCCTTGGCGATGATCTTCTCGACGAACTCGGGGGTGATCGGCTCGACGTAGGTGGCGTCGGCGATCTCCGGGTCGGTCATGATCGTCGCCGGGTTGGAGTTCACCAGGATGACGCGCAGGCCCTCGGCCTTGAGGACGCGGCAGGCCTGGGTGCCGGAGTAGTCGAACTCGGCGGCCTGGCCGATGACGATCGGACCGGAGCCGATGACCAGGACGGACTGGATATCGGAGCGCTTAGGCACGCTGGCCCTCCATCAGGGAAACGAAGCGGTCGAAGAGGTACGCGGCGTCGTGCGGGCCGGCGGCCGCCTCGGGGTGGTACTGGACGCTGAACGCGGGCCGGTCCAGGAGCTGGAGCCCCTCGACGACCTGGTCGTTCAGGCAGACGTGGGAGACCTCGGCGCGGCCGAACTCGGTGTCGGAGACCTGGTCGAGCGGGGCGTCGACGGCGAAGCCGTGGTTGTGCGCGGTGACCTCGACCTTGCCGGTGGTGCGGTCCTGCACCGGCTGGTTGATGCCGCGGTGGCCGTACTTCAGCTTGTACGTCCCGAAGCCGAGCGCCCGGCCGAGGATCTGGTTGCCGAAGCAGATGCCGAAGAGCGGGGTGGAGCGCTCCAGGACGCCGCGCATCAGGGCGACCGGGTGGTCGGCGGTGGAGGGGTCGCCGGGGCCGTTGGAGAAGAAGACGCCGTCGGGCTCGACCGCGTACACCTCTTCCAGGGTGGCGGTGGCGGGCAGGACGTGCACCTCGATGCCGCGCTCGGCCATCCGGTGCGGGGTCATGCCCTTGATGCCGAGGTCGACCGCGGCGACGGTGAACTTCTTCGTGCCGATCGCGGGGACGACGTACGCCTCCTTGGTCGCCACTTCGGCGGAGAGGTCGGCGCCGGTCATCTCGGGGGCCTGGCGGACCCGGGCGAGCAGGGTGCCCTCGTCGGGGATCGCGTCGCCGGAGAAGATCCCGACGCGCATCGCGCCGCGCTCGCGCAGATGGCGGGTGAGGGCGCGGGTGTCGACGCCGCTGATGCCGACGACGCCCTGGGCGGCCAGCTCCTCGTCCAGCGAGCGCTGCGAGCGCCAGTTGGAGGGCTTGCGGGCGGGGTCGCGGACGACGTAGCCGGAGACCCAGATCCGGGCGGACTCGGGGTCCTCGTCGTTGACGCCGGTGTTGCCGACGTGCGGGGCCGTCATGACGACGACCTGGCGGTGGTACGAGGGGTCGGTCAGCGTTTCCTGGTAGCCGGTCATGCCGGTGGAGAACACCGCTTCGCCGAAGGTCTCCCCCACGGCCCCGTAGGCGCGGCCGCGGAAGCTGCGGCCGTCCTCCAGGACGAGTACGGCGGGGGTCTGTGCCCCCCGGGTGGAGAGGGTCATCGTGCGGTGCCTTCCGTCGTGGTGCTGGTGGGTTCGGTGGCGGCCGGGGCGCCGGTGAGCCGGTTGACGGCGTCGACCCAGGCCTGGTGCTCGGCGGCGCGGTCGGAGCGGAAGCCGGAGTCGATCAGCGTCTCGCCGTGCGCCCAGGTGATGATCAGCAGGCCGCCCTCGGGGAGGACCTTGCCCGCGAGCGCCTTGTCGAGGCGGGCCTCGCGCAGGGCGTCGGCCGGGATGAAGAAGCCGGCCGCCCCGGGGCGTACGACGTCCAGGCCGCGGGCGGTGAGCGTCAGCTCGGTACGGCTGCGGGTGCCCAGGCCGTGGGCGACGATCCGGTCGAGCCAGTGCCCTGCGGTGGTGGAGGCGTGGTAGCGCCCCTCCAGCGTCAGCAGCGTCTCGTCGTCGGCGAAGTCCTCGGGGGTGGCCGGGAGCTCCGGCAGGTCCGACTGGAGGCTGGCGCGCCACTTCCAGCCCTGGCGCATCAGCCAGTAGACGAGGGCGATGAAGACGAACAGGCCGATCACCCAGGCGATGCGGGCGGCCCAGTCCGTCACTTCCGCCGACTTCTGCTCGGCGGCCAGGTGGTACAGGGGGGTCAGAGTTGTCACGCGAGCTTCCCGTCGACGACCGTGGCACGGCCCCGCAGGAAGGTGTGGGTGACACGGCCCGGCAGCTCACGGCCCTCGTAGGGGGTGTTGCGGCTGCGGGACGCGAAGCCCGCGGGGTCCACGGCTCCACGGTATGCCGGATCGACCAGAGTGAGGTTGGCGGGCTCACCCGCCGAGACGGGACGGCCGTGTCCGTCGAGCCGGCCGATGGCCGCGGGGCGGAAGGACATGCGGTCGGCGACGCCCGCCCAGTCGATCAGACCGGTGTCCACCATCGTCTGCTGGACGACCGAGAGCGCGGTCTCCAGGCCCACCATGCCCATGGCGGCCGCGGCCCACTCGCAGTCCTTGTCCTCGTGCGGGTGCGGGGCGTGGTCGGTGGCGACGCAGTCGATCGTGCCGTCGGCCAGCGCCTCGCGCAGGGCCAGGACGTCGGCCTCGGTGCGCAGCGGCGGGTTCACCTTGTAGACCGGGTTGTAGGTGCGGACCAGCTCGTCGGTCAGGAGGAGGTGGTGCGGGGTGACCTCGGCGGTGACGTTCCAGCCCTTGGACTTGGCCCAGCGGACGATCTCCACGGAGCCGGCGGTGGAGAGGTGGCAGATGTGGACGCGGGAGCCGACGTGGGCGGCGAGGAGGACGTCGCGGGCGATGATCGACTCCTCGGCGACGGCGGGCCAGCCGCCGAGTCCCAGCTCGGCCGAGACGATGCCCTCGTTCATCTGGGCGCCCTCGGTGAGGCGGGGCTCCTGGGCGTGCTGGGCGACGACGCCGTCGAAGGCCTTCACGTACTCCAGGGCGCGGCGCATGATCACCGCGTCGTCGACGCACTTGCCGTCGTCGGAGAAGACCTTCACCCCGGCGGCCGAGTCGTGCATGGCGCCGAGCTCGGCGAGCTTCTTGCCCTCCAGGCCGACGGTGACGGCGCCGACGGGCTGCACGTCGCAGTAGCCGGACTCCTTGCCGAGCCGCCAGACCTGCTCGACGACGCCGGCGGTGTCGGCGACGGGGAAGGTGTTGGCCATGGCGTGGACGGCGGTGAAGCCGCCGACGGCCGCGGCCTTGGTGCCGGTGAGGACGGTCTCGGAGTCCTCGCGGCCGGGCTCGCGCAGATGGGTGTGCAGGTCGACCAGGCCGGGCAGCAGGATCTGCCCCTCGGCCTCGATCACGGTGGCGCCGTCGGCTTCGAGGCCGGTGCCCACCTCGGCGATGGTCTCGCCGTCGATCAGGACGTCCTGCGGCTCGCCGCCGAGGATCCGCGCACCGCGGATGATGATCTTGCTCATGGTTACTTGTTCTCCTCGGTACGGGCGGGGGCGGCGGACAGCGCGGTGTCGGAGCCGCCGAGCAGCAGGTAGAGCACGGCCATGCGGATGGAGACGCCGTTGGCGACCTGCTCGACGACCGTGCAGCGGTCGGAGTCGGCGACCTCGGCGGTGATCTCCATGCCGCGGACCATCGGGCCGGGGTGCATGACGACGGCGTGTTCGGGCATCTTCGCCATGCGCTCGCCGTCCAGGCCGTAGCGGCGGGAGTATTCGCGCTCGGTCGGGAAGTAGGCGGCGTTCATCCGTTCGCGCTGCACACGCAGCATCATCACCGCATCGGACTTCGCCAGCACGTCGTCGAGGCTGTAGCTGACGTCGCAGGGCCACTGCTCGACGCCCACGGGGACGAGGGTGGGCGGGGCCACCAGGGTGACGTGCGCGCCGAGCGTGGTGAGCAGGTGGACGTTGGAGCGGGCGACGCGGCTGTGCAGGATGTCGCCGACGATCGTGATGCGGCGGCCGTCCAGGTCGCGGCCGAGCCCGGCGTCGGGGCCGACGAGCCGGCGGCGCATCGTGAAGGCGTCCAGCAGGGCCTGGGTGGGGTGCTCGTGGGTGCCGTCCCCGGCGTTGACCACGGCCCCGTCGATCCAGCCGGAGGTGGCGAGCCGGTAGGGGGCGCCGGAGGCGCCGTGCCGGATGACGACGGCGTCGGCGCCCATCGCCTCCAGGGTGAGCGCGGTGTCCTTGAGGGACTCGCCCTTGGAGACGGAGGAGCCCTTGGCGGAGAAGTTGATGACGTCGGCGGACAGCCGCTTGGCGGCCGCCTCGAAGGAGATGCGGGTCCGGGTCGAGTCCTCGAAGAAGAGGTTGACGACGGTACGTCCGCGCAGGGTGGGGAGCTTCTTGATCGGCCGGTCCGCGACCCGGGCCATCTCCTCGGCGGTGTCGAGGATCAGGACGGCGTCGTCGCGGGTGAGGTCGGCGGCCGAGATGAGGTGACGCATCATCTGGGGTTCTCCGGGTGGCTGGAGGGGGTTTCAGGCATGCGGGCGCGCAGAAGGGCGCCGTACGTCCCCACAGGGGCGTACGGGGGTGCTCGGGCTACTGCGCGTCCGCGGGGGCGGCCTGCTTGACGCCGAGCAGCACGGCGTCGCGGCCGTCCTCCTCGGCGAGCTGGACCTTGACCGTCTCCCGCAGCGACGTGGGGAGGTTCTTGCCGACGTAGTCCGCGCGGATCGGGAGCTCCCGGTGGCCGCGGTCGACGAGGACCGCGAGCTGCACCGCGCGGGGGCGGCCGATGTCGCCGAGCGCGTCGAGGGCGGCGCGGATCGTACGGCCGGAGAAGAGCACGTCGTCGACCAGGACGACCAGGCTGCCCTCGACCCCCTCGCCGGGGATCTCGGTGCGGGCCAGGGCGCGCGCCGGGCGCAGCCGCAGGTCGTCGCGGTACATGGTGATGTCGAGCGATCCGACCGGCGTCTTCCGGCCGGTGATCTGTTCGAGTTTGTCGGCGAGCCGACGGGCGAGGAACACGCCCCGGGTCGGGATGCCGAGCAGCACCACGTCGTCGGCGCCCTTGGCGCGTTCGACGATCTCGTGGGCGATACGGGTCAGCACACGGGCGATGTCGGGGGCCTCGAGAACGGGGCGCGCCGCGTTGCCGGTGTCGTCGTGCTGTGCGTCCATAAGAAACGGACCTCCTTCTCCGCCTCACGGGACGGATCGTTAAAGGACGTCGAATTTGCGTCATCCACGCTACCAGGGCTTGCGCCCGGCCCTGGACCCACCCCCGGGAGGTGCCGGTCCGGACCATTCGGCTTGACGCATCCAAGTAACGCTGCGTAACCTCACAGTGAGTTACCAGCCACGCGGCGGAGCCGCACACTGTTCCAGCGTCCGGGGAGCCATATGTCCAGCGAATACGCAAAACAGCTCGGGGCCAAACTCCGTGCCATCCGCACCCAGCAGGGCCTCTCCCTCCACGGCGTGGAGGAGAAGTCGCAGGGTCGCTGGAAGGCCGTCGTGGTCGGTTCGTACGAGCGCGGCGACCGTGCCGTGACCGTGCAGCGCCTCGCCGAGCTGGCGGACTTCTACGGGGTCCCGGTGCAGGAGCTGCTGCCCGGCACGACGCCGGGCGGGGCCGCCGAGCCGCCGCCGAAGCTCGTTCTGGATCTGGAGCGCCTCGCCCACGTCCCGCCGGAGAAGGCCGGTCCGCTCCAGCGTTACGCGGCGACCATCCAGAGCCAGCGCGGTGACTACAACGGCAAGGTGCTCTCGATCCGCCAGGACGATCTGCGCACGCTGGCCGTGATCTACGACCAGTCGCCGTCCGTGCTGACGGAGCAGCTCATCAGCTGGGGCGTGCTCGACGCGGACGCGCGCCGCGCGGTCTCCCACGACGAGAGCTGAGCGAGCGGGGCCCGGCCCCACAGCAGAAACGTGCCGCCGGGTGGGCGGGGACCTTCGGGTTCCCGCCCACCTGGCGTTTGTGTGCCCGTATGTCGCGGCGGTACACCGAAGGGCCCACAGCCGGTCGGCTGTGGGCCCTTCGTGGTGTGCGGCCGGATCGCCGCCGCCGGGGCTACTGCTCCCGGCGGAGGTTCGGCTTCAGGTCCTTGAAACGGGCCAGCAGGCCGTTCACGAAGGACGGGGAGTCATCGGTGGAGAACTCCTTGGCGAGCTGGACGGCCTCGTCGATCACCACGGCGTCCGGGGTCTCGTCCATCCAGATCAGCTCGTACGCACCGAGCCGCAGGATGTTCCGGTCGACGACCGGCATGCGGTCGATCTCCCAGTCCACGGCGTAGGTGACGATGAGGTCGTCGATCCGGTCCGCGTACTGCGCGTACCCCTCGACGAGCTCCATCGTGAACTCACCGACCGGCGGCTGACGGTCGTCGGTCCGCGAGTGCCGTACCCAGTCCGCGAGAACGCTCTGCACGGACGCACCGCGCTGGTCGGCCTCGAAGAGAATCTGGAAGGCACGCTTGCGGGCCTTGTTCCGGGCGGCCACGGTTAGCTGTTCACCCGGCCGAGGTAGTCGCCCGAGCGGGTGTCGACCTTGATCTTCTCGCCGGTGGTGATGAAGAGCGGCACGCCGATCTCGTAACCGGTCTCCAGCGTGGCGGGCTTGGTGCCGCCGGTGGAGCGGTCGCCCTGGACGCCCGGGTCGGTGTGCTGGATCGTCAGCTCGACGGCGGCGGGCAGCTCGACGTAGAGCACCTCGCCCTCGTACTGGGCGACGGAGGCGGTGAAGCCCTCGATCAGGAAGTTGGCGGCGTCGCCGACGGCCTTGCGGTCGACCATGAGCTGGTCGTACGTGTCCATGTCCATGAAGACGAAGTACTCGCCGTCCATGTACGAGAACTGCATGTCGCGGCGGTCAATGGTGGCCGTCTCGACCTTCACGCCGGCGTTGAACGTCTTGTCGACGACCTTCCCGGAGAGCACGTTCTTGAGCTTGGTGCGCACGAAGGCAGGGCCCTTGCCGGGCTTGACGTGCTGGAACTCGACGACGGACCAGAGCTGGCCTCCGTCGAGCTTGAGCACCATGCCGTTCTTGAGGTCGTTCGTGGAAGCCACGGTTGCGGAATCTCCTGGACTGAAGCTGGTGGAACGACCGAGGATCCGCGCTAGAGCGCGAGCAGTTCCTTGGTCGTCATGGTGAGTAGCTCGGGTCCGCCGTCCGCCTCGGGGCGCACGACGAGCGTGTCATCGATCCGGACACCGCCCCGGCCCGGGAGGTGGACCCCCGGTCCGACGGTGACCGGCACACAAGCGTCCAGTTTACCCATGGCTGCCGGTGCCAGTTGCGGGTCCTCCTCGATTTCGAGCCCCACACCGTGCCCGGTCCTCGGCGGAAGCCCTTCTCCGTACCCCGCGGACTCCAGCGGATGCCGGGCCGCGCGGTCCACGTCCCGGTAGGCGGCACCGGGCGCCAGGGCCTCCCTGCCCGCCCGCTGAGCGGCGAAAACAAGGTCGTACAGCTCGATCTGCCAGTCGGCGGGGGCCGTGCCGATGACGAACGTACGGCCGATCTCGCAGCGGTAGCCGTGGTAGCTCGCGCCGAGGCGGACGGAGAGGAAATCTCCCTCTTCCACCCTGCGGTCCGAGGGCCGGTGGCGTCCCTGGCCGGAGTTGGGTCCGGTGGCCACGGAGGTGACGAAGGCCGGGCCGTCGGCGCCGTGGTCGACGAGGCGGCGCTCCAGTTCGAGGGCGAGGTGGCGTTCGGTGCGGCCGACCAGGATCGATTCCAGGAGTTCGCCGAGGGCCTGGTCACTGATCTCGGCGGCGATCCGGAGGCAGCCGATCTCCTCCTCGTCCTTGACGATCCGCTGCTGTTCCACGGTGAAGCCCAGATCGGCCAGTTTCAGCCGCGGGGCGGACTTCCCCATGGCCCGGTGCCGGGCCACGGTCAGGTCGTGCTCCTCGACGGCGAGGGATTCCGCGCCCGAAGCGGCGGCGAGACCGGCGGCGACGACGACCGGGTCCTCGTCCGGGACGGGCAGGAGATCGATCCGCAGGGCCTCGTCGGGCCGCCCGTGGGCGCCGTCGCCGGCCGGGGCGCGCGGGCAGAGCAGAACGTCCTCGCCGGGGCCGAGCAGCAGCACGGCGCCGGGGGGCGCTCCGCCCGCGAGATAGCGGACGTTGGCGGGGCGGGAGACCAGGGCGGCCGCGGAGCCCGCGGCGGCGCACCGGTCGCGGAGCAGCCCGCGTCGGACGGCGTGCACCTCTGACATGGTTCGAGCGTACGAGCGGGCGCGGTGGCCCGCTCGGCCGGCGCATCCGACCGGGGGGCGAGGCTCCGCTACCAGGCGGGCGGGCTCGCGATGGAGCGGGCCAGCACGTCGTCCAGGACGCGGGCGGTGGTCTCGACGTCGTACGTGGAGTTGTCGATGATCGGGAGGCCGGAGCCGTACCAGCCGGCCATCCGGCCGTGGATGCGGGCGACCTCCTCGTCGGAGAGCCGGCGGTTGCCGCTGCGCTCCGCGTTGCGCTCCAGGACGATCTCCAGGCCGGGCAGCAGGACCACGGGCAGCAGACCGGGGCCCACATGGCGCTTCCAGCCGCCGAGGCCGACGACCGGACGGTCGGGGAAGACGGCGTCGTCGAGGATGCAGGAGATGCCGTTGGCGAGGAAGTTGCGGGCGGCGAAGCCGCAGGTGCGGCGGGCCAGGCGGTACTGGGCCTCGGAGTGGTCGTTCCAGCCGGCCTGCGGGTCGGCGAAGCCGGAGCGGACCCATTCGCGGACGTCGTCGAGGGAGACATGGGCGGTGGGCACCCGGCGGCGGGCCGCCCAGAGCTTGGCGACGGTGGTCTTGCCCGCTCCGGCGGGGCCGATGAGCAGCACGGCGAGCGTCGCGCCGCCGGTGCCGGGCTCGGCGGGGGGCGCGGGCAGCGGCACGGGGCCGCCCGGGGGCAGCTGGACGTGTCCGGTGTGCCCGGCGGTCTCCCTGGCGGGGGGCGTGGGGCCGGTGCCGCTCCAGCCGGGGCCGGGGGCCTGACCGGGGGCGGACGAGGGCTGGGCGTGGCCGGGAGGAGCCTGGCCGGGGGCCGCCGGGGGCGGGGCCTGGCCGGGGCCCGGGGGCGGCGGGGATATCGGGGGCGGGCCGGGGTGGCCGGGGTGCTGGGCCTGGTACGGCCGGCCGACGTGCCCGCTACCGGGTCCGTGGGGCGGCAGCGGGGCCCCCACTGCGTGCTGCATCCGGTGCCACTCCGTCTCGTCACTGCAACTGGCGCTGCTGGGAGGGCTACCGTACCTTCCCGGGCCGTCTCGGGGTGAACGGCCCGGGAGGGTACGAAGTGCCCGTCGGCCACGCGGCGGGGCGGGCGGGAACCGCGGGGTGTCAGTCCGTCAGTTCGTCGGCGAGGGCGCGCAGGGCGAGCCGGTAGGAGCCGATGCCGAACCCGGCCACCGTGCCCGTGGCCACCGCGGCGACCACGGAGGTGTGCCGGAACTCCTCGCGGGTGTACGGGTTGGAGATGTGCACCTCGATCAGCGGGGCGGTGCGCTGGGCGGCCGCGTCCCGCATGCCGTACGAGTAGTGCGTGAAGGCGCCCGGGTTCAGAACGACCGGAATCGATCCGTCCGCCGCCTCGTGGAGCCAGCGGATCAGTTCGCCCTCGTCGTTGGTCTCCCGTACGTCGACGTCGAAGCCGAGCTCCTTGCCGAGCGCGGTGCAGGTCTCGACGAGTCCGGCGTAGGAGGTGGCCCCGTAGACGTCGGGCTCGCGCGAGCCGAGCCGGCCGAGGTTGGGGCCGTTGAGA
Source organism: Streptomyces sp. PTY087I2 (assembly GCF_001687325.1). Classification (GTDB taxonomy): domain Bacteria; phylum Actinomycetota; class Actinomycetes; order Streptomycetales; family Streptomycetaceae; genus Streptomyces. Next base: position 52,630 of record NZ_LZRD01000024.1, on the reverse strand, counting down.
ACGAGGACCCTGCGGGTCACGCGGAGACCTCCCCGTAGGCGGCGAGCAGCACGGCCGGGTCGGGGCCCTCCAGGACGGTGGGCTTGCCGATGCCGTCCAGCACGATGAAGCGCAGCAGGTCGCCGCGCGACTTCTTGTCGACCTTCATGTTCTCCAGCAGCTTGGGCCACTGGTCGCCGCGGTAGGTGAGCGGCAGGCCCACCGACTCCAGGATCGTGCGGTGCCGGTCGGCGGTGGCGTCGTCGAGGCGTCCGGCGAGCCGGCCCAGCTCGGCGGCGAAGACCATGCCGATGGAGACGGCCGCGCCGTGGCGCCACTTGTAGCGCTCGTTCTTCTCGATGGCGTGGCCCAGCGTGTGGCCGTAGTTGAGGATCTCGCGGAGCCCGGACTCCTTGAGGTCGCTGGAGACGACCTCGGCCTTGACCCGGATGGAGCGCTCGATCAGCTCGGCGGTGTGCGGTCCGGAGGGCGTACGGGCGCCTTCGGGGTCATCCTCGACCAGGTCGAGGATGACGGGGTCGGCGATGAACCCGGCCTTGATGATCTCGGCCATGCCTGAGACGTAGTCGTGGACCGGCAGCGACTCCAGCGCGGCCAGGTCGCAAAGAACCCCGGCGGGCGGGTGGAAGGCGCCGACGAGGTTCTTGCCCTCGGCGGTGTTGATGCCGGTCTTGCCGCCGACGGCCGCGTCGACCATGCCGAGCACGGTGGTGGGGACGGCGATCCAGCGCACCCCGCGCAGCCAGCTCGCGGCGACGAATCCGGCGACGTCCGTGGTGGCGCCGCCGCCGATGCCGACGATGACGTCGGTGCGGGTGAAGCCGGTCTGGCCGAGCGCCTTCCAGCAGTAGGCGGCGACCTCGACGGTCTTGGCCTCCTCCGCGTTGGGCAGCTGGATGGCGATGGCCTCGTACCCCTGGTCGGCGAGGTCCTGGCGGACCGCCTCACCGGTCTCGGCGAGCGCCTCGGGGTGCAGGACGGCGACCCGCTTCGCGCGGTCGCCGATGAGCTGGGGCAGCTCGCCGAGGAGCTGGTGGCCGACGAGAACCTCGTACGGGTCGGAGCCCGCGGAGCCTGCGACCTGGATGCGGGTGGGGCCCTGCTGCGTCATGCCGGTCTTCTCCACGCCGGGGGCCGCCTGGCCCTCCGGCAGTTCCAGTGCGTCGATGATCGCCTGGGCGACCTCTTCGGGGGTGTGCTCGTCGGTCGCGACGACGGTACGGGCGACCTCTTCGTACAGATGGCGGCGGGCGTCCATCAGCTCGCGCCACTGCCGGCGCGGGTTGACCGCGAGCAGCGGACGGGCGGCGCCGAGCCCGACGCGGCGGACGGCCTCGTCCACGTCCATGGAGAGGTAGACGACCGGCCGACCGGCCAGCAGCTCCCTGGTCGCCCCGTCCAGAACGGCCCCGCCGCCGAGGGAGAGGACGCCCGGGTGCCCGGCGACGGCCGCCTCGACGGCGCGGCGCTCCAGGGCCCGGAAGTGCTCCTCGCCCTCGTCGTAGAAGATCTCCGCGATCGGCTTGCCGGCCTCGGCGACGACGTCCGCGTCGGTGTCCCGGTAGGTGGTGCCGAGCCGGGCGGCGAGCAGTTCGCCGACGGTGGACTTGCCGACGCCCATCGGGCCGACGAGGACGACCAGGGGGCCGCTCATCGGATCTGGAGGTGGTCGAGGTACGACTGGACGTTGCGGCGGGTCTCGGCCACGCTGTCGCCGCCGAACTTCTCCGCGACCGCGTCGGCCAGGACCAGGGCGACCATCGCCTCCGCGACGATGCCCGCGGCCGGGACGGCGCAGACGTCGGAGCGCTGGTGGTGGGCCTTGGTGGCCTCGCCGGTGGTGACGTCCACGGTGGCCAGCGCGCGCGGCACGGTCGCGATGGGCTTCATCGCGGCGCGGACGCGCAGCAGTTCGCCGGTGGTGAGCCCGCCCTCGGTGCCGCCGGAGCGGCCGGAGGTGCGCCGGATGCCCTCGTCGGTGGCGACGATCTCGTCGTGCGCCTTCGAGCCGGGGACCCGGGCCAGCTCGAAGCCGTCGCCGACCTCGACGCCCTTGATCGCCTGGATGCCCATGAGCGCGGCGGCGAGCCGGGCGTCCAGGCGCCGGTCCCAGTGCACGTGCGAGCCGAGCCCGACGGGCACGCCGTACGCGAGCACCTCGACGACGCCGCCGAGGGTGTCGCCGTCCTTGTGGGCCTGGTCGATCTCGGCCACCATCGCCTTGGAGGCGTCGGCGTCCAGGCAGCGGACCGGGTCGGCGTCCAGCTTCTCCACGTCGCCGGGGACCGGGACGACGCCGTACGGCGCCTTGGCGGCGGCCAACTCGACGACATGGCTGACGATCTCGATGCCCGCGGTCTCCTTGAGGTAGGAGCGGGCGACGGTCCCGAGGGCGACGCGGGCGGCGGTCTCCCGGGCGCTGGCGCGCTCCAGGACCGGCCGGGCCTCGTCGAAGCCGTACTTCTGCATCCCCGCGAGGTCGGCGTGGCCGGGCCGGGGGCGGGTGAGCGGGGCGTTACGGGCGAGCTGGGCCAGCTCCTCGGGGTCGACCGGGTCGGCCGACATGACCTGCTCCCACTTGGGCCACTCGGTGTTGCCGACCATGACGGCGACCGGGGAGCCCATGGTGAGCCCGTGGCGTACCCCGCCTAGGAAGGTGACCTCGTCCTTCTCGAACTTCATCCGCGCGCCGCGGCCGTAGCCGAGCCGTCGCCGGGCCAGCGCCTCCGCGACCATCTCCGTGGTGATCGGGACACCGGCGGGAAGACCCTCCAGCGTCGCCACCAGTGCGGGTCCGTGCGACTCCCCCGCGGTCAGCCAGCGCAACCTGCTCAACGGTGCTCCTCATGCTCGCGCCTGAAATCCAACGGCGCCACCGGGTGCGCGGCCCTGGCCCGCCACCCCCGATCCTCCCACGAACGGAGGCACGATCCGGTCGCCGGTCCAGCAGACGGACCGGCGACGCCCGGAGCCAGGCACGGCCCGGTTCCGAAGAACACCTATCGGCTAAACAAGGACAATAATGAGTATTCACTCAAACAGCGACGGCCGAAATTGACCGCTATTTAGAATCACCAGGAGCTAGAGTGAGCGCGACCCCGATCAGACACTGAGCACAAACGAGGAAACACATGCGAGCAGCGACTCGGCGTTTTACTGTCATTGGTTCCACCGCAGCTCTCTTCAGTTCCATGCTTCTCGGAGGAACAGCACACGCAGAAACCCTGGCCGACAAAGCATCCTCCATTTGCGGCTCAGGCTATTATGTGCAGAGATCCCACGTGTTGTCCGACAGGCAGACACAGGGGGTCACCGCCTTCCAGCTCTACAACGCCAGTTCCAGAAAGAATTGTGCGGTCACACTGAAGCACCCGACCACTTCTTCCTTCTATGGCACCAAGACGACGTTGGGTGCAGGAATTCGCGCCGAAGGTGGATCCTGGGTCAGGGAAGAAGGAGAATTCGCCTACTACGCAGGCCCGGTATATGTAAGTGCCTCGGGTAAGTGCGTGCAGTTCTGGGGAAAAACATATCAGAGCGGGGCATCCAGCGTCTGGTATGAGACGCACACAAGTTCTTTCGCAAACTGCGGCTGACCTAATTCCAAAAAGCTGATCTGCGCGGCGCCCCCGGAAGGCGCTTCCGGGGGCGCCGCACCTGTGAAGAATCATGCTTCAGGTCACCGGGACTCGAGGGCCTCGAGTCCCGCATTTCGCATGCCTTCCAGGGATACCTGTGGCACACCTGTCATCTGCTCAACCTGAAGGGCCGCTTGATGAACCAGCAGGTCCAGGCCTCCCACCACAGCACCTGACCGCTTCGACCATGCAGCCACCAGCGCGGTGGGCCACGGCTCGTACAGCACGTCGAAGAGGATGCCGGGGGTCTCCGGTACGGATCCGGCCAACGAGTCCGTCGCGCCGGCCGGGGTGGTGGCGATCACCAGCGGTGCGCTCAGTGCCGCCGCCCCGTCCGCCCAGTCGGCGGTGATGACGTCGACCCCGAGCCGCTCCCCCCAGCCGCGCATCTCGGCGGCCCGCTCGGGGCTGCGCACGTACGCCGTGACCGGCCCGGCGCAGACCACGGCGAGCGCGGCCAGCGCGGAGGAGGCGGTGGCGCCGGCGCCGAGGACGGCGGCGGATTCCACCTTGTCGACGCCGCGTTCCCGCAGGGCGGCGACCATGCCGGGGATGTCGGTGTTGTCGCCGACCCGGCGGCCGTCCTCGGTGAACACGACCGTGTTGACGGCCTCCACGGAGGCGGCCGTCGCGCTGACCTCGTCTAGCAGCGGGATGATCGCCCGCTTGAGCGGCATGGTCAGGGACAGCCCCGCCCAGGAGGCGTCAAGACCCTCGATGAATCCGGGCAGCGCCGCCTCGTCGACCTCGAACCGGTCGTAGGACCAGTGCTCCAGGCCGAGTTCGGCGTAGGCGGCGCGGTGCAGGACCGGGGAGAGGGAGTGGGCGATGGGCGAGCCGAGGACGGCGGCCCGGCGGCGAATATCAGCCAAGTCCCTGCTGTTCCTTCCACTTCTCGTTCAGCTTCTCGTGCTCCTCGACGGTCTTCGTGAAGTCGGTCTTCTTGCCGTCGAGCGAGATGAAGAACATCCAGCCGTTCGTGGTCGGGTTGAGCGACGCCTTTATGGCATCCATGCCCGGATTACTGATCGGCCCCGGCGGAAGACCCGTGTGGTAGTAGGTGTTGTACGGGTCCGGGTTGGTCCGGATCTCCTTGGAGCCGATCTTGATCTTGCTCTGGTTCTTGAGGTAGTTGAACGCCGAGTCGAATTCGAGCTTGCGGTTGGTGATCGTGTTGTCGGGTTCGAGCCGGTTGTAGACGACTTCAGCCATCTTACGGAAGTCGTCGTGCGTGAGGCCCTCCGCCTGCACCAGGCTCGCCACCGTGAGCACCTGCCACGGGCCGTCGAGGTTGAACTTCTTGGCCGTGGCTTCGAGGTCGACCTTCCCGTACTCCTTGTTCGCCCGCGAGACCATCCGCTTCAGCGCGTCCTCGGGCTTCGACCCCTTGGGGACCGGGTAGGCCGCCGGATAGAGGAAGCCCTCCAGCGGGTCCTTCACATCCGGGTTGTCGTCCGCCCAGTCGGGCAGGCCCAGCGACTCCGCCTTGGTCTTGGCGATCTTCGCGGTGGTGCCCTTCTTCAGCTCCAGCCGCTTGTCGATCAGCTCGTAGACCTTCGTGTTACGGGTCCCCTCAGGGATCACGAACGGGTTCTGGCTCTTCGGGTCGAGCATCATCGTGACCGCGCTGGCTGCCGACATCTCCTTGTTGAGGAGATAGACCCCAGCTTGGATCAACTTGCCCTTGGGGTTGTCGTTCTGCGCCGCGACAAAGGCGTCGGACGACTTGATGACGCCCTGCTTGCGCAGGATGTTCGCGATGTCGTACCCGAACGCGCCCTCGGGGATCTCGACCTCGACCTGCTCGCTGATGCCCGAACCCGCGTAGTCGGCCGGGGCGCCGAACTGCTTCTTCCAGAAGGTGTAGCCGACGTAGCTGACGCCACCGAGGCCGCCGACCAGGACGACGGAGACCACCAGGCAGGCGCAGCCGCTGCGGCTCTTTTTCTTCTTGGTCTTGCCGCCCCGGCGCTCATTGCCGCCGCGGTCGCGGCGCGAGGAACGCGATCCGTCGTCGTCCGGGTCATCGTCGTCGTCGCGCGGCTCACGGTCGCCGGATTCGTCCGCACCGGTGAAGAAGGGGTGCGTCTCCTCCTGCGGCTCGTCCGGATCCCAGTCCGTCGACGGCTGCTGCTGAGGCTGCTGTTGCTGAGGCTGCTGTGCGGGCGCGGCCTCACGGCGGCCCGGGGGCTGCGGCGGAGGGTAGGCCTCCGGCGTGCCGTAGTAGTCCTGGCCCGTGTCGTAGCCGCCGGAGTGCTGCGCATACGGGTCCTGGGGCTCGGCCCCGTACGGCATGGCGGCGTGCTGGCCGGTGTCCCAGCCGCCGTTGTACTGCGGCTGGGCACCCGGCTGCTGCGCGTACGGGTCCTGGGGCGTGCCGTACTGCTGGTGGTTCGGCTGCTGCTGACCGTACTGCTGATGCTGGTCGTACGGCTGCTGCTGGTGACTCTGGTACTGCTGCTGGTTCTGGTACTGCTGGGCGTACGGGTCCTGCGGATAGGACTGCTGCTGGTCGCCGTACTGGCTCTGGCCGTGGGCGGCCTGGTGGCCTCCCCATCCCTGGTCCCCGTACAAGGGGTCCTCGGGATGCCACGGTTCGGAGCCGGGGCCCCGGCCATACTCAGTCATCGATCCCCTAGAGCCGCGAGACGACGTTCCGTCTCTTCGCTTCGCTGTGCGGTTTATTCGAACACCGCCGCATCGCGCGGAACGTTACCGTATCGCGATCAGACAACCACTTCGACGCCCTCGCCCGGGGGATTGCCTGACGCCCGTTCGGACTCCAGAGCGTTCTGAAGGATCACCACAGCGGCAGCCTGGTCGATGACAGACCGGCCTTTCTTGGACTTCACGCCCGAGGCGCGCATGCCCTGGGCCGCCGTCACTGTGGTCATCCTCTCGTCCACCAGCCGCACCGGGACGGGGGCGATCGAACGTGCGAACACCTGGGCGAAGTCGCGGACCTTGGCGGCCGCCGGGCCCTCGCCGCCGCCGAGGGAACGCGGCAGACCGAGGATGACCTCGATCGGCTCGTACTCCTCGACGATCTGGCGGAGCCGCCGGTGGGCGGCCGGGACATCGCGTCCCGGCACGGTCTCCACCGGCGTGGCCAGGATCCCGTCGGGGTCGCACGAGGCGACCCCGATCCGGGCGTCCCCGACGTCGACGGCGAGCCGTCGGCCGCGGCGCATCGCTGTCATCCCGCTCGTCACGCCGTCTCGTTGACGAGGCGTTCGACCGCGGCGACGGCGTCGCCGATGGCGGCCGGGTTCGTGCCGCCGCCCTGGGCGACGTCCGGCTTGCCGCCGCCACCGCCGCCGAGGGTCTTCGCGGCCGTACGGACGAGGTCACCGGCCTTGAGACCGCGCTCGCGGGCGGCCTCGTTGGTGGCGATGACCGTGAGCGGGCGGCCGTTGGCCGTGGTGAACAGGGCCACGACGGCCGCGCGGTCGCCCTGGATGCGGCCGCGCACGTCCAGGACCAGCTTGCGCAGGTCGTCGGCGGAGGTGCCGTCGGGGACCTGGCCGGTGACCAGGGCGACGCCGCGGACGTCCTTGGCGGAGTCGACGAGACCGGCGGCGGCCGCGAGGACCTTCTCCGCGCGGTACTTCTCGATCTCCTTCTCGGCGTCCTTCAGCTTGCCGAGCATGCCCGCGATCTTCTCGGGAAGCTCCTCGGGACGGCCCTTGACCAGCTCCTGGAGCTGGGCGACGACCGTGTGCTCCTTGGCGAGGAAGTTGTACGCGTCGACGCCGACCAGGGCCTCGATGCGGCGCACGCCGGAGCCGATGGAGGACTCGCCGAGCAGCTTGACCAGGCCGAGCTGGGCGGTGTTGTGGACGTGGGTGCCGCCGCACAGCTCCTTGGAGAAGTCGCCGATGGTGACGACCCGGACCCGCTCGCCGTACTTCTCGCCGAACTCGGCGATGGCGCCCTGCTTCTTGGCCTCGTCGATGGACATGACCTCGGCCTGGACGTCGAGCTCCCGCGAGAGGACCTCGTTGATCCGCTGCTCCACGTCGGTGAGGACCGTGCCGGGGACGGCGGCGGGCGAACCGAAGTCGAAGCGGAAGCGGCCCGGCGAGTTCTCGGAGCCTGCCTGGGCGGCGGTCGGGCCGAGCGCGTCGCGCAGCGCCTGGTGCGTGAGGTGCGTGGCGCTGTGGGCGCGGGCGATGGCCCGGCGGCGGGTGGCGTCGATGGAGGCGAAGACCGGGGCTCCGACCGTCACCTCGCCGACCTGGACGACGCCCTTGTGGACGTGGACGCCGGGGACCGGCTTCTGGACGTCGCGGACCTCGATCACGGCACCGGTGTCGAGCCGGATGCGGCCGGTGTCGGCGAGCTGGCCGCCGCCCTCGGCGTAGAAGGGGGTGCGGTCGAGGACGACCTCGACCTCGTCGCCCTCGGTGGCGGCGGGCGAGGGCACGCCGTCGACCAGCAGGCCGACGATGGTCGACTCGCCGGCCAGGCTGGTGTAACCGGTGAACTCGGTGGCGCCGGAGGTGTCGGCGACCTCGCGGTAGGCGGAGAGGTCGGCGTGACCGGTCTTCTTGGCGCGGGCGTCGGCCTTGGCCTTGTCGCGCTGCTCCTGCATGAGGCGGCGGAAGCCGTCCTCGTCCACGGAGAGCCCCTGCTCGGCGGCCATCTCCAGGGTGAGGTCGATCGGGAAGCCCCAGGTGTCGTGGAGCAGGAACGCCTTGTCCCCGGCGAGGACCTTGCCGCCGGCGGCCTTGGTCTCGGTGACCGCGGTCTCCAGGATGTTGGTGCCGCCCTTGAGGGCCTTGAGGAAGGCGGCCTCCTCCGCGAGCGCGACGGTCTCGATGCGCTTGCGGTCGGTGATCAGCTCCGGGTACTGCTGCCCCATCGTGTCGATCACGACGTCGATCAGGTCCTTGACGACCGTGCCGGTCGCGCCCAGCAGGCGCATGTTGCGGATGGCGCGGCGCATGATGCGGCGCAACACATAGCCGCGGCCCTCGTTGCCCGGGGTGACGCCGTCGCCGATGAGCATCACCGACGTACGGATGTGGTCGGCGACGACGCGGAGCGAGACGTCCGTGGCGTTCTCGGCGCCGTAGCGGACGCCGGTCAGCTCGGTGGCCTTGTCCATGACGACGCGCAGGGTGTCGGTCTCGTACATGTTCTGTACGCCCTGGAGGATCATCGCCAGGCGTTCCAGGCCGAGACCGGTGTCGATGTTCTTGGACGGCAGGTCCCCGAGGATCGGGAAGTCCTCCTTGCCGTCGCCCGCGCCGCGCTCGTACTGCATGAAGACCAGGTTCCAGATCTCCACGTAGCGCTCGTCGTTGACGGCCGGGCCGCCCTCGACGCCGAACTCGGGGCCGCGGTCGTAGTTGATCTCCGAGCAGGGGCCGCAGGGTCCGGGGACGCCCATGGACCAGAAGTTGTCCTTCTTGCCCAGGCGCTGGATGCGCTCGGCGGGGACGCCGATCTTGTCGCGCCAGATGGCCTCGGCCTCGTCGTCGTCGAGGTAGACGGTGATCCAGAGCTTCTCGGGGTCGAGGCCGTAGCCGCCGTCCTCGACGGAGTTGGTCAGGGCCTCCCAGGCGAGCTGGATGGCCCCTTCCTTGAAGTAGTCCCCGAAGGAGAAGTTGCCGCACATCTGGAAGAAGGTGCCGTGGCGGGTGGTCTTGCCGACCTCTTCGATGTCCGGCGTACGCACGCACTTCTGCACGCTGGTGACGCGCGGGGCGGGCGGCTTGACCTCGCCGAGGAAGTACGGCTTGAAGGGAACCATGCCCGCGGGGACCAGCAGCAGAGTCGGGTCGTCCGCGATGAGCGACGCCGAAGGCACGGCAGTGTGACCGCGCTCCTCGAAGAAGCTCAGCCAGCGGCGGCGAATTTCAGCCGACTCCATCAGTGGTCCTCATTCCGGTTGTTCGATGTGTAGGGAAGTGTGCGGTACGTGCTCGGGTGCGCGGCGGGTTCGGGCGCTTCGACGGCGTAGTGCCGCTGTACGGGAAGGTCCTGGTCGACCGGGGCCTCCAGGCCGAGGGCGCCGCCCAGTTCGGCTTCGCGGCGGACCATGCCCTCGCGTACGTCGAGGGCGAAGTCCTTGAGCCTGTGACCCGTCTCGATCGCCTTGTCCGCGGCCTGGGCCGCGAGGCTCTCGGGGGTCAGCTGCTTGAGCTTGCGGTTGACCTTGGTGGTGGCCCACACACCGGCGGCTGCGCCGGCGGTGAACCAGAACGTGCGGCGGAACATCGCTCGATCAGTCCTTCTGTCCGCGGGCGTTTCGGCGTTCGCTCCTGCGTCCGCGCGCCGAGGGTACGGTCCGGCCGACGATCACCGTACGGCGGGCGGAGCCACGGCCCCGGGCCCGTTCCGGTTCGGGCTCGGGCGCGGTGCGGCGGCCGAGGGCCTGCCGTACGCCGTAGCCGAAGGCGGCGACCTTGACGAGGGGGCCGCCGAAGGTGGAGGCGACGGTGGTGGAGAGCGCGGAGGCGTTGGAGGTGACCTCCTGGACGTCGCTCGCGATGGCGTCGACCTTGTCCAGCTGGGTCTGCGCGGACCGGACCGTGGCCGAGGCGTCGGCCAGCAGCGGAACGGCCTGTTCGGTCACGTCCGCCACCAGCTTGGTAGTCGCCCTGAGCGTCTGGGCGAGCCTCACCAGCACCACGGCGAGGAACGAGACCAGGATCGCCCAGAAGACGGCCACGAGGATCCCGGCCACCTCTCCACCGGACACTGTGCACCGCTCTCTGTTTGTCGGTCGGCCCCTTCGGGGGCTTGTCTCCGTCGGTGCCGCCGGCTGCCGCCCGCGCGCCCGATCGTCGTGCTACGAGCCTATCGCGCCGCGCATCTCCTCCCCTACCGCATTCCCCGTGGGCCGGGCGGGAGTTGTCCGGCGAGATTGTACGGAGAGCTTTCAAGCCAGTACGCTCCGTGTTTCATGCGACGCCTGCACGTCCCCTGCCCGAATCCCGACGATCCCGACGCCCGTCCCGCGGCGACGCCCGGCAACCTCCCGGCCGAACTGACCAGGTTCGTGGGCCGGGACGACGAACTGGCCGAGCTGGGCGGGCTGCTGGAGGAGTCCCGGCTCGTCACCGTCGCCGGAGTGGCGGGGGTGGGCAAGACCCGGTGCGTCATCCGGGTCGCCGCGCTCCGGGAGAAACGGTACTGCGACGGGGTTCTGCTGGCCGAGCTGTCCACCGTCCGCGATGCCGACCTGCTGGAACACGCGCTGATCGACGCTCTGGGGCTGGCCGATCACACCAGCCGGCCGCCGCGCGCTGTCCTCGTCGAGCACCTGCGCGAGCGCCGGACGCTGCTGGTGATCGACGGCTTCGAGCATCTCGTCGACGCCTGTGCCGACCTCGTCACCGATCTGCTGCGCCGGGCCCCGAGTCTCCAGGTGCTCGCGGCCGGGCGCTGCCCGCTGCGGGTGGACGGGGAGCGGACGTATCCGCTCGCCCCGATGTCCGACGGGGACGCGGTGGAGCTGTTCTCGGAACGGGCGCGCGGGGTGCGGCCGGGCTGGGAGCCCGCGGCGGACGAGCGGTCGGCCGTGCTGGAGCTCTGCCGCCGCCTCGACGGCATTCCGCTGGCCCTGGAGCTGGCGGCCGGGCGGCTGCGCGCCCTCTCGGTGGAGCAGGTGCTGCTGCGCCTCGACGACCGGTTCCGGCTGCTGACCGGCGGCCGTCGCGGTGCGCCGCAGCGCCATCAGACGCTGCGGACGGCGATCGGCTGGAGCCATGAGCTGTGCACGCCCGAGCAGCGGCTGCTGTGGGCGCGGCTCTCGGTCTTCGCCGGGCAGTTCGACCTGGAGGCCGCGGAGTACATCTGCGGCGGGACGGATCTGCCGGCGGACTCGGTGCTCGATGTGCTGGAGGAGCTGATCGCGCAGTCGGTGGTGGAGCGCGAGGACGGCCCGGCCGGGGCCCGCTACCGGCTGCTGGACACGGTCAGCGAGTACGGGGCGCGGTGGCTGGCGGCGGCCGGGGACGCCCAGCGGCTGCGGCGCCGGCACCGGGACTGGTTCCTGGGGCTCGCGACCTGGTGCGAGCTGGACTGGTTCAGTCCGCGCCAGGCGGAGGTGGCGGCGCGGATCGACAGCGAACTGCCCAATCTTCGCCGGGCGATGGAATGTTCGATGGAGAGCCCCGACGAGGTGCATCTCGCGCAGCATCTGGCGGGCACCCTGTGGTTCTACTGGACCGGCTGCGGGCGGCTGTCCGAGGGGCGGCACTGGCTGGACCATGTTCTGGAGGAGCCGACCCCGCACGATGCCGCACGGCTGAAGGTGCTGTGGGTGCTGGGCTATGTGGCGGTGCTCCAGGGCGACGCGGTGGGCGCGATCTCGGCGCTCCAGGAGTGCCGGGAGGAGGCCGAGCGCTGCGGGGACGCGACGGCGCTGGCGTACGCGGTGCACCGCACGGGGTGTCTGGCGATCGTGACGGACGACATGGAGCGCGCCGAGGAGCTGCTGCGCGAGGCGCTCGGCCGGTACCGCGAAGTCGGCGAGCTGAACAGCAACGTCCTGATGGCGCAGGTGGAGCTGGCCATGGCGGTGGCGTTCCTCGGCGATCTGGACGCGGCGGCGGTGATCTGCGACGAGGTCCGGGAGATCTGCGAGGACCACGGGGAGCGGTGGGCGCTGGCGTACGCGCTGTACGTCCTGGCGTACGCGGCGCTGCGGCGGGGGCGGCCGGCCCGGGCGCGGCAGATGCTCGGCGAGTGTCTGACGATCGGCCGGACGTTCAACGATCTGCTGGGCACGGTGCTGTCGCTGGAGCTGCTGGCGCTGGTGACGGCGGTGGAGGGGGATGCCGGGGAGGCCGCCGTGCTCCAGGGGGCGGCGGAGGGCATCTGGCCGTCGGTGGGGTTGCAGCTGTTCGGCTCGGCGTTCTACGGGCGGCCAAGGGTGGAGTGCGAGGAGCAGGCGCGCCGGGAGCTGGGGAACGCGGCGTACGAGGAGGGGCTGCGGGCGGGGCGGCGGCTGGATCCGGCCACGGCGGTCGACCGGGCCCTGGCCGGTGGCGGACCGGGTGCGCCGGGTGCGGGCGGGGTGCCGGCGCCGGGCGGGCCCGGGGGAACGCGAAGGCCCGCCGCCTCCCGGATGACCGGGAGGGGCGGGCCGGAGCGCTGGTGAGAGCGGCTACGCCTGGATCAGCGGGCGTAGTACTCGACGACGAGCTGCTCGTCGCAGATCACCGGGATCTCCTTGCGGTTCGGGTCCCGGTCCAGGCGGAAGGCCAGGGCCTTCAGGTTCACCTGGAGGTAGCGCGGGGTCTCACCCTCGGTGTCGTAACCACCCTCGCGGGCCACCTGGAAGGGGACCTTGGAGCGGCTGCGCTCGCGGACCTGGACGATGTCGTCCGGGCGCACGCGGAAGGACGGCTTGTCGACCTTGCCGCCGTTGACCTCGATGTGGCCGTGGACGACCATCTGACGGGCCTGGTAGATGGTGCGGGCGATGCCCGAACGCAGGACCAGGGCGTCGAGACGGCGCTCGAGCTCGACGACCAGCGCCTCGCCCGTCTTGCCCTCGGCCTTCTTGGCACGGTCGTAGGCGCGCACCATCTGGCGCTCGCTGATGTCGTACTGCGCACGCAGGCGCTGCTTCTCCAGCAGACGGACCTTGTAGTCCGAGTTCTGCTTGCGGCCACGGCCGTGCTCGCCCGGCGGGTACGGACGAGCTTCGAAGTACTTGACAGCCTTGGGCGTCAGGGCGATGCCGAGGGCACGCGACTTCTTGACCTTGGGACGCGACTGGTTAGGCACGTTCTCCAGACCTCCGTTGTAGGTTAGGTTAGGCTTACCTTACTCAAGGAGATCGCATGTCTCGCCCTGGGAACACCACTCACGTCACGGACAGCACAGACAGCGGCAGCACCTCAGAGGAGGATGCTGCTACGACGGAAGGCCGATCAGATCGTGGTCAGCCGCGTCCCAGCGGGCTAGAAAACACTCGGATGCCGTCAGCAGCCGAGCGCACACGAACTCTCGTACAGAGTACCTGCTCCGCGCTGCTGGTCGTACCGGGGCTCGATCTGGCCCGCGCCGAAGCCCTGGTCCCGGACAGCCGGAGCGTGGGGCCCGAGGGGGATGTGTTCCTCGAATTCCCCGCGGATTCCCCGGCGGTACGGGCCGCGACGCACGCGCAGGGCGACGAGCTGACCGCCGTGCTGGAGATCACGGACGTCGCTCCGGTCTCCGTACCGCACCGGATCCGCGGCCGCGCCTGGGTCTCCGGCTGGCTCACCTCCGTGCCCGGCATCGCCGAGCCCGGCCGGATGATGCTGCGCCTGGAGTTCGGCGAGGCGTACGTGGACGACCTCTGGGGCGCCGAGGACATCGAGCCGGAGGACTTCCGTGACGCGGCCCCCGATCCGCTGGTCCACCACGAGGCGGAGTTGCTCCAGCATCTGGCCTCCGCCCACGACGAGCAGATGCGCACCCTGTGCGGGCTGCTGGGCGAGCGGACGGCCCGGGCCTGCGCGCCGGATCAGCCGAACGCCGTGCCCGTGGCACTGGACCGGTTCGGGCTGCGGGTCCGCTTCATCGAGAGCAGGGACGCGTGCTTCGACGCCCGCTTCGAGTTCCCCGAGCCCGTGCGCGATGTCACGGAGCTGCGCCGCGCCATGCACACCCTCTTCGAGGCGGCCGCGTCCTGACCCGGGCGGCGTAGAAGCCCCTACGCCTGCTCGCCGCCCTCGCCGGCGCGGCCGAGGCGCTCGCGGACGCGCTCGACGACGTCCGCGTACCGCGCCTCGGCGCCGTAGCGGGTGGGGGTGTAGTACTGCCGGTCCCGGACGGCGTCCGGGGCGTACTGCTGGGCGGCGATGCCGCCCTGCACGTCGTGCGGATAGACATAGCCCTGGGCGTGGCCGAGCTTGGCGGCGCCCTTGTAATGACCGTCGCGCAGATGGGCCGGGACGGGTCCGGCGAGCCCTCTGCGTACGTCTTCCTGCGCGGCGGAGATCGCGAGCGTCGCCGCGTTGGACTTCGGCGCGAGCGCGAGGGCGATCGTGGCGTGGCTGAGGGTCAGCGCCGCCTCCGGGAAGCCGATCATGGCGACGGCCTGGGCGGCCGCCACCGCCGTCGGCAGCGCGGTGGGATCCGCGAGCCCGATGTCCTCGCTGGCCGAGATCATCAGCCGCCGGGCGATGAACCGGGGGTCCTCCCCCGCCTCGATCATCCGGGCCAGATAGTGCAGGGCGGCGTCCACGTCGGAGCCGCGGATCGACTTGATGAGCGCGCTGGCCACGTCGTAGTGCTGGTCGCCGTCACGGTCGTACTTCACGGCGGCGCGGTCGACGGTCGCCTCGACCGTCTCCAGCGTGATCTCCGCCTCCTGCGTGGCGATGGCCGCACCGGCCGCGGCCTCCAGCGCGGTGAGCGCACGCCGCGCATCGCCGCCGGCGATCCGCAGCAGATGCGCCTCGGCGTCCTCGGGCAGGGTGACCGCCCCGCCGAGCCCCCGCTCCTCGGTCAGCGCCCGGCGCAGCAGCGAGCGCAGGTCGTCGTCGGTCAGCGGCTCCAGGGTGAGCAGCAGGGAGCGCGAGAGCAGCGGGGAGATCACCGAGAAGTACGGATTCTCCGTGGTGGCGGCGATGAGCGTCACCCAGCGGTTCTCCACGGCGGGGAGCAGCGAGTCCTGCTGGGCCTTGGAAAAGCGGTGGATCTCGTCCAGGAAGAGAACGGTCTCCTTGCCGAAGCCACCGGTGGCGCGGCGCGCGCTCTCGATGACGGCCCGGACCTCCTTGACGCCCGCGGTGATCGCGGAGAGCTCCACGAAACGTTTGTTGGTGGCCTTGCTGACCACATACGCCAGAGTGGTCTTACCGGTGCCGGGCGGGCCCCACAGGATGACGGAGGACGCCCCCGCAGGACCGCTTCCCCCGTCGCCGACGAGACGGCGCAGGGGCGAGCCCGGCTTCAGCAGATGCTGCTGGCCGACGACCTCGTCGAGGGTGCGCGGACGCATCCGGACAGCGAGGGGGCTGCTGGACGGGTCCTTCTCCTGGCGGTCTTCGGCGGCTGCGGTAAAGAGGTCGGGCTCCACGTCATGAAGCCTAAGCGACCCCACTGACAGCCCCACCAGGGGCGGGTCCGGCGGCTCAGCTGGTCCAGAAGTCCCACCAGCGGGTCAGGATCAGCATGCCGATGATCCCGATCCACATCACCGGAAGCACCCAGGGGAACTCGGTGAGCCCGTTCCGCAGCCAGGACGGGGCCGGGAGGATGCGGTTCTTGACGTTGTGCGTGGTCACGTAGCAGAACATGACGATGGTGGCGACCCAGGCCAGGCAGCACCACAGGCAGAGCGAGTTGATGTTGTACAGGGACTGGTACTGGAGCCAGGTGCAGAAGCCCACCCCGAACAGCGTCCCGGCGTTCAGCCCGAGCCAGAACCAGCCGCGGTAACGGGCCCCGGCGAGCAGCCCCATCCCGATCGCGATGACCATGCCGTACGTGACCAAGCCCAGCATCGGGTTGGGGAACCCGAACGCGGAGGCCTGCTCGCTCTTCATGATGTTGCCGCACGCGACGACGGGGTTGAGGCTGCAACCGGGCGTGAAGGAGGGGTCCTCCAGCAGCTTGAACTTGTCGATCGTGATGACCCAGGAGGCCAGCAGACCGGCCGCGCCGGTGATCACCAGCAGCAGGGCAAGACCGCGTCCGGCCCCGAAGGCGCGCTTGCGGCCGCCCTCGTCCTGGTCGGAGGAGAGGCCGTGGTCTACCGCAGCAGTCGTCATATCGCCGTTCCGTCACCGAGTGGTCAGCCGGGCAAGGTCATTGTGCCGCACCCCCGTACCGGTCCACCGTTCGATGGACATAAAGGTGTACGACCGGTGGGCAGCGGATCGTCGGCCGCACGGAAGGCTCGGACCCATGACGGAACTCGTGGTGAACGTGCGCGGACTGCGCAAGCGATACGGCGGTGTGACCGCGCTGGACGGCCTGGACCTGGGCATCCGGCGGGGCGAGGTGTGCGGACTGCTCGGCCCGAACGGCGCCGGGAAGAGCACCTGTGTGGGAGTGCTCCAGGGGCAGCGGGACCGGGACGGCGGCCAGGTGGAAGTCCTCGGCGTCGACCCCGCGACGGCCGACCGCCGTCAACGGTCCCGAGTCGGGATCGTCTGGCAGGATGAATCCGCTCCCGCCGAGTTGACGGTGCGGGAGACGGTCCGGCACTTCGCCCGCTACTATCCACGCCCGCGCGACCCCGACGAGACCATCGCCCTGGTCGGTCTGGAGGCGAAGGCGGGATCCCGGACGAAGGCCCTCTCGGGCGGTCAGCGCCGCCGCCTCGATGTGGCGCTCGGAGTGATCGGCTCCCCCGAACTCCTCCTGCTCGACGAGCCGACCACCGGTTTCGATCCGGCGGCCCGGCGGCAGTTCTGGGAGCTGATCCGGCTGCTCGCGGACGACGGCACCACCATCCTCCTGACCACGCACTATCTGGAGGAGGCCGAGGCGCTCGCCGACCGGCTCGTGGTCGTCGCCTCGGGCGCCGCGGTCGCCGCGGGGACCCCCGGGGAGCTGCGGGCCCGGTACGGCACCCGCGCCACGGTCCGGTGGACGGAGCCCGACGGATCGCCGCGCTCCGAGGAGACCGCGACGCCGACCCGTACGGTCACCGCGCTCGCCGACCGGTTCGGCGGAGAGGTCCCCGGCCTGCTGGTCACCCGGCCCACACTGGAGGACGTCTATCTGCGGCTCACCGGGCAGTCGGAGGCCGTCCGATGACCGCACAGGACACCACCGGCCTGCCCGGTGCGTGGCGCCTGGGTCTGCTGCGCGGCGGTCTGGAGCTGAAGCAGTTCTTCCGCCTGCGCGACCAGGTCGTCTTCTCGCTCGCCTTCCCCGTCGTCCTTCTGGTGCTGCTCGCCTCGATCTTCGGCGGTGAGGTGGCGGACGGCGAGGTCCCCGTCTCGCAGATCTATGTGGCCGCGATGCTCGGGGCGGGCATCATGGCGACCAGCTTCCAGTCGCTCGGCATCTCCATCGCGATCGAGCGCGACGAGCGGCTGCTGCGCCGGCTGATCTCCACACCGATGCCGCCCGCCGCCTACTTCCTGGGAAAGGTGTGGCTGGTCCTGGTCACCGGGGCCCTGGAGGCGGCCGTCCTGCTGGCGGTCGGAGTCGGACTGTACGATCTTGAGCTGCCCGGGGACGTGTCCACCTGGCTGACGTTCGGCTGGATCTTCCTGCTCGGGACGGCGGCCTGCGCGCTGCTCGGCATCGCGATCAGCAGTCTGCCCGGGTCGGGCCGGAGCGCGGGCTCGGTGGTCATCCTGCCGTTCCTGGTGCTCCAGTTCGTCTCCGGCGTCTACATCCCGGCGAGCCAGCTCCCGGACTGGATGCTGAACATCGGCGCCCTGTTCCCGCTGAAGTGGATGTGCCAGGGCTTTCGCGGGGTCTTCCTGCCCGAGTCGGCCGCCGTGCTGGAGCAGACGGGCGGCTGGGAGTTCGGACGGATCGCCCTCGTGCTGGGCGCGTGGTGCATCGGAGGGTTGCTGCTGTGTCTGCTGACGTTTCGCTGGAAGAACCGGCGCGACGGCTGACCGGTACGGGCGGGGCTCGCGACTCCGACGTCTGGGTCCGGTCGGTGCGCCCCTGGGACGGGTATTTCGCCGTCGTCTGGGCGGTCACCCTCGCCGTGGTGCTGGGAGCCGCCGAACCGTCGTGGCCGGTCCGCCTGACGGCGGCCGCGATCGTGGCGCTGAATCTGCCGTGGTACGTCCTGATGGGCCGGCCGGCGATGCTGGACGGCAGCGGGGCCGAAGGGCCGGCCCGCCGCTATGTGGCCGGAGCGCTGCTGCTCTTCCTGCCCACCGCGATGCTGGTCGGCGAGACGCAGCTGGTCACGTTCGCGCTGGCCCCGCAGTGCTTCATGCTGCTGCGGCTGCGGGACGCGCTGTGGGTGCTGGGCGGGATGGGCGCGGTGCCGTTCGTGGGGTGGACGCTGCTGTGGCACCCGACAGCGGGCGAGGCCGCGTTCCGGCTGCTGCTGGCGGTGGCGACCTTCGCGTTCAGCGCGTTCCTGGGGCGGTGGACGACGCGGATCATCGCCCAGAGCCGCGAACGGGCCGCGCTGATCGCCGAGCTGGAGGCGGGCCGCGAGGAGATCGCCCGGCTGTCCACGGCCCACGGGGCGCTGGCGGAGCGGGAGCGGATGTCGCGGGAGATCCACGACACGCTCGCCCAGGGCTTCACCAGCCTGCTGATGCTCTCGCAGGCCGTCGAGTCCGAGCTGGAGCACGATCTGCCGCAGGCCCGGCGGCATGTCGCGCTGATGACCCGGACCGCGCGGGAGAACCTCGCCGAGGCCCGGGCCCTGGTGGCCGGCGGTTCACCGGCCGACCTGGCGGGCAACTCGCTGGCGGACGCGCTGCGCCGGCTGGCCGACCGGCACACCGCGCAGACCGGGGCCCCGGCGCGGCTGAAGGTGGACGGGGACGTGACGCCGCTGCCGACCGCGTACGAGGTGGTCGTCCTGCGCGCCTGCCAGGAAGCCCTCGCCAACACCCGTAAGCACGCGGGTCCGTCCGTACCGGTGGCCGTCGTGCTGACGTACTCCTCCGACGCCCTGACCCTGTCCGTACGGGACGAGGGGTGCGGCTTTGATCCCCGGGCGCCTCGCGAGGGTTACGGCCTCGACGGTGTTCGGGCCAGGGCCGAGGAGGCGGGCGGCTGCGCGACGGTCAGCAGCGCGCCGGGCTCCGGGACCTCGGTGACCGTGTCCCTGCCACTGCCCCAAGGCGCCCTCGGAAGGAGCACCTGATGATCCGTGTCCTGTTGGCCGACGACCATCCCGTCGTACGGGAGGGGCTGCGCGGGATGCTGGAGGCCGAGCCGGACCTGACCGTGGTGGCCGAGGCGTCCAGCGGTCCTCGCGCCGAGGCGCTCTGCGCGGAGCTGCTGCCGGACATCGTGCTGATGGACCTGCGGATGCCGGGCGGCGGAGGCGTCGAGTCGATCCGCCGGATCAGGGCGGCCGGGCTGCCGTGCCGGGTCGTCGTGCTCACCACGTACGAGAGCGACAGCGACATCCTGCGGGCTGTGGAGGCCGGGGCGTCCGGCTATCTGCTCAAGGACCTGGGCCGGGCGGAGCTGGCGGACGCGATCCGGGCCGCGGCCCGGGGCGAGACGGTGCTGGCCCCGACGGTGGCGACCCGGCTGGTGGACCAGTTGCGCGAAGCGCCGGAGGTGCCCCGGCTCTCGGAGCGCGAGACGCAGGTGCTGCGGCTGGTGGCGGAGGGGTGCACCAACGCGGAGATCGGGCGGCGGCTGTTCATCGGCGAGTCGACGGTGAAGACCCATCTGCTGCGGGTCTTCGGGAAGCTGGGCGTCAGCGACCGGACGGCGGCGGTGACGGGGGCGATGCGCCACGGGCTGCTGTGAACGCGACGGGGCGCGGGCGGCGGGACCCGAGGTCCCGCCGCCCGCGCCCCGTTCACGGCTCGGTCAGCCCAGCCGCTTCGCCAGTTCCGCCGCGGCCTCCGCAAGCGGTACCGCGGTCTGCTCGCCGGACTCCATGTCCTTGAGCTGGACGACGCCCTCGGCGAGATCGCGCTCGCCCGCGACCAGGGTGTAGCGGGCGCCCGAGCGGTTGGCGCTCTTCATCGCGCCCTTCAGGCCCCGGCCGCCGAAGGCGAAGTCGGCGGCGATGCCCGCGCGGCGCAGCTCGGTGACGACGGCGAACAGGGCCCGGCGGGCCTCGTCGCCGAGGGGGACCGCGTAGACGCTGGTGGTGGCGGGGAGGTCGAGTTCGACGCCCTCGGCCTCCAGGGCGAGGACCGTGCGGTCCACGCCGAGCGCCCAGCCGACGGACGGCAGCTCGGGGCCGCCGATCATCTCGGAGAGGCCGTCGTAGCGGCCGCCGCCGCCCACCGCGGACTGCGAGCCGAGACCGTCGTGGACGAACTCGAAGGTCGTACGGGTGTAGTAGTCGAGGCCGCGCACCAGCTTCTCGTCGTCCTCGAACGCGACCCCGGCCGCCGTGAGCAGGGCGCGGACCTCTTCGTGGTACGCCTTGCACGCGTCGCACAGGTAGTCGCGGAGCTTCGGGGCGTCGGTCAGCTGCTTCTGGACGTCGGCCCGCTTGTCGTCCAGGACGCGCAGCGGGTTGATCTCGATGCGGCGGCGGGTCTCCTCGTCGAGGTCCAGGTCGCGCAGGAAGGTCTGGAGCGCCTCGCGGTAGACCGGGCGGCACTCCTTGTCGCCCAGCGAGTTCAGCAGGATGCGGAACTGGCGCAGGCCCAGCGAGCGGTAAGCCTGGTCGGCCAGGATGATCAGCTCGGCGTCCAGGGCCGGGTCCTCGGTGCCGATGGCCTCGGCGCCGACCTGCGAGAAGTGGCGGTAGCGGCCCGCCTGCGGACGCTCGTAGCGGTAGTACGAGCCGGAGTACCAGAGCTTGACCGGGAGGTTGCCCAGCTTGTGGAGGTTGGCCTCCAGGGCCGCGCGCAGCACGGAGGCGGTGCCCTCGGGGCGCAGCGCCAGCTGGTCGCCGCCCTTGGTGGTGAGGGTGTACATCTCCTTGGTGACGATGTCGGTGGACTCGCCGACTCCGCGCGCGAACAGCTCGACGTTCTCGAAGCCGGGCGTCTCGATGTAGCCGTAGCCGGAGTCGCGCAGGGGCGCGGAGATGGCCTCGCGCACCGCCAGGAACTTCGCGGAACGGGGCGGGGTCAGGTCGTACGTGCCCTTGGGGGCCTGAAAGGTGCTCACGTGAATACGTCTCTCGTCTACAGTCCTCGGCGCGGCGCCGCTTCCAACCCGTTCATGAAGGGGTTGGTGGCGCGCTCGCGGCCGATGGTCGTCTGGGGGCCGTGGCCGGACAGCACCACGGTCGAGTCGTCGAGCGGCAGGCACACACGGGCCAGCGACTTCAACAGCTCGGCGTGGTCGCCGCCGGGCAGGTCGGTGCGTCCGACGGAGCCGGCGAAGAGCAGGTCGCCCGAGAAGAGGACCGGCGGAATGTCCGCGGCCTCGGGCATCCCGAACGTCACCGACCCCTTGGTATGGCCGGGCGCGTGCGAGACGCCGAACTCCAGCCCTGCCAGCGTCAGCTTCGACCCGTCGGTCAGCTCCTTGACGTCGTCCGGCTCCCCCACGGTCAGCTCGCCCATGAGCGGCATCCCGATGGAGCGGCCGAGCGCCTTCTCCGGGTCGCTCATCATGTAGCGGTCCTCGGGGTGGATCCAGGCGGGGACGTCGTGGGCGCCGCAGACGGGCACGACCGAGGCGACGTGGTCGATGTGGCCGTGGGTGAGAACGACGGCGACGGGCTTGAGCCGATGCTTCTTCAGCGCTTCCTCGACGCCCTGGGCGGCCTGGTGGCCCGGGTCGATGATCACGCACTCCTCACCGGCGGCGGGGGCGACCAGATAGCAATTGGTCCCCCAGGCCCCGGCGGGGAACCCGGCAATAAGCACGATCGTCCTTAATGTTCGGCGGAGGATGCGGCCCGCAGTACAAGGATGCGGCGGATCAGAGCCTACCGGCGCTCCTCATGACACAGGTAACCCATATACGGTACGGGCAGCTCAGGCCCCCATCCGACGATCCACGACGTAACAAGGAGCCCAACCGGTGTCCAGCAGCGAACAGCGGCGGCGGAACGCCCGGCTGAAGTACGAGCGCCAGCAGAAGCGCCGGGAGGAAGCCCGCCGCAGGACGAGGCGCATCACCGCGATCGTCGCGGCCTCGGTGGCCGTGGTCGCCGTCGTGGGCGTGAGCGCGTTCGTCGTGGCGGGCAGGGACGACGACAAGGACAAGAAGAGCGAGGCGGCGGCGAGCCAGACCCCCACTCCGGAGCCTTCGGAGAGTGAGAGCAAGGCTCCCACGCCTCCGATGAAGATCGACAAGAAGGCCACGTACACGATGTCGCTCAAGACGAGCCAGGGCGACATCGCGTTCTCGATGGACGCGGCGAAGACCCCGGAGACGGTGAACTCCTTCAAGGCGCTCGCCGACAAGGGCTATTTCGACGACACCAAGTGCCACCGGCTGACCACCCAGGGCATCTTCGTGCTCCAGTGCGGCGACCCCAAGGGCGACGGCACGGGCGGTCCGGGCTACAACATCCCGGACGAGAACCTGGACGCGCTCGGCAAGGCGGGCGACGACGGTACGGTCGTCTACCCGCCGGGCACGGTGGCGATGGCCAACACCGGCCAGCCGGACTCCGGCGGCAGCCAGTTCTTCCTGGTCTACAAGGAGACGAAGCTCCCGCCCACCTACACGCCGTTCGGCACGATGGACGACGCCTCGCTGAAGGCCGTCGAGAAGGTCGGCGCGGCCGGGGTCGAGGGCGGTGCGGGCGACGGCGCCCCGAAGAAGGCCGTGACGGTCGAGAAGGTCTCCGTCGAGAAGAGCTGAGCCCGCGGGACGGCGGCCGACGGAAAGGGGCTCCGCCCGGGCGGAGCCCCTTTGCCCGCCCGGGCGAAGAATTTCAGCCGCGCTGAGTGCGGACAGCCGGGCGGCCGGTCGCCTAGATTGGCGTTGTGCAGGGCGGGCGATGCCCGCCCCAGGAAACTGTGGACGATGCCCGGGGGGCGAACCCCCTCGCAGGCATCAGGTGGAGGAGGCGCTGTGAGCAGCGACCCGTGGGGCCGCGTCGACGAGACGGGCACCGTGTACGTGCGTACAGCCGAGGGCGAGCAGGTCGTCGGATCGTGGCAGGCCGGTTCGCCTGAGGAGGCTCTGGCCTATTTCGAGCGCAAGTACGACGGCATGGTGGTCGAGATCGGCCTCCTCGAACGGCGGGTGAAGACCACCGATCTGTCGGCGAAGGACGCGACGACGGCCATCGACCATCTGCGGCAGCAGGTCGACGAGCACCACGCGGTGGGCGACCTGGACGCGCTGCGCAAGCGGCTGGACGCGCTCGTCGCGACGGTCGAGGCGCGCCGCGAGGAGCGCAAGGCGCAGAAGGCCAAGCAGACCGACGAGGCCAAGCAGGCCAAGGAGGCGCTGGTCGCCGAGGCCGAGGAGCTGGCGCGGAGCGAGCAGTGGCGGTCGGCCGGTGAGCGGCTGCGGGCGCTGGTGGACACCTGGAAGGGTCTCCCCCGCCTCGACCGCAAGTCGGACGACGAGCTGTGGCACCGCTTCTCGCACGCCCGCTCGGCGTTCTCCAAGCGGCGCAAGGCCCACTTCGCCGCGCTGGACGCCCAGCGCGAGGAGGCCCGCAAGGCCAAGGAGAAGCTGGTCACCGAGGCCGAGTCGCTGTCCGGCTCCACGGACTGGGTCGGCACGGCGGCGCGCTACCGCGACCTGATGACCGAGTGGAAGGCGGCGGGCCGCGCCCAGCGCGAGGCCGAGGACGACCTGTGGAACCGTTTCCGCGGTGCCCAGGACATCTTCTTCGCCGCCCGCGGCGAGGTCTTCGCGGAGCGGGACGCCGAGCAGGGCGAGAACCTCAAGCTCAAGGAGGAGCTCGCCGCCGAGGCCGAGAAGCTGGTGCCGGTGAAGGACCTGAAGGCGGCCCGCGCCGCGTTCCGGTCCATCAACGAGCGCTGGGAGGCCATCGGCCACGTACCGCGTGACGCCCGCCCGAAGGTCGAGGGCCGGATGCAGGCGGTGGAGCGGGCGCTCCTGGAGTCCGAGGAGTCCGAGTGGCGCCGGACGAACCCGGAGGCGCGGGCCCGCGCCGCGGGTCTGACCGGTCAGCTCCAGGCCGCCGTGGACAAGCTGCGCGGCCAGATCGACACCGCGCGCGCCCAGGGCAACAACGCCCGCGCGGACAAGCTGGCCAAGGAGCTGGAGGGCCGCCAGGCGCTGCTGGACCAGGCGCTGAAGGGCCTGGAGGAGTTCGGCGGCTGAGAAGCCGTACCAAGGCGAGGCCCCGGTACGCGTTGCGTACCGGGGCCTCGCCCATGTTCACGGCTGGGGAACAGGGCGTTCCCCCGTGCGCCGGGCGCCGCCCGCCACGAACAGCGCCAGTACGGTCAGCGCCGCGCCGGCCCACAGCACGCTCGTGGTGCCGATGCCGTCGACGGCGAAGCCGCCGAGGAGCGCGCCCAGCGCGATGGACAGGTTGAACGCCGAGACGTACAGCGAGGTGGCCGCCTCGGTGGCGTCCGGTGCGGCGTCGAGTATCCAGGTCTGGAAGGTGACCGGCACCGCGCCGTAGCCCAGCCCCCACAGGACCAGGATCGCCCCCGCGGAGAAGGCGCCGGTGTCCGCGAGCGCGAGGATCGCCATGGCCGTCGTGAGGACCACCGAGATGCCCATGACGCAGCGCCGGAGGTGGTGGGTGACGAGGGCCCCGGCGATGAAGTTGCCGCAGATCCCGGCGACTCCGAACGTCAGCAGCAGCACGCTGATCGAGCTGTCGGCCACCCCGTCGCCCTGGAGGACCGGCCGGACGAACGTGTAGGCGAGGAAGTGGCCGGTGATCACCAGGAAGGTGAGGGCGATACCCACGCGGACCCCGGCGTTGCCCCTGAAGACCTGCGGGAGAGCCGAGAAGGTGACGGTCCGCCCGGCCGGGACCCTGGGCATGAAGAAGAGCATGCAGGCCAGGGAGACCAGACCGAGGATGCCCACGGCGGCGAACGCGGTACGCCATCCGCTGAGGTCGCCGATGAGCGTTCCGCTGGGCACCCCCAGGACGGACGCGGTCTCCACCCCGCCGAAGATCACGGCGGTGGCCCGGGCGACATGTCTGGCCGGCACCAGCCGCAGGGCGATCCCTCCGGCGATGGACCAGAAGCCGCCGACGCTGAGGCCGATCAGGAACCGGGCGACGAGGACCACCGTGAAGCTGGTGGCGAAGGCGGAGGCCAGATTGGCCGCGCCCATCAGCCCGATCAGGACCACCAGGACGATACGGCGGTCGATGTGCCCGGTCGCCACGGTCACCAGGGGCGCCGAGACCGCGGCGACCAGACCGGGCACCGTCACCATGAGCCCCGCGGTGCCCTCGGAGACGTCGAGGGCCTGGCCGACGGGGGTGAGCAGCCCCACGGGGAGCAGCTCGGAGGTCATCAGGGAGAAGATGCCCAGGGTCACCGCCATGACGGCGAGCCACCCCTTGACGGGTGAGTGACCGGTGGCCGTGGTCGTCCCGGTCTCGACGGTGGTCACGGGGTACCGGGTGTCTTGCGCGTGGTGACGTTCATCCGGTTCCACGCGTTGACGGTGAAGACGAGGGCGATGAGCTGGGCGAGCTCCTTCTCCTCGAAGTGGCGTGCGGCTTCCTCGTACACCGTGTCCGGTACTCCCCCGGGCAGCAGGGTGACGGCTTCGGTCAGAGCGAGGGCGGCCCGCTCCTTCTCCGTGAACAGGCTCGACTCCTCCCAGCCGGAGAGCTGGTAGATCCGGTCCTCCGACTCCCCGGCCTTGCGGGCGTCCCCGGTGTGGTAATCGATGCAGTAGGCGCAGCGGTTGATCTGCGAGGCGCGGATCTGCACCAGTTCCAGCAGGACGGGGTCGAGCCCTTCGCGGGCGGCGGCGTCGAGGGCGAGCACCGCCTTGAAGACCTTGGGAGAGACGGCGGCGAAGTTCATGCGCTGAGGCACCTGAAAAGTGGTCATGCAAGGACCGTAGGCGCGGAAGCGACCCGGATCGGGGTGCATTCTCAGGGCAAAATCATGGGTCAATCACCGGGCGTCAAGACGCAGTGGCCGTACGGAAAAGGCCGTGGCGTGACCTCGGTACGGTCACGCCACGGCAGTGGTTACGGCGACGCCTACGGCCTGCGGGCCGACGTGACCCGGTAGACGTCGTAGACGCCCTCCACGCCGCGTACGGCCTTCAGGACGTGGCCCAGGTGCTTGGGGTCGCCCATCTCGAAGGTGAAGCGCGAGGTGGCCACCCGGTCGCGGGACGTCTGGACCGCCGCCGACAGGATGTTGACGTGCTGGTCGGAGAGGATCCGGGTGACGTCGGAGAGCAGCCGGGAGCGGTCCAGCGCCTCGACCTGGATGGCGACCAGGAAGACGGAGGACTGGGTGGGCGCCCACTCGACGTCGAGGATCCGCTCGGGCTGCTGCGAGAGCGACTCCACGTTGACGCAGTCCGCGCGGTGCACGGAGACGCCGCTGCCCCGGGTGACGAAGCCGATGATCGGGTCGCCGGGAACGGGCGTGCAGCAGCGGGCGAGCTTGACCCAGACGTCCTCGACGCCCTTGACGACGACGCCGGGGTCCGCGTTGGCGCGGCGCTTGCTGCGGCCGCCGTGCGAGGGCGGGGTGGACTCGGCGATGTCCTCGTTGGCCTCGTCGTGGCCGCCGAGGGCCTGCACCAGCTTCTGGACGACGCCCGCCGCCGCGACATGGCCCTCGCCGATCGCCGCGTACAGCGAGGAGATGTCCGGGTAGCGCATCTCGTGGGCGAGGGTCACCAGCGAGTCGCCGGTCAGGATGCGCTGGATCGGCAGGTTCTGCTTGCGCATGGCCCGCGCGATGGCGTCCTTGCCCTGCTCGATGGCCTCGTCGCGGCGCTCCTTGGAGAACCAGGCGCGGATCTTGTTGCGGGCGCGCGGCGACTTGACGAAGCCGAGCCAGTCCCGGGAGGGTCCGGCGCCGGCCGCCTTGGAGGTGAAGACCTCGACCAGGTCGCCGTTGTCGAGCGTCGATTCGAGCGGGACGAGCCGCCCGTTGACGCGTGCTCCTATGGTCCGGTGGCCGACCTCGGTGTGGACGGCGTACGCGAAGTCGACGGGGGTCGCGCCGGCGGGCAGCGCTATCACGTCGCCCTTCGGCGTGAAGACGAAGACCTCGTTGCGCGAGAGGTCGAAGCGCAGGGACTCCAGGAACTCGCCGGGGTCCTCGGTCTCCTTCTGCCAGTCCAGGAGCTGGCGCAGCCACGCCATGTCGTTCACCGTGTCCTGGCCGCGCCCGGTGTTCTTGGGGACGTCGGTACGGACCTTGGAGGCGCCCGCGACGGCCTCCTGCTTGTACTTCCAGTGGGCGGCGATGCCGTACTCGGCGCGGCGGTGCATGTCGAACGTACGGATCTGGAGCTCGACGGGCTTGCCGCTGGGGCCGATCACCGTGGTGTGCAACGACTGGTACATGTTGAACTTGGGCATCGCGATGTAGTCCTTGAACCGCCCGGGCACCGGGTTCCACCGGGCGTGGACGGTGCCGAGCGCCGCGTAGCAGTCGCGGACCGTGTCGACGAGGACGCGGATGCCCACCAGGTCGTAGATCTCGGCGAAGTCGCGGCCTCGCACGATCATCTTCTGGTAGACGCTGTAGTAGTGCTTGGGGCGGCCGGTGACGGTCGCCTTGATGCGGGCGGCGCGCAGGTCGGACTGGACCTCGTCGGTCACTATGGCGAGGTATTCGTCGCGCTTGGGGGCCCGCTCGGCGACGAGACGGACGATCTCGTCGTACATCTTGGGGTAGAGGATCGCGAAGGCTAGGTCCTCCAGCTCCCACTTGATGGTGTTCATGCCCAGCCGGTGTGCCAGCGGGGCGTAGATCTCCAGCGTCTCGCGGGCCTTCTTCTCCTGCTTCTCCCGCTTGAGGTAGCGCATGGTGCGCATGTTGTGCAGGCGGTCGGCGAGCTTGATGACGAGGACCCGGGGGTCCTTGGCCATGGCGACGACCATCTTGCGTACGGTCTCGGCCTGGGCGGCCTCGCCGAACTTGACCTTGTCCAGCTTGGTGACGCCGTCGACGAGCAGGGCGACCTGGTCGCCAAAGTCGCGCTTGAGGGTGTCCAGGCCGTACTCGGTGTCCTCGACGGTGTCGTGCAGCAGGCCCGCCATCAGCGTCGCCGGGTCCATGCCCAGCTCGGCCAGGATCGTGGTGACGGCCAGCGGGTGGGTGATGTAGGGGTCGCCGCTCTTGCGCTTCTGGCCGCGGTGCCAGCGCTCGGCGACCTGGTAGGCCTTCTCGATCTGGCGGAGCGTGGCCGTCTCGATCTTGGGGTCGTTGCCCCGGACCGTACGCAGCAGGGGTTCCAGGACCGGGTTGTACGGGCTGGAGCGCTGTACGCCCAGCCGGGCGAGGCGGGCCCGCACGCGGTTGGAGGAGCCGCCGGAGCGGGAGGCGGAGCCGGTGGAGGCTGCGGCCTTCGCGGGGGGTCCGGGCGGCGGGGGCTTGGGCGCGGCGGGGGCCGGCTTCCTGGCCGGAGGCTGCGCGGGGCCCTTCGTCCCGGCCGGTTTCGGCGGGGCCTCGGGGGCCGCGGGCTTCGCGGGAGGAGCGGCGGGCTTCGCTGCCCGGGGGCGCGCGGTATCGGCGGCCGGCTCGGCGGGCGCGGGCTCCGGCGCGTTGGAGGGCGCGGCCTTCTCCGGCGTGGCGGGGGCCGCCACGGGCTTGTCGGGCTGCGGGGCGGCGGCTGACTGGGCCTCGTCTGGCAAGAGCGCTCCTCGTGCGGATCCGGGGTACCCGGAGAGCCCATGGTATCGATCCCCCGGCGGGACCTCGCCCGGGGACGGTGGGAGCCTGCACAACGAGGGATGGGCACCCGGTGTTCCCGGGTGCCCATCCTGATGTGCTCGGTGTCCGTCGCCGGACGGTGGCCTGCGGGTTCAGACCGTGATCAGCGCCTCCAGCGGGGTGCCCGCGAGGCCCGGCTCCAGGCGGGCGCGGCCCGCGAGGAAGCCGAGCTCCATGAGGACCGCGACGCCCGCGACCTGGGCGCCGGCCCGCCGGATGAGGTCCAGCGAGGCTTCGGCGGTGCCGCCGGTGGCGAGGACGTCGTCGATGACCATGACCCGGTCGTCGGCGTCGAGGTCCTCGGCGTGGATCTCGATCTCCGCGCTGCCGTACTCCAGCTCATAGGTCTGGCTGAGCGTGGCTCCGGGGAGCTTTCCGGCCTTGCGGACCGGGACGAAGCCGATGCCCGCCCGGACCGCGACGGGCGCGGCCAGGATGAAGCCGCGCGCCTCCAGGCCGACGATCTTCGTGGCGCCGTGCCGTACGCACAGCTCCGCGAGGGCGTCGGTGAGCGCCGTGAAGGCCACCGGGTCCGCGAGCAGCGGGGTGATGTCCTTGAACACCACGCCCGGCTTCGGGTAGTCCGCGACATCGCGGATCCGGCTGAGCAGCAGCTCCCTGATGGATTCGGTGGTGCTCGTCATCGCTCAGCGCTTCCCGGGGGTGCGGTGCGACCGGGGGCGGCCGATCGCCGTGCCCGCCGTCTCGGCGTCGTCGCGCCGGTCCTCGGGGCCGTCGTCGGGGGACTCGCCCTTGGCGGCCGCGGCGGCCCGCTTGGCCAGGACGCGCTTCTTCAGGGCCTTCATCTGCGGGTCGCGTTCCTTGAGGTCGGCGACGAGCGGCGTGGCGATGAAGATCGAGGAGTAGGCACCGGCGGCGAGACCGACGAACAGCGACAGCGAGATGTCGTTCAACATGCCCGCGCCTAGGACGCCGCCGCCGATGAACAGCAGACCGGCCACCGGCAGCAGCGCCACCACGGTGGTGTTGATGGAGCGGACCAGGGTGCTGTTGATCGACCGGTTGGCGATCTCGCTGTACGTGAAGCGGGTCTGCTTGGTGATGTCTTTCTGGCCCTCCTTGAGGCTGTCGAAGACGACCACCGTGTCGTACAGGGAGTAACCGAGAATGGTCAGCAGACCGATCACCGTGCCCGGGGTGACCTCGAAGCCGACCAGGGCGTAGACGCCGACCGTGATGGTGATGTCGTGAATCAGCGCGACGAGGGCGGCGACGGCCATCCGCCACTCGAAGGCGATGGCCAGATAGATCACCACCAGGACCATGAAGACCCCGAGGCCGGTCCACGCCTTGTTGGCGATCTGCTCACCCCAGCTGGGGCCGACCAGGTCCGCGTTGATGTCGTTGGCGGGGATGCCGAGCTCGTCGGAGAGGGTCTCCTTGATCTCGTTGGCCTTGGCGGTGTCGACCTCGGTGATCTGGATGCGCAGACCGCCGTTGCCGAGCTCCTGGACGATGGCCTGGTGCCCGGAGGCCTCGGTCGCCACGTCGGTGGCCTGAGCCGTGGAGATCTGGGCCTTGGTGTCGGTCGTGAAGACCGCGCCGCCCTGGAACTCGATGCCCATGCGGAGGCCGCCGACCGCCACGCCGATGATGGCCGTGATGGTGATCAGGATCGAGACGCCGTACCAGATCTTGCGGTTGCGGATGAAGTCGTAGCCGACCTCGCCGCGGTAGAGCCGGGCGCCGAGATTGCCGAGTCGCGACATCTCACGCCTCCTTCGGTTCGGTGGGGGCGTTGACACGGCGCGAGCGGCGCAGCGGCGGCTGGGCGCCGAGCCGCTTCGGGTCCAGCCCGGACCACGGGCCGCCCTTGGAGAAGAACTTCGTCCGGCCCATGAGCGTCATCAGGGGCTTGGTGAAGAGGAACACCACGACGACGTCGAGCAGCGTGGTGAGGCCGAGCGTGAAGGCGAAGCCCTGCACCTTGCCGACGGTGACGATGAAGAGCACCGCGGCGGCCAGGAACGACACGAAGTCGGAGACCAGGATGGTGCGGCGGGCGCGCGGCCAGGCGCGCTCGATGGCCGGTCGCAGCGTGCGTCCTTCGCGGATCTCGTCCCTGACGCGTTCGAAGTAGACGATGAAGGAGTCCGCTGTGATACCGATGGCGACGATGGCGCCGCAGACCGCCGGGAGGTTCAGCGCGAAGCCGATGGCCGGGCCCAGCAAGGACATGATCGTGTACGTCAGGATGCCGGAGACCAGAAGGCTCAGCAGCGCGATGAACGCCAGACCCCGGTAGTAGACGACCAGGTAGATGATGACCAGCGCCAGACCGATCGCGCCGGCGATCAGGCCCGCCTGGAGCTGCTCGCTGCCGAGCGCGGCGGTCACCGTGGTGACGCTGACCTCCTTGAAGGTCAGCGGCAGGGCGCCGTAGGAGAGGATGTTGCCGAGGTCCTCGGCCGACTGCTGGGTGAAGCTGCCGGAGATCTGGGCGTTCTTGCTGAGCGCCGTGCGCACCGAGGGGGCGGAGACGACCTCGCCGTCGAGGACGATGGCGAACTGGTTCATCGGCGGCTGCTGCTGCGAGAGCCGGCTGGTGATCGTCTGGAACTTCTTCGCGCCCTTGGAGGTGAACTCCATGGACACGATCCACTCGCCGGTCTGCTGGTCGATGGCGCCCTTGGCGTCGTCGACGTCGCTGCCGGAGACCTCGGCGGGGCCGAGGATGTACTTCTCGTAGCTGCCCGGGACGTTCGAGCCGCAGGCCACGATCGTGTCGGTGGCCTTGGCGTTCTTGCCCGCCTCGGTCCGCTGCTTGGGGTCGGTGCAGTCGAGCTTGGCGAACTCCTCCTGGAGCTTCGCCGTGGCCGGGTCGGCGGAGGGGGACGCCTCGGGGGACTCGGACGCCTTCGGCTTGTCGGAGGCGGCGGGGGTCGGGTCGTCCTTCTTCAGGGCGCCGGTGACCGCGCGGCCCTGGGTGGTGGCGCTCGCCGAGGGGGTGGCCTCCGAACCGGTGGCCTCCTCACCCTGGGGCTTCTCCTCGTCCTTGGCCTTGTCCTCGCCCTGGGCGGACTCGCCGGGCTTCGGGGTGGCGGAGGCCGAGGGGGTGGCGGAGCCGGAGGGCGTGGGCGTCTCGGGACCGCTCGCCTGAACCGTCAGCACGGGCCGGAAGTAGAGCTGGGCGGTGGTGCCGACCTGCTCCTGGGCCTGCTTGGAGTTCGTCCCCTTGGGGATGTTGACGATGATGTTCTTGTTGCCCTGGGTCTGGACCTCGGCCTCGGAGACGCCAAGACCGTTGACCCGCCGCTCGATGATCCCGACCGCGGTGTCCATGTTGGTCGGGTTGATCGCGTTCGGCTTGCCGGGCTGGTTCTGCGCTTCCAGCGTGATCGACGTCCCGCCGGCCAGGTCGATGCCCAGCCGGGGTGTGGTGTGCCCGGACAGGAACATCCCGCCGGCGAGCGCGACCATGACGATGAGGATCAGCGCCAGGGCACGCCCCGGCCTGCCCTGACCGCTGGACGGCCCTCGGCCCTTCTTGGGTGCTGCCACCTTCTCGTTTCTCCCTGTCCAACCGCCCCGCGCCGGGTACGCGCCCGAGCGGCCACGAAGTGTAGTGGGGACCCTGCCCCCGCAGACGACCGCACGGTCCCGGGGACGCCCCGCGTCGGTGGGCGCGCGACGTCCCCGGGATCGTGAGAACTACTTGGAGTCGGCGTCGCCGTCGGTCTTGCCCTCGCTCTTGGCGTCCTTGCCGTCCTTGACGTCCTTGGCGACGGCGTCCTCGGGCTCGGCGTCCGCGTCGTCCTTGCCCAGGTCGATCTTGGCGACCTCGGCGTCGGCGTCACCGGTCAGCGAGGAGGCGTCGTCGGGAACGACGGTGCCGTCCGCGTCCAGCTCCTGGTCGTCGCCGTGCACGATGCGGTTGTACTCCGCGTCGTCCAGGACGGCGCCGATGGCGTTCTTCGCGTAGACGGCGTGGACGCCGGGGGCGACCTCGAGGAGCACGGTGTCGTCGTGGACTTCCTTCACGGTCGCGTACATGCCCCCGATCGTGCGGACGCCGGTACCGGGCTGCATGTCGTTGCGCATCTGCGCGGCCGCCGCCTGCTTCTTCTTGGCGGAGCGGGTCATCAGGAACATGGCCCCGATGAGCACGATGAAGGGGAGAAGAGTGATGAGATCCACGGGACGGGAATTCCTTCGCACGACCGCGACTGGAATGCGGCCTCTATATACGGGGGTGGGTACACCGACCGGTTAGGGCGGCATCGGCGGAGTCTAGATGAGTCCGCATCGATGGAACAACGCCCAGCATGGCACCCAGGTTCCTGTCCGGGCGAACCTGTGACATATCACGCCCCGAACAGGCCCTGTTGTCCCTTTGCTCCGTGCTGCGGCGGGACCAGTCCCAGATGGGCCCAGGCCGCGGGGGTGGCGACCCGGCCGCG
This sequence comes from Streptomyces sp. PTY087I2, assembly GCF_001687325.1. Taxonomy (GTDB): domain Bacteria; phylum Actinomycetota; class Actinomycetes; order Streptomycetales; family Streptomycetaceae; genus Streptomyces. The sequence goes on along the minus strand of NZ_LZRD01000024.1, from coordinate 19,201 downwards.
CGGGGTCCTGGCCAGCAGTCCTTCCCGTACGAGGAAGGGCTCGGCGACCTCCTCGACGGTCTCGCGCTCCTCCCCCACGGCGACCGCGAGGGTGGACAGGCCGACGGGGCCGCCGCCGAACAGCTTCAGCAGGGCGCCGAGGACGGCGCGGTCCAGCCGGTCGAGTCCGCGGGCGTCGACCTCGTACACCTTGAGGGCCGCCGCGGCGATCTCCCGGTCGATCGCTCCCTCCGCCTTGACCTGGGCGTAGTCCCGGACGCGGCGGAGCAGCCGGTTGGCGATACGGGGGGTGCCCCGGGAGCGTCCGGCGATCTCGGCGGCGCCGTCCGCGTCGATGGCGACGTCCAGGAGGCGGGCGGAGCGGTGGACGACGCGCTCCAGCTCGGCGGGGGCGTAGAACTCCATGTGCCCGGTGAAGCCGAAGCGGTCGCGCAGCGGGGGCGGCAGCAGTCCGGCCCGGGTGGTGGCCCCGACCAGGGTGAAGGGGGGCAGCTCCAGCGGGATCGCGGTGGCGCCGGGGCCCTTGCCGACGATGACGTCGACGCGGAAGTCCTCCATCGCCATGTAGAGCATCTCCTCGGCGGGCCGGGACATGCGGTGGATCTCGTCGAGGAAGAGGACCTCGCCCTCCTGGAGGGAGGAGAGGATCGCCGCGAGGTCGCCGGCGTGCTGGATGGCGGGGCCCGAGGTGATGCGGATCGGGGCGCTCATCTCGGCGGCGATGATCATCGAGAGGGTGGTCTTGCCGAGGCCGGGTGCGCCGGAGAGCAGCACGTGGTCGGCGGTGGCGCCGCGGGCGCGGGCCGCCTTGAGGACCAGGTCGAGCTGTTCGCGGACCTTCTCCTGGCCGACGAACTCCTCCAGGTCCTTGGGGCGCAGCGCCGCCTCGACCGCGGTGTCCTCGCCGTCCGCGTCGGCGTCGACCAGCCGGTCGTCGAAGACCGGGCCGGTCGGCTCGTCGGTCTCGGGTCCGGTCTCGTCCCAGTTCATTCAGGGGCCTCTTCGGTGGTTCGGTGCCGGTCAGCGTGCGCGGTTGAGAGTCTGGAGGGCGGCCCGCAGCAGCTGCGGCACGGGGGGTGCGGTGCCCTCGGCGGCGGCGGCCTCGGCCTGCGGGGCGACGGCGTTGACGGCCTCGTCGGCCTCGCGGCTCGCGTAGCCGAGGCCGATCAGGGCGGCCTGGAGCTGGTCGCGCCAGCCGGCGGTGACGGGGGTGCCGATGCCCTGCTGGCCGATGTGCGCGCCGACCGGTTCGCCGAGCCGGTCCTTGAGCTCCAGCAGCAGCTTCTGGGCGCCCTTCTTCCCGATGCCGGAGACGGCGGTCAGCGCCTTCTCGTCGCCGGTGGAGACCGCGAGGCGCAGGGCGTCGGGGCTGTGGGTGGCGAGCATCGCCTGGGCGAGCCGGGGGCCGACGCCGCTGGCGGTCTGGAGCAGCTCGAACACCTGCCGCTCGTCGTCGTCGCGGAAGCCGTACAGCGTGAGGGAGTCCTCCCGGACGACGAGGGAGGTGGCGAGCCGGGCCTCCTTGCCGACGCGCAGGTCGGCGAGGGTGTGCGGGGTGCACTGGACGGCCATGCCGATGCCGCCGACCTCGATGACGGCCGTGGTCGGGGCGAGGGCGGCCACCGGGCCGGAGACGAAGGCGATCATGCGGAGCGGCCTTTCAGCGTGCGCGGGGCGCGGGACGCGCCGGAGGTACGGGGGGTCGCGGGCGGGCCGGACGTGCGGTGGGCGGCCACCGCCTGCTGGAGCCTGTTCTGTGCGGGGGCGCGCCAGATGTGGCAGATGGCGAGGGCCAGGGCGTCGGCGGCGTCGGCGGGCTTGGGCGGGGCGTCCAGCCTGAGCAGCCGGGTCACCATGGCCCCGACCTGGGCCTTCTCGGCGCGGCCCGAGCCGGTGACGGCGGCCTTGACCTCGCTGGGGGTGTGCAGGGCGACCGGGATGCCCCGGCGGGCGGCGCAGAGCATGGCGACGGCGCTGGCCTGGGCGGTGCCCATCACCGTACGGACGTTGTGCTGGGCGAAGACCCGCTCCACCGCCACGTAACCCGGGGAGTACTCGTCGAGCCAGGCCTCGATGCCGCGCTCGACGGCGACCAGCCGGTCGCCCAGCTCCGCGTCGGAGGAGGTGCGCACGACGCCGACGCCGAGCATGGTCAGCGGGCGGCCCGCGACCCCCTCGACCACGCCGACCCCGCACCGGGTCAGTCCCGGGTCGACGCCCAGAACCCGCATGGAGCCCCCCTGTCCTCGCTGCCTCGCCGCTCGCGACGCCCACTCGTTCATCTGTTCCCGCAGGCTATCGGCTCGCACTGACAAAGCCCCGCAACCACATGACGACGGGCCGACGGGGTGTCCCCGTCGGCCCGTCGTACCGTGCTGTGCCGGCCGCGCCTCAGGCGTCGACCTTCTCCATGACCTCGTCGGACACATCGAAGTTGGCGAAGACGTTCTGCACGTCGTCGCTGTCCTCCAGCGCGTCGATGAGCTTGAAGATCTTGCGCGCGCCCTCTTCGTCCAGCTCGACCTGCATGGTCGGCAGGAAGTTGGCCTCGGCGGAGTCGTAGTCGATGCCCGCCTCCTGGAGCGCGGTGCGCACCGCGACCATGTCGGTGGCCTCGCTGACCACCTCGAAGGTCTCGCCGAGGTCGTTGACCTCCTCGGCGCCCGCGTCGAGGACCGCGCCGAGGACGTCGTCCTCGGTCAGCTCGCCCTTGGGCACGATCACGACGCCCTTGCGGTTGAACAGGTACGAGACGGAGCCCGGGTCGGCCATCGAGCCGCCGTTCCGGGTCATCGCGACACGTACGTCGGAGGCGGCACGGTTGCGGTTGTCGGTGAGGCACTCGATGAGCACCGCGACACCGTTGGGGCCGTAACCCTCGTACATGATCGTCTCGTAGTCGGTACCGCCCGCTTCGAGACCGCCGCCGCGCTTGACGGCGGAATCGATGTTCTTGTTCGGGACGGAACTCTTCTTCGCCTTCTGGATGGCGTCGACGAGCGTCGGGTTGCCATCGGGGTCGACACCGCCGGAGCGGGCCGCGACCTCGATGTTCTTGATCAGCTTCGCGAAGAGCTTGCCGCGCTTGGCGTCAATCACGGCCTTCTTGTGCTTCGTCGTAGCCCATTTAGAGTGGCCGGACATCTGCCTTCTCCTTCGCGTCACCAAAATCGAGTCGAACCCGAGAGATCCTACCGGGGTCCGCTCACTTCACCGCGCGCACCATGTCCACGAACAGAGCGTGCACGCGATGATCGCCGGTCAGTTCGGGATGGAACGACGTGGCGAGGGCATTTCCCTGCCGTACGGCCACGATGTGACCGCCGTGCTCGGCGATGACCTCGGCCTCGGCCCCGACGGACTCCACCCAGGGGGCGCGGATGAACACGCCTTCCACCGGGCCGCCGTCGATCCCGTCGACCTCGACCGACGCCTCGAACGACTCGTTCTGCCGGCCGAAGGCGTTGCGCCGCACGATCATGTCGATGCCGCCGACGGTCTCCTGGCCCGAACGCGGATCCAGGATCTTCTCGGCCAGCATGATCATTCCGGCGCAGGTGCCGTAGACCGGCATCCCGGCCCGGACCCGCTCGCGCAGCGGCTCCATCATGCCGAAGAGGACCGCCAGCTTGGACATGGTGGTCGACTCGCCGCCGGGGATGACCAGGCCGTCGACCTCGGCGAGCTCCTCGGGGCGCCGGACCGGCCTGGCCAGGGCGTCCGCCGAGGCCAGGGCGATCAGGTGCTCCCGTACGTCGCCCTGGAGCGCCAGGACGCCGATCACAGGGGTGTCACTCATCGGTGGTTACCAGCCGCGGTTGGCGTAGCGCTCGGCCTCGGGCAGGGTGTCGCAGTTGATGCCGACCATGGCCTCGCCCAGGTTGCGGGAGGCGTCCGCGATGACCTTCGGGTCGTCATAGAAGGTGGTGGCCTTCACGATGGCGGCGGCGCGCTTGGCCGGGTCGCCGGACTTGAAGATGCCGGAGCCGACGAAGACGCCCTCGGCGCCGAGCTGGCGCATCAGCGCGGCGTCGGCCGGGGTGGCGACACCACCGGCGGAGAACAGCACGACGGGCAGCTTGCCGAGCTCGGCGACCTCCTTGACCAGCTCGTAGGGGGCGCGGAGGTCCTTGGCGGCGGCGTACAGCTCGTTGTTGTCGAAGCCGCGCAGACGCGCGATCTCGTTCTTGATCTGACGCAGGTGGCGGACGGCCTCGACGACGTTTCCGGTGCCGGCCTCGCCCTTCGAGCGGATCATGGCCGCGCCCTCGGCGATGCGGCGCAGGGCCTCGCCCAGGTTGGTGGCGCCGCAGACGAAGGGGGTGGTGAAGGCGAACTTGTCGCTGTGGTTGACCTCGTCGGCCGGGGTGAGGACCTCGGACTCGTCGATGTAGTCGACGCCGAGGGACTGGAGGACCTGGGCCTCGACGAAGTGGCCGATGCGGGACTTGGCCATGACCGGGATGGAGACGGCCCCGATGATCTCCTCGATCATGTTGGGGTCGGACATCCGGGCCACGCCGCCGTCCTTGCGGATGTCGGCGGGGACCCGCTCCAGGGCCATGACGGCCACGGCGCCCGCGTCCTCGGCGATCTTCGCCTGCTCGGCGTCGACGACGTCCATGATCACGCCGCCCTTGAGCTGCTCGGCCATGCCGCGCTTGACGCGGGCGGTGCCGGTGGCGGGGGACTCGGCGGACTGCGGGGTGCTGGGAAGCGTGGACACGGGACCTCACTCGGTGAAAGACGCTGGATACTGCATCGCCGAGCAAACGCTGTGGGGGCAGGCCACAGCAAGGGCCAATGAACAGGCCGTGGATCGTTTTGGCCTGGGATCGTCCCCCGGCTCAGGTGCCCGGGCGGTCCGCGAGGGCCACCGGCGGGGCGTCGTCCATCTCGAAGGCGAGCGGGAACGGGGCGTGCCCGGCCAGCCGGAGGAGCCGGACGGTCCGGTGCCGGCGCAGGGCGCGGGCGGCGCGCACGGCGTCGTTGTGGAAACGGCGGGCCATGGGCACACGGCGTACGGCGGCGGCCAGTTCGGTGGCCGCCTCCTCGCCGCCGGGGATCTCCTTCACCGCGTCGACCTGGGCCGGTTCGCCGAAAACGGCGCGCAGGGCGGTGCTCAGCTCGCTCTCGGCGACCTCGCGGTGGTCCTCCTCGGCCTGCCGGGCGGCGTGCGCGGCCTCGTACAGGACGATCGAGGCGGCCGGGTCCAGGACGCCGGAGGTGGCCAGCTCCTGGGTGACCGAGGCGCGGCGCAGCAGTTGGGCGTCGAGGGCGGCACGGGCGGCGTCGATCCGGGAGTGCAGACGGTCGAGCCGGCCGGCGGTCCAGCTGAGGTACACGCCGATCGCGATGACGGCGAGAACGATCCAGACGATGAGGGTTACGGTCACGGGCCCACACGCTACCGTCGCCGGCGGCCCCCGTTTCCACAGGAGTCCACCGAGGCCGCACCGGACGCCCGGTTTCCACAGGAGGCCCCGAGACCGTGTACCGGCGCCCGGTCCGCGCCACCGCCGGCCGCGGGCCCCCGGGGGCTCAGTCCCGGGCCAGCCCGAACCGGGCCCGCAGCCCGGAGCGTTCGTCCGCCGCGACCGACGCGGCCCCGTCGGTCACCGTCTCGTACACCGCGAGGATGTCGGCCCCCACGGTCGCCCAGTCGAAGCGCCGTACGTGGGCCTCGCCCCGCTCCCGCAGCCCCTTCCGGCGCTCCGGGTCGCCCAGCAGCCGGATCGCGGCCTCGGCCAGCGCGTCGGCGTCCTCGTTGGCGAACAGGTCACCCGCCGCCCCCTGGTCCAGCACCTGCGCGAAGGCGTCCAGATCGCTCGCGAGGACCGGCGCACCGGCCGACAGCGCCTCGACCAGGATGATGCCGAAGCTCTCGCCGCCGGTGTTCGGGGCCACGTACACATCGACGCTGCGCAGCAGCCGGGCCTTGTCCTCGTCGCTGACCATGCCGAGGAACTCGACGCGCTCGCGCAGCTCCTTCGGCAGCGTGGCCACCGCCTCCTCCTCGTCGCCGCGCCCGGCGACCAGCAGCCGGGCCTCGGGGCGGGCGGCGAGGATCGCGGGCAGCGCCTTCATCAGGACGGGCAGGCCCTTGCGGGGTTCGTCGATGCGGCCGATGAAGCCGAGCGTCTGGCCCTGCCACTCGGCCTTCGGCTCGGCCTTGGCGAAGAAGCCGACGTCGACGCCGTTGGGGATGACGACGGCGTCCCCGCCGAGGTGCTCGACCAGGGTGCGCCGGGCGTACTCGCTGACCGCGATCCGCGCGCTGATCTTCTCCAGTGCGGGCTGGAGGATCGGGTACGCCGCGATCATCGCCCGGGAGCGCGGGTTGGAGGTGTGGAAGGTGGCCACGATCGGCCCCTGCGCCGCCCAGCAGGTCAGCAGGCCCAGCGACGGGGAGGTCGGCTCGTGGATGTGGATCACGTCGAACGTGCCGTCGTGCAGCCAGCGCCGCACCCGGGCCGCCGACAGGAAGCCGAAGTTCAGCCGGGCGACGGACCCGTTGTACGGGACCGGGACGGCCCGGCCCGCCGAGACGACGTACGGCGGCAGCGGGGTCTCGTCGTCGGCGGGGGCCAGCACGGAGACCTCGTGGCCGAGCCGGATCAGATGCTCGGCGAGGTCCCGGATGTGGAACTGCACGCCGCCCGGTACGTCCCAGGAGTACGGGCAGACGATGCCGATCTTCACTTCGGTTCCCCCCGGGGATCCAGGTCGTCCAGCCAGAGCCGCTGGAGCATGTGCCAGTCCTCCGGGTGTTCGGCGATCCCGCCGGCGAAGGCGTCGGCCAGCGCCTGCGTCATCGCGGCCGTCCTCTCCGTACGGCTGCCCTCCTCGGGCACCTCGACCGCCGGGTGGACGCGGGCGCCCATCACCGGTGTCCCGTCGTACCAGAGGGTGACCGGCAGCAGGAGCGCGCCCGTCTGCTGGGCCAGCAGCGCCGGGCCCGCGGGCATCCGGGCGGTGGCGCCGAAGAACGACACCTCGACGCCGGACGCGGACAGGTCCCGGTCCGCGACCAGGCAGACCAGGCCGCCCGCGCGCAGCCGCCGGGCCAGGGTCCCGAAGGCGGCACCGCCGCTGTGCGGCAGGACCTCCATGCCCAGGCCCTCGCGGTAGGCGACGAACCGGTCGTAGAGCGTTGCGGGCTCCAGCCGTTCGGCGACGGTGGTGAAGGGGACCTTGAGGTCGGTGGTGACCCAGGCGCCCGCGAGGTCCCAGTTGCCCAGGTGGGGCAGGGCGAGGATCACGCCGTTCCCGGCGTCCAGGCCCTCGGTCAGCAGCTGGGCGTCCTTGACGTCGATGCTCGCCTTGATCCGCTCCGGGCTCCAGGTCGGCAGCCGGAACGACTCCATCCAGTAGCGCATGTACGAGCGCATCCCGGCCCGCGACAGCTCGGCCAGCCGCGCCGGGCCCGCGTCGGGGACGACCCGCGCGAGGTTGGACTCCAGGCGCAGCACGCTCTTGCCGCGCCGCTTCCAGACCTGGTCGGCGATGGTCCGGAAGAGGCGGGCGGCGGCGGGCTCGGGCAGCGTCTTGACCGCGCCCCAGCCCAGTCCGTACAGCCCGTCGGTGAGCCGGCCCCTGAGCCCGCTCACCGGTCGGCCTCGCTCCCCTGCCCGGCGGAACCGGCGGAATCCGTGACGGCCGCCTCGGCGGCGTCCGCCTCCGCCGACTCGCGGCGTACGGTCACCACCCGCTGGACCAGCGTCACGAGGCTGCCCACGGCGACGATCCACAGCGCGATCGGGAGCAGGATGTCGATCCCGGGGACACCGAACTTGTGCAGTCCGGCGAACCCGGCGGCGACCAGCGAGATCACCAGGCGCTCGGCGCGCTCCACGAGTCCGTTGACCGCGACCGGCAGCCCGATCGACTCGCCGCGCGCCTTGGTGTACGAGACCACCTGGCCGCTGGCCAGGCAGAAGATCGCGACGGCGCAGAGGATGTTGTCGTCACCGCGGCCCGCGTACCAGAGGGCGAAGCCGGCGAAGATCGCCCCGTCGGCGACCCGGTCCAGCGTCGAGTCGAGGAACGCGCCCCACCGGCTGGAGATCCCGGCCTGCCGCGCCATGTTGCCGTCGACGAGGTCGGAGAAGACGAAGATCGTGATGACGATCGTGCCCCAGAAGAACTCCCCCATCGGGAAAAAGACCAGCGCACCTGCCATCACTCCGGCCGTGCCGATGAGAGTGACCGCGTCGGGGCTGACCCCGAGGCGGAGCAGCAGAGCGGCGAACGGTGTGAGGACACGCGTGAAGAATGCACGCGCGTACTTGTTCAGCATGGCCTTCCCGAGGGTTCGGTTCGCCGAGCGGCCCCTTCGGCCACCGGCTGGCCCATCGTAGTCACGGCCGGTGCCCCGCACCGGACGGGCACCCGCCGCCGGGTGTCACACAGGCCGCCGCCCGGCCCCGCGGCGCCCGCGCGCGAGCTATGGACGGGGTCCCGCCGCGGTGCCAAGCTCGAAGGACCGCGGGCGTCGCCGAGACCGCCGCGGCGGCCTCTCCCCGCCCGTGACCACCGCTGCTCCGTGCGCGGTCGCCCTCCCCCGCACCGCGCCATCGACCGGGAGGCACGCACCATGGGCGACAAGGCACACGCACACCCCGGAGCCGCCGGAGGAGCACCGGCGGTCGACCGTCCCTCCGCCGTACGCAACGTGGTGCTGGTCGGCCCCAGCGGATCGGGCAAGACCACCCTGGTCGAGGCCCTGGCCCTGACGGCGGGGGCCGTGAACCGGGCCGGCCGGGTCGAGGACGGGGCGACCGTCTCCGACTACGACGAGATCGAGCGGCGCCGACGCCGTTCCGTACAGCTCTCGCTGGTCCCGGTCGCCTGGGACGGGTGCAAGATCAATCTGCTGGACACCCCCGGCTACGCGGACTTCGTCGGGGAGCTGCGGGCCGGTCTGCGTGCGGCGGACGCGGCCCTCTTCGTCGTCTCGGCGGCCCAGGAGGCCCAGTCCGTGGCGGCGACCACCCGGGCCGCCTGGGAGGAGTGCGCGCTCGTCGGCATGCCGCGCGCGATCGTCGTCACGCACCTGGACACCGCCCGCACCTCCTTCGACGACATGACCCGGATCTGCGCCGAGAACTTCGGGGGCGAGGACCCCGACGCCGTACTGCCGCTGTATCTGCCCGTGCTGGGTCCCGAGGGGGCCGACGGGCACGCCCCGCTGACCGGGCTCACCGGGCTGCTGAGCCGGCGGATCCTCGACCACTCCTCCGGCGAACGCGCCGAGCTGCCGCCCGCGCCCGAGCAGGAGGAACCGCTGCGTCAGGCCCGGGACCGGCTGATCGAGGGGATCATCGCCGAGAGCGAGGACGAGTCCCTGATGGACCGCTACCTCGACGGCGAGGACATCGACGTGGCGACCCTGATCGCCGATCTGGAACGGGCCGTCGCCCGGGGCTCCTTCCACCCCGTCCTCACGGCGGCCCCGGCGGCCGAGGGCGCCCGTCAGGGCATCGGCACCGTCGAACTGCTGGAGCTGATCACCCGCGGCTTCCCGACCCCGCTGGAGCGCACCCCGCCCGTCGTCACCACCCCGTCGGGCAAGCCCCGGCCCGCCCCGGTCTGCGACCCCGAGGGCCCGCTGGTCGCCGAGGTCGTCAAGACGTCCTCCGACCCGTACGTGGGCCGGGTCTCGCTGGTCCGCGTCTTCTCCGGGACCCTGCGCCCCGACGACTCCGTGCACCTGTGCGGCCACGGCCTGGACGCGACCGGGCACGCCCCGCGCCCCCGTCACGAGGCGGAGCTCCGCGTCGGGGCGCTCACCTCCCCGTTCGGCCGCCGGCAGAACGCGCTGGACCGGTGCGTCGCGGGCGATCTGGCATGCGTGGCCCGGCTCGGCGAGGCGGAGACCGGCGACACGCTCTCCCCGGCCGGCGACCCGGTCCTCGTCGAGCCCTGGTCGACGCCGGACCCGCTGCTGCCACTGGCCGTACGGGCGCACGGCAAGGCGGACGAGGACAAGCTGTCGCAGGGCCTGGCCCGCCTGGTCGCCGAGGACCCCACCCTGCGCCTCGAACAGAACCCGGACACCGGCCAGGTCGTCCTGTGGTGCCTGGGCGAGGCCCACCAGGAAGTGGCCCTGGACCGGCTGCGCAACCGGTACGGCGTCCAGGTCGACGCGGAACCGCACCGGGTGCCGCTGCGCGAGACGTTCGCGAGCCGGGCCGCCGGGCGCGGACGGCACGTCAAACAGTCCGGCGGACACGGTCAGTTCGCGATCTGCGAGATCGAGGTGGAGCCGCTGCCGCCGGGCTCCGGCATCGAGTTCGTCGACAAGGTCGTCGGCGGTGCGGTGCCCCGCCAGTTCATCCCCTCGGTGGAGAAGGGCATCCGGACCCAGGCCGCCAAGGGGCTGGCCGCCGGGCACCCGCTGGTCGACGTACGGGTCACGCTGCTGGACGGCAAGGCGCACTCGGTGGACTCCTCGGACGCCGCGTTCCAGACCGCCGGGGCGCTCGCGCTGCGCGAGGCCGCGGCCGAATCCCGCATCCAGCTCCTGGAGCCGGTGTGCGAGGTGAGCGTCCTGGTCCCCGACGACTACGTGGGCCCGGTGATGAGCGACCTGTCGGGGCGGCGGGGCCGGGTCGTGGGCACCGAGCAGGGCGCGGGCGGACGCACCCTCGTACGGGCGGAGGTACCGGAGATCGAGGTCGGCCGGTACGCGGTGGACCTGCGCTCCCTGTCGCACGGCACCGGCCGCTTCGACCGTACGTACGCCCGGCACGAGGCGATGCCGCCGCAGCTCGCCGACCGGGTCCGCGCGGAGCTCGCGAACGGGTCCCCCGGCGCGTGACCGGCGCACGGTCGCACACTCGGTCCCGTTCGGGCCGGTGACCGGTGATGGTGTGATCCGGACGATACGCTGTGGTCGCAGCTCAGAAGGTATGCCGCGTACGGTAGTTGGGCACACCGCAGGAGCAGACGTGCGGCGAGTGGGGGCGACAAGGTGGCCAACGACGGATTCGACTTCTCACCCGGGGCCCAGATCCCGATCCAGGGCTCGGGCAGTCAGACCGTGGCGACCAATGCCCTGGCCTCGGCCGCGTATCGGGACAGTCCGGTGGAGACGATCCTCGACGCCAACAGCGAGTGGCACAAATCGGAAGTGAAGCCGGGCTCCTCCAAACTCTTCAAGTCCGACTACTTCAAGCCGAATCTCGGCGAGGCGTTCGCCCGCGCCGTCCAGGAGCGCATGCTCGGCGGCGCCCGCAAGGCGCTGATCCAGTCCTTCGGGACGGACCCGCAGACCGTGGTGGAGCACTGTCTGTCGGCGAACAACCTGCGCAAGGCCCGCGACACCCGTCTCACCCTGGTGACCGTGGTGTTCGGCGTGCTGTTCCTGCCCGGCATGCTGGCCTGGGTGATCGCCTTCCGGATCCGGGACGCGCTCAACAAGTCCAAGGACACGGCGTTCCGCGCGGTCGGCACGGTGCCGCTGGCCGCCTTCGGGATCGGCGCGCTGGTCCTGATGATCCGGCTCCCCCTGGACGGGCTGCTCGCGCTCTACATCCGGGGCGCGATCGTCGCCCCGGTGATCGGCTGGCTGCTCGCCAAACGGATCGCGGAGGCCTCGGCCAAGGACCTGCGGGCCCGCTGGGAAGGCCTTCTCTCCGGCAGCGGGGTGATCGCGAGCATCCCCGAGGCGGTGCCGAAGAACCCCAACGAGACCGCGCGCGAGGCCCTGCGCCAGGGCCTGGAGAAGCTGTCGGCCGAGCAGCAGTCGAACGCCGTCTTCTACGCAGGCCCCAAGGGCGTCCTCGGCATGGGCACCCGCTGGGGCAGCTGGCAGCTGGCCGAGGAGCTGGTCCCCAAGGACCCGTCGAAGGAGATCCACCAGTTCCGCAGCTGGGATCTGATCCGGATCATCCACGACCAGCTGAAGATGCTGGAGCGCGGACCGCTGAACACCGGCGGCTTCCCGAAGCCGTCCGTGAAGCACTGGATCGTCTCGCCCATCGGGGAGAACGCCGACGCCGTCACCCGCCCCGAGGGCGAGGACGTCGCCACCTTCCAGGTGAAACCACACGAGATACAGCGGATCTGCAACCACCAGCAGTTCGGCAGCGGCGACCGGCACTACCTGGGCGTCCAGTTCACCCTGTGGGACGGCCAGCTGGTGATCACCATGATGATCACCGTCACCGTGCTCCACGAGACGCTGCGCATCGAGGTCACCGGCCACGCCCTCGGCCCGGTGCACGGCCTGTTCCTCACCAAGCCCGCGGCGAAGACGAAGACGGTCAACAAGACCGTCCGCTTCTGGGAGACCCGGGACGTCCAACTGGCCCTGGTGGACGCCAAGGAGGTCGTCCGGCTCGCCCTGCGCGCGCCCCTCACCTGGTATCCGCCGCTGCTGGACTACCTGGGCGGGAAGATCGTGCTGCCCGAGCCGTTCGGACTGCGGCACGCGTGGGCGGCGAAGCCCTGGAACCACCGCTTCATGGCGGACGACGCGATGCGGGCCGCCACCCCGGTCCTGCGGGCGGTCCACACGGCGGCGATGCGCGTCCTCGCGGAGAACGGCGTCGACACGGAGCGCTTCGACAACCGCTCGATGATACTGAGCGGACTCGTCCAGGACGCGGCCCCGCGCAAGGCCGACGTCTACGACGCGTAACTGCGTACGGGAGGGCCCCCGCCTCGGTGGGGGCCCTCCCGTACGACGTACTACTGGACGGCGGCGGGCCAGGCGTCGGCCAGCATCGCCCGGGTGTCACCCAGCAGCTGGGGCAGCACCTTGGTGTGGCCGATGACCGGCATGAAGTTGGTGTCCCCGCCCCAGCGCGGCACCAGGTGCTGGTGCAGATGCGCGGCGATCCCGGCGCCGGCGACGGAGCCCTGGTTCATCCCGATGTTGAAGCCGTGCGCCCCGGAGGCTGCGCGCAGCGCGACCATCGCCCGCTTGGTGAAGTCCGCGAGCTCCGCGGTCTCCGGCCCGTCCAGCTCGGTGTAATCGGCCACATGCCGGAAGGGCACGACCATGAGGTGGCCGCCGTTGTACGGATACAGGTTCAGCACCGCGTAGACGTGCTCGCCGCGAGCCACGACGAGCCCGTCCTCGTCGGATTTCGCCGGGATCGAACAGAACGGACAGCCGTCGTCGGCACCCGGGCCGCTCGGCTTGTTCTCGCCCTGGATGTACGCCATCCGATGGGGCGTCCACAGGCGCTGGAATGCGTCGGGCGTCCCCACGCCGATCTGCTGCTCCGGCTCACTCGTCATGCCGATCAGCATATTGCGTCACCCCGGCGGAGCGTGTCGCCGGGGCCGCACCGCTCGGCCGCCCCCGATGCTGAGGCGATGAGCGACCGAACCGCCCCCGATCCACCCGCCCGGCTGACCCGCTGGGAGCAGCGCACGGAGGTTCCGCTCTTCCTCGCGGGGCTCCTCTTCCTCACCGGGTACGCGGTCCGGGTGCTGGCCCCGCACGACGCCCAGCCGTGGCACGACATCGCGCTGACCCTCGTCTGGTCGACCTGGCTGCTGTTCCTCGTCGACTATGTGACCCGGCTGCGGCTCAGCGGCCTGGGCTCACGCTTCCCGCGCGTGCACTGGCTCGACACCCTGGTCCTGCTGCTGCCGCTGCTGCGCCCGCTGCGCATGGTGCAGGTCTATCAGGCGGTGCAGCGCCGCCACGACCGGCCGCGGCTGAACCTGTACGCGCGGGTGATGGCGTACGCGGGCATGACCGTCGGCCTGCTCGGCTTCGCCGCCTCGCTCGCGGTCTACCACCTGGAGCACCGGGCCCCGGACGCCTCGATCCGCACGTTCGGCGACGCGGTGTGGTGGGCGTGCGCGACGCTGACGACGGTCGGTTACGGGGACGCCACCCCGGTCACGTTCTGGGGGCGGGTGGTCGCGGCGGGGCTGATGGCCTGCGGTCTGGCGCTGCTGGGCGCGGTGACGGGGTCGTTCTCGTCGTGGCTGATCCAGGTGTTCACCAGGGAGGACGAGAAACGGCCCCCGGAGCGGGGTTAGCGCTCCGGGGGCCGCTCCTGTCATACGTACGGATCAGACCTGTACGCGGTCCTCCACGGCCTTGGCGATCTTGGCGATGGCCTCGTCGACCGGGATGCCGTTCTCCTGCGAACCGTCGCGGTAGCGGAAGGAGACGGCACCGTTGGCCATGTCCTCGTCACCGGCGATGATCATGAACGGAACCTTGTTCTTCTGCTGGTTGCGGATCTTCTTCTGCATCCGGTCCGAGGACGCGTCCACGTCCACCCGCAGCCCCTGCTTGCGCGCCTTGGCGGCGAACTCCTGGAGGTAGGGGATGTGGGCGTCGCCGATCGGGATGCCGACGGCCTGGACCGGGGCGAGCCAGACCGGGAACGCGCCCGCGTAGTGCTCCAGGAGCACGGCGAAGAAGCGCTCGATGGAGCCGAACAGAGCCCGGTGGATCATGACCGGGCGCTGCTTGGAGCCGTCAGGCCCCGTGTACTCCAGGTCGAACCGCTCCGGCAGGTTGAAGTCGAGCTGCACGGTCGACATCTGCCAGGTGCGGCCGATGGCGTCCCGGGCCTGCACGGAGATCTTCGGCCCGTAGAACGCGGCACCGCCCGGGTCCGGGACCAGGGGCAGGCCCTGCTTCTCGGCGACCTGACGGAGCGTCTCGGTGGCCTCTTCCCAGGTCTCGTCGGAGCCGACGTACTTCTCCGGATCCTTGGTGGACAGCTCCAGGTAGAAGTCGGTCAGCCCGTAGTCGCGGAGCAGGTTCAGCACGAAGGTGAGCGTGCGGTCGAGCTCCTCCGCCATCTGCTCCTTGGTGCAGTAGATGTGCGCGTCGTCCTGCGTGAAGCCGCGCGAGCGGGTCAGGCCGTGCACGACGCCCGACTTCTCGTACCGGTACACCGTGCCGAACTCGAAGAGGCGCAGCGGCAGTTCACGGTAGGAGCGGCCGCGCGCGTCGAAGATCAGGTTGTGCATCGGGCAGTTCATCGGCTTGAGGTAGTAGTCCACCCCGTCGTCGAGCTGCATGGGCGGGTACATGCCGTCGGCGTACCAGTCCAGGTGGCCGGACTGCTCGAAGAGCTTGCCCTTGGTGGCGTGCGGGCTGTAGACGAACTCGTAGCCCTCCTCCTCGTGCCGGCGGCGCGAGTAGTCCTCCATGGCCCGGCGGATGACGCCGCCCTTGGGGTGGAAGACCGCGAGGCCGGGGCCGATCTGGTCGGGGAAGGAGAAGAGGTCCAGCTCGTTGCCGAGCTTGCGGTGGTCGCGCTTGGCGGCCTCCTCCAGGAACTCCAGGTGCGCCTTCAGCTCGTCCTTGGTGGGCCAGGCGGTGCCGTAGATGCGCTGGAGCATCGGGTTCTTCTCGCTGCCGCGCCAGTACGCCGCGGCGTTGCGCATCAGCTTGAACGCCGGGATGAACCGGGTGGTGGGCAGGTGCGGACCGCGACAGAGGTCCTTCCAGCACAGCTCGCCGGTCTTGGCGTCGAGGTTGTCGTAGATGGTCAGCTCGCCGCCGCCCACCTCGACGTCCGCGCCGTCGTCCGAGGAGGCGGAGCCCTTGATGCCGATGAGCTCCAGCTTGTACGGCTCGTCGGCCAGCTCCTCGCGGGCATCCTCGTCGGAGACCACGCGGCGGGAGAACTTCTGGCCCCGCTTCTGGATCTCCTGCATCTTCTTCTCGATGGCCTTGAGGTCCTCGGGGGTGAACGGCTTCTCGACGTCGAAGTCGTAGTAGAAGCCGTCCTTGACCGGCGGGCCGATGCCGAGCTTCGCCTCGGGGAAGAGCTCCTGCACGGCCTGGGCCATGACGTGCGCGGTGGAGTGGCGCAGGATGTTGAGGCCGTCCTCGGAGGAGATCTCCACCGGCTCGACGCTCTCGCCGTCCTGGAGGACGTACGAGAGGTCCTTCAGCTCGCCGCCGATACGCGCGGCGACGACGGTGCGCTGACCGGGGAAGAGCTCACCGGCGGTCGTGCCCGTCGTCACCACGTGCTCTTCCCGCTCGGAATCGCGTTG
This sequence comes from Streptomyces sp. PTY087I2, assembly GCF_001687325.1. GTDB lineage: Bacteria > Actinomycetota > Actinomycetes > Streptomycetales > Streptomycetaceae > Streptomyces. The sequence continues at coordinate 3,208 of NZ_LZRD01000024.1, read as the reverse complement.
GATGATCACACGGACGTCTGACACCGGTCTCTCCTGACTGAGGGGGATGTCCAACACTGATCGGTTGGTCACCAGGAATCGTACCGAGCCGTACGCCCCCGATGCGAACGCCTTCCGGGCGGCCCTACGCCTCCTCCCCCGCGCACGCCTCCTCGAAGAAGTCCACGTTCTCCTGGAGCGCCTTCATCAGCCGGTCCCGCTCCACCTCGTCGACCTGAACGGGCGCGACCTGCGAGGCCCCGGTGAGCCGCCGGAAGCCGCCCCGGTTCTCCAGCCGCCCCTCGACCCGCAGCGGCAGCCCCACGAGGTGGGCGTGGCCCGCGATGCGGTACGCCTCCTCGTCCAGCTCCACGCGGACGTGCGCGACCTCGGCCCCGGCCAGCACCCGCAGCCGTACGATCCCGGCGCCGCGCGGCCCGGAGCGGCGCAGCCGGACCACCACGCCGGTCAGCCGGACCTGCACGGCGGGTTCGTCGCGGAGGTAGCGGGCTCCGGCGGCGCGCAGGGCGGGCAGGTCGCCCGGGGAGAACTCGACGGGCGCGGGGCGGGCCGGGCAGCCGTCCGGGGTGCCCGCGGCGGGCGCCCACCGCAGGTCGATCCGGGCCCCTTCGGAGCCGCGTACCAGGGCGATCAGCGCCTCGGTGAGCTCCCGGCCGACGCCTGCGGCGATCGCGCTGTCGAAGGCTTCCATGCCGCCGGTGGCCCGCTGGTAGTCGACGGCCTCCCGGGTGGCGTGCAGGGCGTGGCAGAGCCGGACGGCGACGGCGCGGCCGGAGGCGACGGGGACGTACGCGGTGAGGCTGCGGCCGTCGGCGCCGGGCCCGATCAGGGCGTCGTCGAGGGCGGCCCGGGCCTTCCGGCGGTGCCGGGCGCCGTGGTAGCCGGCCCGGCCGCGGGCCGCGAGGGCTCCGGCCATGAGGACCTGCCGGGCGGCCGACCGCAGCTCATCCGCCTCGGTCCAGCCCGCGGCCCCGGCCGCTCCGGCCGCCGACTCGGGGACCTCGCGCCGCCAGCGGATCTCGTCGCTGGGCACGGCGAGGGAGACGAGGACGTCGCGGGCGGAGGGGTCGGCGCTGCGGCCGAGGGCGAGAAGGGCCTCCTCGATCAGCTCCCCGCTGTCGGGGAAGGCCGCGCTCTCGGGCACCAGCAGGCTGGTGGCCCCGGCGGCGGATCCGGGCGGGGTCCAGCGGCCGTAGCGTCCGGGCGCTCCGCCGCGCCGCTGCCAGCCGTGCCGGCGCAGGAGGGCCCCGAGGACGGCGGGATCGGGCAGCTCGGCGCCCGCGTCGGCGAGCGGCGGGGGCCAGGGGCGGGCGGGGGGGTGGGAGCGGGCGGCGGGCAGTCCCGCCGCGCCCGTGGGCTCGTCCATCGACCGGTGCATCAGGGTCTCCCTCCGGCCCCGACCCGGGCCATGATGTCGCAGAGTGCGCGGTCGTCGAAGATCCGCGAGGTCGGGATGCGCACAGTGGTCCGGTACCGGCCCGTCACCGCGTGGCCGGCCAGGTTGGTCCAGTAGCAGCAGTGGCGCAGATCGAGGCCGCCGGGCCCGGCGCGCAGCCAGTCGTCCTGGCTGCGGGGCACGATCATCACGACCAGGATCTTGTGCACCGTCACCGGGGAGCGGGCGAGCTTGACGAGGTGGGCGTTGTCGAGGGTGAAGGAGAACGCCCCGCCCGCCGGGTGCGGCGGTATCTGGTAGGTGCACTTGAGCTGCACCTTGATGGTCACTTCGTCGTCGACGGTGTGGGTCGGGGCGCCGTGGCTGACGTGCCAGTCGATGCCGTTGTCGGGGAAGGGCTGGGACAGGGAGCATCCCGCCGCCGCGGCGACGGCGTGCAGATAGCCCACCTGAAGGGTCTCCATGCAGGCGGTGGTGGCGAGGGAGCCGCGCAGCGGCGCGTCCGGCTGCTGCGGCGGCCGGGGCCCGAAGGGCTCGGCGCGGGCGGTTCCCCCGGGGTCGGGCTGCGCGAGCGCCATGGCTCCGTGTGCCTTCCGGGCGTGCCGATCGACGGCAGGCAGCCTGCCGACGGGTGTGGTGGGCGGGACGGATCGACGGACGCCGACGGCAACTCCCCGACGTCCCACCTGTGTTGTCACCGCATCGGACCGCCCGCAAACGGCGTATCAGGCAAACAGCCCGGGTATCACCGATATCGGGCAGAGGAATCACTCCATCTGCCGTGCGGGTGCGAGGAGTTCGGGGATGATGCACTGGTTCGAAGGGCCGCTGGCCGCTTTTGACACGGAGACGACAGGCGTGGACGTCGAGCGGGACCGGATCGTTTCGGCCGCTCTCGTCGCGCAGGACACCGCGGGCGGTCGCGTCCGCGTGACCCGTTGGCTGGTCAATCCGGGGATTCCGGTCCCGCCCGGGGCGACCGAGATCCACGGGCTGACCGACGATCACCTTCAGCGCAACGGGCGTTGGCCCGCGCCGGTGATGGACGAGATAGCCCGGGCGCTGGCGGAGAGCTGTGCGACCGGCCGGCCGCTGGTCGTGATGAACGCGCCCTTCGATCTGACGCTGCTGGACCGGGAGTTGCGGCGGCACCGGGCGTCGTCGCTGGCGGGGTATCTCGACGGGGTGCCGATGCGGGTGGTGGACCCGCGGGTGCTGGACAAGCATCTGGACCGCTACCGCAAGGGCCGCCGTACGCTCACGGATCTGTGCGCGAGTTACGAGGTGGTGCTCGACGGGGCCCATGACGCGGCGGCCGACGCGACGGCTTCGCTGGAGCTGGTGCGGGCGGTGTGCCGGCGGTTCTCGACCCGGCTGGAGCGGCTGTCGCCGTCGGAGCTGCACACCCTCCAGGCGACCTGGCACGCGGCCCAGGCGCGTGGGCTGGAGGCCTGGTTCGCGAAGAGCGGGACGCCGGAGGCGGTGGACCCGTCGTGGCCGCTGCGCCCGGAGCTGCCCGCCGCGGCGTGACGGGCGGGGCGGTCCGGATATGCGAAAGCCGGTCCGCGTGATGCGTGCGGACCGGCTTTCCCCGGTGGGCGATACTGGGTTCGAACCAGTGACCTCTTCGGTGTGAACGAAGCGCTCTCCCACTGAGCTAATCGCCCGGGAACGGGTTGAACCATACAGGGCTTCGCGGGCTTCGTTCAAACCGCTTCCGGCCGGGCTCTACTCACGGCGTCCCGGCCGGGAAGTGAGTATCCGAGCGCATGTACGGGCGGGGCGGCGGGGGTCACACTCCCGTACATGGAA
>NZ_LZRD01000023.1 GCF_001687325.1 Streptomyces sp. PTY087I2 | reverse complement strand
CAACGTCGTTCACCTCGACCGCCAGGGCAACATCCTCGGCGAGGACGGCACCCTCAAACAGCACCACACCGACGCCCGGCGCGAGAACCCGCCCACGTCCGCTCCCGCCAGGACGGACGCGGACAGCCCCCTGCCCCGCACACCGGCAGAACAGCCGGCCCTGGCCGGCGCGGGCGCACGCAGCGGCAGCGACACGATCCGACTGGGCTCGGACCCGGGCGACACGGGACGGGCCGGCGACGACCTCGGTCGTACGAGCAACGACGCCACGACCCCCGACAGGGCACCGGGCGGCACCGCGAACAACATGCCGACCAACAGCGCGGACAACAGCACGCCAGGCGGCGGCTCACGGGGCGGCCAGGACGGGCACATCCCGGCGAACAGCCTGGACGGGGGCAACCCGACGGGCACGGGTGGCCACAGCGACAGCGACGGCCCGCCCTCGGGTGACGGAGGCGGCCACGGCGATCTTCCGGACAACGGCTTCCGAAACCTGGAGCGCCAGCCTGGGGTCACTCTGGAACGCAACCGGATAGGCCAACAGCCAAGTGGGCCCATGATCCCTACGGAGGAGTCCGCCGTTGTAGCGGCTCTCAAGGACTTGAAGGTTCCCCCCGTTGATCAGGGACGTATGCTGACACAACTGAGGAAGTCGGAATACGGGGCGGCTGTTGCAAAATACATTTCCAGTGGCAGATTTGCCGATATGCCAGGGTTCAAAGACCCTGAAGGTCTTCTTTTCCAGGTCAAGCAGAAGGACATGATGCCAGCTGTTCACCAGGCTATGGAGCATGCCGCAGAGCTCCAGGCCAGGGGAATGAAAGGAATCGAGTTCGAGGTGAAGCTTCCCGACGAAAACCTCGACCTCGACGTGCTGATTCGCAACGACGGGCACATCGTTTACGCCGCCCAACTCAAAGACGTCGACACCATCAAGGGCATCAAATCCGCCGTTAAGAAGATCTCACACGCACAGCTCATGGGATCCCTGGACGAAGCGGGCCTCCCAAACACTCCGATCGGCGTCAAAGCGGGAATTCTCGATATTCGAGCACTCATGAGCGAGGTCACAGAACGCGAGATTCAAGCCACCCAACGGGCTGCCGACCGCTGCAACGCATCTTTTGAGCTAAAGTTCGATGACGGGTCCATCACCGTATATCCAACCAATGCCATCACCCCTTAAGGAGTTTACCGATCATGCTTATGCGCGCCCCCAGAGAGAGTGGCTCGTGGTCCTGGAATCTGGAGGACGTCGCGGAGCCTGGCCTGGAGTTCGCGCTCGTGACTGCGGCGCGTATGAGTGAGGTGCTGGAGAAGCACGACCTGCTGGTGCCGTCCTCACTTGAGTGGGCTTGGTTCGAGACCGGCAGGGGCGGACTCGGTATCCATAGCCGCTTGAATCTCGGCACTCGCTCGCTCGACGATCGTGCACTGGCCGATGCACTCCGCGCCTGTCGGCCGACCGGCTACCCGCGGGCCGAGATCGGCGGAATCCTCGTGCTGGGCTCGGGTGCTTGGTTCGACGCGGACAGGAAACGGCACGGGGAACACCGTCTGGTGGAGCTCATGGTGGCGCCGGACGAGACGGACCTCTGGATCGAACTGTCCGTGCATCATGATGTCTGGGGCAAGTGCGATTTTCGCGGCAAGCCACATCCCGCCATCCATGCCAACAACGCGCCACGGCTCGCCTTGGCCCTCCAAGAGCTCACTCAGGCACTTGGGGCCGAAGCGGAACCCGGCGATCCGACGTATTACGGTCGAGCAAAGGGGTACGGGCTACAGGCCCCCGACATCGTTGACGGGCGGGGACCGGACCTCACCGATGCGGTGCTCGGCTAGACACCCCTCCATCCGCCCCACATAGCTCTGCGGAAGCATGGGCATACCCAGGGCATAGCGGTGACACGTGGCCGACATCTCCGATCAATAACGCGCGCGAAGAGTCCAAGTCGTTCAACGGCGTGATGATCCCTTTGCGGGACGTGGAAAGCAACGCCTCTGCCACCCCCTTCGTCACCCTGTCCCCGGCCACCCTCGATGCCTTGGACGGCAGGGGTGAGTTGACGTACTTCGCGAAGATCAGCGAGGGAAATCCCCGGCACAGCCCGCGCGGCATCGTCCGACGGCGCGTCGACGACGACCAGACCCATGACGAGGCATTTACCCGCAACCTACGCTGGGAACCGACCGAGTACCTCCGGCTGTACGACCTCGGGCACAACGACATCGATCATGTGCGGATTACCGAGATCGAGGCAGCCGCATTCATCGAGTCCCTGACAGAGAGACTTGCCGGAACCTCCGACAAAGCGAGCCGCGTCGCCGGTCCAACCACGCGCCTTCTCACAGGCGTCGGCGCGGTGCTGACCAAGATCAGTGATGCGATGAACGGCCTGAAGGTACAGGCAACGGCGAGACACCGCCACTGGCGAACAACATCTTCGGGCCCTCCTGCCGCAGAGGGGTGGGCAGCGCGACACCGAGAAAAAAGCCGTGAATGAATCTGCAGTACGGAGTCTGGCGCAACGATTCGAAATCATTGAATGGTCGGGGGACTTCAGTCGAACTCGCTCACGCGTGGCCCTCATGCGTGAATTTATGCGCCGCTCCGCGATCTGGGCTCGCCAAATAAACTCTCGCGAATGGCCATTCTATGATGTGGCCAGCCATTTCGCCTCGCTGGATGATATCGGCGAAGAGGTCTCTGCGCCTCTCATGAAGAGCGTTGAAATGCAGCACCCCGTAGTTCGAGATACCGTCAAGTGGAGTCTGAATTTCGCGGCCCTCCGAGATTCCAAAATCCCACTTCCAGATCTCCCTGAGCCATTCGCTCCTCTGATCCTCATGTATGAGCGAGGGGGTGCATTCCAGCTGGACGGCACCGGCCTCATTGAAATTGATGCAGCCGCCATCCCTAAAGGAACTGCCGAGCAGGCGCTGAAACGCCAGCCCATCTCGCTTGACTCCAAGTATCTGGATTCTCTGGACTGATCAATTCCGGGGAGCTTGACGGCTCGCCGGAGATGTCGGTGGGCCGTTGTCGTGGGTTGAGGGCAGGTAGAGGCTCGGTCTGAGGAGGCCCGAGGAGAAGTTTTCGCCAGGTTCGCAGTCAGGTGTGATCTTGGTCAAGAATCCGTCAAATCAGGAGGGAGCCTCGCTGTTCCGTTTCACCCGCCAACACCCCGCCGTGCAGCCAGGTTGCGAAGGCTCATCGACTGCCTGGGAGATCCCGTCGGGCGCGCTCCTGGTGACCGTGCTCGTAGGGCTGGCGGAGAAGGGTCGGGACGGCCCCCATGCCCCGCGGTTCTCCGCGATCGCCTCAGGCGGCGCCGCGCAGCGCCTGCACCGCGCGGGTGAGCTGGCCGTCGGTGCTTGCGGCGTCGAGGGCTGAGCCGAGGGTGTCCGCGTAGGTGGACCGGGCGTCCTGGTAGTGCTTGCGGCCCTCGTCGGTGATGACGGCGTACACGCCGCGCTTGTCGTCGGCGCAGGTGTCCTTGTAGGCGTACCCGGCGCTCTCCAGGCGTCCCACCAGTCGGGTCACCGAGCTCTGCCCCAGGCCGATGCGGTCCGCGAGTTCCTGCATCCGGTGTTCGCCCTTCTCGGCCTGGGTGAGGACTTCCAGGGCCCGGTACTCGGACAGGCCGACGCCGAAGCGGCGTTGCAGGGCGTGTGCGAGCCGGCGCTCCACGAAGGAGTGCAGGGCGAGGACGGACTCCCACATGGCCTGATCGGAGGCGGCGCGCGGCTGCTGCTTGATCGTCATGGAGAGCTCCCCTTGTCGGCGACGTACCCCAACAAGATACATGTCCATGCAACCATTTGGTGGGTGAGTGGGTGAGTGGGTGAGTGGGTGAGTGGGTGAGTGGGTGGGGTGCTGGCCTACGGGCGCGGTGCCGTGATGCGCGCGATCGCCTCGACCGTGAGGGCGCGCTCGTGGGGCTCGGTCTCCAGGGCGCGGTGGATGGACAGGCCCTCGATGAGCGCGTCGAGCTGGCGGGCGGTGGCCGGGTCGAAGTGCCATTCCAGGGCCCGGCGGCTGCGGCCCATCCAGGTGCGCGTGAGCTCGCGGTAGGCGGGGCGGCGGGCGGCGAGGGTGTAGAGCTCGTGGGTGAGGATCAGCTCGCGCTGGTTGCCGCCGGAGAGGTGGTGGACGAGATCCGCGACGGCCTCGCGGGCCTCGTCGGGGGTGGTCGCCGCGCCCAGGCGCTCCTCGAAGACGGCGACGATCGTCCCGGAGAACCGGGTGAACGCCTCGTGCAGCAGCTCGTCCATGCCGGAGAAGTGGTACGTCATCGAGCCCAGCGGCACGCCCGCGCGGGCGGCGACCTTACGGTGCGAGACGCCCGCGACGCCGTCGTCGACGATGAGGTCGAGCGTCGCGTCGATGATGCGGTCCCGCCGCTCGGGGTCGGTGCGCCCTGTCGCCACGCGGGTGCCTCCTCGGGGGTCGGGCTTGGGGTCGGCCTCTGGGTCGGCCTCGGTTTCGAGCTCGGTCGTGAGCTCGGTCGGCCGGGTTCTCCGCGCAGCATAGAACGGAGCGGGGGAGCGTACGGGCGTACGCCTCGGGCGCGACCGCCGGACCGACCGCCGGGCCGCCCCCCCGGGCCGACCTCCGGGCCGCCCCCCCCGGGCCGACCGCGGGGCCGGTCTCCGGGCCGACCGCGGGGCCGGTCTCCGGGCCGACCTCCGGACCCGACCTCCGGAACGGCCGCCGGGCCGGTCTCCGCCCGGGAGGGCGGAGCCGGCCCCTGCCGCGGTGGACAGCGACGTCAGCGGTCTCAGCGACGTCAGCGGTCTCGGCGACCTCAGCCGAGGTGCTTCCGGAAGAACTCCGTGAGCTTGGCGGCGGCCGCCGTGACGTACGCGTCGCGGTCGTACAGGTCCACGTGCGTGGCGCCCTCGATCAGGAACAGCTCCGCGTTGCCGGGGCTGTCGGCCACGGCCTTCTCCGAGTAGCCGCGGGTGACGGCCTCGGTACCGGCGATCATGAGCAGGGGGCGCGGCGCGATCTTCGCGACGTCGGCGAAGGAGTCGAACTGGTCGAGGAGGTCGACGCTGCGGACCACCATGTCACCGGTGGAACGGGGGTGCGCCCCGCGCGGCGTCTTGTAGTAGTCGATGAACTCGGCGGTCGCGGCCGGGGTGTCGGCGTCGGCCTTCTCCGGTAGCACCGGGAACGTGGCCGCGGGCTCGCCCGCTGCCTCGGCGCTGCGCAGGTCGCCCGAGGCGGCCACCATCCGCGCCCAGCCCTCGGGGTCGCCGCCGCGCAGGAAGCCGGGGGCGTCGGTGCCGGAGACACCGGCCACGGCCTTCATGCGGTGGTCGGTCTGGGCGGCGTACGGAGCGTAGGCGCCGGAGCCGCACACGCCCATCACGCCGATGCGCTCGGAGTCGATCTCGGGGCGGGTGGTGAGGTAGGAGACCGCGGCGCGGAAGTCCTCGGCGCGCTGGAACGGGTCCTCCAGGCCGCGCGGAGTGCCCTCGGACTCGCCCTGGAAGGCCGCGTCGAAGGTCAGGACGGCGAACCCGGCGTCGACCAGGGGTGCGGCGTACAGGGCCGGGGACTGCTCCTTGACGCCGGTCGTCGGGTGGCCGACGACGATCGCGGCGAGCGGGCCGTCGACGCCCTCGGGGAGGTAGAGGTGGCCTGCGAGCTGAAGGCCGTTGGTCGGGAAGCGGACGTCGGTCCTCATGGTTCTGCTCCTGACGGGATCACGAAGGGGGTGGGGGTGTAGGGGTGGGGATGTCGGCCGGCGATCTGCGGCCTGTATCCACTGTCAGGGCGGGCAGGGGGGCGGGAGAAGGTCGGGCCTCTTCCTAGGAAGGATCTCTCCCAGGCAGAGCGCGCGCCCCGCTGCCATGCTGGGCGCATGGCTGGATCCCCGCACCTCAGCGAGCTCGGCGAGTTCTTCAAGCACCGCCGCGGCGAGCTCACCCCGGCCCAGGTCGGGCTCCCCGAGCGCGCGCACACGCAGCGCCGCGTGCGGGGGCTGCGCCGCGAGGAGGTGGCCGAGCTGACCGCGATCAGCACCGACTACTACGTACGCATCGAACAGGGCCGCCTCGCGCCGTCGCGGCCGGTGCTCGACGCGCTGGCGCGGGAGCTGCGGCTGGACGGCGACCAGCGGGCGTACGTGGAGGGGCTGATCGACCAGGCCGCGCGGGCGGGGAACCGGCGTACGGCCCCGCGTCGGCGGGCCCGGCCCACGGTCCACCCGCATCTGGCGCGGCTCCTGGGCCAGCTCACGGACACGCCCGCCCTCGTCTTCGGGCCGAGGCTCGACATCCTGGCGTGGAACCCGCTGGTGGCGGCGCTGCTGTGCGACTTCGCGGCCGTGCCGGTGGCCGAGCGCAACTACGTCCGCATGGTGTTCACCGACCCGGTGATGCGCGAGATCTACCCCGACTGGGAGGACGTCGCCCGTACGTGTGTGGAGGTGCTGCGGATGGAGGCGGGCACGCACCCCGCCGATCCGGCCCTCACCGCGCTGGTGGGCGAACTGTCGGTCGCCGACCGCCACTTCAGGGTCTGGTGGGCCGAACACCGCGTGGCTCACCAGGACTTCGGCAGTAAGCGGATCAGCCACCCGGATGTCGGCGAACTCACCCTCGACTGGGACACGTTCCGCTACGCGGGGGCGCCGGAGCAGCAGCTCGTGCTCTGGTCGGCGGAGCCGGGCACCCCGGACGCGGACCGGCTGGCGGAGCTGGCGCGCGGTACGTGACGCCGAGGCGTTCTTCCGTTCCGCGTTCTCAGTCGGCCTTGGTGTAGATCAGGCTCTCGCCCGTGCCGGTCGTGGTGCGGCGGAGGGTGCCGTCCGGGAGCAGGGTCAGTTCGGTGGGCTTCCCGGGGGAGCAGGAGGAGGCCGGACTCCCGGAGGACACCGTGGAGGGGCCGATACGGACCGGGCCGTCCCCGGCGGGGTTGCCGGCGAGCGGGGCGCTGAACTCGCAGTGGTACGTGGACCCGGACGCGAGGGGCCCTTCGGCGGTGAGGGCGAGGACCTGGTCGCCCACGTCGCCCTGGCGGATGGTCAACGTACGGGTGGAGGTGCCTTGTTCGCCGGGTATGGAGCCGGACCAGGTGCCGAGGAACCCCTCGGGGACGGCCCCTTCGCTGCCGGCCTGCTGCCCCTTGCCGCCGCTGTCCCCGTCGGCGGAGCCCGAGGGCCCGGGGGAGACGGTCGTGCCCGGCCCGTCGCCCTTCATGAACGCGTAGACCGATCCGCCCGCGCCTATCGCCACGACGACGGCGACGGCTATGAGCGCGGCGGTGGCCCCGGCGGAACGGCGTTCCCGGGCGGGCGGGCTGCCGTACGGGGGGTGGTGGGGCGTGTGGGGGTGCGGGTGGGAGTGGGGCCAGGGGGGTATGGGGGCGGCGGGCGGTGCGGGCTGCGGGGGGCTGGGCAGGGTGCGTGGGCCCTCGGCATGCTGTGGGGCTGCGGGGGCCGTTGGCTTCTGCGGGGCTACTGGGTTCGCCGTGGCTGGTGGCTGCTGTGGGGCTACGGGGTTCGCGGCGGCTGTTGGCTGCTGCGGGGCTCGTGGGCCCTGCGTGCCTCCCAGGCTTTCCGGGCCTCGCGGGCCGTCCGGGGCTCCCGGGCCTCCCGGGCGCTCCGTGGCTCTCGGGCCTCCCGGCTCCTCCGGGTGCTCCGGGTCCTCCGCGTCGAGCAACCCCACCGCCTGGCGGCCGAGTTGGGCGAGGAGGGTGGCGGGCAGCCAGGGCTCGTCCGCGTCCGCCTCGCCCAGGCGGGCCAGGATCTCGTCCGTACCGGGGCGGGCCGCCGGGTCCTTCGCCAGGCAGTCCCGGACGACGTCGGCCAGCTCCGCCGGTACGCCGGTCAGGTCCGGGTCCTCCTGGGCGATCCGGAACATCAGGGAATGGACCCCGCCGCTGTCCGCCGTACCGAACGGCAGCCGGCCCGACGCGGCGTACGCGAGGACGGACCCGAGGCAGAACACGTCGCACGCGGTGGTCACGCGTTCGCCGCGCACCTGCTCCGGGGCCATGAACCCGGGCGAGCCGACGAGGACCCCGGTGCGGGTCAGATCGCCGTCGGCCACGGACTCCAGGGCGCGGGCGATGCCGAAGTCGATGACCCGGGGCCCGTCGATGGTCATCAACACGTTGGAGGGCTTCAGGTCCCGGTGGATGAGCCCGGCCCCGTGGATGTGCTGGAGGGCGTGGGCGAGCCCGGACCCCAGGAACCGTACGGAACGGGGCGGCAGCGGGCCGTACGCCCCCGAGGCCGTGACCGGGGCGCCGGGGCGGCCGGAGACGACGCGGTGGAGGGAGGGCCCGGCGACGTAACCGGTGGCGACCCAGGGGACGGGGGCCTCGGTGTCGGAGTCCAGCACCGGGGCGGTCCAGGCGCCGCCGACCCGGTGCGCGGCGTGGACCTCCTGACGGAAGCGGGCGCGGAACTCGGGCTGCTCGGCGAGCTCGCGGCGGACGAGTTTGAGGGCTACGGTGCGGCCGCGGTCGGAGCGGGCGAGGAAGACCTGGCCCATGCCGCCTTCGCCGAGGCGGCCGAGGAGTCGGTACGCGCCGATGTGGTGCGGGTCGTCGGGCCCGAGCTTGTCCATGGTGCGCTTCCTCCCCCGTGCGGCCCGCACGAGAATAACGCCGCGCCCCGCCCCCGCTTAAGCCCGCCTGCTTTTGCAGCCCGCCCTTTCAGCCCGTCCGGCGTCTACCCCGGCGCCCGACTTCCCTGCGAGGGCGGCGTCCACCTCCAGCCTGTCCGGCGTTTGAGGATGGAACCGTCGAGGTGCCGGGCCTCGGCCTGAACGTCCCGGGGACTCCGGGGTACCGCCCCGACCTGCGCACCGCCATCGTGCGATCAAGGTTCCGCCCTCAAACGCCGGGCAGGCTGGAGTAGGCGCCGCCCTCGTGCGATCAAGGGTTCCGCCCTCAATCGCCGGACGGGCTTGAAGCCCCCGGTCCCGTGGTCTGAGCGCCGCAAGGGCTGGTGAGGCCCCGGTCCGGCGTCACGGTCGTTGGGCGCTGGGGTGCCGGGCGAGGGGGTAGCCGATGTCGAAGGCGTCGGCTGACATGCGGGTGTCGTTGATCTCGACGATGGTGCCGTCCGGGCCGCTGGTGGTGCGGGTGATGCGCAGGAGCGGGACGCCTTTGGGGAGGCGTAGACGGTTGCTCTCGGTGGGGGTGGGCATGCGGGCGCTGACGGCTTCCTCCCAGGTCAGCGGTGCATGGCCCATCTGTTCGAGAAGGTCGTAGATACCCCCGGGGCCGGTGTCCCGCTGGGCGAGCCGGGTGCCGCGGGCGAGGGATGCGGGCAGGTAGCTGGTGGCCAGCTGGAGCGGTTCCTTGGTGGTGGCTTCTCCCATGACGCGGTCCCGCACCAGCACGTCCTGCTGTTCCTCGCCCTCGGGGAATCCGAGAAGGGCGGCGATGTCGCGGGGTGCGGGCGCCCAGGTGATGGTGGGTGGCTCGAGGGCGATCCAGGGCTGGGCCGAGGCGTCGAAGTAGTAGCCGCGTTCATCGCGGAGGACCTGGCGGCCGCGCGTGAGGCGTCGGCGGACGGGCTGGGCGCGGACGACGGTTCCGCGGCGGCGGGTGACGTCGACCAGGCCCTCGGCTTCGAGCTCGGTCACGGCTTCGCGGGCGGTCTGTTTGGCGACCCCGTACTGCTGGGCCAGATCGATGATTTTCGGCAGGGTGCCGCCCGCGGGATAGGTCCCGTCCTCGATGGCGGCGCGCAGCTCAGCGGCCATCTGCCGGTAGGCGGGGCTGCTCATCCGTACCTCCTGTTTCATGCGGATTCGGACAACTTCACTCGATAGTCCTAGCTCTATTGACGCCCTCTCGAGTGCTGTCGAAGATAGTCCTAGTTCTAACGCACCGTCATTGGCGTGGTCCATCCCGCCGCGGGCCGCCTGATCCTCGCCAGTCTCACCTGGGGGTGACGCATGCTCCTCACTGTCGTACGCCATGCCGAGTCGATCGAGAACGCGACCAGACACACCAGCTTCTACCAGGACCCACGGCCGTGGGACAGCCGGGCCGCACACGCCCTGTCCCGTGACCTCGTCGGGCTGACGCCGCGCGGCTACCGCCAGTGCCAGTGGCTGCGTACCGCGCTCGACGACCTCGTGGGGCGCGACCCGTACGTGTACTCCTCCTGGTACCGGCGGGCCCTGGACACCAAGGAGCTGGCGCTGCCTGGGCAGGTCGCCGACGTCACCGCCCTGCTGAACGAGCAGCACTACGGCGATGCCACGTACATGACCAAGCGTGAGCTGTTCGCGACCTGGCCCGAGTGCGAAGAGGACCGGCAGGTTCGCAAGCACCTGTGGAAGCCTCCGGGCAAGTGCGGCGAGTCCCTGGCGGTCGGCGTGCTGGGCAGGGCAACGGCCTTCGTCGAAGGCCTCGACGAAGGTGCCCCGGTCGTGGTGGCCATCACCCACCACACGGCGATCCTCGCGCTGCGCAGTGTCCTGGAGCGCAGGCCGGTGACCGAGTTGGTCGACGAGGCCAGGGTCCGCAAGACGCCGAATGCGGGGGTTCTCGTCTACGAGCAGCGTGGCCGTCGCTTCCACCAGGTCAGTGCCGCCGAGCCCGACTGCTGAGACGAGGACCCGGTGATGAGCAGCGTCGCCTACTTCAACGGACCGGTGCAGAACGGCGGCTTCACTTTCGCCGAGCGGCCGGGCAAGGCCGCGGGGATACGGCTCGCCGAGGCGCTGAACGCCCTGCTCGGCCTGGCCCCCGTGCCGCACCTGTGGAACACCGTCACTCTCGCCGGGGATGTGCGCCACCGCTGCGCAACAGACCGGGACACGGTGAGCAGGCAGCAGCGCGAGAAGGAAGCAGTCGTGGCGAAGTACGCACCCGGTCGGGCTCCGAGGGGCGGTCTGCGCACTGATGCCGACCATCAAGTGGCCCGTCTGGCCCTGGAAATGACCAGGGGGCTGCTGGCCGACGGAACGCTGACCGTGCGGGACCTGCCCGTTCGGCTCCGCACTCGCTGCGGGTACATGGCCGGCGTGGGGACGGCAGGCGACTGCCGTTCCTGTGGCCACGGGGGCGGCCGAGTGGCACTCCGGCCGCTGCTGGTCTTCGACCGCACCGCGTACGGCCCCGTTCTCGGGCGGGACGACGTACATGCCGCCGGGGCTCGGACACCGTCGCACCTGTTCGCCATCGCCCACCACGTACCTCAGCTGCTCGTGCTCTCCCGTACCCGGGATCACGGGGTGGATCTGTCGCCGCTCGGGCTGGAGGGCATGGTGCTGGATCCACGGGCCGGGCTGCATGTCGCGGTGCTGGCCGCCGCCGACGAGTTCGGTGCCGTACGGCCGGTGATGACGGTGACCGAGAACGCAGCGGCCAACGTGGCTGCCTACGGCGCCCCGTTCCGTCGGCACGGGCCGATGCGGCTGCGGTACGCCCTGCACGGGAAGATTCCCTACGAGGCCGTGGCGAGCGACCAGCTGTACGAGGTGCATCGCGCCCGAGCGGTACAGGGTCTGTTCACCGGCTGGTACCTGCCTCTGTGCGCCGCCCGCGAGCGGGCCGGTATCAGCGCTGCCCGGATACCGGCCCTTCTCAAGCTCCTGCGCCGGGCCCACCTCGCCCGACCGGCGACTCCTCCGGGTGGTCTCCTCTCCGACCTGCGACACCGCGTTGCGACAGGTGATATGCGCTGGGTGACGGATGCCCGGGCGCTGGCCTGCGCCCTGTCCGACCGAGAGGAAACAGGCGGTCCTATGGGCCCGATGAGGATGGGCCCGATGAGAGGAGCACCCTGATGGACACTACTGACTGGTGGCTCGTCAAGAAGCGGACAGCCGATGCCGACGGGGCGGTCTACGTCTCGGCCGACGGCACCCGATACCGGCGGACAGGCGGACCGGCGCTGCGCAGCGAGGCGGCGTTCCAGCAGATGGCCGCCACGCTGGGCTACCCGGTGCCGCAGGTGCTGGAGCACGGAGAGACGAGCACCGGCACGTTCTTCGTCGACGAGGAATCCCTGGGTGGGCAGTCATTGCACGAGGAGGCTCTGGCAGCCCTGGACGGCGGACGGGAGCTGTCCGACCAGGTGGTCGACCAGCTCGCCGAAGTCTCCTCCCGGCTGCTTGCCGCCCAGGCCGCACATCCCGTCGACGGGGGACCCCATGCTCTGCGCCGGTGGGTCGAACAGGCGGGCTGGACGCGCAACGTCTTCACCGAGAACCCCGATCTCGACACCCGCCGAGCCCGCGCAGCCCTCGCCCGGGCTACGGACGAGCTCACCGGCACGCCCATGGTGTGGGGCCACCTCGATTACGGGCTGCCGAACGTCCTGCCCGCAGGGGTCATCGACTGGCAGCACCATGGCGTGACGCCCCTGGGATACGACGTCGCCCTGGCCCTGGAGGTCATCCCCTTCAAGGGGGGCGCCAAGGGCTACGCAGCTACCCCACAGCAGCGCGAGCGGTACCTGGGCGTTCTCGATTCGGCTGCCCGGGCCACCGGCCGCCCGCGGGTCAGTCCGCATCGGGGGGCTTTTCTCCTGGTCAAAAGCTTGTTCTTTCTGGCGTTGATGCGGCCGCCCGAACCGGCCCGGGCCGACAAGCACCAGAAATGGCAGTACCGGCGTCACCTTTTCCTGAAGGGACTCGAGCAGTATGAGCGCACCGGGAACATCGACACCGCCCTCTTCCCGACCCTCGACAGCTTCGCCTCTGGGCAGGACACTCCCGGCCGTACGTGACCGGGACTACCTGCTCGACCGGTCCGGCGTCATCTTCAAGGTGATCGGCGACGTCCACCCGGGCTCGCACTGGCTGGGGTACGTGAAGTACTACCCCGACGAGCGCGGAGACCGGACGCTGTTCGGAAGGACCTACCGGCAGAACACGGTTGTCTCCAAGGCATTCGGGATCCTGGCCGACCGCCCTGAGTGCTACGTCTATTCGCCCGCGATCGGATGTGTGATCACCGGCGTGCCCCGCGAGGACGTCGTGATGCACTACTCGTGCCGACAGGCCCTGGCCGCTCTGCACGAGACACCGGGCCTGCTGGACGGCTCCGCGGTGAGTCGGGATCTGCTCGCTGTCATCGGCTGGATCGTGGACCATGAGGCCGACGACGTCATCGGCGTCACCGGCTCTTTCCTCGTCGGGGTGGCGGGCGCACGCTCGGACATCGATCTGGTCTGCTACGGCCCCCGTGGCTACGAGGAGGCCCAGAACCTGTTCACCGAGCGGTCACTGATCCGCCCGTACGAGGGGGAGACCCTGACCCGGCTGTACCTGCGCCGTGCCAAGTACATGGCCGGATCGTCCTTCGACATGCTGCTGCGACAGGAAGCCCGGAAACTGCAAGGGCTGACCACCGGGGCCGGCGCCCACATCAACTGTGAACCGCTGCGCGCCGACGGCGACCGGACCTTTCACGACGTGTTCGCGCAGGAGGTCGGGCACATCAGTGTGCTCGCCCGAATCACCGACCACCACGAAGGCCTGGCGACACCGGCGCTCTACGGCATCGATGTCGAAACCGTGATCGCGTCGACGATCGACGAGGCCGAAGTCTTCGCCCGCCGGATCACACACCTGCGCAGCTATCTCGGGGCCTATACCGGTGCGTTCCGCCAGGGCGACACCGTCCACCTGTCCGGACGCCTGGTCCACATCCAGGGGCCCACCGGGGCCGGTGGATTCGGCATCGAGTTGACCCCGTGGAGCGCCACCGAAAGCTACCTCGCCAACCTCGCCCGCTGACGCCTGCCTTCCTTTCAGCCTGTCCGGCTTTTCAGCCCGTCCGGCGTTTAGAGGACGGAAGCCTTGATCGGACGGGATCGGCGCGTGGCACGGGGGCGGTACCCCGGGGTAGCCATGACCGCAGGACAGAGGCCCGACACCTCGACGGTTCCGTCCTCAATCGCCGGACGGGCTTGAGGCACCCCGGTCCGCGGCCAAAGGGGCGGACGGACTTGAAGCATCCCGGTCCGTGGCCAAAGGGGCGGACGGACTTGAAGCATCCCGGTCCGTGGCCAAAGGGGCGGACGTGCTTGGAGTGGCCCGGTCCGTGGCTTGGAGGGGTGGGTTGTCCGCGGCGCTCAGGGTCTCCAGGGCCTCCGACAGGCGGTCCAAGGCGGTCACCGTGGACGCCAGGTCCTCCATCCCCACCTCCCCCGCCAGCCGCGCAGCGAACTCCGCGTGGGGCGGGTCGATCCGGGACACCGCATCGCGCCCCGCCCCCGTCACCCGCAACAGCTTCGCGCGCCGATGGGCCGGGTTCTCCGCGTACTCCGCGAGCCCCCGCTCGACCAGCAGGTCCGCGATCCGCTGCACGCTCTGCCGGGTGATCCCCATCGTCCGGGCGATCCCCGCCACCGGCAACGGCCCCGGCAGCACCGCCCCCAGCACCTGCCACCACGCCGCCGTGAGCCCGCCCGGCCGCGCCAACTCGTCGGCCACCGACAGGAACTGCCCGTTCAGCCGGAACACCGTCAGCGCCGCCCGGCTCAGCAACTCCTGCTGCGACGGGGCGTCCCCCGCACCCCCCTCACTCACCCTGCAACACCTCGTACGCGCTCGCGTCCGAGTCGTGGAACAGCCGGTACCACGCGTCCAGCTTCTTCGCGTCGTACACCCCGAGCAGCGCGAACACCTCCCGCGCGAACGCCACCGGCTCCGTCGGCCCGGCCGTGATCAGGCTCCCGCCCCCGTCCGCCCCCGCGTCCGTGACCGCGTCCGCCTCCACGTACCGCTCGCCGCCCGCGTACCCCGTCGCCGCGAGGTAGAAGGAGACCGCGCTCGTGTGCGCCCGGTCGTCCAGCAGCCCTTCCCGGGCCAGCCCGGCCGTCGCCCCGCAGATCGCCGCGACCGGCACCCCCGCGTCCAGGAAGGAACGGGCCGCCCGCGCGAACGGGGCCAGCGTCTCGCCCGTGTCCCAGCCGGCCGTGCCGGTCAGGATCAGCAACGCGCTGTCCTCCGGGCGCAGTTCGGCCAGCGCCAGATCGGGCTGGACGCGCAGGCCGCCCATGGTCGTCACCGGCTCCCGCGAGAGCCCCACCGTCCGCACGGTGTAGCCGTTCTGCGTGAGATGGGCCGTCGTGTACCCCGTCTCCCAGTCGGCGAAGGTGTCGTAAACGGCGAGATGCACGGTTGTGGCGCTGCTGCTGGTCATGATGACCTCCTCGACTTTATGACAGAAGGTTGTCATGTCGACAGTGTGCTGTCAATGGGCCAGGGGGAACCCAGGAGATGCCAGGAGAAAGGAGAAGAGAGGCGACACCTTGCCGAACCATCCCGCCCAAGCCGTACAAGGTGGCCATGGAGGCCGCCCCCCACCAGCACTTACGCTCGGCCGCATGACCCCTCATGCCCCTCATGCCCCGTACGCCGACCCCGCGGCCGGTGCGGCCGTGAAGGCCGCGGACCGCGCGCACGTGTTCCACTCCTGGTCCGCCCAGGGCCTCATCGACCCGCTCGCCGTCGCCGGCGCCGAGGGGTCCTACTTCTGGGACTACGACGGCAACCGCTACCTCGACTTCACCAGCGGGCTCGTCTACACCAATATCGGTTACCAGCACCCCACCGTGATCGCCGCGATCCAGGAGCAGGCGGGCAAGCTCGCCACCTTCGCGCCCGCGTTCGCCGTCGAGTCGCGCTCCGAGGCCGCACGCCTCATCGCCGAGCGCACCCCCGGTGACCTGGACAAGATCTTCTTCACCAACGGCGGCGCCGAGGCCGTCGAGAACGCCATCCGCATGGCCCGGCTGCACACCGGCCGTCCGAAGGTGCTCTCCGCCTACCGCTCGTACCACGGCGCCACCTCCACCGCGATCAACCTCACCGGGGACCCGCGCCGCTGGCCCTCCGACAACGGTTCGGCCGGTGTCGTACGTTTCTGGGCGCCGTTCCTCTACCGCTCGCCGTTCTACGCGCAGACCGAGGCCGAGGAGTGTGCCCGCGCGCTCCAGCACCTGGAAGACACGATCGCCTTCGAGGGGCCGGCCGGCATCGCCGCGATCATCCTGGAGACCGTCCCGGGCACGGCGGGCATCATGACCCCGCCCCCGGGCTACCTCGCCGGCGTCCGCGAGATCTGCGACCGGTACGGGATCGTCTTCGTGCTCGACGAGGTCATGGCCGGATTCGGGCGTACCGGCGCCTGGTTCGCCGCCGATCACTTCGACGTCGTGCCGGACCTGCTGACCTTCGCCAAGGGCGTCAACTCCGGTTACGTACCGCTCGGCGGCGTCGCCATCAGCGCCGAGATCGCCGCGACCTTCGAGACCCGCCCCTACCCCGGCGGACTCACCTACTCCGGGCACCCGCTGGCCTGCGCCGCCGCCGTCGCCACCATCGGCGTGATGGAGGACGAGAAGGTCGTCGAGCACGCCGCCCGGATCGGCGAGACCGTCCTCGGCCCCGGGCTGCGCGAACTCGCCGAACGCCACCCCTCGGTGGGCGAGGTGCGCGGCCTCGGCGCGTTCTGGGCGCTGGACCTGGTCCGTAACCGCGAGACCCGCGAGCCGCTCGTCCCGTACAACGCCTCGGGCGAGGCCAACGCCCCGATGGCGGCCTTCGGGGCCGCGGCGAAGAAGCAGGGGTTGTGGCCGTTCATCAACATGAACCGGACCCACGCCGTCCCCGCCTGCAACGTCTCCGAGGCCGAGGCCAAGGAAGGGCTCGCGGCCCTGGACGTGGCGCTCTCCGTGGCCGACACGTACACGGTGCAGGGCGCGTAGGGCAGCCCGTTTCGGCTTCCGGTCGGGGGCGCGTAGAGCAGCCCGTGTCCGCTTCCGTCCCGTACGCGGAGTAACCGGACGATCCGATTCCGTACGCGATCGACCCCGTACGTCTCCCCGCCGTGCCCGGAATCGGGCACGGCGGCGGCCCTGGCTTAAGGTGACCCGAACCGGAGAGCGGACGGAAGGGGTCGGCATGGGGCCGAGCGCAGGCGTGACACGCAATACCCTGCGCCAGCAGATCGCCGACGCACTGCGTGACGAGGTGCTGGCGGGACGTCTGCCGCCGGGCCGCGAGTTCACCGTCAAGCAGATCGCCGAGCAGTACGGGGTCTCCGCGACGCCCGTCCGGGAGGCGCTCTTCGACCTCTCCGCGCAGGGGCTCCTCGCCTCCGACCAGCACCGGGGCTTCCAGGTACGGGAGTTCACCGTCGCCGACTACCGCGCGATGGCCGAGGCCCGGGCTCTCGTCGTCGAGGGCCTTTTCCGTAACCCCGCCGAACGCGTCGCCGTCCGGCCCGAGGGGCTGGCCTCGATCCGCCGCCGAGCCGCGGAGGCGGTCCGCGCGGCGAAGGGCGGTGACCTCGACGTCCTGATCGGGTACGACCTGCGGTTCTGGCGGGAGCTGGGGCAGTTCGTCCTCAACCCGTACATCGCCGATTTCCTCACCCGGCTCCGCGTCCAGGCCTGGGTGTTCGCCGTGCACCGGCTGCGCCGCGACGGCATGGACGAGAACGTGCTGTGGTTCGGCCACGAGGAGCTGGTCGAGGCCATCGCCCGCGGCGACCACGATCAGGTCCACGCCGAGATGCGCTCCTACTACGCGCACGCACTCGCCTGGGCGGACCGCCTGGAGGCGCGGGAGGCGGAAGGGAGGGGGGAGGGGGCCGGGGAAGGGAAAGCGGAGGGGAACGGGGAAGGGAACACCGGTGGGCCGGCGGGGCCGGGGCCGGGGCCGGGGTCGGGATCGGGGTCGGGACCGGGGTCCGTGACGCCTCCGCAGTCTCCGGAGTCCCCGGGGCACTGTGCGTGAGGTTCGCCCCGCATTACGCTGTCCCGACGATCGCCGGAAACCTCCTGGGAGCGAGACTTCGTGGCCTGTGACCTGTGGCTGGTCCCCCTCGTCGACGTGCTGTGCCACAGCGCCGACAATCCCTTCGCCGAAGAGATCGCCGTCTACGACAAGGCGCTGAACGACGCCGGGCTGCCGCCCGTCCCCGTCTACGCCTACATGCCGGGCCTCACCGGGGACGTCGCCCCCGTGGCCGGTTTCGACTACGACGCCCTGCACTTTCTGCGCCGCGCCTATCTGCTCCAGCTGAGCGGGCTGGCGGTCACCCCGGTCGCCGGGCTCGACGGCGACTACGAGCAGCTGCTGGAGATGTTCGAGCAGGGCGCGCAGCAGTCGCACCTGGTCTGGCACTACGACCATGCCGGGGCGTACGTCCCGGTGGACTTCCCGGCCCCGCTCTCCGACGACGACCTCCTGGCGGGCGGCGGACCGCTCGGCTCCGCGCACGGGCTGCTGCGCGAGCTGGAGTTCGTCGCCCCGTCCATCGGCATCGACCCGGCCAACCCTCCGGCCGCCCCGCAACCCCCCTCGGGCCCCACGGCCCTGGAGGAACCGGCCCACCCGATCCCGTACGACGACAGCCCCTTCGCCCGGGAACGCCACGTCTGGCTGGGCCTGCACGCGGCAGCGACACGCAGCCTGGCCCAGGGCTCAATGATCATCTTCAGCTGACCGAACCCTTCCGGCCCGGGGCGCCGCACCTCAGCCCGTCCCCGCGCCTCACGGACCGGGGCGCCAAAATCCAGCCCGTCCGGCGATTGAGGACCGGGGGTCCGGGGGCAGCGCCCCCGAAGGCGTCACCCGGCGCAGCGCCCCCGGGAACAGCTCACCGCGGCGGCGACTCCGGCGGCCGCTGCCGCGGCATGTTCGGCCGCGCCGCAACCGACGGCATCGAGAACCGCCCCGGCACCGCCCCCGGCTCCCCCCGCCCGCCCGCGCTCCCCGCCGCCAACGCCTGCATCCCCATCGGCGCGGGCCCCGCCCGGAACTCCACCATCCAGTCCGCCGTCTCCGACCGCACCAGCTCCGTGACGTCCTCGGAGAACCTCCGCAGCACCCCCAGGCACCGCTCGGTCGCCTCGCTGGCCGTGCCCTCGGTCGGCCCGAGCACCTCCCGTACGCACTCCGACGCCCAGTCGAACTGGAGCACCTGGAGCCGCCGCTGCACGGCCTGGGCCGTGGCCAGGTTCCTTATCCACCCGGAGGTGAGGCCGAAGTACCGGTCGCAGGCCATGCACGCGGCCCCCAACAGCAGCGACAGATAGCCCCAGCCCGCCGACCCGCTCAGCGCACCGGTCAGATCGAGCAGCGGCAGGGCGGCCCCGGCGACCACCCCGGCGGCCGTGCCCATCCGCAGGGCCCGGGCGGCCCGGCGCTTCCAGATCCGGTCGTTCAGATACCAGTCCGCGGTGTCCAGGGCGCCGGTCTCGACCCAGCGGTAGAGCTCGTCGAGCCGCTCGGCCGGCTCGCCCCAGTCGCCGAGGGGGAACGGGCGCCCGGTCAGATCGCGCCCGCCGGCCCGCCACCCGGCACGGCCGCCGGTGCGGCCACCGGCCCGCCCGTCGGCCCGCCCCTCCGCAGGGACCCCCGTAGCGGAATGCTCAGCTCCGATCTCACCGGATCCCGCATCGGACTCCTTGCGGGGCGGCCCCTCGGGCTGCATCTCCGGCTGACTCACCGGGGCACTCCTCTGCGCTCTGACGGACGGGACGGGCGGGACGCACGGGACGGACGCGTAAAGAGATAACTCTGCGTCACCGCGCATGCACGCTCGTGTGCCGATGTGCATGCCCTTCCTACCGCCGAATGGTGGGCCGTGGGGTCGAAATCGCGGGATTCCCGCCTGGGCAGGGCCCCTGGTCAGGTATAGGAGCCCTCACGCCGGTTCCCGGATCTCACTCGAAAGAGTTGGTCCCCGGTGGGTGGAGCGCGGTGACCGGGGAGCACGTAGGCTCGGCTTACCGAAACATTTGTCGTCGAAATGCCAGGAGTGACCGTGATTCCCGGTGGTGGCCAGCCCAACATGCAGCAGTTGCTCCAGCAGGCCCAGAAGATGCAGCAGGATCTCGCCGCGGCCCAGGAGGAACTGGCCAGGACCGAGGTCGAGGGACAGGCGGGCGGCGGCCTCGTGAAGGCCACGGTGACCGGTTCCGGCGAGCTGCGCGCCCTGGTGATCGACCCGAAGGCGGTGGACCCGGAGGACACCGAGACGCTGGCCGATCTCGTCGTCGCGGCCGTCCAGGCGGCCAACGAGAACGCGCAGGCGCTCCAGCAGGAGAAGCTCGGCCCGCTGGCGCAGGGCCTGGGCGGCGGGGGCGGCATCCCGGGTCTGCCGTTCTGACCCGGCCGGCCGCGGGCCCATAGGTTCCGCAGGCCGGCCCACAGGTGCCGCGGGCCCCCGGGGCCTACTGGTACCGACCCGTACCCACTACGGTACGGAGCAGGAAGCGAAGAAAGGCGTTCCGTTGTACGAAGGCGTTGTTCAGGACCTCATCGACGAACTGGGCAGGCTGCCCGGCGTCGGTCCCAAGAGCGCGCAGCGGATCGCCTTCCACGTACTCCAGGCCGAGCCCACCGACGTACGCCGGCTCGCCCACGCCCTCCTGGAGGTCAAGGACAAGGTCCGGTTCTGCGAGGTGTGCGGCAATGTCGCGCAGCAGGAGCGGTGCGGGATCTGCCGGGACGCGCGCCGCGATCCGAGCGTCATCTGCGTGGTCGAGGAGCCCAAGGACGTCGTGGCGATCGAGCGGACGCGCGAGTTCCGGGGCCGCTACCACGTGCTGGGCGGGGCGATCAGCCCCATCGAGGGTGTCGGCCCGGACGACCTGCGGATCCGCGAGCTGCTGGCGCGGCTCGCGGACGGCTCGATCACGGAGCTGATCCTCGCGACCGACCCCAATCTGGAGGGCGAGGCCACCGCGACGTACCTGGCGCGGATGGTCAAGCCGATGGGCCTGAAGGTGACCCGGCTGGCCAGCGGTCTGCCGGTCGGCGGCGACCTGGAGTACGCCGACGAGGTCACCCTGGGCCGCGCCTTCGAGGGGAGGCGGCTGCTGGATGTCTGACACCGGTACCGCTGCCGTACGCCCCAGGGCCGGGGCTAGGACCAGGCCCGGGCTCCTGCACGTACAGCCGTCCGCTCCACCGTCTGTGACCGCGCCCACGGGAGGTCCCCACGATGTCTGACGCCACGCTGAACTCCGTCACGCAGGACCCGGGCGACTTCGCCGTCCAGATCGCGGACCAGATCAAGACGTTCATCGTCGCGGTCGCCGAGGTGTCCAAGGTCGAGGAACCGGAGGAGGCCGTCCCGGTCCTGCTCCTCCAGGTCTCGCAGCTCCTGCTGGCGGGCGGCCGCCTCGGTGCGTACGAGGACGTCCTGCCCGACGAGCGGTACGAGCCGGACCTCGGCGCGGAGCCGGACGCGGACGGCCTGCGCGAGCGGTTCGCGGCGCTGCTGGAACCGATCGACGTCTACTCCGAGGTCTTCGACCCGTACGAGCCCCGCAAGGCCCCGGTCCCGCACCGCATCTCCGACGACCTGGCCGACCTGGTGACCGACCTCGGCCACGGCCTCGCGCACTACGAGGCGGACCGCACCGCCGAGGCGCTGTGGTGGTGGCAGTTCTCGTACTTCTCCAACTGGGGCTCCACCGCCTCCGCCACCCTCCGCGCCCTCCAGTCCCTGGTCGCCCACATCCGCCTCGGCCAGCCCCTGGAGGAGTTGGACGGCCTGGACACCGACCAGGACCCGGGCGAGGAGAATCTCGCCGAGGAGGCGGGCCGCGTGATGCTCCAGGAGATCGCGGGCCCGCTGGGGCTGCGGCCGGTGAAGTAGCCGCCGCCCCCTTTCGCCCGCCGTCCTCCGCCGCCCGCACCTGCGCGCCCCGGTTCACCGGAACGCGTCGGCGTTCTCCTCGGCCCAGCGGCGGTAGGTGCGGGCGGGGGAGCCGGTGACCCGGGCCACGGTGTCGTGCACGGTCAGCAGGGCGTCGTTGACGTCGCCGCCCATCAGGTCGAGGACGCTGTCCGCGACTTCGGCCCTCATCATCGCGGCCATCGGGCACCGCCGCCCCGGCCCGTGTCGCGTCGCGGGTCAGTGCCCGGACCTCGGGCCCGAGCCCGTCCGCGTACAACTGCCGCAGCAGTTCCCTGCCGATTCCGCAGGTCCGCCCGAGGCTCAAGCTCCGAGCCGCGAGCCCCGGGCCCCGAGCCCTTTCTGTAGGTATGGGTGGTTGGGTTCAACCCACCCACCCTCCCTAACTGCCTTGCAGCCTGCCCGAATTCGATCGCGAGTGACGTTACGTGATCGGGTTGCGCCGCAGCGTACGCACGCTCTAGGTTCACGATCAGCAACCCACTATCCGTAAAACGGACAACCCCGGTGGTGCTCACAACACCGACCGGGGTCTGACCGTCAGAGATCGCACACCTTAGAAAGAACGATCCCCATGGCTGCTGCCAACCTTAGTGCCGTCCTGCGCGCTCCCGCCCACCCCATGGCGAAAGTCGGGTACGGAAAGCGCGACGCCCCCGACCAGGCCCCGCCCCGCGCCGCCGACTTCGCCGGTCTGGAACCGCGTGAGGCGGCCATCGCCGCGTACATCGACCGGCTCCCCGAAGGCGCGGCGATCGGCTACAAGGTCCTCGCCGAGGAGCTGCCGGACTACGGGCAGCAGGCGTGCCGCAGCGCGCTGGACCGGCTGACCCGGGCCGGGCACCTGCGCCGCATCAAGGTTCATGTCACCGTGGCCGACGGCCAGATGCGCTGGGTGACCCGCACGTACTTCTCCCGCACCGCCCGCGACGCCGCCTGGTGGGCCGCCCATGTGCGGTTCGTCCGGGGCCTGGACGCGCCGGGCCAGCCGCCGGCTCCCGTCGCCGTGGAAGCGACCGAGGAGCCGCAGCCGCAACCGCAGTCGCAGCCCGAGCCCGGTGAGCGTGCCCCGCGCTCGGAGGCGTACGGCGTCCTCGCCGCGCTCGGCCGCCGCGAGCCCCGGCTCCAGCTCTCCGAAGGCGACTGTGTGGAGCTGGAACACCTGGTCGGGGAGTGGCTGGCGCGTGGCGTCGGCCGCGAACAGCTCACCCAGGTCCTGACGTCGGGCCTGCCGACGCCCGTGCACTCCGCCGGGCATTTCCTTCGTAAGCGACTGGAGACCAAGATGCCGCCGAAGCCCGCCCCTCTGCCGGAGAAGGGCCACCCGAGCGAGCAGATCGTGGGCGCCGTGATCATGTGCCTGTTCTGCGACGAGGACGAGACGACGACCACGCTGGACCACGGCGTCTGCCTCGACTGCAAGGAGGCGATCGCCCGCGACGAGGCGGCGGGCCTGACCGGCGACGTACCGGACACCTTCCTGGCCCGCCCGCGCGCCGAGGTCGACGTCGCCGCCCGCATGGCCGAACTCCGCTCGGCCGCGGTCCGCCCGGTCCTTCCGGCCCCGAGGTCGCGTCGATGAGCGAAGGCGCGCCGGGTGCGCCGGAGATGTCCGTCGAGGAGTTCGAGAAGCTGTCCCGTCGGGCTCCGGAACCGGTGCGCCTGGAGTTCATCGGCGGGAAGGTACGGGAGAAGCCCCCGGCTGACGGCACGCACGGCCAGATCGTGATGTGGCTGATGAGGCGATGCCTGGAGCGCCGGGCGGACCTGTGGCTCTATCCCACGTGCGGCCTCGCCATCGAGGCGTACCGCAAGGGCCGCGCCCGCCCGGGCGGTGACTCCTTGACCTCGACCGCGGTTGAGGGAACAGGCTCCGGGGTGAACGGCCGATCCGACGGTCGCCGCCCCGCAAGGAGATTCCCCATGAGCGCCACGACCCCCGCCGTACCGCCCCCCGCCCCCACCGTCATCGGCGTCCCGGCCCCGCAGGAGGACGTCGACGCCATCGTCGCGTTCGTCGCGGGCGTGCAGGAGGCCCAGCTGAACGCGGATCCCGATGCGTTCCTCGGCGGCTTCCGTGCGGACGCCATCTGGACCACGGCCCACGGCAAGCGGCTGACCGGGCTGCCGGAGATCAGTGCCTTCACCCGCAAGGTGCTGCCCCCGCAGGCGGACTCCCCGGTGATCGCCACGTACACCGCCGATCTGATCCTCTTCATCCGCCCCGACATCGCCGCCGTGAAGATTCGTCAGCGCCCGGCGAGGCGCGCAGACGGTGCGTATCTGGACGAGATCTTCCACGGCCAGGAGGATCCCGCCGAGCTCATGGCCGCCCACCCCGAGGCGGTCCCGGGCACGCCGACCTACGTGCTCGCCAAGGACGACGGGGTCTGGCGTATCGCGGCCGCGCAGAACACCCAGGTCCTCGACGTGGAGACGCTGACGGCGGGCTGAGTGGGCTGAGTCCCGGATATCCGGGGGCGGTCGGCGCGTGCGGTTGTTAGTCTCCCTCAGCTCTTGATCTTCGATCTTCAAGGGCCGGACAGGGGAGGGGAACACGCATGACAGGACGTACAGGACAGGGACGAGCGAGACAGGCGAGGCGCGCGAGACGGGCCGCCGTCGCGGTGGCCATCGCCGCCGGGACGGTGCTCGCGACGCCGGGCACCGTACTGGCGGCGGCCGGTGACGGGCTGCCGAAGCAGCCGCTGACCGCCGATCTGGAGACGGGCAGCGCGGCGTGCGTCGCCGGCGCGGAGCGGCCGTACGTGGGGACCGTTCCGCAGGTGACCGCGCGGCTGTACGGGCCCGGCGGCGGGCAGCCCGGCGAATCGAGCCAGGTCCGGGGCGAGTTCGAGGCCTGGTGGCAGGGCGAGGGCGGCGCCGAGGAGCGCGTGACCCTCACCACCGCGACCAAGCACGACACCGCTCCGTTCAGCTGGCAGTTGCCGGACTCCGTCCCCGACGAGACCGTCATCTCCTGGCGGGTGCGGGCCGTCAACGACGCGGGCGCCTCCGCCTGGAGCGGCGAAGGGGCGGGCGCGCCCTGCGAGTTCGTGTACGACCGCACGCTGCCCGACGCCCCGGTCGTCACCTCCTCCGACTATCCGGACGACAACACCTGGACGCCCGGCGCCGGGGTCCGCGGCACCTTCCGGTTCACCGCGCGGGCCGAGGACGTCGTCGCCTTCGCCTACACCTTCATGGGTGAGCCGCCGCGGACGGCCGACGTCCGGCCCGACGGTTCGGCCGAGATCACCTTCGTACCGAAGAAGTCCGGCGTCCAGACCCTCTCCGTCCAGGCGCAGGACCGGGCCGGCAACCGCGGCCCGCGCACCGACTACACGTTCCGGATCGGCGAGGGGCCTGCCCCGGTGGCCCGGTGGAAGCTCGCCGACGCGGCGGGTTCCGGTTCGGCCGCCGCCGAGAACGGCACCGCCGCCCGGGCCGGTGCGGGGGTCACGTTCGGCGCGCCCGCGCCCTCCGGCACCCCGCTCACCTCCACCGCCGCGCTCGACGGCACGGGCCACGGCTTCCTGACCCCGGGCGCCCCGGTCGTCGCCGACACCGCGAAGGACTTCGCCGTCGGCGGCTGGGTGCGGCCGGCGCGCGTGGACGGCACCCGTACGGTCCTCTCGCAGGACGCGGGTACGGGGCGCGCCTTCACTCTGGGGCTGACGCAGGCCGGCTCCGCCCCCGTCTGGTCGTTCGCCGTCGGCGGGGCGCGGGTCACGGGCGGGCTGCCCGAGACCGGCGACTGGGCGTACGTACTCGGCCAGTACGACGCCGAGACCGGAACGGCCCGGCTGTACGTCAACGGCCGCGCCGTCGGCGAGGAGACGGCCGCCGTCCCCGTGGCGGGCGAGGGTGACTTCCAGATCGGCCGGGCGCGCGGGGCGCAGGGCTACCGCGACCGCTGGCAGGGCGAGATCGGTGACGTACGGGCGTACGACCGGATCGTCGTGCCGGACGAGCTGACGGCCCTCGCCACCCGTACCGCGCAGCGCGTCGGCCACTGGGCGCTCGACACCGCGCCGGACGGCCTCGCCCCGGAGTCGGGCGGCGGGGCACCGCTGAAGCTGGGCGCCGGGGCCTCGGTCTTCCGCCTCGACGAGCCCTGCGACCCGATGGACCCGGTGTGCGGCCAGGACTGGCCGCTGGAGGGTGACGGGCACCTGCGGCTCGACGGGGTCTCGGGCCACGCGGCCACGGACGCCCCGGTGGTCGACACCTCGGGGAGCTTCACCGTCAGCGCCCGCGTCCGGCTCACCGACGACGAGCCGGCGGCGCCGATGACGGCGATCTCGCAGGGCGGCGAGCACGGCGACGCCTTCAAGGTCCGCTTCGACCCGGAGAACTCCAGCTGGGACCTGGTGCTGGCGCACGCCGACGAGCCGGGGGCGCCGGAGACCGTGCTCCGCCGGTTCGAGTGGCCGGACGGAGACCTCGGCGTGGGCCACCGGGTCACCGTCACATACGACGCCTCGGCGAACCAGGTGTCCTTCTACGTCGACGGGTCGAAGGAGTCCGACGGCGGCACCGCGGCCTTCGACGCCGCCTGGAAGAGCACCGGCGGGTTCCAGCTCGGCCGGGGCCGCACCGCCGACGGCTGGGGCGAGCACCTGAAGGGCGTGGTGGACAGCGTGTACGCCTACGCGGGTGTGCTGTCCGAGACGCAGATCCGGCAGCTGCCGTAACGAGATCAGGCAGCCGCTGTAACCGGATCCGGCAGCTGCCGTAACGGGATCCGGCAGCTGCCGTAACCGGACGTGTCCCGGCTCGCGCTTTCCCCGCGGATCGTGTGGGCTGGGACTTCCCTGCCCGATCGTGTGGGCTGGGACACAAACGGGAGTGTGCGCGGTCCGGCTGGGCAACAGCCCCGTACGAGCAGTTCGGAGCGACACGCCGTACCGGGTGGTGAGCGGGACATCTCACCATCTGGTAATGGACGGGTCGATTCCGGACTGCTCGTTAAACTGAGCCGACCGCAGTAATGACTGAGCGAGGAGCGCACGTGGGCCTTGTCGTGCAGAAGTACGGAGGCTCCTCCGTAGCCGATGCCGAGGGCATCAAGCGGGTCGCCAAGCGAGTCGTCGACGCCAAGAGGAACGGCAACCAGGTGGTTGTCGTGGTGTCCGCGATGGGCGACACGACGGACGAGTTGATAGATCTCGCCGAGCAGGTGTCTCCGATGCCTACCGGTCGGGAGTTCGACATGCTGCTGACCGCGGGTGAGCGGATCTCCATGGCCCTGCTGGCGATGGCGATCAAAAACCTGGGCCACGAGGCCCAGTCGTTCACGGGCAGCCAGGCCGGTGTCATCACCGACTCGGTCCACAACAAAGCGCGCATCATCGACGTCACCCCGGGCCGCATCCGGACCTCGATCGACGAGGGCAACATCGCCATCGTCGCCGGGTTCCAGGGCGTGAGCCAGGAGGGCAAGAACATCACCACCCTCGGCCGCGGCGGGTCGGACACGACCGCCGTCGCGCTGGCCGCCGCGCTGGACGCCGAGGTCTGTGAGATCTACACCGACGTCGACGGCGTCTTCACCGCGGACCCCCGGGTCGTGAAGAAGGCGAAGAAGATCGACTGGATCTCCTTCGAGGACATGCTGGAGCTGGCCGCGTCCGGCTCCAAGGTGCTGCTGCACCGCTGCGTCGAGTACGCACGCCGTTACAACATCCCGATCCACGTCCGCTCGTCCTTCTCCGGACTGCGCGGCACCTGGGTCAGCAACGAGCCGCAAGGGGACCAGAAGGTGGAGCACGCGATCATCTCCGGAGTCGCCCACGACGTCTCGGAGGCCAAGGTCACCGTCGTCGGCGTGCCGGACAAGCCGGGCGAGGCGGCCGCGATCTTCCGCGCCATCGCGAACGCCGAGGTCAACATCGACATGGTGGTGCAGAACGTCTCCGCCGCGTCGACCGGCCTGACGGACATCTCCTTCACCCTGCCCAAGGCTGAGGGCCGCAAGGCCATCGACGCCCTGGAGCGTGCCAAGGGCTCCATCGGCTTCGACTCGCTGCGCTACGACGACCAGATCGCCAAGATCTCCCTGGTCGGCGCGGGTATGAAGACCAACCCGGGCGTCACCGCCGGCTTCTTCGAGGCGCTGTCCGACGCGGGCGTCAACATCGAGCTGATCTCGACATCCGAGATCCGCATCTCGGTGGTCACCCGTGCCGACGACGTCAACGAGGCCGTGCGCGCCGTGCACACGGCCTTCGGGCTCGACAGCGACTCCGACGAGGCCGTGGTCTACGGAGGCACCGGCCGATGACGGAACACCGCCCTTCGCTCGCGGTCGTCGGTGCGACCGGGGCGATCGGCGGTGTCATGCTCCGGATCCTCTCGCAGCACGCGGACGTCTGGGGCGAGGTCAGACTCGTCGCCTCGCCGCGCTCGGCCGGCCGGAAGCTGGTCGTGCGCGGGGAGGAGAGCGAGGTGCTGGCGCTCACCGAGGACGTCTTCGACGGCGTGGACGTCGCCCTCTTCCTCGTACCGGACGAGGTCTCCGCCCACTGGGCGCCGATCGCCGCCGCCAAGGGCGTCGTCGTCATCGACGACTCGGCGGCCTTCCGGCTCGACGACGACGTGCCGCTCGTCGTCCCCGAGATCAACCCCCATGCCGCACGGCTCAGGCCGCGCGGCATCGTCGCGTCCCCGAACTGCACCACGCTGTCGCTGATCGTCGCGGTCGGCGCGCTGCACGCCGAGTTCGGGCTGCGCGAGCTGATCGTCTCCTCCTACCAGGCCGTCAGCGGTGCGGGCCGGGAGGGCGTCGCCGCCCTGCGCGAACAGCTGGCCGTGGTCGCCGGTACGGAGCTGGGCACCCAGCCCGGGGACGTACGCCGGGCCCTGGGCGACGAGGCCGCCACGGCGGACAGCCCGTTCGCCGCGCCCGTCGCCCTGAACGTCGTGCCCTGGGCCGGTACGGACGCCGGGGACGGCTGGTCCTCCGAGGAGATCGCGCTGCGCGAGGAGTGCCGCAAGGTGCTGGGCCTGCCGGGCCTGAAGACCACCGCGACCTGCGTGTACGTCCCCGTCGTCGCCGCCCACTCGATGTCCGTCCACGCCCGCTTCGAGAACGAGGTCGCGGTCGGCAAGGCGCACGAGATCCTGGCGACCGCCCCGGGCGTGGTCCTGTTCGACTCCCCGGCCTCCGGGGACTTCCCCACCCCGTCCGACGTGGTCGGCACCGACCCCACCTGGGTGGGGCGCGTCCGGCGGTCGATGGACGACCCGCGCGCCCTGGAAATGTTCCTTTGCGGGGACAATCTCCGAAAAGGTGCGGCTTTGAACGTGGCGCAGATCGCCGAATCGGTCGCCGCCGAATTCCCCGGTCGATGATCGAACTTGTTTTGTAGGATCTGTGAACACCCTATGAGGAATTCGCTGGTCTGAACCTCTTGAGCTGGGACGTTGTCGTGTCCGACGATGATCTCCCGGCCCTCTGCAACCGCACCTCGGCCGGGTTGCGTCTATGCCGTCACTTTATGCGTGGCCGGACGTCTAAACGGGGCATTTGGGGAAGAGCGGGTACGTATGAGGGCATGTCGCACAGCGTCGAACGTGGCGCGGTCCGCGTACAACCCTGACGGGGGGCAGCGTGTCCAACAGGCGTGGCAGAGGTTCTCGACATCACAGTGGTGGGCCCGTTGCGAGGCGCTGCGGTGCGCCCGCTCCGGCGGCCCCGCGCGCCCGGCGGCATGCCGGTGATCGCGCCCATGCCCGCTGCGCGCCCGGCCTCGCTGCCCGCGCAGCGCGGGGGTGCTGAAGAGACGGTGGCAGCAGGAACCACGGTCGACCATCTCACCGAGACCTACCGCGCCCACTACCGCTCCCTGCTCGGCCTCGCGGCCCTGCTGCTGGACGACACCGCGTCCTGCGAGGACGTGGTGCAGGAGGCGTTCATCCGGGTGCACTCCGCGCGCAACCGGGTCCGGGAGCCCGAGAAGACCCTGGCGTACCTCCGGCAGACCGTCGTCAACCTCTCGCGCTCCGCACTGCGCCGCCGCATCCTCGGGCTGAAGCTGCTCTCCAAGCCGATGCCGGACATGGCGAGCGCGGAGGAGGGCGCGTACGACCAGCTGGAGCGGGACGCGCTGATCAAGGCCATGAAGGGGCTCCAGCGACGCCAGCGCGAGGTGCTGGTCCTGCGGTACTTCGCGGACATGACGGAGGCCCAGGTCGCCGAGACGCTGGGGGTCTCGCTGGGGTCGGTGAAGGCGTACGGTTCGCGGGGCATCGCGGCGCTGCGTGTGGTGATGGAGGCCCAGGCATGAGCGGGTCCGAGCAGCGCCCCGAGCAACGTTCCGCCCAGGGCCCCGAGATCCCTGAGCACAGGTACGAGAACGACCCGACGGGAAACGGAATTGTGAACCACGGGCCGGAGAAGACTCCGCACACCGATCCGGACCGCCCACAGGGCGAGAGCACGGCCCCGGGCGAGCCCGAGCCTCCGGAACGGGAGCTGTCGGCGGGCGGGGAGGTCTTGCCGGGCGGCGACGCGGAGGCCCTGCCGGGCGGCGACGCGGAGTCCCGGGCGGGCGGGGACGCGGAGTCCCGGGCGGGCGGTACGGAGGCCGGCGCGGATGCGCGTACGGAGAGCGCTGCGGACGCCCGCGCGGAGACCGCCGACGAAGCGGGTGACGAGGCGGGCACGGGGGCCGGCGCGGAGGCGCGTACGGAGACCGGCGCGGATGCGCGTACGGAGAGCGCCGCGGACGCCCGTGCGGAGGCTGCCGACGAAGCTGGTGACGCGGGTACGGAGACCGGCGCGGACGCCCGCCCGGAGGCCGCCGACGACGTACGTACGAAGTCCGGCGACGACGACACGCATGCAGAGGCAGGCGCCGCCGCCTCCGCCCCCGGTGACGCCGATGCCCCCGCGGCCTCCGACGACGACTTCCTCGCCACACTCACCGACCTCTTCGCCGAAGGCAGACGCGCCCCCGACCGGTCCGGCGGCGAGCTGGACGAGGTGGCCCTGCGCCGCATGCTGCACGGTGCGGTCCGCGACATCACCCCCTCCGAGGGGACCCTCGACCACCTCCACCGCGCCGTTCCCGCCCGCCGGGCCCGGCGGCGGCAGGCCGTCGTCGGGGCGGCCGCGGCCGCCCTGCTGATCGGCACCGCCGTCCCCGCCTTCGTGCACGTGGCGACCTCGGACGGCTCCTCCGCCGCCCGCCCCGCCATCGCCGGACACGGCGAGCAGGCCCAGGGCGGCAACGGGGAGGAGCCCGGCCCCGAGGAGCCGGGCCGGCGGAGCGTGGCGCCCACCGAGCGCGAGAGCGAGGGCGGCAAGGGCGAGGCCGCCCCGGACCCCACCCCCTCCCGGGGCGCGGGGCGCGACCCCGACGCGGCGGTGGCGGGCGAGAAGCCCGACTCCCCGAGCGTGGACCTGGCGTCCCTGCCCGTCTGCGACCCCGGCCAGCTCGGCGTCGCGTCCGCGAGCACCGACGCGCCGGGAGCCGACGGCACGGTCTACGGCAGCTTCAGGATCGCCAACGTGTCCGGCACCGACTGCACGGTCAGCAGCAACGGCACCGTCGGCTTCACCGCCCTCGGCGCCGCCGACTCGCAGAAGATCGTCGTGGTCCAGCACGCGGCGGGCGACGCGGCCCCCGGTCTGCCCGACCCGTCCCAGGAGCCGGGCACGGTGCTGCTGAAGCCGGCCATGGCGTACGAGGTGCGGTTCGCCTGGGTGCCGACCGACACCTGTCCGGCCGTGGGCCCCTCACCGACGCCGACCCCGTCGGACGACGGCGCGGGCGGCTCGGTCGGCGAGGGCGCCGAGAACCAGTCCGGTGTCGAAGCGCAGTGGCTGTACGAGGACGGCGGGACCACGGCCGAGGGCAGCGTCGCCGTGACGCACACCCCGGAGTCGGGAGCGCCCACCGCGCAGACGGAGATCCCCAACGCCTGCTCGGGCACGATCTACCGGACGGGCGTGCTCGCCACGTCGTAGTCCGGCGAGGACGGATCCTCGGGGGCGCCCTGTGGGGTGCCCTCCGGGGACGCCGGGGTCTCGGGGGTCTCCGGGGCGTCCTTCGCATCCGGGCCGGGTTCCTCCGGTACGAGCCCGAGGGCGATGTCCCGCGCGGCCTCGGCCTCGCGCCGCACCAGCCGGAACCACATGAACAGCACGAACGCGGCGAAGACGAACCACTCGCCCGTGTAGCCGAGGTTCTGGAAGGCCTTCAGATCGAGGCCGCTGCCCTCCGGGGCCGCCGCCGGTACGGGCTTCATCGCGCCGCCCGTACCGCCTGCCTCGGCCTTCGGAAGCGTCACCCAGGCGTCGTACACGTCGTAGGGGACGAGGTTCACCAGGGTCGCCGCGCTGATCATGCCGACCTGGCCCGAGGGGAGCCCGCCCCGGACGTCGACGCCGTTGCTGTGGGTGTTCTCGGAGGCCTGGAGGTCGCCGGTCACCGTGACCTCGCCCGTGGGCGCGGCGGGGACCCGGGCGTCGTCCGCGGACCCGGGGAGCCAGCCCCGTACCACCGGCAGGGCCTTGCCGGTGTCCGTCCGCAGCAGGTTCAGGACGTAGAAGCCCCGCCGGTCGTCCAGCTCACGGCCGGGCACCAGGAACTGGTCGGCGTACGTCCCGGTGGCGGTGGCCGGGCGGCCGGACGTCACCTTGTCGACGGGCAGCAGCTCGTCCAGGGGTTTCGCGGCCCGGGTGCCCGGATCGGGCGCCTTCTCCGCCTGGGCGTGCGACTGCACACGGTCCTCGAAGCGGCCGAGCTGCCAGGTGCCCATGAACACGCAGAACGGGATGGCCAGCACGACGAAGAGGTTGATCCCCCACCACCGTGGGGTCAGCAGGAACCGGTACACCCCTCAAAGGTACGGTTCCCCGCCCCGGCGCCCCGGAGCGGGGTCCGTGATTTATCTGGCCCTTACGCCCCCTGGACGGCACCACCCCCCAGGTGCTTCAGGGCGAACTCCAGCTCCAGCCGCACCTGCTTGATCCGCTCCTCCACCACGAGCGAGCCGTGCCCGGCGTCGTAGCGGTAGACCTCGTGGACCGCGCCGCGCGCCGCCAGCCGGTCCACGTAGTTCTCCACCTGACGGATGGGGCAGCGCGGATCGTTGACGCCCGCCGAGATGTAGACGGGGGCGCGCACCGCGTCGACGTACGTCAGCGGGGACGAGGCCGTAAACCGCTCGGGAACCTCCTCCGGCGTGCCGCCCAGCAGCGTGCGGTCCATCGCCTTCAGGGCCTCCATCTCGTCGTGGTACGCGGTGACGTAGTCCGCGACGGGGACGGCGGCCAGGCCCAGCGCCCAGGCGTCGGGCTGGGTGCCGAGGCCGAGCAGGGTCAGATAGCCGCCCCAGGACCCGCCGGCCAGGACCAGGCGCTCCGGGTCCGCGAGCCCGGAGGCGACGGACCACTCCCGTACGGCGGCGATGTCCTCCAGCTCGATCAGGCCGACCCGGTGCTTCAGCGCGTCCGTCCAGGCACGGCCGTAACCCGTGGAGCCGCGGTAGTTGACCCGTACGACCGCGAAACCGTGGTCCACCCAGGCGGCCGGACCGGAGGCGAAGGCGTCGCTGTCGTGCCAGGTCGGCCCGCCGTGGATCTCGAAGACGGTGGGGAACGGGCCCTCACCGGTGGCGGGCTTCTGCACGAGGGCGTGGATCCGGCCGCCGGGCCCCTCCACCCACGCGTCCTCGACGGGCACCGACGCCGGGGCCTTGGCACCGGGCGGATCCAGGACCACGGCACCGCTGGTCGACCGCACCACGGGCGGCTGCGCGGCCGAGGACCACAGGTACTCCACGGTCCCGTCCGGCCGGGCCGTGGCGCCGGAGACCGTACCGGCGGGGGTCTCCACGCGCACGGGCGCCGCGGCCCCCGGTTCGTACCGCCACAGCTCGCTGCGGGCCTCGAACTCGTGCTCGACGAGCAGCGCGGAGCCGTCCGGATACCACTCGGCCCCCACATCGCCCGGCAGATCGATCGGCAGCGGGGTCTCCGTGCCCGCGACCGGGTCCCAGATCATCGGCTCCCAGCGGCCCCGGCGCTGATGCCCGACGAGGAGCCGGGTGTCCCCGGCGACCGGAGCGAAGCCCAGCACGCTGAGCCCCAGCTCCTTCGTGCCGCCCTCGGTGTCGTCCAGCTCGGCCACGGTCGACCCGTCGGGGCGGACCACGCGCAGCGCGGAGTGCATCGCGTCGCCGTGCTCGGTGTGCTCCAGCGCGATCAGCGTCCCGTCGTGCGAGAGGTCCCCGACGCCCGCGGACTCCCGGTGCCGGTAGATCTCCACGGGCTCCGCGCCCGGCGCCCGCACCAGATGGACCGTCGTGCCGTCCTCGTCGGTCGACCGGCCGATCACCGCCGAACCGTCCCGCCCGATGGCCAGACCCGCCGGATAGGAGGCCGCGAGCCCCGGCGCGGCCGGCTCGTCCTCCCCGCCGCCGAACGGCTGGCGCATCCACACCCCGAACTCGTCACCGTCGGTGTCGCTGAACCACCAGATGGCCTCCCCGTCGGGCGTCAGCACCCCGTCGGTGGTCCCGTTGGGCCGGTCGGTCACCTGCCGCTGCCGCCCGCTCGCCCGGTCCCACGCGTACAGCTCGTAGGTCCCGGTGGCGTTGGAGACGAACAGCGAGCGGTCGGGAGCGTCCTCGGCCCAGTCCGGAAGGGACACCCGGGGCGCGCGGAACCGCTGCTCCCACTCGGGCGCGGTCGAGGCGTTCTGTGATTGGCTCATGCACTCCATCCAACCCGATCGGCCGCTTCGCCGGGGACCCTGTGGATAACCTCTCCGCCGACCCTGCCGGTCTCCCGCACTCTGTGGATAACCGGTCGCGTTCCGCCGGGCACGTCGGTAGCTTCCCGGGCATGTACTCCCCGACCCCGGACGACTGGCACGCGGCCAACCGCGCGCGCTGGGACGAACGCGTGCCGATCCATGTGGCGAGCGACTACTACGAGCTGGACGCGTTCCTGGCCGGCAAGGACGCGCTGCGCGCCTTCGAGCTGGCCGAGGTCGGGGACGTCACGGGGAAGACCCTGCTGCACCTCCAGTGCCATTTCGGCCTGGACACCCTGTCCTGGGCGCGGCACGGCGCCGCGCAGGTCGTGGGCCTCGACTTCTCCGAGCCCGCCGTCGAGACCGCCCGGGGGCTGGCCGGGTCGCTGGGGCTCGGGCCGGACCGGGCGGCGTTCGTCGTGGCCGATGTGTACGACGCCCAGGTCGCCGTTCCCGATTCCGCGTACGACATCGTCTACACGGGCATCGGCGCGCTGGGCTGGCTGCCCGACATCGACCGCTGGGCCGAGACCGCCGCGTCGCTGGTCGCGCCCGGCGGGTTCCTCTACCTGGCGGAGTTCCATCCGCTGACCGACTCGATGGACGCGAGCGGTTCGGTGGTCACCGACGACTACTTCAGCCGCGACGCCTGGGTGGACGAGACACCGGGCACGTACGCCGACCTCGACGCGCCGACCGTGCACAACCGCAGCGTCGAGTGGCAGCACCCGGTGGGCCGGGTGGTGACGGCGCTCGCCTCGGCGGGGCTGCGGATCGAGTTCCTCCACGAGCACGACGTCTCGCTCGTCCCGCGCTTCGACACGCTGGAGCGCCACGCGGACGGCCACTACCGCTTCCCGGCGGGGCGGCCGAGGATCCCGCTCATGTACTCGATCAAGGCGACCCGCCCGGTGGGGGGTCAGAGATAACCGCAGGCCGGAGTCGCCCCGCGGGGCTTCTCCCGGCGATTGTCAGTGGTGGGGGTCACACTCGTTTCCATGACCGACATGACAGGAAGTGCTTCGGGAACGGCGACGACGGCTGCCCTGCGCGGGGCGGTGGAGACGTACTGGTCGGCGGCCGAGGCGCGCGACTGGAGCGCGTTCGGGGCGACCCTCGCCGAGGACGTGGTGTACGAACTGCCGCAGACGCGCGAGCGGATCCGCGGCAAGGAGCGCTATCTCCGGTTCAACGAGGAGTATCCGGGCGACTGGCACGTCCGGGTCGAGCGGATCGTCGCCGACGCGGAGGGGCGGCAGGCCGCGGCCCGGACCGGGTTCACGGTGACGGGGGAGCAGGAGGGCGAGCCACCGCAGGAGTTGGACGCGATCCACTTCTTCACGTTCGACGAGAGCGGGCTGATCACCGGGGTGACGGACTTCTGGCCCGAGTCGTACGAGCCTCCGGCCGGCCGGGAGCATCTGGTCGAGCGCTACTGAGAACGGCGGCCCACCGGTCGTCCGGTGAACCGCCGCTGCCTCGTTCAGCTTGTTCTGCCGTCCTACACCGCCGAGCGGAAGGCGGGCAGATAGCCGCCCGACTGCCCCGCGGCCTTGGGGTGGTAGGAGTTGTAGACCGGCACGGTGACGCTGTGCAGCCAGGCGTCGCCCGAGCACAGCTCGTGTCCGGTGAACTCGTCCACCACGCTGGAGAAGGTGAACCCGGCGTCGGCGGACCGCTTGGCGATGACGTCGTTCAGCACGTCCGACGCGTTGTTGATCGCGGCCCGTTCGGCCTCGCTGAGACCGGCGATGCAGCTGCCGGACAGCTGGTAGAAGCGGGGGTAGCCGAGCACCACGACCTGGGCCTGCGGGGCGCGGGCCCGGATGCTGCCGTAGAGCGAATCGAGCCTGCCGGGCAGGGTGTTGTTCATCTGCGCGACGGCCGCGTCCACGCTGCTGAGACAGGTGGCCTCGCTGCCGAGCACGCAGTCCTGCATGACGTCGGCGAACCCGACGTCATTGCCTCCGGCGGTGACGCTGACCAGCGAGGTGGACGCGTTGAGCACGCCGAGCTGGCTGCTCGCCACGGACGAGGTCGTCGCCCCCGAGCAGGCGACGAAGTCGAACGAGGCGGGGGAGTTGGCCGCCTGCCACAGATAGGGGTAGGCGGCGGTGCTGCGCCGGCAGTCGCCGCTGTCGGAGAGGTAGCTTCCGGCGCCGACGCCCGAGGAGTAGGAGTCGCCGAGCGCGGCATAGCCGCCCGCGGCGGCCGAGTCGGCGGCGGAAGCCGGCCCGGCGACACCGATGACCGCCACGGCGGCGAGCGCGAGAGTGGAGAGAGATGCCCAAATTCTTCGTACTGACATGGCTGCCAGCCCTTCGAAGCGTGGGGGGATGTGGGGATGGGCAGTTTCTAGCAGCTCCCGGTACCCGCCGGTAATGCCCGTGCGAGAAGTCGTCTGATATGCCCGAATGATCGTTCGGTGGGTCGTGCTCCGCGCGTAGATAAACCTCAACTCCGTGACGGAGAAGGCAAGTTCGGGGGAATTCTGTGTGCGGCCCGGAGGGCTCCGAGAGCCCCGGGGATCCCGCGAATCCGACGGGTTCATCCGGGCGGCTCAACGCCGGGCGCGCAGAGGGGCGCTGAGATTCAGCCTTCGGTGTACGGGGGGAGTTGGGCGGCCCCGACCCAGACCCGGGTGATGGCGCTGACGTAGCGGGCCCCGCAGCGGTCCCGGGGCATCACCAGCTGGCTGCCCTCCGGCTCCAGCGGCCGGTCGTCCATGCGGGTGGCGAGCAGCACGGGCGCATCGCCGAAGTCCGCGTCGATCTCCGCCCAGGACAGCACCGCGTGGTGCCCGTCCCCGCCCGTGACGGCCAGCAGGAAGCGCGAGCGGTCCTTGCGCCGGCGGACGTCGAAGGCCGGGCCCGCGTCCGCGACGACCTCCCGCAGCAACGGCCCCTCGAACGTGTGGTGTTGCGGGCCTTCCTTCGCGCAGTCGAACGTCACCTCCGCGCGGTGCTGCTCCCAGCCCCCGCGCAGATCGGTGACCGTGAGCGTCACGGGCCGGTGCAACGCGCCGACCAGGGCGAGCGACCGTACCGCCACGCCCCGCGTTCCGAGTCGGTCCACCGGCATGGGCTGCCCCCCTAAGGTCTGTCGGGAGTCTCCGTCGGCGATCCGGCCCGCCGCGATCCACGCCCTACGTCGCGATCCACGCCCTACGTGATGCCCGCAAGCGCCGCCCGGAAATCCCGTGCCCCCTCAAAAGCCAGCGAAAATACCCTTCTTCCATCGCAACCGACAACACGGACCCGCCGTTCTCATAGCACCTGTGGCTTCCCCGACGCCTCGTCGATGGCCAGCCACACCCGGTCGCGGGTCAGCGGCAGATCGGTGAAGCGGATGCCCGTCGCATCGCGCAGCGCGTTGGCGAAGGCCGGGGCGACCGGGTTGAACGGGCTCTCGCTCATCGACTTCGCGCCCAGCGGCCCGATCGCGTCCGAGGTCTCCATGAAGTGCACCTCGGTGCGCGGCACATCGGCGTACTGCGGCAGCCGGTAGCGGCGGAACGCGGCCGTCGTCACCTCGCCGCGCTCGTCGAGCCGGACGTTCTCGAAGAGCGTCGCGCCGAGCGCCTGCGCCACCCCGCCCTCCACCTGCCCCCGGCACTGCATCGGGTTCATCACCTTGCCCGCGTCGGCGGCGTGCACGCTGCGCAGGATGCGGATCTCGCCGGTACCCGGATCCACGGCGAGCCGGAACCACTGGGCGTTGAACGCCACCGAGCGCGGCGAACCGCCCCAGTGCCCGTCGGCCGACAACTCCCGCCCGGCCGCGCGGGCGGCCTGGAACAGCTCTTTCAGGCTGATCGCGCGCCCGGCGCACTCCACCGCGTCCACCGTCAGCCGGCAGTCGCCCGGAGCCGCCCCCAGCTGCCCCGCCGCGAACTCCAGGATCTGCACGGCGAGCGCGTCGGCGGCCCGCATCACGGCCTTTCCCGCCACCACCGTCCCGGCCGAGCCGAACGCGCCCGTGTCATGCCGGACGACATCGGTGTCCGACTGCCGGATCACGATCCGGTCCACCGTCGTGGACAGCGCCCCGGCGGTGATCTGCTGGTGGACGGTCGTGGTGCCGTTGCCGAACTCGGCGGTCCCGACGGCGATGTCGTACGTCCCGTCCGGGAGGAGCTTCACGGTCGCGTCGGCGAAATGACCGCCGGGCGGCCCGGTGGCGATCATCGACATCCCGGTGCCCTGACCGACGAGCCACCCCTCCGGCACGTCGTCGGCCGACCCGTCCCCGTACCGCCGGATCGCGTCCCGTACGACCTGGAGGCACTGGTCGAGCCCGTAGCTGGCGA
This sequence comes from Streptomyces sp. PTY087I2, assembly GCF_001687325.1. Taxonomy (GTDB): domain Bacteria; phylum Actinomycetota; class Actinomycetes; order Streptomycetales; family Streptomycetaceae; genus Streptomyces. The sequence continues at coordinate 220,882 of NZ_LZRD01000023.1, read as the reverse complement.
TCTCCAGGTCCTCCTCCTCGCCGCCGGGGCTGAGCATCGGCTCGCCGGGCCCGATGATGTTGCGCTCACGGAAGACCAGGGGATCGACGCCCGTGCGGCGGGCCAGCTCGTCCATCACGGACTCGACGGCGAAGACGACCTGCCCGAGCCCGTAGCCCCGGAAGGCCCCGGCGGGAACGGAGTTGGTGTACACGGAGAAGGCGTCGACCTTCTTGTGCGGGGCGCGGTAGACGGCCATCGACTCGCCGACGCTGTGGAACATCACCGCCGGACCGTGATTGCCGTACGCCCCGGTGTTCGCCACCACGCGCAGCTGGAGCGCGGTCAGCGTGCCGTCCGCCCGGGCCCCCGCCCGTACCCGGATGGTGAACGGGTGGCGGGTGGTCGCCCCGTAGAACTGCTCGGGGCGCGTGTACTCCAGCTTCACCGGCCGCCGCAGCCGCATCACGGCGAGCGCCACGATGTCCTCGACGAGCATCTCCTGCTTTCCGCCGAAGCCGCCGCCGACCCGGCCCGCCAGCACCCGTACCTGCTTCAGCTCCAGGTCGAACAGCGCGCACAGCGCCCGCCGGGTGAGGAAGGGGGTCTGGGTGCTGGAGCGCACGGTCAGCCGCTCCTGACCGTCCTCGCCCGCCTCGTACCAGGCGACCGCGCCGTGCGTCTCCAGGCTGGCGTGCTGGACGCGCTGGGTGCGGAAGGTCTCCTCGTACACGACGTCCGCCTCGGCGAACCCCTCCTCCACCGACCCGATCTCCCCGTGGACTTCCCCCACGACGTTGCTCTCCGGCCGGGCGATGCGCGACTCGGGGCCCTTGTCGTGGATGACGGGAGCGCCGGGCGCCATGGCCGCCTCCGGGTCGACGACGTACGGGAGTTGCTCGTACACCACCTCGATACGGCGGCAGCCCTCCTCGGCCGCTCCCTCGCTGTCCGCGACGACGGCGGCGACGCGCTGGCCGATGTAGCGGACGGTGTCGTCCAGGAGCCGGGTGTCGTCGGGGTCCTCGGTGGGGTGCTCGTGGCGGGCGGTGGAGTAGAGGCGCTCGGGGGCGTCGTGATGGGTGAGGACCAGGTGCACGCCGGGGACGCGCAGGGCGGCCGAGGTGTCGATGGAGACGATGCGGGCGTGCGGATGCGGGGAGCGCAGCAGTTTCATGTGGAGGAGGCCGGGAACGTCGACGTCGAAGGTGTAGCGCGCGGTGCCGGTGACCACCAGCGGCCCGGCGGGCGCCCCCGGATTCCGCCCGACGGCCTGCCCGGCCCCGGGATCCTCGGTGTGCCGTACGCCGCGCACCGCGTCCTCGATGGCCCGGTAGCCGGTGCAGCGGCAGATGTTCCCCTTGAAGGCCCGCGGCAGATCGTCGAGCTGCTCCTCGTCGAGCGCGGCCGTCGTCATCAGGTACCCGGCGGTGCAGAACCCGCACTGGAACCCCTGCGCGTCAAGGAACCGGCGCTGTACGGGATGGAGTTCGCCGTCCGCGTCGGCCAGCCCCTCCACGGTGGTGACGGCGCGCCCCTCGGCCCGTACGGCGGGGTAGATGCAGCTGTGGACGGGTTCGCCGTCGACGTGGACGGTGCAGGCGCCGCAGTCCCCGGCGTCGCAGCCCTTCTTGACGCCGAACCAGCCGCGGTCGCGCAGATAGGTGCGCAGACACTGGCCGGGGCGCGGCTCGTCGTCGAAGGGCTGGTCGTTGACCCGGATCGAGTACGTCATCGAAGCCCTCCCGGGGCCGGTGCGTCGGCGGTGTCGGTGGTGCCGGCTGTCAGTTCCCGGCGGATCTCCTCGGCGAAGCGGAGGGCCATGTGCCGCCGCCACGCGGGCAGTCCGTGGATGTCGTCGAACCAGTCCTCCGCCCGGACCGCCGCGTCGATCACCGTGCGTAGCGTGTCCCGGTCCGGCGGCAGCGGGAACCAGAAGCGGAACGGCCGGACCGTCGCCGCGCTCACCGTCACGGTGAGCGACCCGTCCACCGGGTCCAGGGCCCCGATGACGAGGGCCCCCGAGCGCCCGAGCCCGTACAGGGACGCCTGCCGGAAGGCGGTACGGGAGGCGAGGGCGCGGGCGGGCAGGGTCACCGACCGCAGCAGCTCACCCTCGCCGAGGTCCTTGCGCCCCGCCCCGACGACGAAGTCCGCGGCCTTCACCCGGCGCAGCGAACCGTCCTGGGCGCGCAGCAGGCACACCCCGTCCAGGGCGGCGGTGAGCGAGATCATCGGCCCCGCGGGCAGGGCGTTGCAGAGGTTCCCGCCCACGGTGGCCATGTTCCAGATCTTGAACGAGGCGAGGAAGGCGCGGCAGCACTGCTCGACCAGGGGAGCCGCGGTCGCGCCCCAGCTCCTCCCGAACCGCGAGAGCTGCGCGATCGTGCAGGTCGCCGCGATCTCCAGCGACCCGTCCGGCAGCTCCCGCACCGGCTCCCAGCCCATCCGGCCGAGATCCACGAGCCGGCGCAGATGCGGCTGGGGCTCGGAGAACAGATAGGTGCCCCCGCCGAGCCAGGCGTCGCCCGGCCGCCAGGGAACGGGGCTGCGGGCGTCCCGTACGTCGAGCACCGTGTTGAGGTCCATGCCCGCCAGTGAAGCCGCGCGAACGGGCCCCGCACGACTGGTTCACCGTACGGAAATACACCAGGCAGAAGCCGTAACGCTGGAGGAACAACCAAGAGGTGTTTGCGCCACCTGGCCTTGCATTTACGATGCAATGACTCGTCTCGACCTCGTGAATGTGAGATGCCGGGAGGGGTGCCCGGAACCCCGCAAGGAGACCGCCCATGCACGTCGAAGACCTTCTCCGGCTGGAGTCCCTGGACCTGACCCTGCTCTGGGGCGACCGCCCGCAGCTCACCCGGGAGATCAGCGGCGTGACCGCGACGGACCTGGAGGACCCGGGGCGCTTCCTCCAGCGCGGCGAGCTGGTGCTCAGCGGACTGGTGTGGTGGGCCCCGGCGGACGACGAGGCCAAGGCGGAACGATTCGTCGCCGCCCTGGGGGAGGCCGGAGCGGCGGCCCTGCTGGCCGGCGAGGAGACGCACGGGGGCGTGCCGGACGTGCTCGTCGAGGCGTGCCGGCGGCACGGCATCGCGATCCTCTCGGTGCCGGTGCACACGTCGTTCCGGGCCGTCACCGACACGGTGTACCTCCGGCAGTGGGGCGACCTGAGCCGCCGCCCCGCCGCCCCCTACGCGCTGCCCGAGAACGTCCGGGCGGAGCTGAGCCGGCTCCTGGCGGACGGCACGGACCCGGACACGCTGCTCACCCGGGCCGTCGCCCATCTGGGCACTCCGCCCGCGTACGTCCTCAGCGCCACGGGCCGCACGATCGCCCGCACCCCGACGGCCGCGCCGCTGCCGGTGAGCCGGGCGGCCGAGGCCCTGACGGCGACCACGACCCTGAGCGTCGACCCGGACGCCTCGCCGTACGGCCAGTGGCATCTGCACCTGCCCGAGCCGGTCGGGACGCCGCCGCGCATGCTGCACGAGATAGCCGAGGTGCTCGCCCAGCACCGCCGGACGGCGCGCCGCCGCGAGACGACCGCCCGCGCCCTGGCCTCGGACCTCCTGGCCCTGATCGACACCCCGTCGAGCCCGGCCGCCCCGGCGGCGCTGCGGAGGGCGCTGGAGGCGTGCGGACTGGCGGATCAGGACCCGTACACGGTGATCACGGTGAAGGGGGAGGCGGACGACGACGGCACCCTCGATGCCCTGACCGAGGCGCTGCACCACCTGACGGATCGCGGTTTCGCGGTGGGGAGGCTGCCGACGGGGGAACCGGGGGAGGCGACGGCGGTGATCGGCACGTCCGCTGAGTCGGGCGAGGACCCCATCGCAACGGCACTCAAGAGCCTCTGGCCGACACTCCAGTCCCGTAACGGGAGCGTCCCCTTCCACGGCGGCATGAGCACCCCGGCCGCCACCCCGCAGCTCCTCAAGGGCGCGCTGACGCAGGCGCGTTACGCACTGACGGCGGCGCGCTCGGAGAAGGCGCAGGGGACCGCGGCGTCCACGTCCCGCCTGACGGCGATCGATGAGCTCACGACGCTCGATGCCCTGCTCACGGGCATCCCCTCCGACGTACGTACGGCTTTCGGCATCCACGCGCTGGGTGCGCTCGCCGACGCCACGAACCCGTCGCACCGGATGCTGCTGGAGACCCTGGACGTCTTCCTCACGCACAACGGCTCCTGGGCCCGGACGGCCGAGGCGCTGCATCTGCACGTCAACACCGTGCACTACCGCATCCAGCGCGTGGAGATGCTGACGGGCCGCGACCTGGCCCGGCTGGACCACAAGCTGGACCTGAAGGCGGCACTGCTCTGCCGCTGACCCGAGGCTCTGGTCCCTACGACCGGTCGATATGAACGTTGGTGGACTTCACCCGGGCCGTGGCGGTCACCCCGACCTCGATGCCCAGCTCGTCGACCGCCTCACGGCTCACCAGGGAGACGAGCCGGTGCGGCCCGGACTGGATCTCGACCTGGGCCACGATGTCGTCGACGGTGACCGCGGTGACGATCCCGGCGAACGCGTTGCGCACCGAGGTCCGCGTCTCCCCGGGCACGGGATGCAGCCCGGCGGCCCGGTCCTTGGCGAACGCGGCGAGCCCGACCCCGTCGATCACCCGGTTCCCGGCCCCGTCCCGCTCCATGGCGAGCTGCCCCCCGTCGGCCCACCGGCGGACGGTTTCCGAACTGACGCCGAGCAGCTCCGCGGCCCGGCCGATGCTGTACGTCGGCACGGAGGCACTCTAGGGCCTGCCGGCCGGGCTCGGTCACGGCGTCCCGGTTGTGGCGTCCAGGTGCGGTGACCGGCTCGCCGGGCGGGAAGCTGGATCGGGGCGGGGCGCTCCTGGGAAACTCGCGTGCCCGCGGACGGGGCCGGTGGACGGGGCCGACGGATGATGCCGACGGATGAGGCCGACCTCCGGCCGACGGGGCTCGTGACGACGTACGACGACGGGACACGACCGTGACCGAGCAGGACAGCGGCAACACACCGCACCCGGACCAGGTATCGGACCCCGACCGCGCGCCGGCCTTGCCGCCGGTGGCCGACCGGGCGGCCTTCCAGACCGAACTGGACGCCCTGCGGCTCCGGGAGAAGGCGCACACCAGGGAAGGCGACGCGATCGCGGCGGCCCGGCGCCGGCTGCCCATGGTCGAGGTGGACGCCGGCCTCGAACTGACCGGCCCGGACGGCCCGGTCACGCTGCTGGACGCGTTCGAAGGACGCCGGCAGCTGATCGCGTACTACTTCATGTGGCACGAGGGACACGACGCGGCCGGCCAGTGCGAGGGCTGCACCTGGGTCACCAACCAGGTGCGGGAGCTGGCCTTCCTGCACTCGCGCGACATCACGTACGCGGTGTTCTGCCAGGGCCCGTACGAGGAGGGCCGCCGCTACCGGGACTTCATGGGCTGGGAGATGCCGTGGTACTCGGCGCTCCCGTCGAACGACGAGCTGCTGACCGGACGCCAGGTCGGCATGATGCACGTGGTCTGCTACCTGCGCGACGGCGACCGCGTCTACGAGACGTACTGGACGACGCTGCGCGGGGTGGAGGTGATGGACTACGACTACGCGCTGATGGACCTGACGGTGTACGGCCGCCAGGAACTCTGGGAGGACTCGCCCCCCGGCTGGCCGCAGACGATGGACGCGCCCCCCGAACACCCCATGCGCACCAACGGCCGCCCCATCCCGCAGTGGTCCCGTATCGAGGCGGGCCGCTCGGACGACCTGACGCCCGGCTCCTGAGGAGGCGGCCTGCTGACGCCGGCTCACCTCGCCGTAGTCTCGTCCCATGCCCCCGGCCGACGACACGACGTACGAGATCCGCACCGCCACCCCCGAGGACACCGGGCTCGTCGAAGCGCTGGACGGCTCGTTCACCACGGCCACGGTCTTCCAGGTGGAGACAGCTGAGAACGGCTTCACTCTGCGGGAGACCCCGGTGGACCCACCGCTGACCAAGGTGTTCCCGGAGGATGAGGAGGACGAGGACTCAGGGGCCGAGGAAGACGAGGCGGAGCGGTCGGAGAAGGGGCATCCCACTTTCCTGGCCCTGGCCCCCGACGGCTCCCTGGCAGGCTTCGTCTCCGTCTCGTACGCGGGGTGGAACCGCCGCCTCACCGTGGAGGACATCGAGGTCGCCCCCGGCCACCGGGGCAGAGGCGTGGGCAGGGCGCTGATGTCCCGGGCGGAGGAGTTCGCCCGGGAGTGCGGCGCGGGCCATGTCTGGCTGGAGGTCACCAACATCAACGCCCCCGCCCTTCACGCGTACCGCAGGATGGGCTTCGCGCTCTGCGGCCTGGACACCTCGCTCTACGAGTTCACCGCCTCGGCCGGCGAGTACGCCCTCTACCTGAGCAAGCCGTGCCGCTGAGCGAGAGCGCCTGACGCCCTACCGAGAAGCAATCTCGGCGATCAGGGCGACGAACAGGACCGAGGGCTTGGCGGTGTCAGACACGGACGGGGCCTTCCGGGGCGACGGCGGGTGACGCGGCAGGGGCGCCGAGCCCGGGAACGAGACGCCCAAGGCCGATACCGGCGGCCATCGCGACCAGGATCTACACCGCGAGGTAGCGGTCCACCAAGGACAGCCGAGCCGCGACCGGAGCGCTCACGGGAAGTTCTCCGATGCGGCAGGCCGTCCGGCCAGGGGTGAGATCGCAGACGCAGATCTCACCGCCCTCACGCGAGGCGATCATCGACAACAGGCGGAGCCGCACCGGGTCGCCGAGCGCCTTGAACACCTTGGCCGGCTCGACGGCCTGGCTCTCGTCGAGCGGCGCGGCCAGCAGGGTGGGGCAGCAGCCGCTCTCGTCCTGCGCTACGCCGCTGCTGCCGTCCAGGTCACCGAAGGCGGCACCGCCTGTTGCGGCCCGCAGACCATCGAGGTCGGCGACGACTTCGGCTGGACCCTCTACGCCGCCGACGAACGCGACGCCCTCCCCGCGGAGGCCGTCGCCGCCTCCCTCGGCTGCGGCAACCCCACCGCGGTCGCCGACCTCCACGAGGGCGACCGATTCCTCGACCTCGGCTCCGGGGGCGGCATTGACGTACTCCTCTCCGCCCGCCGTGTCGGCCCCACCGGCAAGGCGTACGGCCTGGACATGACGGAGGAGATGCTCGCCCTGGCCCTGGCGAACCGGAAGAAGACGGGCGCCACGAACGTCGAGTTCCTCAAGGGCACGATCGAGGCGATCCCCCTCCCGGCGAACACCACCGACGTCGTCATCTCGAACTGCGTCATCAACCTGTCCACCGACAAGCCCGCGGTCTTCGCCGAGATGTTCCGGGTCCTGGCCCCGGGCGGCCGCATCGGCATCTCCGACGTGGTCGCCGATGACCGGCTGACGCCCGACCAGCGGGCGGAGCGCGGGGACTACGTGGGCTGCATCGCCGGCGCGCTGTCCTTCACCGACACCGAGTACCGCGAGGGCCTGGCGGCCGCCGGCTTCACGGACATCGAACTCGCCCCCACCCACGCGGTGGCCGACGGACTGCACTCCGCCACGGTCCGAGCCACCAAGCTAGGGGCGGCGAGCCGCGACAACCACTGAACTGGTGGGCGTTGTCAGCACTTCGGTGGCGTCCAGGGCGGGATGGCTGAGGTAGAACAGCCGAAGCTCATCCACTTCCCCGCCGAAACGAGGCGGCCAATGGGGCGACGGGGTGAAGTCGTCCAGAATCAGAAGGCCACCGGGAGCAAGCAGCTCGACGACCTTCTCGGGGTCGTCACGCTTGCCCCCACCGTCGCAGAAGAAGACATCGAACGGGGCGTGCTGCTCAAGCAGCCGCCAGTCCCCGGCAAGCACGCTGACACGGTCGTCGTCCGCGAACACCCCAGCAGCCCGACGGGCAATCTCCTCGTCACGCTCCACGGTGACCAGCCGGGCACCCGCCCCCAGCCCACTGTGCAACCAGGCGGTACCCAACCGAAGCCGGTCCCGCTCTCCGCGACGACTCCGTGGGGCTTCGCGGCGGCGGCCACCTTGAGCAACCTGCCCACCTCGGGGACGCAGCTCTTGGTGAACCCCGCCTCGGAGGCGAGACGCTCAGCAGCCACCACACGAGACGGAACCGCACGCTCTGTCATGATCACGAACCCCCCTGGTCGTGCACAAAAGAAAGACAGGTCCCCCAACCTACTCATGCCTACTCATGCGAATAGGTTGGGGGACCTGCTTCTCAGCTGTCGGGGCGGCGGGATTTGAACCCACGACCTCTTCGTCCCGAAGCAACTTGGGCACCGGTGCTGCCTTGGGCTGGTGCGAGTCGGTTGTCAGTGCTGGCGTCTATGGTCTCAAGCGCGCGGTCGGCTTCCGGGGGTTCCAGCTCTGAAGGGAATGGTTGCATCCCCGGCCTGTCTGGGGGCGGCCCGGAGAATCGTCCGGGACCTAACCGACGGTCGGGCTTCGTCGATGGCCAGCGGATGACCTGCCAGAGCCGACCGTGCACCCCCTCCCGCGTGGACAGACGCACGCTTTCCAACTGTGGTGGTGGGGTGGTGGGCTGTGTACAGGGGTGTTCACCTGCGTTTATGGGCGCCTGGTCGCCGGTGCTGGGAGCGCTGCGCGTCTCGCCTGAACGTCCGTGAACGGATCTGAATGAGACGGAAACTGAGACGGCCGCCCACGATCCTAGAGTTGGCCTCGCCACCATGGCGCGTCCAGGCTGTCAGCCGGGATGACCTTGGCCTTTGCCAGGATCTTCTCATCGAGGGCCCGTACGAGGGCGCGCAACTCACGCGCGCTCTTCCTGGGCAGCGCGTGAAGCACGGCTTCGAGGTGCTCGCGGAAGCCGGCGCCGTAGCACCCGCACTCAACGACGCCGCAATCAGGCCCTGCGAGTGGATCTACAAGTTGTCTGAGGGGGCCATGGGCAAAGGCCTGCCAGTGCCAGAACGCTTCCTCTGTGGCTTCGGGCCAGAAGCGGGTCCGCTCCAGCCGACGTAGGTCAGCCGTGCAAGATCCTGAAAGGCGATCAATGAACGGATACCGTCGCCGTCTTAGGGAACGGACAGGGAGGTCGCCCCGCAGGGCTGATGGGCGCCTACGCGGCATTGCCCCTTCGGTTGTCGGTCATGGCGGCAAGGTACAGAACGATGTGCCAGGTGGCCACCGCATATCCGGTGCCGAAGCCCTGAGCTTGGGAATCACCGCTTGGGCGCGCTGTCCGCTCGGTGCGAAGGAGTTCCAGGGTTTGGGTCCCGCTACTCCTCAAGCGGGCTATGGCCCGGGACAAGGTCAAGCGGAACGTCGTGGAGCTGTGCTCGGTGCCCCGGGGGCAGTCCGGGCGACCTTCGAAAGCCCTCACCTTCGCCCAGGCGGAGGCTGTTCTCCGGGGAGCTGAGGGAACCACGATGTACGCCTAAAGCGTCGCCGCGCTCCTGACCGGTGCCCCACCGAGGAACTGAGGTCCTTCACCTGGGACCACGTCTTCCTCAAGGGGCGGCACGACCTGGTCCCGCCGCAGCCTCCGCACATCGCCGTATGGCGGTTGGTCCGGCGGAGCGGCGACACCAAGACCCGCAAGTCCCGGCGCACGCTCGCCCTGCCCTCACGCTGTATCGACGCGCTCTGGAGGCAGGACGAGGATCAGGGCTGGGACCGGCTCGCCGCCGGCGACGACGGGGAGGAGCACGGGCTCGTCTTCTCCTCGGCGGTCGGTAAGCCGCTCGACGCCGCCAACATCCGCCGCGCCTTGCGCCAGGCGCTCAAGGACGTCGACGGGGTCGACGCGGCCGAGTGGACGCCTCGGGAGCTCCGGCACAGCTTCGTGTCCCTGCTCTCCGACCGTGGCGTCCCCCTGGAGGAGATCTCTCGGCAGGCCGGTGATCCAGACGGGTGCCGTCGTCATGGACGACATCTTCGGCGCGGACCCACGGAAGCCGTAGGCACGCAGGAAGCGATAGTCACGCAGATAGACACACAACAACGCCAGAGGGCCCTTACCGAATCGGTAGGGGCCCTCTGACCTGGTGCTCAGCTGTCGGGGTGGCGGGATTTGAACCCACGACCTCTTCGTCCCGAACGAGGGTCGGGCAAGATCGACACCAGGTCAAATGGGCATCCGTACTGGTCACGGGCTTGGGGTGGGTTGGTCTTGGCTGCCTTCGGCGGGCCTCCGGAAGAAGATCATCTCCCAGAATTCTCCCAGCTTTGGGCGTTCTCGAGGCGTGGTGTCTTTCCTGGGCATCGTTGCGTGAGCAAGTTTGCGTGTGGTCGAGGCATTCCGACTCCTCGCTGTTCTGCCCAGACGCTGTCGGCTGATACGGCAGGCGCCTCCTGCCACGAGGTATTGCCCGGCGTCGACCCAGACTGATTCGAAGTCCTGGAGGGGCGTGTGGCGTATTCGCAGGGCTGCGGGAGTGGGGAGGAGTTCGTGATCTTTTCTGGTCTGAGTGAGTGTCGGTGGGGGGAGGTAGGGTCGCGGGACGCGGGGCTCCCTGGGGAGCTTGCATGGCTTTTGGGGAGTGAGGCCGGGTGGGACTGCCGGGTGGGGCCGCGGACAAGGCGGGAAACCGGTACGAGGACTGGTGGACCGCGTTGCGAGTAGCGGACGTGCTGCGGGGGCGGGCGTCGGGTATCCGGTTGGAGCCCCCGGGCCTGGCGGGCGCCGGAATCGAGTTCGAGGTCGAAGAGGCCGACGGCATCTGGTGTGAACAGGTGAAGGACGTCCCCTCCAAGGGAGCGTGGACCCTGGACGCGGTGGGGAAGGTTCTCAAGGCGGTCGCCGGGCACCTTGCCCAGGGCAAGAAGGTGCGCCTCGTGCTGTCCACCGGGGCTCCTGAGCTACGCGATCTTTCCGAACGAGCCCGGGCCGCCGAATCGCTCGCCGAGTTCGAGGAGGTTCTTACCAAGGCCCAGGGCCCTCGGTTCGTTTCAGTGATTCGGAACTGGTCCGTGAACGGCGTGCCGGTCAGCCGGGAGGCCGGCTGGCGGTATCTGCGGATGGTGTACGTGGAGCACCATCCTCCGGAGACCTTGCGGCGCCTGGTGTCCATGACCTACGAGCTGCTGTTCGTCGGGGATCCGGAAGTCATTGTCCAGCAGTTGGGTGGCTATCTGGACGATCACCTTCACCAGCGCCTCACCGCTCCCCAGATCCGCAGTCATCTGCTGACCGTGCCGGGGGTGCGCCCGCGGCTGCTGGCCGGGGACACCAGCACGCTGACGGCCCTGGCTGGCACCGTGCAGCGGTTCGTGCGACGCGTGGACCGTGACAGGCCCGTTTTCGGGCTGGCCGCCCGGCCACACGTGGAGCAGCTGTACGAGCGTTTGGTAGCCGAAGACGGTCCGCAGACCGTGGTGTGTGAGGGCGGAGCGGGTTCAGGGAAGTCGACGGTCGTCGCCGACGTGCTGGCCCGGCTGGCCAAGCGGGGTTGGCCGGTAGCTGCGGTGCGGATGGACGGGGCCGACGCGAGCATGCAGACGGCCAAGGACCTGGGCACCAGGATGAGCCTGCCGGACTCGCCAGTGGTGCTGCTGGCCGGTGTTGCGAATGGAGACCCGGCGCTGCTTTTGATCGACCAACTGGATGCTGTCGGCACCTATAGCGGCCGGATGTCGGACGCCTATGAGGCCGTGGAGGACGCGCTGGCGCAGCTGTCAGTCGCCCCGAACGTCAAGGTCGTACTGGTGGCCCGCACCATCGACATCGACAACGATCCGAGACTGACGAAGCTGGTGGCCGACAGTACCCGGGTAGCAAGGTTCCCTCTCGGGGCGTTGGACATCGAACAGGTGCGCGCGGTCCTGGCCGCGAGCGGGACGGATCCCGACAGCCTGGGCCCGGTGACATTGGAGCTGCTGCGAACTCCCTTGCACCTGTCGGTCTTCGGTCGTCTGTCTCCCGCGGCGCGCACTGCCTCCTACCGGACCCTGCAGCAGCTGTACACGCGCTACACCGACGATGTCCGCGAGGAGGTCGAGCAACAAATTGGAGCACTGGACTGGGCGGGGATCACCAGTGCGCTGTGCGCCTCAATGAGCGAGCGCGAAACGCTCCAGGCTGCGGCGGCCCTGCTCGACGTCTTTCCACGTCGGCAGGTCAGGGCCCTGGAGTCGCATGGCGTCCTGGTGCGCGACGCGGAGGAAATCGGGTTCTTCCACGAGACGTACTTCGATTTCCTCTTCGCCCGATCCTTCATCTCTGCCGGAGCGGACATCCACGATTTCTTGGCCGACTCCGGCCAGCACCTGTTCCGGCGAGCCCAGACCAGGCAGATCCTCGAGCACCTCGCCGGCACGGACCGCGAACGCTTCCGCACCACAGTGGACCAGCTCCTGGGCTCCGACCGGATCCGCCCACACCTGCATGATGTGATCATCGCGGTTCTCCGACAGCTTGATGCCATCCTGCCGGACTGGCAGGCCATCGAACCGCTCGCCTGGGGTCAGGCTCCTGTCGCGGGCAAAGCGCGCGGTCTACTCGCCCTGCCGCGATGGTTCGACGCCGCCGACCACGATCAGAGGTGGGAACGCTGGCTGAGCACGCCGCAGACCGCCGATGCTGCGTTTTCTGAACTGCTGGCCGTCGCGCGACACCGGCCCGAACGTATCGCAGAACTGGTGCGACCGTACGTAGGTGCTACGCCGCAGTGGCGGCGTCGGTTGGTGGGGCTGATCGAGTGGGCGCTCACACCTGACCTTGTTGAACTTGCTGTCGATCTGATCGAGCAAGGGTATGCGGATGAGGCCAGGGGACCGATCGCGGTCAACAGCGACTTCTGGTCGCTCCTCTACGGCCTCTCTGAAACCGCCCCCGCTCCTGCTGCGCGCCTTGTCGGCGCCTATCTGCGTCGTCACCTAGCCCGTGCGCGCGCCGACGGATCAGGCGACCCCTTCGCGTCCGAGCACTTGTCCACGAACTCAATGGCGGCTGACACCGTCCTGTCCCGCGTAGCGCAGGCCGAGCCGGAGACCTACGTCGATCAGGTTCTACCCTTCGTTATTGACGTGGCCACGGCTAGCAGCGCGGCCCGCGCCGACTCCCATGACCTCGGTGGCCGCTGGGCCTACCGCCTCGTGGGCGGTCACGGTGTCGACGCCGTCTTGCTTGCTGCCCTGGACACGGCATTGCGCTCCCTGGCCAGCCAAGCCCCTACTGCTGCTGCCGACGCCCTGCGGCAACTGACCGCCTCACCAGTTCAGGAACTCCGCTTCCTCGCCTGTCGCCTGCATGCTGCCCTGGGATGGCCCGATGAGGCGATCGCCTGGCTCCTGAACGATGAACGCAACCTGCGACTGGGATGGGTGGACAGCGCGCGCTGGGCCTCGCGCGAACTGATCGAGACCACGACCCCCCACTGCGCGGACGAGATGCTGGACCGCTTGACCGCAGTGCTGCTCGGCTACTACCCGGCATGGGAGCGCCGACGGCAGAAGGGGCAGGGCAGTGCCTGGGGCTGGAGCCAGTACGAGCTGCTGTCGGCGATCTGCCCCTCGCGCCGTAGCGCAGCGGTACGCCGTCGGCTCGCCGAATGCGACCGCAAGTTCCCCGGCCAGGCCCCGTCGCCACCGGCACCAATTCAGGCTGGGGTCGTCGGCTCACCGATCAGTGACCACGCGGCCCGGCACATGACCGATGACCAGTGGCACCGCGCCCTGGACAAGTATGCCCAGCCCCAGCCCGAACGGTTCTGGCCTCGTCGGGGAGGTGTCCACGAGCTCGCCCGGACACTGGGTAGCCGCGCGCAACAGGAACCCGATCGCTTCACCGACTTCGCCTTCACTCTGGGCCCAGGCTCACCAGCCGCCTACCTCTGCGCGATCGTGGAGGCGGTCACGTCCCATCTGGATGCCGACCACTGGGAGCGGCTGGTCCTCTACACCCTCCAGACGCTCGGCTCCGAGGCAGCGCACACGATCTGCCGCACTCTGCAGGCGGCCCCGCAGAACTTCACTCCTTCTCTGCTCCCTGCCCTTGACGGCTACACCACAGACCCCCGTCCCCAAGATGACGTCCCTCGTCCTGATGTCGAAGGAACCCGCACGGATCTGCTGACCGCCGGCATAAACGCCACTCGCGGCCAGGCAGCCCTCACCGTTGCTGCCCTGCTCTTCCACGACAGCCAGCACCTGCACGTGCTGACGCCTCTGGTTACCCGTCTGGCCAACGATCCAGTGCTCGCCGTCCGGGTCTGTGCTGCCGAAGCCGTGCTGGCGCTGATGAAACATGACCCGCAGACCGCGTTGGACATTGCCGAGCAGCTACTGACCCACCAGGACACCAATGTCCACAATGCCCCCACCGCCCAGCGATTGCTCATCCACGCACTGGTCCACGATTACTCGCGTTTCGTCCCTCACCTCGGCCGCGCGCTTCAAGGCTCCGAGAGCACGGCCGAACTCGCCGGGCAGACATGGGCCGTTGCTGCCGTCCAGGGGCGTCTTGCCGCAGGTATTCCCATGGCCGTGCAAGAACTTGGTGACACCGCACGCCGTGGCGCGGCGACAGTCTTCGCCCGCCACGTTGACCACTATCCGCACCTCATCCCTCTGTTCGGTGATGGCGACGCCGAGGTCCGCAAGAACGCCTCCCTGGCCATGAGGTATGCATTCGACTTGCCTCCCGCACAGGCCGACGAACTCGTCAGAGCTTTCCTTGACAGCCGGGCGTTCGTGGACCACCTCGAGCACCTCGTCTTTGCCCTCCACGACCACACTGGACCTCTGCCAACCGTGGCCATCGAGGTATGCGAGCGCATAGTCCGGCACGTGGGCAAAGAACTCGGCGACATCAGAACCCAACGCGCAGCGGACGGCCCTCACCTGGTCTCGACGGTCATCCGGCTCTACCGCCAAAGTCCGCCCGCGCTACGGATTCGATGCCTGGACATTATCGACAGGCTCTCGCAAGCAGGCGCCTACGGGCTGAACGCCGCCCTGGAAAACGAACGCTGACTCAGCTGGCCTATACGCGCTCCTACCTCTGCCTCAGCCGAGCGTTATCTGGAGGTGGATCGAGTGAGCGTCGAGTGATCGCGTTCCTGGGAGGCGGGCACCTGACAGAGATCGCGACTGGGGAAGCCAGTTCGATGGTCTCCGTCGTCACGAGCCAATAATGGTATTTCTGTCTCACCTGCCGTGTCTGCTCACCAGGGCTTCGTTGGTGTCCCATCTGGATCGAGTCCGTACGGCCACCACGTGGCCATGATGTCGCAGAGCCATGGCTCTGCGACATCGCGCAGCGATGGTTCCACGCCATCAGAGAAGAACGCGTTAGGGAAGACGTCGGCGTCAGCGGCTTGCTGAGTAAGCAATTGAGCCTTTTCTCCAGCGCGGTATCGCAAGTAGGCCATCAAGTACGCCCTCGTGGGGCCAGAAGGACCCCACGTGAAGTTGACGGCTACTGCTCGTATGCCCAGGCCCTGCCGGTCTGTCGGTACTCCTCAACGGAGATCGGCTCGACCCCGGTGCGCATGCGGGCGGTGTATGCCGGCCGTCGAGGTGGTGGGTTAGGCACGCGAGGCCGAATTTGCACACGGTAGTGACGGTCTCGCCGGTCAGGGTCGTGGTCTCAACGGTGATCTTCAGAGGGCGGGGGGATGAGGCCGCGGACGTCGAAGAAGCTGAGGCAGCCCTCGTACTGCTCGTCCAGTTGGCCGGAGCGACCGGTGACCTTCGGGTTGGGCAGGATGACGGCTGGCCCGTCGCCGGACGGCGGCTGCGGAGCGGCCGATGCCGATCTGTGGGGCGGCGATGCCCATGCCCTTGGCGAAGAGGGGGGACCTGGCTGACTTGTTTTATCGCGGCGAACAGTTCGTCGGTGATGCGCTCGGCTTCGTCGCGCTCGGCGGGCAGGGTGAAGGTGCGGGCCGGTTCGGCAAGGATGCCGGCGCGCCGTGCTGGACGACTCCGAGGTCGCGCATCTGCTGGTTGGGCCGTGCATCAGTCACCTGAACTCCTCTGCCTCATACCGCGTTTGGACCTGGCACGGAGTCGCCCCTCTTGGCGGGACCGAGCGTGGGGAGCGGGTGTCTCCGCGATCCTGGTCTGTGAGGGACTCGCGGCCCGTCCACGCCACGTCCACGGCACGGACAGCTAGAAGAATCCGTGTTTGCACTGCGTAGGACGGCCAGGGCCACCATCATGTACGGATCTCGGAGAGAGGCTGACTTATGACCACTGCTCTTGCAAAAGGCGGCAATACTGCCCTGTCTGCTGCGGCGGCATGCCGCGTCACCCTCAGCTCCCCTACGACGGGCATTGATGTGTCCGCTGTCCTGCTCGGGCCGGACGGCAGGGTGCGGAGTGATGACGACCTGATCTTCTACAACCATGCTGCGCAGGACGGGGTCAGGCTGAGCGGGCAGACCATCGTCGCGGATCTTGCCGCAATCCCGGAGACGGTGGACCGCGTTGCCATCGTCGCCAGCATCGATCCGGAGCTGCGGGTGAGGTATTTCGACGCGAGTAGCACCCCGCATGCGGTCATCGAGTGTGGCGGTGTTCGAAGTACCTTTGAGCCGCCGCCGCTCATGCACCGGGAGACAGTGGCTGTGCTCGTCGAGCTGTACCGGCGGGCGGGCAGCTGGAAGGCTAGGGCAGTGGGCCAGGGGTGGGACACGGGTCTGGCGGGGTTGGCGTCGGACTTCGGCATCGTTGTAGATGACCCGGGCCCTACCGCAGCGGCCCCTCCAACCGTTACACCCGCGCGAAGCCGCCAGCTGTCACCTGGGGCGTCGCCGCCGAGGCCGGTGACAACACCTGCCCGGCTCCCTGCGCCGTTGGGCAAAGTGCTCCTCACCAAGGCTGGCCAGGCGACCATCGACATGCGTAAGGACGACCCGAGCCTTGTAGTGACAGCCACTCTTGCGTGGAACGGCGGAAGTGCGGCACGAAGAAGGGCTGGAGCGGACCTGGATCTTTACGCCCTCTACGTCCCCCGGAGTCTGGTCACCTCACCCGGGCAGCGCCCGGTCAAGACGGACCAGGCCGTCTACTACCGGCAACTCGGATCGTCAGTAGCGCCCCCCTACATCGCACTGGACGGCGACTCCAAGGCTCCAGGTCGAGAGACGATCACCATCCGTCGCCCAGACCTCCAGGGCTACGTCCTGCTATGCGCTTACAGCGCGGTGGAGAACGGAACAGGTTCTTTCAAGTCGTACGGCGCTCAGGTGGTGGTCACGGATGGGCGCGGGTCCACGGTGACGGTGCCCTTGTTCAACAATCGCAACCTGTCCTACTGGGTCGCCATTGCCCTGATCGACTTCAATGTTCCAGGCGGTGTTGAGATCCGGCATGTGGAGAAGTACAGCGGCAACCACGTTGAGGCCCGACCCACGCTGTACTCGAGTGGGAACTTCCGTATGAGTACCGGAAAGATCGAGTTCAAGACGAGGTAGATCTGACGGCGAGCATGGACTCTCAGAGGAGTGCGAGCCTGAACGCAGCGGCCCGCTTGGCCATCCCCTGCTTCCAGGGCGTCGGATCTTCCTCGGCGACCTCCCGCCACAGCGCCGCAGATGCGGAACCGAATGCCGTCAGTGCCTCCGGGTCGGTGTTCCGCCACGACGGGAAGCGGCCTGCGAACACGATCGCGTCCTCCGCCGGGTGGCCGGCGTCCATGAGCCTCAGCGCCAAGGTGCCTGGATCGATCCATGCCGCACCGCGCGTTGGCCACGCCCAGTCGATGAGGCGGGCACGCCCGTCGGCGATCAGGACGTTGTGCGGTGCGAAGTCGGTGTGCAGCAGGGTGTTGCCACTGAAGTGCTGGAGCGTTCCGGTCGGAGCGTAATCCGCCCAGCGTTCCACCGCGTCCTTAATCTCGATGTCGGCCGGAGCGGTGATCCGTTGCAGTTCGGAGAGCGCGGCTTCTACGGGCACCAAGTCGGCCGAACCGGGGCTGTAGTCGGCGTGGCGACCGCTGAGGACCTCGTATCCGAGAAGGCTCCATCCACCGACTTCCAGGTGCCAGTACAGGCGGGGGCAGGACGTAGGCAGGTGGGGGGCGATCTCCGCCTCGCGGCGCTGTGCTGCGACCTGCGCATGATCACTCGCGATGCCCTTCACGAAAACGCTGCCGCTCTCGGTCTCCAGGACGGAGGCGACGCCGGAGTTCATGCCGCCGGTCATGGTCACCGCCTGATGCACGGGGCCGGTCTTGTCAGTGACAGCCTGGCGGGCGTCGGCTGGGAGCTGATCGAAGGGAATGCGAGACATGGACACGCGCGGTTCCTCATGGGGCTCGGAGACAAGGGAGTGCCGCCCCGGCCAGGGTACGACCGGGGCGGCACTCATGGGGCGCGTACGCGAGCGGTGCGGCGCCCGCCTGCGGTGGATCTAGTACGGCTGGTCGTCGCCGGCCGAGCAGCTGCACTCCGCGCCCTCGGCGGCCTCGTCCAGGTCGGTGACGATCTGGACCTCGTCATCGCGGATGGCCCCGGCCGGCAGTGGCACGGGCAGGGTGCCGGTTGCACCATCGGTGGGGCGCCGGCCGATGGTGAGCAGCATCAGTTCGCGCGGCGGGGTGAGGGTTGTGGTGGGTGGAGTCATGATCCGTAGCCTCCGTGTTGGCAGTAGAGCTCTCGTTGGTCCCCCGCATCCTGGTAGAGCTTGGCCAGCGGCCGGCAGGTACGGCAGGTGCCGACCTTCGTGCAGCCGGAGCATCCACCGGTGCGGAGCTGCAGGGACTCGGCGATAGCGCCGAGCCGGGTGAGGGCGGCGACGCCCTCGGTCACGAGGTTCACGCTCGGGTCGCGGCCGACCTTGCAGACAGACGCGATGCCGTGCGGGTTGACGTGGAAGAACGTCCGGCCGGCATTGCAGCCGGTGAAGACGCTCCGGGCCTTGATGTGGCCCTTGGCCTGCGTCGCCAGCGGGTTCGCTTCACCGTCGATCGTCGGCGACATGTTCGTGAAGACCTGGTGTGGGAAGCTGTAGCGTTCACACAGAGCCACCATCGCGTCGACCTCATGGGCGTTGTCGTCCGACACGATCACGTTCAGCCGGACCGGCAGCCGGTCCTGGTGGGCCGCGTCTAGACCCTGGATGAACCGGCCGAACGCGCCGCGGTTGCGAGTGACCTTGTCGTACGTACCCGCGGTCGCGCCGTAGACGCTGAGCGTGAGCCGGTACGGGCGGCGGCGGGCGAACAGGTCACGGATCGGCTGCTTGCGCAGGGACGACCCGTTCGAGGAGACCTGCACCATCATCCCGAGCTGGTGGGCGTATTCGTAGGCCGCGCCGAACTCGCGGTCGATCAGCGCCTCGCCGCCCGTGATCTGCAGCCAGACCACGCCGGCGTCCCGCATCGTCTCCAGGAGCTGCTGCTTGCCCGCCCAGTCCAGGCCCTCGAACCGCTTCTCGCCGAGGTAGCAGAACTCGCAGTCGTAGTCGCAGCCAAGGGTGATTTCCCAGGACGCCTTCGCGTACCCGTACGGCGATCGCTCGCGCACAAGGACGAAATCGCCGACCGGTCCGTCAGGCAGCTCGGTGCCCCACGCCTGCCGCGCGGCATCAACAAGCCAAGCTGGCAGAGAGCCTCCGACGTGGCTCGCGGCGCGCAGCTCCTCGTAGCGAATCCCAGGAATGCGCACACCGACCGCTCGGCCTGGCTGAAGAAGGAGGTGCTGTGCGAGGAACGGGCTGGCCACGAGACGCGTGCTTGACGCGGCAGGCGCCGCCCGATCCGGTGTGCCGGTTTCGGTCATCGGACCTCCAGAGGGCGGTCGTCGTGGTTTGGGACGGGAGGGCTGATCGACTGTGCGGCGTCGTCCGCGGTCTTGAAGCAGGACCAGATGATCTTCCCGAGCGGTGTACGGTCCCTCACTCCCCACTCGTCGGAAAGCGCGGCCACCAACGTCAGGCCCCTCCCGGAGATGTCTGTGGCGGTCGGCTCGCGTACGACGGGCTGCTGGCGACGGCTGTCGTGCACTTCCAGGCGTACGCAGTTGTCGTCGATGTCGAGCCGGACGAGGAAGCCGTGCCCGCGGGCGGTGCCGTGGAGAACGGCGTTCGTGGCGAGTTCGGAGACGCACAGGCAGATGTCCTCGGTGCGGCTCGTCAGACCCCAGCCGTCCAGCGCTCTGGTGGCAAACTCCCGTGCTTTGCGTACGGACTGGCGGCGGGCCTCGAAGAACTGCTGAAGCGACTCGGGCATGGGGTGCCTCATGACTCCGTGCTCAGGAGGAGGAGTGGCGCGGGGAAGCGGCGGTGGGCGGTCTGCTGACGAGGTACGTGGCCAGGCCCGATGCGGGGGCGGCGGGCCAGCAGCAGGCGGGCGCCGGCGGCCTCGATAAGGCGGGTGCGTTCGGCGGCGAGGTGCTTCGGCCCCAGGTGAGACAGGGCGGGGGCGATGACACCGTAGACGTCAGGAAGGGCCAGCGCGTCCAGCAGGCCGGTGAACGCGGTGGAGCTCGGTTCGGTCGTCGCGAGCCTGTCCTTGAAGACGCCGGAGAGCTGCAGCTCATGGATCCGGCAGTACTCCGTCAGCGACGCCTGTAACGCCGTTTGACGGGCTGCGGAGACTCCGGCCAGCCGCAGGAAGCCGTAGACGACGGGCCCGTTGACCGGGCGGTGCTCGGTAAGGAGTTCCATGCTGGTGACCGTCCAAGGGACTCGGCGAAAAGAGACCCCTTGAGCGTCGCCGTACCTCAATGCGCAGGGAATCACCGGCTGTTCCACTTGCGCTCTACTTCCGCCCCACCGGCCGCACGCTTCTGCTTCCATGGCTGGTGGAAGGGAGCGACGCGTGGCGACCGTGCACCATTGGACCGGCCTGGAGGCCAGAGCTCTACGGCTCGCCCTCCGCCTGAGCGTGCGTGCTTTCGCCGAGCGCCTCGGTCTCGCCGTCGCGACCATCTCGAAGTGGGAAAAGCTCCGGTCCGCGACCGAGCCCCGCCCTGACACGCAGGCCATTCTCGACACCGCGCTCGGTCGCGCCGATGCCTCCGTGCACCTGCGCTTCGAAACGCTCCTGTCGGAGATGGCCGGCCCCGGGCAGGTGGCAGCCGGACGCCGGGTGACGGCCGCCGGGCCCAGAGCCTGGGAGTACGAGTCGTGGACCGATGACCTGGACCGTGCCGTCGTCGCCTTGTCCCGGCAGAACTTCACATTCGCCGACAGCCTGCTGGGCCGATGGCTCAACCGTTTCACGGCCGCCGAACTCGATGACAAGGGCTTGTACCTCTACGCCCGATCCACCGCGTTACTCGGAGACCTCAAGCGCGATCAGGGCGCGGTGCTCGGACCACTGTCCGCACGCCACTCCTACGCGGGCGCGCGCTCGATCTTCACCCAGCTCGACATTCCCCGCCGTGTCGCCCAGCTCGATCTGTCCCTCGCGGTCGTCGCGGAGATGTCCGGTGACCTGGAGACGTCGGCCCGAACGTACGAAACGCTCGCCGTCGACGACCGGCTCTCTCGCCGTGACCGGGCCAGAGCCCGCCTGTGGGTGGGCACCGCACTCAGCAAGGACGGCAACCACGACTACGCGACCCGCGTGATGCAGGCCGCGACCCGTGATTTCGAAGACCTCACCGAACCCGACGATTGGTCGGTGGCCCATCAGAAGCTCGCCCTGGCCCGCCGGGGCGTCGGGGACCTCACCCAAGCCCTGCACTTCATCGACATCGCCCGAAGCAGCGGGAGCAGCGACTCACCGATGCAACGTGTACGACTGGACACCGCTCACGGCCACATCCTGCTGTCCGACGCGGCGACCCGCGATGATGGGTTACGCGTTCTCGGCCAGGCCGCTCGGACGGCCGCGCAGTACGGCCTCGTGCACCAACTGCGCAGTATCGAGAGCGTCAAGGCCAGCAGTGAAGGGCGCCCGGGGCCCCGCCGACGGTGATCAGGGAGACGAACGCATGAGTGACAGCCAGCAGGTCATCACTGAAGACCAGTGGCACCAGGCCAAGGCGATCTGGGACTACCACCAGATGCACCACCAGGCCCATCCCGCGGACGTGGCGATCGGCCTGGGCAGCCACGACCTGGGGGTGGCCACGCGCGCCGCCGAGCTGTACCACGCGGGTCTCTTCCCCACGCTGGTCTTCACCGGCGGCAACAGCCCGACCACCGCCAAGGTCTTCCCACGCGGCGAAGCGGTCCACTTCCGCGAGCACGCCATCGACCTCGACGTCCCCGCCTCAGCGATCCTGCTGGAGCCCCACGCCGCGAACACCGGGCAGAACATCACCCTCGCCCGCGAGGTCCTGGCCGACGCCGGCATCACCCCGGAGAAGGTGCTGCTGGTCTCCAAGCCCTACATGGAACGGCGGTCGTATGCCACCGCCCGCAAGCTGTGGCCCGAGGTCGAGATGGTGTGCGCCTCGGAAACCCTGGAGTTCGACGACTACCTCAAGTCCATCGGTGACGAGAAGCTAGTGGTGGACATGCTCGTCGGCGACCTCCAGCGGGTGATCGAGTATCCGAAGCTCGGGTTCGCCATCGAGCAGGAGGTCCCGGAGGACGTGCATGCTGCGTATGAATCCCTCATCCACGCCGGCTTCACCAGCCGCCTTATCGCTTCCTGAACTCTCCTCCCCGGGCAGCCTGTGCGCCATCCACCAGCCCAACTTCATGCCCCGGCTGACCACGCTGGCCAAGCTGTTCGCGTCGGACCACTGGATCGTCCTGGACGACGTGCAGTTCGCCCGCCGCGACTACCAGCATCGCGCCCGCATCGCCACACTCGACGGCCTCGGCCCGAACCGGTGGCTGACCATCCCCGCTCACCGCCCCTCCGGGCGCGCCACCCTTATCAGAGACACCCTGATCGCCGACCCTGCCGCGGCCCGACGCAGAGCCTCATCGATCCTGCGCCAGCAGTACGGGACCAGTCCTCACTGGCCCGCACTTGACCGTGCCCTTCAGCCGGTCTGGAATGCGTTCGACACAGGAAGGGTCGCGCCGGTCGCCACGGCCTCGACTCGCGCCCTGCTCGAACTGCTCGGCTGGCGGGGGCAGATCTTCACCAGCAGCGCCCTGCCCGCACGCACGGGTCGATCCGAGCGGCTGGCCGACCTGGCCGACGCCACCGGCGCACGCGCGTACCTGTGCGGCACCGGCGGCATGACCTACCTGGACCATGCCCCCTTCACCGAGCTGGGCGTAGCCGTCGTCCCGTTTCTCTCGCCGGCCACTGGTCTGTGGGCCTCGGGGCGACAGGTCAGTGCTCTGCGGGCGTTGGCCTTCCGCGGCCCCGACGCTGTGGGAGCTCGGTTTCGGGCTCTCGCGTTCGCCCACGATGCGCTGGGGTGCGCGGCCTGACACCCGCTTCGGGTACGGAAGCGGGTGTGATCAACGTCGACGTGCCTGTGGCGGCTGTGGCTGGGAGGCCGGCGCGACCGCTGCCGGGCTGACCGATGTGCCTTGTCGCCGTGCCACGCTCCGCATCCGTGCCACTCGTGCACGGTCGCTCGGAACTGGCCTGGTGCTGAGCCGCTCGACGCGCCAGGTCACTACCCGTGCGGGGCTTCGGGCGTCGTTGAGTGCCCGTTCGTCGGTGGCCTGCTGCAGTAGCTGCTTCGGATCATGCCCGGCCTTCTCGGCGGTTGCGAGGGCGGCGGTGAGGGCGTCGAAGGCCGGGTCCTCGACCACCTGCTCGGCGTGGGCCGGCATGGCCTGTCGGATGAGGAGGGTGTGCCGTTCCACCATCTGCTGGGGTGGCCGGCGCTGGGCGAGGACGGTCAGTGGTGCGGTGGCTGTCTGCTTGTAAGCGGCCTGCAGATGGATCAGGGTCTGTTGGGCTGTGGCCACCTGTTGGTCGTGGCGGCGGAGCTGGTGCCAGCGGGCGGCGGCGATGACGGCGAGGATTGCGGCGTCGAGGAGCATCGCCAGCAGCGCGCCGTCCTTGGGGGCGGGCTCGCGGACCATGGCTCGTACGGTGCTACGCAGGGCGCGGGCGTGCTGGTGCTCGGCCTGGACGCGGGAGCGGGTGGCGCGCTCGAACGCCTCGGCTGCCTGCCATAGCTGGGGACGAATTTCCTGGGGTGCGAGCATGGGCAGGGCGTCGAGGGCTTCGCCGAAGGCGGCCAGGTGGGCCTGAGCGGCTGCATCGGCATCGCCGTCGAGGTGGTGGGGGATGCGCTCCGCGGCGGCGGTTGCCTGGTGCCACGGGTTCACCCGACGGGGGCTGTGCTGGGGTTCGGTGGCTTCTAGACGCTTGCGAATCTTGGGTAGGGACAGGTCAGGGGAGAGTTCGGAGCCGGAGTACCAGATCAGCTCCTGCTGGGCGTTGACGTCGCCGTCGAGGGCGACGGTGTAGCCGCGTACATCACCGGACGGGAAGTGCTTGATGTCCACGAGGATGCCGTCGGTGTGCTCCAGCAGGTGGACGAACTCCTCGGTGCTGGTGGCGGCGGCCACGGCGGTGCGCACGGTGGTGCGCAGGTGTTCGCGGGCGGTGCGGGCTTGGCCGGCGCGCTTGGCCTTCTCCTGCTCGGCACGGGTAGGCCGTTTCGCGGCTGTGCGATCCCCGCGTATGACCTGGAAGAGGCCGTACTCCTTTTCGACGGCTGCGAGTTCGCGGTCGGCGGTGAGGTAGTCGTTCCAGTGCCGGGCGGTGCGCAGGTCGGCGCGGACTGTGGTGGCGGCGATGTGGATGTGGTCGGGGGCGTGGCGGACGGCGACCCAGCGGCAGCCGTCCGGATCGCCGTCGGGTGCGATGCCGGTGGCGGCGACGATGCGGTGGGCGATGTCAGCCCAGTCGTCGTCGCTGAGGTGGCGGTCGGCCTTGGTGGCACGGATCGAGCAGTGCCACACGTGCTTCTCGGGTGCGCGGCCGAGCCGCTCGGCCTGCTTGACGTGCAGGTCGAGGTCGGCGACGAGAGCCCGCTTCGTGGCATCGACATCATTGGTGCGGCCGGGGTCGGGGGCGAAGCCGTCCCAGGAGGCGACCAGGTGCGGGTCGGTGTGGCCCTTCTTCTTCGTGTCGTAGAGGTAGCGGATCAGGTTGGCGGTGTCCTTGCCTCCGGTGATCTTCGCGATCATCGCGGCGCCTTGTGGCTGACGGCCTGGTTCGCGGCGGCCGCGATGTGGCTCACCGTCTCACCGACCGCGTCCAGGGTCCGGTCGGTCTGGGCGAGGAGAGCGCTGTCCCCAGGGTGTGGATGGCCGCCGGAGTTGAGCTTCTTGGCGATCTGGTTGACGTTGCGGCCGATGGCGGTGACCTGCTCGCGCAGGGCGTTGATCTCGTCGATGTAGTCGTCGAGCTGGGTGCGCTGGCTGGCCAGGGTGAGGTCGCCGTGGACGTGGGCCAGAGTGGCTGCGGCAACGTAGTGGGCGCCGCTGAGGTTCAGCGACGTTGCCTTGGCGCGTATGACGGCCTCTTCCTCTTCGCTGTAGCGGACGTCGACTCGTCCCTCGCGACGGCCGTTGGGGTCGGGCTTGCGACGTTGGGCGACGCGGTGCAAGGCGGCTTCTTCTGCTGCACGCGGCAACGGCATCTCGACGGCAGCAGTGCTGTCGGCGATGGCGGTGGGCTGTTCCTGCTCGGGCACCCCCTGGTGTCCGAGTGCCTCCGCCACCCCCGGGGCGGAGGCTTCCCCGTGAGACCGGCCCTTGGACGGTCCAGCGGGATACCTTGCTGCGCTGTTCATGCCGGTGGTCATCTCCTGATGCGGGATGGCGAGTTCGTGGTGCGGGTCGTGCATGGGCTGGTTCTCCGTGGAGTGCTGGGGGCGAGTGCTCGCTGTATGTGGGTGCCCCCCTCGTGCTTGTCGGCATGGAGGGGGGCGGCCAGGGCGTGCGCTGGATCAGGGGGTTGCGGCGGCTTCCCTCTGCTGGAACTTGGCGTCGTCGTACGTGCCGAGATGCTGGCCCCCGAAGCCATCGTCCGCGACAGGCTCGGGCCGACTGGCGCGCTCGGCCCGCAGCCGGTCGCGCACGGCGCCGGCGCGCGTCTGGGCGATCCGCAGTTCGCTGCGCAGGCGCTTGGCGGTCAACTGGTCGTCGCTCCAGTCGGCGGTCAGGCGGCGGCCTTCAGCGAGCACTTCGGCGTCGGTGCGGTGGCGGTCGGCGGCCGACTCGGTGCTGGTGAGACGCGGACCGGTCGTCCCGTGTGGGGCGACTTCGGTCGACTTCGCCACGGTGGTCGACCGGGGCGGGCGGGCAACGAGGGCCGACTCGCCGCCTTTGGCCGATCCCGTTGTGCGTGCCTCGTCGACCTTCACGGAGGTCGACTCGGACGGCTCCTCGGAAACCGGTTCGGCTCGGTCGGCCACCGACGGTGCGGCGTGCTCACCGGCGCGCTGGCCAGCGGATTCCTCTCGTTGCCGGCTGATCGACTGGGCCGAGTCGGCCTCCTCGTGCTTGTGGTGCAGCACCTTTGCCACGAGGTCCGAGCCAAAGTAGATCGACCCGACTGGGAGTGACGTGGCCAGCAGTACGAGGGCCCAGTTCGCAGGCTCCCAGCTGGTGAGTCGACCCAGCCGGGTCGACTCGGTGTGCAGGGTCGGTATGAGCCCGTGGACGTAGTTCAGCAGGAGGCTGGCGATCGTATAGGTCGCCAGTACCCGCAGCGCGAACTCTCGGTCGGGGCCAGTCAGCACAAGCGTGGCGATGAGCGCGAGGGCCATGAGCCCGTCGACCACGATCGGGTAGAGCAGGGCGGCGGTGGGATCGGCGCCGATGGCGCGGGCCACGTCGGACAGCGCGTTCCACGAGACCCGGAAGGCCATGAGGACAACGGCAATCAGGCCGAGGACGAGGGTGGCGCGTGCGCCCGCCCGGCGTCCACTTCCAGGATCGGCAGCGGGGCGACGCTGATGCGAATCAGTTCGGCTGAGCAGGGCGGTGATGCGTGCAAGCAAGCGGGGGTGCTCCAGGTGGGCTTGAGGCGGCGGCCTTGGTGCGGGGGAGGGCAGGGCGTGGCCGCCGTGAGGTGCGGGGACTCGTACCACTCGTCGCGTGCCTGGTCAGCACAGGTACGAGTGGCGTAGCGATGTCGAGACGACTCGTTGCGAGGCGTTCACTCGTCCCCGCGCTGACCTGCGCGGGGACGAGTGATGCGAGTGGAGTCGAGTCAGGCTGCGGTGCTGGGCGCCGGGCCGTCGCCTGAAGAGGCGAGCGCGTCTGTCGCCTTCGGCTCGGGGCAGTAGCGCGCCCAGGTGTCGAGGAATTGGTTGCGCGCGAAGCCCTTGGCCTGGGTGCCCTCCGGGAAGCGGCGGTTGGCCGAGCCGATGCCGTACGGCTTGAGCAGCAGCTGCAGGCCGCGCGGGGTCAGGCCGTTTGCGCCGTACTCCGCCCACGGTGCTTCCCTGTCTGCGTTCAGGGATTCCAGCAGGTGTTTCGTGCTGAGCACGGCAGGGTCGCCGACGGCGGCGAAGGCGCGGCGGATGCCGACCAGGAGGCGGGTGCGAAGACCGCCTTCCTCGTCCTGGCCAGCCTCGTAGTCGGTCATGGTGCGGCAGGCGGAGCGGGCCAGCGCGGGCCAGTCACCTCCGGCGAGATCGGCGACGATGACCAGCGGTTCCCAGGTGTCCGCCGCGCGGTCCTCGACCGGCATCGGTGGCTCCATCTCCATGTCCAGTTCATAGAGCGGCTGAAGCCAGGCGCGGAGGCGATCGCGGATCGCGTTCAAAGCGGGTGTGTCCCGGCCGGTGCGGAAGGACGCCACCTTCTCGCCCGCTGCTCGGCGGCGCATGCGGATGACCACCGCACGGTCCATGATCGTGTCCGGCAGATCGCCGATCCCAGCCAGTGCCGCCATGGCGAAGGTGGGGAATTCCTGCACCTGGTGCTCGGGGCCGGACACCCGCAGTGTCGGCCGACCGCGCTGGTGTCCGGCGTTGATGAGACCACGGACCTCCTCGTTCTTCTCCGCGCCCTTGGTGGTGCTGAACATGGTGTCGGCCTCGTCGACCAGGAGAGTCGGCGGGTCGTCCCCGTCGATCGACCGGAAGATCGCAGCCGCGCTGGCGTTGACCGTGATCAGCCGGTTGTGCACGGTCTCGGTGACCACGTCCAGCAGGCGGGACTTACCGCACCGCTTCTCCGGCGCGACGATCGCCAGGCGCGGCGCGTGCTGCCACGCACGCTGAAGATGCGTTGCCGCGACCCATAAGGCCACCGCCGTGACGGCCTCCTCGCTCGGCATCGCCACGTACCGCTTCAGCTGCGCCCGCAGGTCGTCCAGGATCTGCACCCCCTCGGATAGCGGCGTAGGCGAGGCGGTGTCGTCGGGGCCCTCTTCTGTTGGAGGCGCAGCAGCGCCGGACGGCTGGCCGGGGACGGCGACTAGGGGCCACGACGTGCCGGAGCTGTCGGGAAGGGATGGCGTATTCGGCTGGGCATCGGTCATACTGGGCATCAGCTCCTCTGCTTGCGGGCCATATGGGACGGCAATCCCGGACTCCGCAGGTCGATCGCTAGGGATGGCGGTTGAGAGGTTTGCGCTTGAGCCCCCGGCATCGCCGGGGGCTTCTTTCATGTGACGTGTGGGCGTGCGGACTCCTGAGGTCAGTGGGGTGGGGTGCCACCACTATGCCATACGAATTGCGGATCGCAGAAGTGTTTTGCATCTCGCAGTATCGATGCTACTGTTTAGGCTGTGCTGCAAACCGCAGTGCATTGCTACGAACCGAAGGAGGTGGCGGTGGCGGAGGAAGAGCCGTCCGAGGGCGTTCTGCTCAGCGGTGAGGCGAACGTCGCAACCCGCATCAGGGTGGAGCGCGAGGCGCGCGGCTGGAGTACCAATGCCCTGTCCGACCGGCTCAACGAGGCCGGCTTCGACATGAACCCATCCGCGGTCTGGCGGATCGAAAATGGCAAGCGCCGCATCAACCTCGATGACGCCATCGGCTTCGCCGAGGTCTTCGGCATCGACCTGCGCAACCTCGTCGGGCCACCTCAGCTGGCGGCCAAGGCCCGAGCTATGGAGCTCATCGACGAGGTCTTGGACGCTTTCCGCGCGACGCAGAGAGCCAACATGGCCTTCACCGAGGCGCGCGACGCTCTCGACGCCTACCTCGCCGAGCACCCTGACATCAGCGAGGAGGCCGACCTCATGGTCCAGTCCACCATCGCGGAAGAGGCCAACAAGACCATGTTGAAGATGCACGGCCCTCCGCTCGGCGAGCGCGGCGACACCAGCCCCGTCGCCGACGCGTAGCCGCCCGTTCCCACTGCCGCCCTGGGCCCGCAGACCCCCAGCATGGGCATATCTCACCCACATCCCTAGCGATCGACCGGCGAGTCGGCGTTGCCGCGCCCCAGAACCGCCAGAAGAGGACCCACCCCTTGCGTCAACCCGCGATAACCCCTGCCTCCGAACTGACGTCGCCCGCCGAGGCCGGCCTGCCGCGCCTCTACGTCCCCGAGGAAGTCGCCGCCGTACTCGGCTGCTCCGTTTGGTGGGTCAAGGACCGCGCTCGCCGTCGGCTCATCCCGTTCACCCGCGTCGGCCGTGCTTACCGCTTCTCGGACGAGCACCTCGCGGAGATCATCCGCATGCACGAAGAGCGCCCCGCCGTGAATGCGCAGCGCACCGGCGGCGCTCCTGCGCCGACGCGCAAGCCTCCCGCTCGGCACCGGCCCGATGTGGCTGTACCCACCGTCCGGCTCCAGGCCCGGCCCCCGCGCCGGATGGCCAAGTCCCAGTACGGAACTGCTGCTTAACGCGCCCCACACGACGGAAGGGAGGGAAAGCCGTGGGGTACGCAGAGAAGCGCAGTGGCTACTGGCGTGGCCGTTACAAGATCGAGGACGGCAAGTACGGCACCGTCGCCGATTCCATGGGCACCGTGGTCAAGTTCGCCACCAAGCGCGAGGCCAAGCAGGCCGCAGACGCCGAAGAGGTGACCGTTCGCCGTGGTCAGTGGCGCGATCCGGGCCTCGGCCAGGAAACCTTCGGCGAGTACGCGAGCCGCTGGTACGCCGCCCAGGACCTGGCCGCCTCGACCATGCAGAACTACAAGCGCCACATCGAGGAGCACCTGCTCCCCGACTTCGAGGACAAGGCGCTCGCCAGCATTCTGCGCACGGACGTCGAGCTGTGGGAGAAGAAGGAGCGGGCGGCGTACGCGGCCTCCAGCGTCAAGACGTGGCGCGCGACACTCCACCTGATCTTCGAGGACGCGATCGACGAGGGCCTGATCACGTCGAACCCGGCGGCCAGGCGGCGCGGACGGGGCAAGCGTGCCGGCCGCTCCCGCGACCGCGGCCCGGAGAAGGTCGTCACCGACGCGCTCGGCATCCTGCTTACCGCTGAGCGGGCGGCCCTGCTCTCCGGCCGCGACGACGAGTTCGTCGCCACGGTCCTCAAGGGCTACACCGGTAAACGGTGGGGCGAAATCGTCGGCCTGGAAACGGAGTTTGTCCGGCCTGGCGCGTTCCGCGTTGAGTGGCAGCTGTACGAACTGGACACCGGCGAGCTTGTCCGCTGCCCGCCCAAGGACGACAGCTACCGCGACATCGACTCGACGGACTGGCTGTCGGCCCTGGTCTTCAACCACATCGCCCGTACGAAGCCGACGCCCTGCCCCTGCCATGGCAGGACGTACGTCTTCCGAGGTCAAGGCAAGGCGCGCACAGGAGCCACCAGGGCGCGAAGCTCGTCGACGTCGCCCGCCGTGCCGAAGTCTCCACAGGCACGGTCTCGAACGTCCTCAACCACCCCGACCGCGTACGCGAGGACACCCGCGTACGCGTCGAACTCGCCATCGCAGAGCTCGGGTTCGTACGCGGCGGAGCCGCGTCAGAGCACGCGGCCCACTGGCGCCGAAACGGTTTTGCCACGTGGCTGTTCACTCCGGCGACCTCCGGCTGGTATCCGAAGAAGGCACCGCAGGAGGCCCGCCCGGTACCGATCCTCGGCGAGCCGTGGCCCGGCATCCCGGCCAGAGGCCGAGGCGCTGCTGCTCGGGCCGACGCCTGCTGGCTCCCGATCGCCAAGGGTCTTACACCCCACGGGCTCCGGCACACCCACCGCACGATGATGGAGGACCTCGGCACCGAGAAGGTCCTCATGGACGAACGCATGGGCCACATCGACGGCTCGGTCTCCGCGCGCTACGCCCACGTCACGCCCGGCATGCGCAAGCGCCTGATGTCCGGGCTGGCCGAGCAATGGGAGGCAGCTCTCGAAGTTCGCCGTGCGATGTGTACTCGCTCCCCGGTGGCTGTGCTCGATGGCCTCCTGGACGCCCGAGCGTAGGCGGTGCGGTGGTCGGTGCAGTGCTGTTGGGTGCCTGGGCTCCTTCTGGGAGGCCAGGCACCCAACAGTGATTTCGTGTACAGGGCTTGAGGGTCCAGAGCCTGCGTTACGAAACTCTCATTCGTTCTGCCTGTCATCCTGTTGGCGTCTAGATGGCTCTGACCTGCAGATTTATGGAAGCCGCCAAGTGGGTTGTACTTGGTGGTCGTTCGCGTTATAGTCCTCTCGTCCAGCACACTTGTGCCCGGACGCAAGGCTCGCCTTCCGGCGGGCCTTTTTTGTTGTTCAGTTGCGCGGAGAAGCCCCCGGAGTGGTCAGCCGGGGGCTTTTTGCGTCTGTACTGAGAGGGCATTCTGTTGACTCAATCACTCCTGCTCGCGGCCGACTCTGGGTGGACTCACGATCTGGCACAGGCTGGGATCGTGGCTCTCATCGTTTTCGGGCTGATTGCGCTTGTCGCGGTCTGCCGTGCCCGTCCCGAAGACATGGTGCGCATGGTCGAGGCCGTTGGCCGAGCTCTGGCTGGCCTGGTGCCGTGGTCACGTCGGAATCTGAGCGAGGTGCAGCCTCCCACGGCAGAGGCGTTGTCTGCTCAGGACGAGGGCGGTCTTCGGGTGATGGAAGAGGGAGGAGGTGAAGGGAATGCGAACCAGGGCCGCCAGGCGTAGAAGGTCATTTCGCGATCCCACGGCCCGGTACGTGGGCAGCGACGTCCTGAGCCAGGCTCTCGCGGAACTTGACGATGCTCAACGGGACCTTCTTCTTCTGAGGCTACAAGGGGCCCCAACTACCCAAGTCGCCCGTCGCCTTGATACGCCTCCATCCAACGTGGAAGCCGTTGTCGCAGACGCGCTGGAGACCCTCCGTACTTCCGGGTACGCCGGCTCCCTCTTGGAGGAGATGCGGTGGGAGCATGGTCCGCTCCGTTCTGAGGTGGTGAGGGCTCACTCCAGCGAAGTGGTGGTGCTGCAACGCTGCATCGGGCCTGAGTGCGAAGCCATCGTTACTCAACCGGCCACAGGCCGCACGCGGTTGTACTGCTCGAGTGCGTGTCGACAGAAGGCGTACAGAAGACGTCGAAGTGGGAAGGAGGCGCCGCCACTTCCCGCCCCGCCGAAGATCCGTAGGCGTTTCACGATTCGGGATCCTTGGGCCGATGTGCCGGAACTCCCTGCGCCGTTCGCGGCGCTTCAGCACCCGGCGTTCAGGCAGCACATCGTGCCTCGCCTCGCGGCTTGGTCACGTGGAACTAGTCCCTCGCTGGTGGGAGCCCGCGTTCTGGGGGTGAGGCCCGGTTCTCTGGGTATGGCGTGGAGCCTTATCTCGTCTGAACTTGCCAATCCTGGATCATCCGTAGGCGATTCCTATCGAATGCTGATCGACGGTTCTCATCGCGCACGTGCCATATCGCTAAGCTCCGTGGGGTCGTTGCGTAGCGTGGCTTTTCAAGGTCGTTGGCGCGCACTGGCCGTCCGCGGAGAGAACTCCTGGGGGCGTTTCGGGCAGCAGGCTTTGTCCTTGAGCTCGATGACCTCTTATGCGGCCCGCGATGGCGCAGCCAGAACTCTGACCAGCCCGATGCTTCTTGGGATACCTGCAATGCGCGGCCATGCCCGGCAACCTGATCGTGGGCTCCGAGGATGGATCCCGCTGCCATCTAGACCGACAGGAACTGATTGGTCTTCGCCGAGGGGAGACAGACCGGATTGGCCGCAGTCCAAGCTGGCCGACTGGCAACGTGACCGGAAGCGGGCTCGAGCGTGGGGCAAGAAGGACACGGAAGGCCACCAGAGGGCGCCGGTGGGTAAGCGGCCAGAGAGGAAGGGGAGGCGGTCCGGGTGACCCGCCCCCTGATATGGCTGCACCGAGTATGGGTGCGTGTACATGATCCGAATCGGCAGGGAGTGAGGAGCACGGGCAGCCGTTCAGTCCAGCGTGTTTGCGACTGCCCAACTCTCGCGCTCGCCGAGCTTCGGCAGGACTGGCTGAGGGCGAGCGTCATCTGGGAGACCCCAACCAAGATCTTCTCCCAGATTTCTCCCAAACGATCTCCGGAGATGCAGGAAGGGCCTGACCCTCAGAGAGGATCAGGCCCTTGACCTGGTGTTTCAGCTGTCGGGGTGGCGGGATTTGAACCCACGACCTCTTCGTCCCGAACGAAGCGCGCTGCCAAGCTGCGCTACACCCCGATGTCCACCGGACTCCCGGCGACATCGATTACTTTAGCCCACCGGCGGCCGGAGGCGAAATCCGGTTTCTTCGGTGCCGGATCCACCCCGCCACGTCCGGCCGGAGCAGGAGCGCCGCGGCCGCCGAAGGGCCCGCGCCCGCCGCCCCGCGCCTCCCGCCCGTCCCTCAGGCCTTGGCCACCAGCGTCAGCAGCGTTGCCTCCGGGGGGCAGGCGAAGCGGACCGGGGTGTAGCGGTTCGTGCCGCAGCCTGCGGAGACGTGGAGGTAGGAGCGGTGGGCGCCTGCCGTGTGGGTGGAGAGGCCCTTCACTCGGTCCGTGTCCAGGTCGCAGTTCGTGACCAGTGCCCCGTAGAACGGGATGCACAGCTGGCCGCCGTGCGTGTGGCCCGCCAGGATCAGGGGGTAGCCGTCGGCCGTGAAGGCGTCCAGGGAGCGCAGGTACGGGGCGTGGACCACGCCGATCGAGAGGTCGGCGCCGGTCTCCGGGCCGCCCTGGACCTCGGCGTAACGGTCCCGCTTGATGTGCGGGTCGTCCAGGCCGGTGAACGCCAGCTCCATGCCCTCCAGCTTGAGCCGGCCCCGGGTGTTCGACAGGTCCAGCCAGCCCGCCTCGTCGAAGGCGTCACGCATCGGCTCCCACGGATTGTGGACGACGCCGACCGCGGGGGCGTTGCCGTTGAGGCCGTGCTTGCCCTGGGCCTTCTCCAGGAGGTAGCGGGCCGGGTTGCGGAGCCTCGGGCCGTAGTAGTCGTTGGAGCCGAAGACGTACACGCCCGGGAACTCCATCAGCGGGCCCAGCGCGTCCAGCACCTCGGGCACCGCGTCCGGGTCGGAGAGGTTGTCGCCGGTGTTCACCACGAAGTCGGGGCGCAGGCCCGCCAGCGACTGGAGCCAGGCGCGCTTCTTGCGCTGGCCGCACACCATGTGGATGTCGGAGACCTGAAGCACGCGCAACGGACGCGCCCCCTGCGGGAGTACGGGAACGGTGACCCGTCGCAGGCGGAACGAGCGGGCCTCGAATCCGGCGGCGTAGGCGAGTCCGGCGGCGCCGACCGCCGCGCCGACTGCCGTGACTTTCAGGGGTACTCCGTAGCGTGCGCGCATGCGCCCATCGTCGCAGAAGCGGAACGCCCGGAGAAAAGCCGAGAGGAAAACCGGTGGGCGGGCCCGGGCTCGTACCTGTCACAATCACGGCATGACCACGCTCAAGTCCAAGCTCAAGGAAGACCTCCACACGGCCATGAAGGCGCGTGACGAGCTGACCTCGTCCACCCTTCGGCTCACCCTCACCGCGATCAGCAAGGAAGAGGTCAGCGGCAAGTCGGCGCGCGAGCTCTCCGACGACGAGGTGCAGAAGGTGATCGCCAAGGAGGCGAAGAAGCGCCGTGAGGCGGCCGAGGCCTTCGCCCAGGGCGGCCGGACCGAGCAGGCCGAGCGGGAGAGGGCGGAGGGCGAGCTGCTCGACGGCTACCTGCCCAAGCAGCTCTCCGACGACGAGCTGAACGCGATCGTGGCGTCCGCCGTCGAGGAGGCCAAGGCCGCCGGGGCCGAGGGGCCGCGCGCGATGGGCGCCGTCATGAAGATCGTCAACCCGAAGGTCGCCGGGCTCGCCGAGGGCGGCCGCGTCGCCGCCGCGGTGAAGAAGCTCCTCGCCGGCTGAGCCGACGCCGAGGAAGCGGCAGTAGGACAGCAAAAAGAGCGGTGGGCGTCCGGTCCTCGACCGGGCGCCCACCGCTTTTCCTCTAACCGCTCTGTACGGTCACGGGCCGTTCTGGCCGCCGTCCTGCCCGCCCCGGCCGCCGCCGATCACGCCCTCCGGGAGCTCGATGCCCGGGAACCGGTTGCCGTCGTTGCCGGGCTTGTCGTCCTCGTCGCCGCGGTCACGGTCCCGGCCACGACCCCGGTCGCGCTTGTCCTCGTCCTTGTCCTCCTTCTCCTTGCCGCGAGGCACGGAGACGGGGTTGAACCCGGGAGTCTCGGACGCGTTCAGCGCCCCGGTCATCGCGATGCGCCAGATCGGGCCGGGCAGACAGCCACCGCAGACCTTGTCGTAGTACTGGCCGCCGATGGTGACGTTGAACATCGAGCTCTTCTCGCCGATGTCGTCACCGACCCACACCGCGGTGGAGAGGTTCGGCGTGTACCCGACGAACCACGCGTCCTTGCGGTCGTTGGTCGTACCGGTCTTGCCCGCGTTGTCCCGGTCGCTGAGTCCGGCCTGCGTACCGGTGCCGTCCTCGACGACGCCCTTGAGCATCTGGTTGATCGTGTCCGCGGTCCGCTCGCTCATCGCGCGCGAGCAGGACGTCTTCGGTACGTCGAGCGACTTGCCCTGCGGGTCCTTGATGGACTCGATGGCGATCGGCGTGCAGTACGTGCCCCGGTTGGCGAACGCGGCGTACGCGCTGGCCATGGAGAGCGGGGTGCTCACCTCGCCGCCGAGGGTGATCGAGGGGTACTCCTCGATCTTCTTGCCGTCGCCGCGCTCGTAGCCGACCTTCTTGGCCATCTCGACGGTCTCGCAGAGGCCGGCCTTCTGCTCCAGCATCGCGAAGTAGGTGTTGATGGACTTGCCGAGCGCGCTCGTCATGTCCCAGGTGCCCTTCTCGGACTCCAGCTCGTTCTGGAGTTCCCAGGGCTGGTAGCCGGCCGGGGAGCCGGAGCAGTTGCGGAAGTCCTGCTCCTGGAGCGTCATCTTCCAGTCCGAGGAGAACGTCGTCGCCGGGCTGATGCCCTTCTCCAGCGCCGCCGCCGCGGTGAACGGCTTGAACGTGGAGCCGACCTGGAAGCCGTAGGTGCTGCCGCCCATCTTGTTGCTGACGGCGAGGTTCAGGACGGTCTCGTTCTGCTTTTGGTCGAGGCCGTACGGGCGGGACTGGCCCATCGAGAGGATCTTGCCGCTGCCCGGCTGGACCTGCACCACGGACGCCGCGAACTTGTCGTCCTTGTTGACCTTCGCGGTGGCGGCCTCGTTGGCGGCCTGCTGGGCGCGCGGGTCCAGCGTGGTCCGGATGGTCAGACCGCCGAGGTTCCAGAGCTTGGCCCGCTCCTCGTCGGTCTTGCCGAAGGCCGGGTCGGTGAGGATCGTCTTGCGTACGTAGTCGCAGAAGAAGCCGGAGCCGCTGACGGCGGTGATGCAGCCGTTCTTCGGCCGGGACACCTTCAGCTTGATGGGCGTCTCCATGGCCTTGGCGGCCTCGGCCTGCGAGACGGCCTTGACCGCGGCCATCCGCGTCAGCACGGTGTTGCGGCGCTTGGTCGCTTCCTCCGTGTCGTTGACCGGGTCGTAACGGCTCGGGGACTGGACGATGCCGGCGAGCAGCGCGGCCTCCTCCAGCTTGAGGTCCTTGGCGTGCTTGGAGAAGTAGCGCTGGGACGCGGCCTCGATGCCGTACGCCTGCTGCCCGAAGAACGTGATGTTGAGGTAGTTCTCCAGGATCTTCTTCTTGCCGAGCTCTTCCTCGACCTGGATCGCGTACTTCAGCTCGCGGACCTTGCGGCCGAGCGTCTGCTGCGTGGCCTCGGCGACCTTCTCCGGGTCGTCGCCCGCCTCCTCGACGAAGACGTTCTTCACGTACTGCTGGGTGAGGGTCGACGCACCCTGCGCGGTCCCGCCCGCCTGTACGTTGCGGTTCATCGCGCGCAGGATGCCCTTGAGGTCGACCGCGCCGTGCTCGTAGAAGCGGGAGTCCTCGATCGCGATGATCGCGTCCTGCATGTACGGCGAGATGTCCTTGAGCGGGACGACCGTGCGGTCGCGGGAGTACACCGTGGCGATGGTGCCGCCGTCGCGGTCCTGGATCGTGGTCCGCTGACTGAGCGGTGGCGTCTTGAGGTTGGAGGGGATCTCGTCGAACCCTTCGACCGTCCCCTTGGCGGCGAGCCCCAGCGCTCCGGCTGCGGGCAGCGCGATACCTGCCAGGACAGCTCCGGAGAGCGCGGCGACACCGACGAACTTGGCGGCCTGCTGAGTCGTGGTGAGACCGCCGCCCGAGCGCTTCTTTGGCATAGGGGGCAGCCTAATCCGTAGTGATGAACGTGTCGCAGGAGCAGGGGGCTCTCGGAGCGTTCGCGTACCAGACCGTGACATCCGGGCGGGTCGCCGGCACCACGGCCGGGGGCACGGCCACGCCGTTGGACCGTCGTGGTGCGGGCGCGCGCGGACGTGGGGCGCCCAGGTTCCCATTCGCCGGACAGACGGGCAGGCGTTGGCCTAAGCTGCTCTCAACTGTCACAGCAGTCCGGTTCCGTATCAAGCCCCCCGCCGCCCCATGCACATCTTCTGGTCATTCTTCGCCCGGTCGATGTTGCGCCGCATCGCTCTTCACGCATCCATCGAGGCGCTCCCGAATTCGCCCCGTATGTCGTGAGGAGTCCTTTGCGACTTGAGTGCACTGTCCCTTTTTCACGGTGATAGTCGCGTATGTCCTCGGCTCACTCCCCTGGGTGATCTGCCGCATACGCATAGTCCGTTCGGACCATTCAAGATTGGGCCCGAAGGGGGTGTTGTGCTGTCCCCACCTTCCGTAACGTCCTCAACTGGCAGCGGTGAATATGCCGCTACCGCCGTGGGGGAGCCTCGATTCGGGAGAGGACGGCGCCGGCATGGGCTGGGTAACCGACTGGAGTGCGCAGGCAGCCTGCCGCACTACCGATCCGGATGAACTGTTCGTACAAGGGGCAGCGCAGAACAGAGCCAAGGCGGTGTGCACCGGATGCCCGGTGCGGACCGAGTGCCTGGCCGATGCGCTGGACAATCGCGTCGAATTCGGCGTGTGGGGCGGAATGACGGAGCGGGAGCGCCGCGCACTGCTGCGCCGCCGGCCGACCGTCACGTCCTGGCGCCGACTGCTGGAGACCGCACGCAGCGAATACGAGCGGTCCACCGGCATTCTGCCCGGAGTCATCGGGCTGGAGGATGAGGAACTGCACGAGACGTACGCCGCGGTGGGGTAGCGCGTCCGCTACGCCGCTCGGCGCGTCGGTTCTACGTATCCACGTACGCGGCTCCGGTTCCACGCCGCGTCGGCTTTACGTACGTGGCTCCGGCTTTGCGCGGCGTCGGCTCTACGCGGCTCCGGCCGGGGACGGGGCGGAACCGTCCGCCAGCCGGTCGCCGATGGCCCGGAGGCCGTCCAGGTCGTGTACGTCGCCGGGCAGCGCTTCCACGGCCGTCACCGGGACCTCCGGGTGGAGGACGGTGAAGCGGTCGCGGGTGCGGCTCTCGCGGGCGACGACCTGCATGCGTTCGGCGTGCAGGCGCAGGAGGCCCGCCGTCAGTTCCTCGATGCTGATGACGTCGAGCGCGTCGGCCGTGTCCACCGCATGGGCGGCGTCGGTGGTGTCGGTCGCGTCTGTGGTGTCGACGATGTCCGTTGCGTCGACGGTGGCGCCCTCAGGGGCGGTCGCGGCGTGCGCGATGTTCTCGTGGGGCGGCTCGTTCTCCGTCGTGTCCTGGTGCTCGGCTGAGGTCTTCGGGCCGGACGCCTGCCCGGCCTCGGGGGAGAGGGGCGGCTCGGTCGTTCCGGAAGCGGTGACCGCCGGGTCGGGGGCTACCCGGTCACCAAGGCCAGCTTTCCCGGCCCTCTGATCCACAATGCGGGCGTCGTCAAGATTTTCTGCGGCGGTCAGCGCCTGCTCCGCCGAGAGCCGCGAAGCCTCGCTGCCGTGCACGCGGTTGAGGACCAGACCGGCCAGCGGCATGTCCTCGGCGGCCAGCCGTTCCACGAAGTAGGCGGCCTCGCGCAGCGCGTCCCGCTCCGGCGTCGCGACCACGAGGAAGGCCGTGCCGGGCGCCTGGAGCAGCTTGTACGTGGCGTCCGCGCGGCTGCGGAAGCCGCCGAACATGGTGTCCATCGCGGCGACGAACGTCTGGACGTCCCGCAGGAACTGGCCCCCGAGCAGCTTGCCCAGCGTGCCGCTCATCATCGACATACCGACATTGAGGAACTTCATCCCGGCCCGGCCGCCCACCTTCGCGGGCGCCATCAGCAGCCGGATGAACTTCCCGTCGAGGAACGACCCCAGCCGCTTCGGCGCGTCCAGGAAGTCCAGCGCGGAGCGCGAGGGCGGGGTGTCGACGATGATCAGGTCCCACTCGTCGCGCGCCCGCAGCTGCCCGAGCTTCTCCATCGCCATGTACTCCTGCGTACCGGCGAACCCGGCCGACAGGGACTGGTAGAAGGGGTTCTCCAGGATGGCCTTCGCCCGCTCGGCGTCCGCGTGCGCCTCGACGGTCTCGTCGAAGGTCCGCTTCATGTCGAGCATCATGGCGTGCAGTTCGCCGTCGCCTTCGATGCCGTCGACCCGGCGGGGCACGTTGTCCAGCTGGTCGATGCCCATGGACTGGGCGAGCCGGCGGGCCGGGTCGATGGTGAGGACGACGACCTTCCGGCCGCGCTCGGCGGCCCGTACGCCGAGGGCCGCGGCGGTCGTGGTCTTGCCGACGCCGCCGGAGCCGCAGCAGACGATGATCCGGATGCCCGCGTCGTCCAGCAGCGCGTCGGTGTCCAGGCCGGCTCCGGGCACGGTGCCGGTGTCCGGGCCGGTTCCGGGCGAAGCGTCCGCGTCCGGCCCGGCTCCGGGCACAGCGTCGGTGTCCGCGCTCATGCGTCCCCCTCTTCCCCCGCGCCCTGCTTACGGAGCTCCGTGGCCAGGTCGTGCAGCGCGGCGAGGTCCACCCCGTCGCCCATCAGCGGCAGCTCCGCCGTCGGCAGGCCGAGACCGGCCAGCACCGCGCGCTGCTCCCGCTCCAGGCCGACCCGCTCGGCGTGCTCGGCCGCCTGCGCGACCAGGGGACGTACGAGGGCGGCGGAGCCGGTCACTCCGGCCCGGGTCAGCGTCTTGGCGATCTCCTTGCGGCGGCCGCCCGCGGCGGTGCGCAGGGCGTCCTCGTCCAGCAGATGCGGGCGGACCATGTTCACGAAGACGCTGCCCACGGGCAGCTCGGCGGCGCGCAGCTCGGCGATGCCGTCCGCGGTCTCCTGGACCGGCATCTCCTCCAGCAGCGTCACCAGGTGGACCGCGGTCTGCGGGGACTTCAGGACCCGCATCACCGCTTGGGCCTGGTTGTGTATCGGGCCGATCTTCGCCAGCCCGGCCACCTCGTCGTTGACGTTCAGGAAGCGGGTGATCCGGCCGGTCGGCGGGGCGTCCATGATCACGTGGTCGTAGACGAAGCGGCCCCGCTTGTCCTGGCGGCGTACGGCTTCGCAGGCCTTGCCGGTCAGCAGGACGTCCCGGACGCCGGGCGCGATGGTGGTGGCGAAGTCGATCGCGCCGAGCTTCTTCAGGGCGCGGCCGGCGCTGCCGAGCTTGTAGAACATCTGGAGGTAGTCGAGGAGGGCGCGTTCGGCGTCGATCGCCAGCGCGTACACCTCGCCGCCGCCCGGCGCGACGGCGATCCTGCGCTCCTCGTAGGGCAGCGCGTCGGAACCGAAGAGCTGGGCGATGCCCTGCCTGCCCTCGACCTCGACGAGAAGGGTGCGCCTGCCCTCGGTCGCGAGGGCGAGCGCGAGGGCGGCGGCGACCGTGGTCTTACCGGTACCGCCCTTGCCGCTGACGACCTGGAACCTGCTCACGTATTCGAGCCTAACCAGTCCTGCCCCGGCCTACGCACGGGACCGTACGTGCCAGGCGTTACAGTCGGGCCCATGACCAAGTGGGAATACGCGACCGTGCCCCTTCTCGTGCACGCGACCAAGCAGATTCTGGACACCTGGGGCGAGGACGGCTGGGAGCTGGTCCAGGTCGTTCCCGGCCCGAACAACCCCGAGCAGCTCGTGGCCTACCTGAAGCGGGAGAAGGCGTAGTGGCGGGCGCCGTCGAATCGCGCCTCGCCGAGCTGGGCCTGACCCTGCCCGCCGTCGTGCCGCCGCTGGCCTCGTACCAGCCGGCCGTGCAGTCCGGGGTGTACGTGTACACCTCGGGCCAGCTGCCGATGGTGGACGGCAAACTCGCCGTCACCGGCAAGGTCGGCGCCGAGGTCACGCCCGACGAGGCGAAGGAGCTCGCGAAGACCTGCGCGCTCAACGCGCTCGCCGCCGTGAAGTCGGTCGCCGGTGACCTGGACCGGATCAAGCGCGTCGTGAAGGTCGTCGGCTTCGTCGCCTCGGCCTCCGACTTCACCGGCCAGCCCGCCGTGATCAACGGCGCCAGCGAGCTGCTGGGCGCGGTCCTCGGCGACAAGGGCGTGCACGCGCGCAGCGCCGTGGGCGTCGCCGTGCTGCCGCTGGACGCACCGGTCGAGGTCGAGGTCCAGGTGGAGCTCGTCGAGGCCTGAGGACCCTTTCCGTACCTTCCTCACCTTCCTCGTATTTCTTGTATTTCTTGTACGTCTCCGATCCCGCCCGGTCCCCGCGACCGGGCGGGATCGTGTGTGTACGGGGCATGTCGGGTCGCCGTGGTGATCAGGGAGCCTCTCGAACATCGGCGCGGTTCCGGATAGCCTCCGGCCATGTCCCAAGGTCAGTGGTACCCCCCGGAATGGCCCGACCGGATCCGCGCCCTCGCCGCCGGTGAGCTGACGGCCGTGACGCCCCGGCGGGCCGCCACGGTGATGCTGCTCCGCGACACGGACGCACAGGGCGGTGGACCCGTCGTGCACATGCTGCGCCGCCGTACGTCGATGGCGTTCGCCGGAGGCGCGTACGCCTATCCGGGTGGCGGAGTCGATCCGCGCGACGACGACCGGCTGATCGGGTGGGCCGGGCCCCCGTTGGAGTACTGGGCCGACCGGCTCGGCGTGGCTACGGTCACCGAGGCGCAGGCCGTCGTCTGCGCGGCGGTGCGCGAGACGTTCGAGGAGGCGGGCGTCCTGCTCGCCGGGCCGACCGCCACGACCGTGGTCGGCGACACCACCGGGGACGACTGGGAGGCCGACCGGGAGGCGCTGGTCGCCCGGGACCTGTCCTTCGCGGAGTTCCTGGACCGGCGTGGCCTGGTGCTGCGCTCGGACCTGCTGGGCGCCTGGGCGCGCTGGATCACCCCGGAGTTCGAACCCCGCCGCTACGACACCTGGTTCTTCGTCGCCGCGCTCCCCGAGGGGCAGCGCACCCGGGACGTCTCCACCGAGGCCGACCGTACGGTGTGGATCGCCCCGGCGGAGGCCGCCCGCCGCTACGACGCGGGCGAGCTGCTGATGATGCCGCCCACCGTGACCACGCTGCGGGCCCTCGCGCCGTACGGGACGGCCGCGGAGGCCCTGGAGGCCGCCGATGTGCAGGACATGACGCCGGTCCTCGCGCAGGCCCGGCTGGAGGGTGACGAGCTGGTGCTGACCTGGCCGGGACACGACGAGTTCACCAAACACGTGCCCACGGCGGGCGAGGGAGGCGGTGCCGCATGACGGACGCAGCAGCCCTGCCCGGACAGCCGCGCGGAACCGTGGTCTCCGGGCCCGCGACCGCCCGTACGGTCAACGTCCTCGCACCCAATCCGTCCGCGATGACGCTCGACGGGACGAACACCTGGATCGTGGCCGAGCCCGACTCGGATCTCGCGGTCGTCATCGATCCCGGGCCGCTCGACGACGTACACCTGCGGGCCGTGATCGGGGCGGTGGAGCGGTCCGGGCGGCGCGTGGGCCTCACGCTGCTCACCCATGGGCACCCCGACCACGCGGAGGGCGCGGGCCGGTTCGCGGAGCTGACGGGGACGAAGGTACGGGCCCTGGACGCGGCGCTCCGGCTGGGCGACGAGGGCCTCGGGGCGGGTGACGTGATCACCACCGGCGGCCTGGAGCTGCGCGTGGTGCCGACGCCGGGGCACACCGCGGACTCGCTCTCGTTCCATCTGCCCGCCGACCGGGCCGTGCTGACGGGCGACACGATCCTCGGCCGCGGTACGACGGTGGTCGCGCACCCGGACGGGCGGCTCGGCGACTATCTGGACTCGCTGCGGCGGCTGCGGTCGCTGACGGTCGACGACGGCGTCCACACGGTGCTGCCGGGCCACGGGCCGGTGCTGGAGGACGCGCAGGGGGCGGTGGAGTTCTACCTGGCCCACCGCGCGCACCGGCTCGCCCAGGTGGAGACGGCGGTGGAGGCCGGGCACCGTACGCCGTCGGATGTGGTGGCGGCGGTGTACGCCGACGTGGACCGCTCCTTGTGGCCGGCCGCCGAGCTGTCCGTACGGGCGCAGCTGGAATACCTCGCGGGGCACGGGCTCATCTGAGGCCTGCGCATCCGAGGCCTGCCCGAACGTGAGGGGCCCGCGCCTGCCGGACGTACTCCGGGAGGTGCGGGCCCTTCGTGCGTCAGCGCGAGCGCTTCGCCAGCCGCTCGACGTCCAGCAGGATGACCGCGCGGGCCTCCAGGCGCAGCCAGCCGCGGCCCGCGAAGTCCGCGAGCGCCTTGTTGACCGTCTCGCGGGAGGCGCCGACCAGCTGGGCCAGCTCCTCCTGGGTGAGGTCGTGCACGACGTGGATGCCTTCCTCGGACTGGACGCCGAAGCGGCGCGACAGGTCCAGGAGGGCGCGGGCCACACGGCCCGGCACATCGGAGAAGACCAGGTCGGACATCTGGTCGTTGGTCTTGCGCAGCCGGCGGGCGACCGCGCGCAGCAGCGCGGTGGCCACCTCGGGCCGGGCGTTCAGCCAGGGCTGGAGGTCGCCGTGGCCGAGGCCGAGGAGCTTGACCTCGGTCAGTGCGGAGGCGGTCGCCGTACGCGGGCCCGGGTCGAAGAGCGACAGCTCCCCGATCAGTTCGCCGGGGCCGAGCACGGCCAGCATGTTCTCGCGCCCGTCG
Organism: Streptomyces sp. PTY087I2; assembly: GCF_001687325.1. Lineage (GTDB taxonomy): Bacteria > Actinomycetota > Actinomycetes > Streptomycetales > Streptomycetaceae > Streptomyces. The sequence continues at coordinate 176,835 of NZ_LZRD01000023.1, read as the reverse complement.
GGCGAGGTGCGGTGGAGCTTCACCTTGCCCTCGGTGACCACGTACAGGCGGTCACCCTGGTCGCCCTCGTGGAACAGCGCGTCTCCGCGCGCGAGGGTCACCTCACTCATCGAGGCGCGGAGCTCCGCGGCCTGCTCGTCATCGAGCGCCGCGAAAAGCGGGGCGCGCCGCAGAACGTCGTCCACGAGTTCTCTCCTTGTCGGCCTGTCCAGGGAACCGTGGTCCCCATCATGCCGGACGGTAAAACAGTGCGATCAATCACAAACCAGTTTGACGCACGGGCGTGCCGGACCCTACGGCAGGGGGCCGATCGGGGGCGGATATGCCGTGGCAAGGGTGGTTGTCGGTGCCTGGCCCTAGGCTGGCCGGGTGTCCAGATCGCCGGGGAGAGCGCAGGCCAAGGGGGCTGACGGGGTGGTGAAGGGCGACGATTCCGCTGTGGGCGAACAACGCCGGCCGCGCCCGAAGAATGCCGCGAATGGCTCCCTCGGAGACGCGCACGGTTCCCCCGGAGGGCCGGGGAAGTCGTTCGGGAAGTCGGCCAGGAGGTCCGCAGTGTCATCGTCAACGCCCGGCACATCCGGAAGGAAAACGCCCGGCACATCCGGAAAGAAAGTGAAGGCGGCCCCGGCGCGTAAGGCGGCGGCCACGGCCAAGGCGGCAGCCCCGGCGCGTAAGGCGGCAGCCACGGCCAAGGCGGCGGCCCCGCGCAAGGCGCCCAAGCCCGAGTCGCATCTCGCGATGGTCCGCCGGGCGCGCCGGATCAACCGCGAGCTGGCCGAGATCTATCCGTACGCCCACCCCGAGCTGGACTTCCGTAATCCCTTCGAGCTCCTCGTGGCCACGGTCCTCTCCGCCCAGACCACCGACCTCAGGGTCAACCAGACGACGCCCGCGCTCTTCGCCGCGTACCCCACGCCCGAGGACATGGCGGCGGCGGTGCCGGAGGAGATGGAGGAGATCATCCGGCCGACCGGGTTCTTCCGGGCCAAGACCAAGTCGCTGATAGGGCTCTCGGCCGCTCTGCGGGACGAGTTCGGCGGCGAGGTCCCGGGGCGGCTGGAGGATCTCGTCAAGCTGCCCGGCGTCGGCCGCAAGACCGCCAACGTCGTTCTCGGCAACGCTTTCGGAGTCCCGGGAATCACGGTCGACACGCACTTCGGGCGCCTGGTGCGGCGCTGGAAGTGGACGGACGAGGAGGACCCGGTGAAGGTCGAGGCGGTCGTCGCCGGGATCTTCCCGAAGAGCGAGTGGACGATGCTCTCGCACCGCGTCGTGTTCCACGGCCGCCGCATCTGCCACGCCCGCAAACCCGCCTGCGGGGCCTGCCCGATCGCGCCGCTCTGCCCGTCGTACGGGGAGGGCGAGACCGATCCGGAGAAGGCCAGGAAGCTCCTGAAGTACGAGATGGGCGGCTATCCGGGGCAGCGCCTCAGCCCGCCCGCCGACTACCCGGGCAAGCCCGCGCCCGCGCTGGGGGCCGGATAAACCTCGGGCCGGCTGATTGCTCAGGTTCACCCTCAAGGCGGATTCGATCCCCAGGACGGAGCGGCTCGGAACGAAATGGCCGACGACAGGCGTTGTGAATCGACGGGGGTGCCTATGACGCACACGCATACACACAGCACGGCGCAGGCCACGAACGGCCCCGCCGAGAGCCCGTCGGGCCGCGGCCCCGTCAGCCGTGTTCCCGACACGGCCGTCGCCGTCACCACCGACGGCCTGCCCGCCTGGCTCGACCCCGTCGCGAGCGCCGCGCGCAGCGTCCGGCCGCAGCAGCTCAGCCGATTCCTGCCGCCCGAGAGCGGGGCGGGCCGGCAGTCCGCCGTCCTGGTCCTGTTCGGCGAGGGGGAGCGCGGACCCGAGCTGCTGCTCATGGAGCGGGCCGGGACCCTGCGCTCCCACGCCGGGCAGCCGTCCTTCCCCGGTGGCGCGCTGGATCCCGAGGACGGCGACCAGGCCACCACCGGGCCCCTGCGGGCGGCACTGCGCGAGGCCGAGGAGGAGACCGGGCTCGACCCCCGGGGCGTCCAGCTCTTCGGCGTGCTGCCCCGGCTCTACATCCCGGTCAGCAGCTTCGTCGTGACGCCCGTGCTCGGCTGGTGGCGGGCGCCCAGCCCGGTCGGGGTGGTCGATCCGGCCGAGACGGCCCGGGTCTTCACGGTTCCCGTGGCGGATCTCACGGATCCCGGGAACCGGGCGACGGCCGTCCACCCGAGCGGACACAGCGGTCCGGCATTCCTGGTCGAATCGGCCCTGGTCTGGGGATTCACGGCCGGAGTGATCGACCGGATTGTGCACTACGCGGGATGGGAACGCCCCTGGGACAGGACCAGACAGGTGCCGCTCGACTGGCGCTCATGACACGCTGGCTGTTCTGCTGCGCTGTTCCGGGCCGGGCCCGGACCCCGTCACCACCGACGGGCCAGGTGACGAAACTGCGAGGCTACCGACGGTGAACGTGCTGGACATCCTGCTGCTGCTGGCTGCCGTGTGGTTCGCGGTCATCGGCTATCGCCAGGGTTTCGTCGTCGGCATCCTGTCGGTGATCGGCTTCCTCGGGGGCGGTCTCGTCGCCGTCTATCTGCTGCCGGTCATCTGGAACCGGGTGACGGAGGACGCCGAGGTCTCCACGGCGGTCGCCATCGGCGCGGTCGTCGTCGTGATCATCTGCGCCTCGGTCGGCCAGGCCTTCACCACCCACCTCGGCAACAAACTCCGCCGGTACATCACCTGGTCGCCCGCGCGCGCCCTGGACGCCACCGGCGGCGCGCTGGTCAACGTCGTGGCCATGCTGCTGGTGGCCTGGATGATCGGCCTGCTGCTGGCGGGCACCTCGCTGCCGACCCTCGGCAAGGAGGTCCGCAACTCCTCGGTGCTGCTCGGCGTCGACCGGGTGATGCCGGACCAGGCGCCCAGCTGGTTCCAGGACTTCTCCTCCGTCCTCGCGCAGAACGGCTTCCCGCAGGTCTTCAGCCCGTTCGCCAACGAGCCGATCACCGAAGTGAAGGCCCCGGACCCGGCCCTCGTGGGCAGCCCGGTGGCCGCCCGCGCCAAGAAGTCGATCGTCAAGGTCGTGGGTACGGCCCCGAGCTGCGGCAAGGTCCTCGAAGGGACGGGCTTCGTCTTCTCCGAGCGCCGGGTGATGACCAACGCCCACGTGGTCGGCGGTGTGGACGAGCCCACCGTCCAGATCGGCGGCGAGGGCCGGCTGTACGACGCGAAGGTCGTCCTCTACGACTGGCAGCGCGACATCGCCGTCCTGGACGTCCCCGACCTCCGGGCCACGCCGCTGAAGTTCACCGGCCCGGACGACGACGCGGTGACCGGCGACAGCGCGATCGTCGCGGGCTTCCCCGAGAACGGCGCGTACGACGTGCGCTCGGCCCGCGTCCGCGCCCGGATCAACGCCGACGGCCCGGACATCTACCACCGGGGCACGGTGCGCCGCGATGTGTACTCGCTCTTCGCGACGGTACGCCAGGGCAACTCCGGCGGCCCGCTGCTCACTCCGGACGGAAAGGTGTACGGAGTCGTGTTCGCCAAGTCGCTCGACGACCCGGACACCGGCTACGCGCTGACGGCGGACGAGATCCGCGAGGACATCGAGATCGGCCGTTCCGCGAACCAGCAGGTCGACAGCCAGGGCTGCGCGCTCTGAACGCCCTTAGGGGCCCCGGGAAGCTTCAAGAGCCCCCGGGGGCCTTCGGCGAGGGTCAGTTACGGGGGTGGCGGAGCCGTGCCGAGACCCAGCGGGCCCGGCGGCGGAGGATGCGGGAAATCCCGAGACGGGAACGGTGAAGGTCATGCACTTGGTGCACCCGGCCCCGGGGGCCGCTCCCCTCATGAGTGCTCACACCGGCTGACGCGGTGGAGCGGCGGTTGCGTGCTTCGTCAGTGAAGTCGTGCGTCCAGCCCATACCCCGACGTCTGCCCGTGACCCAAGGTCGGTAATCGTGCGCGCGTCAGCCAATTGGCCTATGCGGCAGGCAATTGGCTGTTCGTCGGACACGTGTGCCCGGGCGGGCCCGGCGGCTACCGGTCCGGCTCGGGGTCCTTGAGCCAGTTGATGAGTTCGGTGGAGAAGGCGATCGGATCCTCCTCGTGCGGGAAGTGACCGACACCGTCGAAAAGTCGCCACCGGTAGGGCGCCTCGACGTACTGGCCGGACCCGGCCGAACTGCGGGTGCGGACCGCCGGATCGAGCGACCCGTGCAGGTGCAGCGTGGGCACCCGGACCGGGCGCTTCATCCGCCGGTTGAACTGGATCCCGTCCGGACGCGCCATCGACCGCACCATCCAGCGGTACGGCTCGATCGAGCAGTGGGCGGTCGAGGGGATGCTCATGGCCCGCCGGTAGACGTCCAGGGTCTCCTCGTCGGGGAACTCCGGGGTGCGGGGGCCCGCCCAGTCCTGGATGAGGCTCCCCACCAGGGCGGCGTCGTCCGCGAGGAGCTGACGCTCCGGCAGCCACGGGCGCTGGAAGCCCCAGACGTACGACCCGGCCCGCGACTGGGCGAAGTCGGACAGCATCGAGGAGCGCCAGCGGCGCGGGTGCGGCATCGAGGAGACGACGAGCCGGCGGACCAGCTTGGGTCGCATCACGGCGGCCGTCCAGGCGAGGTAGCCGCCGAGGTCGTGGCCGACCAGGGCCGCGTCGGGCTCACCGAGGGAGCGGATCACGCCGGTGACGTCGAGGGCCAGGTTGGCGGGGTCGTAACCGCGCGGCGTACGGTCGCTGCCGCCCACCCCGCGCAGGTCCATCGCGACCGCCCGGAAACCGGCGTCGGCGAGCGCGGTCATCTGGTGGCGCCAGGTCCACCAGAACTGCGGGAAGCCGTGCAGCAGGAGCACCAGCGGCCCCTCGCCCAGCTCGGCGATGTGGAAGCGCGCGCCGTTGGCCGCCACGTCGCGGTGGGTCCAGGGGCCGTCTAGCCGCACCGGCCCCCCGGCCGCGGCCCGGCCCGAGGGGCCCGGGGCCGGGTCGGACGGGGCAGCCGTGCCTTCCGGGCCCGCGGGACCCGTCGGGCCGAATGCGCTGGAATCGGGAACGGTCATGTGGACGAGCGTGCCACAGACCCGGCCTTGTCCTGGCCCGAGCCGCCCTCGACACCCTTCTTCGCCAGCGAGCTGCCGGAGCCGGGGGAGCGCTCGATGATCGCGGCGGCCTCGATGGACGGGCGCGGATGCGGCTTGGCCTTCTGTAGGACGGCGGCGGTCTGCTTGGCGGAGGCGATGGACTTCTCCGGCGGCTTGATCTTCTTGAACTTCCGCAGTCCGATGAACGCGATCAGGATGGCCAGGAGGAAGTACGCGCCGGCCACGATCAGGAAGCACCACGCCAGGCCCAGGCCCGAAGTGTGGATCCAGTACGCGGCCGCGAAGCTCAGCATCGGCATCATGAACAGCAGCAGCACTCCCGCGCCGATGAACGCGGCGCTGCCGATCGCCCCGCGCCTGACGTCCTGTCGTACCTCCGCCTTGGCCAGGGCGATCTCGTCGTGCACCAGCGCGGACATCTCGGCCGTCGCCGCAGCGACCAGCTGTCCGATGCTGCGGTCCGTGCTGCCCGCGTAGTTGCCGGGGTCGCTCATCCCTGACTCCCTCTCCGTCTTCGACACATCCGATGTCAGATCATGCCGGACTGTTCGGCTCGTCGCTCGCTGCCCCCGCCCGCTCTTCGGCGAGACGGCGGTGTTCGGCCGCCTTGCGCTCGTGGATGGCGGCCATCCGCAGGTGATATTCCGGATCATCCTGCTCGTAGACATCCGGTACCCCGGATTCGTCCTCGTCCAGCTCCTCGGCGTCGTACAACTCCTTGTACGTGCGTACGCGGAGCTTGAGCAGCACACAGGCGAGCAGGGCCGCGATCAGCGATCCGAGCAGGACGGCGGCCTTGATCTCGTCGACCGTGTCCGGATCGCCCTCGAAGGCGAGCTCGCCGATGAGCAGCGAGACGGTGAACCCGATACCGGCGAGGACGGCCACCGCGAAGACATCGGCCCAGGCCAGGTCCTTGTTCAGCTCCGCCTTGGTGAAGCGGGCGGTCAGATAGGTGCCGCCGAGGATGCCGACGGTCTTGCCGGCGACGAGGCCGAGGACGACACCGAGCGTCTCGGGCCGGGTGAAGACGCCGGCCAGCGCCTCGCCGTTCACCGAGACTCCCGCCGAGAACAGGGCGAAGAGGGGGACGGCGATTCCGGCCGACAGCGGGCGGACGAGGTGCTCGATGTGCTCGCCGGGGGAGTGCTGCTCGCCCTCGCGCCGGGTGCAGCGCAGCATCAGGCCCATGGCGACACCGGCGATGGTGGCGTGGACGCCGCTGTTGTACATCAGGCCCCAGATGACCAGGGCGAGCGGGACGTAGACGTACCAGCCGCGTACGTCGAAACGGAGGAGGAGGTGGAAGACGACCAGGCCGAGGATGGCTCCGCCGAGGGCCGGGAAGTTCAGGTCCGAGGTGAAGAACACCGCGATGATCAGGATCGCGAAGAGGTCGTCGACGACGGCCAGGGTCAGCAGGAAGGCGCGCAGCGCGGACGGCAGTGAGGTGCCGATCACCGCGAGGACGGCGAGCGCGAAGGCGATGTCGGTCGCCGTCGGGACCGCCCAGCCGTCCGTCGAGCCGCCGCCGACGACCGCGGTGAGGGTGTAGATGAGGGCGGGCACCGCCATGCCGCACAGGGCCGCCACCACGGGGAGGGCCGCGGCCTTCGGATCGCGGAGTTCGCCCGCGACCAGTTCGCGCTTCAGCTCGACGCCGGCGACGAAGAAGAAGACGGCGAGCAGTCCGTCCGCCGCCCAGTGCGCCACGGAAAGGTCCAGGCCGAGGGCGCCGGGCCCGAAGTGGAAGCCGCTGACCTGCTTGTACGAGCCGCCGAAGGTGTTGGCCCAGACGAGTGCGGCGACCGCCGCCACGAGCAGCAGTACGCCGCCGACCGTCTCGGTACGGAGGGCCTCCGCCACGTAGTTCCGCTCGGGGAGCGAGAGCCTGCCGAGCAGCGGGCGGCGGGGCGGCGCGGGCGTGGGCGGGGTGTGCTGGGTGGGCGGTGCCACGGGAGAGACCTCCAGGTGGGGCGGCGTACGGGCATGGTCGGTCGACGTGCCGACCAGACTTCCCGGCGCCCCTGTGGAGATGTTCTCTGAAGTTGTCCGAACGTGTCGGTGAAGCGCCCACCCTACCTGGGGCGTGCGGAGCGGGATCGTACGAGGTGATCATCGGCTTAACGCCCGATGGGCACCCGGCGCGTGGCCGGATGCCCATCGGAGTCGTACGCGTGCAGGGTTCCGTGTTGTTCCGCTTCGGTCCCCGTCGGTCCTCGTCAGTCCTCGTCGGACGAGGAGGACGGGAGCTGGGTGGTGATCAGGTCCATGACGGAGGAATCGGTCAGCGTCGTGACGTCGCCCAGCTCGCGGTTCTCGGCGACATCGCGCAGCAGCCGGCGCATGATCTTGCCGGACCGGGTCTTCGGCAGCTCGGCGACCGGCAGTACCCGCTTGGGCTTGGCGATCGGGCCGAGCGTCGCCCCGACATGGTTGCGCAGGTCCGCGACCAGCTCGTCGGAGGCGGTCGCCGTACCGCGCAGGATCACGAACGCCACGATGGCCTGACCGGTCGTCTCGTCGGCGGCGCCGACCACGGCGGCCTCGGCCACCGACGGGTGGGAGACGAGGGCCGACTCGACCTCGGTGGTCGAGATGTTGTGCCCGGAGACGAGCATGACGTCGTCGACCCGGCCGAGCAGCCAGACGTCGCCGTCCTCGTCCTTCTTGGCGCCGTCACCCGCGAAGTACTTGCCTTCGAAGCGCGACCAGTAGGTGTCGATGAAGCGCTGGTCGTCGCCCCAGATGGTGCGGAGCATGGAGGGCCACGGCTCGGTGAGGACGAGGTAGCCGCCCCCGCCGTTCGGCACCTCGTTGGCCTCGTCGTCCACGACGGTGGCGGAGATGCCCGGCAGCGCGCGCTGGGCGCTTCCCGGTTTCGTCTCCGTCACACCGGGCAGTGGCGAGATCATCATCGCGCCGGTCTCGGTCTGCCACCAGGTGTCCACGATGGGGCACTTGTCGGCGCCGATGTTCTTCCGGTACCACATCCACGCCTCGGGGTTGATCGGCTCACCGACCGAACCGAGGACCCGGAGGCTGCTCAGGTCGAACTTCGCGGGGATGTCGTCGCCCCACTTCATGAACGTACGGATCGCCGTCGGGGCGGTGTAGAGGATCGTGACGCCGTACTTCTGCACGATCTCCCAGAACCGGCCCTGGTGAGGGGTGTCCGGGGTGCCCTCGTACATGACCTGGGTCGCGCCGTTGGCCAGCGGCCCGTAGACGATGTACGAGTGGCCGGTCACCCAGCCGATGTCGGCGGTGCACCAGTAGACGTCGGACTCCGGCTTGAGGTCGAAGACCGCGTGGTGCGTGTACGAGGCCTGGGTGAGGTAGCCGCCGGAGGTGTGCAGGATGCCCTTCGGCTTACCCGTGGTGCCCGAGGTGTAGAGGATGAAGAGCGGCTGCTCCGCGTCGAAGGCCTCGGGGGTGTGCTCGGCGGACTGCCGGGCGGTGATCTCGTGCCACCAGATGTCGCGGCCCTCGGTCCACGCGGTGTCCTGGCCGGTGCGGCGTACGACGAGGACGTGCTCGACGGTGTCGAACCGGGAGACGGCGTCGTCGACGGCGGGCTTCAGGGCGGAGGGCTTGCCGCGGCGGTAGCCGCCGTCGGCCGTGATGACGACCTTGGCGTCCGCGTCCTTGATACGGGCGGCGATGGCGTCGGCCGAGAAGCCGCCGAAGACCACGGAGTGCGCGGCGCCGATGCGGGCGCAGGCCAGCATCGCGACGGCGGCCTCGGGGATCATCGGCAGATAGACGGCGACCCGGTCGCCCTTGCCGACGCCCAGCTCGGTGAGCGCGTTGGCGGCCCGGGAGACCTCGTCCTTCAGCTCCGCGTAGGTGATGGCCCGGCTGTCGCCCGGCTCGCCCTCGAAGTGGATGGCGACCCGGTCGCCGTTGCCGGCCTCGACGTGGCGGTCCACGCAGTTGTACGCGACGTTGAGCTTGCCGTCCGCGAACCACTTGGCGAAGGGCGGGTTGCTCCAGTCGAGGGTCTCGGTCGGCTCGGTGGCCCACGTCAGGCGGCGGGCCTGCTCGGCCCAGAATCCCAGCCGGTCCGCCTCGGCCTGCTCGTACGCCTCTGCGGTGACGTTGGCGTTGGCGGCCAGCTCGGCAGGCGGAGCGAACTTCCGCTCTTCCCGAAGCAGGTTGGCCAGGCTCTCGTTGCTCACGACTTCTCCCAGTCCCAGGGTGTCCGTTGTGTCCCGGGGCATAGCTCATCAGGCGCGAGGCCGGGTGACAAGGGTCTGCCGGGAATTGGTTTAGACCTGTGTTTTCGTGTATGGAGCCATGATCCCGCTCCGCGTTCCGGAGTCGCCGGACGACGCGTGGCGCGCGGCATTTCCGGCCATCCGAACGGGGTCGTCTGCGGGTCATCTGATGGCACGGGCTTTGGGCTCGTCCGGTTCAGGCCGGAAGCGTTCGGGCTATTTGATAACTCTTATCGGTGAATAAGAAGCTTTTCATTCGGTATGTCGCCCTTGCTTGCGTGGGACCGCGTGCGAATTTGGCCGCGCCGTCGTCGGCACTTCGACGCACTTCAGCGCACTTTGACGCACTTCGACGCAATTGACCTGCAAGGAAGAGGGTGGGCGGATGATGGCCGCCACGAAGAGGATCGCCATGGGCGTCATGTCCACGGCCCTGGTCGCCGTTCTCGCGGGCTGTTCCGGCTCTGTGTCCGGCAACGGATCCGGAGCCGGAGGACCGGCGTCCGGAGGTGCGGAGACCGACGCGGAGAAGGGCGCCCACGGCGCCAAGGAGAACCCGCCGGCCAACGCCCCGAAGAACGCGGTCAAGCTCATCGGGGACGGGTCCACCGCCTTCACCGGCGTCCAGCCGAACATGCCGGCCGTCGAACGCCTCGCTCCCGGCGAGAAGCCTCCCCAGTTCGTGGTGTTCTCCTGGGACGGCGCCGGGGAGGACAGCCAGAAGCTCTTCTCGCACTTCCGCGGCGTGGCCAAGAAGTACAACGCCAAGATGACGTACTTCCTGAGCGGCGTGTACCTGCTGCCGGAAGAGAAGAAGGACCTCTACAACCCGCCCCAGCACGCGCCGGGCCGCTCCGACATCGGCTTCAACGACACCGAGGGCATCCGCGACACCCTCGCCGAGGTCCGTGCCGCCTGGAAGGACGGCAACGAGATCGGCACCCACTTCAACGGCCACTTCTGCGGCGCGGACGGCGGCGTCGGGACCTGGTCCGTCGATGAGTGGAAGAGCGAAATCAGCCAGGCGAAAGCTTTCGTCAAGGGCTGGAAGACCAACACCCCGGAGCTGAAGGGCGAGGCCCCGCTCCCCTTCGACTACGACAAGGAACTGATCGGCGCCCGTACTCCCTGCCTCGAAGGCAAGGACAACATGATCGCCGCCGCCCGGACCATGGGCTTCCGCTATGACTCCAGCGGCGTCGGCAACCAGGTCTGGCCCCAGAAGAAGGGCGGGGTCTGGGACATCCCGCTCCAGCTCGTCCCGATGCCCGGCCGCGCCTTCGAGACCCTCTCGATGGACTACAACTTCATGGTCAACCAGTCCGGCACGACCACCCAGGGGGACCCGTCCCAGCACGAGTACTGGGGGAACCAGATGCGGGACGGGCTGCTCCAGGCCTTCGACCGCTCGTACAAGGGCAACCGGGCGCCCCTGATCATCGGCAACCACTTCGAGTCCTGGAACGGTGGCACCTATATGCGCGCCGTCGAGGAGACCATCGCGAACGTGTGTCCCAAGGAAGGCGTGCGCTGCGTGTCCTTCCGGCAGCTCGTCGACTGGCTGGACGCCCAGGACCCGAAGACGCTGGCCAAGCTCACGACGCTCGGTGTCGGCGAGGCCCCGAAGACGGGCTGGTCGTCCTACCTCGGCAAGCAGCCGGGCGCCGCACAGCCCGCGGAGAAGCCCGCGAACGCCGACGCGGGCGCGCCGCCGGCCGGAGCGACTGACTGACCCCCGACTGACCGCTCCTGTCTCGTCGCCTCACCGCCTCACCGCATCACGGCATCACCGCTTTGTTCGCCGGCCGCCCTGGGGTGGCCGGCGAACGACGTTCCGGGACCGGTGATCCGCGCCGACTCCCGTGCGTACCGCTTCAGTTCAGGCGGGTGCTGCGATGCCCGCCCCGGCGTGCCGCTCGTCGAGTACGAAGGCCGGGTCGACCTGGGCGGCCAGGTCGGCGCCGGTCTTCTCGTTGCCCCAGCTCTCGGCGTTCTTCAGGTGGAAGTGCACCATCTGGCGCGTGTAGCGCTCCCAGTCGCGCAGCTCGTACGAGTCCTCGGCGGTGTCCTGAAGCGTTTGCAGGGCCATCCGGTTGTCGGCCTCCAGCAGCTCGAACCTCGACGGCCGCCCCTTCTCCATCGACCGCACCCAGTCGGAGTGGCCGACCCCGATCAACAGGTCGTCGCCGACCTCCGCGCGCAGGAACTCCAGGTCGTCCGGGCCCTGCACCTTGTTCCCGACGACCTTCAGGGCGACGCCGAAGTCGCGGGCATACTCCTTGTACTGCCGGTACACCGACACCCCCTTACGGGTCGGCTCCGCGACCAGGAACGTCATGTCGAAGCGGGTGAACATGCCCGAGGCGAACGAGTCCGAGCCCGCCGTCATGTCGACCACGACGTACTCCTCGGGTCCGTCGACCAGGTGGTTGAGGCAGAGCTCCACCGCCCCGACCTTGGAGTGGTAGCAGGCGACTCCGAGATCGGACTCCGTGAAGGGGCCCGTCGCCATCAGCCGGATGTCCCCGTCGTCGAGCCGCACCGTACGCGCACAGGCATCGAAGATCGGGTTGTCCTCGCGGACCCGCAGCAGCCGGGAGCCCTCGCCGGGCGGAGTTGTCTTGATCATCGTCTCGGCGGAAGCGATACGGGGGTTGGAACCCCGCAGATAGTCCTTGATGAGGGGGAGGTGGGCGCCCATGGCGGGCAGCGCGGCGGCCTCCGCGTCGTCCAGCCCGAGGGCTGCCCCCAGATGCTGGTTGATATCGGCGTCCACGGCGATGACGTGGGCTTCGTTGGCGGCGAGGTGGCGGATGAAGAGCGAGGACAGCGTGGTCTTGCCGCTGCCGCCCTTCCCGACGAAAGCGATCTTCATGTTCACCTAGGGTAGTGGGTTCGTCGCGTTGCGCTGCCATCGTTCGTGAAGATGGCCACTTGAGGGTGGTCCGGGTGGGCTGGGCGCGTAGCCTCGCTACTTATGAGTACGACTGCCTCAGACCCGCTTGCCGCGCTCGGTTCCCTGCCCGGCGTGCCCGATGCCGTGGACTCCGTGCGCAAGGCCGTCGACCGGGTCTACGGCCACCGCGTCATGCGCCGCCGCAGCAATGAGGTCACGGCCGAAGCCGCACTGCGGGGTTCTCGTGGTTCGGCCGCGCTGGCCGGTGCCGACTGGAACCTCGAAGAGGTGCGCCGGCGTACGGACTTCAGCGGGGAGGACGAGGCGCGCACCGTCGGTGCGGCGCTGCGGCTCACCGCGGAAGCGGGGCAACTCCTTTCCATCTGGCGGCAGTCGCCGCTGCGGGTGCTGGCCCGGTTGCATCTGGTGGCCGCCGGCGGGGCGGCGCCCGACGATGCGGTGGGGCGCCCTCGCCTGGCGGGCGAGGCTGTGGACGAGCCGCTGATCGAGGCGCCGCTGCCCGGGGCCGAGGAGGTCGCCGGACGGCTCGAAGGGCTCTCGCAGCTGATCATCGCGGGCGGCAGCGCCCCCGCCCTGGTCACGGCCGCCGTGGTGCACGGTGAACTGCTGGCGCTGCGCCCGTTCGGCTCGCACAACGGACTGGTGGCCCGGACGGCCGAACGCATCGTGCTGATCGGCAGCGGGCTGGACCCGAAGTCGATCTGCCCGGCCGAGGTGGGACACGCGGAACAGGGCCGGGCGGCCTATGTCGCGGCGTTCGAGGGCTACACGGCCGGAACCCCCGAGGGCATGGCCGCCTGGATCACCCACTGCGGCCGCTCGATCGAGTTGGGCGTACGCGAGTCGACCGCGGTGTGCGAGGCCCTCCAGCGAGGCGCCGCCTGACGGTCCGGCGATGGGCCGCGCCGAGGGTGATGGCTGAGGTCAGGGCGGCGGCCCGGTGCGAGGTGGGCGGCTCGGCCCGGGGGTGATGGTGCGGGTGCAAGGTGGGCGGCCCGGGTCGGCCCGAGGGTGATGGCTCGGCCTGAATCGGTGGCCCGGTGCAAGGGGGTGGCTCGGCCCGAGGGTGATGGTGTCGGTGCAAGGGGGCGGCCCGTCCGAAGGCGATGGTCTGGCCGAGGGCGGCGGCCCGGTGCGAAGTGCCCGGCCGGCGGTCCGGGCCCGAAGGTGATGGCGCGGGCGGGGGTCATGGCCCATGGCCCGGTGCAAGGGTTGCGGCGGTACCGGTGTGCGGTACCGCCGCTGGCACGTCGGCCCAGTTACCAAGCGTCCTCGTAAATTGCCCATCAGGTCGGGTACTTTGCCCGTCACCTGGTGCGGCTGGCCCGTATTCGACGGGTCGACGTCGCGTGGGTGCTCGGCTTTCGTGCGCGGTCCGTGGGGCCGTCCTGCGTACAACAGGTCATCCTCGCGGATGTCCTTGGTCTCGCGGGCCGTTATGTCCTTTGTACTCCAGGACCAGGGGAACGGAAACCCCTGGCCTCGCTTCTTTACTTTTAGGTTCAATCAAGGGCGAATCGGGCGATGGGTGCCGCCTGGCTCCGCCTCACCCGGGCAGGGCGGTGGCGGCGGTGCGGCGACGGCTGGCGTACCAGACCAGCCCGGCGGTGACGGCCGCCGCGCCGACTGCGGCCGCCGCCACGAGGGCGGGGCGCGGCGGCATCGAGAAGGCGGGCAGCCGCTGCTTGAGCCGGACCGGGCGGTTGAAGACGAGAATCGGCCACTCGCGAAGGGTCGCTTCGCGGCGCAGCGCGCGGTCGGGGTTGACCGCGTGCGGGTGGCCGACCGACTCCAGCATCGGTACGTCGGTCGCCGAGTCGCTGTAGGCGTAGCAGCGCGAAAGGTCGTACCCCTCCGACGCTGCGAGCGCCCGCACGGCCTCGGCCTTGGTGGGCCCGTAGGCGTAGTACTCGATCTCTCCCGTGAAGCAGCCGTCGTCGCCGACGACCATGCGCGTGGCGACGACGCGGTCGGCGCCGAGCAGTTCGCCGATGGGTTCGACGACTTCGGCGCCCGAGGTCGAGACGATGACCACGTCGCGCCCTGCCGTGTGGTGTTCCTCGATGAGGGTGGCGGCCTCGTCGTAGATGATCGGGTCGATCAGGTCGTGCAGGGTCTCGGCGACGATCTCCCTGACCTGCTGGACGTTCCACCCCTTGCAGAGGGCGGAGAGGTATTCACGCATCCGCTCCATCTGGTCGTGATCGGCGCCCCCGGCGAGGAACACGAACTGTGTGTACGCGGTGCGCAGTACAGCGCGGCGGTTGATCAGTCCGCCTTGGTAGAAGGACTTGCTGAAGGTCAGCGTCGAAGACTTCGCAATGACCGTCTTGTCCAGGTCAAAGAAGGCTGCTGTGCGCGGCGAGAAGCAGTTTTCCACAACGCTGAGCATAGGGGCCCACCATTCGGCGTAAACTCCGGCGCGTGGGTTTGCCTGAGAAGGGCCTCGGGTACACCATGGAAGTCACGGATCGTTCGCGACCGTGCTAACCCGGTCCGACTCCTCCCCCCCCGAGTCGGCCGTGGGGACGACCCCCGCTCTCCCCCCCGGCGGGGGTCGTCGCATGTCCGGACGCGTTTTAGGGGCGGAAACCACCTTATGTCTCCCATCCGGCCGTCATCGGCCTGATCGTGTGAGCCGACCCTCGTGCGACTCGTCTCGTCACAGTGTGTAGCCAAGGGGCTGCACTCCGGAAGTCGCTGGTTTGGGTGACGAAGTTATTCACAACCCCGGGGTTGTCCACAGTTTTCCATCAAGATCCACATGTTTTTCCGCGGTGCTGCACGTTGATTCCACCCGCGAAGTCCGCGGGTGCCGGAATCGCGCATCTCGGAAACGCTCCGAGAACACCGCGAACCGCACTGAAGGGGCAGTGAGAAGGGGGCGGAGATCGTGGCTGGATCCCTCGCAGGAGAAGAGGCGGCGGTCGTCGGCGGGCGGCGCGGAGGCCCGCTGATCGTGACGGAGGACGTGGAGCTGCTCGACGACCTGCTGCGGCTGTGCGCGGCGGCCGGTGCCGAGCCGGAGGTTCATCACGGGCCGCCCGGGCGTCGTGGCAGCTGGGAGCGGGCTCCGATGGTGCTGGTGGGCGATGACGCCGCCGCGCGATGCCGGGGCGCCGGCCGGAGGAAGGGGGTGATGCTGGTCGGCCGGGACCAGGACGATCCGGACGTATGGCGGCGGGCGGTGGAGATCGGCGCCGAGTATGTGCTGCGGCTTCCCGATTCCGAGGGCTGGCTCGTCGATCAGATCGCCAACGCCGCCGAAGGCGTGGGACGGCCCGCGCTCACCGTCGGCGTGATGGGCGGCCGGGGCGGCTCCGGCGCATCGACGCTGGCCTGCGCCCTTGCCGTGAGTGCGGCGAGGGCGGGTCGGCGGACGATGCTGATCGACGCCGACCCGCTGGGAGGCGGCATCGACGTCCTGCTCGGCGGCGAACGGGCCGAGGGCATGCGGTGGCCGGATTTCGCGCAGTCGAAGGGGCGGCTCGGAGGCGGAGCCCTTGAGGACTCGCTGCCCGCGCTCCACGGGCTGCGGGTGCTGAGCTGGGGACGGGACGACGAGGTGGTGATCCCGCCGCAGGCGATGCGGGCGGTGCTCGCCGCCGCGCGTCGGCTCGGTGGAGTGGTGGTCGTGGACCTCCCGCGCCGGGTCGACGAGGGAGTCGCCGAGGCCCTGGCCCAACTCGATCTCGGGCTGCTCGTGGTGCCGGGCGAACTGCGCGCGGTGGCAGCGGCCAAGCGCGTCGCGTCCACGGCCGGAATGGTGCTGGACGACCTGCGGGTGGTGCCCCGGGGCCCGTATGCGTCGGGACTGGACGGGCGGTGGGTGGCCCGGGCCATCGGCCTTCCGCTCGTCGGTGAACTCCCCTGGGAATCAGGACTTCTCGACTCCCAGGACGACGGCACCCCGCCCGGCGGCAACGCCCGGAGCTCGCTGGCCCGGTTCTGCGCGGCCTTCTGGGACCAGGTGGCGGCAGCGGGAGACACGAGTCCCGTGACCGGCCTGCCCGGGGGAGGGGCGGCATGACGGAAGAACTGCTCGACGCCGTACGTCAGCGGCTGGCACGTAGCGGCGCCGCTCCCACACCTGCCGGGGTGGCCGCCGCCCTGCGGGCCCAGGGGAGGCTGCTGGGGGATGCCGAGGTGCTCGGGGCGGCAGAGGAGCTGCGCGGTGAACTCGTCGGCACGGGCGTGCTGGAGCCGTTGCTCGCGGATCCCGAGGTGACCGATGTGCTGGTGTCCGCACCGGACCGGGTGTGGGTGGACCGGGGCGGCGGGCTCCAGCTGACGGGCGTCACCTTCTCGGACGCGGCGGCGGTCCGGAGGCTGGCCCAGCGTCTCGCGGCGGTGGCCGGCAGGAGGCTGGACGACGCACGGCCCTGGGTCGACGCACGACTGCCCGACGGAACACGGATGCACGCCGTGCTGCCCCCGGTGGCCGTCGGCTCGACCTGCCTCTCCCTGCGCGTGGTGCGCCCACGGGCCTTCTCGCTCGCGGAGTTGGTGGACGCGGGTACCGTGCCGCCGGGCGGCGACCGGATCCTGCGGGCCCTCGTGGAAGCCCGGATCTCCTACGTGATCAGCGGGGGCACCGGGGCGGGCAAGACGACGCTTCTCTCCAGCCTGCTGGGCGCGGTCGGCGTGAACGAGCGGATCGTGCTCGCCGAGGACTCCGCCGAACTGCGACCTGACCATCCCCATGTGGTCCGTCTGGAGTCCCGCCCGGCCAACCAGGAGGGCGCGGGCCGCGTGACGTTGCGCGATCTCGTGCGGCAGGCGCTGCGCATGAGACCCGACCGGCTGGTGGTCGGCGAGGTGCGAGGCGCCGAAGTGACCCAGTTGCTGGCCGCCTTGAACACCGGACACGAAGGAGGGTGCGGCACCGTCCACGCGAACGCAGCCGAACATGTCCCCGCCCGACTGGAGGCCCTGGGTACTGCGGCCGGCCTCGACCGGGTCGCCCTGCACAGCCAGTTGTCGGCCGCGCTCTCGGTGGTCGTTCACCTTGTACGGGACCGCGCGGGGCAACGACGGGTCGCCGAGGTGCATGTCCTGGAGCGGGATGCCGCCGGCCTCGTCTTCACGGTCCCGGCGCTGAGCTGGGGTGTCGGTGGCTTCGTTCCGGAGCGGGGATGGGAACGGCTGCGGTCGCTGATCGGCGGTGCGCTGTGACGGCGACGGCGACGGCGGAGATGGTGATGGCGGCGACGGCGGTGACATCGGCGTACGCGGCCCATGCGGTGGCTCTCTGCGCGGGCTCGGCGGTGTGGATCGCGATGATGCGGGAGCCGGGGGTGCGGCGGGCGCGGGTGCTGTTCGTGGACGCTCAGCCCGAGCCGCGGCGGTCGTGGGGCCGGTGGTTACGTCTGCTCAAGGCCTGGGGGCGCGTGACTGAGATGGCCCGGGGGCGTCGGGAGTGGTGGTGTGTTCCGGGCGCGGTCCTGCTCGCGGTGCTGGGGAGTTCGGTGCTGCCGCTGGTCGCGGGAGCCGTGGCGGTCCCGTTGGTACGCCGATGGCTGCGGAGGCGGGCCGGAGCGCGGGAGGCGGAGAGAGGAGCGGTCGCGGTCGCGGCGTTGTGCGGAGCCGTGGTCGGGGAGTTGCGGGCCGGGCGCGAGCCGGGACAGGCGCTGCTGGTCGCGCTGCGAGAAGGCGTCGCGCAGGACGGACCTGCGGCGACGACCGCTTCCGGCAGCAGGCTGGGGGAGGCGGAGGCCGCGGTGTTGGCGGCGGCACGGTTCGGCGGGGATGTGTCGGCCGCGCTGCGGCAGGCGGCGGAGGGCCCGGGGATGGGCGGTCTGGCCGGGATGGCCGCGTGCTGGCGAGTCGCCGTGGACGGCGGGGCGGGCCTGGCGGCCGGGCTGGAGCGCCTGGAGGCCGCGCTACGGGAGGACCGGCGCAGACGGGAGGAGTTGCGCGCCCAGCTGGCGGGGGCGTGGTCGACGGTCGTGGTCCTGGCGCTGCTCCCCGTCGCGGGTCTGGGGCTGGGCGCGGCTCTCGGCGCCGAGCCCCTGCGCGTACTGCTGCACACCCCGGGCGGCCTGGCCTGTCTGGCGGTGGGCTCGTTCCTGGAGGCGGCCGGGCTGTACTGGGCCGGCCGGATTGTGCGGGGAGGTGAGGCGGCGTGAACGTGGTGGGCGGAGAAGTTCTCCACAGCCTGGGGATGTCGGCGGCGGTGCTGGGGACGGCGGTGCAGGTGGCAGCCGTGATCGTTGCCAGATACCGGAAACGAGCGGTTCGTGGGCGGGGCGCGCAGTTGTTGGGGACGGATGCGGCCCCACGGCCCGGCAGGCTGGGCCGGCTGGTTGCGCGGCTTCGGTCGAGCGGCGGTCCGAGCCTTTCCGAGGCCGCGCGGCGATGGGCGGCTCCGGGAGGGGCCTGGCTGACCGGATGGATTCTGGTCGGCGATGTGCTCGGCTGCGCGGTCGGGGCGGCCGCGGCGTACGGGATGTGGCGGTGGCAGCGGACCCGGCCCCGCGATCGTCCCGGCCAGAGCCCTCCGGAGCGCGCCGTGATCGCCGGGCAGCTTCCCCTGGCCGCGGATCTGCTGGCCGCCTGTGTCGCGGTCGGGGCCGGTCCCCGGGAGGCGGCCGAGGAGGTGGGCCGTTCCATCGGCGGCCCGGTCGGAGACCGGCTCGCCCGAACCGCCGTGGAGATCCGGCTCGGCGGCGAACCTGCCGAGGCGTGGGGCCGGTTCGGGGAGATACCGGGCGCAGGCCCGCTGGCCCGCTGTCTGCACCGGGCAGGTGCGACAGGGGCCCCGGCGGCGGAGCCCATCGCCAGGCTGGCCGCGTCGATACGCGCCGAGCGAGCCGCCACGGCAGTGGCGCGGGCGCAACGGGCCGGGGTGCTGATCACCGCGCCGGTCGGCCTCTGCTTCCTCCCCGCCTTCCTGGCGGTCGGGGTGGCGCCGGTGATCATCGGCCTGGCCGGCGACCTGCTCGCGACCGGCGGTCCTGGCCGGTGAGGCCGCGCACGGTTCGCGATCGCTGCTGCGGCTATCGGGTCGGTCGTTCTGTCGGTCATTCATTTTCGCTGTCACTCACGGGTGTTCCATTCGGACGCCCGATCGTCATCGATGCTCATCGGGGGATGAAATGGAAACGAAGTTCTGGGACCGGGCCGTCGGCGCTCTGCGCGGGGGACGGCTGTTCACGGAGTCTCTGGACCGGCGGGCGAAGTGGTCCGCGCGGTGGGCGGGGCGGCTCGGCCGGTCCGATCGGGGGATGACCACCTCCGAGTACGCGGTGGGAACGATCGCGGCGTGCGCCTTCGCGGCGGTGCTCTACAAGGTGGTGAACAGCGGGCCGGTGCTGTCGGCGTTGCAGTCACTGGTCGAGGGCGCACTCGATGCGAAGTTCTGAGGTGGGGTTGGGGGCCAGCCCGGGGGCTCGGTTCGGGGCGTCGTGCCGGTGCCTTCCCCGGTGCCTCTCCCGGTGTTTCAGCCGGGGCCCCGCGCACGGGCGGCACCGGGGCCGGGCCCCGAGCGGGGACGGGGGCGGCCGCCGGGGTGACGGCCGGGGTGACGGCCGAGGCGACCATCGGCTCGGTGATCGGCTCGGTGATCGGGCCGGCGATCGGGGCGCGGTGACCGCTGAGGCGGCTGTGGTGATTCCGGTGCTGGTGGCGTTCGCCTTGGCTCTGCTCTGGGTGTTGACGGCCGCCGCGGACCAGATCCGGTGCGTGGATGCGGCGCGGGCGGGGGCCCGGGCCGCGGCCCGTTCGGAACCGGAGGCGGCGGTGCTGGACGCCGCGCGTGGCGCGGCGCCCCAGGGCGCTCGGGTCGCGTTGGGGCGGGCGGGGGACCTGTGGCGCGTCCGGGTGGAGGCGCCGACCCGGGGGCCGGGTGTGCTGGCCCTGACGTTGAGCGCCGAGGCGGCTGCCCTGGCGGAGGACACGGTGGGGGGTGCCGGGCCATGAGAGCGAGAAGAGTTGGGGGTTGGCGGCTGGGTGGCCTTGGGCGGGGACTGAGTCGGGGTGTGTTCCGGCGGTGGGGCTGCCGTGGGGGCCGGGGCGCGGGCGGCGGTGCGGACCGGGGCGTGGCGACCGTGTGGGTGGCTGTCACCGCGGCCGGTCTGTGCACCGTCTTCGCCGCGGTGCTCGCGTTGGGGCAGGCGGTGGCGGCCCGTCACCGGGCGGGCGGGGCCGCGGATCTGGCGGCTCTCGCGGCTGCGGACCGGGCGCTGGAGGGGGCGGAGGTTGCGTGTGAGGCGGCGCGGAGGGTGGCCTTGGCGCAGGACGCCGTGGTCGTTCGCTGCGCGGTGGAGGGGGAGGTCGCCGATGTGACCGCCCGCTCGGGATTCGGGCCCTACCTACCCACGGTCAGGTCCCGCGCGGGCCCTCCGGCCGAGCCGCGTGTTGGGCTTTCGGCTGATCCCTTGGCCGAGGGTCTGGGTGAGCCGAGTGTCGGGCCCTGAGGTTCTGGCGGTGTGGCGGGTGGGTTGGCCGTTGGGTTCCGCCTCGTTGGGTCAGTCCTCTGCGGTGGCTGGTTCGTCCGGGGGCACGGGGGCGGCTCTGAGGAGCTCGGTGAGGAGGCGTACGGCTCCGCGTTTGTGCAGGGGCTCGTTGCCGTTGCCGCACTTGGGGGACTGGATGCAGGAGGGGCAGCCCGCCTCGCACTCGCAGGACGCGATGGCTTCCCGGGTCGCCGTCAGCCAGGCGCGGGCGGTGTGGAAGGCCCGCTCGGCGAATCCGGCTCCGCCGGGGTGGCCATCGTAGACGAAGACCGTCGGCAGGAGGGTGTCCGGGTGCAGCGGTACGGAGACGCCGCCGATGTCCCAGCGGTCGCAGGTGGCGAAGAGGGGGAGGAGCCCGATCGAGGCGTGTTCGGCGGCGTGCAGGGCGCCGCCGAGGATCTCCGGGTTGACGCGGGCGGCGTCGAGTTGGTCCTCGGTGACCGTCCACCAGACGGCGCGGGTGCGCAGAGTGCGGGGCGGCAGGTCGAGCTTGGTCTCGCCCAGGACCTCCCCGGTGATGAGTTTGCGGCGGAGGAAGGAGACGACCTGGTTGGTGACCTCGACGGAGCCGTAGCAGAGCCGCCCCTGGCCCCAGGGGATCTCGGTGTCGGTCTCCAGGACGGTGATGGCCGTCGTGTCGCGGGCGACCGTCGAATACGGGGGTTCGGCCTGTTCGACGAGGGCCACGGAGTCCTCCAGGTCCAGTTTGCGGACCAGGTGGGTGCGGCCCTGGTGTAGGTGGACGGATCCCTCGTGGACGGCCATGTGGGCGGCGGCCGCGTCGACGGTGCCCAGCAGCCGGCCGGTGCCCTCCTCGACGATCTGGACGGGGCGGCCGCCCCCGCCTCGGATGTCGGCGAGGTCGGCGGCCCGTTCGCGGCGGGTCCAGTGCCAGCCCGACGCCCGTCGGCGCAGCAGTTTCGCTGCCTCCAGTTGCGGCAGAAGTTCGGGCACGGCGGGGCCGAAGAGGGCGATGTCGGCTTCGGTGAGGGGGAGCTCGGCGGCCGCGGCGCAGAGGTGGGGGGCCAGGACATAGGGGTTGTCGGGGTCCAGCACCGTCGACTCGACGGGCTGCCGGAACAGCGCCTCCGGGTGGTGCACCAGATAGGTGTCCAGCGGGTCGTCCCGGGCCACGAGGACGGCCAGGGCGCCCTGCCCCGAGCGGCCGGCCCGCCCCGCCTGCTGCCAGAGGGAGGCCCGCGTGCCCGGGTAGCCGCAGATGACCACCGAGTCGAGTCCGGAGACGTCGATGCCGAGCTCCAGGGCGGTGGTGGCCGCCAGGCCGAGCAGCTCGCCGGAGTGCAACGCCCGCTCCAGGGCCCGGCGCTCCTCGGGAAGGTAACCCCCGCGATAGGCGGCGACCCGCTTCGGCAGCGAGCGGTCGACCTCCGCGAGGCGCTCCTTGGCGATCACCGAGATCAGTTCCGCGCCGCGCCGGGAGCGTACGAAGGCGACCGAGCGGACGTCCTGGAGGGTCAGGTCGGTGAGCAGGTCGGCGGTCTCGGCCGTCGCGGTACGGCGTACGGGGGCGCCCTTCTCGCCGTGCAGGTCGGTCAGCGGGGGCTCCCACAGGGCGAAGACCAGCTCGCCGCGCGGGGAGGCGTCGTCGGACACCTCGACGACCGGCAGGCCCGTCAGACGCCCGGCTGCGACCGCAGGGTCCGCCGCAGTGGCCGAGGCGAGCAGGAAGACCGGATCGGCCCCGTAACGGGCACACAGGCGGCGCAGACGGCGCAGGACCTGGGCGACGTGGGAGCCGAAGACGCCCCGGTAGGTGTGGCACTCGTCGATCACGACGAACCGCAGGGCGCGCAGGAACGAGGACCAGCGGGGATGGGAGGGGAGGATTCCGCGGTGCAGCATGTCGGGGTTGGTCAGGACGTAGTTGGCGTACTGCCGTACCCATTCGCGTTCCTCGACCGGGGTGTCGCCGTCGTAGACCGCGGGCCGGACGGCGTTGCCGAGGGGGGCCGCCAGGGCCTTCACGGAGCGGCGCTGGTCGGCGGCGAGCGCCTTGGTGGGGGCGAGGTACAGGGCGGTGGCCCCACGGCCGTTGGGGGCCTCGGAGCCGTCCAGGAGGGTGCTGAGGACCGGCGCCAGGTACGCCAGGGACTTCCCGGAGGCCGTGCCGGTGGCGATCACGACCGATTCGCCGTCCAGAGCGTGCTCGGCCGCGGCCGCCTGATGCGCCCACGGATGCTCGATCCCGGCTTTCTCGATCGCCGAGATCACTTCTGGCCGCACGCGATCCGGCCAGATGGCATGGGTTCCCGATCTCGGGGGCAAGTGCTCCGTATGAGTGATGCGCGCGGCCCGGCCCGCCCCTGTGGCGAGCCGGTCGAGGATCATGGCGGGAGAGGGGCGCGAGCCCCTGCTCTCGGCTGGTCGTCCGGGACGGTGATTCTTGGCCATCGGCACCGAGTGTGTCACTGGCGTGACGGACAATGGTCCCAAGGCGTCGTGCATGGCTGCTGGTAAGTGATTGAATGCCATCGCGGCTGGCGATCCGTCCCCTGGCCTCCGTCGGGGAGACCGAGGGGCGACCGCTCGATAGCAAGGTGCTGGAGGATCCGTGGACCTGTCCCTGTCGACTCGCAATGTGTCCGGCCCTGGTGGCGACCGTACGGTCGTCGAGGTCGGTGGCGAGATTGATGTGTATACCGCGCCCAAGCTGCGCGAGCAGTTGGTCGAGTTGGTGAATGACGGCAGCTACCACCTGGTTGTCGACATGGAAGGCGTCGACTTCCTCGACTCCACCGGCCTCGGCGTGCTCGTGGGCGGCTTGAAGCGTGTCCGGGCCCATGAGGGCTCGCTGCGCCTGGTCTGCAACCAGGAGCGCATTCTCAAGATCTTCCGGATCACGGGTCTGACCAAGGTGTTCCCGATTCACACCACGGTCGACGAGGCTGTCGCCGCCACCGACTGAGGTCGGAGCGGACCGGCCTCCGGGCCGGTCGGCAGGCAGTGAACAGGCCGGCAGCGGCAGTGCATGGGCCGCGACGGGCAGGCGGTCGACCCCTCGGGTCGGCTGTCGGCTTTGTCGGCTTCCGGAGGAGGAGAGCAGGGGTGCCGGGCGATACGCCCGGGGCCCCTGAGGCGTACGCCCGAACGTTCGAGGGGGATGGCATGGCCACCGTTGAACTCCGCTTCAGCGCCCAGCCTGAACATGTCAGGACGGCCCGCCTGGTGGCGGCCGCCGTGGCGCGCCGGGCCGGCGTGGACGAGGCGGTACTCGACGAGGTCAGGCTCGCCGTCGGCGAGGCGTGCAGCCGCGCGGTCGGGCTGCACCGCAGTCACGGCATCACCGCGCCGGTCAGTGTCGCGCTGACCGAGGAGGAGAAGGCGTTCTCCATCGAGGTCGGGGACAGCGTTCCCGGCCCCGGCGCCGATCCGGCCGAGCCCGGGGCGCGTGATGCCTCCGGTGGGTCCGGAGCGGGCTCGGCGCGGCCCGATTCCGAGGCCGACGGTGAGGGCGAGGACGAGATGGGCCTCGCCGTCATCAGTGGTCTCGTCGATGACGTGGAGGTCCGTTCCGGTGCGGGTGGCGGAGTGATCCGCATGAGCTGGCCGACGGCCGACGCCACGGTGCGGTCCTGAGGCCCGCGGTACGGCCCTGAGCCCCCGGTAGAGCTCTGGCTTCCGGTGGTCGAGCTTGAAGCCGCGGTGCGTCCTTGAGGCCGCGGTTTGGGCCTGGAGCTGCGGTCCGGCCCTGGAGCTCGCGGTCGGGCCTGGAGCCGTGGTGCGACCCCGTGGCCCGCGGTCGGGCTTGGTGCCGTAGTCCGGCCCTTGGCCTGCGGTGCGACCCCGAGGCGGCGGTCCCGCCCTGAGGACCGCGCTCGTGCCTGTGCGCATCGCTGTGCCCTTGGCAGTATCTGGTCCTGTGCCGTGGTCGTGCCCGCATCCGTGGCCGTGCCCGTGCCCGTACCCCCTGCGCTCGCGCACACAGGTTTCGATTTTGTAGGCCCTGTTGAGCAGGGTCTTTTTCGTTGAGGGCTCGTTGAGGGCTCGTTGGGGGTTTGCGGGTAATGCTTCTGCCTCATTACTGCATTCGAGCAGAATCGCGCCGCTGATCTTTCGGCGTTGGGGGGAGAGTGATCAATTATCTTCCCGCCCACTGTTTTGATCAGGTTCCGCTCCCTACAATCCGTCCACGACTTGAGCGCTGAGCGTCAAGGAGGACGTATGGCGGAGTTCTTCACCACCCCAATGGCAGTACTGACGCAAGAATCCGCACTTTCCGACCGACCCGCTTCCCTCGCGGCGGCGGCACTCACCGACGGCAACCGGCTGATCGTCATCGTCGTGGCGGTCGTCGCCGTCGCCGCGCTGATCGTCGCGCAGCTGCTCGTACGCCAGGTCCTGGCGGCCGGCGAGGGTACCGAACGGATGAAGGAGATCGCCGCGGCGGTCCAGGAGGGTGCGAACGCCTATCTGGCCCGGCAACTGCGTACGGTCGGTGTCTTCTCCGTCGTCGTGTTCTTCCTGCTGTTCCTGTTGCCGGCCGACAACTGGTCGCAGCGCGCGGGGCGTTCCCTCTTCTTCCTGGTGGGTGCGCTTTTCTCGGCGGCGACCGGATACATCGGCATGCGGCTCGCCGTACGGAGCAATGTGCGGGTCGCCGCGGCCGCGCGGGAGGCGACTCCGGCGGAAGGCGAACCGGAAAAGGATCTCACCTCCGTCTCGCACAAAGCGATGAAGATCGCTTTCCGTACCGGTGGTGTGGTCGGAATGATCACGGTGGGACTCGGTCTGCTCGGGGCCTCCTGCGTGGTGCTCGTCTATGCCGCCGACGCGCCCAAGGTGCTGGAGGGATTCGGCCTCGGTGCGGCGCTCATCGCCATGTTCATGAGGGTCGGTGGCGGGATCTTCACCAAGGCCGCGGATGTGGGCGCCGACCTGGTGGGCAAGGTGGAGCAAGGCATCCCGGAGGACGATCCGCGTAACGCCGCCACCATCGCCGACAACGTGGGCGACAACGTCGGTGACTGCGCGGGCATGGCCGCCGACCTCTTCGAGTCGTACGCCGTGACGCTCGTCGCCGCGCTCATCCTCGGTACGGCCGCGTTCGGGGACTCCGGTCTCGCCTTCCCGCTGATGGTCCCGGCGATCGGTGTCGTCACCGCGATGATCGGGATCTTCGCGGTCGCCCCGCGCCGCGCCGACCGCAGCGGGATGACCGCGATCAACCGCGGCTTCTTCATCTCCGCGGTGATCTCGCTCGGCCTCGTGGCCGTCGCCGCCTTCACCTATCTGCCGTCCTCGTACGCCGAGCTGGACGGGGTCGGCGACGAGGCGATCACCGGGCACGGCGGCGATCCGCGGGTCTTCGCCCTGGTCGCGGTAGCCATCGGGATCGTCCTGGCCGCGCTCATCCAGCAGCTCACCGGCTACTTCACCGAGACCAACCGCCGCCCCGTCCGCGACATCGGGAAGTCCTCGCTCACCGGTCCGGCCACCGTGGTGCTCGCAGGCATCTCCATCGGCCTGGAGTCGGCCGTCTACACCGCGCTGCTGATCGGCCTCGGCGTCTACGGGGCGTTCCTGCTGGGCGGTACGTCGATCATGCTGGCGCTCTTCGCGGTCGCGCTCGCCGGGACGGGGCTCCTCACCACGGTGGGCGTCATCGTCGCCATGGACACCTTCGGTCCGGTCTCCGACAACGCCCAGGGCATCGCCGAGATGTCCGGCGACGTCACGGGGGCCGGCGCCCAGGTGCTCACCGACCTGGACGCGGTCGGCAACACGACCAAGGCCATCACCAAGGGCATCGCCATCGCCACCGCCGTGCTCGCGGCCGCCGCGCTCTTCGGGTCCTACCGCGACGCCATCGCCACGGCGGTCGACGACGTCGGGGCCGGGGTGGGCGAGCTCGGGCTGAGCCTGGACATCTCGCAGCCCAACAACCTCGTCGGCCTGATCCTGGGCGCGGCGGTCGTGTTCCTGTTCTCCGGGCTCGCCATCAACGCGGTGTCCCGGTCCGCCGGATCCGTGGTCTACGAGGTCAGGCGGCAGTTCCGCGAGCGCCCCGGGATCATGGACTACTCGGAGAAGCCGCAGTACGGGCGCGTCGTCGACATCTGCACCCGCGACGCCCTGCGGGAACTGGCCACGCCCGGGCTCCTCGCGGTGCTGGCGCCGATCGCGGTCGGCTTCACCCTCGGCGTCGGCGCGCTCGGCTCGTACCTCGCCGGCGCGATCGGCACCGGAACGCTGATGGCGGTGTTCCTCGCCAACTCCGGCGGCGCCTGGGACAACGCCAAGAAGCTCGTCGAGGACGGCCACCACGGCGGCAAGGGCAGCGAGGCCCATGCCGCGACCGTCATCGGCGACACGGTCGGCGACCCGTTCAAGGACACGGCGGGCCCGGCGATCAACCCGCTCCTCAAGGTGATGAACCTGGTCGCCCTGCTCATCGCCCCGGCGATCGTGCAGTTCAGTTACGGCGCGGACGCGAACCCCTGGGTGCGGGCGCTGGTGGCCGTCATTGCCATCGGGATCATCGTCGCCGCGGTGTACGTCTCCAAGCGGCGGGGCATCGCCGTGGGCGACGACGACGCTTCGGGGGACGGCGGTCCCGCGGTTCCCGCGCCGGATCCGGCGGCGGCGCCGTGACCCGTACGTAAGGGGCGGCTTCGGCGTCGGCCTCGTTGTGGGGCTGAGGTGATGTGTGATCAAGAGGTGGGTGGATGGCCCGTACTGACGGGGCGTCCGCCCACCTCGTCTTTCGGTGGGCGGATCGCGGATTCCCCTGCCCGGACACGGCCAACGCGGAATCCGTCATTCGGATGAGTGACCGCTCGTGCGTGCGGTTCTGTTCATGAGTGGCATCTCCCTCATTCGCCTTGGTGCAAATGGCTTCAAAAGCGTGCATACCGGATGACCGGCACCCGGCTGTCGTCCCCTCGGCGTGTAAGTTCCGGGCCGAGAGCCTTGGAAGGGACCGATCCGGTGAACAAGAAGCTTGCAGCCGCACTGTCCGGCGGTGCGGTACTCGTGCTGACGCTGTCGGGTTGCAGCGACGACAGCGACAGCAAGGTCAACGACTGGGCCAAGAAGGTCTGCGACCAGGTTCAGCCGCAACTCCAGAAGATCAACAACGCCAACGCCTCGATCCTCGAGAAGACCGGGGACAACAACAAGCCCGCCGACGTCCAGAAGGCCGACTCGGTCGCCTTCCAGGAGATGTCCGAGGCGTACAAGGCGTTGGGCACGGCTGTGGACTCGGCCGGACCGCCGCCCGTCGACGGCGGCGAGGCCACGCAGAAGGCAGCGGTGAAGGAGCTCAACGCCTCCTCCAAGGCATACGCCGACCTCAAGACCCAGGTCGACGCACTCGACACCAAGTCGCAGAGCAAGTTCGCCGACGGGCTGAAGACCATCGCCGACGAGCTGAACAAGATCAGTACCGGTGGTGACCAGGCGCTGAAGAAGCTCCAGTCCGGCGAGGTCGGGGTCGCGATGTCGAAGCAGGAGGGCTGCCAGAAGCAGACCGCTTCGACCGGTCCCTCCGGTTCCGGGGCGGCCGACGCCGACGGGTCCTCGGAGGGCTCGGCCTCCGACAAGAAGGAGTCCGCGGACAAGGAGTCCGAGTCCGCGGACAAGGGCTCCGCGGACAAGAAGTCGGAGGACAAGGAGTCGGAGGAGAAGGAATCCTCGGAGAAGAAGTCCTGAGCCTCGTCTCTCCCGGCAGCAGCCCTGTCTCTCCCGGCAGTGGCTCTGTCTCTTCCGGCAGCGGCCCGGACACCCGGTGGGCGTCCGGGCCGCTGCCGTTGTCGGTGCGAGCGGACACAATGGGAGGGTGAGTAAGAGCAGCCTTCCCGCACCCGACCACGCCGCCGCCCTCCGTGAGTCCCTGCTCGCCGCGGACTTCACCGCGGACGGGCTCCTCGACCGCCTCGGCGCGCCCGCCTACGCAGCCCTCGCGCGCAGCGAGACCGTCCCCGCCCTGCGGGCCACCCGGGGCGACACTCCGCTCGACACGCTGGTGCGGCTGTTCCTTCTCCAGCGTCCCGTCGCCGAGGAGCGGGCCCGTGCGGCCCTGCCGCTGGACGAGTGCGTCGCGGACGGCTGGGTGACCCGCGACGGCGGTGCGGACGGGGAGGTCCGCGCGTGTGTCGACGTACGGCCGTACGGGGGGCCGGACGGCGAGGACTGGTTCATCGTGTCCGACCTCGGATGCGCGGTCGGCGGCGCGGGCGGGATCGGCTCGCGCGAGGAGGGCGTCGTCCTCGGTGTCGGCGGCGCCTCCACCACTCTCGCCGGGATCACCGTGCGTACGCCGGTGGCCTCGGCGCTCGACCTCGGTACGGGCTCCGGCATCCAGGCGCTGCACGCCGCCCAGCACGCGACCCGGGTCACCGCCACCGACCTCAACCCCCGTGCCCTGGAGTTCACCCGGCTCACCCTCGCCCTGTCCGGCGCCGCCCCCGCCGACCTGCGCGAGGGGTCCCTCTTCGAGCCGGTGGGCTCGGACACGTTCGACCTGATCGTCTCCAATCCGCCGTTCGTCATCTCGCCCGGCGCCCGCCTCACCTACCGGGACGGCGGCATGGGCGGCGACGACCTGTGCCGCACGCTGGTGCAGCAGGCGGGCGACCATCTGAACGAAGGGGGTTACGCCCAGTTCCTCGCCAACTGGCAGCACGTGGAGGGCGAGGAGTGGCAGGACCGGCTGCGCTCCTGGGTGCCGTACGGCTGCGACGCCTGGATCGTCCAGCGCGAGGTCCAGGACGTCACGCAGTACGCCGAGCTGTGGCTGCGGGACAGCGGCGATCACCGCAGCGACCCCGCCGAGTACGACGAGCGGTACGAGGCGTGGCTCGACGAGTTCGAGGCCCGGGGCACCACGGCGGTCGGGTTCGGCTGGATCACCCTGCGCAAGTCCCCCGCCGCGGCGGACGGGAACCCCTCGATCGTCGTCGAGGAGTGGCCGCACGCGGTGCAGCAGCCGCTGGGCCGGGCGGTGGAGGAGCACTTCGCCCGCCAGGACTACCTCCGCGACCAGGACGACGCGGCGCTGCTCGCCGGGCACTTCTCCCTCGCCGCCGAGGTCGTGCAGGAGCAGGTCGGCCTGCCGGGGGCGGAGGACCCCGAGCATGTGGTGCTGCGTCAGCACCGGGGCATGATGCGGGCGACGAAGGTCGATGCGGTGGCCGCCGGGTTCGCGGGCGTGTGTGACGGGTCGTTGCCCGCCGGGCGGATCCTGGACGCGATCGCGCAGTTGATGGCGGAGGACCCGGTGCTGCTGCGCGACCGGACACCGCAGGCGATCCGGCTGCTGGTGGAGGAGGGCTTCCTGGAGCCGGTGCCCGGCGTCGCGGCGCGGGGGGAGTAGGCCGGCCGCGCGGGGCTCGGGGTGCCGGTCGGCCGGACCGGACACCCACGTGCTCTCTGCCCTGGACACCCGGGTGCCGGATGTCCGGGCCGTCCGGGTGCCCTTCGCCCCGGATGCCTGTGCGCCGGGTGTGTTCGGCTGTCCGGACGGCTGCGGCCCCAGGCGTTCGCTGCCCCGGATGCCCAGGGCCCGTCGCCCCGGCCGCTCGCGAGCCCGTCGTCCTGACCGCCCGCGTGCCTGTTGCTCCGGGTGTCCGTCTGCCTGTCGCCCTGGCTGCCCGCGTGCCTGTCGCCCTGGCCGCTCGCGAGCCCGTCGCCCGCACCCGTCACCCTGGCCGCCCGCGCGCCCGTCCCGCCCCGGGTGCCCGCGCCCCTGTCGCCCTGGCCGCCCGCTTGCCCGCCCCCGGTCGCCGTCCGCCCCCCCCGGGGTCTCTCGCCCCGGTCGCCGTCCGCCGCCGGGCCTCCCGCCCCGCTCACCTTCCGGTACCCGCCGTTCGTGACCGTCGTTCGAGACGCGCTGTCCTTATTAACCAGCGCGTTCGTGTCCGCGCCCTCCCGTGACGCGCCCGGCCCGCACATTCCGGTCACGGGCGCGCCGGCCCCGGCCCGAGTCCTGCCCCCGGGCCCCTGTCCCGGGGGCAGGGGCACCCCCCCGGCCCCGGCCCCGGGACAGGGGGCACCCCCCCGCGTACCGCCGATGGAGTTCCGTCCCTCGGCGGGGGAGTGCTGTTCACCCGGGGTTCGCGTGGGCGATGCCCCGGGGTGACAGCCTCCCCGTGCCGGGCCGCCGAGGTCCGGCTCCGGCGCGCCGGGCCCGGTCCGTCCCGGGGGGCCCGCCGACGGGTCGCGCGACGGGGCATACGACGGTCTAGGGGTACGACATGGAGAGCGTCACCGCAGTCTTCGCCGGTACGGCCCTGACGCTGTTCGGCGCCGCCCTCCTGGTCTGGACAGGGGCGCGAGCCCTGCACCGCGCGCCGGTGGCGCACGGTGTGAGCCCCGTCGCCTCCACCGCACTCACGACGCTCTTCGGCGTAGTTTTCCTCGGCCTCGGTGTGTGGGTCTTCACGCACGTCTGATCCCCGCCTCCGGCCGGGCGGTGCCCGGGTCGGCAGCTCTCCCGGCGGACACCGCGACCGTCTCCGAAAAGCCGCAGGCCGCGGCCCCGCGTGATGCGGACCCGGCGGTCCGGGCGGCAGGAATGGCGGAAGTCGGGTTACCGTTCGAGTGGCCGTTGCGGGCTTTTGCCGTTTGACACGGGGGCGGGTTGTACCGTCACACTCCGCAGCGACAGCACCGCGGGCAGCGTCATGACGCCGCCCGGATGCCCACCGAGTGTCGACCGGAGAGAAGAGCGAAGTTGTCCCCGACCAGCGAGACCGCACAGGGCGGCCGCCGACTCGTCATCGTCGAGTCGCCTGCCAAGGCGAAGACGATCAAGGGCTATCTCGGCCCCGGATACGTCGTCGAGGCGAGCGTCGGGCACATCCGCGACCTCCCGAACGGCGCGGCCGAGGTCCCGGACGAGTACACCGGTGAGGTGCGCCGCCTCGGCGTGGACGTCGAGCACGACTTCCAGCCCATCTATGTCGTCAACGCGGACAAGAAGGCCCAGGTCAGGAAGCTCAAGCAGCTGCTGGCCGAGTCCGACGAACTCTTCCTCGCCACCGATGAGGACCGCGAGGGCGAAGCCATCGCGTGGCACCTCCAGGAAGTCCTGCGGCCCAAGGTCCCGGTCCACCGGATGGTCTTCCACGAGATCACCAAGGACGCGATCCGGGCCGCCGTCGCCAACCCGCGCGAGCTGAACCAGCGCATGGTCGACGCCCAGGAGACCCGCCGTATCCTCGACCGCCTGTACGGCTACGAGGTCTCGCCGGTCCTCTGGAAGAAGGTCATGCCGAAGCTCTCGGCGGGCCGCGTCCAGTCCGTCGCCACCCGCCTCGTCGTCGAGCGGGAGCGCGAGCGCATCGCTTTCCGCTCCGCCGAGTACTGGGACCTGACCGGAAAGTTCGCCACCGGCCGTACGGGCGACGCCTCCGACCCCTCGAACCTCACCGCCCGCCTCAGCGCGGTCGACGGCCGCCGGATCGCCCAGGGCCGCGACTTCGGCCCCGACGGGCAGCTCAAGGCCGGCTCCGCCCAGACCCTGCACCTGGACGAGGCGAACGCCCGCGCGCTCGCCGCCGCGCTCGCCGACTCCGCCTTCACGGTCCGGTCCGTCGAGTCGAAGCCGTACCGCCGCTCCCCGTACGCCCCCTTCCGGACCACGACCCTCCAGCAGGAGGCGAGCCGCAAGCTGGGCTTCGGTGCGAAGGCGACCATGCAGGTGGCGCAGAAGCTGTACGAGAACGGCTTCATCACCTATATGCGTACGGACTCCACGACCCTCTCGGACACCGCGGTCGTCGCGGCCCGGGCCCAGGTCACGCAGTTGTACGGGGCGAACTACCTCCCCGAGAAGCCGCGCACGTACGCCGGCAAGGTCAAGAACGCGCAGGAGGCGCACGAGGCGATCCGCCCCTCCGGCGACCGCTTCCGCACCCCGGCTGAGACCGGCCTCACCGGCGACCAGTTCCGGCTGTACGAGCTGATCTGGAAGCGGACCGTCGCCTCCCAGATGAAGGACGCGACCGGTAACTCGGTCACCGTCAAGATCGGCGGCCGGGCGAGCGACGGCCGGGACGCCGAGTTCTCCGCGTCCGGCAAGACGATCACCTTCCACGGCTTCATGAAGGCGTACGTCGAGGGCGCCGACGACCCGAACGCCGAGCTGGACGACCGCGAGCGCCGGCTGCCGCAGGTCGCCGAGGGCGACGCGCTGACCGCCGACGAGATCACGGTCGACGGGCACGCCACCAAGCCCCCGGCCCGCTACACCGAGGCCTCGCTGGTCAAGGAGCTGGAAGAGCGCGAGATCGGCCGCCCCTCCACGTACGCCTCGATCATCGGGACCATCCTGGATCGCGGCTACGTCTTCAAGAAGGGCACCGCTCTCGTTCCGTCCTTCCTGTCCTTCGCCGTGGTCAACCTGCTGGAGAAGCACTTCGGCCGGCTCGTCGACTACGACTTCACCGCCCGGATGGAGGACGACCTCGACCGCATCGCGCGGGGCGAGGCCAAGTCCGTACCGTGGCTGAAGCGCTTCTACTTCGGAACGACCGGTTCCGGTGACGACCCGGCCGGTGCGGGATCCGCGTCCGACGCGGGCAACGGCGACGGCGACCACCTCGGCGGTCTGAAGGAGCTGGTCACCGACCTCGGCGCGATCGACGCCCGGGAGATCTCCTCCTTCCCCGTCGGCAACGACATCAAGCTCCGCGTCGGCCGCTACGGCCCGTACATCGAGCGGGGCGAGAAGGACGCCGAGGGCCACCAGCGCGCCGACGTGCCCGAGGACCTGGCCCCCGACGAGCTGACCGTCGAGCTGGCCGAGGAGCTGCTGGCCAAGCCCAGCGGCGACTTCGAGCTGGGCGCCGACCCGGTGACCGGCAACCAGATCATCGCCAAGGACGGGCGCTACGGCCCGTACGTCACCGAGGTGCTGCCCGAGGGGACGCCGAAGACCGGCAAGAACGCGGTGAAGCCGCGGACCGCCTCCCTCTTCAAGACCATGTCCCTGGACACGGTCACCCTCGCCGACGCCCTCAAGCTGATGTCGCTGCCGCGCGTCGTCGGCGAGGACGCCGAGGGTGTCGAGATCACCGCGCAGAACGGCCGGTACGGCCCGTATCTGAAGAAGGGCACCGACTCCCGGTCGCTGACCTCAGAGGACCAGCTCTTCGACATCACCCTCGAAGAGGCCCTGGCGATCTACGCCCAGCCCAAGCAGCGCGGCCGGGCCGCCGCCAAGCCCCCGCTGAAGGAGCTGGGCACCGACCCGGTCAGCGAGCGGCCCGTGGTGGTCAAGGACGGCCGCTTCGGCCCGTACGTCACCGACGGCGAGACCAACGCGACGCTGCGGACCGGTGACAGCGTCGAGGAGATCACGCCCGAGCGCGGCTACGAACTGCTCGCCGAGAAGCGCGCCAAGGGGCCCGCCAAGAAGAAGACGGCCAAGAAGGCGCCCGCGAAGAAGGCGACGGCCAAGAAGACGGCCGCGAAGAAGACGACGGCCACCAAGACCACGGCCGCCAAGAAGACCGCGGCGAAGAAGACGACGACCGCCAAGAAGGCGACGGCCACCAAGACCGCTGCCAAGAAGGCGACGGCCACGAAGACCGCCTCGTCCGCCGCCCCGTCGGACGACTGACAGCCGCACCGAGCGGATAGCACCCCGCCCGGCGCCTCGATCTCCGCGATCCCGGCGCCGGGCGGCGGTGTGTCATCGGCCGGTGAGGGACCTGGCCGGAAAGTGTCCGCGTCCATATGTTCGGACGGGCCGACAGTCACGGCGCCGCTGCCGATAGGCTGGGCGGATGACGCGAGCCGAGCAGCCAACGGTCGTGAGCCCCACCTCCGACACACTTGCCGCAGACTCACGCGAGCGCGCCGTACGGGCCCTGTTGCGCATTCCTCCGCTGAAGCGGTTGTGGAGCGCCCAGCTCGTCGGCGGTATCGGCGATGCACTCGCCCTTCTCGTGCTGGTGCTGCTGTCGCTGCAAGCGGCGGTCCTTGAGGGCTCATTCGGCACCGGATACCGCGGGGCGGCCTTCGCCGTCGCCGCCGTCTTCGGTGCCCGGATCCTTTCCACCCTGTTCTTCGGAGCCGTACTCCTGGGACCCCTGACGTCCCTCACGGAGCCCGGCGGAAAGCTGGACCGGCGATGGCTGATGATCGGGGCGGACGGGCTGCGCCTGGCGCTGCTGGTCGTCGCCCCGCTGTGGATCGACTGGACGCCCGACAAGGCGCTCATGATGATCCTCATCACCGTCTTCGTGACCGGTGCCGGTGAGCGCCTGTGGGCCGTGGCCAAGGACGGCGCCGCCCCGGCGCTGCTGCCCGGCCCGCCCCTCGAAGGCGCGGCCGTACGCCCCCTGCCCGACCACCTCGACGCACTGCGCCGGCTGTCGCTGCGGACGAACTTCCTCGCCGTGCCGGCCGCTGCGGTGGTCCTGCTGGCCGCCACGCTGGTCGGCAACCTCCTCGGCTCGGGTCTGGAGTGGTTCTCCTTCCACCAGGCGGCCCTGGGGTCCTACGTCGCGGCGGGGCTCTTCTCCGCCTCCATCTCCACCCTGTACTTCCTGGAGTTCCCCGCCGACCGGACGCCCCGGCCGCGCTCCCCGCTGGAGGGCCTGCGCCGCCCCGCCACCGGCACCGGCCCCGACAAGGGCCGCACCGGCGCCGTCCCGCTGCTGGTCGCGGTCTGCGCCTCCGTCGCCGGAGCCATCGCCGCCGCGGCGGCCGTCACCGTCCTGCACGCCTACGACCTCGGCGGCGGGCCGGCCACCTTCGCGCTGCTGATCCTCGGACTGACCGGCGGCACCGCCCTCGGCATCCGTACCGCACGCCACGTCCTGCCGACCCTGTCGCGCCGCCGTCTGCTGGCGCTGGCCGTCATGGTCATCGGCCTCGCGCTCCTCGCGCTGGGTCTGGTGCCGGACACCGCGACCGGGATCGCCATCGCCCTGCTCGCCGGTTACGCCGCCGGGGTCGCCGCGAACACCGGGCACACCCTGATCGACCAGGAGACCGAGGCGTTCCGGCAGGCCCGGACCACCGAGCACCTCCAGGCCGTCGTCCGGGTGCTCGTCGCCCTCGGCGCGGTCGCGGGACCGCTGCTGGCCGCCGCGATCGGGCGGCACCGCCTGGTCGCCGGTGACTTCGTCTTCGCCCACGGCGGGGCCGCCTTCACCCTGATGCTGCTCGGCGCGCTGCTGCTGCCCGTCGCCGCCTTCGTCCTCGCGAAGACGGACGACCGGGCGGGCGTGCCGCTGCGCCGGGACCTGCGCGAGGCGCTGCGCGGCGACGAACCGGCCGTCGCGCCGGCGGCCACCGGCTTCTTCCTCGCCCTGGAGGGCGGTGACGGAGCGGGCAAGTCCACCCAGGTCGAGGCGCTCGCCGACTGGATCCGGTCCAAGGGCCACGAGGTCGTCGTCACCCGCGAGCCCGGGGCCACCCCCATCGGCAAGCGGCTGCGCTCGATCCTGCTCGACGTGTCCTCCGCCGGTCTCTCCAACCGCGCCGAGGCCCTGCTGTACGCCGCCGACCGCGCCGAGCACGTCGACTCCGTCGTCCGCCCGGCGCTGGAGCGCGGCGCGATCGTCATCTCCGACCGCTACATCGACTCGTCCGTGGCCTACCAGGGCGCGGGCCGGGACCTGGCCCCGACCGAGATCGCCCGGATCTCGCGGTGGGCGACGAGCGGCCTCGTACCGCATCTGACGGTGCTGCTGGACGTCGACCCGGCGACCGCGCGGGAACGGTTCACGGAGGCGCCGGACCGGCTGGAGTCGGAGCCGGCGGAGTTCCACGAGCGGGTACGGTCCGGGTTCCTGACCCTGGCCGCGGCCGACCCGACGCGTTATCTGGTGGTGGACGCCGGCCAGGAGCCGGAGTCGATCACCACGGTCGTACGGCACCGGCTCGACCAGCTCCTTCCGCTCTCCGAGGCCGAGATCGAGGCCATCGAGGAGGCCCGCCGCAAGGCCGAGGAGGAGGCGCGGCGCAAGGCGGAGGAAGAGGCCGCCCGCAAGGCCGAGGAGGAGCGCCTGGAGAAGGAGCGCCAGGAGCAGCTCGCCCGGCTGCGCGCCGAGGAGGAGGAGCGCAAGCAGCGCGAGCTGGAGGAGGCCCGCCGCCGCGAGGCCGAACGCCAGGCGGAGGAGGCCCGGCAGCGCGCCGAGGAGGCCCGCCGCCGCGCCGAGGAGGACCGGCTCCGGCTGGAGGCCGAGGAGCGGGTCCGCGCCGCCGAGCAGGAGCGGCTGCGTCTGAAGGCCGAGGAGGAGGCCCGGCAGCGCCAGGAGGCCGAGGCGCTGCGGCTGGAGAAGCAGCGCAAGGCCGAAGAGGCCCTGCTGCGCGCCGAGGAGGCCCGCCGCCGGGCGGAGGCCGAGGCGGCCGCGCGTACGGAGGCGGCACGGGCCGAGGCCGAGCGGCTGTCGCGTACGTCCGGTACGGAGACGTCCTCGCGCTCCGAGGGCGTGTCGGGGCCGACGGTGCCGGAGAACGAGATCACGGTCCCCACGCCGATCGTGAACCCGAACGAGATCACGCAGCCGGTGCCGGCGGCGCGACCGGAGGATGACGGGCCTTCCGGTTCCGAATCCTCGGGTTCCGGTCGCTCCGGTTCCGGTTCCGGTTCCGGCTCTGGTTCGGGTTCCGGGGACGACGAGACGGCGATGCTGCCGCGCTACACGGACCAGCGGCCGACGGGATCGGCGGGGTCTGCGGGAGCGGCGGGATCTGTGGGATCGGCGGGATCGGCTGGGTCTCGGCAGGACCGGGACGCCGACGAGACCGCCGTGCTGCCGCCGGTGCGGGACGACCGGCCCTCCGACCGGGTGCCCCGGGGCTTCTTCCGGGACGAGAGCCCGGCGCCCTCGCCCGCCGAGAGCGAGAACGAGCGCACCCGGGAACTGCCGCAGGTCGAGGACCCGAACGCTCCGGCCCCGGACCGGCAGAAGCGGGCCCGCAAGCGCCCCCGACCGGACTGGGCGGAGGAGACCCCGCTCGATGATCTGCCGACGCTGGCGGACGAGCTGCTCGGCGGCCAGGACGACGACGGCCGCGGGGGCCGGGGACGCCGCCCGCGCGGCTGACGTACCCGCCCCACCGCTGACGGTGAAGTCCCGGCCCGTCCGTCCCTCCGGGGGCGGGCGGGCCGGACTGTCAGTGGCGTCCTCCACAATGGAGAGCGACCAATGGAGAGCGACGCCGCACCGCGGTTCGCGGGCAGTGCACGACACCACCGGAAGGGCGGTGACCCATGACCGTATGGGACGACCTGGTCGGACAGGACCGGGTGCGGGAACAGCTCGCCGCTGCCGCCCGGGACGCCGATGCGCTGGTCACCGCTGTGTCCGACGGCAAGCCGCTGGACCAGGGCTCGAAGATGACGCACGCCTGGCTGTTCACCGGACCGCCCGGTTCCGGCCGGTCCACGGCGGCCCGGGCGTTCGCCGCCGCGCTCCAGTGCACGAGCCCGGACCGGGCGCTGGGCGGGGCCCCCGGCTGCGGCTTCTGCGACGGCTGCCACACGAGCCTGGTCGGTACGCACGCCGACGTCGAGGTCATCCGCACGGACCTGCTCTCCATCGGTGTGAAGGAGACCCGGGACCTGGTCAGGCGCGCCCAGCTCTCCCCGGCGGTCGGGCGCTGGCAGGTCATCGTCATGGAGGACGCCGACCGCCTCACCGAGGGCGCGGGCAACGTCCTGCTGAAGGCCGTCGAGGAGCCCGCGCCGCGCACGGTCTGGATGCTGTGCGCCCCCTCGCTCGAAGACGTCCTGCCCACGATCCGTTCCCGCTGCCGGCACCTCACCCTGAGCACCCCGCCGGTGGAGGCCGTGGCCGATGTCCTGATCCGCCGCGACGGCGTCGACCCCGAGCGGGCGCACAACGCGGCGCGCGCCACCCAGGGGCACATCGGGCGGGCCCGCCGTCTCGCCACGGACGAGCGGGCGCGGGCGCGGCGGGCGGCGGTGCTGAAGGTTCCGCTGCGGGTCGCCGATGTGGGCGGCTGCCTCAAGGCGGCCCAGGAGCTGATCGACACGGCGACCGACGACGCCAAGCAGCTGGCGGAGGAGGTCGACGCGAAGGAGACCGAGGACCTCAAGGCGGCGCTCGGCGGGGTGGCCGGTGGCCGGATGCCGCGGGGTACGGCGGGGGCGATGAAGGAGCTGGAGGACAAGCAGAAGCGCCGCAAGACGCGTACGCAGCGCGACAGCCTGGACCTGGCGCTGACCGAGCTGACCGGGTTCTACCGGGATGTGCTGGCGCTCCAGCTGGGTTCGAGGCTGGCCATCGCCAATGTCGATGTGCGGGACTCCCTCGACCGGATCGCGGAGTCCTCGACGCCCGCGCAGACCCTGCGCAGGATCGAGTCGGTGATCGCCTGCCGGGAGGCGATGGACCGGAATGTGGCGCCGCTGCTCGCGGTGGAGGCGATGACGATGGCGCTGCGGGCGGGCTGAGGCTCCTGGAGTCTTCGGCCGCGGGGCCGCAGGATTCCGGGCTCAAGGTCCAGGCTCGGGACTCTGCCGGTTCCGGGGCCCTGTTCACCCGAATGAGCAGGGAATCGTACGACTCGTCACCCGGCGGATACGCTCCCTGAATGGATACCAGGCGCCTGCTCCGCACCTTCGCCATCGGGATCGGCACTGCCGGCCTGCTCATCTCCGGCTGTAGCAGCAGCGGCTCCTCGCCGAACGCCTCGGCCACCGGCACCGCGGCCCCCGAGGGGCTGTCGTCGTACTACGCGCAGAAGCTGAGCTGGCGCGACTGCGGGGTGGAGGGGTTCGAGTGCACGACGATGAAGGCGCCGAAGGACTACGACAAGCCGGACGACGGCGACATCGAGCTCGCCGTCTCCCGTAAGAAGGCCACCGGCCCGGGCAAGCGGATCGGCTCCCTCCTGGTGAACCCGGGCGGCCCCGGCGGCTCCGCGATCGGCTATCTCCAGGGGTACGCGGCGCTCGGCTATCCGGCCCAGGTGCGGGCCCGTTACGACATGGTGGCCATCGACCCGCGCGGCGTGGCCCGCAGCGAGCCCGTCGAATGCCTCACGGGCAAGGAGATGGACGCCTTCACGCAGGTCGACCAGACACCGGACGACGACGCGGAGGTCCGGAAGCTCACCGACGCCTTCGAGAAGTTCGCGGAGGGCTGCGAGAAGCGGTCCGGCGAGATCCTCCCGTACGTCTCCACCGTGGACACGGCCCGCGACATGGACGTCCTGCGCGCCCTGCTCGGCGACGAGAAGCTGCACTACGTCGGAGCGTCGTACGGCACGTTCCTGGGCGCCACCTACGCGGACCTCTTCCCGAACCGGGCCGGCCGGCTGGTCCTGGACGGCGCGATGGACCCGTCCCTGAAGGCGATCGACATGAACCGGGACCAGACGGCGGGCTTCGAGGGGGCCTTCCAGTCCTTCGCCGCCGACTGTGTGAAGCAGCCGGACTGCTCGCTCGGCACCACGTCCACCGCCGACGCGGCGACCGCCCTCAAGCAGCTCTTCACGGACCTGGACGCGAAGCCGATCCCGACCGGCGACGACCGCGAGCTGACCGAGTCCCTGGCGACCACCGGGGTGATCGCCGCGATGTACGACGAGGCGGCCTGGCCCCAGCTCCGCGAGGCGCTGGAGGGCGCGCAGCGCAGCGACGGCTCCGGCCTCCTCTCGCTGGCCGACAGCTACTACGAGCGCGAGCCGAACGGGAAGTACGCGAACCTGATGTTCGCCAACGCCGCCGTGAACTGCCTCGACCTGCCGCCCGCCTTCGACGGCCCCGACGCGGTCGAGAAGGCGGTCCCGGACTTCGAGAAGGCCTCCCCGGTCTTCGGCCGCGGCTTCGCCTGGGCCTCCCTGAACTGCGCGTACTGGCCGACCAAGGCCACGGGCACCCCGCACCGCACCGAGGCGAAGGGTGCGGCCCCGATCGTCGTCGTCGGCACCACCCGCGATCCGGCCACTCCGTACAAGTGGTCCGAGGCCCTCGCGGAGCAGCTCTCCTCCGGCACCCTGCTCACCTACGAGGGCGACGGCCACACCGCGTACGGCCGGGGCAGCGACTGCATCGACACGGCGATCAACACGTACCTCCTGGAGGGCACCCCGCCCACCGACGCCAAGAAGTGCACCTGACCCACTCTGACCAGGGCAAACGCCTCCGGGGGTGCCGTGTGCGGAGCACCCCCGGAAACTGTGTAGACTTGGCTCCGCTGCTGATCGCACCATAGTGCGACAGGGCGCGCCGCCTTAGCTCAGTTGGCCAGAGCAACGCACTCGTAATGCGTAGGTCTCGGGTTCGAATCCCGAAGGCGGCTCAGAAGAACCCCAGGTTGCGTAACTCGTGACCTGGGGTTTTCGCTTCCGGGATGGTTTCCCTGGGAACAGGGGGTGCGGTTCGGGAAGCCCCGGGTGTGTTTCTTCAGTCTGGGTCAGCCCTCCGGTGAGGGCGCAGGTTGGAGGAGTGTCTGATGCGGGTGTGAGGAGAGGCGGTGGCTGCCCCGCTCAGCTTCGGTCGGCCTGGACTCGCAGAATTTCCTCACGGTTCTTGCTTCTCATGTACCTGGACCAGGCTGACGCCTTCCGGTGGCCGGGGAGGC
Organism: Streptomyces sp. PTY087I2; assembly: GCF_001687325.1. Lineage (GTDB taxonomy): Bacteria > Actinomycetota > Actinomycetes > Streptomycetales > Streptomycetaceae > Streptomyces. The sequence goes on along the minus strand of NZ_LZRD01000023.1, from coordinate 135,608 downwards.
TGCGGAATGCCGCAGGAAGCTGTACGCCTCTCATTTCCGCTCTCGCCGCCTTTCGCGGTCGGGCGCTGCGTTCGCTGCGGAGTACCGCTCCGATCGTGGAGCGCTTCAGAGCTCCATGGCTCATGACCGCAACCTCGCGGTGGGAGAGGTTTGCCTTCCGGAGCACCTCTCGAAGGGCGTCCCTGCTCGGGACGGAACCCCCTGTCCGGGCGGTGAGCGCGAGACGGTCGATGAGTCCCGCTTGATGAGCGGCCAACTGGCGACATGAAGGCCCTCTGCCGAGCAGAAAGGCGACGCCGCCTCAACTCGCACGGTGTGGCGAGGCACACCTCCTTCCCGCCCACGTGGCACCCGCCCTCCTCTTGTGCCGCGAGCTATCCGGGTGCTTGCCGGAACCGCGGGATCTGACGTTGACGGCGCCCTAGCTGATATGTGAACCACATGGGGTGAGTACTGAAGTTTCCAACACGATCGGGTGAGGTAGTTCGGATTTTGGGCATTGGGCTTGTTCCTGATCCCTCATAGTTGGTCGCGGAGTGGCTGGCGGAGATCACGGATTGGGGAAGGTCATGCCGGATGTTTTCGACCGGATCGAATGGAAAGTTCGCGATGTTTTCGGGGAGGGTCCAGTTTGTGTGCATGTAGGGAATGTTGAAGAGTGTGAGATCAAGCGGCATCCCACTTACCCCAAGTTTCGCGCTGAGGCGATATCGTCGGGAGTCCGGTCGGCTGCGAGCTCCCGTCTGTGGGAGTCTCTTATTGCCATGGGGAGATTGAGTGATCTCGAGGGTGACGATACGTGGAGGTTAGTGATTCTCGACTGCATAGTTCCCTGTTTCCGGACTACCTCGACGAGGATCTCCCGAGATTTTCGCGTCGATCGTGAAGAGCTCCGATCTGCCATGGTGGCAACTGCATTGGAAGTCTGGGCGGACACTGCAGCAGGTGTTCCGCCACGTCATGTGCGAGATCGAATGGTGAAGGCGGCTTTCGATGTGGCCTGGCAACTCGGAAATTCCAGCCCATCGGAGTACCCGACTGATGACGTCGAAATTTACGACGGCCCAGATATATCTGGGCCGCGCACCAGTTTGAAGGCGGCATCCGTCATTGACTTGAACTTCATGCGTGACGCGGATTTTGTGGAACAGATCAGAGGTGAGCGTTTCGGGGCGCTTTTCGAGAGGTTAGGTCATTTCGATGCCGTGCGATTCTTCCATGAGGAGATTCGTGCTGGCCGCCGTTTGGGTTCGGTCAGTAAGAGCAAAGCTTCGGGGTTGCATCGATACTGGATTTCCAACCCGAATCACTACTATTACGCTTCAGACCTCTATCCCTCGTATATCGGGCTACGAGAAGCTGCAAGCGTGATGGGGATCGCTGAATCTGCCGCACGTCGACTGATCAGTGCTGGTCAGTTTCCTTTCCCGGTAGCGAGGGCGGGTCGGAGTTACAGAGTGTCCGTCAGGGCGCTCATGCATTTCAAGGATATTCCAGACGCCATTGTGTATATTGACGACGTTGAGAATGGCGCTCTTCATGCGCGTGATGATGCAGCGTAACTGTGGTGTAGTCGGCGGAATCGTCCGGGGACTCGGCCAGGCCGGGGTGCGGGTGATCGCGGATGTTCCAGGTGCATCGCGGGCCTCGCGGCGGGGGCTTCCCCTAGGGCCTTTCGTTTGGATCATGTCGGGCTCGCACGGTCTGGTGCGCACTTCCCCAAGCTCTCGGGCTTTGCTCGAGCAGGGGAGACCCCATCGCGTTGCCTCAATCCTCCGCCTTGCAGCTGCACGCGCCGGACCCCGCTCCCCTGATCCGACCTGATTCGAACGAAAGGCCCTGGTCCGGGGGCGCCGACCGGCATCGGAGGGGCGGGGAGCCGCGAGTATCCGGCCGTGCGCCATAGCACCCGCAGCAGCGCCGGGTCCGCCGCGTTGCGGCCCAGGGCCGGCGGAACTCGCGGCCCCTGAGTGCCCGAAGCTGCTGCGCAACGAGCCAGTGCTGCATGGGGAGTTCGGCAGCCAGGGGATGCCAGCTTCTCATGTTTCCTCCGCCTTTCTCCTCCATCTCTCCTCACCGTCGTTCGTCCGCCAGATTTCTCCCTCACTGCCCCGGTCCCGAGTCGTTTCTTCCCGTGGCCAGGCCGGAAAGCGGTATTGCTCATGCTTGTGTGACCGGCCTCCGGCCTATCCTGATCGCGCGCACGGCTTCGGCCGGGCGTCAACGACCGCAGGTAATAAGGCCATCGGGGGATCGGGTCGGCATGAGCGAGGGCGCGGGCAAGGGCAGCCGGGGGTACACGGCGATGGAGGGCATACGGCCGCTCGCGGCCGGTGATCCGGTGCGGATCGGGCCCTATCCGCTGCTGGGCCGGCTCGGGGCGGGCGGGATGGGCCGGGTGTACCTGGCCCGTTCGGCGGGCGGGCGTACCGTTGCCGTGAAGGTGGTGCACGAGGAGCACATCGCGAACGGGGAGTTCCGGGCCCGCTTCCGCCGGGAGATCGAGGCGGCCCGCCGCGTCGGCGGGCGGTACACCGCTCCCGTACTCGATGCCGACGCCGACGCCGAACGGCCGTGGGTGGCCACCGGCTACGTCCCAGGGCCCTCGCTCGAACAGGCCGTACGGGAGCACGGTCCGCTGCCCGCCGCCTCGGTCCACGCCCTGGCCGACGGGCTGTTGAGGGCCCTGCGCGGTATTCACGCCGCCGGGATCGTCCACCGGGACCTTGAAACCGTCCAACGTCCTGCTCACTGTCGACGGCCCCCGTGTCATCGACTTCGGCATCGCCCGCGCGCTCCAGGTCTCCGTGGAGTCCCTGCTGACCAGTACGGGCATGGTCATCGGCTCGCCCGGGTTCATGGCGCCGGAACAGATCCTCGGCGAGGAGACCGGGGCGGGGGCGGATGTCTTCTCCCTCGGCTGTGTCCTGATGTACGCGGCCACCGGGCAGCTGCCGTTCGGTGCCGGTGCGAGCAACCAGCACGCGGTGATGTTCCGGATCGTCCAGTCCCCGCCGGACCTGGACGCGGTGGAGGATGCCTCCCTGCGCGGGATCGTCGAACGCTGTCTGATCAAGAGTGCCGCCGAACGCCCGGGCGTGGACGCGCTGTTGGAGGAGTTGGAGCCCGACCGGTCCCCGGATGCGCTGCGCGGGGCCTGGCTGCCGCCGGTGCTCCTGGCCCGGCTGGCGCAGCAGTCGGCGCTGCTGCTCGACGCGGATGTGCCGGAGCGTGCGGATGTGCCGGAGCCCACGGACGTACCGGAGGGCGTGGACGTACCGGAGAAGGTGGAGTCCGCGGCGGCGGGGAGCGGCGAGGAGCCTGCTTCTCCGGTTGCTCCCGAGCCTCCGGAACCCGAGTCTCGCGACCTCGGTACGGTCGATCTGCGGCCTGCTCCGGGACCGAAACCGGGACCGAAACCGGGACCGAAACCGGGACCGGAACCGGTGACAGGGCCGAGCCCCGAACCGACCGGTGCCGCCGCGGCAGTTCCGGTCGCCGACGGGGCGCGGCGTCGGCAGCGGCGTCGAGCCTGGGTCGTCGCGGCCGTCGTCGTCGCCGTTCTGGCCGCCGGTGGGACCACGGCCTTCCTCAACCGCGACCCCGGCGGTGGCGCGGATGCCCGGGGCGGAGAGTCCGCCGCCCCGCCCGCCGCCAGTGACGGCCCCTCCGGCGACCCGGCCGCCCCCGCCGGAAAGGACGACAAGGGCGAAGACGGGGGCGGCAAGGACGGCTCGAAGGACGACGGGAAGGACAAGGGCAAGGGGGACGAGAAGGACAAGGAACGTACGGAAGAGGGGCAGGACGGAGAGGGCGGCGGCGACCCCGGCAGCGGGAAGGGCGTCGGCAGCGGCGACGGTTCCGCTGCCGGCGGGGGATCGTCCGGGGCCGAGGGGGCCGGCGCCTCCGGCGGTGGAAGTACGCAGGGCGGCTCCGGTTCGTCGGGTTCATCCGGGTCGGGCGGTGCCGCGAAGCCGCCCGCCCCGGATCCCGCCCCCGACGGCCGGGTGCCGCAGCACTTCGTCGGGACCTGGTCCATCGCGTCCCAGTACGACGTCCTCCAGCCGCACACCGTGGTCATCCGGCGGGTGTCGCCCGGGCAGTCGGCGGTGACCCTCATCGCCGACGTACAGGGGTCGGGGCACTGCGAGTACACGGCGAAGCTCAGCTCCGTGGCGGACGGCGGGAACCGGATCAACGTCGGTACCGCCGTGGTGGACAAGGCCCGTTCCGGCCCGATGTGCCGCGACACCGACCCCTCGTTCTTCACCGTCGCAGGGTCCGGCATCCTGCACGACGTCGGGCCCGCCCACGGCAGCGGCTACCGCTACAACCGCGCTTGAGCGGGCCCGGGTTCGCCGCGGGCGGGCCCGGGCGTGTCGTCAGGAGGACGCGGCCCGCGCGAGCGCGTAGCGATGGCGGCGCAGCACCGATGCGGAGCCCAGCACGAGTCCGTCCGGCAGGAAGTGTGGTTCGTCCAGGGTCAGTTCGAAGGCGCGGAGGTAGTTCCAGCGCATTCCCGGATGGGCCGAGTGCGCGTAGTGGTACAGGTCTCCGTAGGGGAGCCAGGTGCCGCGGGCCAGGAGGGCGAGGGCGGGGTTGCGCGGGTAGAGCCGCAGGCATCGCCCCGCTTCCGTCCAGGCCGGCGGACCGCTGCGGGGGTCCGGATCGAACCAGGTGTGTTCGACGAAGAGGCTGAACCAGGCGAGCTGCGGATACAGCAGGAGCCGCGGTACGAGTACGCCGAAGACCACGGCCTGCCAGCCGCCGACCAGTTGGGCTGCGGCCAGGAGGGCCACGACGGCCCCGACCCTGCTCACGGCGCCATGGCCGAGAAGGTTGTCGCGGAGCGTGCGCCCCGTGGTCCTCATGCCTGCCGCGGTCAGCGGGTGCAGCAGCGCCAGCACGAGGCGGCCGGTCCGTATGCCCGGGCGGAGGCCCGCCTGTTCGAGCTCGGCGAGGTTCGGGTCGGCGCCTGTCACGGTGGCGTTGGGGTGGTGCTCGCGTACGTGCCGAATGCGGCGGGCACGGGCCGGTCCCAGGGCCATGGGGTGGTGCACAAACGTTTCAGCAAGGATGTGATTGGCCCGGGACGTGCGGGCCAGGACACCGTGGACCGCGAAGTGGCTGACTTCCTGGAGGTGCCGGAACTGCACGGCGACGCCGAACGCCGCGATCAGCGCGCCGAGAGGGCCTTCGGCGGCCAGCAGCCACCAGCCGAGGATCTGCGTCCACTGCCCGGCGAGCAGCAGTGCGGGGGTCGTGTTGTTCGCCCGGGACCGCTGGTGGGCGAGGAGTTCGCCCGCACTCGCGGCGCGCGGTCGGTCTGTGGCGAACCAGGCGCGGTCCACTTGGCGGAGGACCACGCCCGACGCGAGAACACTCAGTGCCAGCAGCATGGTGAGGAACCCCGAGGCAGACGCGGGGCGGGAGAGTCCCGCCCAGGACGTCACTCACCGTATAGCTGGTGCACCAGCTTGCGGGGCGGTTGGCCGATCGGAGCCGATCGCGATCAGAAGCTGTCCAGAACCGCATCCACCCTGTCCTGAACCCACTGGTCCGTGCCGAGCATGGGGCGGACGGCCGCCTCGTACTTCTCCAGTCGCCGTGGTCCCGCACCGGACCCCTGACCCCAGACGGACTCGAACCGCCGGATCCAGCGCCCGACGCCTTTGAAGTAGACGCTGGAGCGCCCACGGCGGTAGGCCGAGTCCCCCTGTTCCTCCTCCACGAGTACGGCGGCCGAGGCGAACACGATGAAGTCCACGGCCTCTTCCGCGCGCAGCCGGTCCCGTACGGCGATGCCGCAGATGACGCCGAGATCGCGGTGACGGTCGATCAGTTCGAGGAGACTGGTGGCGTACCCCTCCTCGACCAGATCGTCCCGGTAGGCGATGAACAGCCGGCGGATCTCCCCGCCGCCCTCGATGAAGCGGCGGTTGGCGGCGAGGTATTCGTGCCGTTGGGTGAGCAGCGAGGGGTTGGTCGTCAGGTCCGCCGCGAGGATGCGGCGGGGAGCGGACGCGGATGTGGTGAGCGTGTCGACCAGGAGGACCGACAGCTGCGGGACCTCGCTCGCGTAGACGCGCATGTGGCCGTCCGCGATATCGCTGTAGTCCGAGACGAGTTCGTTCTCCAGGTGGTTGCGGATCAGGCCGTAGTAGCGGGCGTCGTCCATGTGCTTGAGGTTGTTCACCCGGCGCAGGGTGATGTGCGCCTTGCGCAGCCAGAGAAGCGTTGCCGTCAGGGCGATGACGATCACCGTTTCGGCGATCATCAAAGCGTTCCTGACCTCGGCCCGCTCACTGACCCAGGCGGCGACCGGGACGACGACGCCGGCCAGGCCCACGAGTGAGCTGAGGACCGGCGACAGGAGCACCTCGGTCGCGCGGGACACCGGGTCACGGCGTTGTTCGGTCATGCGGAGACTCCCCCCGGAGGGCGGCCCCGCCCCGGTTCCGGTACGCGTCGCGTGCCTGACGGCACGTGTACCCGTGGGGTGCGGGGCCCGCCCGTGCTGTGTCAGGTCAACTGGATCTGGATTTCGTACGCGATCTCCCAGTGCTCCGCCGGGACCACGATGTCGGCGGTCTCCACGGGGCGGCCGTCGGTGTCGTAGTGCGTGCGCTGGATGCAGGTCGCCTGGGCGCCGGTGGCGATGCCCAGCAGCTCGGCCTGGGGCCGGTCGACCCGGACCGGGTGGATGCGCTCCACGGCACGGGTCACGGTGATCCCGATGTGGGACATGCGGGCCACGACGCCCTGACCGGCCAGCGGCCCGCCCTCCGGCAGGACCACCACCGTCTTCCCGGTCAGCGCCATCGGCTCCCAGCTCGTGGTGAGCATGACCGGTCGCCGGTCGGGCGCCAGGAACTCGTAGGCGGTGCGGACGCACAGCTCGCCGTCGGTCAGCCGGAGGCGCCGGGCCACCGGCGCGGGCGGCGGCACCCGGGCCGCGCTCTCCGCCTCCCAGGTCCCCTCGAATCCGTGCGGGGCGATGCCGGCGCGGCTCTGGCTGATGAGGCTGCGCAGCATGATCCGGCGTTCCTGCCGGAGCCGTACGTACGTGCCCGAACCGGCGCGGCCCTCCAGACTGCCCTCGGCCACCAGCAGCTCCAGGGCGCGCCGGACCACGTTCTCCCCGACGCCGAACTCCAGGGCCAGGGCTGAGCGGGAGGGCAGCCGGTGACCGGTGGGCCAGAGGCCGCGGTCGATCCGGTCCCGCAGGGCGGCGGCCACACGCTGGTACGGGTGCGCCGCTGCTGCCCCGTCAGTCATACCTCTCCTCGCGGCAGGGCCAACGTGTACGGATTGACAAGCTAACGTGCGGGTCACAAGCTGGTTAACCAGAATCTCTCTGTGTGATCGAACTCGGGCCGAAGCGGTGGCAGCCATGAGGGACAGGGGCGAGAGCGCGCTCATACGGAGCGCGGTCAGCCGGCTCACGGCGCTGACGGGCAATCCGCCGGAGGTCGTGGACGAGCCCGACGCGGTCCGCATCGAAACCGATGTCACCGGGGTGCGGGGCGCGTCCTGGGACCGGCTGCTCTCCGTCCTGGAAAGCGGTGGCACCTACGGACTGCGCACGACGCCGACCCGGACGACCGCCTGGCTGCGCGTCCCCCGCGGCACCGGTCCGCGGCCCGGACCCGCTCCCGTCCACGGCACGGATCCGCGGACGTGACCGGACCCTCCTGGACTTTCGCCAAGGGCCACGGAGCGGGCAACGACTTCCTGCTGCTGCCCGACCCAGGTGGTGAACTCGATCTGTCCGCGGACGAGACCGTGCGGCTGTGCGACCGCCGTGCGGGCCTCGGGGCCGACGGCGTCCTGAGGGCCGTCCGCTGTTCCGCCGAGCCGGAGGCCGCGGCGATGCGTGCCGAGGCCGCCTGGTTCATGGACTACCGCAACGCCGACGGGAGCCGGGGCGGCATGTGCGGCAACGGTCTGCGCGTCCTGGGCCGCTACCTCGTGGACACCGGCCGCGTGCCCGCCGGGCGGTTCGCCGTGGCGACCCGTGCCGGTGTCCGTGAGGTGGATGTTCCGGCCGATCCCCGGGTCCCGGTCGCCGTGCTGATGGGCACGCCGATACTGCCGGGTCTGGGGGCCGGACGGTCCGGGCCGGGGCGCGACGCCAAGACCGTCAGGGTCGCGCTCGGCGACCACGACTGGCCGGCGGTCCAGGTCGACATGGGCAATCCGCATGCGGTCGCGTTCGTCCCCGACCTGGCGGCCCTGGGAGATCTGCGCTCAGCGCCGCGGGTCGAGCCGGCCGGTGCCTATCCGCACGGGGTCACGGTCGAGTTCGTCGTATCCCATGGTGCCGGACACCTCCAATTGCGGGTTCACGAAAGGGGGGTGGGGGAGACACCCGCCTGCGGTACGGGCGCGTGTGCCGCTGTGGCGGCGTACCGTGCCGTCGAGGGCGGTTCGGGCCCCGGCCGGTATCGGGTGGACTCCCCGGGCGGCAGCCTGGGGGTGGCGGTGCGCTCCGACGGGACGATGGAGCTGGCCGGATCTGCGGTGATCGTCGCCCATGGCCGTTTCGGGCCCGTACGTCACTGAAGTCAACCGCCGGCGGTGTCCTTGAGCGCTGTCGCGATGAGGGAACGCGCCTCCCTTCCGAAGACGGCCAGCTCGGAAAGCTCATTGAACGCCTGCTCGTACAGGCGGACTTCGTGTTCCGTGGTGAAGGTCATGTAGGCGGCGACCAGTTCCACGTTCACCATCCTGCGGTCGAATATCCAGAAGTCCTCGACGGGCCACATCAGGTCCCGGGTCACGGTGTCGCTGTTCTCGGGGATGACGCCGAGTTCGATGTTCGGAAGCGTGCTGATATCCACGAGCCGGGCCATCTGGCGGACGGCTATGTCCGGGCCGCCGATGCGGTTCCACAGTACGCATTCCTCGATGACGATCCGGAAGGTGCGGCGGCTGTCGTGAAGGAGCTCCTGTTTGCGCATACGGGCGTCGACCGCGGCGTCCACGTCGTCGACGGCGAGTGAACGGCGGACCTTGATCGACGTGAGGACGGTGCGGGTGTACTCGCGGGTCTGGAGCGGGCCGGGGATCAGGGAGTGGGAGTACGCGTGGAACTCGGTGGTGTTCTCCCAGACGGGCAGCACCTTGTTCTGGGCGCTCCGGAGCCCGGGGACCTCCATATGGCGCCACTGGACGTACATGTCCTTGATTCCCGCGGCAGCGGAAATCAGGTCGTCGGCCTGGTCGGCGGCGTGACAGAGGCGGGCCCAGAGCCGGATGTCCGCCTCGGACGGCATGGTCTTCCCATTTTCGATCTTGCTGCACTTGGATTCGTGCCATCCGGCCAGGGCGGCCAGCTCGCGAGCGCTGATTCCGCGTCGGCGGCGCAGGGCCCGAAGCTGACTGCCCAGCGCCTTCTTCGCCTGATCGATGCTCACCATTGCCATGGGATCAGTGTGGTGGCCGCCGACCCGGTTGGCCAGCGGCCGACCGGAGCGCGCTACGGCTGGCCGGGGCCCGGTTCCCCGCTGTCCGCCGGTGCCCCTCCGCAGAGGCACTGCCCCGCTTCGCGCCTGGATGCGGGCTGCGGAAAGAGGGCGAGCAGGCGTTCGGGAAACTCGATGACCGTCTCGTGCTCGGGGACGACGATTCCCGAGAGGCGTTCCGTATCGAGGACCTTCCACGACTGGAAGAGATACGTTCCCGAACTGTCGTCGTAATAGAGGGTCGGACTGCCGTTGTTGGGGCTTTCCGGGTCTTTGCACAGCAAGCGAAGTGCCATGAGTTCCTCCCGCTGGCGTGGATTTCGGCGACGTGACGCTGATGAGCTTGCTTCGCCCGGGCTTGCCCCGCCATCGACTTGCCTCTGTTTGCCGCACCTTTTCGGTGATCCCGATGTGTGTGCCCGAACGTGCTCGCTCTTCGTCGCGAATGCCGGGAAGGCGGGAAGCAGGCATGTCTTACGGAAAAGAGGTGGCTTGCGGCGTATTGCGCGTGAAGCGTGACCTTCGGCAGCGTGGCCGCCACCTGTCCGCGTGCGATGCCGCAACCCGAAGGGCTGTCACGAACGCATGGTCCGTGACAGCCCTTCGGATCTGTCTCTGTTCGTCGGCTGCCCGTCGGTTGCCCGTCCGCTGTCCGTCAGTCCGGCGCCTCACCCGGGTACGCGCTCTCGAACGCCGAGTGGAACAGCGCCGTGACGTCCTGCCCGGTGAGCCCCTCGGCGCGGGCCCGGTCCAGCCAGTCGGCGAGGGCGGCGCGCAGCGGGGAGTCGGGGCCGGACTGGGGCTGGGCGAGGGTGCGGGTGATGAACGTGCCCGCCCCCTGGCGTACCTCGGCGAGGCCCATGCGCTCCAGTTCGCGGTAGGCCTTGAGGGTCGTGTTGGGGTTGACCTTGGTAGTCGCGGCGACCTGGGCCGCGGTGGGCAGCCGGTCGCCCTCCTCCAGCGCGCCCATGCGCAGCGCCTGCTCGACCTGCCGGACGATCTGGAGATAGGTCGCCACTCCACTGCGCCGGTCGATGCGGAACACGACCACGGACTTCACCTTCCGCTCGATTGCCGACACTTTGCGTAGGGGAGGGCGCGGGGATCACAGCGGGCGGCGCGAGGTCCACCAGAGGGTGAACGCCGTGAGCAGGATCGTTCCGGCGAGCAGGATGCCCGCCGCGGTCCACTGCATCGTCGCCATCTGGCCGAAATCGAGGTACTCGATCACGTCGTTGACGATGCCGTGCTCCTTGATGCACGCGTTCTGCGCCTTCTCCGTCGCCTCGGCGCAGGTGCCCCAGCCGTACAGCGTCCCGTCCGCGCTGCCGACCCAGCGGTCCAGCTCGCGCGCGTCGTTGAAGCGGGCCGGAAGTTCGGTGTCCATCGGGTACGTGAACATCTTCGGGGAGCCGAGCCGTACGCGGATCTCGTCCCAGACGAACATGGTGGTGACCGCCGTGAAGAGGAACGCGCCCACCATGGCCGGGAGCATCCGGCGGACCAGGGCGCCGATGGTGATGCCGGCGGCGGTGAGGAAGAGAAGGAAGGCGGGCAGGACGGGGCCGGTGTTGTCGAAGATGACGCCGTCGAGCCACTCGCTGAGGAAGAGGGAACGGTGCGGCCGCCACCACCAGGTGAACAGCGCCGAGAGCACCAGGCCGGAGACCAGCGCGAGGCCGTAGGCCAGGCCCAGCTTGGCGATCAGCCACTGGCGGCGGGTCACGGACTGGGTGGTGACGAGCTGCGCGGTGCCGCTCTCCTGGTCGCCCGCGATCAGCGGGGCGCCGACGAAGACGGCGAGGATCAGCGGCAGGCCGTTGATGATGCTGGTGATGTAGTTGTAGCCGCGGTTGTTGTCCATCGGCCGGCCGGGGTCCTTCTCCGGCCAGCCCTTGGCGTCGAGCAGCTGCACCAGCTCGTGGCGCTCGTACGCGATCCAGAGCGCGGTGAGCAGAGTGAGGCCGAGGACACAGGCGAGTGCGACCCGGTGCTGGCGGACGACGAGCCAGGGAAGACCGCGCAACAGGCGTCGCCCGGACCCGAGTTCGGAGGACTTCCCGGGCTTCCGGGGCTTCTCGGTGAGGGTGGTGCTGCTCATGCTGTCTGGGTCCCTTCGGCATCGACGCGGGCGCCCTGGGTGTAGAGCGGGGGCGCGTCCGGGGAGCGGAGGTGGGCGAGGAGGACTTCCTCCAGCGAGGGTTCGGCCCGCTCCCAGTCGGCCGGGAGCGGGCCGCCGGGACGGATCATCGCCTGGAACTGCCGCCCCTGTACGCGGGATTCGACGACGGTGTGACCGGCGAGTTCGGCCGGCAGCGAGCCGTCCCGGGACACCCCGGTGACCAGGGTGTGGGCCGGCACCAGCGCGTCCGCGTCACCGGCCATGCGGATCCGGCCCTCGGAGACGACCAGCAGGTAGTCGCACATGTCCTCCAGCTCGGTCAGCATGTGCGAGGACATCACCACCGTGGTGCCGCGCTCGACGGCCTCCGCCATCAGCAGGGTGCTCATCTCGTCCCGCGCCAGCGGGTCGAGGTCCGACATCGGCTCGTCCAGGAGCAGCAGCTCGGGCCGCTTGCCGAAGGCGAGCGCGAAGGCCACCCGGGTGCGCTGCCCGCCGGAGAGCGTGCCCACTTTCGCGTCCGCCGGCACGTTGCCCGCGCGGACGATCCGCTCCGCGGCGGCCGCGTCCCAGCCCGGGTTCAGCTCGGCGCCCATCCGCAGCGTCTCCGCCACGGTGAACCGCTTGAACAGCGGCTTGTCCTGGCCGAGGAACGCGACCTGGGGCAGCACGGCGAGGTCGTCGACCGGCACGCCGAAGACGCGCAGCTCGCCGGCGGTCGGCTGCACCTGCCGGGTCGCCAGCCCGAGCAGGGTGCTCTTACCGGCCCCGTTCGGCCCGACCAGCCCGCAGATGCGGCCGGCCGGAATCCGGAAGGAGCAGTCACGCAGCGCCCAGCCGCGCCGGTACCGCTTGCCCAGCCCACGCGCCTCCAGCGCCCAGCTGCCGGACGTCGCGTTCGGGGTGCTCGTGTCTGCCACGCGCCTCACCTCGGTTCCGTGATCCGTGATCCATCATGCGATTCCATGAATCAATTAATGGAATCATGGAGTCGCGAGGGAATGACTGTCAAGCTCCGCGGGCCGGGGGAGCCCGGGGTGGGCCGGGGTGGGCCGGGGCGGGCCGGCTGCGCCGGTGCTCGTGACGCCCTCCCCCCCAGGTGCCGGTCGATGGCGATGAAGGTGATCGGCCAGGACGGTTCATGACGGTGCCGATTCCGGCCACCGGATCTCTCTTTCACCCCTCCGAGAAGCAGGCAAAGCTGTGATCACCGGGGGTTGACCCCCAGGAAATGGCCGACAGTGGCGACTCTTCGACGCTGATGTCCGTACGTCGACGAGGGCAGGGACGGGAAGGGGAGTGATCGTGAATATCGGAACGCTTGTTCATAGGGGCGTGACGCGTAGTCCGGGCAACTCTTTGCCAGGTTCAGCCGAGCCGGTCGGCGGATCGACAGGACGACTATCAGGTCGCAGGCAACCGTCCTGACCTCGAACTTCCCCGGTTGGCCCCATGAGGCCCTCTCGGTGGCAGCAGTTCCGATTTCACGCCGAGCTTCCCCTCTTTCCCGCCCGGCGCCTCTCTCCGCGCAACTGGCGCCATTCCTCCGGCGCTCCTGAATCTGAATCGGTGATGACATGACGCTTTCCATGGAATTCTTCGTACCCGCTGATGTGCTCGCCCAGCAGCTGGAATTCTGGAAAAAGAGCCTGGCCGGGGTGCAACCACTCGAGTTTCCGACGGACCGGCCCCGGCCACTCAGCCGTCCCGGTATCACCGACGCGGTCGGCTTCACCGTTCCTGCCGCCACGGCGGAGGGCTTGCGCAAGCTCGCCTCGGCGCAGGACGCCTCTGTGTTCGCGGCGGGGCTCGCGGGCCTTCAGGCTCTGCTTTCCCGTTGGTCGCGGCAGGACGACATCGTGGTCGGCACCCCCATCGACGCGGGTGCGGGCGATGTGTTTCCCAACATCCTGGTGATGCGGGCGGACCTTTCCGCCGACCCGTCCTTCTCCGCTCTCCTTGATCAGGTTCACGCCACGGCGCGGTGCGCCTGTGAGCACCAGGCCCTGCCGTTCGGTCGGATCGTGGAGGAGATCGCACCCGATACCGATCTCTCCCGCAACCCCCTTTTCCAGGTCATGTTCGAGCTGTGCGAGGACGAGCGGCATACGGGTGTGGCCGTGACGCCGGAGGCCGAGGCGTGCGACATCTCCTTGGTTCTGAGGCCCTCCGAGGACGGCGGCTTCGCCGGCACGCTCGCCTACGCGGCAGAGCTGTTCGACCGGGCGACGGTCGAGCGCCTCACGGGCCACTACGTCAACCTGCTGGCGGCGGCCGTCGCTGCCCCCGCCCGACCGGTCGGCCGCCTCGGCATTCTCGGTGCCGAGGAGCGGGAGCGACTCCTGATCGGCTTCAACGACACCGTGGTTCCGTACCGGGACGACGCCACCGTCCACGAACTCTTCGAGCAGCAGGCTGTCCGGAGCCCCGACGCGGTGGCCGTGACGTTCGGTGTGGAGGAACTGTCGTACGCGGAGCTCGATGTCCGTGCCAACCAGCTCGCGCATCACCTCATCGCTCAGGGTGTCGAGGCCGGTGACCTGGTAGCGGTGTGTGTGGACCGCGGTATCGACATGATCGTGGCGCTGCTCGGTGTGATGAAGGCCGGCGGCGCGTACGTTCCGGTGGACCCCGACTACCCCGCCGCCCGTATCGAGTTCATGCTCACGGACACCCGGGCACCGCTGGTCATCACACAGTCGCATCTGGCGGACCGGCTCCCCGCCACCGCCCCCCAGCTGCTCATCGACACCGACCGGAGCACCATCGCCACCCGGCCCGGCACCGCCCCGGAGCCCCGGAGCGGCCCCCGGGACCTCGCGCACATCATCTACACCTCCGGATCCACCGGCACCCCCAAGGGCGTCATGATCCAGCACCGGTCGGTCTGCCGACTGGTCGACAACAACCGGTTCGCGGACATCACCCCCACCGACGTCGTCGCCCAGGCGGCCAACTTCTCCTTCGACGCCTTCACCCTGGAATGCTGGAGCGCCCTCACGGCAGGCGCCTCGCTCGCGGTCCTCGCCAAGGACGTCGTGCTCGATCCCGAGCGGCTGCGCGAGCAGATCCGGGAGCGGTCGATTTCCACGATGTTCCTGACGGCCCCTCTGCTCAACCAGCACGTCACCGACTGCCCGGACCTCGTGGCCGGGATGAAGACGGTGATGTACGGCGGTGACGCGGTCGAGCGGTCCGTCGCGGACACCCTCGTCGCCGGCCCGTACGCCCCGCAGAATCTCGTCAATCTCTACGGCCCGACCGAGACCACCGTTCTGGCGACCTACTTCGTCGTCGGTCCCGACGGCCCACAGATCACCACCATGCCCATCGGCCGCCCGGTCGCCAACACCGAGGTGTTCGTGATGGACAGGTCGGGCGGCCTCGCGCCCATCGGCGTCCCCGGCGAGCTGTGGGTCGGCGGCCCGGGCGTCGCTCAGGGCTATTGGGACCGGCCCGAGCTGACCGCCGACCGTTTCGTCTCCCACCCGTTCAGTGACGGCCCCGCGAGTTCCGAGGAGCGGGTCTACCGCACGGGCGACCTCGTCCGGTGGCTTCCTGACGGCAACATCGAGTTCCTCGGCCGGATCGACCAGCAGGTCAAGATCCGCGGCTTGCGCATCGAACTCGGCGAGATCGAAGCCGCTCTCGCGGCCCACGAGGACATCGCTTCGACCGTCGTGGTCGTCCGCGAGGACACCCCCGGCGACAAGAGCCTCGTCGCCTACTGCGCCCCCGCCGCCGGTCACGAACCGACCGTCGCCGACCTGCGGGAACGACTGCGCACGCGGCTGCCCGACTACATGGTCCCCAACTGGTTCGTCCTCCTCGACGCCCTGCCGCTCGCTCCGAACGGCAAGGTCGACCGCAGGGCCCTCCCTGCCCCTGAAGTGCCCCGCCAGATCGCCGAAGGCGGCTTCACCGCCCCGCGCACCGAGACCGAACGCATCGTCGCGGACATCTGGCGCGAGGTCCTCGGCCTCGACCAGGTGAGTGTCCACGACGACTTCCACCAGCTCGGCGGGCACTCCCTGCACGCGTTCCGGATCGCCTCACGTGTCGCGAAGCGGCTCGACGTCGAGATGACCGTCCGCGAGATCTTCAACGCCCCGACGGTCGCGCTGCTGACCGAGGTCCTTACCACCGGCGACAGCGGGCTCGCGGTGCCGCTGGTCCCGCGTCAGAACGGAACGGACGTTCTGCCGCTGTCGTTCGCCCAGCGGCGCCTGTGGTTCCTGGACCAGCTGGAGCCGGGAAGCGCCGAGTACGTCGTCCCCATCGGCTTCGAGGTCGACGGTCCCCTTGACGTGACCGCCCTGGAGATCGCCTTCTCCGGTCTCGTCGAGCGCCACGAGGTCCTGCGCACCCGCTTCGTCACCGACGAGCAGGGCGAACCCTTCCAGACCGTCGATACCCCGTGGCGGGTCGCAGCCGAGCTCATCGACCTCTCCTCCGGCACCGCGGAGACGGGGGACAAGGAGGGGGTCGCACGGCGCGTGCTCGACGCGAAGGCCGGCGAGGTCTTCGATCTCACCAGCGGCCGACTCCTCCGCGCCACCGTGATCCGGCTCGCGGCCGACCGGCATCTGTTGATGATCACGATCCATCACATCGTGGCGGACGGCTGGTCCGTCTCCGTTCTCACCGATGAATTGCGTGAGCTGTACACGGCGGCGGTTGAGTCCCGTATGCCGCAGCTTGACGAACTCTCCATTCAGTACGGGGATTTCGCGCTGTGGCAGCATCAGTGGCTGACCCCGGAGCGGGAGGGGCGTCAGCTGTCGTACTGGCGCGAGAACCTTGCGGGCGTCGAGGCGCTGGAGCTGCCCACGGACCGGCCCCGCCCCCTGGTCCGCTCCGGTGCCGGCGCCTCCTTGACCTTCGCCATCGACGCCGGGTGTGCCCAGGGCCTGCGCGCGCTCGCCACCCAACGGAACGCTTCATTGTTCATGGCGGGTCTTGCGGCGTTCCAGGTCTTGTTGTCGCGTTGGTCGCGCCAGGATGACATCACGGTCGGTACGCCTATTGCGGGGCGTAATCGTGCTGAGGTGGAGAATCTGGTCGGGTTCTTCGTCAATACCTTGGTCATGCGGGCCGATCTGACGGCCAATCCCACCTTCGTGGATCTTCTGGGCCAGGTCCGGGAGACTGCTCTGGGTGCTTACGCTCACCAGGATCTGCCGTTCGAGCGGATCGTCGAGGAGCTGGCCCCCGAACGGGATCTCTCCCGCAATGCTCTCTTCCAGGTCATGTTCGCTCTCCAGAACGTTCCCGACAGCACCTGGACCCTTCCCGGACTCACCCTCGACACCATCGAAGTCGCGGCTCAGACATCGAAGTTCGACCTCACTCTCTTTCTCACCGAGCAGACGGACGGCACCATCGAGGCCGAAATCGTCTACTCCACCGAGCTCNCAGGATCTGCCGTTCGAGCGGATCGTCGAGGAGCTGGCCCCCGAACGGGATCTCTCCCGCAATGCTCTCTTCCAGGTCATGTTCGCTCTCCAGAACGTTCCCGACAGCACCTGGACCCTTCCCGGACTCACCCTCGACACCATCGAAGTCGCGGCTCAGACATCGAAGTTCGACCTCACTCTCTTTCTCACCGAGCAGACGGACGGCACCATCGAGGCCGAAATCGTCTACTCCACCGAGCTCTTCGACCGGGAGACGATCGAACGCCTCGCCGACAACTACCTCAACCTGCTTACGGCGGTGCTCGCTCACCCGGGCCGCCCGGTTGGTCGGCTGGACATCCTCTCCGGGAGCGAGCGGGAACAGCTGCTCACCAGCGCCGATGTGGTGGAGTACGAGGGCGGGACGACGCTCCAGGCACTGGTGGAGGAGCAGGTAGCCCGCACACCCGGCGCTCCCGCTGTCAGGTTCGGTGTGGAGGAACTGTCGTACGCGGAGCTCGATGTCCGTGCCAACCAGCTCGCGCATCACCTCATCGCTCAGGGTGTCGAGGCCGGTGACCTGGTAGCGGTGTGTGTGGACCGCGGTATCGACATGATTGTGGCGCTGCTCGGTGTGATGAAGGCCGGCGGCGCGTATGTTCCGGTGGATCCCGACTACCCGGCCGCCCGTATCGAGTTCATGCTCAGGGACACCCGGGCACCGCTGGTCGTCACGCAGTCCCACCTGGCCGGCCGACTTCCGGAGACCGCCTCCCAGGTTCTTCTCGACGCCGACCGGAGCATCATCGCCACCCGGCCGGAGACGAACCCCGCGCCGCGGAGCGGCCCCGACGATCTCGCGTACATCATCTACACCTCCGGATCCACCGGCACCCCCAAGGGCGTCATGATCCAGCACCGGTCGATGAGCAACAGGCTCCAGGAGATGCGGAATCGGTACGGGATCACGGCCGAGGACCGAGTCCTGCAGTTCGCCTCGGTGACCTTCGACGCCGCGGCGGAGCAGATCTTCCCGGCCCTGATGTCCGGCGCACGGCTGGTCATGCGGGGTATTGAGAAGTGGAGCCCCACGTCCCTCATCGGCACGATCACCTCCGAGGGCGTAACGGTCGGCGAGCTGACCCCTGCCCTGTGGGAGCAGGTCGTTCCCCACCTTGGCGGCTCGCGGTCGCTGCCACCGCACTTCCGGCTGTTGGTCCTGGGCGGCGAGCAGGTACCCGCCGCGGTCGTACGTGAGTGGTTCCAGCACACGTCCGTACCGATCTACAACACGTACGGTCCGACCGAGACGACGATCACCGCCACGTCGAGCCTGATCACCCGGCCGCGCGACGTCATCCTCATCGGCTCGCCGGTCGCGAACACCGAGGTGTTCGTGATGGACCGTTTCGGCGGCCTCGCGCCGGTCGGTGTTCCCGGTGAGCTGTGGATCGGCGGTGAGGGCGTCGCCCGCGGCTACTGGGAGCGGCCCGAGCTGACCTCCGAGCGTTTCGTCCCGCACCCGTTCGACGACGGCCCCGGGGCCTCCGACGAGCGGGTCTACCGCACAGGCGACCTGGTGCGCTGGCTGCCCGAAGGGAACCTGGAGTTCCTCGGCCGGATCGACCAGCAGGTCAAGATCCGCGGACTGCGCATCGAACTCGGCGAGATCGAAGCCGCTCTTGCCGCCCAGGAGGACATTGCGTCGACCGTCGTGGTCGTCCGCGAGGACACCCCGGGGGACAAGCGCCTCGTCGGCTACTGCGTCCCCGCCGCGGGCCGCGAGCCGACCGCCGCCGGCCTGCGGGACCGGTTGCGCGACAGCCTGCCGGACTACATGATCCCGAACTGGTTCGTGCTGCTCGAGGCCCTGCCGCTGACCCCGAACGGCAAGGTCGACCGCAAGGCGCTGCCACAGCCCGAGGGCGACCGCCCCGACACGGACACCGACTTCGTGGCACCCCGCACCGAGGTGGAACGCATCATCGCCGGGATCTGGAGCGAGGTCCTGGGCCTCGACCGCATCGGCGTCCACGACAACTTCTTCCACATCGGCGGGCACTCGCTCCTCGCCACCCGTGTGATCAACCAGATCGACCTGCTCGCCGGACTGGAAGTCAGCCTCCGGCAGTTCTTCCTCGCGCCCACCGTTGCGGACATCAGCGCGCATGTCCTCGAACTGCTCGCGGTCGAAGACGCCGCCTCCGCTCCCGCCGGCACCTCGACTTCTCTCTGACCAGGTAAGGAAAGAATCTGATGACTGACGTTGCAGCCAACAACCTCCAGGCGCGGCTCCTCGCCCGGATGAGCAAGCGCACGGCGGACGACCGCATTCAGCGCGTCGAGAGCCCTCGTAACAAGCCCCTGTCGTTCGCCCAGCGGCGGCTGTGGTTCCTGGACCAGCTGGAGCCGGGAAGCGCGGAGTACGTAATTCCTTTTGGGTTCGAACTCGAAGGCAGCCTTGATCTGGATGCTCTGGAGACCGCCTTCTCCGGTCTGGTCGCCCGGCACGAGGTGCTGCGCACCCGCTTCGTCACCGGCGAGGACGGTGAGCCCGTTCAGGCCGTCGACGACCCCTGGCACGTGCCGGCCCAACTCATCGACCTCTCCTCCGGGATACCCGGAACACCCAGAACCATGGAACCGGCGGACCGGGAGCGGGCCGCCCGTGAGCTGGTCGATACGAAGTCCGCAGAGCCTTTCGATCTCACGAGTGGTCGGTTGTTGCGGGTCGTGGTGGTTCGGCTCGCGGATGACCGGCATCTGCTGATGATGGTGATCCATCACATCGTGGCCGACGGCTGGTCGGCTTCCGTTCTCACCGATGAACTGCGCGAGCTGTACACGGCGGCGGTCGAGTCCCGTATGCCGCAGCTTGACGAACTCTCCATTCAGTACGGGGATTTCGCGCTGTGGCAGCGCCAGTGGCTGACCCCGGAGCGGGAGGGGCGTCAGCTGTCGTACTGGCGCGAGAACCTTGCGGGCGTCGAGGCGCTGGAGCTGCCCACCGACCGACCCCGCCCCCTGGTCCGCTCCGGTGCGGGTGACGCTGTCACCTTCACGATCGACGCCGGTACCACGCTCGGTCTGCGGCAACTGGCGTCCAGCCAGGGCGCTTCATTGTTCATGGCGGGTCTTGCGGCGTTTCAGGTCTTGTTGTCGCGTTGGTCGCGTCAGGACGAGTTCACGGTCGGTACGCCTATTGCGGGGCGTAATCGCGCTGAGGTGGAGAATCTGGTCGGGTTCTTCGTCAATACCTTGGTCATGCGGGCCGATCTGACGGCCAATCCCACCTTCGTGGATCTTCTCGGCCAGGTCCGGGAGACTGCTCTGGGTGCTTATGCTCACCAGGATCTGCCGTTCGAGCGGATCGTCGAGGAGCTGGCCCCCGAACGGGATCTCTCCCGCAATGCTCTCTTCCAGGTCATGTTCGCTCTCCAGAACGTTCCCGACAGCACCTGGACCCTTCCCGGACTCACCCTCGACACCATCGAAGTCGCGGCTCAGACATCGAAGTTCGACCTCACTCTCTTTCTCACCGAGCAGACGGACGGCACCATCGAGGCCGAAATCGTCTACTCCACCGAGCTCNCAGGATCTGCCGTTCGAGCGGATCGTCGAGGAGCTGGCCCCCGAACGGGATCTCTCCCGCAATGCTCTCTTCCAGGTCATGTTCGCTCTCCAGAACGTTCCCGACAGCACCTGGACCCTTCCCGGACTCACCCTCGACACCATCGAAGTCGCGGCTCAGACATCGAAGTTCGACCTCACTCTCTTTCTCACCGAGCAGACGGACGGCACCATCGAGGCCGAAATCGTCTACTCCACCGAGCTCTTCGACAGGGCGACCGTCGAAAGGCTCGCCGGTAACTACACCCGGCTGCTGGCCGCTGCCGTCGCGGACCCGGGCACACCCGTCGGTGAACTCGACATCCTCACAGCGGCAGACCGCGAACAACTCCTTGTCACCTTCAACGACACCACCGTCCCCTACCGCAACGACATCACCGTCCACGAACTCTTCGAGCAGCAGGCCACCCGGAGCCCCGACGCGGTGGCCGTGACGTTCGGTGTGGAGGAACTGTCGTACGCGGAGCTCAATGTCCGTGCCAACCAGCTCGCGCATCACCTCATCGCTCAGGGTGTCGAGGCCGGTGACCTGGTAGCGGTGTGTGTGGACCGCGGTATCGACATGATCGTGGCGCTGCTCGGTGTGCTGAAGGCGGGCGGCGCGTACGTCCCCCTCGACCCGGACTATCCCTCCGCCCGCCTGGAGTTCATGCTCACGGACACCCGGGCGTCCTTGATCATCACCCAGTCCCACCTGGCCGGTCGGCTCCCCGCCGCCGCCCCTCAGATCCTTGTCGACGCTGATCGGAACACGCTTGTCGCCACCCGGCCGGAGACGAACCCCTCGCCGCGGAGCGGCCCCGACGACCTGGCGTACATCATCTACACCTCCGGATCCACCGGCACCCCCAAGGGCGTGATGGTGCAGCACCGGTCGATCTGCCGACTGGTCGACAACAACTGGTTCGCGGACATCACCCCCGCGGATGTCGTTGCCCAGGCGGCCAACTTCTCCTTCGATGCCTTCACTCTGGAATGCTGGGGCGCTCTCACCGCCGGTGCCTCGCTCGCGGTTCTCTCGAAGGACGTCGTGCTCGATCCCGAGCGGCTGCGGGAGCAGATCCGGGCGCGGTCGGTCTCGACGATCTGGCTGACGGCTCCGCTGTTCAATCAGCACGTCACCGACTGCCCGGACCTGCTGGCCGGTGTGAAGACGGTGATGTACGGCGGTGACGCGGTCGAGCGGTCCGTCGCGGACGCCCTCGTCGCAGGCCCGTACGCCCCGCAGAACCTGGTCAACGGTTACGGCCCGACGGAGACCACCGTCTTCGCGGCCTGCTACGTCGTTTCCCCGGACGGCCCACGGATCACCACGATGCCCATCGGCCGCCCGATCGCCAACACTCAGGCCCTGGTCATGGACCGTTTCGGCGGCCTCGCGCCGGTCGGCGTCCCCGGTGAGCTGTGGATCGGCGGCCCCGGCGTCGCCCGCGGCTACTGGAATCGGCCCGAGCTGACCTCCGAGCGTTTCGTCCCGCACCCGTTCTCCGCCGGTCCCAAGGACCGCGTGTACCGCACGGGCGACCTGGTGCGCTGGCTTCCTGACGGCAACATCGAGTTCCTCGGCCGGATCGACCAGCAGGTCAAGCTGCGAGGTCTGCGCATCGAGCTCGGGGAGATCGAAGCCGCTCTTGCCGCCCAGGAGGACATCGCGTCGACCGTCGTGGTCGTCCGCGAGGACACCCCGGGGGACAAGCGTCTCGTCGCCTACTGCGTGCCGGCCCCCCATCGCGAACCGGCCGTCGCGGGGCTGCGGGACCGGTTGCGCGACAGCCTGCCGGACTACATGATCCCGAACTGGTTCGTCCACCTCGACGCCCTGCCCCTCACCCCGAACGGAAAGGTCGACCGCAGGGCCCTGCCCGCCCCTGACGTGCCCCGCCAGATCGCCGAAGGCGGCTTCACCGCCCCGCGCACCGAGACCGAACGCATCGTCGCGGACATCTGGCGCGAGGTCCTCGGCCTCGACCAGGTGGGCGTGCACGACGACTTCTTCCAGCTCGGAGGACACTCGCTCCTCGCGACCCGCCTCGTGTCCCGGATCAACAAGGCGCTCGGCACAGACGTCACCGTCCGACAGCTCTTCGAGGCGCGTACGGTCGCCGCACTGACCGCCGAGCCCGAGGCAGCGACGCAGCAGGAAATCGGGATCATGCGCCGCCCCGCCGGCACGGCCGTGGTGCCGCTGTCGTTCGCCCAGCGGCGGCTGTGGTTCCTGGACCAGCTGGAGCCGGGAAGCGCGGAGTACGTGATCCCTTTCGGTTTCGAGCTCGAAGGCAGCCTCGATCTGGCTGCTGTGGAGACCGCCTTCTCCGGTCTGGTCGCCCGGCACGAGGTGCTGCGCACCCGCTTCGTCGCAGGTGCCGAGGAGGAGCCGGTGCAGGTCGTGGGCGAGCCGTGGGAGGTACGGAGCGAGCTTGTCGACCTGCGGCACATCGGCGACCGCGCCGAGCGTGAAACCCTGGCCCGCGTCATCCTGGACAGCAAGGCATGCGTTCCCTTCGATCTCACGAGTGGTCGGTTGTTGCGGGTCGTGGTGGTTCGGCTCGCGGATGACCGGCATCTGCTGATGATGGTGATCCATCACATCGTGGCCGACGGCTGGTCGGCTTCCGTTCTCACCGATGAACTGCGCGAGCTGTACACGGCAGCGGTCGAGTCCCGTGCGCCGCAGCTTGACGAACTCTCCATTCAGTACGGGGATTTCGCGCTGTGGCAGCATCAGTGGCTGACCCCGGAGCGGGAGGGGCGTCAGCTGTCGTACTGGCGCGAGAACCTTGCGGGCGTCGAGGCGCTGGAGCTGCCGACCGACCGGCCCCGTCCGCTTCGCCGTTCCCGTGCGGGTGACGCTGTCACCTTCACGATCGATGCCGGCACCACGCTCGGTCTGCAGCGACTGGCTTCCGGCCAGGGTGCTTCGCTGTTCATGGCGGGTCTTGCGGCGTTTCAGGTCTTGTTGTCGCGTTGGTCGCGGCAGGACGAGTTCACGGTCGGTACGCCTATTGCGGGGCGTAATCGTGCCGAGGTGGAGAATCTGGTCGGGTTCTTCGTCAATACCCTGGTCATGCGGGCCGATCTGACGGCCAATCCCACCTTCGTGGATCTTCTCGGCCAGGTCCGGGAGACCGCTCTGGGTGCTTACGCTCACCAGGATCTGCCGTTCGAGCGGATCGTCGAGGAGCTGGCCCCCGAACGGGATCTCTCCCGCAACGCTCTTTTCCAGGTCATGTTCGCTCTCCAGAACGTTCCCGACAGCACCTGGACCCTTCCCGGACTCACCCTCGACACCATCGAAGTACGGGGAGAGACACCGAACTTCGACCTGGTCTGCCTGCTGGACGCCGACGAGGCGACGGGAACCGTCGAGGGCCGCATTCTCTTCTCGCCGGAGCTGTTCGACAGGGCGACCGTCGAAAGGCTCGCCGGCAACTACACCCGGCTGCTGGCCGCTGTCGTCGCGGACCCGGGCGCACCCGTCGGTGAACTCGACATCCTCACACCGGCAGACCGCGAACAACTCCTTGTCACCTTCAACGACACCACCGTCCCCTACCGCAACGACATCACCGTCCACGAACTCTTCGAGCAGCAGGCCACCCGGAGCCCCGACGCGACCGCGCTCCTCTTCGAGGACACCCGCCTGACCTACGGCGAGCTCAACGCTCGCGCGAATCGGCTCGCGCACCATCTCATCGCTCGGGGCATCAAGGCCGGTGATCTGGTGACGGTGTGTGTGGACCGTGGTCCGGACATGATTGTGGCGCTGCTCGGTGTGATGAAGGCCGGCGGCGCGTATGTTCCGGTGGATCCCGACTACCCCGCTGCCCGTATCGAGTTCATGCTCAGGGACACCCGGGCACCGCTGGTCGTCACGCAGTCCCACCTGGCCGGCCGACTTCCGGAGACCGCCTCCCAGGTTCTTCTCGACGCCGACCGGAGCATCATCGCCACCCGGCCGGAGACGAACCCCGCGCCGCGGAGCGGCCCCGACGACCTGGCGTACATCATCTACACCTCCGGATCCACCGGCACCCCCAAGGGCGTCATGATCCAGCACCAAGGCGCCGTCAGCATGGCGGAGCACCTGCCCGGACAGCTGCGGCTGGACTCCGACAGCCGGGTACTGCAGTTCGCGTCGCCCAGCTTCGACGCCTCGATGTACGAGGTGTTCACCACCTGGGGCGCGGGCGCGACGCTGGTGCTCGCTCCGCGCGAGGACCTGTTCCCCGGCCGGCCGCTGGAGACGACAGTGGCCCGGCACGGCGTCACCGCCGTCACGATGTCGCCGTCACTGCTCGCTGGGGTGTCCACGGAGGCGATGCGCAGCGTCCGGACGATCGTGGTGGCCGGCGAGGCCTGCCCGCCGGACGTTCTGGCCACCTGGTCGCCGGGGCGGGTGTTCATCAACGCGTACGGACCGAGCGAGGACACCGTCTGCAGCACGCTGTACGAGTACGCCGACGTCAGGGACCGGGTGCTGATCGGCTCGCCGGTCGCGAACACCGAGGTGTTCGTGATGGACCGTTTCGGCGGCCTCGCGCCGGTCGGTGTTCCCGGTGAGCTGTGGATCGGCGGTGAGGGCGTCGCCCGCGGCTACTGGCAGCGGCCCGAGCTGACCTCCGAGCGTTTCGTCCCGCACCCGTTCTCCGCCGGTTCCGAGGACCGTGTGTACCGCACAGGCGACCTGGTGCGCTGGCTGCCCGAAGGGAACCTGGAGTTCCTCGGCCGGATCGACCAGCAGGTCAAGATCCGCGGACTGCGCATCGAACTCGGCGAGATCGAGTCAGCGCTCGCCGCCCACGAGGACGTCGCCGCGTCCGTGGTGCTGGTCCGTGAGGACACCCCCGGCGACAAGCGGCTCGTGGCCTATTGCGTACCCGGCGCCGGCTGTGAGCTGACCGTCGCGGGCCAGCGGGCCCGTCTCCGCGAGAGTCTGCCGGACTACATGATCCCGAGCTGGTTCGTCTTCCTGGAAGCGCTGCCGTTCACGCCGAACGGCAAGGTCGACCGCAAGGCGCTGCCACAGCCGGAGGGCGACCGCCCCGTGATGGAGACCGAGTTCGTGGCACCCCGCACCGAGACGGAGCGGATCGTCGCCGACATCTGGAGCGAGGTCCTGGGGCTGGAACAGGTCGGCGTCCACGACGATTTCTTCCAGCTCGGCGGCCACTCGCTGCGCGCCGTGCGGCTGGCGACGCGGCTTCAGAACGCGGGATACGCGATGTCGGTACGCGCGGTCATGCAGTACCCGACGGTCGCGGAAGCAGCGGACCTGCTCTCCCGAGCGGGCACGGTCTCCCGCTCCCTCGCCTTCGAACTCGGCGGAGGACGGCCGGCGGAGGACGGGGAGCCGGACCGGCGGAACCTGTTCTGCGTCCACCCCAGCGGCGGCAGCGCCCACTGGTTCACCACACTCGCGGGCCGGCTGGCCGACGAGTACCGGACGTACGGCATCCAGGCGCCCGGTATGGAACCGGACGAGGAGACCGTCCAGGGCGTCGAAGCGCTGGCAGCCCGGTACTGGGAGGAGATCCGTGCGATCCAGCCCGAGGGCCCGTACCACCTGCTCGGCTGGTCGCTGGGGGCCGTCATCGCCCACGAGATGGCCCGGCAGGCCCCGGCGGACACCGGGCAGGTCTACCTGGTCGAGCCGCCGATCATCGAACCGGGCGTCAGGAACCGGCTGATGGGCTACGTGGCCGACTATCACCGGGCCGTCGCCCTCTGGGAGAAGGGCCGTACGGAGCAGGGCGCGGAGCGGGCGCGGACCGGGAGAGAGCTGCGCCGGCTCGCCTCCACGCTGGAGGTGCCGGACGAGTCCGCGACGCTCGACGAGTGGCTCCCGTACGCCACCCTCGGCGGGCTCCTGGAGTCGGTGGCGTCCTACGATCCGCCGGTTTCGGGTGCGCCCTGCACGCTTGTCGTCAGCGACGACGTACGTCTCGGCGATCAGGGTTCGAACGCCAGTGACGGCAGCGCCGAGGAGTACACGGACTACTGGCGCCGTCTGTATCCCGACGGCATGGAGCAGGCCCACACACCGGGCACGCACGAAGACATGATGACGGCTCAGGATGCAGTCTCCACCCTGGCCCGGACCATCATCAGCAACTCGACCGAGTACGCGGGGCGGCAGGCATGAGGATTCCGACCTTCCAGGACGTGCAGGCCGCCGGGCAGCGCATCGCCCCCGTGGTCCGCAGGACGCCGGTCCTGCGCATCCCCGGCACCCATGTGTTGCTCAAGCGGGAGGACCTGCAGAAGTCGGGGTCGTTCAAACTGCGCGGGGTGACCAATGCCTTCGTGGCCGCCGCCCCCACCCGGGTGGTGACGGCCTCCTCCGGGAACCACGGCAAGGCGCTGGCGATGCTGGCCCGCGCCCGGAGGATCCCGGCGACGGTGGTGATGACCGCGCAGTCGGCGCCGGAGAAGGTCGAGCGGATCCGCGAGCTGGGCGCCCGCGTCCGCTTCGTGGAGGGCGGGGTAGCGGAGCGGAACCGCCTGGCGGAGGCCCTGGCCGTCGAGCAGGGCGCGACGCTGGTCCCGTCGTCCGACCATGCCGACGTCATCGCGGGCCAGGGCACCACGGGCCTGGAGATCGCCGCCCAGGCACCGGAGACCGAGGCGGTGTACGTGCCCGTCGGCGGCGGCGGGCTGCTCGCCGGCATGTGCCTTGCGAAGGAGGCCTGGGCCGGGCGGGTCCGCGACGGCATGGCCCCGGCTCCGGCCGTGATCGGGGTCGAGCCGGTGTCGGCCCCCCGGTACGCGCTCTCCCTTGCGACCGGCAGACCGGTAACCGTCCCGCCGTCCGCCTCCGTGGCCGACGGGCTGCGCGGCCAGTCGCCGGGATGCGTCGCCCTCCCGATCGTGGCCGCCGGGTCCGATCGCCTCATGGCGGTGGAGGACGACGAGATCCTCCGAGCCATGTCCCTGCTGCTCGGTTGCGGCGTCGTGGCCGAACCGAGCTCGGCCGCTGCGGTCGCGGCTGCGTTGAGGGCCGAACACACCCGGGACGTCGTGGTCGTCCTGACGGGCGGCAACATCTCCCGCGCGCGGTTCGACAAGCTGCTCGCGGACGAGGCCCGTACGCGGGATCCGCTGCCCGCACTGGCCGTCGGCTGATCCCGCCCCCGCCCAGCCCGCGCCCCTATCCTTCTTCCTCGCCGTAAGGAGCACCATGTCCACGACGCTGCTGTCCCGCGAGATCCCCACCCGGCTCGCCTCGACCGGCACGCTCACCCCACGCCTCTACCGCTCCGGCCACCTGGCCGAACTCGTCCGGCCCGCGGCGGGCCCCCGGCTATGGCTGGTGCGCCTCGCCGCCGGGGCCGCAGAGCCCGACCCCATGGCCCTGCTCGACGCGGAGGAGCGGTCCAGGGCCACGGCCTTCCGCTCGCCCCTGGACCGCGCCCACTACATGGCCTCGCACATCGCCCTGCGCCGAATCCTCGGGGCGCATCTGGGCAGGGCTCCCGAGGACGTACAGCTCGCCCGGGCGGACTGCCCGGTGTGCGACGCCGGCCATGGCAGACCCGTCGTGGCGGGCAGCTCGCTGCAGTTCTCGCTGTCCCGGCGTGCCGGGTACTGCCTGATCGCCCTGGCCCGTACGGCGGTGGGCGCGGACCTGGAGGTCCACCCGGCGGTGGAGGTCGCCGACGAGATCGCCACCACCCTGCACCCACGCGAGCAGGCTCTCGTGGAACTCGCGCCACCCGACCGGAGGGCGGCCGTCTTCGCCCGCATCTGGGCGCGGAAGGAGGCCTATCTCAAGGGTCTCGGCACCGGGCTGGCCATGGGCGCCGCGCACGACTACGTGGGGGAGGGCGCGGTGGTGCCGGACTGGCGCTTCTACGACGTCGCGGCCCCGGCCGGACTCGCGGCCGCGCTCGCGGTCAGGGGGACGGACACGGAGGCACCCTGAGAACGGCGCGGCCGGCTGCGGCTGTCTCCCGCGCGCGGCCCGGCCGGAGCGGCTCTCACTCCTCGCCGGTGAGCCAGCCCTTGGCCACTGCCCGCGCGCCCGCCTGCAGACGGCTGCGAGCACCGAGCTTCTCCATCAGATCCGCGGCGATACGGCGGGCCGTGCGGGGCGAGACACCGAGGCGTTTGGCGACCGCGTCGTCGGTGAGGCCCTGGCCGAGGAGGCGGAGCGCCTCCGACTCCTGGGGAGAAAGGCCGCGGTGGTCCTCCCGATCACGGGAGGAAGCGCTGCCCAGGGGAGCGGCGCTGTCCCAGATGGTGTCGAAGAGTGCGCACAGGGCGGTGACGGTGCCGCTTCCGGTGAGTACCAGCGCGCCCGCGCGGCTGTTCTCCTCGTCGGTTGGGACAATGGCGATCCGCCGGTCCAGGACCATCAGCCGGATCGGCAGGGACGCGGTCGTACGCACCTCGCCGTTCAGTTCGGTGAGCCAGTTCGCGTAAGCCACGGTGGGCTGGCTGTTGCGGACGCTTTCGAGGTAGAGCGTCCGCATCCGGACACCGCGCTCCAGGAGCGCCTGGTCCTGCGGCTTCGCCGCCTCCATACTGGCCTCGCTCTGCGCTCCCCCGGGCGCCAGCGTCATGACCTCGGTGCGGATGCCGCGGACGAGGAGCGAGATCCGTTCTCTGATCTCCTCGATCCCGTCGAGGCGTTCGATCCCGTCGATCTGCTTGTGGGGTCGGGCAACGGTGAAGTCCGCGGCCAGTTGTGCGGCGGCGAGGCGAATCTGCTCGATCCGCTGCTGCTCGGCAGCCAGGCGCTCCTGCTGGCGGGCGATGACGGCCTGGATGCCGACCTCCGGGTCCACGGCCCGGAAGCAGTGCGGTTGGTCGAACCCGGTTCTTACGAGCGCCAGTTCACTCAGCTTGTCCAAGGCCGCACGCAACTCGGCCTCGGGCAGGCCGAGTCTCTCGCGAAGCATGTTGAACTCGGCCTGTGGATGGGCGAGTACGGCGCGATACACGTTCTCGGAGACGCCGTCCAACCCCAGTGCTTCCAGCATATTCGTCCTCCCCCAATTGATGATCAGGACGAATCAAAGCATGTGCCTCTGGCATATGACCATGTGTCCATGGGTCTCTGGAATACCTGCCGGGGAGATGGCCGGAACCGGCAACAGCATAAACAGTCCGGTATGGGCGGCTGTGGCGGCTTCTGCGCTCCTGAGAGGCTGGAGGCATGCGTCTGATCCACGTCCGCATTCGCCTTCCCGGCACCCCTGGATCCTCGGAGTCCCTCAAGGCCGCATTCCATTCTCATACGACCCCCGAGGACAAGGTCGGTCACCTCAGCGTCCACCTCGGCGACGGGGGCGAGCTGACCGTCGGGTTCTTCATCAGCGCCGCGACCCTGTCCGCGGCGGAAACGGTCGCGTACGCGGTGACGCTCCGGGCGCTCGACAGCGTGCCCGCGTTGCAACAGGCCTACGTCACAAGCTACTCGGCGGCACTGGTGCTGGCACTGTTCGACCGGATGCTTCAGGAGCCGGAGCGAAGGACGGAATAGGCGAAGGCCGGATGAGGTCAACCCGTAAACCTGGTCGGCGGCTCTCGAGCAGGCAAGACTCGTTGATGTCAGCAGGACGGGCCCGAGCAACACAGGGACGCCGAAGCTGACAAATCCCGGTCCTTCCTTTCGTAGAAGAGGTTTGCCATGTCTGAAAAGAGCCTGCGTCTCGCCGCGAAGTCCGCCGCAATTCTCGCCCTCGTCGCCCTCCCGGCTTTCGGTATCGCCGAGCTCGCCACCCACGAGAGCGCCCCGGTCGCGGCCGCCGCCACCACGAACCACGAAGCAGGTCCCGCCGCCGCCGAGCCGACCCCCACCCCGGCCACGTCCAAGGACACCACCGGCTGGGACTAGTTCCTCGCCCGCGCGGTGACCCGCGCCTGCCAGGGTGAGGTCCGCCGACGTCAATTCCGTTCCTGTTGAACCGAGTTACCCCGCCTTCCCAGGAGAAGAGGACACCCCCATGGCGGATGACACCCGCACCCTGACGCCGGAGCGTTCCGCGACCAGGCCCGCGTACAAAGACGGAACCGTCATGCGCTGGCTCGCCGCCTACACCCTCTCCATCCTCGGCGACAGCATCTACTTCATGGCCCTGGGCTGGGCGGCCAACCGCATAGCCGGGCCCGCGGAAGTCGGGTTGATCGTGGCGACCGGGGCGGTTCCCCGAGCCGTGCTCATGCTCGGTGGAGGCGTGATCGCCGATCGTTTCGGGCCACGCAGGGTCGTCATCGGCAGTGACGCGGTGCGCTTCGTCGTCATCGCGGCGGCGGCAGCGGCGCTCGCCTTCACGCCCGGCCACGTCTGGCTGCTCATCACCGTCGCCCTGCTCTTCGGCGCCGTCGACGCCGTGTTCATGCCCGCTGTCGGGGCGCTCCCGCCCAAGATCTCCACGCCCGACCAGCTGGTGCGTATCCAGGGCATGCGGGCACTCGCCGTCCGGGGCGGCAACACCATGGGACCGCCGCTCGCCGGGTTCGCCATGGGCGTCAGTGGGCCGGCCGCGGCCTTCGGGCTTGCGAGCGTCCTGTTCGGAGCCTCGCTCCTGCTCCTCCTCACCGTCCGTATGCGGACGGTCGAGCAGGCCCCGGACGCAGATACGCAGCCCCGCGAGACCTCGGCCCGCCGTGACCTCGTCGAAGGCCTGGTCTTCGTCCGCCGACACAAGCTGATCGGCCCGCTGGTGCTCGCGGCCGCCCTCAGCGAGCTGGGATTCGCCGGACCCCTCAACATCGGATTCGTCTTCCTCACCTCCGAACGCGGCTGGGGAGCCGCGGGCATGGGCTGGATCGTCGCCGGATTCGGTGCGGGAGCGGCGGTCAGCGCCCTCATCCTCACCGTTCTGGGGCGCCTGCCGAGGGCGGGTTACGCGCTCATCGTCACCACCCTGGTGACCTCCACCTGCATCGCCCTGTTCCCCGCCGTCCCGGAGCTGGGCCTGACGGTTGCCCTCGCCGCCCTCGCCGGACTGATGGGCGGGATCGCCGGAGGCCTGGCGCACGCCCTCATCCAGACAGCCACGGACCACGCCTACCTGGGGCGGGTCACAGCGGTGACCAGCTTGACGGCGCTCGGGCTCGCCCCGCTGACCTTCCCGGCCTTCGGCGCTCTCGTCAGCTACGGCGGGGTCTCCACGGCCTTCCTCGCCGGCGGTGTGCTCAGCGCGATCGGCATGGTCGTGTGCCTCGCGTCCCCCGCGGTGCGCAAGGCGGAACTGGCCTGAGCCCTGTCCGGCCGGTGAGGACCGCCGGCGGCCTGGACGCCCTCTCCGCCCCCACAGGGCTCGTGGCCGACCCGTCCAGGGCTTAGGCTCGCCCCATGGGCAGTCACCCGGAACGTCTTCCGAACCCGACCACCCCGGCCGGCCGCGAGGGGCTCGACGCCGTTCTCGCCCGGCCCGACCGCGCGGTCGTCGCGCTCGACTTCGACGGCACGCTCGCCGACATCGTCCCGGACCCCGAGCAGGCCCGCGCCCACCCCGGCACCGTCGATGCGCTCGCCGCGCTCGCGCCGAAGGTCGCCGCCATCGCCGTGATCACCGGCCGCCCGGCGGGCGTCGCCGTGCGCTACGGGGGCTTCGCGGGCGTCCCCGGTCTGGAGCACCTGGTCGTGCTCGGACATTACGGCGCCGAGCGCTGGGACGCCGTGACCGGTGTGGTCCACGCTCCCGCCCCGCATCCGGGCGTTACGGCCGTGCGCGCCGAACTCCCCGGCGTACTGCACGAGTTCGGGGCCTGGAACGGCACCTGGATCGAGGAGAAGGGGCAGGCCGTCGCCGTCCACACCCGGCGGGCCCAGGACCCGCAGGCGGCCTTCGAGTCGCTGCGCGGGCCCCTCGGCGAGCTGGCCGCGAAATACGGCCTGATCGTCGAACCGGGGCGGCTGGTCCTGGAGTTGCGCCCGCCCGGCATGGACAAGGGCGTCGCGCTCGCCGGGTTCGTCGCGGAGCTGGACGCCGAGTCCGTGATCTACGCGGGCGACGACCTCGGGGACCTCGCCGCGTTCGCCGCGGTGGAGAAGCTGCGCAGCGAGGGCCCGGACGGCATCCCCGGTCTTCTGGTGTGCAGCGGCAGCGCCGAGGTGCCCGAACTGGCCGAGCGCGCCGACCTGTTGGTCCCGGGCCCGGCCGCGGTGGTGGACTTCCTGGCGGCCCTGGCCGAGCGGCTGTAGACACCGATCGGGCGGCGGCCCCGGCCGAGCGGCTGTCAAGCCGCAAGGGGGCTCACCCCTCCCGCAGCGCCTCCAACTGCTCCAGGAACCACCGCTGCGGCGGCAGCGCGGTCGCCGCCTCCGCCAGTCGCTTCGTACGGCCCGACCGCTCGTCCCCGCTCATCGTCAGCGCCTCGTGCAGGGCCTCCGCCGTGCCCGTCACGTCGTACGGGTTCACCACGATCGCGTCCTCGCCCAGCTCCTCGTACGCCCCCGCCTCCCGTGACAGGACCAGCGCGCAGCCGTGGTCCGAGACGACGGGGACCTCCTTGGCGACCAGGTTCATGCCGTCGCGGATCGGGTTGACCAGGGCCACGTCCGCCAGCCGGTACGCGGCCAGCGAGCGGGCGAAGTCGTCCTTGACGTGGAGGACGACCGGCGTCCAACTCTCCGTGCCGTACGCCCCGTTGATCTCCGTGGCCAGCGTCTGCACCGCCGCCGTGTAGTCCCGGTAGACCGCGAGGTCCTGGCGGGAGGGGTAGGCGAACGCGATATGGACGACGCGCTCGCGCCACTCGGGGCGGGTCTCCAGCAGCGTGCGGTACGC
This sequence comes from Streptomyces sp. PTY087I2, assembly GCF_001687325.1. GTDB lineage: Bacteria > Actinomycetota > Actinomycetes > Streptomycetales > Streptomycetaceae > Streptomyces. Next base: position 102,253 of record NZ_LZRD01000023.1, on the reverse strand, counting down.
GTGCAGGCCGCGCACGATGTTCTTGGACAGCTCGGTGCGGTCCACCCGCACGATCGTCTTCCTGTCCCCGCCCACCTGCTCGCGCAGCGCCGCCATCCGCTCGTCCACGTCCGCCTCGTGCGAGCGCCGGCGCAGGAAGTCCGCGTCGGCCCCGAGCCCGTGCACCCCGATCCTGGTCCGGCCCGTGCCGCCGAGGATCTCCGTACAGCAGCCGATGAACGCGTCCGCCCACCGCCGGGTCAGGAAAGCGGCCCGGTCCGCGCCGAGAATGCCCCGCAGCAGCTGCTCGGCGATGTCGTCGGGCAGCAGCCGGTAGTAGTCCACGGGCGCCCACGGGGTGTGCGAGAAGTGGCCGATCCGCAGGTCCGGGCGCAGCTCGCGGAGCATGCCGGGGACCAGGGCCAGGTGGTAGTCCTGCACCAGGACCGCCGCCCCCGGGCCCGCCTCCTGGGCCAGTGCCTCGGCGAAGGCCCGGTTGTACGTCTCGTACGACGCCCACTGCCGCCGGAACTCCGCGTCGAAGACCGGCTCCACGGGGGTCTGGTACAGCAGGTGGTGGACGAACCACAGCACGGAGTTGGCGATGCCGTTGTACGCGTCGGCGTGCACCTCGGCGTCGATGTCGAGCATCCGTACCCCCGGCTCGCCCACTCCCCGGCGTACCGCCTCGCGGTCCCCGTCGCCGAGGGCCGCGCAGACCCACAGCTTGTCGTCGACGGCGCTCAGCCCGGAGACGAGACCGCCGCCGCCGCGCTTGGCGTCCAGCGTCCCGTCCTCGCCGAGCGTGTACGTGATCGGGCCGCGGTTGGACGCGACGAGGACCTGGGCATTCGAGGAAGACGTGTGCTCGGTGACCATGTAGCGGAACCTAGCCCGTTCGGGAAGCCGCCAAACGCGCGTCCGGAGGACCGGTCACCGGCATCACGCCGCCCACCGCGCCCGCGTACGCCTCACGCCGCCCACCGCTCCGCGTACTCCGCGATCTCCCGCATCGGTGGCCGCTCCTCCGTGTCCACCGCATGGGTGCGCGGTACGAAGCCGTCCTCGCCGCGCTCGAACTGGGTCAGCGCCGGCCGCACCAGATGGCCCCGGGACAGCCGCAGCTGGGCCGTGCGGTAGATCGCCGCCGCCATCCGGCCCAGCGCCTGCCCGTCCTGGTGGCGGTGGCGCCGCACCCCCACATCCACCTGGCCCAGCGCGTCCAGACCCACCGTGTGCAGCGCGTCCACGAGCAGCCCCAGCTCCACTCCGTAACCGACCGGGAACGGCAGCCGCTCCAGCAGGGACCGCCGCACCGCGTACTCGCCGCCCAGCGGCTGCACGAAACCGGCCAGCTGCGGCCAGTGCAGATTGAGCAGCGGGCGTGCCACCAGTTCAGTGACCCGGCCGCCCTGACCTGCGCTGTCGCCGAGCGGGCGGTCGTACATCGCCTTGACGAACTGGACGGCGGGATCGGTGAGCAGCGGGCCGACCGTCCCCGAGACGAAGTCCGCCGAGAAGTCCTTGAGGTCGGCGTCGATGAAGCACACGATCTCGCCGCTGGTCACCAGGAGTGACCGCCACAGCACCTCGCCCTTGCCGGGCAGGGCCGGGATCCGGGGCAGGATCGCGTCCCGGTGGACCACGCGCGCGCCCGCCGCCCGGGCCACGGCCGCGGTGGCGTCGGTGGAGCCGGAGTCGATCACCACGAGCTCGTCGACCAGCCGGACCTTCTCCATCAGCTCCCGGCGGATCGTCGCGACGATCGCGCCGACCGTGGCCTCCTCGTTCAGCGCGGGCAGGACCACGCTCACCGACGTACGGCGCGGGTCGGCGGCCCGGGCGTCGGTGAGCCGGTCCAGCGGGCGGTCGCCGGACGACCAGGAGCGCCTGGTCAGCCAGCGTTCCACCTCTTCGAGCACGGTCGGCACTCCCTGTGTGTGATCCATCTCGCGGTTCGGACGACTATCTCAACGGTCCGGTGCTTCGGTTACAGTCTTGAACAACGCGGATGACCGTCGCATGTCGGGGTCGGACCGCACATAAACGCCTGGATCGAAGATCCAGCGCCATAGAGCTCATCCAGAGGGACTGAGGGAACGGCCCGTTGAAGTCCCGGCAACCCTCCTGCCGACCGCGAGGTCACGGTGGGGAAGGTGCCAATTCCGTCTTGCGGCGAAATGCGTCGTGAGGAAGATGAGGAGAAAGGGCCTCCGCCATCATGGCTGTTCAGACCATTGCAGGTAATGCAACCACCGCCCCCCTGGACCTCGGTCCCGCCGCGGCCCTTTCCTGCCGCGAGTGCGGCGAGCGTTTCGAGCTCGGCCCCCTTTTCGCCTGTGCGTCCTGTTTCGGCCCCCTCGAAGTGGCCTACGACCTGCCCACCGGCTCCCCCGAAGAGCTGCGGGGGCGCATCGAGGCCGGTCCGGACAACATCTGGCGCTACGCCCCGCTGCTGCCCGTCCCCGCCGATGTCGCGGACAAGCCCAATCTGAACCCCGGCTTCACCAAGCTGGTCAAGGCCGACAACCTCGCCCGCGAGCTGGGCGTCACCGGCGGCCTGTACGTGAAGGACGACTCCGGCAACCCGACGCACTCCTTCAAGGACCGCGTCGTCGCGATCGCCGTCGAGGCCGCCCGCGCCTTCGGTTTCACCACCCTCTCCTGCTCCTCCACGGGCAACCTGGCCGGAGCCGTCGGCGCCGCCGCCGCCCGCGCCGGACTGCGCTCCTGCGTGTTCATCCCGCACGACCTGGAGCAGGGCAAGGTCGTCATGGCCGCGGTGTACGGCGGTGAACTGGTCGGCATCGAGGGCAATTACGACGACGTCAACCGCTTCTGCTCCGAGCTCATCGGCGACCCGCTCGGCGAGGGCTGGGGCTTCGTCAACGTCAACCTCCGCCCGTACTACGGCGAGGGCTCCAAGACGCTGGCGTACGAGATCTGCGAGCAGCTCGGCTGGCGGCTGCCCGACCAGATCGTCATCCCGATCGCGTCCGGCTCCCAGCTCACGAAGATCGACAAGGGTCTCCAGGAGCTGATCAAGCTCGGCCTGGTCGAGGACAGGCCGTACAAGATCTTCGGTGCCCAGGCCGAGGGCTGCTCCCCGGTCTCCGCCGCCTTCAAGGCCGGTCACGACGTCGTACGCCCCCAGAAGCCGAACACCATCGCCAAGTCGCTGGCCATCGGCAACCCGGCCGACGGCCCGTACGTCCTGGACATCGCCCGGCGCACCGGCGGCGCGGTGGAGGACGTCACCGACGAGCAGGTCGTCGACGCGATCAAGCTGCTGGCCCGCACCGAGGGCATCTTCGGCGAGACGGCGGGCGGGGTGACGCTCGGCGTGACGAAGAAGCTCATCGAGGCCGGTGTCATCGACCCGGCGCTCACCACCGTCGTCGTCAACACCGGCGACGGCCTGAAGACGCTCGACGCGGTCTCCGTCACCTCGCAGGCCACGGCCACCATCAAGCCGAGCCTGGACGCGTTCCGCGCCGCGGGCCTCGGCACCGCCTGACGACCACCCCGTACCGAAGGAAGAAGGGCACCACCATGAGCGTCAAGGTCCGCATCCCCACCATCCTCCGTACGTACACGGGCGGCCAGGCCGAGGTGCCGGCGGAGGGTACGAAGCTCTCCGAGGTCATCGAGTCCCTGGAGAAGGACCACCCGGGCATCGCCGCCCGTGTCCTGGACGACCAGGGCAAGCTGCGCCGCTTCGTCAACGTGTACGTCAACGACGACGACGTGCGCTTCGAGGGCGGCCTGGACGCGGCCACCCCGGACGGTGCCGGTGTCTCGATCATCCCCGCGGTGGCCGGCGGCTGCTGATCCGACAGCCGTCCACCGAACGACCGTTGCCCCCTCCGCGAGAGAAGCGGAGGGGGCAATTCTGCATGGTTGAGCGCGGTACAGTTGGGGAAGCCCCATCCGCTGCCCGTGCCGCCCGCATATGAGAATGCGCCCGGCCCCGATAAGAAGCAGCCAAAGTATCCGAACCTCTTGTGGCATAAGTGCCCTTTGCCTGGCCCGACTTGCCCGTAAATCTCAGCAAACCCGCATATTCGCGTGTTCCGCCGCGCCGAGAATTCTCGTCCGATTGACCTGTTGCAGAGGGCAGTTGGGCGGATACATTCGGCCGCGGTCGACGCGCTGCGGCGCCGCACACCCTCTCCTGTCGGAGGGTGCGTCACGACCCGGGCCCGCGAAGTGCGGTCCCGTGCAAGGGCCAGTAATAGGGGAGTTAGGCATGGCTCAGGGCACCGTCAAGTGGTTCAACGCGGAGAAGGGGTACGGCTTCATCGCGGTCGACGGTGGTGCGGATGTTTTCGTCCACTACAGCGCGATCCAGATGGACGGGTACCGCACCCTCGAAGAGGGTCAGCGAGTTGAGTTCGAGATCTCGCAGGGCCAGAAGGGGCCCCAGGCCGACATGGTCAAGCTCGCCGTCGGCTGAGCTCGGCGCGGTCGTCCGACGACATCACTCACGCACGTAGGGCCCGACCCCGGGATGGTGAATCCCCGGGATCGGGCCCTACGCGCGTCCCGGACCGCGTGGCGTCCCCGGCCGTACGGCGTCCCGGCCGCATGGCGGGCACTCGCCGAAGGCGCTTGCACTCTCGGGGGTCGAGTGCTAATCATTGGCGTTAGCACTCTCCAGGTGAGAGTGACAGAACTTGGACCGGGCCGGTGAGGCCCGCAGGTGCGATGGGGCAAGGAACCATCACACGCGCAGGCCGTCCGTCGCGGGCGCCTCCCGGTCCGGAGAAATCCACCCCTGTCCGGGAGGACCACTTCACATGGCCAAGATCATCGCGTTCGACGAGGAGGCACGGCGCGGTCTCGAGCGCGGGATGAACCAGCTCGCCGACGCCGTCAAGGTCACCCTCGGCCCCAAGGGCCGTAACGTCGTCCTCGAGAAGAAGTGGGGCGCGCCCACGATCACCAACGATGGTGTTTCCATCGCCAAGGAGATCGAGCTCGAGGACCCGTACGAGAAGATCGGTGCGGAGCTGGTCAAGGAGGTCGCCAAGAAGACGGACGACGTCGCCGGCGACGGTACGACCACCGCCACCGTTCTCGCCCAGGCGCTCGTCCGCGAGGGTCTGCGCAACGTCGCCGCCGGCGCCAACCCGATGGCCCTCAAGCGCGGCATCGAGAAGGCCGTCGAGGCCGTCTCCGCCGCTCTGCTGGAGCAGGCCAAGGACGTGGAGACCAAGGAGCAGATCGCTTCGACCGCCTCCATCTCCGCCGCCGACACCGAGATCGGCGCGAAGATCGCCGAGGCGATGGACAAGGTCGGCAAGGAAGGCGTCATCACCGTCGAGGAGTCCCAGACCTTCGGTCTGGAGCTGGAGCTCACCGAGGGTATGCGCTTCGACAAGGGCTACATCTCGGCGTACTTCGCCACCGACATGGAGCGTATGGAGGCGTCGCTCGACGACCCGTACATCCTGATCGTCAACTCGAAGATCGGCAGCGTCAAGGACCTGATCCCGCTGCTGGAGAAGGTCATGCAGTCGGGCAAGCCCCTGCTGATCATCGCCGAGGACGTCGAGGGCGAGGCGCTCTCCACCCTGGTCGTCAACAAGATCAAGGGCACGTTCAAGTCCGTCGCCGTCAAGGCCCCGGGCTTCGGCGACCGCCGCAAGGCCATGCTCGCGGACATCGCCATCCTCACCGGTGGCACCGTGATCTCCGAGGAGGTCGGTCTCAAGCTGGAGAACGCCGGCCTGGACCTGCTCGGCCGCGCCCGCAAGGTCGTCATCACCAAGGACGAGACGACGATCGTCGACGGTGCCGGTGACAGCGACCAGGTTCAGGGCCGCGTCAACCAGATCCGTGCCGAGATCGAGAACTCCGACTCGGACTACGACCGCGAGAAGCTCCAGGAGCGCCTCGCGAAGCTGGCCGGCGGCGTGGCCGTCATCAAGGCTGGCGCCGCCACCGAGGTGGAGCTCAAGGAGCGCAAGCACCGCATCGAGGACGCGGTGCGCAACGCCAAGGCCGCCGTCGAGGAGGGCATCGTCGCCGGTGGTGGCGTGGCTCTGCTCCAGGCCTCGGCCGTCTTCGAGAAGCTCGACCTCACGGGCGACGAGGCGACCGGCGCCAACGCCGTGAAGCTCGCGCTGGAGGCCCCGCTCAAGCAGATCGCCGTCAACGGTGGTCTTGAGGGTGGCGTCGTCGTGGAGAAGGTCCGCAACCTGCCGATCGGTCACGGCCTCAACGCCGCGACCGGCGAGTACGTCGACATGATCGCCGAGGGCATCCTCGACCCGGCGAAGGTCACGCGCTCCGCCCTCCAGAACGCCGCGTCCATCGCCGCGCTGTTCCTCACCACCGAGGCCGTCATCGCCGACAAGCCCGAGAAGGCCGGCGCGGCCGCTCCGGGCGGTATGCCGGGCGGTGACATGGACTTCTGATCGGTTCCGGCTCGCGCCGGTCGATCGAGGTTCCGCGTACGTCGAGTACGCAGGTACGTCCCACAGGGGCGGTATCTCCTTCACGGAGGTGCCGCCCCTGTGGCGTGTCCGGGGACAATGGGGCGAGGACACGGTCGTAACGACGTACGACGTACGGATACGGGGGCGGACGGGCATGAGCGTGAGTGCTGCGGGGAGAACGGGCAGGGGACGGCTCAAGGGGGTCTCGTTCGTCGTGGGCGGCGCCCTGCTGTTCGCGCTGGGGCTGTTCGTCGTGGTGACCGGGACGGGCCTCTCCGGCGCCCTCGGCATGCGGGTGGAGACCTTCGGCCGCATCGACTGCAACGACACCCGCACCAAGAAGGGCCAGACCGTCTGGCACTGCTTCGGCGAGAGCCCGGCCCAGCAGCGCGCCAACGCGGCCGAACGCGAGCGGGTGGCCCGCGGGGCGCTGCGCGTCCATGTGGACGGCGAGCCCCGGTCCGCGGAGATCGGCCGCAGCAGGATCCTCTTCGCCGACCACGACGGCCGGACCGACCCCGAAACGATCACCGCGACCCAGGTGTTCGACGGCGGACGCTGGTACGCCCACTCCTCGATGCTCGTCGGTTACGGCATGATCCCGCTGCTTCTGGGCGCGGGAGCGGCGGCCTGGGGCGGCTACCGGCTGCGCGCGGGGTAGGGGAACCCCGGTTGTGAGCTGTCGGCGTGGCCGAATGACTACTTGTCGTGGCCACGCCCGTACGGCAGCACGTTTCGGCGCACCTCTACCGAGGGCGGTGGCGCGCTCGCGGTGTCTGGGGTAGGGCGGTCGGGGAGCCGCTCAGGGGCCCGCTCACGGCTGGTTCCCCGGTTCCTGGGACCGCCTTCCCTCTCTTGCCAGCTCACTGCCCGGTCCGGCGACCGCATGCAGCCATTGGTCCAGTCCACCGGGTCATCTCGGCGGGGGCGGTGTGCGACTGCACACGGCAGCCGTCAGGTCGATCGGTCCCGGGCGGAGGCGTCCGGACCGGCCCGCGACGCACCTCGCCGCTCGCGCTATCCAGCCAACTTCATGCGGTAAGTCGGAATCATGCGTACCGGTTCGATGGCCGGACATGATGGCTCTGGTGTTCGCATGACGAACACCAGTCGCACAAACAACTCCCGTTATGCGACCGATAGTTGGACATAGCGGTCGCCAACCACACAGAAGCGAAGGTGTCATGAAGCAGCAGAAGCAGCAGAAGAAGGCGTACATGAAGCCGTCGATGTTCAAGCAGGGCGACTTCTCGAAGAAGACCGCCGGCTACTTCGTCGGCTCGTACAAGGAGTACTGGAGCCGGCGCATCATCTGATCCGCCGATCCGTTTCCTGTGCACCGTGCCTGCGCACTGTGTGAGAACTTCCGAAAGGTGAAGATGCCCGGCCAGTTGCGTGACTACTTCGTCGTCCTGCCGGACAGCGCGGCGGGAGCGGCAGCGGCCGGGCAGCTTCCCGCCCCGGGAGCGGCCGCCGGACGGTCTGCCGGACCGGAGGCCACCGGGCCCGCCCGGGAGGCGGGCGACACCCTGACCGTCGCCCACCCCTCGGGCCGGCCCTGGGTCGTCGCCCGCCCGCTGGTCCGCAGGGTCAGCCATCTCGCGCGGGGCGAGGACGCTCTCGTCCTCATCGGCCCGGACCGCGTGCCCGACGCCGTGCTCGCCCGGATCCTGGAGGGCGCCCGCGACCGGACGGGCCTGGAGCGCCGCCTCGCCCGGCTGCCCGGCCTCTACCACGTGGTCGCCCGGCTGTCCGGGCAGAGCTGGATCCGGGGCACCGCCACCGGACTCCGCCGCGTCTACCACGCCCGGCACCCGGCGGCCGGAACCATCGCCTCCGACCGCCCCGCCGTCCTGGCCCGCCTGATCGACGCGCCCCTGGACGACAGCGCGCTGGCGCTCCGGCTGCTGGACTTCCTGCCGCACCCCCTGAGCCGCCGCCCCGTGTGGCGGGGCGTCCACGAGACCAGTGCCGGGTTCGGCCTGGCCCTGCCCGTCGCAGCACCGGGCACGGCCGCCGTCCCCGGTCCCACGGAGCACCGCTGGTGGGAGCCGCCGCCCGGCGAACTGCCCCTGGCGGAGGGGGCCCGCAGAGTCGGGGACGCCATCGCGGCTTCCGTACGGGCCCATGTGGGCGGCCTGGACCGGATCAGCTGCGAACTCTCCGGCGGCCTGGACTCCACCGCCCTCACGTTCGCCGCCCGGGAGACCGGCCCGGCGTCGCTGTCCCTGCTGACAGTGGCTGCCCGGGACCGCTACAGCGAGGACGAGACGTGGGCGCGCAGAGCGGTGGAGGCGGCGGGCGGTACGACGGTGACGGCCGGCGGCCATGCGGCAGGGGCGGCCGGGGACCATGGCGCCGCGACGGCCGGGGACGACCGCGCCGCGACCGCCTCGGCCCGGAACAGACCCACCGACCCGGCCGCCCCCGCCCTGGACCACCACGTCATCCCCGCCGACGACGCCCCCTACTTCTACGCCGATCTCGCCTCCACCGTCGCCGAGTTGAACGACGAACCGCTCCCCGTCGCCCCCGGCCGGGCCCGGGCGGAACTGCTTCTCGGCCGCGCCCGCGCCACCGGCTCCCGCTACCACCTCACCGGCTACGGCGGCGACGAGATCTTCCTCGGCCTGCCCCACGCCTACCAGGACCTCTTCCACGGCAACCCGTTCACCGCCTGGAGCCACCTCGGCGGCCTGCGCCACCAGCTCGGCTGGCCGTTCCTGCCCACGGTGAAGGCGCTCCTGAACCGCTCGACGTTCCCCCGCTGGCTCGCCGGGGCGGTCACCGCCGCCCCGCAGCCCGTCGCCCGGACCCCGCTGCTCTCCTGGGGCGTACGGCAGTCCCCGCACCCCTGGCTCACCGAGCACGCGAAGGCCCTGATCGCCGAGGAGTTCCGGGCCGCCGCCGAGCACGCCGAGCCGATCGACCCGTGGCGGGGACGGCACGTCGACATCGACGGCGTACGGATGGGGGCCCGGCACTTCCAGGCGATGGAGGACATCGGCATGACGATCGGGCTGCCGGTCGCCGCGCCCTTCTACGACGACCGGGTCCTGGAGGCGACCCTCGCCGTACGTCTGCCGGAGCGCATCAGCCCCTGGCGCTACAAGCCGCTGCTCGTCGAGGCGATGCGCGGGGTGGTGCCGGACGCGCTGCTGGCCCGGACGACCAAGGACCACATGGCCTCCGACGAACACCAGGGGCTGCGCGAACACGCCTCGGAGCTGGCTGAGTTGTGGACAGGATCCCGTCTCGCCGAACACGGCCTGGTGGACGCCCGCCACCTGCTCCGACTGGCGGCCGACCCCTTCTCGCCGGTCCTGGTCGAACACTCCATCAGCTCCACGGTCGCCGGGGAGACCTGGCTCCGCACGGCCGAGAACGCCTGGCCCGCACCCCAGTTGACCCCCTGACGACGACGACCACCACCATCACCACCAGCAGCAGCGAGGCACCCTGTGAAGCTCAGAAAAGGCATCGCCGTCACGACAACCGAGTACGGCGGAGTCCTGCTCGACGAAAAGGACGGCAGCTACTGGCAGTTGAACGACACCAGCGTGATCGTCGTCGAGGCCTTCGCCGCCGGGCAGACCCCCGAGGCGGCCGTCGACCGGATCGTCGCCGAGTTCGACGTCGAGCGGGCCGAGGCCGAGTCGGACGTGGCGGAACTGACCCGCCGGCTCGTCGAGGCGAAGATCCTGCGCCCATGACCACCGAGATGACGATGCCCCGCCGGGGCGCGGGAGCGGGCGGGGTGCGGCTGCGCGCCGCCATCGCCGCCGCGTTCGTCCTGGCCCGGCTCAAGCCCGGCCGGCTGCGCCGGGTGCTGGCTCGGTGTTCCCGGGGTGCGCGCCCGGCCTCGTACGCCGAGACGCTGGAGGTGCTGGAGGCGGTCGTCGCCACCAGCCGCCGCTGCGCGAGCCGTTACGGCTGCCTGCCCCGCTCGGTGGCCGTCGCCCTGGCATGCCGGATGTCCGGCGTCTGGCCCGACTGGTGCGCGGGGGTGTGGGCGACCCCGCCGTTCTCTCCGCACGCCTGGGTGCTGGCGCAAGGACGTACGGTCGGGGAGCAGGCAGAGGCCGCCGATCTGCGTCCTTTGATGGTGGTGACGGTACGCGAGGGGAGCCAGGGTGAGCGCGGTGGCGGGGACGACGACGGGAACGGGACAGCCGGATCCGGATCCGGATCCGGGCCCGGGCCTGGGCAGACCGCCTGAGAGCACGGAGCCAGTGAGGCCCACCCCCACCCCCACACCCACACCGGCGAATACCGCCGGCCCCTCCCCCCTCCGCCTGCTCCTCGCCCGGGTCCGTCCGCACCGGGGCGTCCTGATCCGGGCGGGCCTGCTCTCGCTGGCCGGGTCCGGGGCGGGTCTGGCGATGCCGCTCATGGCGAAGCACGCGGTGGACACGTACGCCGACGGCCGCTCGCCCGTGGCCCCGCTCGTGGTGCTGACCGCGCTGGTGCTGGTGGGCGCCTGCCTCTCCGCGTACGGGAGTTACCTCATGTCCCGTACGGGAGAAGGGGTCGTCCTGCGCGCACGGGACCAACTGGTGGGTCGCATCATGCGGTTGAAGGTCCCGGCGGTGGACCGGCTCACGCCCGGGGACCTCCAGTCACGCGTCACGAGCGACACGACCCTTCTCCGCACGGTGCTGTCCAGCGGGCTCGTCGAGTCGTTCAACAGCGTGCTGATGCTGCTGGGCACGGTCGCCCTCATGGCGTACATGGACCTGACGCTGCTCGGCGTGACGCTGGTGGTGGTCGTCGGCATCGGGGCCGTGACGTCCCTGCTGATGCCGCGCATCCAGCGGGCGCAGCTCAAGGCGCAGGAGTCCGTGGGCGCGATGGGCGCGGCCCTGGACCGGGTGCTCCAGGCGTTCCGTACGGTCAAGGCGAGCGGCGCGGAGGAGCGGGAGACGGCGGCGGTCGCGGCGGCGGCCCGGCATGCGCACGACCGGGGCGTGGCGGTGGCGAAGTGGTCCTCGGTCTCGGACGTCACGATGACGATGTCGATCCAGCTGGCGTTCCTGGCGGTGCTGGGCGTCGGCGGCGCACGGGTCGCCTCGGGCTCACTGGAGATCTCGTCGCTGATCGCGTTCCTCCTCTACCTCTTCTACTTGATGGGCCCGATCGGCGGCCTGGTCGAGGGCTGGACCGGCTTGCAGAGCGGGCTGGCGGCGGTGCGGCGGATCGACGAGGTGGAGTCGCTTCCGGGTGAACCGGCCGAGGAATTCGGCGGGTTGAAGGAGAAGGACAGAGGCCCGCTCGGGGTGACCTTCAAGGACGTGACCTTCGGGTACGGGGACGAGCGCGCCCCTGCCCACCACGGAGTGACGTTCGACGTGCCGACGGGCGGGATGGTGGCGCTGGTGGGCCCGTCGGGGGCGGGCAAGTCGACGGTGTTCAGCCTGCTGGAACGCTTCTACGACCACGAGGCAGGCGCGATCACTGTGGGCGGCCGGGACATCCGCGACTGGCCGCTGGCCGAGCTGCGGGCCTCGCTGGCGTACGTCGAGCAGGACGCGCCGGTGCTGGCCGGGACGCTGCGGGAGAACCTCGTCTTCGCCGCCCCGGACGCCGGGGAGAAGGAACTGGCGGCCGCGGTCGCCCGTACCCGGCTGGACGCCCTGGTCGAGCGGCTGCCGGACGGCCTGGACACGGCGGTCGGCCACCGGGGAGTCACCCTCTCCGGCGGCGAACGCCAGCGCATCGCCATCGCCCGCGCGCTGCTGCGCCGCCCGCGCCTGCTTCTGCTGGACGAGGTGACGTCACAGCTGGACGCGGTCAACGAACAGGCGCTGCGCGATGTGATCCTGGAACTGGCCGAGCAGACAACGGTGTTGGTGATCGCACACCGCCTGTCCACCGTCCGGCACGCGGACCGCATCGTGGTCCTGGAGGAGGGCCGGGTCCGCACGGCGGGCACACACGAGGAGCTGATCGCCGGGGACGAGCTGTACCGCGAGCTGGCGACGACGCAGCTGGCGGCGGAGACGCGGTGAGGGACCCGGAGGGTGTGGGCGGGGAGGCGGACGCGGACGGTGGGTCTGGCGCGAGCCCGGAACTGAGGGGCCGGTTCGCCGAGGAGGTCGACTGGTCAAAGGTGGTCAATCCCTACGTGCCGGGGCCACCGCACGGGCCGGACCTGCTGGAACGGCTCTGGTCGCCCGACTGGCAAACCGCCGACGACGCCTGCGGCAGCCTGCACGCCGCATGCTGCGGCGACGGAAGTTGGGTGGGGCTCGCGGCACTTGAGGTGCTTCCGTTCCTCGTCGAGGCCGTCCGGGATCCGGCCGTGAAGGTGCGTCCGGAGGTCCTGGAGGTGATCGCCGACCTCGCCCGCGCCGGGAACAAGGCCCGTACGGCGAGGCCGGGTTCGCGGCTCGGCGGACGGCGTCCCACCGCCCCCGCCGCCTGGCCCGCTGCCTGGGAGCGGGCGGTCGAGGCGCTGCTGCCGGGGCTCGCGGACGACGCCGAGGAGGTCCGGGCCGGGGTGGCGGCCGTACTCGCGCGGGCCCCCGGCCGGGCGGACGACCTCATCGACCGCTTCCGGGCCAGGTTCGAGGAAGAGCCCGAGCTATCGGTGGCCGAGCAAATAGTTCTGGGTGTCGGCGAGTTGGCCGCCCACGCGGTGGAGCGGGGCGAGGAGGCCGTCACCTGGCTGCGGGAGCGGATGGGCGATGCCGGGAAGGGCGAGGAGCCCGACATCGACGACGAAACCGAAGCGTGGCTCGCCTGGATGGAACAGCACGGGCACGATGTCCGGCTGCCCGCGATCGCCGCGCTGCGCCGCGCGCTGCCCGGCCGCCCGGACCCGGCGTACGCCCGTACCACTGCTGACGCGCTGCTCACTCCCGCGCTTCCCGGCACCTCCCACTATCTGGAGTGGCGCTCCCGGTATGTCGCCCGCGCCACCGCCGCCGACGCCCAGCTCGACGAGGACCTCCCGGGACGGCTCACCCTCGCCCGGGCCCTGCTGCGCCAGGACACCCCGGACCGCCACGAGGCGGGTCTGCGGGTCGCGGCGACGCTGATGTCCCGATGGCGTTCGGCGGTACCGGAACTCCTGCCGGAGGTGGCGGAGTTCGTCGACGCCGCGGATCCGGAGAACCGGGCGTTCGCGCTGCGGATCCTCGCCATGTGCGGGGCAGCCGCCGACCGGTGGGCGGACGGGGCTGATCCGGACCGGGCCGCCGCGGGCCCGGCCGAGGCAGACACGGCCGGCGCTCCGGCCGCCGCTCCGCCCGCGCCCGCCCCAGCGGTGCCCGCCCCGCCCGTGCCTGCCCCGGTCGAGGCTGCCGACCGTGACCGGCTGCGCGAGGCGTTCCAGGAGGCGCTGCGCGAGAAGCCCAGCTACCCGTCCTCGCCCCCGAGAGATGCCGTGATGAGGGCGCGGGCCCTGTGGCGGGCGACGGGGGACGCGGAGGAAGTCGTACCGGCGCTGCTGGAGTTGACCGTGCACAGCGCCCGGAAGGCATACACGACTCCGGGAGGCGTCGGACCCCTGCTTCTACTGGCCGAGATCGCCGCGACGTACCCGCCGGTGGCGGACCGGGTGGCGGAGCGGCTGTACGCGACAGCCCGGGCGCGCATCGAGGGCGACTGCGGCTCCGAGGCGATGAAGATCCTCCAGGCACTGTGGCGGCTGACGCGCGACGGGCGGCGGGTCGCCCCGGCCCTGGTCGACCTGGTGCGGATCTGCCCGCCGGGCGGCTGCCCGCCCACGATCGTCGACGCTGCGGAATTCCTCGCCGAGGTCGCCACCGCCGACCCGGCATGCGCGGCGGAGGCGGCCCCGCGGGTGCGGTACCTGCTCGACACCGACGAGCGCCCCGTCAGCCACGACCTGTGGGACGCCGTCCGCAGGGACGAGGCGTTGCTCGCGGCGGTAAGGCTGGTCGTGGACGTGGCGGATCAGCGGACGTAGTCCTTGAGCTCCTCGGTGTCCAAAGTGATGGAGACAGGGTGGGGGATGGTGACCGCGTCTCCGTAGTCGTACGAGTGCTGTTGCCGGTAGCGGCCCTTGTCCGGCTCGCTGTGGACGAGGAGAGTCCCAGACTCGCGGTCGATCAAGAGGCGGACCGGGATGCCCGCTGCCGCGTATCCGTGAGGCTCCTCGTAGCGGTCACGCCGGTCGGTGTCGTGATCGTACGAGGTCACTTCCACGGTCATCAGGACGCCCTCGGAGGGGGCCCATTCCCCTTGTCCGGCGAAGTGCCGACGAGGGGCGAGAGCGCCGTCGGGACGAGCGCGGCCCTGCCGGTGGTCCTCCACCATCAGTCCCTGCTCGGGGTGCAGGTCGAGGTCGGGGCGATGCTGCATGCACTGACGCAGCAGCCACATGAAGATGGTTCCGTGATCCCCGTCCGGCACGGGCTTGACCTCTAGCTTTCCGTTGATGAGCTCAAGCGTCACGGTCTCGGGGGACGTACGGGCGAGCTGCTCGAACTCCTCGACGGACATCTGGGCCTGCGGTGCGTGATCGGCGGTGCTGGGGGTCATGGCGTCGGCTCCTCCCCTCCGTCGTGCCCTGTCCGGTCTGTGAGCGAGCTGCACAGCCATCGGTATGCCCTTTCGGATCGTCACCCATTTGGTCCAGGTCCTCCGCACGCTAAGGTCCCGCGACCGTGTGTCGCAACTCGATCACAAATTGTCAACTTCGCAGCTGGGGAGGGTGGGTGGGACCGCGAAACCTGTTGAGGGAAGATCACGGGATGACGCACACAAGCCCTTCCCTCCCGAAGCCGTCCCCCGAGTTGTCGTTCCGGCGGGCGGGGGAGCGCGACCTGACCGAGCTCGTCCGCCTCCGGGACGACGCCGCGCGCTGGCAGATCGAGCGGGGTATCGAGCAGTGGAAGCCCGGGGAGCTGGGCCCGGAGCACTTCGGGGCGCGGATGCGCGCGGGTGAGGTGTGGATCGCCACGGCCGGCCCCGGCGGGCCGAGCGCCGGGGCGTGGGAGCTGTGGTGGGACGACGAGCCGGCCTGGGGTGTCCAGCCGCCGGTCGCGGGCTATGTCCACCGCCTGATGACCGACCGGCGCACCGCCCCGCCCGGAGCCGGGCGGGCCCTGCTGGCGGAGGCCGAGCGCCGGATCGCCGCGTCGGGCCGCCCGCTGTGCCGGCTCGACTGCCTGACGTCGAACACCAGGCTGCGCCGCTACTACGAGGAGGCGGGGTACGCGGTGGTCGGGGAGCAGGCGGGGAAGAACGGGGACGGGGGCCGGACGTACGGGGTGACGTTGTTGGAGAAGCGGCTGCGGGCGGGCTGAACCTCCGCCGGACCGGGCTGACTACCGGCTGACCTCCGCTGGGCAGGCTGAGCGCCGGCTGCTGTGACGACCGTCACCCCGATGCCCGGTCGGCGCTGTAGACCGGATGCCCGGCGGCAGGCGTATACCCGGTGAAGCGAAAGATCCGGGAGCAGCTTTTGACCGTCGAGGAGTTCGAAGAGTTCTACGCCCAGGCGGTCGCACGTCTCACCGGCCAGTTGTACGTGATGACCGGCGACCTCCAGGAGGCGCAGGACGTCGTGCAGGAGGCGTTCGTCAAGGCGTGGGTGCGGCGCGGGCGGCTGGAGCGGGACGGGCAGCCCGAGGCGTGGATCCGTACGGTCGCCTGGCGGCTGGCGGTGAGCCGTTGGCGCTTCCGGCGGCGGTCGGCGGACGCGTGGGGCCGGGGGAGCGGCGGGGCGGAGCACGTCGCTCCGCCGGACCCGGACCATGTGGTCCTCGTCGACGCGCTCCGGGAACTGCCCGCCCAGCAGCGGCGGACGCTGACCCTGCACTACCTGTGCGACCTCACGGTCGAGCAGATCGCCGGGGAGACCGGGCTTTCCACCAGCACGATCAAGACGCATCTGGTCCGTGGCCGGGCGGCGCTCGCCCACCGGCTCCGGGACCCCCGCATCGAGGAGGCTCCTGATGTCTGAACCGCGGGATCCGAAGGGGCCGAAGGGTCCGAAGGAGCCGCAGGATCCGTTGCGGTCCCTGTTCCTGGAGGCCGGTGAGTTCGGGCAGGCCCTGACCGCCCCGGACACCGCGTCGAGCATCACCCGGCGCGGCATGCGCGCGCAGCGGCGCCGGATGGCCGTGGTCGCGGTGGGGGTCTGCCTGGTCGTCGGCGGGGGCGGCGCGGTCGCGGTGGGTCTGCTGCCGGTGCGGCCGCAGCCGGTGGCCCCGGCCACGAGCCCGTCGCCCAGTTACCCGTCGCCCGTACCGTCGGAGGGCCTGCCCACGGAGCCGCCGTCCCCGCCGCCGTCGCCGAGCACCACGATGCCGGGCGGCACGGGGACGGAAGGGCCGGAGGGGCCGTCGGGCCGGACCACCGAGCCGGGCGGACCGCCCACTCCCACGCGTACGAGTACGAGCACGACGCCACCGCCGGCCTCGGCGACAACTGATGGGGGCGCGTCGACGCCCTGACGTCGCCGATCCGCCTCTCCCCTTCCTCCTCCCTCCTCCTCCCTCCGTGCCCCGGCGGCTTTCCGGGCGATCCGGCGCGCCCCGACGTACCCGCGAGGCGTGCCCGAAAGGTGCCTGCGTTGTCCACGCTCTCCTCCGGGCTGCAGCCTTCTCCAGTCCGTCCTGCGCCCGCCGCAGCTCCCGAACTCCGCTCTGTCGACCCCCGGTTGGCCCGATTCCGCTTGACCCCCGCCGATCGCGGCGTCCTGTGGCTCTACCTCCTCACCCGCATATCCCTCTGGATCACGGCCCACTTCGCCCGCTGGCTGTTTCCCGCGCAGTCCGGCGTACGGGAGGCGGCCCCGGTCCTGGCGCCCTTCCAGCAGTGGGACGCGAACCACTACCTCCACATAGCGCGCGACGGCTACTTCCCGGCGGGCGCGGGGCCGTGGGCGAGCGGCTGGGACAACCGGGAGGCGTTCTTCCCCGGCTACCCCCTCCTGCTCCGCACCGTGCACACGGTGGTGCCGGACTGGACGGCGGCCGGGCTGTTGATCTCGTTCGTCGCGGGGGCCGTTGCCGTACTGGCCCTGGCCCGTATCGCGCGGGCGTATCTGCCGGAGGACGCGGCGGGCCACCGTACGGCCGTCCTCTTCCTGCTCTCGCCCTGCGCGGTGTTCCTGGCGGCGGGCTACACGGAGGCGCTGTTCCTCGCGTTCGCCCTGCCCGCCTGGCTCGCGGCGATGCAGCACCGGTGGGCGCTCGCCGCCGTACTGACCATGCTGGGGACGGCGGTTCGGGTCAGCGGTCTGTTCCTCGCGGCGGCGATCGGGCTGCTGTTCCTGCTGTCCGTGCGGGCGGGCCGGGTCCGTTGGAGCTGGCGGGCTGCTGGCTGGACGCTGCTTCCGGCGCTGCCCCCGGCGGCGTACAGCTGGTATCTGCACGCGCACACCGGCGACTGGATGGCCTGGAAGCACGCGCAGGAACGCGGTTGGTACCGGACGTTCCACCCGCCCTGGGAGGCGTGGGCGAACACCTGGACCGGGGCGTTCGGCGGTACGCAGTCGACCGGCTACGCGTTCATGTTCCAGGCGGAGTTGGCGGCGATGCTGGTGGGTCTTGCCCTGGTGGCGCTGCTGGTACGCCGACGTCGCTGGCCGGAAGCGGTGTACGTGGCCCTCAGCCTGTGGGCGTTGGGAACGTCGTACTGGTACACGTCCGTCCCGCGCGCGACGCTCCTGTGGTGGCCGCTGTGGATCGGCCTGGCGGCGCTGAGCCTGCGGCGGCCGTGGTTCAGGACGGCGTACCTGTGCGTGGCGGCCCCGGTGACGACGCTCGTCGCGCTGACGTTCCTGACGGGGAGATGGGCGGGGTGAGGGGACGGGGGCCGGTCCCGTCCGAGGCCGGTCGGGCGGCGGGAGTACGTGTCAGAGCGCGGCGAGCCGTTCCACCAGGAGATCGAGCCGCTGCTCGGCGCCCTCCGGCAGGAGCCGCCCCGCCCGGGTCAGGGTGGCCAGCCCGTGCAGGGCGGACCAGAAGAGCTCGGTGAACAGCGCCGGGTGCACGCCTTCCCCGGCGACCTCGCCGAGCGTCTCCAGCAGTGCGGCGAAGGCGTCCTTCAGCGGCTCCGGGGTGTCCTCGTGCGCGAAGACCAGGCCGCCGTCGAGCTGGAACAGCGCGTCGTAGACCGCCGGGTTCCGCTCGGCGAATTCCAGGTAGGTGCGGGCGAGGGCGGAGACCCGGGCGCGGCGGCCGTCCGCTTCGGCGGTGGCGGCCCGTAGCGCCGCGGCCATCTCGGCGGCGCCTTCGAGGGCGACGGCGCCGATGATCTCGCGCTTGCCGCGGAAGTGGCTGTAGAGGACGGGCTGGCTGTATTCGATGCGCTCGGCGAGCCGGCGCGTGGTGACCGCGTCCCAGCCCTGCTGCTCGGCGAGTTCGCGCGCCGTCGCCACGATGAGGCGCTCGCGGCTCGCCCGTTCCCGTTCCTTGCGTTCCCGTACCGACATGCTCCGACCCTAGCACTGCTAGACAATCGAGCGGCAGTAGGTCTAGCGTTGCCTCAACATCTAGCGCCGCTAGATTTCAGGAGGGGGTCATCATGCTCGATGCACTTGGGATCGTCACCACCGTGATCGTCGGACTGCTGGTGGGGGTGGAGTTCTCCGTCGCCTTCGTCATCAACCGGATCCTCGACGCGCTCCCCGACGACAGTGCCCAGCTCGGGCGGAGTCATGGGGGTCGGATGCTCGGCGCCCTGATGCCGTTCTGGTACATCGGCTCGCTCGCCCTGAGCGCGGTGTGGGCCATCGCCGGATGGCGCGAGGAAGGCGCCGGCCTGGTCGTCGCCGCGGGCGCGCTGCTGCTCGTCAGCGTGATCATGTCGGTCCTGCTGCTCGTCCCGATCAACAACCGGGGCAAGACGTGGACCCCGGAGAACCGGCCCGAGGACTGGAAGGAGCAGATGAACCGCTGGGACCGCTACCACTACGCCCGCGTGGCTGTCCTCATCGCCGCCTTCGCGTCACTGGTCACGGCCCTCGCCTGAGGTGGGTCCGTGCCCTTTCCCGCCCCTCTACCGTCTACCGGTCGGCGCTGAGCTTCTGTGCGATGTGGCTCAGCGCCGCGAGTTCGTCGGGTGTCAGTCGGTCGACGAGGCGCTGCCGTACGGAGTCGACGTGGGAGGGCGCGGCATCCCGCAGTACGTCCCAGCCCGCCGAGGTCAGGACGAGGAGGCAGCCCCGGCCGTCGGTGGGGTCGGGGGCGCGCCGGATGAGTTCGCGGGCCTCCATGCGGGAGGCGTGCCGGGACAGGCGGCTGCGGGACCAGCCCATTTTGGTGGCCTGTTCGTGCAGTGTGCTGGTGCCGTCCTCGCGCTCGGACAGGGTGCTGAGTACTTCGTAGTCCGGCTCGGAGAGGCCGAGTGCGGCCAGGTCCTGTGCGATGCCGACCTGGACGGCGGTCACCATGCGGAGGTACGCGCGCCAGGCGCGGTCCTCGTCGGGGGTGAGCCAGTTGACCGGGGTGCCCGTCTCATTCGTTGACATGTAATCAACCTACCGGCTAATTTCGTTTCCATGACAACGAGGCGTCTGCGTGTTCTCGTCCTGGTGTGCAGTACCCGCCCCAACGCGCTCGGCCCGGCCGTCGGGCAGTGGCTGACCGACACGCTCGCCCCCAGCGCCGAACTGCTCGACGCGGACCTCGTGCCCTTGTCGATCGGCGATCTGGGCCTGCCGTTCCTGGACGAGGAGGAGCACCCGTCGACCGGTGTGCACCAGCACGAACACACCCGGCGCTGGAGCCGGATCGTCGACGAGGCGGACGGCTTCGTCTTCGTGACGCCGGAGTACAACTACGGGATGCCGGCGACGCTGAAGAACGCGCTGGACTACCTGAGCCCCGAGTGGGCCTGGAAGCCGGCGGGCTTCGTCAGTTACGGCCACACGTCGGCCGGTACGCGCGCGGTGCAGCACGCGAAGCAGGTGGTGACCACGTTGCGACTGGTCCCACTGGGGGCGACCGTGGCCCTGCGGATCGCGGACGTGATGCACGAGAACCGCGTGGCTCCCGAGGCGCGCCACGCGGAGGCGGCGGAGGGCATGCTGGCCGAACTGGTGCGGGTGGCAAGGGCCTTGACCCCGATGCGGGAGCGCGAGCACCCGGCGTCCGTGGCGGGCCCGCTCCCCGGTTCGTACGCGCGCCGGCTCGGCCCGGACGACGCGGCGGAGGTGACCGTGCTGCAACGGTGCTGCTGGATGGAGGAGGCGATCGTCAACGACACCCTGGCGATCCCGGCGCTCCACGAGTCACCGGCCGACATCCGCGCCTGGCTGGCCGACTGGCACACGACGGGCCTGTGGCGGGACGCCCACCTGCTCGGCATGGTCCGCACCCGCCGCACCGACACCGACCTCCACGTGGGCCGCCTGGCCGTCGCCCCCGACCTGCGGGGCCAGGGAGTGGGCCGCTGGCTGCTGCACCTGGCCGAGTCGGCGGGGGAAGGATGCGCCCGCATAGTCCTGTCGACCGGCGCGTCGAGCCACCGCAACATCGCGCTGTACCAGCGGCAGGGGTACGCACTGCTGCCGGAGTCGGAGGAGGCGGGTGCGGTGGATCTGGTGAAGGGGGTGGGGGTGTGAGCCTGGTGGTGGTGGGCTGGGGAGATGCCCCGCGGGTGCGGGGACCACCCCTCAGGATCTCCCAACACACGGAACTAGTAGGGAACACCCCCGCGGATGCGGGGACCACGCGGCGAGGGTCGCGAGGTGCACCCCGGAACCCGGAACACCCCCGCGGGTGCGGGGACCACTGGCGTCCTGGGTCGGACGTGTCTCCCTGGACGGGAACACCCCCGAGGGTGCGGGGACCACAAGCTGAGTGGTGGACTGATGGCCAGGTACGACGGAACACCCCCGCGGGTGCGGGGACCACAAGGCCCGCATCGCCCAGTTCAAGACCGTGGTGGGAACACCCCCGCGGGTGCGGGGACCACATGGGGACTCGCTATCGCTGATGTGGAGCGCGGGGAACACCCCCGCGGGTGCGGGGACCACTGTCGACGCGTTGCTGAGATAGGTCACAAAGGAGGGAACACCCCCGCGGGTGCGGGGACCACCTCCGGATACACCTGAATCGTGATGCCCGGTTGGGAACACCCCCGCGGGTGCGGGGACCACACTCCCCTCTTCCCCGGGTCCCGGGAAACCCCGGGAACACCCCCGCGGGTGCGGGGACCACGCTTCGTGACCTGCGGCTTTATGTGGGCAGGGAGCGGTTTTTGCTCACTTCTTGAGAAAAGGACATATCGCCCCTGTCGTTGCAGCGGTCGCAGTTGGATTTTGGTCATGGTGATTCTGCCCTCTGCTGGCTGTACGGCGCGGCTTCCTCGGCTGAGAAATGTGGCCATCGTCCCGTCGGGGCACGTGTGTTGGTGTCGCTGGGCGCGTTTCGCTCCGCGCTTCTGTAGGTGGCAGGGGCAGGTTGGTCGGCTGTGGTTGGGGCTCAGACGGGTTTGAGGAGGTCGCGGAGGTTGGCCATGTGGGCTTTGACGGCGGCGATTTGGGTGGGGTCTGGCGGGACCTGTTCGTTCTTGGAGTGGGTGGCGCGGCAGGGGTGGCAGAGGCCGTCGGGGAGGGCTTCGGGTTGGCCTGGGCGGCCGCAGTCGGTGCATTCGACGAGGAGGCGGCGGGTGGGGGTGGGGGTGTCGGCCGGGGTGCTTGCGGCGGCTGGCAGCCGGGGCGGCAATTTGTCGGTGAGGCGGCGGCGGATCAGGCCGACGGGTGAGTCGACCTGGGCGGGGAGTCCGGCTTTCAGGGTGCTGGCGAGGTAGTCGACGGTGACGCCTCGATCGAGCCATTGGGCCGCGAGTGGTTCGAGGGTGGTGCAGTCGTCGGCGGAGAGGCCCAGGCGGTGATCGTCGCGCCCGAGACGGGCGAGGGCGAGGTAGGCGGGGGAAGGGGCGGTGTCCCGAGTGCTCCAGGTGTCCCCGGTGTGCCTTGCGGGGGCCGTGTCCTGGGGCGCCTCCCGGGTGGGCGGCGCGGGTTCGCCGTCTGGTGCGTGGAGTGGGGTGCGTTGGAGCGGTACGCCGGTGGGTTCGGGGGCCTGTCCGGCAGGCGGCGGGCCCTCGGGCTTTGTGGGCGGCGGGGGTTCCTCGTCCGGGACTCAGGGTGGCGGCGGAGCCGTGTCGGAGTCGGCCGCTTCGGGTGCGGCAGCGGGCGCTGCGGTCTGGGCGGCGGTTTCGGTGGCGAGGTAGGTGTTCCACCATTCGTTGTCGCGGGCCGTGCGGGACCAAAAGGTCCGGAAGACCCAGCGGACTTCGTCGCCCACGCCGACGGGGCACTGCACGCGTCGCAGGTGCCCGGCGACGGACAAGGCGTTCAGGGAGGTGGAGACGGCCTGCTGTCCGTAGAGGGGGAGTTGCTTGGCCAGTTGCTTGATGGTCATCGAGGCCCCGTCGGGGAGGTGGTCGATGAATCCGGCAACGTAGCGTTCGCGGGTCGGCAGGGGGGCGAAGTCGTCGCGGGTGCGGGGTTGTTGGCCGGGGGCGGAGCGTTTGCCGTACCCGGGCTTGGCCATCGGGTACGCAGGTGAGACTGCGGGGGCGTGCGGGGCGGAGCTATGGTGCTGGGTAGCCACGGGATCGGCTTTCTGGGTAGTGATCTTGTGGTCAGACCCCGGCCTGGTGCGACAACACCGTGTCGGGGTCGTTCAGTTCTCGCACCGTAAGCGGCCGTCACGCTCCGCCGCAAGCTGTCACGATTAGTCATACTGGCTGGCCGTGACGGGGTGGGGAGGTGGGGAGGTTTTTCCCAACCCACCTTCTTTCCTGCCCGGTTAAAGAAGGCGCTCGTGTCCCGGGTCTCGTGTCCCGACGCCCGAGTCCCGGGTCCCGAGCTTCGGGCCGGAGCCCCGTTCACGTACCCCCGAAAGAGTGACCCGACTGTCCCCGAAGCCCGAGTCTTGGGCCTCGGGCCCGAGCTTCGGGGGCGGTACGGCTTGCCTTCGCCCAGGGCGGCACACGGCCAGTCGACGCTTCCCTGCGCCAGGAGTTCGTCGGCGAGGCGGATCACGTGCCGGCTGTCCCGGCGGTCTGTGGCTTCGTGCACCGGCGGGGTTCAACCTCAGGCCTGGAGGAGTCCGGTGCCCCCGCATGCGACACCGTCGGCGACCACCCCGCGAACGACACGTTCCCCGCCGCCGAGGCCGGACTCCGCACCGCGCACATCCGCCGGGGCCCCTGGGGACACCTCTGGGGCGACGACGACCGCGTACGCGCGACTGCCGAATGGGTGATCCAGTCGCTCGTGGAACTCACCGATATCGCCGGGAAGTAAGGGCGTGGCCGATGGAAGGGGAGCCTTCCGGAGGGCCGAGGCGTTGCTGGGGCTGTCGAGTGGAGTGGCGCCGATCAGGAGTCGAGAGCCGTGATGGCTTTCGCGATGATTTCGCGGGCCGCCTGCCCCCGTACGGCGTGTTCGGAGAGTCGATCGAACGCCTGTGCATACAGCTGCACTTGGCTCGGTTGAACGAGGGTCTGAGCGGCGTCCAGTGTGTCGGCGTGGACTCTCTTCTTGTCGAACATGGTGAAGGTGGCCATCGGCCATACGGTCCGCTCGGCGGCGAACGGGATGATGCCCACGGCGACCCTGGGCAAGGCCATGGCGGCCAGCAGGTGTCCGTACTGGACGGCCATCGTCTCGGCGTCGGCGACGCGGTACCGCAGGACCGACTCTTCCAGCACGATCAAGAATCGGCGGTGGCCCTCCCGGATGACCCGGTTGCGGTCCATGCGGGCCGCCACGGCCTCGCTCACGTCGTTCTTGGTCCCCCGGAAAGCCGCGATGGACGAGAGCAGCGCCGTGGCGTACTCAGGCGTCTGGAGGAACCCGGGGATCACGTCGGAGCAGTAGACGCGGAACAGCTTGGTGCGGTCGTACAGGGACGCCCCGCTCTCCTGCAAGCGTCGCAGGCCGGTGCCCTGAAGCCGCCTCCACCGGACGTACGCCTCCGCCGACTGCCGGTTGTCCGCCGCCAGGTCGTCCGCCTGCTCGGAGGCCCCGCAAGCGGCGCACCAGGCCCGAATGTCGGCGTCCGACGGGGGTGTTCGGGCGTTCTCGATCCGGGAGGACTTCGACTCGTGCCATCCGCAGCGAACGGCCAGTTCGCGCCCCGAAATTCCGGCGTCCAGACGCAGTTCCCGAAGGCGGGCAGCCAGGCTCTCGCGCGCCTTCTGGACGTTGGGCGACGGGTGTGGGGGCAACAAACCGGCCGTTCTGTCAGAGCTTGAACTGTTCGTGTGGTGTGGCGAGCTGCCAGACAGCTTCGAAAGCGGCACGGCACAGGTCCGCAGTCGCCGGCTCGTCCGTGATCTCGTCCTCCACCACCACACCGTCACCCGAGAAGTGGTGAACCCGCAACAGGGTGCCGTCGAACAGCCAGAAGTCGTTTCCCGGCAACGCAATGCCGGTCGCCAACCTTCTGGGTAGCCAACGGACTTGTTCGCCTGCCGTCACGTTGGCGTGGGTGACGTAGTGCTCCCAGCGGATGTACTCGCTCACGGGCTCCGAAACGATCCGAGCCCGCCTGATGGTGACGCCACGGGCCACGGTGTCGGAGATGAGCTGATCGTACGGATGCCACCAGGAGTCCTTGTCCGCCCAGTTGATGCGCTCTCCCCGCTGCCACGCCTCGAATCGCTCCGTGGGTGCGTAGAAGTCGCGCATTTCCAGATGGACAGCGGACCGCTGGCACTTGCCCAGCAGGTCACCGAAGCCGGGCGCGCTCGACGGCATCACATGCCTCCCTGATCATCGGGATCATCCGGGCCGGAATCCGGATGATCGCTTCCGTGTCCGGCACCGACCCGTTCGCCGGGCTGGTCGCCTCGCACCGGGCGTGAGTCTCCGCATCGGGCTTCCAGCCCTGGAAGAGGACTTCCTGGTTCTCCGCGTCGGCCCACACGGTCGGGCAGTGGTCGCGGTCGGTGTCGGGGTCGATCCCCACGAACTCTACGGACATGCCAGCCTCCCGGCTCAGAGGGTTTGCTTGGACTTGCATCAGCCCTACCCACCTGCGTTGATGCTTCAACATCACTTCTAGTGAAGGAAATTGGAGTGCAAACTCATGCAAGGAAGTGGAGTCCCGGCGCGGGCGGTCCTTAGCGTCATTGGCAGGGCCTGACCATGGTCCTCCTGCCACACCTGTTCGCATCCGGGGAGAAATGACGATGCGCCATAAGGCAACTCAGGAAAGCCCGGTAGACCTGCCGGTGGGGTTCAACGCGTGGCTACTGGACTGCGCCCCGACTGCGGATTGTGCGACCTGCCGGACCGAGTGGCGAAGCCTCAAGGCGGCCGAAGAGGCCGGGGAGATCTGGCAGGCCGCCGACCACGCCACGAAGATCCGCGACCACGCTTCGGGGAGCCACTGATGCCGATGGAGATGCAGACCTACCGGGACGGCCACAAGGTCGCCGCCGAGGCAACGGAGTCCATCCGAGGGGTCATGGCCGGACTCGGGCTGCCCGAAGGCGTCGTACTCCGCCTGACTCCCATTCCGACATCGAATGCATCGATCAGAGGAGATGGATGATGACTATGACCCGTGTTCCGGTTGAGGCCGGGAAGCATGGTGGGGCTCCGTCGGACAAGCCGTGGACGCCGCCGCAGGAGCCGAAGCCGTCGCCGGACGGCAGCCGTCCCCAGTTCGTGCCGCAGTCGTGAGCGGCGCATCGCAGGCACCGACGTACCCGGATCTGGTGCGGGATCTCGCTGATCGCGGTTTGCTCACTGGTCGTTGGCGGCAGGTGTTCGAGGCTGTGCCGCGCAGCCGGTTCGTTCCGGCCGATGTCTGGCGGCAACTCCCCGACCGGTGCGAGCCGGTGGTGGGTATGGATGCCTGGCTGGCGTTGGTGAACAGCGACGAGCCGGTGGTGACCCAGCTCGACGACGGGGCCGAGGACGGGCCCGGTATCGCCACGTCGTCGAACTCGATGCCGTCGATGGTGGCCCGGATGCTCGGGCTGCTCGAAATCGACGACGGACAGCGGGTGTTGGAGATCGGCACCGGGACCGGTTACATGGCCGCGTTGCTGTGTGAACGGCTCGGTGACGATCTGGTGCACAGCGTCGAGCTGGATCCGGTTGTGGCGCGGCAGGCGGCCGAGGCTCTCGCGCAAGCCGGGTATCGGCCGCATCTGCGGGTCGGGGACGGTGAACAGCCTTGGCCCGGGCTGGGGTTGGTGGACCGGGTGATCGCTACGTGTGCGTTGCGGTACGTCCCGTACTCGCTGCTTCGGCAGGTCCGGCCCGGCGGGGTCGTCGTGGCCCCGCTGGCCCGGGAGTTCTGGTCGGGGGCGTTGGTCCGGCTCCGCGTCCAGGACGACGGTACTGCGGTGGGCCCGTTCTGTGGTGGGGCGACGTACATGCCGATGCGGTCCCACCGTGCGCCCGACCTTCACGACGTACGGGGAAGGGGTCGGGCTCGGGCGGCGGGTCTGGATCCCGCTCGGCTCCTCGATCTCGGGTTCGCGCTGTTCGCCGGGGCTCGGCTGCCCGGTGTGCGGCTCATCCACCAGGACAACGGCGAAGGTGTCCAGGTGTGGGTGACCCGCGAGAACGGGAGCGCGGCGACCGCTGCCACCGGCGAAGAGGTGTGGCAGTACGGGCCCGGGTTCCTGTGGGAGGAGATCGAGCAGATCTGGTGGGAGTACGAGGCCGCCGGGCGGCCCGACGCCGACCAGTTCGGGCTCACCGTTACCGACCGGGGCCAGCACGTCTGGCTCGGGGAGCCGCGCCAGGTGATTCACACCGCGGACTTCGCGAAGGCGGTAGCTCCCACCGGGTGAGCACCGATTTCCAGGGAGCGCCTTCACCCCCACTTCATCGGCGACTGGGAGGTCCTACTCACCCTGCGGACCACCGAGTTCGCCGAGCGGCCCCACGTCGGCCAGTTGCACGACCACACCCACCGCATGGGCCTGCTGCTCGCGGCCCGGACATCCCCCCTCACCGACCACTTCTGAGAGAAGACCCATGAAGCACGAGTACGAGGCGAAGTTTCTGGCCGTGGACGTCGCCGCCCTCCAGAACAGCCTGAACGCCCTCAATGCGGTCCAGGCGTTCCCCCGCACTCTCCTCACCCGCAAGATCTTCGAGAACGACTCCCTCGACGGCGGAGCCTGGATCCGACTGCGGGACGAGGGCACCCGCTCGACCCTCACGCTCAAGCAGGTCACCGACGCCACGACGATCGACGGCACCAAGGAGATCGAGACCGAGGTCACGGACCTGCACGCCATGGCCGACATTTTGCGCCGGGTCGGCCTCACCGAGGTCCGGTACCAGGAGAACTACCGCGAGGGATGGCGCCTGGGCGAGGTCGCCTTCGACTTCGACACCTGGCCGGACCTTCCCACTCTCCTGGAGATCGAAGGACCCGACGAGGCATCGGTGCGCCAGGCCGCCGCGCTGCTGGACCTCGACTACTCCGAGGCCCGGTTCGGCAGCGTGGACGAGATCTACAAGAGCGAAGCCGGGCGCGACATCCTCGCCGAGCCCACGCTCCTGTTCTCCGAAGCCGAGAAGCAGAAGGACGCTTCTCCTTTGGCCCAGGACCGTTGATACGGCTACCGCGCCAGTTCGTACACCCGGCACACATCCGGGTCGCCGAGATTGGCGAACAGCATGGGCTTCGCGCTCCCTTCGTCCTTGCCTACCTCCAACTCCCGGAGCGGTGGACCCGGCGACCCGGTCTCGCGGTTCTCGAAGCTCAGGCGGATCAGGCCGGTCTCGCCGGGGTCGTTCACCAGCGACCAGGTTCCCTCTCCGTCGAAGGACGGGGCGTCCTTCGCGAGGATGCCCACGCCGTTCTCGGCGGGCCAGTTGCCGGCCGTGAAGGTGACGGTGGTGCCGCCGATGTTCGTCAGCGTGAGTCGTGATCCGTTGGGGCCTGCGTACGTTCCGTACAGGTCCATCCGGCTGACCTCGTCCAGCCGGGGGGGGGCGGTCCGCAGAGCGCGGCGTCGGAGCAGCCGGTCGTGAGCGAGAGGGAGAGGGCTGCAAGCGCGGATGCTGCGGCCAGGTGGTGGCTGGGTTTCCGTCCGGCGCGACTCACTTGTCCCTCCCGGTGGGGATGCGCTCGGTCCAGGTGACCGTCCGGCTGACTGCTCTGGTCACCGGGCCGTCGGCGATTCCGGCCGCCGGTTCCTTGGCCATGTGCGAGGTCTCTCTCATCCGTCAGGACGGCCCGTAGGCAGAACCTTCACACAGGCTCATGGGGTGGACGAGACGGCGAATCCGGGGCATCCCATGGGCTGCCCTCCTGTGTGCGTCATCTGGCCCGGGTGGGGGAGGCGGTCGGTACCTGAGCGGGACTGCTGGGAGTCGCTGCCGCGCGACAGTTGTGAGGACCGTCCCTCCCCGCCACCGCAGAAGGAAGCGTCATGGCCTCTGTCGCTGATGCACACGCCCCCGCCGACGCCGTGTCACCACCCGTCCCCCGCTGGGCCGAGTCGGCGGCCAAGGCCGTTCCCTGGTGCGTTCTGCCTTCCGGGCTCTGGCGGGTCGCCGTCATCATCGGCATGGCCTTCGGCTGGTTGGAGGGCGGGACGAGTGTCGCGGAAGAGGTGTACATGCTCGCCCTGACGGTCGTCTCCGAGCTGCTGGCGCTGCTCACTCTCGGGCTCGTCCGGCCCTGGGGCGAGATCCTGCCGCGTCGGCTCCCGCGCGTGGGCGGGCGGCGCGTACCCATGGCCGCAGCTGTTGTTCCCGCCGCGCTGGGGGCTCTCGCCGTCACCGCCGTCTGTCTCTACTTTCTCCTGAACACCTTCGTCTTTCACTTCCAGCCCGAGCCGTTGATCGGCACCGGCGACAAGGATCCGTCGGGCGTCATGAGCACGGGGTGGGTGCTCGCCCTCTCCTACGGGCCGCTGCTCGCCTGGGGGCCGTTGCTGGGCGCGGTCACGTACGCCTACTACCGGCGTCGCTGTCGTACGCCGATGTCGTCGTCCGGCGCCGCCTGACTTACTCGTTGCCCTCCGGCCGGGGAACGCCCCAGAGGCTTCAGCCCGCACCGTCCGGCCTCCCGGACCGGTATCCCCGGCTCCACTCGTTCGCCGCCACGACCATGCACACCGCTACCAGGACCACGTTCTTGACGACGTACTGCCCCTCCATGGTCGGCGCGGGCGAGTGAGGTTGCCACATCGCGTCCGGGAGGAGGAAGAGGGTCGAGAACACGCCGCCCATGTGCAGGAAGAACGCGACGAGCGCGGGGCGCAGCAGGCTGCGGCCGACTATCAGGCCGATGCCGATGGCTGTTTCCAGGGCCGCGAGGGAGAGCAGCAGCACGGTCTCCGGGACGAGGCCCAGCGTCATCTTCGTGGCCGCGTCCACGGCCAACTGCTCCGCCGGGCTGGCAGAGGGGAACAGCTTCAGGACGCCGAAGCCGACGAAGACGATGCCGACCGTCGCCCTCAGCAGGGTGAGGGCGTGCTCGTCGACCAGCTCGGCGAGTCGGCGGGGGAGGGGGAGTTGGGGGCCGGGGGCGTGGGGGGTGCGCTCCAATTCCCCGTCTCTCAGCGGGGATCCGAGGTTCTTGCTGGTCGGGGGCAGGCTCGGCTCAACAGTGTGGCTGCTCATGTGCGATCTCCCGTGATGTCTGTGGGGGTGGGAAAACGTGCATGGATGGACCCGCTCGGCTCGTCGGGCACGTGGGAAGTGGGGGAAGGGGGGAAGAAGAGCCCGTTGCTGGGCGTCAGGGGCGGGGCAGATCGGTGCGCGCCTTGAAGTGGGGCCGGTGAGGCCGGTGGGGCTGGTGAGGCTGGGCTGGTACGTGATCGACGTGGCCGATCGCCCTCACCGCTTGGTCTAGACCATACGGACGAGGGTTGGGAGGTCGTCAAGGGGCGCGGCTCGCGGCACCCGTCGCAAGGAGTGCATTCGCGCCATGTTGCTTCCACGGATGCAAGCGGTTGCTCGCGCGGTCGCCGTACGGGGGCGGGGCGTGGCCTCCGTGAGGTCCGGCGTGGTTCACCCTCGGCTTACCGGGGCCGATGGGCTTTTCGGCCACCCCGGCGCCCCGCTGCTCATCACAGTTGCTCCTCGCCCGGCCCCACGCATCCCCGATCTTCCATCCGGCCGAAAGCCGCCCGGCCGAATCCGGGAGGAATCAGCCGCCGGGTACGCCGAAGGGCCCCGGAGTGCGTACGTGCACCCCGGGGCCCTTCGGTGAGGCGGAGGGGGATCAGGCCCGATCCAGACCGCCCCGCCCGATGACCTCCGCGTACCACCGCGCGCTGTCCTTCACCGTCCGCCGCTGCGACGCGAAGTCCACGTGCACGATGCCGAACCGCTTGCTGTAGCCGTACGCCCACTCGAAGTTGTCCAGCAGCGACCACAGGAAGTAGCCGCGCACGTCCGCCCCGTCCTCGATCGCCCGGTGTACGGCCCCCAGGTGCGCGTCCAGGTACGCCACCCTCTCCGGGTCGTGCACATCGCCCTCCGGGTCCGCGTAGTCGTCGTACGCCGCCCCGTTCTCCGTCACCAGCACCGGCACGGACGGGAGTTCGTCGCGCAGGCGGGTCAGCAGTTCGTACAGGCCGTCCGCGTCCACCGGCCAGTCCATCGCCGTGCGCGGGCCCGCCGCCGGAGTGAACGCCACATGCTGCTCCGCGCCCGCCCAGGGGGACGGGTACTCCGACGTACCCGCCGAAACCACGCTCGGCGAGTAGTAGTTGATGCCCAGCGAGTCGATCGGCGTCGACGTGACCTCCAGGTCGCCGTCCCTCACGAACGACCAGTCCGTCACCGCCGCCGTGTCCGCCACCAGGTCCTCCGGCAGCCGCCCGTGGAACACCGGGTCCAGGAAGATCCGGTTCGCCACCGCGTCGATCCGGCGCACCGCGTCCCGGTCCGCCTCGGTGTCCGTCAGCGGGCGCAGGGCGTGCAGGTTCAGGGTGAGGGAGATCTCCGCCGTGTCCGGGAGGCGGTCCCGCAGGACCCTCGCGCCCGCCCCGTGCGCCAGGTTCAGGTGGTGCGCGGCGCGCAGGGCCGCCAGGTCGCTGGTGCGGCCCGGGGCGTGCACCCCGTTTCCGTACCCCAGAAACGCCGCGCACCAGGGTTCGTTGAGCGTCGTCCACGTCGACACCCGGTCGCCCAGCGCCCCTGCCACCAGACCCGCGTACTCCGCGAACCGGTGCGCGGTGTCCCGCTCCGGCCAGCCGCCCGCGTCCTCCAGCTCCTGCGGCAGGTCCCAGTGGTAGAGCGTCGCCACCGGTCTGATCCCCGCCGCCAGCAGCTCGTCCACCAGCCGGCGGTAGAAGTCCAGGCCGCGCTCCACCGCCGGGCCCCGGCCCGTCGGCTGCACCCGGGGCCAGGAGACCGAGAACCGGTAGTCCGTGACGCCCAGTTCCTTCATCAGGCGTACGTCGTCCGGCATCCGGTGCAGATGGTCGGCGGCGATGTCACCGGTGTCGCCGTTGCGCACCTTGCCGGGCGTCCGGCTGAACGTGTCCCAGATGGACGGCGTACGGCCGTCCTCGGCGGCCCCGCCCTCGATCTGGTACGCGGCGGTCGCCGTACCCCACCGGAAACCGGCCGGGAAGCGGAGCACCGTACCGGTCTCGGGGCGGGCGCCTGGGGCGGTCGCCGGGCGGGCTTCATCGACAGCGGTCATGAGACGGACACTCCAGGGTGAGGGGGACAGAAGAAGAGGGGGAGGTGGGCGGTCCGGTCAGCCCTTCACCGCGCCCTGCATGATGCCGCCGACGATCTGTCGGCCCAGCAGGCCGAAGACCAGCAGCACCGGCAGCGTGCCGAGCAGCGTGCCGGCCATGATCACCGACTGGTCGTTGACGTAACCGCCGCCGAGCTGGCGCAGCGCGACCTGCACGGTCGGCTCCTGCGAGGAGAGCGCGATGATCGGCCAGAAGAAGTCGTTCCACGCCGTCATGAACGTCAGCATCCCGAGCACCGCCATCCCCGGCCGCGCGATCGGGATCACGATCGACCAGAAGATGCGGGCCGTCGAGGCCCCGTCCACCCGGGCCGCCTCGATCAGCTCGTCCGGCAGCGACTGCACCAGGTACTGGCGCATGAAGAAGACGCCGAAGGCCGAGACCAGGCCCGGCAGGATCACCGCCTGGAGCTGGTTCACCCACTGGAGCTCGGCGATCAGCATGAACAGCGGGATCACCCCGAGCTGCGGCGGGATCATCATCGTCCCGATCGTCAGCGTCAGCAGCGCGTTGCGGCCCTTGAACTTCAGCTTGGCGAAGGCGAATCCGGCCAGCGTGCAGCACAGGACCGTGCCGATCGTGATCGAACCCGACACGATCAGCGAGTTCAGCAGCGCCTTGCCGATGTCCGCCTCTTCGAGGACCTGCTCGAAGTTCTTGATCAGGTTCGGGCCCGGCAGCAGGCTCGGCGGGACCTTCGCCATGTCCGCGTTGGACCGGCTGGCCGTGACGATCGTCCAGTAGAACGGGAACGCCGAGATGAGGAGGGCGAAGCCGAGGATCAGGTAGGAGAGCCAGCCGCCCTTCATCGTGCGGCCCGCGCCTCCCCGGCCGATGCGCCTGCCCGGCGGGCGGTTCTGCGGCGGATCGCCCTTCTCGGGCGCGGTCGGCGGTGCGGCGAGCGCGGTCATCGGCCGGCCTCCTTGCGTGCGCGGCGGCGCGCGATCAGGGCGTTGGCCCCGACGAGCACCACGATGAGGACGAACATCACCCAGGCGATGGCCGCGGCCCGGCCCAGGTGGAAGAAGCCCCAGCCCTGCTCGTACATGTACAGGCCGAGGGTCTGGTACTGGTGCGAGATACCGCCCGAGATCGATCCCTCGAACAGCAGCGGCTCACCGAAGAGCTGCGTCGCGCCGATCGTCGAGATGATGACGGTGAAGATGATCGTGGGGCGCAGGCCGGGCAGCGTGACGTGGATGAACTGGCGCCAGCGCGACGCCCCGTCCATCTCCGCCGCCTCGTACAGCTCGTGCGGGATCGACTGCATGCCCGCCAGATAGATCAGCGCGTTGTAGCCGGTCCACCGCCAGACCACGATCGACGACACCGCGATCTGCGAGGCCACCGTGCCGGTCTGCCAGTCCACCGGGTCGAAGCCGACCAGGCCGATCACATAGTTGATCAGCCCGAAGTCCTTGCCGAAGAGCTGCGCGAAGACGAGCGTCGCCGCGGCCACGGAGGTCGCGTACGGCAGCAGGATCGCGGTCCGGATGAACGTCCGGCCGCGCAGCTTGTAGTTGAGCAGGTGCGCCAGGCCCAGCGCCATCGCGAGCTGCGGGACCGTGGACAGCACACCGATCGTGAACGTGTTGCGCAGCGAGGTCCAGAAGAACTCGTCGGTGAACAGCGCCGTGTAGTTGGCGATGCCCCGCCACTCCATCTCGCCGCTCGTCTGGAGCTCGACCCGGTAGAGCGAGACGAACGCCGTGTAGAGGAGCGGGAAGAGGCCGAAGGCCAGGAAGAGCGTGAAGAAGGGGGCGATGTAGGCGTACGGGGAGGCCTTGCGCCAGGTGCGCCGGAGCGCGGCGGCCCGGCCGTCGTCGGGGCCGGGCCCGGTACCGGCGGGGCTGCGGGGCCCGGCCTTCGCGGTGGCGGTGAGGGACACGGTGCGGCCCTTCGGGATCGGGGGCGGAGATACGAGTTACGTGGAGGGGTACGGGGGTGGGGCCGGGCCACCGTGGTGCGTACCGGTGGACCGGCCCCAGGCAGGAAAGGGGGAGGAGCGGGACCGCGTGGACCGGCGGGTCAGCCGATCACGTTGTCCACGCCCTTCTTCGCCGTCCCCCACGCCTTCTCCGACGACACGCCCTTGCGCTCGACCTCGCTCAGCCCGTTCGTGATCTGCTGCATCACGTTCTGGTCGTGCACACCCAGCACCTGGACCGGGGCCTCCTTCGCCGCGTCACCGAAGATCTGGCCGATCGGCGCGCCCGAGAAGTACTCGTCCTTGGCGTCCGCGATCGTCTCGATGGCGCCCGTCGACGACGGGAAGTTGCCCTGCTTCTGGAAGACCTTCGCCTGCTGCTCGGGGGCGGTCAGCCACTCGATGAGGGCGTACGCCTCCTTCTTGTGCTTGGCCGCACGCGGGATGGAGAGGTACGAGCCGCCCCAGTTGCCCGCGCCGCCGGGCAGCTTGGCGATGTCCCACTTGCCCTGGCCGCCGTCGCCGGCCTGGCCCTTGATGTAGCCGAGCATCCACGCCGGGCAGGGGATGGTGGCGAAGGAACCGGCGGCGAACGCCTGGTTCCACTGCGGGGACCACTGGTCGAGCTTGGCGCTCAGGCCCGCCTCGGCCGCCTCCACGGAGGTGTCCCAGGCCTCCTTGACCGCCGGGTTCTTGTCGTAGATCAGCTCGCCGGAGGCGTCGTAGTAGCGCTCCTTCTCCTGGCCGATCATGATCCCGTAGAGCGAGGCGACACTGTCCAGCCAGGCGCTCTTGGCGGGGGCCTTCTTCTTGTACTCCTTGCCCAGCTCCAGGTAGCCGTCCCACGTGGCCCACTTCTTCGCGAGCTCCTCGCGGCCCGTGGGCAGGCCGGCCTTCTTGAAGAGGTCCGTGCGGTAGCACATCGCCTCGGGGCCGACGTCCGTGCCGAGGCCGAGGATCTTGCCGTCCTTGGTGGTCGCCGCCGACCACTTGGCCTCGGCGAACTCGCCCTTGAGCTTGTCGGCCCCGAATTCCTTCAGGTCCTGGAACTTGTCGGACTGCTGCTGGGTGACCGACGCGATCCGGCCCACCTCCACGCCCTGCACGTCCGCCAGGCCGCCGCCGCCCGCCAGCCGGGTCTGGAGCGACTTCCAGTAGTCCGCCTCGTCCTGGGTGTCGCTCTGCTTGATCGTGATGTTCGGGTTGAGCTTCTGGTACTCCTCGTACAGGCCGGCCTCCTTGAAGCCGAAGGACCCGAAGAGGTCGACGTTGAGCGTGACCTTTCCGCCCGCGCTGTCGGAGGAGTCCGACGAGTCGCTGGATCCACAGGCGGCGAGGAGGGCCCCGGCGAGGACGACCGCGCCGAGGCGGACGGTGGCTCTCTTGGCGGCTCGGGCGATGGGCATGGGAAGCCTCCCTTGGCTTCGGGATGAACCGAGCGCCTTGAGAGCGCTCTCAAAACCTGCGTCTGGAGCGTCCCCCACCACCTCCGCCCCGTCAAGACTCGAACGCATAACAGCTTGGGGTTACATCCGATCGCCTCCCAACTGCCGCCTGTGTGCGTTCTCTTGACACTCACGTTTCAGGAGTTTTACGTTCCTTGGCACTTGAGAGCGCTCTCGAACGCGCTCTTCGCCCCCCATGATCGAGGTGCTGCTCGTGCTGACCTCCCTCTCCGGACTCGTTTCCCGAGTCACTCCCAGACTCGCGGCCGCGACGCTCCTCGCGATCGCCGTGGCCGCCGTGGGCCTGGGCCCCGCCGCTTCCCCCGCTGCCGCCGCCACCATCCCCGCCGGCGCCGGCAGCTACACCGACAGCCGTCCCGCCGGTACCTCGGGCCCGACCACCAACACCGGCGCGCCCGTCACCCCGAAGCTCACCGCCGCCGCGCGGGACACCCCGGTCCCGACCAACGACTGGTGGTCCTCGCTGGCCTTCCAGCGCTACGGCGACAACCCGTACAGCACCCCCATGTACGGCCACCCGCTCACGTACCAGGCGACCTCCGGCGGACTGGAGGTCGGCTATCCGACCACGCCCGCGATCGTCGGCGACGGCCGCCAGTACGAGTACGCGCACAAGGCCGACCTCACCGTCGGGCTCTCCGGGCTGAACTCGCCCGACACCAAGGCCGACGCCTGGTCCGACTGGACGGTCACGCCCTACTGGGCCGACGGATCGCGCACCTTCCGGGCCACCATCGGCCACGGCATGCCCTTCGTGTACGCCAAGGGCTCCGGCGGCGACGCCCGCATCGCCACCGCCTCCGCGCCCACCGTCTTCGCCGACGACGGCAACGTCCTCGGCATCACCGTCGCCGGGCACCACTACGCCCTCTTCGCGCCGACCGGCAGCGACTGGAACGTCTCCGGCTCCACGATCACCGCGGGCCTCGGTTCCAAGGACTACTTCTCGCTCGCCGTGCTGCCCTCCACGGACGCGCTCGCCACCTACCGTAAGTACGCCTTCAGCTTCGTCACCGGCTCCCAGGTGGCCTGGCAGACCACCGGCGGCAACGTCCGGGCGACCTACTCCCTGACCACCGAGGCCAAGGAGGGCACCGAGCGCGGCACGCTCCAGGCCCTCTACCGCCACCAGTGGCTGCACACGACCGACGCGCTGACCCCATACACGTACGTCTCGCCGCGCGGCACGATGAAGGTGCGCGAGTCCGCCACCTTCACCACCAGCCAGAAGAACAACGGCGTCGTGCCCGCGCTGCCCGCCTCCAGCGGCGTCGACAAGGCCCGGCTCATCGGCTATCTCAACGAGGTCGCGAACGCCTCCGACCCGTTCTCCGGGGCCACCGACACCTATTGGACCGGCAAGGCGCTCGGCCGGCTCGCCCAGCTGGTGCCCGTCGCCGACCAGATCGGCGAGAGTGCCACCCGCGACAAGCTCCTCGGCCTGATGAAGGGCCGGCTCCAGGAGTGGTTCACGGCGGGCGGCGCCAGCGAGTTCAGCTACGACAAGGACTGGAAGACCCTCACCGGCTACCCGGCCTCGTACGGCAGCGACACTGAGCTCAACGACCACCACTTCCACTACAGCTACTACGTCTACGCGGCGGCGATCATCGCCCAGTACGACCAGGCCTGGGCGGCCGACTCGGCCTGGGGCACGATGGTCAAGCACCTGATCCGCGACACCGCCAACCCCAGCCGCACCGACTCCGCCTACCCCTTCCTGCGCGGCTTCGACGTATACGCCGGCCACAGCTGGGCCTCCGGCCACCAGGGCTTCGCGGCGGGCAACAACCAGGAGTCGTCATCGGAGTCCATCAACCTCAGCGCGGGGCTCGTCCTCTGGGGCTCGGCCACCGGTGACAACGCCCTGCGGGACCTGGGCAGTTACCTGCTGACGACGGAGTCCGAGGCGATCACCCAGTACTGGTTCGACGCCGACGAGCAGGTCTTCCCCGCCTCCTTCGGCCACGACACGGTCGGCATGGTCTGGGGCAGCGGCGGCGCGTACGCCACCTGGTGGACCGCCAACCCGGAGGAGATCCACGGCATCAACGTCCTCCCGGTGACCGGCGGTTCACTCCACCTCGCCCGCGAGAAGGCCGCCATCAAGCGGAACATCGCCGAGATGGAGCGCGAGAACGGCGGGCCCGCACAGGAGTGGCGCGACCTGCTCTGGGAGTTCGAGTCGCTGGCCGACCCGGCGGCCGCGAAGGCCAAGTGGGACGGCGTGAACGGGAATTACGAGCCGGAGCAGGGTGAGTCCAGGGCGCACACCTACCACTGGATCAACACCCTCGACGCGGTCGGCGCCCCCGACATGACGGTCAGCGGGGACATCCCGACCTCCGCCGTCTTCTCCAAGAACGGGACGCGCACCTACACCGCGCACAACCACGGCTCCAGTGCCCGTACGGTGACCTTCTCCGACGGCAAGACCCTGTCCGTGCCCGCCCGTTCGACGGCCACGAGCACAGGACCCGGCGGCAGCAACCCCGACCCGGAGGAGCCGGAGGAGCCCGGGGAGCCGTCCACCGGGAACACCTTCCGCCTCAAGACCGGCGGCGTCCTCACCACCGCCACCACCGACCCGGCGGGCGCGGACACCATCGCCTCGGCCGACGGCGTCAACCGGGACGGCACCCCGTACCGTCCGACCGTCTACGAGGTGAAGAACGTCAACGGCAAGGTCGCCGCCGGGGCCGCCACCGCGTTCCGCCTCCGGGTGGACGCGGGCACCAAGGTCGGGCTCGCCCCGCAGGTCCGGGTCAGCTACGACCTGACCGGCGACGGCACGTTCGACCGGGCCGAGACCTTCCGATACTTCGCGACCGACCCGGTCGCCGGGTGGGAGGAGTACACGCAGGCGGCGGGCGTCCAGGCGGCCACGGGCAGCCTGGGCGAGCTGAAGAACGGCACGGTCCGGCTGGAGATCTGGAACGCGCTCGGCAACGGCACGTCCCAGGTGCAGACCGGCACGGACGCGGCGGTGCTGCGGATCCCGTACGTGTAGGTCCTGTGCGGGAGGACACCCCGTACGCGTAGAACGCTGACGTACGGGCACGATCCGTGCGGCGGGTCTCCGGCTCCTCAGGGCGGAGGCCCGCCGTACGTTTTGGCGCGGTGAGGGTGGGGGCGGCCCGCCCTGCGCCCCGGTCGGGGTCAGGCCGAGGCTCGCCGTACCAGCGTGACCGGGGTGATCACCGACTCCGGGACGCCGCCGCTGCCCGTACGGTCCCGGTCCAGCGCGCGCAGCAGCAGCCGGGCCATCAGCCGCCCCTGCTCCTCGATCTCCTGGCCGATGGTGGTCAGCGGCGGGTCGGTCTCCGAGGCCACCGAGTCCATGTCGTCGAACCCGACCAGCGCCACCTGCTCCGGCACGGAGATCCCCCGCTCGCGCAGGACCCGCAACGCACCCGACGCCATCAGGTCGTTGGCGACGAACACCGCGTCCAGATCGGGCCGCCTCTCCAGCAGCTCCGCCATCGCCCGGGCCCCGCTCTCCACGGTGAACGCCCCGTCGGCGACGAGCGTCGGGTCGATGTCGAGCAGCACGTCCCGGTAGCCGTCGAGCCGGTCCATCGCCGAGGTCTGGTCGGCGGGCCCGGCGATGTGCGCGATGCGCCGGCGCCCCAGGTCCCGCAGATACTGCACGGCCAGCCGCGCGCCGCCCCGGTTGTCCGCGTCGACGTACGGGACGGCCTGGTCGCCCGGGTCGGCGGTCCAGCTGGGCCGGCCCCCGTACACCGCCGGAATGCCGGCCCGGCGGGTGATCGCGGGGACCGGGTCGTCGGTGTGCAGCGAGAACGCGAGCGCCCCGTCGACATGGCCGCCGGCCAGATACCGGGCGATCCGGTCGAAGTCCCCGGGCCCCTCCACCAGCAGTAGGACGAGCTGGGTGTCGTGAGCGGTGAGCTCCTTGCTTATGCCCCGGATCTGCTGGGAGAAGAAGGGGTCCGAGAAGAACCGGGTCTCCGGCTCCGCGATGACCACGGCGACCGCTCCGGTGCGCCGGGTGACGAGGGTCCGGGCCGCGTGGTTCGGGATGTAGCCCAGCTCGTCGACGGCCTTGAGCACCTTGTCCACGAGCGGCTTGCGGACGCCGTCGCCCCCGTTGACGACCCGCGAGGCGGTGGCCCGCGACACGCCCGCGCGTGCCGCGACGGCTTCCAGGGTGGGGCGGGACCCGGGGGACTGCTCGGGCAAGGCGGTCGCTCCTTGTCGACGGGGCGGCGATACGCGGGCTGGTGCGTGCGTCTGCGTCTGCGCGTACGTGCGCGTGGTGCGTGCTCGGTGTCGCCGCCGGATCGTCTACAGCCTAGCGCCGGGCGCCGACAGCGTTGAGAGCGCTCCCAGAGGCGGTGGTGGTTACGCTGCTGCGATGACCGGTGACGAGGCGGTACGCGAGGGAGTACGGGCAGGGGAACGGGCGGCTCGCCGTCTGGCGGAGCTGGGGGTGTGCGAGCTGGAACCCGGTCTGAACGATGCGGAGTTCGACCGGATCGAGGCGGAGTACGGCATCGAGTTCGCCCCCGACCACCGGGCCTTCCTGGCGGCCGGGCTGCCGGTGGACCGGGCGGCGCCCCCGGGGGAGGGCGAGTCCCGGCGTAACCCGTGGCCCGACTGGCGGGACGGCGACCCGGAGCTGATCCGGGAGCGGCTGGGGCGGCCGGTGGAGGAACTGCTGTTCTCGGTGGAGCACGGCTGGTGGCTGCCCGGCGGGCGGTGGGGGGCGCGCCCGGCGGACCCGGCGGAGGCGGTGGCGGCGGCCCGGGCCGCGCTCGGTTCCGTACCGACGCTGATCCCGCTCTACTCGCACCGGTACCTGGCGGCTGGGGCGGCTCATGGGCGGCCGGTGCTCTCCGTCGTCGGTGCGGACGTCATCCACTACGGCCGGGACCTGGCGGAGTGGGTGGAGCGGGAGTTCGGGGACCTGGACCCGGAGGAGGGGTGGCCGGAGCCGGCCGCCGGGGCCCGGGTGCCGTTCTGGTCGGACCTGGCGGTCTGAGGGCTCACGCGCGAGACGGCGGGGCCGGCCCCTCCCCGGGGTCGGGCCCGCCGCCGTTCGAAGGCGTACGCCGGTCTCCGTCACATGATGCGGAACGCCAGGTAGTACGCGGACAGTTGCTCGTGGTAGGCCGGGTCCTCGGTCTGCTGGTGGCGGTCGAACTCCGGGGAGTCCTTGACCTGTTCCTTGGTGAGGTCGACGTAGACCTTCCGGTCCTCCGTGTCGATGCGCTTCACCGTGCCCGCGGGCAGCAGGACGTCCTTGCCGAAGATCCAGACCCCGGTGTCGACGAGCAGATAGGCGGAGCCCACCTCGTCGGAATGCTTGTCGACCTTTCCGATACCGCCGTCGGTCGCCTCGACCGAATAGCCGGTCAGATCGATTCCCGCGATATGACCGCTCGACGGCTGGTAGCCCCACAGGGAGTCGCTCATTGTGGCTCCTTTCGCGAAGGTCGCCCGGGCCGTTGTTTTCGGTGTTTTCCCGGTGATCGGACTTCGTGTGCCCGGGGAGAGGTGGCCTACACCCGGTGCGCCTACCAGCGGTACCACCGGCCGCGTCGGCCGCCACCGGCGGCGGGGCGGACGAAGAACCCTATGAGCCAGAGCACCAGGACGATCACGGCTATCCACCAGAGAGCCTTGACCGCGAATCCGGCGCCGAAGAGAACCAGGGCGAGCAGAAGAACGAGAAGAAGGGGAACCATGATTATCAACCTCCGGAAATTCAGGTTCCCGCTGATGCTTTTCGTATGCACGGGGATTCCCGGGGGATTTTGTCCGTGGGCGGGGCGGCGCCGGGCGGGATGGCGTGCTGCCTGCGCGCGGCCACTCGTTCGTGGGACGCTGTGAGGGAACGGCCGTCGGCCGTGAAACCCCGATCTAGCCTGCTCGGCAAGGCCACGGAAGAAGGGACCCGCGATGACCGCAGCGTTTGTCGAGAACGGCCAGGCAGCGGATGGGCGCGCGTGGGACTACCTGCTGCGGACGTGGCGTGAGCTGGACGTGCCCGAGGGCTGGCGCGCCGAGATCGACGAGGGGCAGATCGTTTTGGTACCGCCGCCGCACGCACACCACAACGGGATCGCCGAAGCGGTACAGAGCCGTCTCTACAGGGGCCTGCCCGATGGGCTGGGGATCTACCAGACCCTCGGCGTGCACATTGCCCCGCTGGGCAAGCTGTACGTCCCCGATCTGGTGGTCATGCCGAGGGTATTGATCTCAGACGCCGATCCGGATACCAGCGACCCGATGGACGCCTCGGAGGCGCTGCTCGTCGTCGAGATCACCTCGCGCGGCAACGCGCGGGAGGACCGCACCAAGAAGTACCGCGCGTATGCCCGGGCGGGCGTCCCGATGTATCTCCTGATCGACCGGTTCGACACCCGGGGGCCGATGGTGACGCTGTTCACCGAGCCGAACGAGGACGGCACCTACAAGCACACGGACGCGGTGCCGTTCGGCAAGCCGCTGACGGTCCCGTCCCCGTTCGACGTACAGCTGCCGACGGAGGAGTTCCCGGGCGCTTCGTGAGCTGTCGGGCGACTACGGCCGGGTGACCACCTTGATGTTGAAGGTGTGGGAGTTCACCCCGCCCGCGATCCCCATGAACAGGAACGCGAAGTGCTCCTGGCCGCGCGCGGTCGTGATGCCGCCGATGTCGAGCTGGGCGGAGGCCGGCCAGCCGAGGTCGGTGAGCAGCCGGCCGGTGGTGGCCTTGGCTTCGGGGTCGTCGCCGGAGAGGAAGACCGTGCCCGGCTCGGTGAGTTCGCCCGGGGCGACCATGGTCGTCGAGTCCATCGTGCAGAGCGTCTTGACGACGGGGGTCAGGGGGAAGGCCTCCTGGATCAGTTCGCCCAGGCTGCTGTTGGGGTGGGTGAGGGCGCTGAAGTCGTCGGAGAGGCCGACCCCTACGTCGATCAGCAGGGTGCCGGCCAGCGCCGGGGCCCCGATCGAGCGGAGCAGGTCCACCGAGACGCCGCCGGGCGTCGCGTTGACCAGGACCTCCGCGTGGGCGGCCGTCTCGTCCAGGCCCGCGACGGGCAGGCCGAGGTCGGTCCGTTCCTTCGGATGACGCGATCCGAGGAGGACGTCGTGCCCTGCGGCGCGCCAGCCGGTGGCCAGGGCGCGGGCGACATTTCCGGTGCCGAGCAGTCCGATTCGCATGAGGACGACGCTAGGTGGCGGGGTACCGGGGGCGGATCGGGCTGGAGACCGGGGTGGGGCGGCCCTTGAGGCGTAGTCCGCAGGACGTGGCTCGTAGGACGGAGGGCGTGGTTCGTGGGGCCGCCCGCAGGCGTAGTCCGCAGGACGCCCCCGGTCCGCCGCCCACAGGCGTAGTCCGCAGGACGCCCCCGGGCCGCCGCCCACCGGGGTGGGGCGGCGGACCGGGGGCGCGCAAACCGGGCTCGGGCCTGAAGTCCTGAGGTCAGACCCCCGCCGGGGTCTTCGCCGGGGAGTCCGGGTCCGTGCCGCCGGAGTCCGGGCCGTCCGCGTTCGGTGCCGTAGCGGGATGCGGGCCGCCCGTCGCCGCGACCGTCGACGGGGTCGGTTCCTGGGAGACGTTGAACTCGGTCAGCAGGTCCCTGCTGAAGCCGAAGAAATACGTGGCCAGGAAGCCGGCGACGTACCCCACCAGCAGGCCGCCCGCGTAGATCGCGATCGTCGAGCCCAGGCCGTGGTTGCCGTCCAGGAGCGGGAACAGGGCCCAGCCGGACGGGCCGATGGCCGTCGAGCCGACCGTGTCGCCGAGCTGGTTGAACAGGCCGACGAAGCCGCCGCCGAACGCCCCGCCCACGCACGCCGTGATGAACGGGCGGCCCAGCGGGAGCGAGACGCCGTAGATCAGCGGTTCGCCGACGCCCAGCAGACCCGCCGGGAGCGCCGACTTGATGGTGCGGCGGATCGACTCGTTGCGGGGGAGGCGGAAGTAGACCGCCATCGCCGCGCCGACCTGGCCCGCCCCGGCCATCGCCAGGATCGGCAGCAGGACCGTGTAGCCCTGCTGCTCGATGAGCGTCGTGTGGATCGGGATCAGCGCCTGGTGCAGGCCCAGCATGACCAGCGGCAGGAACAGGCCGCCGAGGACGAAGCCCGCGCCCGCGCCGCCGTTGGAGAGCAGCCAGTCGGCGAACGTACCGATCGCGGAGGAGATCTCCCCGGCCACGTACATCAGGCCGAAGATCGTCACCAGGCCGGAGATCAGCACCGTCAGGGTCGGGGTGACCAGGACGTCCAG
This sequence comes from Streptomyces sp. PTY087I2, assembly GCF_001687325.1. Taxonomy (GTDB): domain Bacteria; phylum Actinomycetota; class Actinomycetes; order Streptomycetales; family Streptomycetaceae; genus Streptomyces. The sequence continues at coordinate 58,555 of NZ_LZRD01000023.1, read as the reverse complement.
CGCCTCCGGCACCCACCGGCGGCACCACTTCTCCACGTACACCGCGAGAACCGCCGCGCCCAGCGCGCCGAGCACACCGCCCTGGCCCGGCGACAGCGTCTGGCCGAAGGCGTCGATGTTCGCGACGCCCGGGAAGACGATGATCGCCGCCACCGCCCCGCCCAGGATCGGCGTGCCGCCGAACTCCTTCGCCGTGTTGTAGCCCACGAACACCGCGATCAGCGCCATGAAGCCCGACGCCATCGCCGCCAGCGCGGGCGTCACGCCGGGCAGCCACCCCAGGTTCACCAGCAGACCGTTGAGGCCCGCGATGATCCCGCAGCCGATCAGCGCCGGGATCAGCGGCACGAAGATGTTGGCGATCTTGCGCAGGAACAGCTTGAACGGGGTCGCGTTCTTCGCCTTCTGCTGGGCCTTGATCGCCGCGCCCTGCGCCGCCAGATCGTCGGCGGAGACGGCGGCCTGCGCGGGTGCGGTCTCGCGCTCCTCCTCGACCAGCTGCTCGAACTCCGGGGTGACCCGGGCGACCGTGCCCGGACCCAGCACGATCTGGTACGTGTCGTCCTCGACGACGCCCATCACGGCGGGCAGGGCCTTCAGCGCCTCGTCGTCGACGAGGGACCGGTCGTGCAGCCCGAGGCGGAGCCGGGTCATGCAGTGGGCGATGGACGCGACGTTCGCGGCCCCGCCGACGAGCGGCAGGATCGCGGCCGCGGTGGCGCGGTTCTTGTGTTCAGTGGCCATGGTGCTCGGTGCCTTGCTGTGCGGGGCGTGGGGGGCCCAGGGGGTGGGTCAGGTGGTGCGTACGGCCGCGAGCGCGGCGCGGAGGTGGCCGTCGGACTCGGTGAGGAGCCGGGCGGCGGTGGGGCCGTCGACCTGGCCGAGGACGACCAGGATCGCGTTCTTGACCTCGCCGTCGGTGGCGGCGAGCGCGGCCTCGATCGTCGCGTCGGACGCGCCGGTGGCCAGGGAGACGATGTGCCGGGAGCGGGCCCGCAGCTTCTCGTTGGAAGCGCGGACGTCGACCATGAGATTCCCGTACGTCTTGCCGAGCCGGATCATCGTGAGCGTCGAGATCATGTTGAGGACCAGCTTCTGCGCCGTGCCCGCCTTCAGCCGGGTCGAGCCGGTGAGCAGCTCGGGGCCGGTGACGATCTCCAGGCCGTGTTCCGCCGCCGCGGCGAGCGCGGAGTCCGCGTTGCAGGACAGGCCGATCGTCAGGGCACCCCGGGCGCGGGCGTGCTCGACCGCGCCGATCGCGTACGGCGTACGGCCCGAGGCGGAGATGCCGACCACCGTGTCGTCGGCGGTCAGCTTCAGCGCGTCCAGGTCGGCGGCGGCCAGCTCCTTGCTGTCCTCCGCGCCCTCGACGGCCGTGACCATCGCGGAGGGGCCGCCCGCGATCAGGCCGACGACCTCGGCCGGGTCGGTGTTGAAGGTGGGCGGGCACTCGCTGGCGTCCAGCACCCCGAGCCGGCCCGCCGTGCCCGCGCCTGCGTAGACCAGCCGGCCGCCGCGGGCCATGCGCTCGGCGGTGGCGTCGATGGCCGCGGCGATCTGCGGCAGCCGCGCGGCGACGGCGGCCGGGACCGTGGCGTCCTCGCCGTTCATGATCCGCGCGATCTCCTCGGTGGACAGCCGGTCGATCTCGGCCAGCTCGGGGCGGAACGCCTCGGTGGTGAGGGTGGCCAGCTGGGCCCGGAGCTCGCCGTACGTCCCGGAGGTCCCGGATGCCCCGGGGGTGCCGGTGGCGCCGGGGGTGTCGGTGTTCGCGTCGGTGGTGGAGGTCATGAGGTGCGGCTCAGCTTTCTCGGGGTGCTCGGTCTCGTACGTGTACGGGTGGGGCGGGGAAGGGTCAGCGGGTGCGCGGGGTGTGGCGGTGGGCCAGCGCCTCGTAGGAGGCGGCCAGGGCGGGCGCGGCGGTCTCGTACGTCCGCTGCGCGACGCCTATGAACAGGCAGTCCACGACGAGCAGCTGGCTCGTCCGGCTCGACATCGCGGCGGGGCGCAGCTCGCTCTCGCGCGCGGTGGACGTGGTCAGCACATGGTCCGCGTACTGCGACACGGGCCCGTCGGGCCGCCCGGTGATCGCGATCGTCGTCGCCCCGTGGTCGAACGCGACCCGCAGCGGCTCGATCACGTCGCCGGTGGAGCCGGAGTGGGTGATCGCGATGGCCACGTCGCCGCTGCGCAGCTGCACGGCGTTGGTCACCGCGAGGTGCGGGTCCATGTGGGCGTGGGCGATCAGCCCGATCCGGAGCAGCTTCTGCGCCAGGTCCTGGCCGACGAGGGAGGAGGCCCCGACACCGTAGATGTCGATGCGGCGGGCGGTCGAGGCGGCGGCGACGGCCGCCCCCAGCTGTACGGTGTCGAGCCCGGCGGCGGTGTCGGCGAGGGTCTGCTGCTCGTCGTAGGCGAGCTTGGCGACCACGTCGGCGATCGGGTCGTCCACCGCGATGTCGGCGGTGACGGCCGGGGCCCGGCCGGACTCCTGGTGCGCGGCGAGACCGGCCAGCGCGAGGCGCAGGTCCCGGTAGCCGGGGTAGCCGAGGAGGCGGGCGGTGCGGACGACGGTGGCTTCGCTGGTGCCGGTGCGCTCGGCGAGACCGGTGACGGTGAGGGCGGCGCAGCCTGCGGGGTCGCCCGCGACGGCTTCGGCGACCAGCTGCATCGAGCGGGTCATGGAGGGGGCGAGGGTCCGGACCTTGGCGGCGAGGGCCGCGGGGGCGGGCGGAGAGTCGCTGCTGAAAATTTCCTTCACATCACTGGTCACACCTGAAAGATATTTTCAACCTCGGGGTCCGTCAACCCCCTTTGGTCCCTACCTCTGGCGGTGCCTCCGGCGGGCCCTCGCGCACAATGGGGGCATGGAGTTGAACCCCCTGGAGCAGGCCCTGCACGCCGCCCGCGCCCTCGTCATGGCCGATCTGGCGGCGGCCGACGTCGCCGAGGCGGACATCGTCTCGCTGGTCGAGGACGCGGTGACGCACCGGCGGTGGTGGGTGGAGCAGTGGCCCGAGGGTGCGGAGTACGTCGCCGGTCTGGTCGCCCAGGACGTCCAGGACGCGCTGCTGGAGCGGTACGGGCGGTGGCCGCTGTGCCCCGCGTGCTCGCCGGAGGACGAGCCGCACGCCCTGGAGGTCGAGCCGGAGCTCGGGCCCGACCCGCACTGGGTCTGCACCAAGGCGGCGGTGGCGGTGGCGCCGGTGGGGGCGCTGGCCGAGGTGCTGCGGCGGTGACGCTCTACATCGACCCGCCCACCTGGCCCGGACACGGCCGTCTCTGGTCGCACCTGGTGAGCGATGTCTCGTTCGAGGAGCTGCACGCCTTCGCCGCCGCGATCGGCTGCCCGCCGCGCGCCTTCGAGCGCGACCACTACGACGTACCGGAGGCGCACTACGCGGACGCGGTACGGGCCGGGGCCCGGGAGATCGGCTCGAAGGAGCTGGTCCGGCGGCTCACGGCGGCGGGCCTCCGGCGGCCGAAGGGGCGGCCGGCGCCGGGGTAGGCCGCCCCGGCGGCCCGCCGCCCGGCCGTTCCGTAGGCGAGGCCCTAGGAGAGCTTGCCGTCGTAGTCCGGGAGCTTGAAGCCGCGTTCGGCGTGGCCGCCGACGAGGTCGGTGGTGTTGTTCCCGATATTGGCGATGATCTTGTAGCCCTTCGCCTCGATCTCCGCCCGCTGCTCGGTCTTGTAGGCGCTGACCTCCTCGAAGAGGTCGGGCAGGCTGCGCGCGTGGAGGCCGTCGACCGGGTAGCCGGCCTTCTTCAGGTTCCAGTCCGTGAGGGAGTGGATGATGCCCGGCCGCGCGGTGACGAAGAAGACGGCCGCGCCGCGCGCGTCGGCGTAGCGGGCCAGTTCGCGGACATCCTCCACGGCGGGGGTGGGCAGCTTCCAGAACGGGTGGAAGTGCGTCTCCAGCGCGGTGTTGTCGATGTCGAGGACGATCGCCTGCTTCTCGCTCCCGGCGCTCTCCGTCCGGGCCTCGATCCAGGGGCGTGCCTCGGCGACGACCGCCGCGACGTCCCGTCGCCAGGCGGCGTAGTCGACGTCCGCGGCGAGGGTGGCGGCGGAGGCCGCGGGAGCGGTCGCGGGAGCGGTCGCGGGAGCGGTACGGGCCGGAGCCTGCGTCTCCGTCGCGCCGGCCGAGGTGACGGGGATCGCGACGAGGGCGAGCGTCGCGGTCAGTGCCGCGGCGGTGCGCTGGATGGTGGCGCCTGCATGCATGGGGACTCCTGGGTGGGGAACCTGCCAATGGCCCGTACGCCGTGACCCGGCGACGGGTTGTCATGCTCGCGCTCAATGATGAAGGGCGGATGGCCGTCTCACTACTGGCCGGTAGCGACTTTTTCGGCTGCTGTTCGGTGCCCCGACGGCTATCGGCCGGACGGCGGCCGAAAGCGGTTGGGTGGGGCCGGAGCTACGGAGTCACGCGCCCGGCGCGAGCCGCCGCGCTCTCCGCGCTGCCCGTCGCCGCCCCGCTCTTCGCGATCAGCCGGGACCGGGACCGCGACTCGCCCGTGCCGCCGCGCTGGAGGCGCAGCGCCATGCCCACCGCCGCCAGGGCCAGGGCCGTCATCGCCGCGCCCGCCCAGGCCGTGGAGGCGAAGCCGAAGTCCAGGTCGATCACCGTGCCGCCGAGCCACGGGCCACTCGTGTTGCCCAGGTTGAACGCGGCCGTCGTGGTGGCCCCGGCCAGCGTCGGGGCGGCCCCGGCCACGTTGAACATCCGGGCGTTCAGCGCGGGGGCCGTGAAGAAGGCGGACAGGCCCAGCAGGAAGGACAGCGCGATGACCGCCACCTGGCTGGAGGCGAACAGCGCCAGCGCCACCAGGAACACCGTCGACGCCGTGATCCCGCTCAGCATCACCCCGAAGAGGTGCGCGTCCGCGACCCGGCCGCCGATCATCGTGCCGATCAGCGCGCCCACCCCGAACAGGCCGAGGATCCACGGCACCCAGCCCGAGTCCAGCCCCGCCACGTCCGTCAGCAGCGGCGCGAGATAGCTGAACGCGCAGAACACCCCGCCCGCCGCGAGCGCGGTGATCACGATGGCCGGCCAGACCTGCCGGTCCCGGTAGATCGCCAGCTCCCGCCTCAGCTCGGGCTTCCTCTCGGGCAGCGGGATGTGCGGGATACGCGTGATCACGCCGGCCAGGGCCACCGCCGAGGCCGCGCCGACCGCCCAGAACGCCGAGCGCCAGCCGAGGTGCTCGCCGAGGAAGGCCCCCAGCGGCACGCCCAGCACGTTGGCGACGGACAGACCGCCGATCATCACGGCCATCGCCCGCGCCCGCTGGTTCACCGGGACCATCGCGATGGCCACGGCCGCGCCGACCGCCCAGAAACCCGCGCAGGCCAGCGCGCTCACGATGCGGGAGGCGAAGAGGACCTCGTACGTCGGAGCCAGCGCACCGGCGATCTGGCCCAGGCCGAACACCGAGATCAGCGCGATGAGCGTGGTGCGGCGCGGCAGCCGCAGCGTGGCGACGGCCAGCAGCGGGGCGCCGACGACCATGCCGATCGCGAACGCGGATATGAGGAGCCCGGCCTGCGGGATCGACACGTTCATGTCGTCGGCGATCGGCGGGAGCAGGCCCGACAGCATGAACTCGCTGGTGCCGAGTGCGAAGACCGAGAGGCCGAGAATGTATACGGCCAGGGGCATGGGTGCGCGGCGGGAGGGAGAGTCGGGCATGACTCGTCCCAACGCCGGGGAACGCATCCGCATTCCCCGGCCGCGGGAGGGGGCCAGCCCGTTCACACCCCCGTCACACAGGTCACGTGTCACACGGGCAGGGCGTGCAGCTTCTTGCCGTGCAGGGCGTAGACGCGCTTCCCGTCGGTGGCCACCAGCCAGGCGTGGTGGTCGCCGGTCTTGTCGTTGAACGTCCAGCGCAGGCCGCCCGTCTTGGCGTCGAACGCGTGGATGCCGCCCTGCGGGTCCAGGTCGGTGGCCGCGTAGAGGGTGGAGCCCGCCTTCACGAACTGCCGGGGCACCTGAGCGCCCGCGTCCTTGAGGGCCGTGGACTGCCAGACCTTCTTTCCGGTCCCCGGCTGGAGGGCCCACAGCGTGCGGCCGCTGTCCGCGATGTACAGCACGTCCTCCACGAGGCTCGGCTCCCGGAACAGGGTGAACTCCTCGGCCTCGACCGACCACTTCTCGGCCCCGTCGGACAGCGCGAAGGCCTGGAGCCGCCGGCCCTGCGGGACGATCACCAGATCCTGGTGGACGACGAACGGTCCGTAACTCGTCTTCGTCGTCTTCTGCGTCCACACCTGGCGGCCGGTGGCGGTGTCGCGGACCGTGAGGTTGTTCTTGAAGTCGGTGTAGACGAGGTGGCGGCCGTGGACGGCGGCGTGGATGCCGTTCTGTTCGGTGCCGAGGTCGCGCTGTTCCTTCCAGGCGACCTTGCCCGTGGTGCTGTTCAGCGCGGCGATCACGTTGGTGCGGGAGGAGTTGTCGGCCTCCAGGATCTCGGCGATGACGTACACCTGCTCCCCGTCCACCGCGATCGGCCGGGGCTGCCGGTACTCCTTGCCGAGGTGGCTGCGCCAGGTCTCCTTGCCGGACCCCGGTACGTAACCGATGACGTTGCCGTCGTACGTGCCGCTGGCCAGGTACAGCGTGCCGTTGCCGAGCAGCAGCGGCGCACCGGGCACCGCGCCGCCGGGCAGCGACCACCGCTCCTTGCCGGTCGCGCCGTCGAGCGCGGCCAGCGGGTCGCCGCTCGCGATGACCACGCCGTCCACGGTCACCAGCTCGTCGTTGTCCCCGTACGTCTGCGCGGAGGTCGACTTCGTCCACAGGGGTGCGGGGGCCCCGCCGTCCTTGCTCCCCTGGCCGCCCTTGCCGTTCTCGGGGGACTTGTCGCGCGGCGGCGGCGTGCTGCCCTCGCCGCCGGTCGCGAGCTCGTCCTCGCAGCCGGTCAGGCCGGCCCCGAGCACCGCCATCGTGAGACTACCACCGGCGAGTCGCAGTATTCGCCGCCGGGAAGTTCTGCCGACCGTCGTGCCGAGTCCCTTGGACATTTCGCGGTACCCCCGTGGAGTTGTCTGAGCGGAAAGATGAACGGGCTGTCTTTGCAGAGTGTGTGCATCTGCGATGCGAGACGTTAGCGGCCGAGGGGCTTCACCGGTCGGGCGAGGGCGTGACCGGGACGACACCGTGAACGAACCGGAACATTTACGGGGCCGGGGCCGGGACCTGGTGCGTGGTCAGCCGGTGCCGGTGCCGGTGCCGGTGCTTGTGCCTGTGCCGGACGAGGTCAGCAGCTCCAGCTCCGTCGCCAGGTTGTGCCGGGCTCGTGCTTCCCACTCCGCCGAGCCGTGGGGCGTACGGAACAGGCGTGGCAGCCCGAGGAGTTGCCGCAGTACGTCCGCCCGGCCTGCCCGGAACGCCTCGTCGGGCACGAAGCCGTACTCCTCCCGGACCTGGGCCGCGTACGCCCCGTACTCCTGCGGGCCGCCCGCCAGGATCGCCAGGTCGGCGTCGCACAGCACCTCGCCGTTGCGGTCGCCGTCGGCCGGGTCGTGCGTGACGGTGAGCCGCACCAGCCGGGCGACCTCCGCCACCGTCGCGTCCGGCACCCCCGCCTCGGCCAGCGCGCGCTCGGCGAGGGCGGCGCTGCGCTCCTCGTTCTCGCTCCGGTCGGGCCGGTACACGGCGTCGTGGAACCAGGCGGCGAGCCGTACGGCATGCACGTCGTCGGCGTGCCCGGCCAGCGTGTCGACCCGGTCCAGGACCGTGCTCAGGTGGGCGGTGGTGTGGTAGCGGCGCTGCGGTTCGGCCCAGCGGGCGAGGAGGTTCTCGGCGTACGGCAGCGGATCGGGTCCGTCCGCCCCGGCACGCGCGGCCACCAGCGTGTCGTGCCAGCGGTCCCGGAGACCGGCCTCGGCGTCGGTGTCGCTGTCGGAGCCCTGGGGCGGGTGGGGGCTGTGGTCCGTCATGGGGGCGACTCTAGGACGTGCGTGGCCGGTTCTTGGCGTACGGGGTCGGGGCGAGGGGTTTCGAGGGGTTCGAGGGGTTCCGCTCTCCGGACCGGCCCTTGTCGCCCCGGCCTGGTCAGCCCTACCGTGCGCCCGTGATGATGGATCTCAACGCCGACCTGGGCGAGGGCTTCGGCAACTGGACCCTGACCGACGACGACGCGCTCCTCGCCTGTGTCACGAGCGCCAACGTGGCCTGCGGCTTCCACGCGGGCGACGCGTCCGTGATGCGGCGGGTCTGCGACGCCGCGGCGGCCGGCGGGATACGGATCGGGGCGCAGGTCTCCTACCGGGACCTGGCCGGGTTCGGGCGGCGGTCGATGGACGTGCCGCCCGCGGAGCTGACCGCCGAGATCGCTTACCAGATAGGCGCGTTGAGGGTCTTCGCGGAGGCCGCCGGGTCCACCGTCGCGTACGTCAAACCGCATGGCGCGCTCTACAACCGGGCCGTCTGGGACGACGACCAGGCCGCCGCGGTGGTCGCGGGCGTCCGGCTGGCGGGCGGCGACCTGGCCGTGCTCGGGCTGCCCGGATCCCGGCTGCTGGCCCACGCGGCCGAGGCGGGACTGCCCGCGGTGGAGGAGGCTTTCGCCGACCGCGCGTACACCCCGCAGGGCACGCTGGTGCCGCGCGGTGAGCCGGGCGCGGTGGTGCACGACCCGGACGACGTCGTACGCCGGAGCGTCGGGATGGCCGTCGAACGGGCGGTGACGGGGTCGGACGGCAGCCGAATCCCGCTCTCGGCACGCTCGCTGTGCGTCCACGGGGACACCCCGGGCGCGGCGGCACTGGCGCACCGGGTGCGAACGGCCCTGGAGGAAGCGGGCGTCGCGGTACGGGCGTTCGCGTGACCGGCCCCGGTGGTACGGGCAGCGGCACAGGAAGCACCGGAGCCCCCGGCGCGCCCCGCATCCTCCCCGCCGGGCCGCACGCCCTGCTCGTCGAGCTGGCCGACGGCGAGCACACCGAGGCCTTTCATGCCGAGCTGCTTCGGCGGCGCGAGCGTGGTGAACTTCCCGCCGTCCGCGACATCGTCCCCGCCGCCCGCACCGTTCTGCTCGACGGGATCGCGGAGCGCACGCCCGGGGCCCGGGACCGGCTCGCCCGGGAGCTTGTCTCGTGGCGGGTGGAGCCGTTGCGTAGCGCGGGGCGCGAGCCGGTGGAGGTTCCCGTCGTCTACGACGGTCCCGATCTCGGCGAGGTCGCCGCGCTCTGGGGCGTCGGGGCCGACGACGTGGCCGGTCTGCACTCCCGTACCGCGTTCCGGGTGGCGTTCTGCGGGTTCGCCCCCGGGTTCGGCTATCTCACCGGGCTGCCCGAGCGGTTGCACGTGCCTCGGCGCGCCACCCCGCGCACCCGGGTCCCGGCCGGGGCGGTGGCCCTCGCCGGGCCCTATACGGGGGTGTACCCGCGCCCCTCGCCCGGCGGCTGGCAGATCATCGGGCGGATGCCGGATCCGGGGGCCCTGTGGGATCCGGGCCGGGAACCGGCGGCGCTGCTGGTGCCGGGGACGCCCGTCAGGTTCGTACCGGTGGAGGCGGGGAACGCTCGCGCGCTGCCCGCTCCCCGCGCGGGCGACGTCCGGGCGGACACCCGGGCTGACAGCCGGTCGGACACATGACGACCGCCGACGGGCGCCACCCGCACGCTGCACGTCCCGCCGACGGGCGCGACCTGCACGCTGCACGTCCCGCCGACGGGCGCCACGTGCACGCTGCACGTCCCGCCGACGGGCGCCACCTCCGCGTCGTACGTCCCGGAGCCCTGACCACCGTGCAGGACGCCGGCCGCCCCGGCTGGGCGCACCTCGGGGTCGGGCGGGCCGGGGCGCTCGACGCGCCCGCCGCCCGGCTGGCCAACCGGCTGCTCGGCAATCCGCCGGACGCCGCCGTCCTGGAGACCACCCTCACCGGGTGCGCGGTCCGCCCGGACCGGACCGTCACGGCCGTCGTCGGCGGGGCGGGCTGCCGCGTCACGGTCGACGGGCGGCCGGTGGCGTGGGGCGCCCCGGTCCGGGTGCCCGCGGGCGCGGTGCTCGACGCGGGTCCCGCCCGGACCGGACTCCGGAGCTACCTGGCGTTCGCGGGCGGGCTCGTGCCGGACCCGGTGCTCGGCAGCCGTTCGGCGGACCTCCTCTCGGGGCTCGGGCCCGCCCCGCTGAGCGAGGGCGACGAACTCCCGCTGGGCGAACCGGCGTCGGGCGGCCCGCCGCCGTCCGCCGGTCCCGTTCCCTGGCCGGGCGCCCCCGCCGAACTGGTGCTCCCGGTCCACCCCGGCCCCCGCCACGACTGGTTCACCGAAGCCGCGCTCCGTACGCTCCTCACCGCCCTCTACCAGGTCTCGCCGCACAGCAACCGCATCGGCCTGCGCACGGAGGGCCCGCCGCTGGAGCGGTCCCGTAACGAGGAACTGCCCAGCGAGGGACTGGTGTTGGGCGCGATCCAGGTGCCGCCCGACGGCCGGCCCGTCATCTTCCTCAACGACCATCCGACGACCGGCGGTTACCCGGTCGTCGGCGTCGTCCCCGAACGGGCCCTCGCCGCGGCGGCGCAGGCGGTGCCGGGGACCCGGCTGCGGTTCGTACGCGCCTGAGCCGGCCGCGTACACGTACACGCACGGCCCCGTACCTCACGCCCCCTTGAACGTGCGCAGCCGCAGCGAGTTGCCGACCACGAACACCGACGAGAAGGCCATCGCCGCCCCGGCGATCATCGGGTTGAGCAGCCCGGCGGCGGCCAGCGGGAGGGCGGCGACGTTGTAGGCGAAGGCCCAGAAGAGGTTGGTGCGGATGGTGGAGAGGGTGCGGCGGGAGAGGCGGATCGCGTCGGCGGCGGTGTTGAGGTCGCCCCGGACCAGGGTCAGGTCCCCGGCCTCGATGGCGGCGTCGGTGCCGGTGCCCATCGCGAGCCCCAGATCGGCCTGGGCGAGGGCGGCGGCGTCGTTGACCCCGTCCCCGACCATCGCGACCGAACGGCCCTCCGCCTGAAGGCGCTTGACCACATCGACCTTGTCCTGCGGCATGACCTCCGCGTACACCTCGTCGATGCCGACCTCCGCCGCGACCGACTCCGCCACGGCCCGGTTGTCGCCGGTGAGGAGGATCGGGGTCAGGCCGAGGGCGCGGAGCCTGCGGACGGCCTCGGCACTCGTGTCCTTCACCGCGTCGGCGACCTCCAGCACCGCCCGCGCCTCGCCGTCCCAGGCGACGGTGATCGCCGTGCGCCCGGCGGCCTCCGCGGCCTGCTTCGCCTCGGCGAGAGGCGCGGGAAGGCGGATCTCCCACTCGGCCAGGAGCTGTTCGCGCCCGACGAGGACCGCGTGACCCTCGACGATGCCCTGGACGCCGAGGCCGGGGACGTTGGCGAAGTCCTCGGGGGTGGGGAGGGGGCCGGTGGCCTCGGTCGCGGCGGACGCCACCGCCTGCGCGATGGGATGCTCGGAGGCGTTCTCCAACGCACCCGCCAGCCGCAGCACTTCGGCCTCGTCGGTTCCGTCGGCGGTGTGGGTGGTCTGAAGGGTCATGCGGCCGGTGGTGACGGTGCCGGTCTTGTCCAGGACGATGGTGTCGGCGCGGCGGGTGGTCTCCAGCACCTCAGGACCCTTGATGAGGATGCCGAGTTGGGCGCCGCGTCCGGTGCCGACCATGAGGGCGGTGGGGGTGGCGAGGCCGAGGGCGCAGGGGCAGGCGATGATCAGAACCGCGACGGCCGCGGTGAAGGCGGCGGTCAGTCCGGCGCCGTTGCCGAGCCAGTAGCCCAGGGTGCCCAGGGCGAGTGCGATGACGATCGGGACGAAGACGGCGGAGATACGATCGGCGAGGCGCTGGGCGGAGGCTTTGCCGTTCTGGGCGTCCTCGACGAGTTTGGCCATGCGGGCGAGTTGGGTGTCGTTGCCGACGCGGGTGGCTTCGACGACGAGGCGTCCTCCGGCGTTGAGGGTGGCGCCGGTGACGGAGTCGCCGACCGATACCTCCACGGGCACGGACTCACCGGTGAGCATCGAGGCGTCCACGGCGGACGAGCCCTCGATCACGGTTCCGTCCGTCGCGATCTTCTCCCCGGGACGGACCAGGAAGCGGTCCCCGACCTGCAACGCGGCGGTCGGGATCGTCGTCTCCACGCCGTCGCGCAGGACCGTGACCTCCTTCGCGCCCAGCTCCATCAGAGCCTTCAGCGCCGCCCCGGCCTTCCGCTTCGAACGCGCCTCGAAGTAGCGCCCGGCGAGAATGAACGCCGTCACCCCGGCCGCGGCCTCCAAGTAGATGTTCCCGGCGCCGTCGCTGCGGGCGATCGTGAGCTCGAACGGGTGCGTCATCCCGACCATGCCCGCCGTACCGAAGAACAGCGCCCACACCGACCACAGGAACGCGGCCGACGTACCGACGGAGATCAGCGTGTCCATCGTCGCCGCGCCGTGCTTGGCGTTCGTCCACGCGGCCCGGTGGAACGGCCAGGCGGCGTAGGTGACGACCGGCGCGGCCAGCGTCAGGGAGAGCCACTGCCAGTAGTCGAACTGGAGCGCCGGGACCATCGCCATCGCGATCACCGGTACGGCGAGGAGCACGGCGGTGATCAGCCGCTGGCGCAGGGTGGTGAGCCCGTCGTCCTCGGCCGCGCCCTGTTCCGTACCGCTGCTCCCCGGTGGCGGGGCGGCGGTGTCGGCGGCGGGCGGTGCGGGCGGCCGGGCGGTGTAACCGGTGGCCTCGACGGTCGCGATCAGATCCTCGACGGACACGTCGCCGCCCGCGTAGGTGACCTTCGCCTTCTCGGTGGCGTAGTTCACGGTGGCCTCGACGCCGTCCATCCGGTTGAGCTTCTTCTCGATACGGGCCGCGCACGAGGCGCAGGTCATCCCGCCGATCGCGAGCTCGACCGCGGCGGTTCCGGCGTCGGAGCCGGAGCTGGCGGCGGTGGTTGCGGTGGTGGCGGAGTGCGCGGACACGGGGGCCTCCTTGAAGCCGTTCTAGATACCCCTAGGGGGTATCCATTCCTCTCCCCATGTATACCCCCCACCCCCATGAAGTGCAAGGTGTGACGGGAGGGGTGCGTCACCCGTCTGCGGGGCCGGTTCGCGTACCGCCGGGTCCGTGCGTTCAGATAGAGGGCTGCGCGGCCCGTCGGCCGCCCCGTAGGCTGGTCATTGGACTAGACCTATAGCTGTGTAGGTCCGTGCAGGCCTGTAGCTGTGTATCGGAGGAATGGGACCCATGAGCAACCGTGCAGTCCTGGAGGTGATCGCTCTCGACGCGGAGGACGCGGTCGCTGCCCAGGCCGGTGGTGCAGACCGCCTCGAACTGGTCACCGACATGGCCGCCGACGGTCTCACCCCGTCCCGGGAGACCTTCGCGGCGATCAGGTCCGCCGTGGACATCCCGCTGCGCGTGATGCTCAGGACGGCGGACGGCTTCGCGGCCGGTGACATCGACGTCCTGGTCGCCCGGGCCCGTGAGCTGCGGGAGGCCGGGGCCGACGAGTTCGTGTTCGGCTTCCTCGACACGGACGGCCACGCGGACCTCGTCGCCGTCGAGCGGCTCGTCGCCGAGCTGGACGGCTGCCGGTGGACGTTCCACCGGGCGATCGACCGGTGCGCCGACCGCGACACCCTGCGCAAGCAGCTCGCGGACCTGCCGGGCCTCGACACGTTCCTCACGGCGGGCTCCCCGGACGGGGTGGACGCCGGCATCCCGACCCTCCTGGCCGAGGCGGCCCGGAGCGGCGAGCCGGGATACCGGGCGCAGGTCCTGGTCGGCGGCGGCCTCCACCTGCACCACCTGCCCCGGCTGCTGGCGGCGGGGATCGACGCGTTCCATATCGGCGGCGCGGCACGGCCGGAGGGCTGGTCGGCGCCGGTGGACGCGGCGGCGGTACGGGAGTGGCGCGAGGTGCTGGACGCCTGAGGCCCACGCGGGGGAGGGGGCGACTGGAAACAATTGTTTCCAGTCGCCCCCTCCCGCTCCTACGCCTGAACCAACACCCCCGGCAACGGCCCCGCGTGCAGCACGGTCAGCCCCGACACCGCACGGGTCAGCGCCACGTACAGCCGCCGCAGCCCGGTCCGCTCGTCCGGCTCGCCGTCCACCACGGCCGCGGGCTCGTCCAGCACCACGTAGTCGTACTCCAGGCCCTTCGCCAGCGACGCGGGCACCAGCGTCAGCCGGGACGCGGCGGTGGTCTCCTCACCGGGCGAGAGATACGCATGGCCCGCCGCCTCCAGGGCCGCACCCAGCACCGGGATACGGGCGTCGGCGGCGATGAGCCCGATCGACCCCTCGTGGCGCAGCGACTCCTCGCAGGCAGCGACGACGGCCGCGTCCAGCTCCTCCGCCGACGCCACCTCCCGTACGGCCAAGGAACCCGGCGACTCCCGCACCGACTCCACCGCCGCGAGCCCCGGCGAGATCGCGGGCAGCAGCCGGGAGGCGTACGCGATGACCTCGCGCGGCACGCGGAAACCGGCCGTCAGCTCCTCCACCACCGCGTCAGCCTTGCCCAGGTGGAACAGCGCCTCGCCCCAGCTCTCCGTGGACCACGGCGTCGTCCCCTGTGCGAGGTCGCCGAGGACGGTGGCCGAACCGGTCGAGCAGCGCCGCCCCACCGCCCGGTACTGCATGGGGGACAGGTCCTGCGCCTCGTCGAGCACGACATGGCCGAGCGAGTGCGTACGGGCGACGAGGTCACCGGCCTCGTCGATCAGCACGGCGTCGGCCGCCGACCACTTCGCGGACTTCACACTGCGGGCGGGCTTCGCCCACAGGAGCCGCTTCTGCTCCTCCTCGCTCAGCAGCCCTCCCGCGTGTGCGGCCAGGAACTCCGCGTCGGACAGCAGCCGCAGCACGACCTTCGCCGGGTCCACGGCGGGCCAGACCGCCTTGACGGCCGCCTTCACGGCGGGGTTCCGGGCCACGGCGTTCTGCACCCGGTCGTCGGGGGCCTCCCCGGCCTCCTCCATCCGTACGAGGACGGCGTGGGCGATCCGCTGCGGCAGCGCCTCGTGCGCGGCCCCGTACCGCATGTCACGGGCCAGCAGCTCGTCGACCATCTCCTGGATCTCGTACGCGGGCACGCGCCAGCGCCGGGAGCCGCGCACCACGACGACGGGCTCGGTGGGGGCGGTGACGTGCGAACGGATGGCCCGCCGCAGCACCTCGGCCATGCGGGCGTCGCCCTTGACGACGGCGGTGGCCGCCTCGTCCTCGCCCCTGACCTCGACGCCGGTGCGCACCAGGTCGTCGACGGTGGCCTGCTTCACCTCCAGCTCGCCGAGGGCGGGCAGGACCTGCTCGATGTAGTGGAGGAAGGAACGGTTCGGCCCGATGACGAGGGTGCCGGTACGGGCGAGCCGCTCGCGGTGCGCGTACAGCAAATACGCCACCCGGTGCAGGCCGACGGCGGTCTTCCCGGTGCCGGGCCCGCCCTGCACACAGACAGTGCCGCCGAGGCCGCTGCGGACGATCTCGTCCTGCTCGGGCTGGATGGTGGCGACGATGTCGCGCATCGGGCCGACGCGGGGCCGCTCGATCTCCGCCTGGAGGAGCCGGCTGGTGTGCTCGGCCTCCGCCGGGTCGGTGAGGTGCTCGTCCTCGTACGCGGTCAGCTCGCCGCCGGTGTAGCCGAAGCGGCGGCGCAGCCCCACGTCCTGGGGGTTCGTGCGGGACGCCTGGTAGTACGGCTGGGAGACGGGCGCGCGCCAGTCGATGACCATGGGGTCCCCGGCGGCGTCGTGGACGTGCCGGCGGCCGATGTAGAACCGCTCGCCGTCCGCGCCCTCGGCCAGTTCGCCGCCGACGGCGTGCAGATAGTCGAGGCGGCCGAAGAAGAGGGGGGTGTGCGAGAGATCGGCGAGCGCCTTGATGCGGTCGTCGATCTGGGACTGGAGCACCGCGGCGTTGACCCAGTTCGCGGTGACATCGCGGATGTCGAGGGCCTGGACGTCCTCGCGCATCCCGCGCAGGGCGGCGCGGGACGCGGCGAGATGGGCACGCTCGTGCGCCAGGGGGTCAGTGGTGCCTGTGGTGCCCGTGGGATCAGGGGTGCCCGTGGTGCCAGTGGGATCGGGGGTGGAATCGCTCTCTGCTACGTGCGCGGGCACGGTGTTGCCTCCGGCTCTTCAACGCAGGACGGCGGACCGCGCGCCGATACCGGCTGAGGCCGGGCGGGGGCGGTCCGCTGGGAAGGTTGGTTCGCGTGGGTGCCGGCCGGTTTCCGTCCGGCCGACGGCGCTCCCCCGGCTGCCGGCAGCGAAAGGCCGGTACCACGGTGCGGGAGGCGGGCAGACCGGCGATTGTAGCCACAGGGCGGCGTACGGTCGAAACGAATTACGGGGCTCCGCCGCGCGGCGGACCGTACGCGGGCTCCACCTGAGGGGGCGGGTCCAAGGGGTACCCGTAGGGGATGCCGGGCCCCGGCATGGCACCGCAGACCTACGCGCCCGCGCACCGGCTTCCGTCTGCGGGTCGACGCGCCCGAACGGGTGACGGGAGCACCATGGATACATGAGCACAGCCACCCTGAACCCCCGCACGACCGGCCCCGCGCACGGCGCGACCGCGGCGACCGGTGACCACCGACCCCACCGCGTCGGCGACGCGCTGCGCGCCGTGAAGGTGTTCGTGACCACGGCGTTCGGCGTCGCCGTCCTGGGGGAGTACGCGGAAGAGGCGGGTGTACGGCGGGACCGCTGAGGCCCCGCCGTACCCGTCCCGTTTCTCAGCTCTCCGCGAGCAGCTCGTCCGCGTCGACGATGCGGTACGCGTAGCCCTGCTCGGCCAGGAACCGCTGGCGGTGCGCCGCGAAGTCCTGGTCGATGGTGTCGCGGGCGACGACCGAGTAGAACCGGGCCTCGTGCCCGTCGGCCTTCGGCCGCAGGACGCGGCCGAGACGCTGGGCCTCCTCCTGGCGGGACCCGAAGGTGCCGGAGACCTGGATGGCGACGGTGGCCTCGGGCAGGTCGATGGAGAAGTTGGCGACCTTGGAGACGACCAGGACGCTGATCTCGCCGTTCCGGAACGCGTCGAAGAGCTTCTCGCGCTGGGTGTTGCTGGTCTCGCCCTTGATGACCGGCGCGTCGAGGTGTTCCCCCAGCTCATCGAGCTGGTCGATGTACTGCCCGATGACGAGGGTCTGCTCGCCCCGGTGCTTGCGCACCAGCGCCTCGGTCACCTTCCGCTTGGTGGCGGTGGTGGCGCAGAACCGGTACTTCTCCTCCGTCTCGGCGGTCGCGTAGGCGAGCCGCTCGGAGTCGGTGAGGTTGACGCGGACCTCGACGCAGTCGGCGGGCGCGATGTAGCCCTGCGCCTCGATCTCCTTCCAGGGCGCGTCGAACCGCTTCGGCCCGATGAGCGAGAAGACGTCGGACTCCCGCCCGTCCTCCCGCACGAGGGTCGCGGTGAGCCCCAGCCGCCGCCGGGCCTGGAGGTCGGCGGTGAACTTGAAGACGGGGGCGGGCAGCAGATGCACCTCGTCGTAGACGACGAGCCCCCAGTCACGGGAGTCGAAGAGCTCCAGGTGCGGGTAGACGCCCTTCCGCCGGGTGGTCAGCACCTGGTAGGTGGCGATGGTGACCGGCCGGATCTCCTTCTTCGTACCGCTGTACTCGCCGATCTCGTCCTCGGTGAGCGAGGTGCGCTTCACCAGCTCGTGCTTCCACTGCCGGGCGGAGACGGTGTTGGTGACGAGGATGAGCGTGGTGGCCTTGGCCTCGGCCATGGCACCGGCGCCGACGAGCGTCTTGCCCGCGCCGCACGGCAGCACCACAACCCCCGACCCGCCGTGCCAGAACCCCTCCACGGCCTGCTTCTGGTACGGCCGCAGGGCCCAGCCGTCCTCGGCCAGCTCGATGGGGTGGGCCTCGCCGTCGACGTAACCGGCGAGGTCCTCGGCGGGCCAGCCGAGCTTGAGCAGCGTCTGCTTGACCTGCCCGCGCTCGGAGGGGTGCACGGCCACGGTGTCGGGGTCGATCCGGGCCCCGACCAGCGGCTGGACCTTCTTGGACCGGAGGATCTCCTCCAGCACGGGCCGGTCGGTGGTGGTGAGCACGAGCCCGTGCACGGGGTGCTTGGACAGGGTGAGCCGCCCGTACCGCGCCATCGTCTCGGCGATGTCGACCAGGAGCGCGTGCGGCACGGGATACCGGGAGTACTCGACGAGCGCGTCGACGACCTGCTCGGCGTCGTGCCCGGCGGCACGGGCGTTCCACAGCCCGAGCGGGGTGACCCGGTACGTGTGGATGTGCTCGGGCGCACGCTCCAGCTCCGCGAACGGCGCGATGGCACGACGGCAGGCCTCGGCCAGGTCGTGGTCGACTTCGAGGAGCAGCGTCTTGTCGCTCTGGACGATGAGGGGTCCGGTCACGCGCTTCGGCCCTTTCTGCGGCGTACGGCCACGGCTGCGGCCAAACGTCCAGTGTGCATCATCGGGGGGCGGGGTGGGATGGGCCAGCGCGGCGGATATGCGCGGTGGGGGCGGATGGGTGGCTGGTACAAAAAGGCGGAGTGCAGGCAGGACGCCGGTACGGGGGAGGTCACGCGTGTCCCAGCCGTACGACGAGCAGCAGCCGATGCCGCAGGGGCAGCAGCCCTTCGGCGCACCACCGCCGATGCCGCCGTGATCCCCGCGGCCCGGCTACGGGCAGCCGCAGCAGCCGGTCGTCGGGAACCCGTACGCGCAGCCGGCGCAGGGCACACAGCCGCACGGGTACGGATACGGCGGCGGGAGCGACGAGGCCAAGTCGCCCACGTCCGTGGGGACTCCAAGCGCGACCGGGTCCGACGGAAGCGCCGGGGAGAGCCCGGAGGCGACGGACCCGACGACGGACCCGGCCGAGGAGCCGTCCGCCTCACCGCCTGCCCGCTCGGACAACCCGTTCGTGCCCCAGCCCACCGGCACCGGACTCCAGGCGGTGTGGAAGAAGGAGTCGGACTCCACGATGCTCGTGCTCGGCGACGAGTACGCCGACGAGCCCACGCGGGTCAACGCGGTCTTCACCGACAGCGACGGGTTCGAGTGCAAGGGCCGGGCCGGCAACCTGCGGCAGAACGGCGACACGCTGACCGTCACATGGAAGAAGGGGGCCACGGGGACGGACACCTTCGAGCGGTTCCAGGACATGGACCCGGGCTGAGCCCCGGGTAGGCGTACGCGAACGAGTCCGGGGCCCCGCTCCTTCAGGCCCCGGGCCCCGGCCGCCGCTGCGGCCCGAAGCGTACGGGGACGCCCGGCGAGTACAGCACGCTCATCGGCTCCCCGGCCGGCGCGGGCAGCCCGCCCGCCGTGACCAGGTCCTCGTCGCACTCCAGCAGCTCCGCCCGGTGGAGCGGCCACCGGGGATGCACGTTGGGCAGATAGGCGGTCCGCCCGAAGAGCGAGGTGTGCAGGGCCCACCGGGCGGTCAGGAAGTGCTCCAGCGGGGTGGGTTCGGCGATCGCGTCACCGGGCCGGAGCACGATCCTGCTCCCCGCCCCACGCGGACCGGGCCACCGCCGCCGACTCGTGTACGTGAGGGTGTCGCCGGACCGCTCGATGCCCATCCGGGACCACACGTACGGCAACCGGACCGCGGCCCGCGCCACGAGAACCGGGATGAGCCGCGAGGCGTCCAGGGACCGGAAGACGACAGCGCGCCGACCGCGTCCGTCCACGGAGTACAGCCGGACGTTGGTCTCGGGAAAGGTCCCCAGGTAGGGAATCCCCGGCAGCCCGAGCACCCCCACCCGATACATCCGGAACGCCACCAGCCCCACGTACGTCGTCGCCCCGTCGAACGTGTCCGGCACCGTCCCCGCCGGCAACAGCGGCGCGACGTCCGCCGGGTCGACCGCCCAGTGCAGGAACGCCAGATCCAGCCAGGACTGCGTGAGCAGCGGAGGCATCGGCGCGCCGGGCGGCCCGGGCGACACGGGCTCGGGGGACACCGGGCCGGAGGCGGGGCGGTCTGTGGACATGCCCGCAGCATCGCAGACGGGCACGCTTGCCGACGAGGTGCGGCCGCCCCTACCCCTCCTCCGCCAGTTCCGCCACCCCCGTGATCCGGTGCAGGGGGTACGTGCGGACCTCGTCGGCCGTGTGGTCGTAGGCCGTGACGAAGCCGCCCTCTACGCGGACCGGGGCGATCACGCGTTGGCTGGCCGCGCCGTCCGCGTTGACGTAGCCGATCCAGACCGTGGAGCCCGTCATCGCGGCCGCCTGGACCGTGGCCAGGGTCTCGGCGGGCGTGGTGCGGGGGAGGGTGCCCGAGGGGGTGGAGCCCGTGGTGCCCTCCGGGGGCTCCTTGCGGGCCACCGTGGCGGCCGTGTCGCCCGCGCGGATGGCTCGGACCGCCGCGCCCAGGAGGGTGTCGTCGGGGGTCGGCGGGCCCTCGGGGACGGGGACGGGAGGCGTGCGGGGCGGGGTGCGGCGGGCGCCGGCCCGGGTGATCAGGACGTCGCCGTCGGCGGATTCGGCGGCCGGGGCGTAGCCCATGTCGCGCAGGGCTTCCAGGAGGGAGCCGGGGTCGGACTGGGCGGCCAGCACCGTGGGGGCCAGGCGGCGCAGGCGCAGGCCCGTGGAGCGGCGGTCGGCCAGGATCTCGTTGAGGACCGCCTCGTCGTCGCAGCGTACGTACGCGGACGCCGCCCCGATCCGCAGGTGCCCGTGGCGGCGGGCCACGTCGTCGATGAGGTAGCTCAGCGGCTGCGGCACCGGCGTACGGCTGTGCGCCGCCAGGAACGCGTGCAGGTCGGCCGCCGCCTGCCCGGCGTCCAGCGCGCGGCGCACCGAACCGGGCGTGAAGCGGTACACCGTCGCCCCGCCCTTCGACTCCACGTCCGCCAGGACCGAGAGGGTCTCCGCCAGCGGGCGTTCCAGCGGGCCCGGGGCCACCGCCGTCAGGTCCGCCTGGAGCAGGACGTGGTCCAGGGGTTCGGGGAGGAGGGGGGACAGAAGGGCCGCCGCCGTCTCCTCGCCCTCGTTCAGGAGTGCGCGGGCCGCCGAGGACAGCGCGCCCCGGCCCGTGATGCCCAGCAGCTCCGCCTCGTTCAGCGTCCAGAGCGCCAGGCGCGAGCGGAGGTCCGTGCCCTCCGTCGCGGGCGCCGCACCGCGCAACGGGCGTTCCCAGCGGAGCCGTCGCAGCAGCGCCTCCGGGTCCGGTGCCGTGCCCGGGGCGAGTTCGGCGAACAGGGCCAGCACCCGGCGGCGTACGTCGGGGGCCGCCGAGCGGTCCAGCTCCGGGCCGAGCGCGGACAGGGCCCGGCCCTTGGCGTCCTGGCCGCCGACCAGGCCCGGGGTCCGGGTGGCGGCGAGCCAGGCGGTGGCCAGATGCGTCCAGCGGTCCTCGGCGGACAGGTCGAGCCACTCGTCGGACGCGGGCGTCGGCGCGTACCGCTCGTCGGTCTCCCCGTCGGAGGCCAGCAGCCCCGCCCCGTAGGCCAGTTCGATCCAGAACGCGGCGATCGGCTCCGTCACGTCCAGCGCCGTCGCGGCGCGCTTCAGCTCCCGTACGCTCAGGCCGCCCGCGCGCAGGATCGTCGGGCCGCCGCCGTCCCAGAGCTTCAGCAGCTCCTCGATCGTGGACAGCGCCATGAACGCCTGGCCCGCCGCCGCCCTGTCCACAGCCTGTGGATCGCGTTCGGCCGCCGCCGCGACGACCGGGGGGACCGGTTCCGGCACGCGGTGCGCGCGCCCGGCACGCAGATGCAGCGCCGCCTCACGCGGCAGGACCACCGTGCGCGTGGACACCGGCAGCAGCAGGCCCCGGTCGCGCAGCCACTTCACGGGAGGCGTGGGGTTCGGCGTCACCTCCCCGTACGGCGGGCCCCACACCAGCCGGTCCAGCACCGACAGCGCCTCCACCGGCGCCGTGTCCAGCAGCTCCGCCATCCGCGTCCGGTCCGTGAACAGGGCGGACAGCGCTGCCACCGCCGAGACCGGGTCGTGCGTCGCGGGCAGGCCCGTCGCCGCCAGGATCTCCTGGAGCCGGCCCGGCGACATGCCCGCCGTCGCCTCCGCGACCGTGGGGCCCAGGCCGGTGGGGGAGGGGTGCTGCGGGGACGGGGCCAGCAGCTCGCGAGCCGTACGCACCAGCCGCAGCCGATCGTCCTCGCCCCAGACCAGGGCCTGTTCCCGCAGCGTCGCCAGCGCGCCCGGCAGCGCCGCAGTGATCGCCGCGCCCACGTCGTCGCGCTGCTCGCCGTCGTCCAGACCGTCGCCGGTGAGCAGCGAGAGCAGCGTGTCGTACGGGGCCGGGTCCGGCGCCACCGCCAGCGCCTCGGCGGTCTGCAACGCGAACCGGTCCAGGTGCTCCAGCGCGCGGACGACCGACGCCCGGGTACCCGCCCGCGTGGCGAGCTGCGTGATGTCGTTCGGCACCGGATTGAGGAGGTCGGGGCGGGCACGCAACAGCCCGGCCAGCGATTCGTCGCCCCGGGCGCGCAGGGCTTCGGCGAGCGTGCGCGGTGGTGTGGTCGTCCCCATCCGTCCCACGGTAGCCGCTGGAACGCTACCGTCGGGGCAGGGCCGGGTAGAGGGGATGCACCGCGTGGGGATCGAGAGCGACCAGCTCGTGTACGACTACCTGAGCCGGGTCGGCGACCTGGCTCAGCAGCAACAGCTCTCGTCGGGCGCCCGGATGCGGCTCGTCTCGACGCTGCGGGGCGAGATCGACCGCCGCCGCACCGCGGAGGGCGCGGACTCCCCGGCGGCCGTGCGGCGCATCATCGGCAGGCTCGGCAGCCCGGACGAACTGGTCGCCGCGGCGGCCCGGTCCGCCGACGGCACGGTCCCGCTGCCGTCCGCCCGGACCGGTACGGGCAGCGGCGAGCCGCAGCGGCGGACCTCCCTTCCCCGGCCCCGGAGCGGGCTGCTGCGCAAGGGGCCGAAGGAAGCCGGTCCGGGCTCGGACGAGGGGCGGGAGGCCACGGCGCCCCCGAAGCCGAAGCCGAAAGCCGGTTTCGGGCGGGGCGCGTCGCGCCGCGATCCCGATGCCGGGGACGCGCCGGAGAACCGTACGGAAGCCGCCGACGCGGCCGCCGTGCCCCGTCCGGGGAACGCCCCCGACGACGCCCCTGACGACGACGTACCGGTCCAGGCCTGGCCCGATCCCTCCGCCCCGCACATGCTCGGCCAGGACCAGCGGGGAGGCGCGGACGACGCGACCGACTGGTGGCGCCTGGAGCCCGGGCCCTTCGACGAGGGGACCTCCATCCCCGGGTTCTTCGGCGGCATCGAGGCCCCGGAGCTGCTCGGCAGGCGACCGAAGCCCGTCGAGACGGACAAGAAGGAGACGGAGGAAGAGGGCGAGAAGGGGGACGCGGAGGGCGCCGACAGTGGCGAAGGCA
This sequence comes from Streptomyces sp. PTY087I2, assembly GCF_001687325.1. GTDB lineage: Bacteria > Actinomycetota > Actinomycetes > Streptomycetales > Streptomycetaceae > Streptomyces. Next base: position 35,262 of record NZ_LZRD01000023.1, on the reverse strand, counting down.
CCGCCGCCCGCCGCCGCGCCCTCCGCCTCGTCAAGCTCCGTCGCCGCAAGGCCGCCCCCGTCGTCGCCGAACCCGAAGCCGCCCCCGGACCCCGCCGCGGCTTCGCGCACCCGCTGCTGCTCCTAGCCGCCGTCCTGCTCATCGCCGGTGTGGTCACCGGTTCCTGGCTGCCGCTGGCGGGCGGCTGGCTCATCGCGTACAGCTCGCGCACCCTCTCCCGTACGGAGGCGAAATGGGCGGCGCTCGGCCTCCCGGGCGTCGTGGCGGCCGGGGCCCTGGTGTGGGTGTGGGGGAGGATGGAGGGGCGCTGGGGCGAGCCGATCCGCGAGGGCGCGATGCGGGACGTCCTGCTGGAGACCTGGCCCGTCGTCGTCCGCGTCGCCGCCGTCGCCTCCGCGCTCTACCTGGTGTGGCGGGCGCGCCGGTCCTGAAGGATCCCGGTCCGCGCGCCGCCACCGCGCCTTCCTACGTGGTCAGGCTCTTGTGGAGTTCGCCGAGGATCTTGTCGGCCGCCGTGTAGCCGATGCCCTGGATCCACAGCTGGTCGTCGACCGCGAAGACCTTGCCGTTCTTCACCGCGTCCATGTTCTTCCACAGGCCGCTGCCCGTGGTCTGCGTCTCCTTGGCCTTCTTCGGGTCGCCGTACGTCGAGTGGAAGACCACGTCCGCGTCCGCGAGGTCGATCTTCTCGGGGCTGACGTCGTACGAGAAGCCGTCCTTGGCCTTGTCGGTGATGGCCGGGCGGCCCAGGCCCACGTCGGCCAGGATCGTGGCGATGTAGTTCTTCTTGCCGTAGATGCGGATGTCCGCGCCCTCGACGAAGCGGACCATGTTGACCTCGGTCGCGGCCGCCTTCTCCTTGCCGCCGAGCGCCTTCGTCAGGTCCGCCACGTGGTTCGCGTAGTCGGCGGTGACCATCTTCGCCTCGGCCTCCTTGCCGAGGGCCCGCGCGTGGACCTGGAAGTTCTCCTTCCAGGGGTAGCCGGTGTTCTCCGTCATCACGGTCGGCGCGATCTTGGACAGCTCGTCGTACTTGTCGCCGTGCCGGATCTTGCTGGTGAGGATGAGGTCGGGCTTCAGACCGGCGATGGCCTCCAGGTTCGGGGTCATCATCTGGCCGACGTCCGTGATGCCCGCGACCTGGTCCTTCGGCAGGTAGTTCAGGAAGCCCGACGCCACGTCCGCGTGGGTCGCGCCGACCGGCTTCACGCCGAGGGTGAGGGCCGAGTCCAGTTCGGCGGTGTCCAGGACGACCACCCGCTGGGGGGCCTCCTTGACCTTCACGTCGCCCATCGCCGTCTTCACCGTACGGGTGGAGCCGCCGGAGGAATCGGAGTCGGAACCGGAGCCGTCGGACCCGCCGCAGGCGGCCAGGGTCAGGGCGGCGACCGTGGTCAGGGACACGGCGGCCAGGGCACGGGGGCGGAAGCTGCGCAGGGTCATGGGTTCAGAGGACCTTTCCGGGAGTCGGAGCGGAGGCTGAGACGGAAGGGGAGGCCGAGGTGGTTGCCGGGGTCCAGGGGGCGCCCGGGACGACGAGCGGCGAGCCCGTCACCGGGTCCGGGACGATCACCGCCTCCAGGCCGAAGACCTCGCGGACGAGCTCGGCCGTGACGATGTCCCCGGGGGCGCCCTCCGCCACGATCCGGCCCTCCTTCATCGCGACCAGGCGGTCCGCGTACCGGGCGGCCTGGTTGAGGTCGTGCAGCACGGTGACGACCGTACGGCCCCGGGTGCCGTCCGCGGCAGGAGACGCCAACTGACGTACCAGGTCCAGGACTTCCACCTGGTGCGCGATGTCCAGATAGGTCGTCGGCTCGTCGAGCAGCAGCAGGTCCGTGTCCTGGGCCAGCGCCATCGCGATCCACACCCGCTGGCGCTGACCGCCCGACAGCTCGTCCACCGACCGGTCGGCCAGCGCCGTCACATCCGTACGGGACATGGCGTCGGTCACCGCCCGCTCGTCCTCGTCCGACCACTGCTGCCACCAGCTCTGGTGCGGCTGGCGGCCCCGCGCGACGAGGTCGGAGACGGTGATCGCCTCGGGCGCCACCGGGGTCTGCGGGAGCAGTCCGATGGACCGGGCGATCTGCTTCGTCGGTATCCGCGCCAGCTCCGTACCGTCCAGGAGGACCGCCCCGCCGCGCGGCCGCAGCAGCCGGCCGAGCGCCCGCAGGGTGGTGGACTTGCCGCAGGCGTTCGGGCCGACGATGACGGTGACCTGCCCGTCGGGCACGGTGAGGTCCAGCTCGTGGACCACGGTGCGGTCCTCGTACGCGAGGGTCAGGGAGCGGGCGGCCAGGCGGGAGCCGGGCTGCGCCGCGTCGGTCATCGTCGGGCTCGGATCCGTGCTCGTGTTCGTGCTTCGGCTCGGGCTCATGCGGTGCCTCCACTGCGGCTACGGTGACCGCGGATGATCAGCCAGATCAGGTACGGGGCGCCGACCGCCGCCGTGAGGACGCCCACCGGCAGTTCGGTGGGCGAGAACAGCCTGCGGGCCAGCACATCGCCGAGGACGACGATCACCGCGCCCAGCAGCGCCGAGGACAGCAGGGGGATCTGCGCGGTCCGGGTCATCCGGCGCGCGATCTGCGGGGCGAGCAGCGCCACGAAGTCCACCGGGCCCGCCGTGCCCGTCGCCACGGACGCCAGGACCACGCCGAGGGCGACGAGTCCGAGCCGTACGCGCCCCAGGCGTACGCCCAGGCCGGTCGCGGTGTCGTCGTCCATCGTGACCGTGCGCTGCGCGCGGGCCGCCCAGGCGATGGCGGGCAGCAGGACCAGCAGCGTCCAGCCGATCGGGGCGGCCTCCGACCAGCCCCGCCCGTTCAGCGAACCGGTCATCCAGATCTGCGCCTGCTGGGCGACGAGGTAGTCGCCCTTGGTCAGGAACAGCGTGGTCACCGACCGCAGCGCGACGGCGAACCCGATGCCGATGAGGACGAAGCGGGTGGCGTGCAGGCCGCCGCGCCAGGCGAAGACGTAGACGAGGGCGGCGGCCGCGATGCCGCCGACGACGGAGAGGTAGGGCAGGACGGTGTACGAGGTGATGCCGAAGGTCATCGCGCCGACGGTGAGCGCGCTCGCGCCCTGGCTGATGCCGATGATGTCGGGGCTGGCGAGCGGGTTGCGGGCGACCGTCTGGATCAGCGCCCCGGCGATGCCGAACGCGGCGCCGACCAGCAGCCCGACGACCATGCGCGGCAGCCGCAGCGTGCCCACGACGAGCTCGGCCGAGGACGGCTGCCCGAGGAGCACCTTCACGACCTCGCCGGGCGCGACGAAGCTCTCGCCGACGCAGAGGTAGGCGACGCAGACGGCGGCGAGGAGGACGACCAGGGCCGTCGCCACGACGAATGCCCGCCGGTGCAGCAGGAACCGGCCGCGGGAGCCGGTCCGCACGACGGAGTACCCGGCGGGCCGGACCCGTACGGGCTTCACGGCCTCCACGGCCTTAACGGCCTTCTCAGGCGTACGGGTGGCGCTCACGCGGGCACCGCCTTCCTCCGTACGAGGGCGACCAGGAACGGCACCCCGATCAGCGCCGTCATCACGCCCGCCGGGACCTCGCTCGGCGGGAACACGATCCGGCCGACGACGTCCGACACGAGCAGCATCACGGGCCCGATCAGCGCCGCCATGGGCAGCACCCAGCGGTGATCGTTGCCGACGACCGCGCGGGCGATGTGCGGGACGGCGAGCCCGATGAACGCGATCGGCCCGGCGGCGGCGACCCCGACCCCGGTCAGGACGGTCGCCCCGATCCCGCCGACGATCCGGACCGCCGCGACGTTCTGGCCGAGCCCCTTCGCCACGTCCTCGCCGAGCGCGAGCGCGTCCAGGCCGCGGGCGACGGCGACCACGAGCACCGTGCCGACGAGGAGGAACGGCCACACCTGCTGGACGACGTCCGCCTCCCGGCCCGCGATCGAACCGACCTGCCAGAAGCGGAACTCGTCCAGCGCGGACGCCTTCGTCGTGAGGATCCCCATCGTCACCGAGACCAGCAGCGCGTTGATCGCCGCCCCGCCGAGCGCGAGCTTCACGGGCGTCGCGCCACCGCGGCCCCTCGACGCGATGGCGTACACGGCGACCGAGGCGACGGCCGCGCCCGCGAAGGCGAACCACACATAGCCGGTGAGCGTGTGGACGCCCGCGAAGGCGATGGCCATCACGACGCCCACGGACGCGCCCTGGCTGATGCCGAGGATGCCGGGGTCGGCGATGGGGTTACGGGTGATGCCCTGGAGCACCGTGCCCGCGATGGCCAGCGCCGCACCGACCATCAGCCCGATGAGCGTGCGCGGCACCCGCATGGTGCGGATCACCTCGGCGGCGTCCGAGTGCCCGCCGTGCAGCAGGGCGTCGGCGACCTCGCCCGGCGGGATGGAGCGCGCGCCCACGGCGAGGCTCAGCAGGACGGCCAGCAGCAGGGCGACGACGGCGGCGACGGTCGCGGTCGCGCGTCGGGAGAAGCGGGGCGCGCGGGGTGCGTGGGGCACGCCGGGTGGCGCTGCGGCCCGCACGGGCGCTGACGCTGACATGGGAACCAATCGGGACGGGCGACGCGGAGGGCGAGCGGTGACGCGGGAGGCGAGCGAGCGGTACGGACCGAGCCGAGACGGGCCGGACCGGGCCGGGCCGGGCCGAGCCGGTAAGGCTTGGCTAAGTACGCGCTTCAGTCTAGGCGGCGCGATGTCGCCGTCGACGGCGGCCGGTCGGCAGAATGGCAGGCATGGCTTCCACGATTCAGCACCCCGTCCACCAGCCCGTCCAGCAGCCCCTGACGGTCGGTTTCGACCTCGACATGACGCTCGTCGACTCCCGCCCCGGCATCGCCGCCGCCTACCGGGTCGTGGTCGCGGAGACGGGGGTGCCCATCGACATCGACCTGGTGGTGAGCCGCCTCGGGCCGCCGCTGGAGGCGGAGCTGGCCAATTGGTTCCCGGCAGCCGAGGTGCCCGCCGCCGCCGACCTCTACCGGGCGGCCTACCCCGACCACGCGATAGCCCCGAGCACGGCGCTCGCCGGGGCGCGGGAGTCGGTGGCGGCGGTGCGGGCACTCGGCGGCCGGGCGATCGTCGTGACGGCGAAGAACGAGCCGCACGCGAAGCTGCACCTGTCGTACCTCGGGATCGAGCCGGACACGGTGATCGGCTCGCTGTGGGCGGAGGCCAAGGGCGAGGCCCTGCGCGAGCAGGGCGCGCAGGTGTACGTCGGCGACCACATCGGCGACGTGCGCGGGGCGCGGGTGGCCGGCGCGCTGTCGGTGGCGGTGACGACGGGCCCGTGCGACGCGGCGGAGCTGCGGACGGCGGGCGCGGACGTGGTGCTGGAGGACCTGACGGGCTTCCCGGCCTGGCTGTCCGCCTTCGCGGCGGACCGGGCGGCGTAGGCGGCCGGGCCCTGCAACTCGGCTACAGCTCGGCGGCCCGTTTCGGCGAGTTCACCCACACCGAGCGGACGACGCCCACCCCGGCGATCAGGAACCCGACGCCCATCAGCATGCAGACGCCGTAAGCGATCGGCGGGAACGGGTCCGTACCGAGGAACAGGGGGGCGACGGTGACCAGTGTGGCCAGTGCGCCGACGAAAAAGACGATCGCGCCGACCTGAACGAGCCGGTCGCCTGCGCCTGAAGGAGTAGTACTCACGCGACCAGGGTAGTTCCCAGCCCGGAGGAACTCTCCGGCGACGTCTTGTCACCGGCCGTAGGGCCATTAGCCTGGGACGGGGCGGGTCACGGTGACCCGCTGTATTGCTATCCGGTGCTTTTCGGAGCCGTTTTCCGGCTCTCCCGCACACCGACGAGTACGAGGACGAGGACAGACGTGCCCACCGGCAAGGTCAAGTGGTTCAACAGCGAGAAGGGCTTCGGCTTTCTCTCCCGCGACGATGGCGGCGACGTCTTCGTCCACTCGTCGGTACTCCCTGCCGGAGTCGACGCGCTCAAGCCCGGCCAGCGCGTGGAATTCGGCGTGGTCGCGGGCCAGCGCGGCGACCAGGCCCTTTCCGTGGTGGTCCTCGACCCCACCCCGTCCGTCGCGGCCGCCCAGCGCCGCAAGCCGGACGAACTGGCGTCGATCGTGCAGGACCTGACGACGGTCCTGGAGAACATCACGCCGCAGCTGGAACGCGGCCGCTACCCCGACAAGGCCGCCGGAGCGAAGATCGCGGGCCTGCTGAGAGCGGTCGCCGACCAGCTCGACGTGTAGATACGCGCAGGTACGTGCGGGTACGCGGCGGCACTCGCAGGTGCGCGGCGCGCGGTCGCCCCCGACCGCTCGCCGCGCCCGTCGCTCGCCCGCCCCTCGCTCAGGGAAACGCCAGCGCGTCCGGCCCCAGCGGTGGGACCAGGCCCTCGGCTGCCGCGCGGGTGAGCAGGCCGCGGACCGCCGCGTAGCCGTCCTCGCCGAGGTCGGCGGTGAACTCGTTCACGTACAGACCGATGTGCTGGTCCGCGACCTCCGGGTCCATCTCCTGGGCGTGCTCCAGGACGTACGGGCGGGAGACCTCCGGGTGGTCCCAGGCCAGGCGGACCGAGCTGCGGGCGGCGTCGGCCAGGCGGTGCAGGGTTTCCTCGCCGAGGGAGCGCTTGGCGATGATCGCGCCGAGCGGGATCGGGAGGCCGGTGGTGTCCTCCCAGTGGCGGCCCATGTCGGCCAGGTTGTGGAGCCCGAAGTTCCGGTACGTGAAGCGGGCCTCGTGGATGACCAGGCCGGCGTCCACCTTGCCGTCCCGCACGGCGGGCATGATCTCGTCGAACGGCATCACGACGACCTCGCCGACGCCGCCCGGGACCATCTCCGCCGCCCAGAGCCGGAACAGCAGGTACGCCGTCGAGCGCTCGCTCGGCACGGCGACGGTCCGGCCGGTCAGGTCGAGGCCCAGCTCCTTGCTGAGGACCAGCGGCCCGCAGCCCCGGCCCAGCGCCCCGCCGCACGGCAGCAGCGCGTACTCGTCCAGGACCCAGGGCAGGACCGCGTACGACACCTTCAGGACGTCCAGCTCGCCCCGTTCGGCCATGCCGTTGGTGATGTCGATGTCGGCGAAGGTCACGTCCAGCGCGGGCGCGCCGGGGACCCGGCCGTGCGCCCAGGCGTCGAAGACGAACGTGTCGTTGGGGCAGGGCGAGTAGGCGATCCGGATCGCGTCCCCGGACGGGCTGTCACCGGCCGCGGTGCCGGTGTCAGTGTCAGTATCGGTGTCGTTCGTCATGCCCGTTCAACCTTCCAGGTCCTCGTGGCTGTTCCGGCCCGCCAGTACGGCCGCCGTCGCCCCGAACGCGTCCGTGAGCGCGGCCAGCGCGTCGCCGATGCGCCAGGCGTCCCGGTCGCGGGGGCCGACGGCGTTCGAGACGGCCCGCACCTCCAGTACGGGCACGTCGGCCCGGGCGGCGGCCTCCGCGACCCCGAAGCCCTCCATCGCCTCGGCCAGCGCCCCCGGGTGCGCGGCGAGCAGGGCGCCGGCGCGTTCGGCGGAGCCGGTCACGGTGGAGACGGTGAGCACGGGGCCGGTGGCCGCGCCGGTGGCGGCCGCCACTTCCCGTACCAGCGCGGGCGGCGGGGTGAAGCGGTCCCGGCCGAAGCCGAGCGCGGTGACGGGCAGGAAGCCCTCGGCGGTCTCCGCGCCCAGGTCGGCGGCGACGATCCCGTCCGCCACGACCAGCGAGCCGAGCGGGGTCACGGGGGTGAACGCCCCGCCGATCCCGGCCGAGACGACGAGCCCGTAGGGAGGGGAGGCGGGTGCCGCTGCCGCCGACGCCAGGGCGAACGCGGTCGCCGCCGCCGCGGCGGCCGGGCCCGCACCGCCCGCCAGGACGTCGAACGCACCACACCGGTGCAGCTCGCCCCCCGGCACCGCCACCCGCTCCTCAGCACCCCCGAACGCACGCGTGACCGCGTCCCGTTCCACCGGGACAGCGGTCACGACGAGCACACGCACGGATGTCAGCCTCAAAGTCGAGGACGGGGAGCAGAAGGGGAGCAGAAAGGGAGAAGAGGTGATCCCGGAGTGTCCGGGTCAGTCCTTGTCCTTGTTCTTGAACTCGAACTGCCAGACGCCCGTGAGCTTCTTGCCCTTGGTCTCCACGATGGAGACGGTCGTCTTCTCGGCGGTCTGGCCCGTCTGGCTGGCGAGGAACGCGTTCCCGGGGATCGTCCGGTACGTGTTCTTGTACGGCTCCTGCTCGGCCTGCTGGCCGTTGATGAAGAGCGTCCAGCCGTTCTCGGCGATCTCGGGGTCGACGCCGAAGCGGACCTTGTCGTCCATGGCGATCTTGACGACCTTGTCGGCCTTCTTGTTCAGGCAGCCCTGGATCAGCGACTCCTTGATCGCGTCACCGTCGTTGTAGCAGGCGGCCTCGGTGTTCACCGAGTCGCTGCCGACCGTGACGGTCGCGAGCGGCGTCGGCTTGTCGCAGGCGGACAGGACAAGGAGTCCAGCGGACACGGCACCAAGAGCGACGCCGATTCGACGGCCCTTACCGGAGAAGAACGCAACGGTCATGGGCCGAAGGCTATCGGTCGCCCTCGCTCACGCCACGCGGGGGTGCGGCGTGCCGCGCCGCGCGGCCCCCAGGAGGCCCCGTACGGAGGCGGCCGCCCCCAGCGCGAGGATGCCCGCGGCGACCGACATACCGAGCACCGCGTTGAGCGGAAGCGCGATGCCGATACCGCCGCCGACCACCCAGGCCATCTGGAGCAACGTCTCGGACCGGGCGAACGCGGAGGTGCGCACCTCCTCGGGCACGTCCCGCTGGATCATCGCGTCGAGCGACAGCTTGGACAGGGCCTGCGTGAAGCCCGCGACCGCGCCGAGGGCCGCGACCAGCGCGGTGGAGAAGAACACCGCGGCGAGGATCGCCACGCTCAGCGCGAGCCCCAGCACCGTCGCGATGATCACCTCGGGGCCGCGCGCCCGGAGCCAGGAGCCCACCGCCGTACCGCAGGCGTTGCCGACCCCGGCCGCCACGCCGACGATGCCGAGCGAGACCGCCGCGCTCTGCCCCGCCAGCGGGTGCTCGCGCAGCAGGAACGCCAGGAAGAAGATGAGGAAGCCGGAGAGGGCCCGGTGCGCGGCGTTGGCCTGGAGGCCGTGCAGCACGGACCCGCCGACGGACCGCAGGCCCGGCGGCCGCTCCCTGGCCGGTTTCTCCCTGCCGCCCGCCTTGCCGCCCTTGCGCAGCCCGGCCCGCGTGCTGCCCTTGCTTCCGGCCGACGTGCCGGGGGCGGGCCTGGCGGGGGTCTCGTCGTGGTGCGGAACGATCAGCCGCGCCCGGCGCTCGCCCTTCGCGGAGTCGACCTTGTGCGGCAGGGTGAAGGCGAGGAAGGTCCCCGCGACGAAGATCGCGCAGGCCCCGTAGAGCGGCCAGGCGGATCCGACGGTCTGGAGGCCGGCCCCGATCGGGGCCGCGATCCCGGTGGCCAGCAGCCCCGCCAGGGTGACCCGGGAATTGGCCTTCACCAGGGAGAAATTCGGTGGCAGGAGGCGCGGCACGACCGCGCTGCGCACCACGCCGTACGCCTTCGACGACACGAGAACGCCCAGCGCGGCCGGATACAGCTCAAGGCCCCCGGTCGCGACCGCGCCCGACATGGTGATCGCCAGCAGCGCACGGGCCAGCATCGCGCCCGCCATCGCGGCGCGGCGGCCGTGCGGCAGGCGGTCCAGCAGCGGGCCGATCACCGGGGCGAGGAGCGTGAAGGGGGCCATGGTGATGGCGAGGTAGAGGGCGACGCGCCCGCGCGCCTCGTCGGTCGGCACGGAGAAGAAGACGGTGGAGGCGAGGGCGACAGTGATCATGACGTCGCCCGCGCCGTTCACCGCGTGCAGCTCGATGAGCTTGCCGAGCCCGGACTCCCCGGCTCCGTGGGCGTGCGTCGCCCTGCGGATGGAGCGCGCCGTGCCGGTGAACGGGGCGCGCAGGGCACGGCCCGTCGCCCGTCCCGCCCTGCGGAACGGGCCGGGACCGTCGTGCGACCTGGCGGCAGTCACCTCGTCATAGTGCCCCAACCCTGGCCGGAATGAACGGTGATCGGCCGCGGACTCGCGGGATGCCCGGGGTGACGCCCTGCCGGGGGAGCGGATGGCGCGTGCCGGGGGGAGAGGGGGGAGTGGGTGCGGCGCGTGCCCGGCGGAACGGAAGCGGAACGGATACGGCACGTTTGGGACGGGCAGGTGGGCGCAGCGCGGCGGAGAGGGTAGCGTGCGTAACGCGCCACCGGCGGTTGTTCTTGGCCGCGCGCCTCTCGGCGATCCCGCAGAATGGGTGGCAGAAGGCGCGCCCGAGGCAGGCACAACGGGTGTGGACGTCGACGCGGCCCCCAGGTCCGCTCCGCCCGCACTTGTCTGGCCGAAAACGGCAATCGTGCAGCAGCTGGCGCGCTCGTGAGACTGGCGTATGGAGAGAAGCGAAGACCTGTGAGTGCTGCGACGACGACGCGAAGCCGTACGACCCGTACCCCCGTTCCCGACCGCCTGTGCGCCGAGGCGGTCGACCTCGCTCGCTCGGCCGCCGAGGAGGCCGCCGCGCCCGGGGTGGTCGGTGAGCATGTCGGTGTGGTCTCCGAGGGGGACCGGGTCGTCACGCACTACTTCGAGGCCAAGGAGCCCGGGTACCGGGGCTGGCGCTGGGCGGTGACGGTGGCGCGGGCCTCCCGCGCGAAGAACGTCACCCTGGACGAAACGGTGCTGCTGCCGGGGGCGGACGCGCTCCTGGCGCCGGAGTGGGTGCCGTGGAGCGAGCGGCTGCGCCCCGGCGACATGGGCCCGGGCGACCTGCTGCCCACCGAGGCGGAGGATCTGCGCCTGGAGCCCGGCTGGACCGGCGAGGACGAGCCGCCGCCGAACTCCGCGGTCTCGGAGGAGCTGGCGGAGCTGGCCGACTCGGAGGACGCCGAGCTGACGGACCGGCCGGTGGCCGCGACCAGCCGGGGTTCCATCGCCGCGGTGGCCGAGGAGCTGGGTACGCGGCGGGCGCGGGTGCTGTCGCGGTACGGGCTGTACGCGGCGGCCGACCGCTGGGACGAGGCGTTCGGCCCGAAGACGCCGATGGCCCAGGCGGCGCCGGCGACGTGTGTCAGCTGTGCGTTCCTGATCCCGATGGCGGGCTCGCTGAAGCAGGCCTTCGGGGTGTGCGCGAACGAGTTCGGTCCGGCGGACGGGCATGTGGTGTCGCTGGCGTACGGGTGCGGGGGGCACTCGGAGGCGGCGGTGATGCCGAAGCCGGTTCGGCCGGCGGATCATGCGCTGGACACGATGCGGGTGGACGCGTATGCCTTGCGGCCGGAGCGGGGCGAGGGTTCGGTCCCGGCCGAGACGGACGGCGCGTCGGAGGACCTGGGCCACTCCTGACGCTCCTGCCCGCTGAGGGGGCCGGGCTTGCGGTGCCCGGTCATCGCCGTGCGCCTTCGGCCCGTCGCCACCCCGGCCCTTCTGGCATTGGGTGAGCCAATCCAGCCCGTCCGGCCACACCCAGCCCGTCCGGCGTTTGAGGACGGAACCGTGGCGGTGGTCCGGGGCCACCATTCCAGCCCGTCCGGCGATTGAGGACGGAACCCTTGGCCGGGGCGGCGGTCATCACTACAGGCACCTGGTGCGCAGGGCCCTGCGGTGGTACCCGGCACCACGTCGACGGTTCCGTCCTCAATCGCCGGACGGGCTTGAAGCGATCGCCGGACGGGCTGAGGTTGCCCGGGAACGTCGGGGTTGCCCAGGGAGGCCGGTACGGCAAGGGCGGTGGGCGCGGTACCTTCGGGCGCAGACTGGGCCGTAGGCATACGCGGGCCACCCACAACGCGGACGGAGTCGAGAGCGTGAGCATGAAGGCGACCGAGGGGGCCGATCCGTTCGGGACGGCACGGCTGCGGCGCGGCGTGCTCGACGCATGGGGCGCCGGGCCCGCCCGGTTCCGCGAGGACGCCAACGCCGAGGAGGACCTCGCGCTCGGCGGCTACCGCGACCGCCTCGTCGTCGAGCTGGCCCAGAACGCCGCCGACGCCGCCGCCCGCGCCAAGGTCCCCGGCCGGCTCCGCCTCACCCTGCACCCCGCCGCCCCCGGCGACCCGGACGCCCGCTGCGTGCTGGCCGCCGCCAACACCGGCGCACCGCTCGACGCCACCGGCGTCGAGTCCCTGTCCACCCTGCGGGCCTCCGCCAAGCGCGAGGGCCACGAGTCCGCGGTGGGCCGCTTCGGCGTCGGGTTCGCCGCCGTCCTCGCGGTCAGCGACGAACCCGCGGTGCTCGGCCGTCACGGCGGCGTCCGCTGGTCCCTGGCCGAGGCCCGCGAGCTGGCCCGCCAGGCGGCCGTCGGCTCCCCCGGCCTCGGGGACGAGCTGCGCCGCCGCGACGGACACGTACCGCTGCTGCGCCTGCCGCTGCCCGCCGAGGGCTCCGCGCCCGAGGGGTACGACACCGTCGTCGTGCTGCCGCTGCGCGACGGCACCGCCGAGGATCTGGTGGCCCGGCTGCTGGCCGCCGTGGACGACGCGCTGCTGCTCACCCTGCCAGGCCTGGACGAGATCGTCATCGAGACCCCGGACGGCACGCGGACCCTGAGCCGGTCGCAGCACGGCCCGTACACCCACGTCGACGACTCCGCGCGCGGCCTGAACCGCTGGCGTACCGTCCTGCACCACGGCCCCATCGAGCCCGCCCTGCTCGCCGACCGCCCGGTCGAGGAGCGGCTGCGGCCGCACTGGTCGGTGACCTGGGCGGTCCCGGTCGACGAGTCCGGCGCCCCGCTCCACCCCCGTACGGCACCGGTCGTGCACGCCCCGACCCCCACCGACGAACCCCTCGGCATCCCCGCCCTGCTCATCGCCTCGCTCCCGCTGGACACCGCCCGCAGGCACCCCGCGCCGGGGCCGCTGACGGACTTCCTGGTGGAGCGGGCGGCCGACGCGTACGCCGAGCTGCTGGGCGACTGGCGGCCCGTGTCGACCGGGACGATCGACCTGGTGCCCGGCCAGCTCGGCAAGGGCGCGCTGGACGGGGCCCTGCGCGGGGCGATCCTGGCCCGGCTGCCCCGGGTCGCGTTCCTGGAGCCCGCCGCGCCCCGGGACCCGGAGGCGGAGAACGGCTGGGGCGACGACTGGGACCGGGACCGCGACCGGGACCGTACGGAGGACGCCGCCTCCGCCCTGCGGCCCGTCGAGGCGGAGGTCGTCGAGGGCGTCGGGGCCGAGACCGTACGCGTCCTTGCCGAGGTGCTGCCCTGTCTGCTCCCCGCCGGGCTTGAGCGCCGTACCGAGCTGCGTACCCTCGGGGTCGCCCGGGTTCCGCTCACCGAGGCGATCGACCGCCTCGCCGGACTGGAGCGCGACCCCGCCTGGTGGCACCGGCTCTACGACAGCCTCGCGGGCACCGACCCCGACCGGCTCACCGGCCTCCCCGTCCCGCTCGCCGGTGACCCGGAGGACGAGCAGGCGGGCCGCCCGCCGCGCACGACGATCGGGCCGCGCCAGATCCTGCTGCCCCTCCCGGACGCGCTGACCGGTCCCGTCCTCGGCCGCCTCTCCCGGCTCGGCCTGAAGGTCGCCCACCCGGACGCCGCCCATCCGTTGCTGGAGAAGCTGGGCGCGTTGCCCGCCACCCCCCGAGCTGTCCTGACGACCCCTCAAGTGCGGGCAGCGGTAGCCGGATCGCTCGACGCGGGCGAGATCTGGGACGAGGACGCGCTCGACACCGACGAGCTGGCGGAGACCGTCCTCACCCTCGTACGCGACGCGGAACTGGCCCCCGGCGACGAACCCTGGCTCGGCGCCCTGGCCCTTCCCGACGAGGAGGGTGAGCCCGCCCCCGCCGGTGAACTGGTCCTCCCCGGAAGCCCGTTCGCGCAGATCATGCGGGAGGGCGAACTCGCCCTCGTCGACCAGGAGCTGGCCGACCGCTGGGGCGAGGGCCCGCTCACCGCCTGCGGTGTGCTTGCCACCTTCGCCCTCGTCCGGGCCACCGACGTCGTCCTCGACCCGGACGAACTGGAGCCCCGCGACAGCGACTTCGCCGAACCCGACGACGCCGGGCTGCTGGACGCCGTCGATGTCTGGTGCGAGGACCTGCTCGACCAGCTGCCCGAGACGCCCGTGCCGCCGGTCGCCACCGAGATCGTCGCCGTACGGGATCTGGATCTGGTCGACGACGACGCCTGGCCGCAGGCGCTCGCGATGCTGGCCCAGCCGCCGTTGAGGGACGCGCTGACGCAGCCGGTGCGGGTGCTGCTCCCGGACGGCACGACGCAGTCCGTGCGCCCGTACACCGCGTGGTGGCTGCGCGACCACCCCGTGCTGGACGGCCGCCGCCCGGCCGGACTGCGCGCGGCGGGCGGCGACCCGCGCCTGGCCGGGCTGTACGACGCGGTGGACGCGACCGGCTTCGACGACGCCCAGGTGCTGCGGGCCCTCGGGGTGCGCACCTCGGTCGCCGCCCTCCTGGACGAACCGGGCGGCGCGGCCGAACTGCTGGGCCGGCTCGCCGACGAGGACCGCCCCGTCACCCCCGTACAGCTGCACGCCCTCTACACGGCCCTCGCCGAACTCGACCCGGACCAGGTGACGTTGCCGGACGAGCTGCGCGCGGTGGTGGACGGGGAGGTGGCCGTGGTCGACGCGGCGGACGCCGTGATCGCGGACGCCCCGGACGTGCTGCCGCTGACGGAGGGCCTGCCCCTGCTCCCCGTATCCCCGTCGCGCGCCGCCGAGCTGGCCGACCTCCTCCAGGTGCGGCGCCTGGGCGAGACGATCGAGGCGGACGTCACCAGCGAGGGCGAGGAGCACCGCGTACCGGACTCGGTCCGCGTCCTCCTCGGCCCCGCCACCCCGGACACGTACATCGAGCACACCGAACTCCACGCGGGCGGCGTCGAACTGGACTGGCGCCGCACCCCGGACGGGGTCGTCCACGCCGCCACCCTGGAGGGCGTGGCGGCGGGCCTCGCCTGGGCGGCGGGCCAGTGGCCCCGCCGCTTCGAGGTCGCGGCACTGCTGGAGGACCCATCGCGTACGGAGGAGCTGGCGCGGGACCGCTGGTTCGACTGAGAGCCGGGGCCACGGGGGCGTGAGCTGCGGTTTCACAGAAAAGTCATGGGAACCGCACAACCGTTCACTTGATTCGCCTGTCTGTTTCATTGAGCCAAGAGGCTCATGGACCAGATGGGTCCCGCCGGGCCGACGCCGCAAGCGCGCCCCGGGGCCCCTTCTCCACTTGGGGACACATGCGTATTCGTGCCACCGTGGCCGCCGTTTCCGGCGCCCTGGCCCTTTCCGCTCTTGCCGTACCGGCCGTCCAGGCCGAGGAGAAGCCGGACGCGGGCGTCAGCCTGCCGTCCGGTGCCGACGTCTTCGCCGCCGAGTCCGCGTCCGGCGCGCCCGCCGCCAAGGCCCGGGCCGCCCGCGCCGTCGAGAAGCCCGTCATCAAGAAGGTCGTCGTCAACGGCGGCAAGGACATCGTGGTGGGCACGCAGTCCAAGAAGAAGTTCACCATCGCGATCACGGCCTCGTCGCCGTCCGGCATCGCCGACGCGTTCGCCTACCTGTGGCACGGTCCCGCCGACGCGGTCGACGGCTTCCTCGGCCCGACCCAGGAGTTCGGCAACTGCAAGGTCTCGGCCGACCCGACCACCTCCACCTGCACCGTCTCGGTCACGGTCGACCCGCGGTCGGACGACCTCTACACGAGCACCCTCGCCGGCACCTGGAAGGTCGCGGCCGGAGCGCTCGCGGACACCGGCGGCGAGAACGACTTCATCTGGAAGGACGCCCAGGCCAAGACCCGCGTCCAGCGGTTCTCCAAGCTGACCGTGAACGCGTCCCCCGAGCCGGTGAAGAAGGGCAAGACCCTCACCGTCACCGGGAAGCTCACGCGGGCCAACTGGGACACCAACACGTACAAGGGCTACACCAACCAGCCCGTGAAGCTCCAGTTCAAGAAGAAGGGGGCCAAGAGCTACACGACGGTGAAGACCATCAAGACCAGCTCCACCGGCACCCTGAAGACCACCGTCAAGGCCTCGGTCGACGGCTACTGGCGCTACAGCTTCGCCGGTACGTCCACCACCCCGGCCGTCTCGGCCGCCGGCGACTTCGTCGACGTGAAGTAGCCGCGACCGCACAGCAGGACATACGGAAGCCCCCGGGAGGATCACCGTCCTCCCGGGGGCTTCCGTATGTCCGCGGCCCAGGGGGTGTTACGCCCCGAAGCGCCGCCCCACCCAGCGCCAGGTGAACTCCAGCAGCACCGCCGCCGCCACCGCGATGCCGACCGCCGTCCACGGCATCGTCGTGCCGACCAGCTTCAGCGCGAAGAAGTCCTGGAGCCACGGCACCACGAGCACGATCAGGAAGCCGAGCCCCATCGCCGCCACCAGGCCGATCCGCCACCAGGTGTACGGGCGGGCGATGATCGCCAGGACCCACATCGCGACCAGGAACAGCGTCAGCGTCGCCGCGCTCGTCTCGGCGTCCAGCGCGCCCTCGCCGGTGTAGTGGTGCCGTGCCAGCAGGTACGTGGCGAAGGTGGCCGCCGCCGCGATGATGCCCGAGGGGATCGCGTACCGCATGACCCGGCGTACGAAGTGGGGCTGGGCCCGCTCCTTGTTGGGCGCGAGCGCCAGGAAGAACGCGGGGACGCCGATGGTCAGCGTGGCCAGCAGGGTCAGGTGCCGCGGCAGGAACGGGTACTCCACCTGGGTGCAGACCACCAGGATCGCCAGCAGCACCGAGTAGACCGTCTTGGTCAGGAAGAGCGTCGCGACCCGGGTGATGTTGCCGATCACCCGGCGGCCCTCGGCCACCACCGAGGGCAGTGTCGCGAAGCTGTTGTTCAGCAGCACGATCTGCGCGACCGCCCGCGTGGCCTCCGAGCCCGAGCCCATCGAGACGCCGATGTCCGCGTCCTTGAGGGCGAGGACGTCGTTCACGCCGTCGCCGGTCATCGCGACCGTGTGGCCGCGCGACTGGAGGGCGGCCACCATGTCCCGCTTCTGCTGCGGGGTGACCCGGCCGAAGACCGCGTTCTGCTCCATGGCCGTGGCCATCTCGTCCGGGTCGGTGGGCAGCCGGCGGGCGTCGAGGGTGTTCTCCGCGCCCGCCAGGCCCAGCTTTCCGGCGACCGCGCCGACCGAGACCGCGTTGTCGCCGGAGATGACCTTGGTGGCCACGTTCTGGTCGGCGAAGTAGGCGAGCGTGTCGCCCGCGTCCGGCCGCAGCCGCTGCTCCAGGACGACCAGGGCGGTGGGGGCGGCTCCGGCGGCCGCGCCCGGCGCGTCCAGGTCGTCGCCCTGCACCCGGGCCAGCAGCAGCACCCGCAGCCCCTGCTTGTTCAGCTGCTCGATCTCGGTGAGCGTCGCGTCGCCCTCGGCCAGCAGGACGTCGGGTGCGCCGAGCAGCCAGGCCGAGGCCGTCCCGTCGGCCTCGGTGAACGCCGCGCCGCTGTACTTGCGCGCCGAGGAGAACGGCATCGCGTCGGTGACCGTCCAGGCGGCCTTCCCGTCCCCGTCCGCCGGGTACGCGTCGATGATGGCCTGGAGACTGGCGTTGGGCCGGGGGTCCGAGGCGCCGAACGTCCGCAGCACCTCCTGGACGTACGCCTCGTCGCTCCCGTTCAGCGGCCGGACCTCCGTGACGTCCATGCCGCCCTCGGTCAGCGTGCCCGTCTTGTCCAGGCAGACCACGTCGACCCGGGCCAGGCCCTCGATGGCCGGCAGCTCCTGCACCAGGCACTGCTTGCGGCCCAGGCGTACGACACCGATGGCGAAGGCGACGGAGGTGAGGAGCACCAGGCCCTCGGGGATCATCGGGACGATGCCGCCGACGGTCCGGGCGACGGAGTCCTTGAAGTTGTTGTCCTTCACGACGAGCTGGCTGATGATCAGCCCGATCGCCGTCGGCACCATCATCCACGTGACGTACTTCAGGATCGTGCTGATGCCGCTGCGCAGCTCCGAGTGGACGAGCGTGAAGCGCGACGCCTCCTCGGCGAGCTGGGCCGCGTACGCCTCGCGCCCCACCTTCGTCGCGGTGAACGCCCCGCCGCCCGCGACGACGAAGCTGCCCGACATCACCGGGTCGCCCGCCCGCTTGATCACCGGGTCGGCCTCCCCGGTCAGCAGCGACTCGTCGATCTCCAGGCTGTCGGCCTCGGCGACCGTGCCGTCCACGACCACCTTGTCCCCGGGGCCCAGTTCGATGACGTCCCCGAGGACGATCTCGTGGGTGGAGATCTCGGCGGCGACCCCGTCGCGCCGCACGGTCGGCTTCGCCTCGCCGATCACCGCGAGGCTGTCCAGGGTCTTCTTGGCCCGCCACTCCTGGATGATGCCGATGCCGGTGTTGGCGACGATCACGAAGCCGAAGAGGCTGTCCTGGATCGGCGCGACGAACAGCATGATCACCCAGAGCACGCCGATGATCAGGTTGAACCGGGTGAGGACGTTGGCCCGGACGATCTCGGTGACCGAGCGCGAGGAACGCACGGGTACGTCGTTGACCTCGCCGCGCGCGACCCGTTCGGCGACCTCGGCGGTGGTCAGACCGCCCGGCCGGTGGGGCGGCGGTGGTGGCTCCATGGGGTGCACGGGGTCGAGTTCCGCCCCCGCGTCGATCATGGCCGGCCGGGAGGGGCCGGGGGTCTGCTCCCCGGAGGAATCGAGTGCCCGCTGCGTCATGGGTCCGACGTTACGGGCGCCCGCGGGGAAACTCCCGCCGGGGGGTCGAAGATCCGACCAGGGGAGGACGAAGTCGGTCCTGTGGTTGTACGGAAACGGAAACGGAAGCGGGGTCGGGCGATCCGATCCGGACCGATCCGATCCGGACTGGTCTCGCCGATCCGGTCCCGTCCCGCCGATCCGATCCGGCCCTGCCGGTCCCGTCCCGCCGATCCGATCCGGCCCTGCCGGTCCCGTCCCGCCGATCCGGTCCTGCCGGTCCTGCCGGTCCTGCCGGTCCGGTCGGGCCGACGGCTCAGCGGCCCCCCAGCGTTTCGTCCGACGCCTCCGCCCCGGCCGCGTCCTTGGCCTCGGCCCGGGCCGCGTGGCGCTTGATGGCGGCGTCGCGGCCGCGCACGTACCAGATCCCGATCAGGCCGAGTCCGGCTCCGGCCAGCGGGGTCCACACCCACCAGGTGTGGCCGCGGTCCGCGAACCAGCCGTAGAAGGGGAGCTGGGCGAGGAAGAGGACGAACCAGAGGATCGTGCCGCCGACGACGGTGGCGACGACGGGGCCCTCCAGGGGTTCGGGCGCCTCGTGCTTCGGTGTCCACTTCTCCATGCGTTCAGTGTATGGGGCACCCCGCGGACCACCCGATCGGCGGGTGGCGGGCCGGTCCGCCCAAGGGTCTACGCGCGGAGATAGCGATCTTCGCTTGATGTATTCATACTGAATCTGCTTTGGGCTGGCTCGAATTGTTCGTCGGAACATCCAAATTCGATCACCTCTCGTCCTTTGCTCCGCCTCCCCTACGTACGACTGAGGTCACCCATGCCCCCCTCGGCCACCGCTCAGGTCGACTCCCCGCCCCCCGCGGCTCCGCAGCCCCAGGGCAGCCTGGACCGGTTCTTCAGGATCTCCGAGCGGGGGTCGACCGTCGCCCGTGAGTTCCGCGGCGGGTTCGCCACGTTCTTCGCGATGGCGTACATCATCGTGCTCAACCCGATCATCCTGGGCAGCGCGAAGGACATGTACGGCCACCAGCTCGACAACGGTCAGCTGGTCACCGCCACCGTGCTCTCCGCCGCCTTCTCCACGCTGCTCATGGGCGTCATCGGCAATGTGCCGATCGCGCTCGCCGCCGGCCTCGGCGTCAACACCGTGGTCGCCCTCCAGCTCGCCCCCCGGATGAGCTGGCCGGACGCGATGGGCATGGTGGTCCTCGCGGGTGTCGTGGTCATGCTGCTGGTCGCCACCGGGCTGCGGGAACGCGTGATGAACGCCGTGCCGAGGTCGCTCCGCAAGGGCATCGCGATCGGAATCGGCCTGTTCATCCTGCTGATCGGCCTCGTCGACTCCGGTTTCGTCTCGCGCATCCCGGACGCCGCGCACACCACCGTGCCGCTCCAGCTCGGCGGCGACGGCCACCTCAACGGCTGGCCGGTTCTCGTCTTCGTCCTCGGCGCGCTGCTCACCCTCGCGCTGATCGTGCGCAAGGTGCCCGGCGCGATCCTGATCTCGATCGTCGCCATGACGGGCGTCGCCGTGGTCATCGACGCGGTGGCGGGGCTGCCCGAGGGGGCGTGGGGTCTGACGACGCCGTCGTGGCCGGGCAATCCGGTCTCCGCGCCGGACTTCGGGCTGCTCGGCGAGGTCAGTCTGTTCGGCGGTTTCGAGAAGGTCGGCTATCTGACGGGCGTGCTGTTCGTCTTCACCGTGCTGCTTTCCTGCTTCTTCGACGCGATGGGCACCATTCTGGGCGTCGGCGACGAGGCGAAGCTGATGGACGAGAAGGGCAACTTCCCCGGCATCAACAAGGTGCTGTTCGTGGACGGCATCGCGGTCGCCTCGGGCGGGGCGACCTCGGCCTCCGCCACCACGTGCTTCGTGGAGTCCACCGCGGGCGTCGGCGAGGGCGCCCGCACCGGACTGGCGAGCGTGGTGACCGGTCTGCTCTTCTCGGTGGCGCTGTTCCTCACACCGCTGGCGACCATGGTCCCGTCGCAGGCGGCCACTCCCGCCCTGCTGGCGGTCGGCTTCCTGATCATCGCGGGTTCGGTGCGGGACATCGACTGGAGCGACTACACGCTCGCCGTCCCCGCGTTCCTCGCGATGGTGATGATGCCGTTCACGTACTCGATCACCAACGGCATCGGCATCGGCTTCGTCGCCTTCTCGGTGCTGCGGCTGGCGGCGGGCCGGGGCCGTGAGGTGCCGATCGCGATGTACGTGGTGTCGGCGGTCTTCGTCTTCTACTACGCGATGCCGGCGCTCGGCCTCACGTGATCGGGTCCCTGGTCACCGTAGGGCCTGTCGGTCCGCAGAGCTTCTCCGTCTCTCCGTAGAACTTCTCCGTCTCCTCGACGGCCACCTTGAAGCGTTCGTCGAAGTCGTCGCGGATGAGCGTCCGGACCACGTAGTCCTGGACGCTCATTCCGCGTTTCGCGGCGTGCTGCCGGAGCCGGTCGAGCAGCTCACCGTCTATCCGCAGGCTGAGTACTGTCGATCCCATGTCCAGCAGGGTCGCCGCCCCGGAGCGCTCTTTGCGTCACTTTCCGCTTCCAACTCACTCGTTCGGGTGATCGGAATTTACGGGAGGTGTAAACCGGGTGGTATTTAGATTGGGTAATGAGTTACGCTAACAAACATGCCTGACCTGATCCACGACGGCGACAGTGCCGCCGCCGTGAGCTCCCTCCGCTCCGCCGTGATGCTGCTGGGCCGTCGCCTGAAGCACCAGCGTGTCGACGAGTCGCTGAGCCCCACCGAGATGTCGGTGCTCGGCACCCTGGCCCGCTGCGGCTCGGCCACCCCCGGCGAGCTGGCCCGCAAGGAGCACGTGCAGCCGCCGTCGATGACCCGCATCGTCGCGCTGCTGGAGGCGAAGGGGCTGGTCAGGCTGGAACCGCACCCCGATGACCGTCGGCAGAAGAGGGTCAGCCAGACCGAGCAGGCCGAGGCCATGCTCGCGGAGAGCCGCACCAAGCGGAACGCCTGGCTGGCCCACCTCGCCGAGGGCCTGGACGAGGACGAGTGGGAGACGCTTCGGGCCGCCGCGCCCGTGTTGGAGAAGCTCGCCCACCTGTGACCCCACGGGCGCGCCGACGGTGATCCACCCGCCGGGCCGTATCCCTGTATACGGCCGGACCGGACCGGATCACCGCCGGAGCGCCCGTCGTCACGTCCTCGTCGGACCGCACGCCGCAGACGTACGAGGAGATGAACCCTTTTGAGTACGGGACCCGGAGCAGACTCCGCCCCCGCACCGACTTCCACCCACGAGAGCACGACCGGCGGGACCTTCTCGTCGCTGAAGATCCGCAACTACCGCCTGTTCGCCACGGGCGCCGTGATCTCCAACACCGGTACCTGGATGTCCCGCATCACGCAGGACTGGCTCGTGCTGAGCCTGACGGGTTCGGCCACCGCCGTAGGCATCACCACGGCCCTGCAATTCCTTCCGATGCTGCTCTTCGGCCTGTACGGCGGCGTCATCGCCGACCGCCTCCCGAAACGGCAGATCCTGCTCGTCAGCCAGGCCATGCTGGGCCTGTGCGGTATCGCGCTGGCCGTCCTGACCCTGACCGGGGTCGTGGAGGTCTGGCACGTCTACCTGGTCGCGTTCCTGCTCGGCATGGTGACCGTCGTCGACAACCCGGCCCGCCAGTCGTTCGTCTCCGAGATGGTCGGCCCCGCGCAGTTGCGCAACGCGGTCAGCCTGAACTCGGCGAACTTCCAGTCCGCCCGGCTCATCGGCCCCGCCGTCGCGGGCGTCCTGATCACCACGGTCGGCAGCGGCTGGGCGTTCCTGCTCAACGGCCTGTCCTTCCTGGCCCCGCTCATCGGCCTGCTGATGATGCGGACGAGTGAACTCCACGCCTCGGTGACCGTGCCCCGCGCCAAGGGCCAGCTCCGCGAGGGCCTGCGGTACGTCCGCGGCCGCCCCGAGCTGATCTGGCCGATCGTCCTGGTCGGCTTCGTCGGCACGTTCGGCTTCAACTTCCCGATCTGGCTGACCGCCTTCGCGGACGGGGTCTTCGACGGCGGCGCGGGCATGTACTCGTTCTTCAACATCCTGATGGCGGCCGGTTCACTGGCCGGCGCACTGCTGTCGGCCCGCCGCCGCTCCTCGCGGCTGCGGATGCTGGTGGCGGCGGGCACGGCGTTCGGCCTGCTGGAGATCGCGGCCTCGGTCTCCCCGTACGTCTGGCTGTTCTCGATCCTCCTGGTCCCGATCGGCATGCTGGGCCTCACGACGAACATCACGGCCAACACGAGCGTCCAGATGGCCGCCGACCCCGAGATGCGGGGCCGGGTGATGAGCCTGTACATGATGGTCTTCGCCGGGGGTACGCCGGTGGGGGCCCCGATCGTCGGCTGGATCAGCGACACGTACGGCGCCCGCATCGGCTTCGCGTCCGGCGGCGCGATCTCGGTGATCGCCGCCCTGGCCGTGGGCTTCGCCCTCGTCCGCGTCGGCGGCCTCCGCCTGAAGGTCGACCTCCGCCCGGGCCGCCCGCACGTCCGCTTCGTCCCGCGCGAGCAGCTGGCGACGGCGGCGTGAACCACGCGAAAGGCGCCCTTCCCCGGAGCGGGGGAGGGCGCCTTTCGCATGCTTGCCGGGCGCGGGGTCAGTCGCGGGGGAAGGCGTCGGTGGCGAGGGTGAGGCCGACGACGGTCGAGGTCAGGTCGACCGGGGTGCCGAAGTCGAGGCTCAGCACGCTGCGGTACTCGTCCTCCTTCGGGAGCGTGTGCAGGTGCCAGGTCCCGGTGTACGGGTCGACGATGAGGTAGACGGGGACACCGGCGGTGGCGTAGACGGCCTTCTTGACGCCGTAGTCGTTCGCGGCGGTGGCCTTCGAGATCACCTCGGCGACGAATTCGATGTCCTGGTAGCGCCAGCGGCCGTCCTCGCCCTTGATGGCGTCGGGCGAGAGGGCGACGACGTCGGAGGCGAAGCCGTTGAGGTGACCGGGGAGGTCGATACGTACATCGGTCTTCAGCTGCCGGCGTTCGTACGTGGTGCGGAGCTGCTCCAGGATGTCGAAGGTGATCTCCCAGTGCGTGTCCCGCTGCGGCGGCATGTAGACCTCGACGTCAGCGTGATCGAGTCCGGCGGAGCTGTCGAACCTGTCCTTGCTACCGATGGCGGCTGCGGGGCGTCGTGCGGCAACGCCTGCGCCTCGAACGTCGCCTGACCACACCTGATCTCCGGCCCGGTGCTCCTTCCGTGCCGGCGCCGCACATAGCGGCACCCCCTCAGCGACTCGCTCGGAGCCGCTCACGTCTATGGAGGAAGCAGCAGATGGAGCACGACGAGTACATCGCCGTCGCCCTCGCGGCCTGCCGGGCCGGCTACTCGATCTACTTCACCAGCCTCGACGACATGGCCCGCAACCTCACCGCCGCCGAATCTGCCGGGCGCCTGACGAGCAAACTCGGCAGCTACCTGCGGCCGGCCGTCCTCGTTCTGGACGAGATCGGCTACCAGCCCCTCGCCCGCGCGGAGGCGAACCTGGTCTTCCAGGTCATCTCCAAGCGCTACGAAAAGGGTTCGATCATCCTGACCTCGAACAAGACCTTCAGCGAATGGGGACAGGTGTTCGGCGACGAAGTCCTCGCCACCGCCATCCTCGACCGCCTCCTCCACCACTGCGGAGTCATCTCCGTCAACGGTCCCAGTCACCGGCTCAAGAACCGCCTCGCCGCCATCGAACGAGAGCAGAGCGACGCAGCCTGACAACATGGTCAACAATGACCACATGGATGTCACCGAACTGCTCGAATCGGCTTTCCTCCTCGTCCCGGAAGAGACCGCTACCGACAACGACATCACGGTGCAAGACATCTGGGACTACCTTGCCCACGACGAATGGCAGATCGCGCTGAGCCTGCTGGAGGAGCTCGGAGACGGACATCCCCTGCCGTTGACGTTCTGGGAGCAGCCTGCCGAGGCGGCAGAGCAACTCCGCCTTGAACGGAGCGCAGCTTGGTGCCACTGGCGGTGCTCCGAGATCCGAAACGGAATGATCCGGGCGGACCTGACGCTCCGTCCAGCCACGGAAGCACGACGCACGACACCAATCTCCGGTCACGGTGTTCTGCGGCCCATGTGGGACATCGGGAACCTCTCACCCACCGGGGGTGCTTCGGTGAGCATTGCCGGGCTCTGGGTCGAGGACATGCCCGTTCTGGAGCCCGGCGGCCGGGCCACTGTCCGCCTCGTTCCCCTCACGCCCTCTCACTGGGCGCACGTCGAAACCGGCCAGCGGATCAGCATGAACGAGGACAGGACCGTGGCCGGCACCGCAGTCGTGTTGGAGGTTCACCTCCCTGCCACCGCCATGCCTACGAGCTGACGTCGACTGCCCCGACCTCTCACTGGTGCAGATATCTCCGTACTTGGTGGAGCACTCACAGGAGTACGTCGACAGTCGCCGCGGTGCGGCTTGTTGCGCCCCTTCCAGGCCGGGCCCTCCGGGCCCACACGGTTGCCTCCGGCGTCGGTGACGTCCCCCGACAGCCGGGCCTGGACATAGGCTCGCAGCCTCGGATTGTCCACGAGCTTGGCCGTCTTCGGGCGCCGGGCCCGGCGTTCAGCGTGCCACTGCGCGGTCGAGGCTCGGTAGTCCAGCTTGTAGGTCCGGGTAGAGGCATTGCGCCGCAACTCACGGGAGACCGTCGACGGCGCCCGTCCGAGCCTGCGGGCGATCTCCCGGACTCCGGCGCCCCGGGCATGCCAGACGGCGATGTCCTCCCGTTCGGGAAACGACAGGTGCGCCCGGACACCTCATCAGGAAGACACGGATTCACGCCGCCAGCGTGCCGGAACCAGCGGAATCCCACCGGCCCGGACACCCCGGCAGCAGTGCACGCATCCTCGGTCTTGGCACCCCGAGCAACCGCCCTCCAGAACCTGACCCTGTCCTCACGCCAGGCCACCGACGGCCTGCCCGGCGACGGCATCAACCCCCAATACGCACGAACCTGCTTGTGCCGCTCCACAGAGCCCATCGCTCCACCTCCCGATCAAGGTGTTGCGACGATCAGTTGAATCCGGTCAATACAGCGCGGCCGCTTTCGCCGAGGTATGCCGCCGCCACGGCATCCGGCGCAGCATGGGCCGGGTCGGCTCGAGCTACGACAATGCCCTCGCCGAGTCGTTCTTCCAGGGCCTCAAGCGCGAATTGCTCCACGGCAGGCGCTGGACTTCGAAGACTCAGACTCGGCTGGAGCTGTTCCGCTGGCTGTCGTACTACAACCGGCGCCGTCGGCATTCCGCCCTCGGCTACCTCACACCGGTCGAGTTCGAACAGCAATTGATCACGTCACGTACGCTGTCACTCGTCGCATGAAACTCGGTGTCCACTCCCGGGGATCAACCTTAGTTCTGGTCGGCGGCGAACGGCCGGGCACTTTCGCACGCGCCGGACTACTTCGCCCGCCGCGACGACGGGTGAGCCGCTGGCCGTGCTGCCGGTGCTGTTCCACCTGCTGTAGTCGCACGAACTGACAGTGGACGTGTCGGTGCCCCTGCACGCCGGCTCCCTGGTCTCGCCGGAGGCGGGCCGGTGAGCGCGGGCGGGGGCTTGGTGCTGCGGCCGGGCGACTGGCTGACCTTCGACGGCGACGAGCCCGCACACGCCTCGAGCGGGCCTGGCGGACTGTTACCTGGCGGAGCGGCGGCGTCGAGGTGGCGCTGTGGGACCTGAGATGGCGTCCGCGTAGACAGTTCCGGGGGTGGCGGGTCACTGTCGGTACCGAACCGTAGGTTGGTGTGCCATTGGTCTCGCCGACGGCACACACCCCTGGAAGGCACCGCCCCGTGTTCAAGATCAAGGAACGCCTGCGTTCGCTGGAGATACCCACGAGAGTCCGGGCTGTGTCCGAGAATCAGCAGTTCGGAATCGCTACCATCCTCGGATTGCTCGTCCCTGTGCTGATGTTCGTGGGCGTGGCCACTGGTTCTCGGGTCTGGCTCATGGTCCAGCTCCCGGTCGGTGTGTTGCTCACACTTCCCACGCTCTGGCTCCTCAGGCCCTGGTACGACAACCTGCCCGAGCGAAGCCAGCGCCGGTTCACAGCCGCGCCGCTGATCTATTACGTCGTTCTCGTGATGCTGTTTGCCTGGCTGGCGCTGATCACGGCGCCGTCTGACCGAGGATGGGCCGCCACGCTGCTCCTCCTGGTATGGGGCCTCCAGTTCGTCTACGGAACCGGCGTCGAGCCGAACAACTTCGCGCTCGAACGACTTCGCGGACGGCTGGCAAGGGCAGCGCCGGTGCGTGTCTTCACCATCTGGTGCGGCCTGATCGGCGTGCTCTGGTTCATGGAGCACACCCAGGATGACCCAAAGTTCCGCCCGGTGCTCCTGGGAGCGACGCTCACCCTGGGTGCGGCAGGTGCCGCCGCCACGCTGAAAGTCTTCGCCCGTGTCCGCAAAATCAGCACGGCCCTGCACCTGCGGACGCAAGACATGATCAGGTCTTTGGAAGAACTCCGCCATTCATCGGATGACGACCGTCAGGACAAGCAGGCGGCGTCACGACGTACGTGGGACGCCCTGGAAGCGACGCTCCTCACCCGCGTCGACACCGGCTTCCACTTGGTCGGCTCTTTCGTGCTGCCGACCGCAGCGATCAAGAAGCTGGAACGATGCGTACTGCTGGCAGTCGATGCACCGAGCCATGACCAAGCTTTGCATCAACTCGCCATAGACGACTTGCAGGTCATGCGCGCCGCCTGCCGGGGACGGATCGACGTGCTGGCATAGGACGGGCCCGTGAGGAAGAGCGCACCTGACCATGGGGAAGCCCGCCAACCAAGAGAGGTTGGCGGGCTTCCCCGGGCTTGACGGGTCTGACACGCCTCTTCAGCGTTGACGCTCCAGTGTGAGGACCGCCTTGGCGATTGACGTCATGGGGTTGGGGCTGCAGCGGGATCTGCGGTAGATCCGCCACGACTTCAGGCGGGCGACGCCGCGTTCGACGGGTGCTCGTGCCGCGGCCAGGACTCGGTTGTGCGTCCAGTCGGTGGGAGTAAGTTGCACCGCCGCTCGCCCTCACGGGTGACGATCAGCATGGTGACCCACTCCACGAGTGCATGCGGCAGGTCGAGTGCGGCAGGATGGTTGACCAACGAGGCCCCCAGAGCAACGTGATTGAGACGTCAGACATCTCGATCAACAGCCCGGGGGCCTCGCTTGTTGCGTCACGGACCATCACCGATCGGTGGCGACCTCGAAAAAGCTCATTGTTTTCGGGGCCAACAGGGCTCCTGTGTGGGGATGTTGCTGAGCGAGAGCACGAGCCGAACGGCCAGGAGCCCTGTCAGGTCGCGATATCCTATCTACTCTTCGTCATCAGCCGGAGGGTGAGAACGGTCTGATAAAGGCGACATTGGCCCTCACCCCGAGTGGTTCACAGTCTCAAATCGCTTAGTAGAATTTGTAGTAGAAGGGCGAGTATGAGTATGTGGGGCCCAGTTGCAGGTATTCGCGGACCACGCTGTCGTTACGGCTGAAGCAGAATGCCGCGATGATTTCGTTACTGGAGTCCTGTCGCAGGACTCTCCCGATCTCCTGGGGTGACATCTCTGGTGTGTAGTAGATGACCACTCTGCTCTGCGACTTCCTCGGAAACGCATCCAACTTCCGACTCTTTTTGGTCCGGAGAGAAAGTTTTGTGTTGACGTCTTCCCTAAAGAATCTAACCTCCTCGCACTTCTTGGTTCTGACTCCCAGCTCGGCGCCGTGCGTCGCGCTGAGGATGTGAACCTGCTTGCCGCGACTCAACGCATCCGCGGTGACTTCCCTGACCAAAGAAGCATGGACTGGATCTTGGCTGACCCATACCCTTGCGCCTTCGGCGTTGGTCACGGATTGGAAGGTACGTGGGAACCGTCCTGGCAGAACTACTGGCCGGCCAACGGCTTCAGGGTTGGTCTGGGCCAGTTTTAGTGTCTCGCCGGCCGGCACGGGTACGTCAAATTCTGTACCGTTCTTCACTAGTGTCATATAGTGTCCGCCTACTTTCTGTAGCCCGAGTCCCCCGTCTTTCGGTAGCTCGCCTTTCTGTAGCGCGAGTCCGCGGTCGGCTCCTTCGGTGAGTTCTGAAGCTGCTTTGGCTGCGCGAGCCGTGGCTACTCCGGCGCCTAGCCCTACGATTCCGGTGCCGAGGGAGATCCATCCGAGGATGCTGGAGGCTTTGGGGGAGGCTTCTTCGGCGGCTCCGCTGGCGATGGAGGTGACGTCGGAGACGACGCCGAGGGCGCCGACGACGACGGCGGAGGTGTCGGCGAGTGCTGCGCCGATCCCGCCGGCGACG
Organism: Streptomyces sp. PTY087I2; assembly: GCF_001687325.1. GTDB lineage: Bacteria > Actinomycetota > Actinomycetes > Streptomycetales > Streptomycetaceae > Streptomyces. Next base: position 6,296 of record NZ_LZRD01000023.1, on the reverse strand, counting down.
CCGATGGCAATACCGCCGGTGACTGCGGTGAGGGCGAGGCCGGCGATGCCGAGGCCGATGCCGAGCAAGGCTTTCCAGCTGAGGTGGCCGGTGGGGTCGGTGCGGTTGACGGGGTCGCCGAGGCAGTAGGAGTAGGGGTTGATGCCTCCGGCGCCGAAGGGGCTGAGGGTGTCGGGGGTGTGGAAGCGCAGGAGGGCGGGGTTGTAGGTGCGGGTGCCGTTGCCGAGGTGGTAGCAGCCGGTTTCGGGGTCGGTGCGCTGGCCGGTGTAGCCGAGGATGCTGGTCTGCGGTTGCGGAGGGCGCTGGCCGTAGGGCGTGTAGGTGGGGAGTTCTGGGTCGCCGGTGTCTTGCGTTGTGGAGAGGGGGGTTTGGTTGCCTTCTGCGGACAGGAGTTGAGTCTGGCCGTTGCGGTTCTGAGCGACGCATGCGTTGGTCAGCTGAAGGAGCCGGGTGGGCTGGCCGTCTTCGACCAGGGTGGAGAGGGTCTCGCCGCGGTAGTGCAGGACGTTGGTGTGTTCGGTTGTCTGCTGGGTGAAGAGCCGGCTGAGCGGGTCGTATCCGTAGGTGTTGGCCGGGCCTGCTGATTTCAGGCGTCCGAGGGAGTCGTAGGTGAGGGTGCGACCGTCCTCGTCGGTGGTCAGTCGGCCGGCCGCGTCGTAGGCCAGGATGATCTGGGAGGGATAGGCGCCGCCGGTGTGGGTGATGCTGGTCAGCTGACAGGGGTCGGATGCGTTGTCGTAGTTGTACGTTGCTGTGTCGGAGCCGCCGTCCATGAACTGGGACTGGCACTGGGTGACGTTGCCGTAGGCGTCGTAGGTGAAGGTCTGCTGGGTGATCTGGTTGTTGTGATCGTCTACTGGTCCGCTTCCGGTGCGGGTGCAGGTGTAGGTGTGGAGTTGGTTGCGGTTGGTGTAGGTGAAGGTTTCGTCACGGAGTACTTGTGTGCCGTAGCTGAACGTTTTGCGGGTGATGAGGTCGTTGTTCTGCCATTCCTGGGCGAGGGTCCAGGTGTTTCCCCGGCTGTCCGTGACGGTGCGCTTCTTCTCGCGGCCGAAGTCGTCCGGGGTGACGGTGGTGGTGAGGGCGTATCCGGTATGGGGATCCTTGGCCGTCCATGTGCTGAGGCGGCCAGCGGAGTCGTAGCCCAGCGATGCTTCCATGTCCGGGTCCGTGACGGCGCTGACGCGGGCATAGGCATCCCGTTCAGTCTTCCGGACTGTGCCGTCCACTGCCGTATGGGTGTGCTCGAGACCGCCAAGAGTGAAGCCCCAGCTCGCAGTGGCATCTGGTGAGCCGGAGTAGCTGGTGGTCTCGGAGTCCGGCAGGCCGGAGGGGGTGTACTCGCGCGTGATGGTGACGTCACCTTCCTGGGCCTGGGTTAGGAAGCCGGTAACCGGATTAGGGGTGATCGTCTGGGTGATAGAGCCGGTCTGGATCTGCGAGATGGTGTTGCCCAGCTCTGGGATGAACTGGTAATTGACTTCCTGCAGATCGGGCATGACTGCTTTGTAAGGGATGGGATCGCTGGCCTTGTCGTATCGGTAGGACCAGGTGCGGCCGCCGGAGGTGGTGGCAGTCCGCCGGCCCATGCCGTCGAAGGACTGCGTGCCGTAAGAGGCTCCGTTCACGGTGAGGTTCACAGCCAACGCGCCGGAGGAGAACGGCTCGTATCCCTGGATGGTCACCGTGCCGTCCATCAGGGTGGTCCGGGTGAGCCGGTCTCGTACGTCGTAGTCGTAGCGCGTGGTGTTCCCGGCCTCGTCAGTCTCACGTCGCACCCTGCCCCAGCCATCGCGTTCGAACAGGCGGCTGCCGGCCGAGGCACCCTGGAGGTCGAACCGCTCCACCTTCACCGGTTCGCCTCGCACGTTGCAGGTCGCTACCGTCTTGCCGGTGACCGGGGTACCGTTGCCGAGCTGCTGGCTCGCCGTCGTCAGGCTGACGGGATCGGTCTGGGTGGACTGGCCCGCCCCATCACTGGACGTGCTCTTTTCCTGCTGGCCCCAGTTGTCATAGGAAAACGTCTGGGTCTGCCCGATCCTGCTGCCGTCAGGGAGGTAGTCGGACACCGTCATCGATGCCGTGCGGCCCTGCTCGTCATAGCTCACCTGCTTGACGGTGTGCCAGTCGCCGCCAGTGTTCTTGTACTCGCGCAGAATCGGCCGGCCCGCGCCGTCGAAACTCTCACGGACCTGATTGCGCAATGGGTCCGTGGACGTCATCTGGAACGGTGCACTGCCGCCCACGGTGTAGGCGTGGTTCTCTGTCGCTTCATACTGGGTGTCCGGATTCGAGGTTCGGGACAGTACCCGCCCAAGAGCATCATAGGTCAGGGCCGTTGTGACGCCCTGCTCGTCAACAGCCGACCGCAGGCGCCCGGTAAACCTCGAGCGCTTCTGCGACCGTGTCACCGTGAGCTGATCATAAGTCACCAGAGTATGGGACTGTGAAATCATTTCCCCGTCCACCGAGAAGCTGAAGGCGTGGGTCGAGGAATATGAATCTCCACCCTCCCCGTCCGGGTACTCAGTCTCCGTCAGCTTGTTGATACGGCCGAACTCTGCACCCGATAGGACATATCCGCAAGACTTCCGACTCAGCGCCTGGCCATCGGCGTACTCCGTCTCCTCCGACTGCACCACCACAGACGTAACCTGCGGATCCGGGGTGGCATATGCCTTGTAGCGGTAAGAAGTCTTCCTGACAGGCGCATCAAATTCGGTGGCCGGAGGCGTCCGGACAACGTCCTTAAGCCAACGGGCGAACCCATTGGGATCAGGAGGGCAGTCCTCACCGTCGCCATCCACCGGATAGAACGTCCAGTCCGTCCGCGCCCCATCCGGATCAATCCGACTCTGCGGATTACCCTGCTCGTCAAAATTGGTCACTGTGACCTCGCTCCGCGCATTCTTCTGCGCATCGGTCCAAGTGACCGTCCGCATCTTCGGGAGCTGGAACTGCGGAGGCTGCTGTTCAAACGACTGACCAACGGTCGCATAATAGTCGGTATGGACAAGGCCGGAATATCCCTCCAGCTCTGTCATCTCGTCCGTCAGCAGATGGTAGCTGTTATATGTGCGAGTAACTTTCTGAGTCTTACCCCCACAAGTCCGAGACTCAACAGAATAGTACGTATATCCCGTCTCGAAACCATAAAGAGTATCATTATCAGAGTCGAAAGTCGCGCCAGGGTACGCGCCTCCGACGAAGTTGGTGCTACTGAACATGTAGGACGCCTCAATCGCGGGCTGATCACCACCAGGCACGAGCGTATACAGCCCTACATAAGGCAGCTTAGGAAGTGAGCTGCTATCAGGGAACTCGTGCCCATCCCTGTTGTAGTTGACTGTCTCCGACATTCCGCCCGGCATAAGAACCCCGGTAATCCACTCACCCCATTCACCCATGTCGTCATAGGAGAAAGTCCATACCAGTGGGTCCGCGTCGGGCACGAGCAGGCGCACATTATTCAGTAGTTCGTTCTTAAAGATAAGCTCTACGTCATAAGCTTCAGAAAGATCAGGTAGAACGTGCAGAACGGTCTTGGAGATACCGAAGTATTCTACATTTAGCAGCACTTGGCCACTCTCATCATGAACCTGATAAATGCGGGGCTGCGCGGCGTCCCAATTCCAGTCGAATGTCAAGCGGTGACCCGAGGGCGTCACCCAAGCGGTCGGAACTTTGTGACTGTACGCATTGTCCGGCCCAGTCAGAATCTCGACGTCACCAGATTTGTGGACGATTCGATAGGAATCATCATCCTTCGTAAATCGGACCGTATCTAGGCCCTTCTGCTGCAAATGCACATCCGTATCGGTCTCCAAGACTTTGTACTGTTCGCCAGTCGACAGGGCCAACAGCCGATTATCGGTATCGTAAGTCGTCAACGCTAGCTGGAAACCCTGCCCGAAACCTGCATCCACACTATTGAGCGGCGAATAACTCAGGCTCAGCGGAAGTGACGGGCCAAGATTATTATTTCCCACCAAACTGCCCAGAGTGACTTCAACCCCGAACAGCCCCGTCCGGGGATCAACCCCACCCGACACTGCACTATCAAAATTGCCAGCCTGCGTAAAGAACGAAGACATAGGGGAACTCATAATTCAACACTCCAAACACTCGGGCACAAAGCCAACAGCGGAGACAGCACCTGGCAAACTCATACGTCTCCCCCTACCCTCCGCCCCTCGGCAGGGAGTCCAGCTTGCGCTGCGAGTGGCCGAACCGTCCCCGGACAGGCGGGGTGGCATCCAGCAGCATGAACTCGGTGACGTAGTTGCGGTTGTGCCCAGTGAAGGTGACCGCGAGCGGATCCCGTGCCTGCCGATGATCAGGTGATGCTCGGAGATGGCCCGGCCCCGGCCCGGGCCGACCGGCGAGGGGCCCGTGCAGATCCCCCGAACACGCCGCCGACCACATCGAGGCCACCACACTGACGCTGGCCCAGCTGCCGAAACGGCCCTGACGGGGACGCCGGACGCTGATCCGCACCGACTCCGGCGGCGGCACCCACGAGTTCGTCGCCTGGCTCGCCCAGCGTGGAAGGTGGCTGTCGTACTCGATCGGCATGACCATCACCGAGCAGATTCACCAGGCCGTCCTCAAGGTCTCGGCCCCCGGCCTGGGCACCGGCGGTCGAGCCCGGCGGCGAGAACCGGGACAGAGCCTGGGTCGCCGAACTCGCCGGGGACTGCCTCAAGGGCTGGCCGAAGGGAATGCGGCTGATCGTCCGCAAGGAACGGCTGAGGTTGATCCCCGGGAGTGGACACCGAGTTTCATGCGACGATTGACAGCGTACGTGACGTGATCAATTGCTGTTCGAACTCGACCGGTGTGAGGTAGTGCTCGAACCTGGTGGATCTGGGCCGGTAGCGGTGCGTATGCAGGTCACCCTTTCGGTTGGTCTGACAACTCCTGGGTCGGTCTACGAAAGCTGGCTGGGAGGCCACGAGGAAGGCCTGCATCTCCCCAGAGCCGAGGGGGCGCCCGGGGTCGATGACCTAATAGTGATCAAAAGACCGGCAGATTCCTACACCTCAAGTGCACCTTTGCCGATGGCTCCAGGCTGTTCCCCAAGGCGTCGGAGTGGTCTGGTCGCTCCGAGACTAATCTTAGTGTGGCATTCCTGAATCTTCTTTTGGAGGTCGAACATGACGCAATCGCCGACATTGGTCGCCCAAGGAATCGGTGATTCTTTTGGCGTGGCAATCGATTCAATGGGGAATATCTATGCCGCCGACTACTATAACCAGAAGGTATGGAGGGTGAAAAGCGAGGGCGATGGAAGCTTGGAGGTATTTGCAACCCTACCCGACCGTGTCGCACATGTGGCGCTAGACGACGAGGCGGATTGCGCCTACATCACTACACCTGACGCGCTATGGAAAGTGGCCGGCCTGCACGACACTGTGGACAGCACGCAAAAAAAGCTCGTCGCTAGCATACCGGGTGCCATAGGCGTCACGTTGGACACGGCCAGGCGTTTCGGATACGTCACTGCGAACGGCGCTCTGTTGAGGGTGGCCCTGGACGGCCAGCCTGGCACGAATACCACCGAAGTGGCTCGCATTGAAACTGACGAGATCGGCGATGTAGCACTGGATGGAAATAGGGAGAATGCATATGTGACCGACGTTAAAGGTGGCTCACTGTTCAAGATTAACCTGGAGAAGGAGACATCAATAAAGGTTGGCGAGAATCTCGGCAACCCTATGGGTGTAACGCTGGATGACCTAGGCAATGCCTATGTCACGAGCGGCAAGGNTGAGGGTGGCCCTGGACGGCCAGCCTGGCACGAATACCACCGAAGTGGCTCGCATTGAAACTGACGAGATCGGCGATGTAGCACTGGATGGAAATAGGGAGAATGCATATGTGACCGACGTTAAAGGTGGCTCACTGTTCAAGATTAACCTGGAGAAGGAGACATCAATAAAGGTTGGCGAGAATCTCGGCAACCCTATGGGTGTAACGCTGGATGACCTAGGCAATGCCTATGTCACGAGCGGCAAGGAGATTCTTTGGAGGGTGAGTCCAGGAAATGTGCAGCCGGTTCAAATTGCAAGCATTCCAGTTACCCCGCCTGCGACAATTTGCAGTACTGCGGGTGTGACTTGGAATGACGCTCACGATAGGGTCTGTGTCACTGACAGATCCGGTTACCTGTGGCAGGTTGATCAAGTTTCATCACGCGTGTTCTGAAGGTTCCCGTGAGGAAGCAGGACCGTGCGGGGAGGTTTCGCGTTGTACACGGCCACGGCTCGGCGACGCTCACAACAGTCGGCTGACGA